>CAWGPL010000009.1:0-149271 GCA_963824465.1 uncultured Alphaproteobacteria bacterium
GGGTCCCGGCCTCCGGGTTCGGCATCATGGACCTCGCGAACTTGAGCGCGCCCCCGGGCGCAACGTCGGGGGCCTCCTATCCGCCGTAAGCCTGGCGAGATCAATGCCCCACGCTCCTGTCCCATTTGCCCCGGAGCGCAATGCGGCCGAGGCGTGCTGCGGATCAGGACTGGCTGATCTGGAACTGGTCGTATCGCTTCACGCGATAGATCGCCGCGGAGACCGCCCAGCTCAGCACGAAGATCCCGACGACCGCGAAGCCGAAATTCGTGAGATTATCGTTCAGGGCGCCGACGCCGTCCCAGAACCTGCCCACGAGGCCCAGCTTATCGCCGATCAAGCCCAAGGCTTCGACGCCGCCGATGAAGATCGCCACGACGACGGAAGCCGCCGTGATGGTCAAGTTGTACCAGAGCTTGCGCATGGGATTGACGAAGGCCCAGCCGTAGGCGCCCGTCATGACGACGCTGTCCGTCGTATCCATGAGCGACATCCCTGCCGTGAACAGCGCCGGAAACACAAGGATCGTCCAGAACGACAGACCCTGCGCGGCCTGCGCAGCCGCGATCCCGAGAAGCCCGATCTCTGTCGCCGTATCGAAGCCGAGCCCGAAAAGGAACCCGATCGGATACATGTGCCAGGAGCGGGAAACGAGGCGGAAGAGCGGCCGGAAAATTCGTGCGATCAGGCCACGGCCCGCGAGAAGCGCGTCGAGATCTTCCTCGACGATGCTCCCGCCGCGCTTGGCCCGGTTGAAGGCGGACCAAACGCCCGCGAGAATGAAGAGATTGGCGATGCCGATCGCAAGCAGAAAGAAGGACGAGACCAGAGTTCCAATGACGGCGCCCACCCCATGAAAGGCCTCGAACCGATTCTGGAGCGCGGCCGCCGTCGCGGCGATCGCCACCGACGCGAGGACGACGATGGTCGAATGACCGAGCGAGAAGAAGAAGCCAACCGAAAAGGGCTTCTTGCCCTCCTGCATGAGCTTCCTGACGACATTGTCGATCGCGGCGATGTGATCGGCGTCGAAGGCGTGCCGTAGCCCGAACATGTAGGCGAGCAAAGCCGTGCCCATGAGCGCCGGCCGGTCTGAAAACGCGATCCAGGCCCAAGCCCACGTTGCGAGATTGGCCGCAAGAAGGAGAGCGAAGACGAGCCCCGCCTTCGTCTTGACCTTGGCGGACCGATCGTCGAACGGATTGAGCACGCTCCACCCCCTGGAGGCCTACGCATCAGCAGTTTCGCACGAAAGTTCCTACGCTGGCGAGCGCTGAATCCGCTGTCCTCCCGAATTCCCGAGCAAAGCCGACTTAACGCAATCGAGCGGCCTGGGCAGAGACCGCCCCCGGATCCCGGCTTTGGAGCTCCTCCTTCAGTCGTCCCACCTCCCGTTCCAGGCGTTCGATGCGATCGAGCGTATAGTCGAAGCTGGTGGACTCCATCGATTGCAGGAAGGCCCAGGCGGCCGCGAGGGCGCGGCGAAATTTGCCCTGGCTCCGGGACCGAATGGTTCGCTGTGTGTGTCATCAGAGGCTCCTCGGAAATGACGTTCGGCGCCGCGCTAGGTCCTCGGGCTAGACAGCCGTCAGGCCGCCATCGACCGGAAGGTCGATGCCGGCGACGTAGCTGCTGAGGTCCGAGGCGAGGAACAAAGCCGCGCAGGCGATCTCATCGGGGTACGCCAAGCGTGCCAAAGGCGTCATCGCAGTGATCTGCTTTCTGGCTTCGGCCGCGCCCTCTCCGGACGGGAACTGGCTCGTCGAACATTGGCGTGTCGACCGCGCCAGGGCTCAACACGTTGGTCCTGATCCTCCGATCCTTGAGTTCGCTGGTCCACGTCCGGGCAAATGACCGGATCGCTGCCTTGGTGGCGCTGTAGGTGCTGCGGCCCGGAAGGCCTTTGTTCTTCCCGGCCGCCGCCACGAGGATGATGGAAGCACCATCATTCAGGTAAGGCAGCGCCTTTTGAACGGTGAAATAGGTGCCGCGGGCGTTGGTGTTGAAGGTCTTGTCGAAATGCTCGGGCGTCGCTGCGGCGGTCATCGTCTTTTCGACGAAGGCCGCGCCCGCAAAAAGCACATCGATCTTGCCCTTTTTCGCGACGGTCTCGTAGAGACGGTCGAGGTCATCGAGCTTTGAGATGTCGGTCTTTACGCCGGTGACGTTCTCGCCGATCTCCGCGACGGCCTTGTCGAGCTCGGCCTGCCGCCGGCCGGCGATGAACACATAGGCGCCCTTGTTCAACGAACCTCTTTGCGGTCGCGAGGCCGATGCCGCTGCTGCCCCCCGTGACGACGGCGATCTTGTTTTTCAACAAAGACATGATTGTTCCTCCCGTCGGTGAGGCGTGCGGCCTGCACCGCGTTCAGAGTTGCGACCAGCCCCCGTCGACCGGAATCTCAAGGCCGGTCGTGAAGGTCGCGTCGAAGGCGAGGAAGAGGACGGCCTTCGCGATCTCCTCCGAGGTCCCGAAGCGCTTCATCGGGATGATGCCGACGGTGTGCTCCTTGACGTGGGTACGCATCTCTTCCGTAGGGAACACCTTGTTCGAGGATGCCCGTGTCGATGGGACCGGGCGACACCGCGTTGACGCGGATGTCCTGGGGAAGCAGCTCGGCGGCGAGCACCCGAGCGAAGGATCGCAGCGCAGCCTTGGCGGCGCCGTAGGTGGCTTGGCCGGGCAGTCCCTTGACGTTGGCGACCGAGGTCGTGAGGACGACGGAGCCGCCCCGATTGATCAGCGGCGCGAGCTTCTGGACCGCAAAGAACGGTCCCTTGGCGTTCAGGTTGAACATCTCGTCGTAGATGGCCTCCGTCACGTTCGCGAGAGGCGTTGGGATGCTGAACCCGGCGTTGACGAAAAGCAGGTCGATGGTGTCGAACTCTGTCTTCACCTGAGCGGCGAGGGCGTCGATGTCGGTCAACGATCGCGCGTCGCTCGAAACCACGAGGGCGTCCGTCCCAAGCTCTTGCCGCGCCGAGTCCAGGCCGGCCTGCGAGCGGCCTGTCACCAGAACGCGTGCGCCCCCATCGAGGAGCATCTTCGCCGTCGCGAGCCCCATGCCGCTGGTGCCGCCGAGGATCACCACCTTTTTATCTTGATACCGTGCCATTCATATTCTCCTTGGGACGCCATTGCGCCTGTGGTTTTGGACAATTTCGAATGATAATTGCGCGACGACTGTGGTCAGGTGATTTCAGACCACTTATTTTGAATACCTGCCTGGACCTCCGAC
Organism: uncultured Alphaproteobacteria bacterium; assembly: GCA_963824465.1. Taxonomy (GTDB): domain Bacteria; phylum Pseudomonadota; class Alphaproteobacteria; order Rhizobiales; family Beijerinckiaceae; genus Roseiarcus. The sequence continues at coordinate 3,240 of CAWGPL010000009.1, forward strand.
AGTTGCGTCGCTGCGCCTGCGCTCCTTTAGGACACCGCGCTCAAAGATGCCGGGTGAGACAAGTCGACGCCGGAGACCTTGACGACGGCCTGCCACGCGGCTTCCTGGCTGGCGCGATCGTGGAGGTGTGGCTCGCGCTGCAGCTCCATTGGGCCTGAGAACTTCCCTTTGGCCGAGGCGAAGAATTGCCCTGAGACGTCGGTTCCGAACTCCGACGCCTGGATGTAGCGACCGGCCGCAGTCTCCGGCGTCTGATTCATGCCGGGAATGAGGTTCACGATTGGAATCATCAGATACTTCAACAACGGGCCAGCGTTTCGCGCGACCTTGGTGGCGTTCGACGCACCGGGCGAGACAGCGTACACGGCCATGCCGGAGGGTAGCCGGCGCGCCAGCGCCGCAGCCCACCAGGCGATAATGAGCTTCGCGTCGGCGTACGCAGTGTTAGGCGAGTACTTCACGTTTGGTCCGCTGCGAATGAGGGCTTCAGCAGCCGCGGTTTGGTCGCCCCCGTAGTATTTGGCCGCGAACGCCGGCAGGTCGGTATATTTGAACATGGGTACACCCCCGCGGGCAGGCTCCGCGCTGGTGATAACAATCCGCGCGTCGGGGCTCAGCAGGTTGGCGTTGAGCAACCCGACAGTCAGTTCATGATGGCCGATAAGCGGGGCCTGAGAAGCTTCAACGCCCTCCGCAGTGATCACGCGCTTCTTGGTCGGGACCAATCCGGCATTGAGCAGCAGGAAATCGATCGGCCGACCGCGCTTGACCAGCTCGGCGACCGCAGACTTGGCGCTGGCGGCCCTGTTCAGATCAAGCTCCAGCGGCGTGAAGATCCGTTTCTTGGTCTCGTCCGCAAGCTGAGCGGCAGTTTCCTTGGTCTTGGCCAGGCTGCGCCCCGTTACTATGACCTCCTGCCATCCCCCATCGGCGAGCAAGCGAGCTGCGGCATAACCGAGCCCGGACGTAGCGCCGGTGACCAGAGCGATTGAATGTCTCATATTTGGTTCCACCGTGAGAGAAGGTCGGATCGTGAGGCCACGAGCTCAGCTTGCTATTTTTGGACTAGTTCCTAATATATTCGTGTAGAGACCATGGTCAAGGATTTTTGGACTAGATGCTAAAAAATTCGAGCAGGCGGTCGTGGGCGGCCGCGAACCTTCGACGAGAGCGAGGCGCTGGACAAAGCGACGCAGATCTTCTGGTCGAAAAGCTACGACGGTGTAGCGATCGACGATCTCATCGCTGGCATGGGTGTGGGACGGCAAAGCCTGTATTCCGTCTTCGGGGACAAGCGGACGCTCTTCCTGCGCGTCCTCCGGGCATACGCAGAGCGAAAAGGCGCTGGCGCGGCGAAGGCGCTCTTCTCGCCACCGGCTCTTCGCGACTCGATCGCCGGCTTCCTGAGGCACGCCGTGGAAGTTGCGACCGAGGAAGGGTCGGTCCGAGGATGCCTGATGGTGTGCGTCGCGCCCCTCGTGGACGACGCTGAGGTCAGGCAGTTCCTGAAGGACGCCGCCGCAGGCGGCGTAGCGCTCGTGGAACGCCGCTTCTGCGACGGGATCAGCGCGGGAGAAATCCCGTCTGACTTTCCTGTCGGAACGCGCGCGCGCCAGGTTATCGACCTTGCCCGCGGTCTGACGATGCATGCGCAGTTGGGCGCGCCACGCAAGACGCTCCTGAAAGACGCCGAGGAAGCGGCCGACTTGGTGCTCCTGCCGCGGCGTGGAAATGCGACGCCAGAAGGTTGATGCTGCGATGGCGTGAAAGTCGGAGAAAGCAACTTCCGCTAACGCCGTCACTCTGTCCGCTCGAAGCAGCAAACGGTGATCGAGGGACGTCCATATTAGCTTGTGGACCTCAGAATAACACGAACGAGACGCGCATTGTCCCAGTGTTTGATGATGAGATGGCGCGCCCGAAGGGATTCGAACCCCTGGCCTTTGCCTTCGGAGGGCAACGCTCTATCCAGCTGAGCTACGGGCGCTTGATGGTCTCGATGACCAACTCCCCTTAGACGAAATTGAACGGAAAGGGAATTCCTGGGCTTTCCTTGATTTCACGCAGCGAGCGGACGCGCCGGACCTTCCACGCGGAAATGCTGCAGATAGCGGGCTTCCACGCCGCTCAACGGCAGGGCGACGAAGAGATCCGTCGTGCCGAAAACAGGGTCGACGACCGCCTCCGGGCTGAAGGTCGCGCCGAGCCGCCAATAACCCTTGACCAGAGGCGGCAGCGCGCGCGCAAACGCCCGCGCATCCGGAGGCTCGGCGACAACATGCGCGGCGCTCCCTGGCGCCGGCGCCGCTCTGAGCGCGGGGTCGCCGCCGACGCTCAGCGCGCGAATCGCGGCCACATGGACATCCGGATTGGCCCCCGCCAAGCTGGCGCAGCCGATCAGAACGTCCGCTCGGTGATGGCGAGCGTAGGTCCATAAGCCTCGCCAGAGGAGGTCCAGCACGTGGCGCCCGCGATAGGAGCTCGCGACGCAGGCCCGCCCCACCTCAAGGAACCGCATTTCGGGATGGCGCGCCGTCACGGCCGCCACATCGAATTCGCGCGCGCTGTAAAAACCGAAATTTCGCTCCGCCACTTCCTGACGCAGGAGCCGGTACACGCCGACCACCTTCGGGGCGCCGCGGCGGCCGACAATCGCGTGATCCATGACGATCAAATGATCGCAGACGACGTCGAACCGGCACACGTCGCGGCGGATGAGGCGCGCCGTCGCGTCGGCGGTCGCGCCTCCCTCCTCGAAAAATATCCGGTAGCGAAGTTTTTGCGCGCGGCGGATTTCCTTCTCGGTGACTGCGAGTTGCGCTTCGAGCGAACCCGACCGGGCAAGGCTGGGCGAAAGGCCGGCCAGGTCGCGCCTTCGCGCAAACCGATGAAGCAACCCGAGTGCTCGTCGCTCGGAGCTGTTCCAGGATTCAAATCGTGGCAGTTGCACAGGCGTCCTTGCGAATCTTCGCTTTTCAATCGCACGGAAGAGCACGATCGGCGTAAGATTTTATGACGCCTGCGAAAGAGCGCTCTCCTCCCCGGGGGAGCCGCACAGGCGCTCCACGGTCCGGAGCAACTCGCGAAACTCAAACGGCTTGGCTAAAAAGGCGTCACAGCCGGAGGCGAAACAAGCGCGCCGGTCCTCTTCGCTGGCGTTCGCGGTGACCGCAAGAATCGGCGCCGCCCGTCGACCGGTGAAAGCTTCGAGGAGCCTCAGGCGCCGGGTCGCCTCGCATCCGTCCAGCCCCGGCATTCGGATGTCCATGACGATAAGGTCGAACGGCGTCGCTTCGTCCGCCGCGAGCCTTAGCGCCTCCTCGCCGTCCGAGGCGCGCACGACTTCGAACCCTAATCGTCGCAGCGCCTTTTGCGCGATCAGCGCGTTGACGTCGTTGTCCTCGGCAAGGAGCGCCCGGCGGCGGCCGGAGGATGGGGGAGGCGCATGCGCCGCGGGCCGCTCCGGGAATTCGACCGTCAGACGCTCGAACAGCGAGCGCGCGCGGACGGGCTTGACGAGCCATCCGTCGAAGCCGTGCAAAGAGTGCTGGCCGAATGCGCGGCGCTCGAACGGCGAAAAGAGCAGCAGGCTCTTTGGCCCGCCGGCCTGCCGAATCGCGTGCGCGAGGGCGCTGGTCGCCTCGGCGCCGAGGGCGCAGTCGACGATGACGAGATCGGGTCGCGATCCGGTTCGCAGGGCTTTCAGGCCGGGCTCGAGCTCCTTCCACGCGCACGACCCGGGCGCCGGCCTCGCCCAGCCGGGCGGCGATCGCCGGCGCCTCGAAGGGCGAATTGGCGATGATCAACGCGCGCGTTCCCGCCAGCGAAGGAAGCTTCAGCTCCTCGTATTTGTTCGAGTCCACCGCCTCCAGGGCGATCGAAAAGGCAAAGATCGAACCGCCGCCCGGATTATCCGTGAGCGCGAGTTCGCCCCCCATGAGTTCGACCAATTTTCGCGATATCGCAAGACCGAGACCCGCGCCGTCAAACCGCCGCACGGGCGAGCCGTCTCCCTGCTCGAAGTCTTCGAAGATTGCGGCTCGCCTCTCGGGGGGCACGCCAGGGCCGGTGTCGATCACGGCAAAATGCAGCGTTTCGCCAGTTCGTTCGACCGAGACGCATACACCGCCGGCGCTCGTGAACTTGACGGCGTTGCCCGCAAGGTTGGTGAGAACCTGCCGCAATCGCATTCCGTCGGCGCGGATGAAGCGGGGCGTTTCGGCGCGAATCGAGACCGCAATCTCCAGTCCCTTGCTCTGAGCGCGCGGCGCCAGCAACTCGACGACGCTTTCAACCAGTCTTGGGAGTTCGACCGTATCGAGCGCCAGCCCGAAATGCCCGGATTCGATCCTCGAAAGGTCGAGGATTTGATCAATCAGCGCGACCAGCGCCCGGCCCGAGGACTGGATCGCCTCGATATAGCTTGCGTTTTCCGCGCTCTGCGGGCTTTGCGCGAGCAGACCCGCCATACCCAAGATCCCATTGATCGGGGTGCGGATCTCGTGACTCATGGTCGCGAGGAAGCGGGACTTCGGGCCGCCCGGCGCCTCGGCGCGATCGCGCGCGGCCGCCGCTTCCTTGAGCCTCCAGACCTCGTCGCGCAACAACTCGTTGTCGGCGGCAAGCGAAGACGCCCGCGCTTCAGCGCGCGCGCGGCCCCGGGCAACCGCACCAACGAGGGCGATCGCGAGAGCGAGGATGGCGCCGGCGTCTATCGCCAACCCATTCGCCGCCAACACCACACCCGGAATCATCTCGCCGCCTCGAACCCGCGCTCTACGACGACGGTTTCAGACGCGCGTTTAGATTTCCTTGCGGCAAGCCACCGCTTTGTCGAGAAAAGCGCCTCTCAGGCCGCCACGGCGGCCCGCTCCGGCGCGCCGCGATAAGAGAGCGCTTCAGCGAGATGGCCCCGGCTGACCGCGCCCTCGCCGTCGAGGTCGGCCAGCGTCCGGGCAAGTTTCAGGACCCGGTGATAGCCGCGCGCCGAAAGGCGCAAGCGCTCGGCCGCGTCGCGTAAAAGGCGCGTCGCCGCGTCGTCGGCGGCGGCGATCTCCTCGACGAGACTCGCAGGCGCAGCGGCGTTGCAGGCGACCGTGTGCAGGCCAAGATCCGCGTAGCGCGCGAGCTGAATTTGCCGCGCCGCATGGACCCGCGCGGAGACCTCGGCGGAGCCCTCACGGGCCGGGGGCGCCATGAGGTCCGAGGCGGAGACGGAAGGGACATCGACGACGAGATCGAACCGGTCCAGAAGCGGGCCCGACAGGCGACCCAGATATTGCGCCACGCAGCGTTCGTTCGGCGCGCGCTTGCAGGCGTATCCCGGCTCATAGGCGAAGCCGCAACGACAGGGATTCATCGCGGCGACAAGCTGGAACCGCGAAGGATAGACGACACGGTGATTTGCGCGTGAGATCGCGACCTCGCCGGTCTCCAGCGGCTGGCGAAGACTGTCGAGGACCTGCGGCTGAAATTCCGGCAACTCGTCGAGGAATAGCACGCCATTGTGCGCGAGCGAAATTTCGCCGGGCTTGGCGTGAATCCCGCCTCCGACCAATGCGGCCGCCGACGCCGTATGGTGGGGCGCGCGGAATGGCCGCCGGTCGGTCAAGGCGCCTCCCGCGAGCGCGCCCGCGACCGAATGGATCATCGAAACTTCGAGCAATTCCCGCGGCGTCAGCGATGGCAGGATCGAGGGCAGGCGCTGCGCGAGCATCGACTTGCCTGCCCCCGGCGAGCCGCTCATCAAGAGGTTGTGGCCGCCGGCGGCGGCCACCTCGAGCGCGCGTTTGGCGCTTTCCTGTCCCTTGATGTCGCGCAGATCGGGCTGCGGCCCGGCGGGCGGGCGCATTGCCGGCTGCGGGCGCGAGAGGACCTGAGAGCCCTTGAAGTGGTTGGCGAGCTGGATCAGCGAGCGCGGGGCGAGGATGTCCAGTTCGGACGACGCCCAGGCCGCCTCCGGCCCGCAGGACGCCGGACAGATCAGCCCCTTGTTCGCCGCATTGGCGGCGATGGCGGCGGGCAGGACGCCCGCGACCGCGCTGATCGTCCCATCGAGCGCGAGTTCGCCGATGACCGCATAGCCTTCGAGCGCATCGGCCGGAATCGCGCCGATCGCCGCCATGACGCCGAGCGCGATCGGAAGATCGTAGTGGCTGCCTTCCTTCGGCATGTCGGCGGGCGCGAGATTGACGGTGATGCGCTTGGCCGGCAAGGCCAGACCCGAGGCGATCAGCGCCGAACGCACCCGCTCCCGCAACTCCCCCACCGCCTTGTCGCCGAGGCCGACGATCGTGAATGCGACGGTTCCAGAGGCTATCTGGACCTGCACATCGACGGGCCGAGCCTCGACCCCCTCGAAAGCCACCGTCGCAACCCGCGAAACCATCTTCCCCTCCGCGAACCCGCGGGAAGGAACATTTGCAGAACATAACGCTGTGCGCAAGTCCCCGCGGGCGACCGTTCCCGAAATATCTCGGGAGCCTACCGCTTCGCCGCGGCGAGGATCGGCCCGGCCCCGTTCGCCTGCACGATAACGGCCTCTGCGAGCCCCTCGCGCGAAGCGGGCAGCGGGAAGGATTGCGCCGCGCCCTGCCAGCGGCCGACAAGGGTCAGGTCGCGCACGACGTCCTTGTGAGGCAGCGTCCGCCCGGCATTCTCACCGCGCCGCACGGCCACTTCGACCGTCCGCGGATCGTAGGTCACGAGCCAAACCTCGGCGCCTGCCGCCGGCGTCGCGCCCTGCCCGACTGTCACCGATCCTTTCGCGAAGCTCAGCGCGGGGCCGGCCGATCCCCTTTCGCCTTCGCGAACCAATTGCGCAAATTCGGCTGGCTTGATTCCATCGCCTGCGACCCGGCCGTTGACGACGATCTGGGGCGTATAAACGCCGTCTCCGCCCATGGCGCGCGCGTATTCATACTGCCGCGCGGTCCATCTCGAACTCGAGAACGTGTCTTTCCAGCCGAGGCGGTTCCAATAGTCGACGGCGAAAGACAGCGCGAGGACGTCCGGTCGGTCGCTGATGGCCGCGAGATTCGCCGCGGCCGGCGGACACGACGAGCAGCCTTGGCTCTGAAACAGCTCCACGACGGTCGGGCGCCCGGAATCGGCCGCAAAACCGGCCCCCGGCATCGCCGCCAACGCAACGAGCGCGCCCAACCCGAACGCAAGCTTCAGCCACATGTTCATCGGTTCCTCCGACATTCCACTCTCATGACGTTTCGCGCGGCGCTCCGGCTTGTTACTGTCGTCGGTCACTCAAACGGACAGCGCCTAAGTCTTTGGCATCCCCTCCCCAATGGCCCGCACCGATTTTCGCAGCCCCCGCCTCCACGTCGCCGCCGACCTTGCGGAAGGCGACAATGTGGCGCTGCCGCAGGATCAGACGAACTATCTCGTCAATGTCCTGAGGCTCGGCGCCGGCGCGCGGGTGCTCGTGTTCAATGGCCGCGACGGCGAATACGCCGCTTCGCTTGGCGCCCTATCCCGCAAGGGCGCGACGCTTGCCGTCGGCGAGCGAATTCGTCCGCAGGAGACGCCGCCCGATGTCGAATTTCTGTTCGCGCCGCTCAAACACGCCCGGCTCGACTATGTGGCGCAGAAAGCCGTCGAAATGGGCGCAAGCCGGATCTCGCCGGTGACGACACGGCGCACCCAGGCGGGGCGGCTCAATCTTGAGCGGCTCGAGGCGAACGCAATCGAGGCGTGCGAGCAGTGCGGCGTCATCTGGGTTCCGGAGGTTCGGCCGCTGCGCCCGCTCGAAAGGGCGCTTTCGGAATGGCCGAGCCATCGGCTTCTCGTCTTCTGCGACGAGGAGGCGCCGCAGGAGAGCCCGCTCGACGCGCTTCAAAGAGCGAACGGGGCGCACGGCGTCGGTCTTTTGATCGGACCGGAAGGCGGCTTCGACGAGGGCGAGCGCCGGGCCATCCTCGCCCTCCCAAACTGCCTGCGGATCAGCCTCGGCCCGAGAATCCTTCGTGCGGACACGGCGGCCGTCGCGGCGCTCGCCTTGATACAGTCAATTCATGGTGATTGGCCAAAGACCATCACGGAAACGAGATAAGCGGCAGACGCTGTTGTGGCAGTCCGCCATTTTGCCGCCACGATGCGGTTCCAATCCCGTTAAGAGTAAGGCGAACGCGTGCGAGAATAAGGAGGCGGGTCGGGATGCGGTTGATTGGGACGACGGCTTGGTTCGGCTCCCTCCTGACGGCGTTTTCCATGGGATCGGCCGCCGCCAATTCTCGTCTTTCCACGGGCGCGCATAGCGCGCCCGTACGCATCAACGGTTACGTTTCCGCAGGTTCCGACTTTTCCGCAGCCGAACCGGCGCAGATCGCTCCCCCGTTGCGGCGCAACGCGCTGCGGGCTTCGCCCACACCGGGCCCGGAAAGTTTCTTTCTCGACGTCAGGCACGACGAAACGCGGTAACGCGCGCTCCTTCGAGCGCGCGCGCCGCTTTCGTGTGTCCTCCTAGCCGACGATCAGATCTCCGTAGAGACGCCAACTCTGTCCGTCGAAGCGGGCGAGTTGCATTTGGCGAATCGGGCTGTAGTTGGTGGGCGAGGTGTTGATCGTCATGCCATTGAGAAGGATCGGCACGGCGAAGGCCTTCAAATTCGCCGCCTGAGTCATGATGTTCGCGCGGGAGAGATCGTTTCCGCACTGCTTCAGGACCTGAACCATCACCTGGGCCGCGCCGAAAGCGTAGGTCGCGTTGACGTCGATGAACTCTTTGTGGCTCATGTATTTGTCGCAGAACGCCTTCCATTCCTTGATGCCCGGATCGTTCTGCTGCGTTTCGTCGGTCGGGTCCTTCACATAGGCGCTGGTGATAAGACCCTTCGACTTCTCGAGGCCCGCCGGCTTTAGGACCGTCGCGATCGAAGGCGAGACGTTGCTGAGATAGCGCGTCGCGTTCCAGCTGAGATCGTAGGATTTGCGTATGGCTTGGGCGGCGAATTTCGGCGTCGCGGCGATGACAAAAATATCGGCGCCCGAACCCTGCAGGGTCACGACCTGTAAATCCACGGTCGGTTCAGAGGTCTCGTACGACGCCGTCTTGACGATCATGCTGGAATGGTCGGCGCCGAGAACCTCCTTCAATCCGATCAGGTAGTCCTTGCCGAACCCATCATTCTGGTAGAGCACCGCGATCTTGCCGTTCGGCTTCGTCTTGAGGATATCCTTGGCGTAGATGCGCCCCTCGGTCTGGTAGTTGGGGTTGTAGCCCATCGTCCAGTGGAAGTGCTCCGGGTCGGAGAAGACGCTGGCGCCGGTCGAAACGAAAAGCTGGGGCACTTTGTTGTCGTTGAGATATTGGCGGATCGCCAGATTCGGCGCCGTGCCGAGCGTCTGGAAACAGAAGGCGACCTTCTCGTCCTCGACGAGACGACGGATCTGCTCGACCGTTTTTGGCGGGCTGTAGGCGTCATCGAGGCTGATGAGGTTGATCTTGCGGCCGTTCACGCCGCCCTGTTCGTTGATCATCTTGAAATAGGCGGACTCGGTCTTGCCGATCACGCCATAGGCGGAAGCTGGGCCGCTGTAGGGCATGGTTTGCCCGATCTTGATCTCGTCAGCGGTGATCCCGGGGGTTGCGTCGGCGCGAGCCGAGCGTGCGGTCGCGGCGACGGCGGCGGCAGCCGCCCCCGAAGCCAGCAATGTGCGTCGCGTAATCATAGTCTATCCTCCCTTTCCTTGCGGTTTTGCGACGGCGACGCCGTCTGTAGGCCTGCGCGCCGATCCGGCCGCGCGTGCGAGGGCGCGAAACGCCGCGCGCAGGAAGCCTGCGACGCCCATCGGCATCGCGGCCATGATCAGGATGAGCAAGGCGCCGTAGATCGCGCCTGGCAGCGCCTTCGCGCTCTCGCCGAAATTCACCGAAAGCTGGTCCGCCACATTGGGCACGAACTGGATGAAAAGGGCGCCGAACAGCACGCCGCTCAACGACGCGAGGCCGCCCACGACGATCCCGACCAGGAACGATAGCGACAGCGCGAGCGTGAAACTCTCCGGCGAGACGAAGCCGACGGCGAGCGCGCTGAGGCCTCCCGCGACGCCCGCATATAGTGCGCTCACGCCAAAGCATGTCGTCTTATACAGCGCCGCATTGACGCCCATCGTCTCCGCGGCGATCGGCTGGTCGCGGATTGCGATCAACGCGCGGCCAACCCTCCCCCGCGCGAGATTCGTCGCCGCCCAATAGAGCGCGGCGGCGCATATGAGGCAGGTGAGATAGGTCCATTGATCGGAATTGAAGGCGAGACCGAAAGGCGCCTTGAGCTTGGCGACCTGCACCCCGCTCGACCCGCCCGTCCAGGCGTCAAAGCCGTGGTAGGTGAGAATCTGCGGCGTCGCGACCGCAAGCGCGAATGTCGCGAGCGCGAGATAGAGGCCGCCAAACCGCAGCGCCGGAAAGCCGAAGAGAAAGCCCGCGCCGAAACAGACGGCCGCGGACAAGGGAATCGCCGCCCAATAGGGAACGCCGAGCTTGGCGGTGAGGATCGCGGTTCCGTATCCGCCGATCGCAAAGAAGGCGCCGTGCCCGAGAGAAATCTGGCCATTGAAGCCGGTGAGGAGATTGAGGCCGATGAGCGCGATCGCGTAGATCAGCACTTGCGAGCCCTGATAGAGCCGGTAGCCGGAGGCGAAGAACGGAAAGCTGATCGCGAAAGCGAGAACCAGGACCGTCGCGATGCGCAGAGCCGTTTTTTCGGAGGACGTCATCGTCAGACCCTCGCCACCAGGCGCCGGCCGAACAGTCCCGAAGGCCGCCAGACCAGCACGGCGATGATGATGACCAGCGCCACCGTCAGTTTCACTTCCGCTCCGACGACATAAGCGCCAACGAGATTCTCAAGGACGCCGACCGCAAAGCCGCCGAAGGCCGCGCCGAAGGGATTGTCGATGCCTCCAAGCACCGCGCCCGCGAAAGCATAAAGCAACACGCCGCCCATCATGTTCGGATCGAGATAGACGATGGGCGCCGCCATCATGCCGGCGACCGCGCCGATCGCCGCGGCCAGTCCCCAACCGATCGCCAGCATCCAGCCGACACGGACGCCAAGCAGCCGGCTCGATGTCGGGTTTTGCGCCGCCGCGCGCATCGCGAGGCCCAGCGGCGTGAAGCGGAAGAAAGCAAAGACCAGCGCCAGCACGACGAAGCTGACGACGACCGCGCCCAATTCATGGGCGGACATATAGACATTGCCGAACCACGGACGGCCGTCGAACGGCGTGTCGAAGGACTGCACGGAATAGCCGTATAGATAGCCCGCGAGCGCGTTGAAGATCAGCGACAAGCCGATGAAGACGATCACGGAAGCGAGAATCGGGGCCTTGGCGAATGGCCGCACGATGACGCGCTCGATGATGATTCCGCCCACAAAGGACAGGATGACGGTGACGAAGAAGGCCCGCCAGTAGGGCCAGTCCCATTGCATGAGCTGCCAGGCGAAATAGGTCGAGAACATCGCCATTTCGCCCTGCGCGAAATTCACGAGTTGCGTGGCCTGGTAGATCATCACCAGCGCCAGCGCCATGATCGCGTAAACGCCCCCAAGCGCGAGACCGGATGCAAGCTGATGCAGGAATTCGTTCATCAATACCCTTCCTGCTCAGTACCCGAGATAAGAGCGGCGCACCGCATCGTCGGCGCGTAGGGTCGCCGACGCGCCGCTGAGCGCCGTCCGACCGGTCTCGATCAGGATCGCATGATCCGCGAGGTCGAGCGCGAGCGATGCGTTCTGCTCGACGAGCAGGATGCTTACGCCCTCATCGCGATTGATCGCGGCGAGGATTTCGAAGATCTCCGCAACGATCAGCGGCGCCAGGCCGAAGGAGGGTTCATCCAACATCAGCAAAGCCGGGCGCATGAGCAGCGCCCGGCTGATCGCCAGCATCTGCTGTTCACCCCCGGAGAGCGTCCCCGCCTGCTGGCGGCGCCGCTCCTTTAGGCGCGGGAAATACTCGAAGACGCGCTCGAAATCCTTCGCGATCTCCTCGCGCCCGGAGCGCGTATAGGCGCCGAGACGCAAATTCTCCTCGACGGTGAGATCGGTGAATGTTCCCCGTCCGTCCGGCACGTGCCCGATCCCGAGCCGCGCGATCGAACTCGGTGGAAAGACCGCCGATCGGCCTGCCCCGGAACCGGATGTCGCCTTCCCTTCGGATGAGGCCGGAGAGCGCGCGCAAGGTCGTCGTCTTGCCCGCGCCATTCGCGCCGAGAAGCGCCGTCACGCCGCCCTCCTCCACGACGATGTCGAGGCCGAAAAGCGCCTGCAGCGGGCCATAAAAGGCCGTGAGGCCCTTCGTCTCGAGGATTGGCCCGCTCACCGCGGGCCTCCGAGATACGCACGGATCACATCGGGATGGGCGCGAACCTCCTCGGGCGTTCCGTCGGCGACGACGCGTCCGAAATCGAGCGCCACGACCTGATCCGAGGTGCGCATGACAAGGTTCATGTGATGCTCGACGAGCAGAACCGAAACGCCGCGCCGGTCGCGGATGGAGCGAATCTCGTCGCCGAGCGCATCGACTTCCTCATGGTTGAGCCCTGCGGCTGGCTCATCGAGCAGAAGAAGTTTCGGCCCCATCGCGAGCGCGCGCGCCAGCTCCACGCGCTTGCGCACCCCGAAGGGCAATTCGGCGACGGGTCGATCAGCGACGCCTGCAAGACCGAATTCCTCGATGAGCGCATCGGCGCGCTCCGCGATCGCCTTTTCCTCACCGCCAGCGAGAGAAAGGGCATTGCTGAAGAAGCCCGCCCGTCCCAGCGCATGCGCGCCGACACGGACATTGTCGCGCGTAGTCATGGTGGCGAAAAGCGCGACATTCTGAAAGGTCCGCGCGATGCCCAGACCCGCAATGCTGGGCCGCGGGACCTCCGCGAGCGACAAGCCGTCGAAGCGGATCGTTCCGGCATGCGGCTCGTAAAGGCGCGAAATGCAGTTGAACAGGGTTGTCTTGCCGGCGCCGTTGGGGCCGATGAGACCGCATATGACGCCATGGCCGACGCCGAAGCTCACATCGTCGAGCGCGGTCACGCCGCCAAACCGAAGGGTCACGCCGGAGACCGCAAGCAGGGCGCTTTCCGGCGCCAAAGTGAGGGAATTGTCGGACTGGGCTCGCGCCTTGGCCAGTTCCATGGACACCCTTTTCCTCACCTCACGGCTGATTTCAGCGCGCCGCTTTCCGTTCAAGTGTTGACGATTTCGGCCCGGCTTGTCACCCCTTTTGTTCTACGACTTCTGGACTAAGTGACCGTCCTCACGGCCGACGTTCGAGGAATGCGAGCACGGCGTCCTTATAGACGCGGTCGCCGACCGCGACATTGTGATCGCGTCCAGGGATGTCCAGCGCCTCGGCATTGGGCATCATTGCGGCGAGCTTATGCGGATCGCCGGCGATATCGTCGCGCGTTCCGACAGCGACCAGCGCCGGCGCCGCGATCTTCGCCACTCCGCCGGCCGTCAGGCTCTGACGCGAGCCGCGGATACAGGCCGCGAGCGCCGCGCGGTCGCTGTGGGTCTTGTCCGCGAAGGCGCGGAACATCCGCTGCATCGGGTCGGTCAGGTCGTAGAGCGACGGCGCCTCCATCGCCTCGCCAATTCCGACCGGCAGGCCCGCGCCGCTGACGAGCCGGTCGCCAAGGCCCCCAAGGATGAGAGAGCGCACGAGATCGGGCCGGCCGAGGGTCAGGAAGGCCCCGATGCGCGCGCCCATCGAATAGCCCATGAGGTCAGCCCGCCCGATCCCGAGATGGGCAAGCAGATTGGCGCTATCCCGCGCCATCAGATCGACCCGATAATCGGCCGGCGCGTAAAGCTTCTGACTTGCGCCGTGACCGCGGTTGTCGAGCGCGACGACTCGGCGACCGGCGCGCGAGAGGGTCGTCACCCAGCGCGGATCAACCCAGTTGATTTTGTGATTTGAGGCGAAGCCGTGAATGAGCAGGATCGGCTCGCCGCGGTCGCCATGCTCCGCGGCGATGTCGATATAGGCGATATCCACGCCGTTCGAAGAGAAATGCTTGAGCATGGATCTCGGAGTCTCGGCCCGGCTCTTCCAAGCAGGCGGCAGCGTCGCGCGTCAACTCGCAGAAGCGGGCGATCCGCGCCATTCGCTTCCGCCATGCGAGTTTGTATAGAGTGGCGCGCCTTTCGCTCCGGAGCCCCGCTTGTCCGCCGCCACGCCGCCTGCCCTTCGCCTGCCGGCTCTCTGCCTTGCCGCCTTTGCCGCGCTGGCTCTCGCCGCATGCGGGCGCATGGGCCCGCTGGAACCGCCGGGGGGCGTTCCGAAACAATCATCGCAGCAAACCGGCAATCCCACAGATCAAGCCATGAGCCTGAACTCCCGGGCTGCGATCCCGCCCATCACCGCGCCCAAGCGCGACCTGCCGATCGACTTCCTGCTGAAATAGTCCGATGCACCATTTCGCCTATCGCCACGGCGTCCTCCATGCCGAAGACGTCGCGCTGCCGGACATTGCGCGCGACGTGGGCACGCCCTTCTATTGTTATTCGACCGCCACCATCGAGCGGCACTTCCGCGTCTTCAGCGAGGCTTTCGCGGCTCAGGACGCGCTCGTCGCCTATGCGATGAAGGCCAATTCCAATCAGGCGGTTCTCACGACGCTGGCGCGCCTCGGGGCGGGCATGGACGTGGTCAGCGAGGGCGAGCTGCGCCGCGCGCGGGCGGCGGGCGTGCCGGGCGAAAAAATCGTCTTCTCAGGCGTCGGAAAGACCCGATCCGAGATGGAGCTCGCGCTCGCCGAACGCATCCTCTGCTTCAATGTGGAATCGGAGCCGGAGCTGGAGGCGCTCTCGGCCATTGCGACGGCGCGGGGCGAAGATTGCCCCGATCTCGATTCGCGTCAATCCGGATGTCGATGCGCGCACCCACGCCAAGATCGCCACCGGCAAATCCGAGAACAAGTTCGGGGTTCCGATTTCTTCCGCCCGCGAGGTCTACGCAAAGGCGAGAAGGCTGCCCGGCCTGCGCGTCACGGGCGTCGACATGCATATTGGCTCGCAGATCACCGATCTGCAGCCTTTCGACGACGCTTTTGCGCTGCTTGCCGATTTCGTCCGGACGCTGCGCGCCGACGGTCATGTCATCGATCACGTCGATCTCGGCGGAGGCTTGGGAATTCCCTACCGTTCCGACAACGAGCCCCCGCCCTTCCCCCAGGAATACGCCGACATCGTCGCGCGCCACACAAAGCCGCTCGGATGCCGGATCATACTGGAGCCGGGGCGGCTCATCGTCGGCAACGCCGGCGTTCTCGTCGCCGCCGTTATCTTCGTGAAGAAGAGCGAGGCGAAGACATTCGTCATCGTCGACGCCGCCATGAACGACCTCGTGCGGCCGACGCTCTATGACGCCTGGCACGACATCCTCCCCGTCCGAGCCCCGGCGCCGCGCTCCGCCAGGATCATCCGCGCCGACATCGTCGGCCCGGTTTGCGAAAGCGGCGACTATCTCGCGCTGGGGAGGGACATTGCCGAAGTGGCGGCAGGCGACCTCGTCGCGATCATGAGCGCCGGCGCTTACGGCGCCGTCCAGGCCGGAACCTACAACACCCGACCTCTGATTCCGGAAGTCCTGGTGCACGAAGGCGCCTATGCCGTGATCCGGGCCCGTCCGAGCTACGAGGAATTGATTGGCCTGGACACACTTCCGCCGTGGTTAGCGTGAGTTTGGAAGGCTTCTTGCATCGCCGGATCCCATGGGCCGGATAAACGGAATTTGACGAAGCAACCGGAAACCGAACAGAACGACGCGTCCGCCGCCCCGAACGGCAGGCTCGTTACCTTGGCCAGACAGGCCGCTCAGGCGCTGACTGTCGAGCGGGCGTGGCCCCCTCTGGTCTTCGCGGCGACGGTGCTCGTCCTTTTTGTCGCGATCTCCTGGGCGGGCGCCTGGCAGTTCGCGCCGCGCTGGCTTCGTGTCGCAGGCGTCGCGCTGACGGGACTGGCCTTCCTTGCGGCGCTCTTCCCGCTTCTGCGCCTGCGCTGGCCCTCCGGGCGCGATGTCGCAGATCGGCTCGACCGCGATTCGGGCGCGCATCACCGGCCCGCGGCCTCGCTGGACGACAATCTCGCCAATAGCGAAGACCCGGTCGCGCGCGCGCTGTGGGAAGCTCATCGCGCGCGGCTCGCGCGGGCGCTCGAAGAGGTGCGCGTCTCGCCGCCCTCGCCGCGCATGGCGGAGCGCGACCCGTACGCAATCCGCTTCGCCGCCGTCATCGTTGCTTTCGCCGCCGCTGTTCTGGCCGGACCCGAGCTTTACGGGCGGCTCGCTTCCGCGTTCGACTGGCGCAGCGGCGACGCCGTGGCGGCGGCCGCCGCCAGTCGCATCGACGCCTGGATCGATCCGCCGCCTTTCGCGGGCCGTCCGCCAATCGTGGTCGACTTCAAATCCGCCGATCCGCAAAACATGACGGTGTATGAGGGGTCGACGCTTGTTGTCCGGGGCGATCCCAGTGTGGTCGAGACCAAGGTCGAAGGCGGGATCGCGCCGGTCGATCCGAAGACGGCGCAAACCCCGATGCCTGAGCGCCGCTGGACGATTTCCGCCAATGGCAAGGCGACGATCCTGCGCTCCGGCGCTCCCGCCGCCGAACTCGCTTTCGCCGTCACCCCCTCCGGGGTCCCGACGATCGCCCTCGTCGGCGCGCCGCAGATGAACCTCAGCGGGACGATGACCCTGACCTACAAGCTCGCCGACCGCTACGGGGTCGCGGGCGCGCGCGTCGAATTCGCCTTGCCTCACGAGGCCGGCAAGCCAGCGCCGCGCAGCCTCGTGGACCCTCCGCAGGCCGTGCTTGAAGTTCCCCCGACCACCGACGGGACGGGCCAGACCAAGACGACGATCGACCTCTCCGAGCATCCCTGGGGGGGCGGGCGCGTGCTGATGACGCTGTCGGCCACAAGCGTCTCCGGCAAGACCGGAAAAAGCGCGCCCCTCGAAGTGACCCTGCCGCAAAGGCCCTTCCACAATCCTCTCGCGCGGGCGCTTGTCGAGCAGCGGCGCGATCTGATCCTCGATCCCGACCATGCGCCGAAACATGTTCTGAAGGCGCTCGACGCGCTGGAGATCGCTCCTGACCTCTTCAGCACGCCCGCCAACGCCTGGCTTGGCATGAAGCAGGCGAATGGGCTTCTGGCGAAGGCGCATAGCGACGCCGACCTTCTCGACGTCGCCGGACTTCTGTGGGCGATCGCCCAGTCGCTCGAAAACGGCGACGCGACCGCCGCCGAACGCGACCTGCGGTCCGCCGAACAGGCGCTGCGCGACGCGCTCAAGAACGGCGCCAGCGACCAGGAGATCAAGAAGCTGATGGACAAGCTTCGGGAAGCGGCGAAACGCTTCGCGAATGAGATGGCCCAGCAGGATACGGATCAGAACCCCGCGGACTTGCAAGAGCAGGCCCAGGATCTCGACCAGATGATGGACCGCATGGAAGATGCGGCCCGCAATGGCTCGCGCGAGGAAGCGCAAGCAATGCTCGACCAGTTGCAAAACATGTTCGAGAATATGCGCAGCGCCCAGCAGCAGCAGGAAAGCCCCGAGGAGAGGGCTTTGCGCAAGCAGATCGGCGAACTGGAAAAGCTTCTGCGCGACCAGCAGGCGCTGCGCGACGACACATACAAGAGCCAACAACACGACAGCCAGAGGCCGCGCCGCAATCCGCAGTCCGGTCAGCAGGACCAAGGCGACTCCGCAAAGGACCAGAATGGCGACAAATCCGCCCAGAACGGCGACGACGCCGACAGCGCCCAGAAGCTGGAGCAGCGCCAGAAAGCCCTTCGCGACCGGCTCGCGGAACTGCAGCGTCGGCTCAAACAGTTCGGCCTGAAGGGCGAGAAGGGTTTCGACGACGCCCAGAAATACATGAAGGACGCCGAGCGGTCCCTCAAGGGCAGCCAGTCCGACGAGGCTCAGCAGGACCCGGACGGGCAACAAGGACAGAGCGGCGAAGGTCAGGAGGGGCAAGAGGGCCAAGAGGGACAGGACGGCCAGGACGGACAGGGCGGCCAGGATGGACAGGGCGGCCAGACCGCCGGCCGGTCAGGAAAGGGCGCCGCGGTCGACGCGCAGGGGCGCGCGCTTCAGGCCTTGCGCGACGGCGCCCAGGGCCTCCAGAAGCAGATGGGTCAGGGTCAAGGACAGGGGCAAGGCGGCGGCAAAGGCTATATGGCCCGTCGCGCAAGGCCCGGAGACCGCCCAGGAGACGACCCGCTCGGCCGCAATCGCGAAGGCAATCTCGGTCGCGACGACGGGATGCTGCGCGGCGCCGGGGACGGCGCGGCGCGGGCGCGGCGGGTGCTTGAAGAGCTGCGCCGCCGCCTCGGCGACCCCAACCGCCCGATCGAGGAGCGCGACTATCTCGAACGGCTGATGAAGCGGGATTGAGACCTGCGGTTTTCTTCCCCCCGTGCTTCCGGCGCCCGCCAGCGCATTCCGATTCGCGTCGGAACCCTTGATGACGTTCCGGCGATTGCGGCCCTGACGCGGGCCGCCTATGCGAAATGGATCCCGGTTATCGGGCGCGAGCCCCTTCCGATGAAGGTGGACTATGCGCAGGCCATCGCAGCCCATCGCTTTGATCTCATTTTTGAGAATGAGACGCTTGCAGCGCTCATCGAAACGGTCGCCTGCGACGACGCGCTGCTCATTGAGAATGTCGCCGTGGAGCCCGCCTTCCAGAGGCGCGGCTTGGGGCGCGCGCTGATGGAGCATGCCGAGCAGCTCGCCCTGGCCGACGGCCTTTCGTCCGTCCGCCTCTACACGAATGCTCGTTTCGCCGAAAATCTGCGGCTCTATGCGCGGCTCGGCTATACAGTCGAACGCGAGGAAGCCTTGAACGGGGGCGTCGCGATCCACATGCGCAAGCGTCTCTGAAACGCGCAGCCTGCGAATCGGTTTATGCTCCCATCCTCAACTGCGCACGGATACCCATGGTTCGCTTGAACGCCATTTACACGCGCACCGGCGACGCCGGGACGACTGGTTTGGGGGATGGAACGCGTCGTCCCAAGGACGACGCCCGCATCGCCGCCATAGGCGATGTCGACGAGACGAATTGCGCGATCGGCCTTGCCCGCCTGCACACACAGAGCGCCGATGACTATCCGCTCGCGGCGATCGAAGCCGTGCTCAGGCGCGTGCAGAACGAGCTTTTCGATCTCGGCGCCGATCTCTGCCTGCCGGAAAAGCCCGGCGAGGCGCCGGGCTCGGCCCTGCGCATTACGCCCTCGCAGGCAGCGGCGCTCGAACGCGCCATCGACGCCTTGAATGAAGACCTCGATCCGCTGCGCTCCTTCATCCTGCCCGCAGGCGCGCCCGCCTCCGCCGCCCTGCATCAGGCCCGCGCCGTCTGCCGCCGCGCCGAACGCAGCATGGTCGCGCTTGCGGGAAGCGAAGGCGAGAGCGTGAGCGAGGCGGCGCTCGCCTACATCAACCGGCTCTCCGATTATCTCTTCGTTGCGGCGCGCGCCGCCAACGATTTTGGCAAGTCCGATGTCCTGTGGGAGCCCGGCGCGTCCCAGACCGAGCCGCAATGAGCGCGCTCGTCACCGCAATCGGCGTGATCAGCGGCACGTCGATGGACGGGATCGACGTCGCCCTCATTCGCAGCGACGGCGAGGCGCGCCTGGAACCGGGACCGGGCGCCACCTTCCCCTACCCGGAGGCGACGTCGCGGGCGCTGCGCGCGGTCGTCGCCGACGCGGCGGAAGCGGAGAAGCCCCAGCCCGAACTTGAGCGCGCCGTGACCGATGCGCATGTCGAAGCGGTCGAGCAATTCCTGCAAAGATTCGATGTCGCCCGGACAAGCGTCGCGCTGGTCGGACTGCACGGCCAGACGATCCTGCATCAGGCCCCGCGCGCGCCTGACCCGCCAGCTTTGCGACGGCGCGCGGGCGGCGCACGCGCTCGGGCTCGACGTCGTGTGCGATTTTCGCGCGGCGGACGTCGCGAGCGGCGGCGAAGGCGCGCCTTCGGCCCCGATCTACCATGCCGCGATGACGGCAGGGCTGGCCCGGCCCCTCATGGTTCTGAACTGGGGCGGCGTCGGCAATGTCACCTGGCTCGGCGCCGACGGCGCAATCCTCGCCTTCGACACCGGCCCGGCCAACGCCCTGATCGACGATTTCGTCCAGAAGCGGCGCGGGATGGCTTTCGACAAGGACGGAGCGGTCGCGGCGGGAGGCCGGGTCGACGAAGCGGCGGTCGCTGAGATGATGAGCGATCCTTTTTTCGCGCTGCCCGCGCCGAAATCGCTCGACCGCAACCATTTCGCCGCAGCCTCTCAGCTCGTCGAGACCATGAGCGACGCCGACGGGGCGGCGACTCTCGGCGCCTTCACCATCGCGGCCACGGCGGCGGCGCTGAAAATCCTGCCTGAGGCGCCAAAACGCTGGCTTGTCGGCGGCGGCGGCCGGCGCAACCGTTTCCTCATGCAAAATCTCGCGGAGAAGCTCGGCGTTCCGGTCGAGCCGGTCGAGGCGATCGGCTACGACGGCGACGCGATCGAAGCGCAATGTTTCGCCTATCTCGCGATTCGCTCCCGGCGCGGTCTGCCGCTCTCCTTCCCGACGACGACCGGCGCGCCAAAGCCGATGCCGGGCGGCGTCTTCTGGCCGGCGCCCACATGAAAAGGCCCCGCTTTCGCGAGGCCTTTTTGCCGAAATTGCCGTCAGTCTTATTCGCAAACGTTGACGTTGCGATTGCCGAGCCAATTGCCATAGGCGTCGTAGACCGGCCGGTTCTGCCAGCAGCTCGCGCCCCACGCTGGAGCGGTCGCGATGATCGCCCCCGTCGCCAGTCCGGCCGCCACGGCGGGCGCCCACCAGCCATTGTACCAGACGCCGCCGTTCCAATAACCCTGATGCCAGCCCCAGCCTGCGCCCGGAGGCGGACCCGGACGCCAGCCCGGCCCGTGCCACGGACCCGGCCGCGGGCCCCAGCCTCCTCCCGCCGCATGCCAACCTCCGCCCCCGTGCCAACCGCCGGGGCCATGCCATCCGCCGGGCTGGCCATGCCAACCGCCTGCCGGTCCACGCCACTGGGCGGAAGCCGGCGTCGCCGTCGCGACGGCTGCCGCGGACAGGGACGCCGCCGCCAAGCCCGCAACGATCGCCTTCGAAAACCTGCTCATTTGATGCCTCCGCGGAAATCCGCCCGAGAAGCCCCGGAAGGAATTCCCTCTCTCATGGCGAGACAACGAGCGCCGAAGCGCCTGTGTTCCCGAAACAGGGTCGCGCGCAATTTTGGCGGCCGTTTGATGGACTCGCGTCTTTGCGGCGCCTCGTTGCGATTTACTCGCCTCTCCCAAGCTTACCTGAACGACTGTTCATAGTAATCGCTGAACAGATATTCATGTCCTCGAACCGGACGCTATGGTTTGCAGAGTCTATACGCGCCGCTCCTCAAGGCCGGATCGTCCCGCTACATGCACAGGTTCACGAGACGGCGCCCGAGGTAGCGTCCGTTCGCGTCCCACACGCGCCGGCGCACCCAGCAATTCGGATTGTCGACATAGACGGGTTGCGAATTGGCCGCGATGGCCACTCCGACCGGAACCGCTGCGGCGGCAATCGCCCAGCCCGGATCCCAGCCCCAGCCGCAATTCCAGCAGCCGCCGCCCCAGCCCCATCCCGGAGCGCCCCAGCCGCCGCCATACCAACCCGCGCGACGCCATCCCCAGCCGCCGCCGCCCCATCCTGGGCGGCCCCAGCCGCCGCCCCAGCCCGGGCGACCCCAGCCGCCGCCCCATCCGGGGCGACCCCAACCGCCGCCGCCATGCCAACCTCCGCCGCCTCCGTGCCAGCCTCCCCCGCCGTGCCAACCGCCTCCCCCTCCGCGCCATTGCGCCTGAGCGGGAGTCGTGCTCGCAGCGACCCCGGCTGCAAGGCCGATAGCGGCGACGGCCGCGACTACCATTTTCCTGAACGAACCACGCATGGGAACCTCCTCGCGGACCGGCAAATCCGCCCCCATCCTGATCTGCGCCGCATAGTTTTCTACAACTATGCGGGCGAAGGCAAAGTTCTAGGCTTTTGAGTCATTTCCCGCAAAAATTGATCGATTGCGACGGCGCGCGAGCCCATCGCCCTCCAAAAAGGGGTTGGCCGGCCATCCTGGACGACTGGCCTAACGACGCCAAGGGAGGGCGGCGGCCCTATGCGGCGCCCCGGAGAAACCGGATCATGCCGGAAAAATCGTCGCCGCCATGTCCGGCGGCGACGAAAAGCGAATAGAGCTGCGCAGCCTCTGCGCCGAGAGGCGTCGCCGCGCCGACGCTCGCCGCCGCCTCTTGGGCGAGCTTGAGATCCTTGAGCATCAGGTTCGCGGCAAAGCCCGGCTTGTAGTCGCGGTTGGCGGGCGAGGCCGGGACAGGACCAGGAACCGGACAATAACTCGTCACCGACCAGGACTGCCCGGACGAGGTCGAGGCGACGTCGAACAGAGCCTGCGCCGAGAGCCCGAGCTTTTCAGCGAGCGCAAAGGCCTCGCACGTCACGATCATCGTCGCGCCGAGAATCATGTTGTTGCAGATTTTCGCCGCCTGCCCCGCGCCCGGCCCGCCGCAATGGACGATTTTCTTGCCCATCGCCTCCAGGATCGGCTTGGCGCGCGCAAACGCTTGGTCCGAACCGCCGCACATGAAAGTGAGCGTTCCCGCCGTCGCGCCCCCCACCCCGCCCGAGACGGGCGCGTCGAGGGTGAGCATCCCCGCCGACGTTCCCGCCTCATGCGCCTTGCGGGCGCTGTCGACGTCGATGGTCGAACTGTCGATAATGAGGGCGCCGCGGGTCACGGTGGGCAGAAATCCAGCGTGAGCGGCAAGCACGTGCTTTCCCGCGGGCAGCATCGTCACGACCGCATCGGCGCCGGTCACGGCCGCCTGAGCGTCCGGCGCGATCGTCACGCCTGCTTTGGCGGCGCTCTCCTTCGCCGTCTCCACAAGGTCGAAACCGGTCACCTTATGACCCGCCTTGACGAGATTGGCGGCCATCGGACCGCCCATGTTGCCCAGGCCGAGAAACGCGATTTTCGACATGCTTCCTCCGAAAGTTTCGGGCGCATCATCGACGTTTGAGGCGCGCCCCGCAACTTTGCAGGCGCGCTTAAGCGCCGGGGCGACCGCCGCCGCAGGGGCCGCGAATCCGGGATTCCAAACCTATTAGTGTTGACTAATGCATTAGCCGACACTAACATATCGGCCATGATTGAGCATGTCCCTCTGGACGCCGTCATTCGCGCGCTCGCCGACCCCACCCGGCGAGCCGTGTTCGAGCGCGTCGTTCAGTCCCCGGAGATCAGCGTCGCGGAACTGACGAGAGGCAGCGGGGTCACGCAATCGGCAATCTCCCAGCATCTGCGCTCGCTGAAGCAGGCGGGGCTCGTGAGCGACCACGCGCAGGGCCGGAACGTCTTCTATCGGGCCGATCCCGAAGGGCTGGCCCCGCTTTTCGATTGGATGAGCCACTACGGCGCTTTCTGGCGCGAACGATTCGCGAATCTTCGCGACCTCCTGAAGGAGATGGATGATGAGTGATGCGGCGCTCGACGCGAGGACGCGAGAGATCGTGGTGGAAGAGGTTTTCCCTCATTCCGCCGCGGCGATCTGGAAGGCGCTTACGAACGGCGAAATGATGAAGCGGTGGTTCATGCCTCCATCGGGGTTTGAGCCGGCGGAAGGGCGCCGCTTCACCTTCCAGACAAAGCCCGCCGGAGCCTGGGACGGGGTCATTCATTGTCAGGTTCTGGAAGCCCGGCCGAATCGGCGTCTGGCCTACAGTTGGAAAGGCGGAGACGCGAGAAACGTCGGCTACGGATCGGCGCTTGATACTGTGGTTACGTGGACCCTTTCGGAGGAAGCGACGGGCACGCGCGTCCGCCTCGTCCATTCCGGCTTCAAACTGCCGACGAACGAGTCCGCTCTCGTAACCATGGGCGAGGGCTGGAAAAAGGTCGTCCCGGGGCTTCGCGCGACCATCGACGAACAGGGCGATCCCCATGCTTGATGCCGGCTGACGATGGACGGCCAAGCCCGCGCCGATTCGCCGCGCGGGCGCGAGCGCAAAGATGACAGGAGAATTTGACGATGAGCGAACAGCATTACACAGGCAGTTGCCACTGCGGGGCCGTGGCTTTCGAGGCCGACCTCGATCTCGACCATGCGGTGATTTGCAATTGCTCGCGGTGCCAGCGGCTGGGCGGCCGTCCTGGCGTTCGCCCCGCGCGCCAAGTTCGATTTGAAGGCCGGGCAAGACAGCCTGACCGAATATTTGTTCAACAAGCACCGCATCCGACATCAGTTTTGCACGACCTGCGGCATCCAGCCCTTCGCCTTCGCCAATGGCCCCGACGGCGCGCCTGTTGCGGCGGTAAACGCCAATTGCCTGGACGGCGTGGATCCGCGCGCGCTGACGCCGCAACCTGTGGATGGGCGGTCTGCATGACCTCTCGCTCCCCACCCTGCCCCTTCCTACGGGCGCGGCTGCGCAGTCCCCGCCGATGAGAAAGCGCGTCGAGACGGGGACGTCGCAACGGACGCGATATCCCTAGTTCTCGATCAGGCCGCGCGCGACGATCATGCGCATGATCTCGTTGGTGCCTTCTAGAATCTGGTGGACGCGCAGGTCGCGCACTAGTTTTTCCACGCCGTAGTCGGAAAGGTAGCCGTAACCGCCAAACAGTTGCAGGGCGTCATTGGCGGCGTTGAAGCCCGCATCGGTCGCCGCGCGCTTGGCGACCGCGCAAAGCCGGGTTGCATCGGGCGTCTTTTCGTCGAGGGCGCTCGCAGCCCGCCACAGCATCGAGCGGGCGGTTTCCAGCGACATGTCGATCTCGGCCACGCGGAACTGCAATGCCTGAAAATCCGCGATGCGCCGCCCGAAAGCCTTGCGCTCGCGCATATAGACGACCGCCTTGTCGAGCGCGGCCTGCCCGCCGCCGAGCGAGCAGGCGCCGATGTTGAGACGCCCGCCGTCGAGGCCCGCCATGGCGAACTTGAAGCCATCGCCCTCCGCGCCGACGAGATTGCGCGCGGGCACGCGCACGCCCTCCATGATCACCTGCCGGGTCGGCTGCGCCTTCCAGCCCATCTTCTTCTCGTTGGCGCCGAAGCTCAGGCCCTTCGAGTCCTTGTCCATCATGAAGGCGGAGATTCCGCGCGCGCCGCCCCCGCCGGTGCGCGCCATCACCAGATAAACGTCGCTCGCGCCGGCGCCGGAAATGAATTGCTTGACGCCGTCGAGGACGAAATCGTCGCCGTCGCGCCGGGCTTTGGTGGTGAGCGCCGCGGCGTCCGAGCCTGCGCTCGGCTCGGTCAGGCAATAGCTCGCGATCATCTCCATCGTGGCGAGCTTCGGCAGATAGCGCGCCTTGAGGTCGTCTGAGCCGAATCGATCGACTACCCACGCGACCATATTGTGAATTGATAGAAACGAGGCGACGCACGGGCAGCCGGTCGAGAGCGCCTCAAAAATCAGCGCCGCGTCGAGCCGGCTCATGCCGCTGCCGCCGCTCTCCTCCCCGACGTAGATCGTCGCCATCCCAAGCGCCGCGGCCTCACGCAGAACGTCGGCCGGAAAATGCGCCGTTTCGTCCCATTCGAGCGCATGGGGGGCGATGCGTTCGTCGGCAAACGCTTTGGCCATGTCGCGGATGGCAAGGTGATCGGAGGTCAGGGCGAAGGTCACGGGATGTTCACTCTCGAGGGGTGCGGCGGGGCGACGGGTTGCGTCGCGGCGTTGAAAGCGGCATGGGAGCGTCCCATATCCGGGGGCATTCGGCCCGACCGCCAGCGGCGGCGTCCGGACCGGCGCGCTTGAGACCGCTGGCGCGTCGCAGGCGGACGAAGGGAGAGGTTTCAGCATGACTTGCTTGTTCCGCGCCGCCGGCGTTCTCACGGTCGCGGCGGCCCTCGGCGCGGCTTCGGTCGCGGACGCGCAGACAACGACGGCGCCCATCGTCATCATGCGAAAGCCGCCAAGCCCGCGCGGGACTCGGGACGTCAAATCACGGTCCGCAAGGGCAATTCCTACTTGACCATGGGCGGCGTCGCCGGACCAGCGGTCACGTCGCCGAACAATTACGTTCTCGACACGTTCAATCCGCCCACGCCTATCGCGGGAACCATGATGCAGGGCCGCACGCCTGTCCTCGACAACCGCTTCGATGGGCCCGGCGTCCCGCTGATCCGCTTCTGACGGAACCGCGCGCTCACGGCGGCGCACCGGCCTAATCTCCCAGCGCCGGAAATAGCGCGTCGACCGCAAGATCGAGACCCGGCGGGTCAAGCCGCATCGAGCCCTCCGACAAGACGCGCGTCTCGATCGCATCCCTCCCGCGCTTATGCCAGATCGCAACGCGGCGATCGGGGTCGAGAATGAGATAGTGCTGGACGGTCGGCAGCGAGAAATAGCCGCTGAGCTTGCGTCCGTGGTCGAGCGCGGCGGTGCTCGGCGAAAGAACTTCGACGACGATGATGGGATTGTCGATCGCGAGCGCATCGGCGGGGGGTTTTGACCCACAAACCACCGAAGCGTCGGGCTCATAATCTGTCTGCGTGTCAACGCGAACCGTCATGCCATCCGGAAAAGCCTCACACGGCAAGCCGCCGACGCGCAAAGCCCGATCCAATGCGCTGAACGCTCTCGCTTTGGTCCGGGCGTGAATTGCCCGCTCCGGCGCCATCATCACCGGCTCGCCGTCGTGCAACTCCCAGCGGCCTTCCTTGCCCTCGGCCCAGGGAAGGAACTCCTCGACCGTCATTCTTTTCAGCGCAGTCGTCATTGCGCGACCTCAAGCGAGCCATTTCGCCGCGGGACGCGGCGCGGGTAAAGCATAGCGCGCCCGCGCCGCTCGCTCAAAAGCGTCAGCTCATGGTCGGGATCGAGAACTCCGCCCCTTCCTTCACGCCCGAGGGCCAGCGCGCGGTTACTGTCTTGGTGCGCGTGTAGAAGCGGATCGAATCCGGCCCATGCTGGTTCAAGTCGCCGAAGCCCGAGCGCTTCCAGCCGCCAAAGGTGTAGTAGGCGACCGGAACGGGAATCGGCACGTTGACGCCGACCATGCCGACCTTCACCTTGCTCGCGAAGTCGCGCGCGGAATCGCCGTCGCGGGTGAAGATGGCGACGCCGTTGCCGTATTCGTGGTCGTTGCAGAGCCCCAGCGCCTCGGAATAATCGTGCGCGCGCACGACGGAAAGTACAGGGCCGAAGATTTCTTCCTTGTAGATGCGCATGTCCTTCGTCACGTTGTCGAAGAGACAGCCGCCCATGTAGAAGCCGTTCTCGTAGCCCTGCATCTTGAAGCCGCGCCCGTCGACCGCGAGCGTCGCGCCTTCCTTGACGCCGATCTCGACATAGCCCTTGATCTTCTCCAGCGCCGCCTTGGTGACGACCGGACCGTAATCGGCGGAGGAATCCGTGGAGGGGCCGATCTTCAGCGACTCGACGCGCGGGATGAGGCGCTTCATCAGTTCGTCCGCCGTCTTCTTGCCGACCGGCACCGCGACCGAGATCGCCATGCAGCGCTCGCCGGCCGAACCGTAGCCCGCGCCGATCAGCGCATCGACGGTCTGGTCCATGTCGGCGTCGGGCATCACCACCATATGGTTCTTCGCCCCGCCAAAACATTGCACGCGCTTGCCCGTCGCCGTGCCGCGCGAATAGATGTAATGGGCGATCGGCGTCGAGCCGACGAAGCCGATGGCCTGAATGTCCGGATCGTCGAGGATCGCGTCCACCGCTTCCTTGTCGCCGTTGACGACATTGAGGATGCCGGGAGGGCCGCCCGCTTCGACAAACAATTCACCCAAGCCCATCGGCACGCCGGGATCGCGCTCGGAGGGCTTCAGGATAAAGGCGTTGCCGCAGGCAATGGCCGGCGCGAGCTTCCAGAGCGGGATCATCGCCGGGAAGTTGAACGGCGTGATGCCCGCAACGACCCCGAGCGGCTGGCGCATCGAATAGAGGTCGATGCCGGGGCCCGCGCCGTCCGTGTATTCGCCCTTCATGAGATGGGGCACGCCGAGGGCGAACTCCACCACCTCGACGCCGCGCTGAATGTCGCCCTTGGCGTCGGCGATCGTCTTGCCGTGCTCGCGGGCGAGGGTCTCGGCGAGCTTTTCGTTGTCGCGAGCGATGAGCTCGAGAAACTTCATGAGCACACGGGCGCGGCGCTGCGGATTGGTCGCAGCCCACGCCGGCTGCGCGGCCTTGGCGTTTTCGACCGCGGCGCGGACTTCCGCCTTTGAGGCGAGTGCGACATGGGCGCGCACCGTGCCGTCCATGGGCTGAAAGACGTCGGCCGTGCGGCCCGACTTGCCAGCGACATTCTTGCCGCCGATGAAATGCCCGTATTCAATCATGGGGAGCGTCTCCTTCCCGAATATGCGGATCAGCGATGAGCCTGCCGTTGGACGCCTTTATGGCTCACGGTTTTGCGCACAGCAATGGCGGAGATCGCGCAACGGCTGTGCGGAAATGTGCTAGGATACGCTGCGGGACCTACTGTCGGTCTTGACGAGGTAAGGATTTTCCTTACATTGACGCGATGATCACGAGCAAATTGACCAGCAAGGCGCAGACGACGATTCCGCAGTCTGTGCGCGCTGCCCTGCGGCTCGCGGAAGGCGATGAGCTCGCCTATGAGATCGACGGCGGCAGGGTCATTCTGACGAAGGCGTCAGACCGCGGCGCTGAAGACCCTTTCGGCGCCTTTACAGAATGGGACAGCGACGCGGACCGCAAGGCTTATGCCCGGCTTTGAGCAGGGCGACATCGTCCGCGTGCCCTTTCCCTATAGCGATCGTTCCACCCGCCAGCGGCGTCCTGCTTTGGTCGTATCCAAGGGGGGCCTCGGCGAGGACGAGCGCCTGCTCTGGGTCGCCATGATCACGAGCGCAGAAAACAGGCCGTGGCCGGATGACGTTCCTTTGGGCAAGACTTATACGAAGGCTGGCCTGCCGGCGCCATCCGTCATTCGTCCCTGCAAACTGGCGACCATTGAAATCGGCCACGCCGAAAAAATCGGCCGGGTGGACGCGCCCCTTATGGAGAAGGTGGCCGACTTTCTGCTGCGCTCGCTGAGGTCCTGAACTCATCTCGCGCGGCCGGGATCATTCCATGGACTGGGACAACGTCCGCGTTTTTCTCGCCGTCGCCCGTGCGGGGCAATTCGTCGCCGCGGCGAAGCGGCTGAAGCTCGATCATGCGACGGTCAGCCGCCGCATCGCCGCGCTCGAAGCGGCGCTCGGGGCAAAACTGTTTGACCGGCTGACGACCGGCGCCAAACTCACGAGCGCCGGGGAAAAATTCCTGCACGCCGCCGAGCAGATGGAGAGCGCCTTCCTGCATGCGCAGGGCGAGATGTCAGGCCTCGACCTCGAACTCGTCGGCGACGTTCGCATCGGCGCGCCGGACGGCTTTTCGACCTATTACCTCACGCATGCGCTCCGCGACTTCACCGAGCGCCATCCGGGCGTGCGTCTCCAATTGCTGCCCCTGCCGCAGCTCACGCCCCTTGCCCGCCGCGAAGTCGATGTCGTGGTCGGCCTCGACAAGCCGGAAGCGGGCCGTTTCGTGGCGCGAAAGCTCACCGAATATACGCTCGGCATCTATGCGACCGCCGCCTATCTCAAGCGTTGCGGCGCGCCCGCCAATGTCCAGGATCTCCGGCGCCATAGCCTCATCGGCTATGTCGAGGAGCACATCTTTTCCGACGCGCTCGGCTATGTTCGCGAACTCTACGACGGCGCGCCGACCCATTTCGAATGCACGAGCGCCGTGACGCAGCTCGAAGCCCTGCGATCGGGGATTGGCCTTGGCGTCGCGCATGATTTCATCGCCCGGCGCTTCAAGGATCTCGTCCCCGTCCTGCCCGAACGGCGCGCAACCCGCGCCTATTGGCTCGTCACCCACGAGGACACGCGAGGGCTCGGCCGCATCCGCGCGGTGGCCGAGTTTTTGGCGGAAGCGGTGGCGAGGGACAAAGGGATCTTCTTGTAGCGCCGCGGACGGCCCCTGCGCCGCGCCCTGGCGGAAAATGGATCTTGCAGTCCTCACAATATATCTATAACTCTGGATATATGGAATCATTGGAAGCCATCGCCGCGCTCGCCGCTCTGGCGCAGCCTACGCGGCTCGAGACATTCCGGACGCTCGTGCGGCGTGAGCCGGAGGGCGTGCCGGCCGGCGAACTGGCCCGTCTCGTCGGGGCGCCGCAAAACACGATGTCCGCTCATCTGAGCGTTCTCTCGCGCTGCGGGCTCGTCGCGGGAGAGCGGCGGAGTCGGTCGATTCTCTATCGCGCCGATCTCGCTCGCTTCCGCGCGCTGGTCACCTTCCTTGTCAGAGACTGCTGCGAAGGCCGGCCGGAGATTTGCGCGCCGCTGATCGACGATCTGGTCCCGTGTTGCGCGCCCGCGGAGTCCGCCTGTGACTGACCACGCCTTCAACGTGCTGTTTCTTTGCACAGGAAATTCGGCCCGATCGATCTTGGCCGAAAGCATCCTGCGCAAGGACGGCGCGGGACGGTTCGCCGCCTTTTCGGCAGGCAGCCACCCGAAACGGAGCATCAACCCCTTCGCCCTCAAGGTGCTTGCGTCCTACAATTATCCCGCGGACGGCTTTCGTTCGAAAAGTTGGGATGAATTCGCCACGCCCGGTGCGCCGCGAATGGATTTCGTCTTCACGGTTTGCGACAGCGCGGCCGGCGAGGCCTGCCCAGTCTGGCCAGGGCAGCCAATGACCGCGCATTGGGGAATCGAGGACCCTGCCGCGGTCGAAGGAACGGACATCGAGAAGGAACGGGCCTTCGTCACCGCCTTCCGTTATCTCAGGAACCGCATCTCGATCTTCGCCAACCTGCCCATCCGGAGCCTCGACAAGATGGCGTTGGGCGCAAAGCTTCGCGAGATCGGGCGGATGGAAGGCGCGACGCTATCAGCGATACAAAAGCAATCATGAGCGGAGCCGCCGCATGACCGCGACCATCTATCACAACCCCGGCTGCGGCACGTCGCGCAATGTGCTGGCGATGATCCGGCAGAGCGGCGTCGAGCCCGCCGTCATCGAATATCTCAAGAACCCGCCCACGCGCGAACGCCTGAAAGAGCTGGTCGCGGCGATGGGTGTTCCGGTGCGCGCGCTCCTTCGGCGGAAGGGCGCGCCCTACGACGAACTCGGCCTCGACGATCCGAAATGGACCGACGATCAGCTTCTCGACTTCATGATGGCGCACCCGATCCTTATCAACCGCCCGATCGTCGTGACGCCGAAGGGCGTCAAGCTGTGCCGTCCTTCGGAAACGGTGCTCGACATCCTTCCGAACCCGGACATAGGCCGCTTCGTCAAGGAGGACGGCGAAGTGGTCGCACGCCCCCCGCGATAGGCGGCCCGCGACCGACCAGCGACCGCAAAAATCACGAGGCCGCCGCATGCAAGCATCGCTCGTCAAACGCGTTGCCGCCGAGGGGCTGGGCACGGCCTTTCTGCTGGCGACGGTCGTCGGCTCCGGGATCATGGCGCAGAAGCTTGCCGGCGGAAACGCCGCGCTTGCGCTGCTGTGCAACACCCTTCCGACTGGGGCGATCCTCGCCGTTCTAATCCTGATCTTCGCACCGGTGTCCGGGGCGCATATGAACCCCGCCGTCAGTCTCGCCATGACGTTGCGCCGCGATCTTCCCACGCGCGATCTCGCGCCCTTCATTTGCGCCCAGATTTTCGGCGGCTTCGTCGGCGTCCTGGCGGCTCACGCCATGTTCGCCCTGCCCCTCTTTGAGCTGTCTTCAACAGTGCGCACAGGCGGCTCGCAATGGCTGGCGGAAGCTGTCGCGACCTTCGGCCTGCTCCTGACGATTTTTGGCTGCGTCGCGCGCGCCCCCCAGGCCGTTCCCTATGCGGTGGGCCTCTACATCACGGCCGCCTATTGGTTCACGGCCTCGACCTCCTTCGCCAATCCCGCGGTGACCATCGCCCGCGCGCTTTCGGACACGTTCGCAGGCATTGCGCCGGGCGGCGTGCCGGGCTTCATCGTTGCGCAATTTTTGGGAATGGGAGCCGCCGTCGTTCTCGCCCCCTGGTTCTGGCCGTCTGCGACGGAGGCGCGGGCAGAGGGGCTCGGGGGATAAAGGGGGCTCGACCAGCCTTCCCGCTCGGCGTCGCGGATGATTTCATCGCCCGCCGCTTCAAGGATCTCGTCCCCGTCCTACCCAAACGCCGCGCAACCCGCGCCTGCTGGCTGGTTACCCACGAAGAAATCGTCCTGTGAGGCGGCTCCGGCGCTTTGTCACGATTGTGTCGGCAAAGTCGTGTTTCGTCCCCAGCGACGCAATCAATCGAGGTTTTCTCGATTTCGGTTGTTTGGATTGAGCGGACGTGTTGAAATCCCGGCAGCAAAAGCTGCCTTGAGCAAAACCGGCTGAACTACCGACAGGTTACCGCGCTTCTGCGCCCGTTGGAGGGAAGACGACATGCCTTTTCCAAAGACTTGCGTCGCACTGACCGCGCTGCCTATCATCCTCCTCGCTTCGCCGGGGCGTGCCGCGCCGATGGTCACTTATAGCTGGACGACGACCGCCGAGGGCTATGGCCCGCATGTTTCCGCGCCATCGTCGGCCACCTTCGAAGCTCCCCTGAGCGACGTTCTCAATGGCGTGATTCCGCAGTTCGACATCACCGATATCCAGCTCTTTTATCCCGAACTGAGCTTCGACACGGCCGTGACGAGCAGCATCGGCTTCGACTTTTCCGCCTATGTGGATCCGACAACCGGCGCGTTTGTTTATCACGACGCCAATCAGGGCCTGGCCGTGATCGCTTTCGCCGGGACGGACATCAACAACGCGACGACGTTTCTGTCGATTACCGTCGACAATCCTGTCGCCAACGCGGTTGCCGATCAATTCAACGCGCTGAACGGTGGAAATCCCTTCGCCGGTTATCCAACGGCTGGATATTGGACTGCGACCTTTCCGTTAGCCACGCCCGAACCGGCGACCTGGGCGTCGATGCTCTTGGGCTTTGGCGGCCTGGGGTTGATGGCTTTGCGTCGTCGCGACCCCGCGGTAGCTTGAGACAGGCGTCTTCGGCGCCCTCCTGCTGAAGTCCGTGCCTGCGTCGTTCTCGTCTCGATGTGAGCGTGCGGTTATCTGAGGGAATCTGGCGCTCCGCGCCCCCTCCACCCTGCTTCGCAGGGTCCCCTTCCCCGCTTCGCGTGGGAGGAATTCGAAGCCGGCGCCGCAGCCCATCCTCCCATGCCGCAAGGCGGCGGGGAGAGGACCGTCCGAAGGACGGGGGAGGGGGCGAGGCCACCGCCTCAGCGCACCATGCTGGCCACGGTACGCCTCAAGGGATTGAGGGACACTCGACCGCCCGGTGAGCTGCAAATATCTTAACAGCAATTACTTCCTATAATCAGAAATATCACCTATAATCCGTCAGAAGGTCAGAAAATGGAGACGCGCATGACGGACACTGGAGACGAAGCGAAGGCCCCGCAGCGCAGGCGGCGGTCGCGCAGGCAAATGGCGATCCGCGAACTCAGGATCGTCGAGCATCTCGCGAGCGGCGAATCCGTTCGCGAGATTGCGCTGCGTCAGAGACTCTCCGAGCGGCGCGTTCGAGAAATCATCGCGGAAGCGCTGGCGCGCCGCGAGCGGCTGGCCGGACCTGAATTTCTGGAGCTTCAGGCTCGCCGCCTCAGCGAGGCGCTGCTCGTCTCCTATAGCTCGATGTCGGGCGGTAATCTGAAAGCCGTGGATCGCGTCGTGAAAATTGTGCGCGAACTCGATCGCTACCATGGCTTCGCCCCGGCTACGGCCCAGACGACGTTGGGCCGCGAGACGCCGCCGCCGCTTGCGCTCGAAGCCGCCGCGCCCCCGCTCGCAACCGCGCAAAATTACGGTGCGGCGGTTATCTCCTCCGCAAGCGATTGAAAAGATTGATTCCCGCGCGACGTTTCGGCGGAAGTCGCGCGGAAAAGCCTGATTTCACTGGGCGGTGAGGCCGCCGTCGACCACGATCTCCGCTCCCGTCGTGAACGAGGATTCGTCGCTCGCGAGATAGAGGATGGCGTTGGCGACTTCCTCCGCCTTGCCGAGCCGCCCGAGGGCGGAGGCGCGCGACAGGCCCTCGCGGGTTTTGTCCGGGTTTCTGGTGCTGGCGATCAGCTCCTGCACCATGGCGGTGTCGGCGAAGGAAGGATGGACGGAGTTGATGCGAATGTTGTAGCCGCGCCGCCCGCAATGGAGCGCTGCGGATTTGGTGAGAAGCCGCACCGCTCCCTTGCTCGCGCAATAGGCGAGGGTGTTGGCGTCGCCAATAATGCCGGCGACCGAGGAGAGGTTGACGATCGAGCCGCCGCCCTCGCCCTTCATCGCGCGCACCGCCTCGCGGCAGCCGAGAAAGGTGCCCTCGACATTGACCGCGTTGACTTTTCGCCAGTCGGCGAGCGTCGAGTCCTCGATGTTGCCCTTGACCCCGATGCCGGCGCTGTTGACCAGAATGTCGAGGCGGCCGAGCTTCGCCACGACCTCATCGACGACCGCCTTCCAGCGCGCCTCGTCCGTGACGTCGAGTTTCAGCTTGAGATCGGCGTCGCCAAGCTCCGCGAGGCCCTTCTCGTTCACGTCTGCCGCCGCGACCTTCGCCCCCTCGGCATGAAAGAGGGCGACGCAGGCGCGGCCAATCCCTGAGGCCGCGCCGGTGATCAGCGCGACCTTGCCCTGAAGCCTTCCGGCCATGGGTTTCCTCCCTGTTCGCGCGTCAGCGCGGGGCCATGCGGAGCGCGCCGTCGATGCGGATCGTCTCGCCGTTGATATAGCCGTTCTCGATGATATGGACCGCGAGCGCCGCATATTCGGCCGGAGCGCCCAGTCGCGCCGGGAACGGCACGGAGGCGGCGAGCGAAGCCTGGAAGTCTTCGCGCAACCCCCCCAGCATGGGGGTCATGAAGATGCCGGGCGCGATGGTGTTGACGCGAATGCCAAGGCGCGCCAATTCGCGGGCGATCGGCAGGGTCATGGCGTGGACGCCGCCCTTGGAGGCCGAATAGGCCGCCTGTCCGATCTGGCCCTCGAAAGCCGCGACGGAGGCCGTCGAGACGATGGCGCCGCGCTCGCCCTCGATCGGCTCGAGCTTGGCCGCTCCCGCCGCGACCAGCCGGATCATGTTGAAGGTTCCCACGAGATTGACGCGGATCACCTTCTCGAAATCGCGCTAGCGGCGCCGGTTCCCCCTCCTTGCCGACGATGCGGACCGGCGTCCCGATGCCGGCGCAGTTTACAAGGACGCGCGCCGGACCGTGCGCTGCTTCCGCCTTGGCGATGGCGGCGCGAGCGGAGGCGTCGTCTGCGACATCAGCGATGGCCGCGATTCCGCCAAGCGCCTTGGCGGCCTCCTCTGCCGCGGCCGGATTGAGATCGACAACGGTCACCTTCGCGCCCTTGGCCGCAAGCGCCGTCGCAGTCGCTCGCCCAAGCCCCGAGCCGCCGCCCGTCACGATCGCCGCCACGCCCGAAAAATTCATCGCCCGCGTTCCTCCCTGATGTATGAGCCGGAAGGCCCATAGCAACGCCAGCGGCCGAACGCCACTGATTCGCTTGAGAACCGATCAGCCGCCTGCCGGGCGGGCATCGGTGAAGGCGCGCGCGTCTCCCAAATGCGTCGCCGCGTTCCTCAGCGCCGGCACCGAACGGATGACAAACTTCTCGATCTCGACCGCGAGGAAGAACACCACGCCGCCCGCAATCAGCCATGGCCAGTCATGCAGCGGAAGGGGCTCGTTGCCGAAGATCACGTGGAATGGGGGCGCGTAAGTGAAGAGAAGCTGGAGCACGATCACCGCGCCGATCCCGTACCACAGATAGGGATTGCCGCGATGCGCGTGCGGCGAGAGCGACAAGTCGATCAGATGGCGGGAGTTGAGAAGGTAGAAGACTTGCCCGAGCGTGATCGCATTGACCGCCGCGGTTCGCGCCAAGCCATCTGAGGCTCCCTCCGACTTCAGCCGCGCGAAGGCCCAGAGCGTGTAGACAACGAGAGCGGCTCCGACAAAGAGAATGCGCCAGATTCCGAAGCCGGTGACAATGGGCCGGTCGATCGCGCGCGGCGGGCGGCGCATCACATCGTCCTCGTGCGGCTCGAACGAAATCACGAGACCGAGCGCGACTGAGGTCACCATGTTGACCCATAGGACCTGCGGGGCGGTGATCGGCAGCGTGAACGCAAAGAGGATTGCGATGGCGATGACCGCGCCCTGGGCGATGTTGGTCGGCAGCAAAAAGAGCAGCGCCTTCTCGATGTTGTTGTAGACCGTGCGGCCTTCCTTCACCGCCGCCGAGATCGAGGCAAAATTGTCGTCGGCCAAAATCATCCCGGCCGCCTCTTTCGTGACCTCGGTCCCCTTGATTCCCATCGCGACGCCGATGTCGGCCTTCTTTAGCGCCGGGGCGTCATTGACACCGTCGCCGGTCATGGCGACAACCTGCCTGTTGGCCTGGATCGCCTTCACGAGCCTGAGCTTGTGCTCCGGACTCGCGCGCGCGAAAACGTCGACCTTCGCCACACACTCCTGCAAGGCGGCGTCGTTCATCTCTTCGATTTCCGTTCCTGCCACCGCCGTCTTGCCGTCGCCGATGTCGAGCATCTTGGCGACCGCCGCGGCCGTGATCTTATGGTCGCCGGTAATCATCGTCACGCGGACGCCGCCGTCGTGGCATTCCTTCACCGCCGCGATCGCTTCCTTGCGCGGCGGGTCGATGAGGCCCACGAGGCCCAGCAGCACGAGCGACTTCGGGAGGTCGGCCGCCTTGAGGGTCCCGGCCTGAAGGCCGGGGGACGGCAACCAGGCGAGACCGAGCACGCGCTCGCCCTGTGCGGCTAGCCGATCCCCTTCGCGCGCGAAAAGATCGCGATCCAGAGGGGCGGTATTCCCGTCCGCTCTCTGCTGCCGGTCGCAGTGGTCGAGAATGACCTCGGGGGCGCCCTTGACAAGCAGGATCTCCTCGCCGCTCACCGGGCGATTGAGCGTCGCCATGAACTTGTGCTCGGATTCGAACGGTATGGCGTCGATGCGCGGCGCGGCCGCAAGTTCCGCCGCGCGGTCCATGCCGAGCTTGGTCGCGAAGGGATAGAGCGCGCCCTCCGTCGGATCGCCCTCGACCTTCCACTTGCCCTCGGCTTGAAAGAGCTCCGCGTCGTTGCAAAGCATCGACACGCGACCCATGAGTTCGAGCACCGGCTCCTTGCCGACCTTTGTCCCCTCGCGGCGCACCTCGCCTTCAGGGGCGTATCCGGCGCCTGTTGCGTCGAATGCCGATTTCGCGGTGACGATCGATGTGACCATCATCTCCATCAGCGTAAGGGTGCCGGTTTTGTCGGAACAGATACGGGAGACGGAACCCAGCGTCTCAACCGCCGGCAGCCGCCGGACGATGGCGTTGCGCTTCGCCATTCTCTGAACGCCGATGGCGAGCGTGATCGTGATGAGCGCCGGCAGCCCTTCCGGGATGAGCGACACCGTGATGCCGACCACCGCCTGGAAGAGCTCGACGAAGGTCATGTGGCCGAGCCAATGCCCCCAGGAAAATAGGAGTACGCTGATGATGACGATGGCGGCCGTGATGACATAGCCGAACTTCTTGATCTGCCTCAGGAGCGGGGTTTCGAGCGGACTTACGTCCGCAAGCATCTGATTGATGCGGCCAAGCTCCGTAGCCGAGCCGGTCGCCACGACGAGGCCGGTCGCACGGCCGGACACGACCATGGTGCCCGAGAAAGCCATGTTGACGCGGTCGCCGACCGTGGCCTTGACCGCGACAGGGTTCGTCGTCTTTTCGGCGGGCACGGACTCGCCCGTGAGCGCCGCCTCCTCGGTGCGCAGGTTTTTGGCTTCGACAAGTTCTGAGATCGGCCGGAATCTTGTCTCCGAACTCGAGGAGCACGACGTCTCCTGGCACGAGGTCTTCGGCGGGCAGCATCCGCGTCTCGCCGCCACGCACCGTGCGCGCTTCCGCCGAAAGCATGTTGCGGATGGAATCGAGCGCCTTTTCCGCCCTGCCCTCCTGGATGAACCCAAGAAGGGAATTGAGAATGACGACAGCGAAGATGATCGAGGCGTCAAGCCAAAGGCTCAGCATCAGCTTGACGAAACCGGCCGCCAGCAGGACGTAGATCAAAATATTGTTGAACTGCAGCAGGAAACGGACGAAAGGCCCTCGCTTTTTGCCCTCGGGCAACCTATTCGGGCCATAAGTCTTGAGACGCGCCGACGCCTCAGCGGCGTCAAGCCCGTTATCGGGATCGGTCTTCAGCCGCTCTCCCGCCTCCTCCACCGAAATCGAATGCCATGGCGGGGCCTCTTTCGCGGTGGCGTTCGCTTCAACCGTCATGGCCAGTCTCCGCGCCTATCCGGCGAGCTCATATGCCTTGACCAAGCAGATGGGCGGCCGAGCGCCATATGTGATGGGCGATCTGATCCGACCTGCGCACGGCTTCGACCCGAGCGAAGGCCTCGACCGCTGTGATTTGACCAGGAGCGACCGCCGCGAGCGTCGCGGCGCGATGCGGGCCCTGCAGGGCGTCAAGGGCTTTTGCCGCATTCTCGAGTTCGCGTAAGGCAGCCTCGGCCTCAGGCGATGGGCGCCAGCCGATCGGCTCAGCGCGCTCGCTGAGCGCAGATTCGCCGGTGATCAATTCCGCGACGGTTTGCGCCCAGCGCGCGGCCGACTTGCACAATTGGGCCGCGCGCAAATCGTCTGCCCCTCCCTTCGCAGCGTCGGGAGCCCCGCCTTCCGCAAGGATTTCGCTGAGGCTGGAGGCGTGTTCGAGCGCATGGAGCATGCTCGTCAGCCGCTGGCGTTCCTCGTCGGTCTCGGGCGGCGTTTTCAGCTCCGAGAGAAAGTCGCGCGCTTCCGCGAGGGCGCCGCGAGCCGCGTCAAGGTCTACGACGCTTTTCGCGCCGTCGCGCGAGGCCGAAGCCGCAATAGGGATGCATAGAGCCTCCAGCACATTCGCGAGCGTGCGGCGGACGGCTTCGACCGCAACCACAGGATTGACGAGCGCGGCCGGATCCAGGCCGCGCTTGAGTGACGATTCCTTTTCAGGAAGCAGACGCTCCACGAGGCGGGTGAACCAATCGACAGCCGGCAGAAGCACCGCAACGCCGACAACGTTGTAAGCCGTGTGATAGGCGGCGAGCAGCGTCAGGCCGTCCGCCGCGTTCAGCCAGCGCTGCATGAGCGGCATCGTAAAGGGAAAGGCCGCAAGGGCGATCACCGCGGCGATCAGCTTGAACAGGATATAGGCCAGCGCCAATCGCTTGGCGGTCGCGCTGGCCCCAATCGCGGCCATCGCCGAACTGGTAGCCGTGCCTATGTTCTGTCCGATGATCAGCGCGCAACCCTGGCTCAGGTCAATCGCGCCCGCGGCATAGGCGGCCAGCGTCACCGCTATGGCGGCGGTCGACGATTGCATGACCGCTGTCATCGCGAGACCTACGACGACGAGCTTTAAGAGTCCGATCCAACCAACAATCCACCCAACTCCCGGCGCGCCGAGCACCGCCGGCAGGTCGGAGGGATGAAGGCTCTCCGCCAACCCGCCCATGCCTTGCTGAAGCGTCGTTAGGCCGTAGAGGACCAGCGCGAAACCGGCGAGCGCTCCGCCGGCCGCCGCGATGCGCCCGCCGCCGAGCAGCTTCGTCAGCGCGCCGATGAAGATCATCGGCAGGGCATAGGATGAGAGGGAAACTCTGAGACCGATCAGCGCGACGAGCCAGCCGGTGCCGGTCGTGCCGACATTCGCGCCAAAGACGAGACCAAGGCCTTGCGGAAAGGTCAGGAGGCCGGCGCTGACGAGGCCGATCGTCGTCATCGTCGTGGCGCTCGACGACTGCACGAGCAGGGTCACGATCGCGCCCCAGAATGCGCCCGATAGCGGCGTCGCGGCGGCCTTGCCCAATACTGTGCGCAGCGCTGAGCCGGCCATCGCCTTGAGGCCATCGGTCATGACGGTCATGCCGAGCAGAAAGAGGCCCACTCCGCCGAAAACGACGATCAAGGTCTCCATGTTAACCTTCGCGCCATGGCTGTCCTCGCGCCACGTCGGGCCTCGCCAGGATCATGGCTCGGCGACCAGCAGATCGCGGGCGGCGGAGAGCGCCTTCCTCTCGTCGGCGGAGACTTTTGGATAAGCAAGGTCGAGCTTATCGACCGCTTCGACGATCGCGGCCGCGACGATCAGGCGCGTGAACCATTTGTTGTCGGCAGGGACCACATACCATGGCGCGCCCTTCGAGGCCGTCGCGCGGATCGCCTCTTCATATGCGTGCATGTAGTCGTCCCAATAACCGCGCTCGCGCACGTCGGCGGCCGAGAACTTCCAGTTCTTGTCGGGATTGTCCAGCCTCTCGAGGAACCGCTTCTTCTGCTCCTTGCGCGACAGGTTGAGGTAGAACTTGAGTACGATCACGCCCTGCCGCGTCAAATAGTCCTCGAAACGAGCGATGTCCGCGAGCCGTTCGTCCCACAGAGACTTTCCAGCGAGCTGGGAGGGGATTTTCTGCGGCGTCAGCAACTCCTGATGGACCCGGACGACGAGAACCTCTTCGTAATAGGACCGGTTGAATATCCCGATCCGGCCGCGTTCCGGCGCATGCCGTGAATAGCGCCACAGAAAGTCGTGGGAGAGATCCTCGTCCGAAGGCTGCTTGAAAGAGTGGACATCGCATCCTTGCGGATTTACTCGCCCCATGAC
Organism: uncultured Alphaproteobacteria bacterium; assembly: GCA_963824465.1. GTDB lineage: Bacteria > Pseudomonadota > Alphaproteobacteria > Rhizobiales > Beijerinckiaceae > Roseiarcus. The sequence continues at coordinate 44,024 of CAWGPL010000009.1, forward strand.
GTGCTTGATGGTGCTGTCCTTCCCCGCGGCGTCCATCGCCTGAAAGACGATAAGCACCGACCACGAATCCTGAGCGTAGAGCACGTCCTGCTCCATCGCCAGCCACTCAGACCCACGCTGTAGCAGTTCCGCCGCTTCTTTCTTGTCCATCTTGAGCCCAAGGGTGTCGCCGGGATCGTAATCCTTGAGCCGGAACGCTTTGCCCTTCGTCACGCGGAACGGATCGACGTATTTTTTTAAGCCTTCAACGATGTCCTTGCGCGGCATCGCTCGTCCTCCCGCCCGACGAAGACGTCCCCTCTGACGAGGCGTCTGATTCGCTCGCATTCTCAACCGAACAGCGCCGATGTCCAGTCGGCTTTCGGCCGCGTGGCTCCGATGTTGCGAACTGAGCCGCCCTCGATAATATGGCGCTAGGCCCCGTCTTCGGGCGTTTTCCGCGCCGAAGCAGCCTGACAGAGGGCCGATGGGAGGATGGCATGCTTGGGCTGATGCAACAGCGTCCGCTGCTGATTTCGGACCTCGCCCACTATGTCTCGGTATGGCACGGCGATCGTGAGATCGTCTCGCGGGATCCGAGCGGGGCTTTCCATCGTTCGAATTATCGAGACGTCGTCGCGCGGGCGAAGCGGCTCGCCAACGCGCTCGACGCCCTAGGGTCAAAGCACGGGGAACGGGTCGCGACACTCGCTTGGAACGGCTACCGACACCTCGAGGCCTATTACGGCGTGACTGGATCGGGGCGGGTCTTGCACACGGTCAATCCGAGGCTCTTTCCCGAGCAGATTCAATACATCATGCACCATGCCGAAGACGCTTATGTCTTGTTCGACCCGGTTTTCGCGCCACTCGTCGAACTCGCTTGCGCCAAAGCTCCCGCTTGTTCGCGGCTGGATCGCGCTTTGCGAGCGCGACGCGCTGCCGGACATGCGATCCGTTCAGCCGCTTTGCTATGAAGACCTGCTTGGCAGCGCCTCGCCGGACTATCTGTGGCCTAGCTTCGACGAGAACACGGCGTCAACGCTTTGCTACACGTCCGGCACGACCGGCAACCCCAAAGGCGTGCTCTACAGCCATCGATCAACGGTGTTGCATGCCTTCGCCGCCTGCGCAGCGGATGCGCTCGGCCTTCAGGCGCGCGATTCAATCCTGACGATCGTGCCGCTCTTTCACGCCAACGCCTGGAGTCTTTCCCTTCTCCGCCGCCATGTGCGGCGCCAAACTCGTGCTGCCCGGACCTAAGCTCGATCCCGAAAGCATCCATCTTCTCCTTGAGCAGGAGCAGTGCACCAAGGCCTTCGGCATACCGACAATCTGGCTCAATTATCTCAGCTGGGCGGATGCGAACCGCGAGCGGCTCGACCTTGGAAAACTCCGGCTCGAAATAGTTGTGTCCGGCGGCGCTGCGGTGCCGCGCGCGACGATCGACAAGTTCCGGGACCTCATCGGCGTCCGCGTCGTTCAGGCCTGGGGCATGACGGAGACGAGCCCGCTCGCGACGACCGCCGCGCCCCTCGCCAGGCATGATGGCGCGCCTGCGAACGAACTTGCGGCGATGCAGTCGACGCAAGGGCGGCAGGTGTTCGGCATCGAGCTCAAAATCGTCGGGCGCGACGGAAAGGAGGCCCCACACGACGGCGAGTCCGTGGGAGAACTAAAAGTTCGCGGGAATTGGGTGATCTCCGGATACTTCAAGGGCGAAGGCGGAACGGTTGTCGACGAGGACGGATGGTTCGGCACAGGCGACGTCGGGACGATCAATTCCGACGGCTATGTGCAACTGACCGACCGTCTGAAGGACGTTATCAAATCAGGGGGCGAATGGATCTCGTCGATCGAGATCGAAAACCTTGCTCTTCTCCACCCCGACGTTTTCGAGGCGGCCGTCATCGCCATCGCGCATCCGGTCTGGCAGGAGCGCCCGCTGCTCATCGTCCAGCCGCGCGAAGGACGCAAGCCGGCGAAAGAAGCGATCATCGCTTTCCTCGCCGAACGCCTGCCGAAATGGCAGCTACCCGACGACGTCGCCTTCGTCGATAGTCTGCCGCATACGGCGACCGGCAAGCTTTTGAAGACGGAGTTAAGGCAGCGTTTCCACGGCTACCTCGCGGTCAGCGCCTAAGTCCCAGTCCCCCGCCAGCTCGCAGTACAGGGGCGGCAGCGAGTAGCCTTCATGCGAACGAGGTTGACTTTCGGCGGCGTTTCCTCCACATGAGCGCCGTCGACGTTTGGCGTCGGCCATCGAGCGCGCTGGCCGCGTAAGGGGTTCAACACCCACCGCCGCCGTTCTCGACCAACCGCCCTCGACGCCCGGACACGCGGGGCGTTCCCAAACATCGCCGCCACGACCGCGCAAAATGCGCCGTGACGGTTACATGAAAGATCTCTGATTTTGAACGATTTTCATGGGTTCGGCCTTGCCGCGCCCCTCAATTCGGCCCTGGCCGAACTCGGTTTCGTGCGCCCGACGCCCATCCAAGCTCAGGCCATACCTCCACTCATGACAGGACGCGACCTTGTCGGCGTCGCCCAGACCGGAACCGGCAAGACAGCCGCCTTCGCCCTGCCGATCCTGCAGAGGATCGCGACCGACCGCCGGCCCGCGCCGCGGGGCGGAACCCGCGCGCTGATCCTCTGCCCGACGAGGGAACTGGCGAGCCAGATCGCGCAGACTTTCCGCGATCTCGGAAAGATGTTGCCTCTGAAAGTGGCGGTCATCTTCGGGGGCGTCCCTCATGGCGCGCAGATCCGCGCGATCCAGGGAGGTCTCGACGTGCTCGTCGCCACCCCTGGGAGGCTGCTCGACCACATCGACGCGCGGGTCGCGAATTTGCGCAATGTGGAATTCCTCGTCCTCGACGAGGTCGACCAGATGCTCGATCTCGGATTCGTCAAGCCGATCCGACGGATCGTCGGCGAGTTGCCGAAGGCGCGTCAGAACCTGTTTTTCTCCGCGACAATGCCGCGCGACATCCGCGCGCTCGCGAACGAGCTCCTGCGAAATCCGGTCGAAGTCGCGGTCACCCCCGTTGCGCGAACCGCGGACCGCGTCGAGCAGAGCGTCGTGTTGATCGATGGGGGAAGAAAGCCGGACATGCTCGTCGAACTTTTTGGCGACGCCGCTATGTCCCGCGTGATCGTCTTCACGCGCACCAAGCGCGGCGCGGACCGGGTCGCCAAGACGCTCGGCGAAGCTGGCGTGGACGCCGCCGCAATCCATGGCAACAAGAGCCAAGGCCAACGCGAACGGACCTTGAGCGCCTTCCGAGCCGGCTCGACGCGGGCGCTTGTCGCGACCGACATCGCCGCGCGCGGCATCGACATTGACGGCGTCACGCATGTCGTCAACTACGAGCTTCCGGAGGTCGCCGAGGCTTATGTCCACCGCATCGGCCGCACCGCGCGCGCCGGCAATTCCGGGAGCGCAGTGTCCTTATGCGATTCTGGCGAGCGGGACCTTCTGCGCGCCATCGAACGGCTCACTCGGCTCGAACTGCCGAAGATCGACCGTCGGGCGGCGCTCGGCCCCAAACAGGTGGTCGTCCGTAAGGCCGAAGGCCAGCGTCCGGAGCGCGACCCGCGCGCGACCGCGCACAGGCAGGGCAGCTATCGGCCGGAGCGAAGCGAGGCCCAGCGCGGCCAGGGACCGGGCCAGGCAGACGCGACGCGTGTCCAGCGCCCGCACTCAAGTCCCGATGGCGACCGTCGTCCCTTCCGCGGCCGCATCGATCGCAAGGCGGGCGGCGAGAGCAAGCCGATCCCAGTGGCGCGCGGCCACAAGCGCGACGGGGCAACTCCGTCCGTAAAGATCGTCCGCGACCATCGCGCCCACAATGACAATGGCGTCGCGCTCCATGAGCAAGATCGCGGCGGGTCCAAAGCCCACGCGGATCGCTTCCGCAAGCGAGGCGCTGCCCGAGCTTGAGCCGCGGCCAGCGGACATCATGAGCACGCGGCCCGCGACGCAAACGCCGTGTTGCGGGTGCCGACGATCGATAATGAGCCCGTTTGCCGGATCGAGGCCGCCCCAGAAGCTGAGAGGTTCTTCAAGCTTCAGGGGCGCCCCGACGGCCTCGCCCGGGACGAGCGTCTCGGCGACGACGTTCACAACCGCACGACCTTTCCAGCCTGCGCCGAGGCCACGCATTCGGCGAGCGAGCCGTAGGCCACCTCGGCGCCCAGGTTGCCCGGCGCGTAATAGGCGCACTTGCCGGAATTGGTCATGACCACGCCGCTCTTCACCTTCATGAGCGTCGTGACATAGACGCAGGTGTCGGCGACCACCGTTACGCCCGCCTCATCAAGGCGCGCGCGCCAGCCTCTCGCAGCAAGCTCGGCAAGCGTCTCGCGCCCGCAATTGACCCATAGCGGAGCCTTTGCGCGGACCCCATAAAGGAGCGGCATGAGCCGCGCGAACTCCGCGATCGAGAAATGCGGCGTCCCAAGCGACACCGCCGCAACGGGCGCTCCATCGGGCGCGGTCGAGAGAGAGCGCGCAGCTTCCCGCAAGCTTTCCGCATCGAGGCGGATCGCGCGCTCCGGCGCCCCTTCTCCCATGGCTGCGGCTAGGGTCTCCGCCTCCGGGGTCAGGCCGACAGCATGGAAAAGCGCCAAAGCCCCCGAGGACGCCGCCAGCCGCGCCGAGCGCCTTGAGATCGTCCTCGGTCGTCTCGGCCGAAAGCCCAACGATGGCAGGAACCAGCCGCCCGCAGCGGCGCCCGAGAATGTGTCCGACCGCGATCGCAACCTGCTCCGTATCCCAGCCTCGTGGGGTCGCGACGATCTCGACGAGAATCTCCGCTCGGCGGTTCTCCGCAAGGTGCAGCCCATATTCGGGCGCCCGACCGGTCATCGCGCAGCAGAGATCGATGAAGTCGCCATAGCGATTGGTGCGTGCGCCAATCACCGAATTGGCGAAGACGATCGCGTTGGATTCGCCCCACGCGATCTGCGCGCCGAAACGCGGGCGATATCGGGTCTGGTAGGGAGCGCAGGTGAAGGTCGGGAGGCAGCCAAGCGTGAGATGGGCTCGCATCAGCCGCGCGCCCGCTTCGCGCGTTTCCGCGCTTCCCTGAAAAAGCTCCGGGTGGATGAGATCGACCGAGCCGACGTTCAGGGTGGTGGGGACCCGAACCTTGCCGCCAAGCGCGACGATGCGCTCGACAAAGTCGAGGCTCACGCGACCGAGATAAAGGCAGCCGTCGACATGCGCGGCCTCTATGTCAAGGAATCTAGCGCGCGCCGACCGCCTCCGCGAACCGCGTGAGAAGCCGCATGGCGAAGGCCGCGCCGCCGCCATGCGCGCCTCCGAGCAGATCGCGGTCGAAGTCCGAAAGTTCGACCTGCATCGCCGGCCTCACCAAGTGTCCACGAAGGGGCGCTTGCGTGTCTGGCGAGGCGCCGGGGTCGGGCACGATTCCAGCCCACGGATAATCCAGTGGCGCGTCTCGACAGGGTCGATCACCTGATCGATCTCAAGCACCGCGGCGATGTTCGTCGCCTTTCCCGTCTCATAATATTTGGCGACCATCGAACGGAACAGATTCTCGCGCTCCGCGGAGTCTTCGATAGCGTCGAGTTCCTTGCGGAAACCGAGCCGCACCGCGCCTTCCAGACCCATGCCGCCGAACTCGCCCGTGGGCCAGGACACGGTGAAACACTGGGCATGAAAGCCGCCCCCCGCCATGGCTTGCGCGCCGAGACCATACCCCTTGCGCAAGACCACGGTGAAATAAGGAATGCTCAGGCTCGCGGCGGTCACGAACATCCTGCAGACGTGACGCACCAGCGCCGTCTTCTCCGCCTCCGGTCCGACCATGAAACCCGGCGTGTCGCAGAGCGAGACGATCGGAATATCGAAAGCGTCGCAAAGCTGCAGGAAGCGCGCGGCCTTGTCGGCGGCGTCAAAATCGATTGCGCCGCCGAGGTGCTTCGGATTGTTGGCGAGAATCCCGAACGGTCGACCCTCGATTCGCGCCAGCGCGGTCACGACGCCAACTCCGAAGGGCTCGCGCAATTCGAGCACGGACCCTTCATCGACCAGCGCATGAACAACGGTGCGGATGTCATAGACCCGCAGCCGGTTCTCCGGAATCGCTTGACGCAGAAGTCTCTGATCGGGCGCCGTCCATGCGTTCACGCGCCCCTGAAAGTAGGAGAGATATTTCTTCGCCGCGGCGACAGCCTCGATCTCGTCGCCGACCAGCACGTCGATGACGCCGTTCGGCGCCTGGACGCTCGTGGGGCCAACCTCCTCGGGTCGGAACACGCCAAGCCCGCCGCCCTCGATCATCGCCGGGCCTCCCATGCCGATATTCGCGTCTTTGGTCGCGATCACGACGTCGCAACAGCCAAGGAGCGCGGCATTGCCGGCAAAACATCGCCCGGCGACGACGCCGATCAGCGGGGCGCCGCCGCTGAGCTTTGCGAATTGCGCGAAGGTCGGAACGTCGAGACCGGTGACGCCAAGGCCCTCGGTGTCGCCCGGTCGTCCTCCGCCGCCCTCCGCGAAGAGCACCACGGGCAGACGCTGCTTCTCCGCGAGCGCAAAAAGCCGATCCTGCTTCTTGTGGTTGCGCTGGCCCTGCGTGCCGGCGAGCACGGTATAGTCGTACGCAACCACCATGCAGCGCGCACGCTCGGCCTCGAACGCGCCGCCATTGACGGTCGCAAGGCCAACAACAACGCCGTCGCCGGGCGTGTTGCGGATGAGATCTTCCTGCGACCGCCGCGCCGCTTGCGCCGCAATCGCCAGCGAGCCGTATTCGACGAAACTTCCCTCATCGACGAGCGCCGCGATATTTTCGCGCGCGGTGCGGTGATTTGTCCTGCGTCGGCGGGCGACCGCGTCGGGACGATTCTCGTCGAGGCCAAAGGCTTGCCGCGCCCGCATGTCGGCGAGGTCGGGACGAATGGCGTCAAGATCGACCGCGCCAGCCGCCGCCGCCTCGCTTCGCGCCAGTCTCGGCGAGTTCGATGAAAACGATCGGGTCGTCCTTATAAAGCGTATCGCCTTTGCGAGCGCGCACCTCCCTCACGATCCCGCCGCTGCGCGTGACGACGAGGTGCTCCATCTTCATCGCTTCGATCACCGCAATCTGCTGACCCGACCGAATTCTTTCGCCCTCGACCACATCGACCGAGACAATCGTGCCCTGCAGATGGGGCGCTGACAGCGATGGAGCCTTCCGGGGCCTCGCGGGCTTCCGCGGTCGCGCGTCCTCGCTCCTTTCGTCGGCATCGAAATAGAGGCGCCTATGGCCCTTCGCCGCCGCTTTGAGCAACTCGGGAAGATGCGTCTCGATAAAGCGCGTGTCGATCCGGTTAGCGGTGAAGTCGGGATGCGGAAGTACAGCCTGCAAAAAGGAAATGTTGGTCTCGACTCCGCCAATGCGAAACTCGCCGAGCGCGCGCGACGCCTTCGCCGCGGCGAGCGCGAAATCACCCGCGGGGAATGCGCGATGACCTTGGCGATGAGGGAATCGAAGGCCGCCGCCGTGCGATAGCCGGCGTAGCCGAACGTATCGACGCGCACGCCGGGACCAGAGGGAATGTCGAACGCCGCGATCCGGCCGCCGCTCGGTGTGAGCTTCGCCCGAGGACGTCATTGTCTCGAGATTGACGCGAGCCTGGATCGCATAGCCACGCGGCGCGCGCGCCGCCTCAACACCGGCGTTGGCGAGGCTTTCGCCCGCAGCAATCCTGATCTGCGCCTGCACGAGATCGACGCCGAACACCTCCTCGGTCACCGTATGCTCGACCTGCAGACGCGGATTGGCCTCGATGAAAGCGAACCAGGCGTCGTCGGCGCCGGACTTCGCGTCGAGCAGAAATTCGAACGTGCCAAGGCTGTCGTACGAGGCGGTCCGCGCGATCCGCATCGCCGCATCGATGATCCGCTCGCGCGAGCCCGGCGTCAGGGATGGGCTCGGGGCGATCTCGATGAGCTTCTGATTGCGGCGCTGGATCGTGCACTCCCTCTCGCCGAAATGCGTAAGCCCGCCATGGCGATCGCCAAGAATCTGGATCTCGATATGGCGGGCGCTCTCGATCAGGCGTTCGGCGTAGAGAGCGCCATCGCCGAACGCGGTCTTCGCCTCCGACCGGCAGCGGGCAAAGGCCTCGGCAATGTCCTCGGCGCGCCGCACGGCGCGCATCCCCCTGCCCCCGCCGCCCGCGACGGCCTTCAGCATGATGGGGGCGCCAAGGGCGTCGAAAAACTCTCGCGCTTCCGCCGCATCTCTGACGACTTCGCCCTCGATGACCGGAACGCCGATGCGCCGGGCGAGATCCCGCGCCTTGAGCTTGTCGCCAAAGAGCGCGAGCGCCTCGGGCGAAGGGCCGACGAAGGTCAGCCCGGCGGCGGCCACGGCCCGCGCAAAATCCGCGTTCTCGGCGAGGAAACCGTAGCCCGGATGGACGGCGTCGCAGCCGGTTGTCGTGGCCAGGGCCACGATGCGCGCGCCGTCGAGATAGGCTGACACGCCCGCGCGGCCCAAAGCATGGGCTTCGTCCGCCTTGCGGATGTGAAGGGACGCAGCGTCGTCCTCGGAATAGACGGCGACGCTCGCGATCCCAAGATCGGCGGCCGCCCGCGCGATGCGAATGGCGATCTCGCCGCGATTGGCGATGAGGAGCTTGCTGAAGGGAGCTTGCGGCATCAAGACAAGAACCTCAAAATGCGCGTCGCGGAGTTTTGACCGCCCGCTTCCGGCGTGGTCGACCAGCCGGCGGGAAGGATGTGGTAAGCGCATCGCGAGGGAACGCCAAGACGAGGTCCAGATGCAGACCGCCGACGAATCCGCCTATCTCGATAGGCTGCGCGCGCTCTGGCGGCGCCACTGGCCAAAAAGCGTCCCGCAGGAGCCCGTTTATCCGCTGGGCGAAATCCCTCTGTCCGAATATCTGCAGGAGCGGGCGCGCCAGACGCCGGCGAAAGCCGCGCTCATCTATTACGGCCGCGAAGTGTCTTACGCGGAACTTGATCGCCTTTCTGACGCCTTCGCCGCGTGGCTTCATCGGCATGGGATCAAGCGCGGCGATACAGTCGCGGTTTTTCTCCCCAACTGTCCGCAGTTTCACATCGCCTTCTTCGGGATCCTCAAGCTTGGCGCCGTTCATGTCCCCGTGAACCCGCTCTTCAAGGGTCACGAATTGAGCTACGAATTGAATGACACGGGCGCAAAGGTGATCGTCGCGCTCGATACGCTCTACCCGCTTTTGACCGAAGTGAGGGACCGCACGCGCATAGAGACGGTGCTGGTCACCAGCATGGGCGCGATGCTGCCTCAAGAGCCGACGATCCCGTTGCCGCCTGGGCTCGACGCCCCTCAAGCCGCCTGCCCCGGAGCGATCGATTTTCTGCCGGCGCTTGAGTCCGTCACGGAGGCGGCGCCCGTCGTAGCCGTCGGACTGGATGACATCGCCGCGCTCAATTACACCGGCGGCACAACGGGAATGCCCAAAGGCTGCATCCATACCCAGCGCGACATGATCTACACCGCCGCGACGACCTGCACCATCGGCATCGATCTCGAGCCCGAGGATGTCGGACTGAACTTTCTGCCCGTCTTCTGGATCGCGGGCGAGGACATGGGGATAATCTTCCCGATCTTTTCAGGCGCAACCTATGTGCTGCTGGCGCGCTGGGACCCGCTTGCGTTCATGGCGGCGGTGAAGACTTATCGCATCACGGTCACGACCCTCCTCGTCGACAATGCCGTCGAGATCATGGAGCATCCGCGGGTCGGCGAATTCGACCTCCGTTCGCTTGAGCAGGTGCGTTGTTCCTCGTTCGTCAAGAAGCTGAATGTTCCTTACCGCAATCGGTGGCGAGCGTTGACGGGAACGACGCTGATCGAGGCTGCATGGGGCATGACGGAGACACACACCTGCGACACCTTCACCACCGGCCTGCAGGATGACGATGCGGACCTCAAATCCCAGCCGATCTTCGTAGGACTTCCCGTGCCGGGAACCGAATTTAAGATTTGCGATTTCGCGACCGGCGCCCTCAAGCCGCTCGGGGAAGAAGGCGAGCTTTGCGTCCGCTCGCCGTCCAATCTCAAGGGTTACTGGAACAAGAGCGAGGCCACGGAAGACTCGCTACGCGACGGCTGGCTGCGGACAGGCGACCTCGGCCTCATCGACGCGGACGGATTTCTCCACTTCCTGGGTCGACGCAAAGAGATGCTGAAAGTCAACGGCATGAGCGTGTTTCCAGCGGAAATCGAGGCGCTGCTCGGACAGCACCCCGCGGTCGTGGGCTCCGGAGTCATCGGCCGCGACGACGAGCAGCGCGGACAGATCCCGGTCGCCTTCGTCATCCTGCACGAATCCGTGCGAACGCAAACGAGCGAGGCCGACATCCATAGCTGGTGCCGCCAAAACATGGCGGCCTATAAGGCGCCTGAGATCCGCATCGTCGATGCGCTTCCGATGACCGCCACCGGCAAGGTCAAAAAGGAGGAGCTAACGAGGCTGCTCTGACCATACAGGTCCAGCGCAAGCCTTTCGCCGCGTAGATGTCGCAAAGATGAGCTAGCCTATTCCGCAAACAAGAGGAGGCAGCCCTTGTCCAACGCGGTGATCGGCGCGCAGCTGCGCTCAATTTGTCTGGCGCTTCCGGAGACGCGCGAGGAGGCGATGAAGCGCGGTCCCTCATATCGGATCGAAAACCGCATTTTCGCCGTTGAGCGACCATGGAACCGATCAGTCGCCCTATGGTGCAAGGTTCCGGAAGGAACGCGCGACTTTATTATCGCAGCCAACCCGACGCTTTTTTTCGTTCCGCCCTATTTCGGGGCGAAGGGCTGGATCGGGCTCGGGCTCGGGGCCGCCGCCGATTGGCGGGAGATCGAAGCTTTTGTGGAACGCAGTTATCAGATGACGGCGCCACGGCGCCTCCTCAGACCTGGCGTCTCCCGAAAGCGCTACGAGTTCGGATCGTTACGCGCGGCGCCGTGACAAGGCGTTCCGTCGAAGAAAGCGGCCCGGCTCGTTTCATGAAATGGGCCCCGTCGCGCTCTGGCGAATTGCGGGGCCCTGTTTCGGTTCACGAAACGTCTGTTGTCTAAGCAGATGATTTTCTTTCAGCGGGAGCCTAACGCTTGGCCTTCGCGCGCTTCCGCTGCGAATATATTCCAGCGATGTCGTTTGAAAGGCGCCTTTTCGCCGTGGCATGTTCCGGCTGTTCGACGCCCTGACCTCGTCTTCACAGCGAGGTCAGGTTTTCTTGTCCGGCGGCGTCATTCCCACCCCGCAGTCTCTGCCGTCTTATCTCCGGAAGACGGCCTCCGCGACATCGCCATTCCAGCGCAAGGCTTTCATGACGATCGACTGACATTGTCGCCCGAACGTGCGCGCTGTCAAATTAAATATCGGCCATGCGACAAAGCGCATCTATGCGCCGGCGGCTTCGACCGCCGCAATCGCGGTCATGTTGACAATGCCGCGCGCGGTCACGGTCGGCGTCAGCACATGCGCAGGCTTCGCCGCGCCGATGAGTATGGGCCCGACCGGCAGCGCGTCGGCGATGACGCGCGTCAGCTGAAGCGCAGTCGATCCAGCGTCGAGATTGGGAAAGATCAAGACGTTCGCAGGGCCCTGGATGCGCGAATCCGCGACCACACGCTGGCGTGCGACAAGCGAGAGCGCCGCGTCCGCCTGCATCTCGCCGTCCACCGCAAGAGTGGGCGCGCGTTTCTCCAGAATGCCCAAAGCCTCGCGCATCTTTCGCGCCGACGGAGTCTCTGCTGAGCCAAAGTCGGAATGCGAAATCAGCGCGATTATTGGCTCGATGCCGAAGCGACGCACATGGTCCGCGCAGGCGATCGCGGTGTCGGCGATTTCTTCCGCGCTCGGATCGTAGCGCACATGCGTATCGGCGAGAAAGTAGACGCCAGCGGAAGCGATGACGAGCGAGAGCGCCGAAAAATCCTTGGCGCCGGGCGCAAGCCCGACGATATCGCGAATGTGCTTCAGGCGCGATGTGAAGCGCCCTTCGAGACCGCAGATGAGCGCATCCACTTCGCCGCGATGCAACGCCAGGGCGCCGATCACGGTCGGCGAGGTTCGCACGACCGTGCGCGCGACATCGGGCGTAACCCCCTTGCGGCCTGCCGCCTTGAGATAGGTCGCCACATAGTCGCGATAGCGGGGATCGCTCTCCGGATTGATCACCTCGAAATCATCGCCGGGCTTGATGATGAGGCCGAAGCGCTTGATGCGATCGCGCATCACTTCGGGACGACCGATGAGCACGGGCTCCGCGATGCCTTCATCGAGCACAACTTGCGTCGCGCGCAGCACGCGCTCGTCCTCGCCCTCCGAATAGAGCACCCGCTTCCTTGCCGCGCGCGCCTTGGCGAACAGCGGTTTCATCATGAATCCGGAGCGGAAGACGAAGCGGTTGAGCTGGTCGGCATAGGCGTCGAAATCCGCGATCGGTCGCCGCGCGACGCCGCTCTCCATAGCCGCGCGCGCAACCGCCGGGGCGATCCGCAACATCAGTCTCGGATCGAACGGACTCGGGATGAGCGACGTCTTGCCGAACAGCGCGGCCTCTCCGCCGTAAGCTTGCGCTGCGACTTCCGAAGGCGTCTCGCGGGCGAGCGCGGCAATCGCCGCGACGGCGGCCTTCTTCATCGCCTCGTTGATCTCGCTCGCGTGGACGTCGAGCGCGCCACGAAAGATGTAAGGAAAGCAGAGGACGTTGTTGACCTGGTTCGGATAGTCGGAGCGTCCGGTGCAGATCATCGCATCGGGGCGCGTTTCGAGCGCGAGTTCCGGCATGATCTCGGGCGTGGGATTGGCAAGCGCCATCACCAGTGGATTGGCCGCCATCCGCTTGAGCATTTCGGGCTTCAGCACGCCGCCCGCCGAGAGGCCGATAAAAACATCAGCCCCTTCGATCACGTCGGCGAGAGTCCTCGCTTCGGTCTCCCGGGCGTAAATCTCCTTCCAGCGGTCCATCAGCCTGTTGCGGCCCTGATACACCACCCCCTCGATGTCGCAGACCGTAATGTTCTCGCGCTTGGCGCCGAGCGAGACGAGGAGGTTCAGCGACGCAAGCGCTGCGGCGCCCGCGCCGGAGCAGACGATCTTCACCTTGTCGATCGCCTTGTCGGCGAGTTCCAGCGCATTGGTCACCGCCGCCGAGACGATGATCGCCGTGCCGTGCTGATCGTCGTGGAAGACGGGAATGGCCATCCGGGCCTTCGCCTTCTCCTCAACTTCGAAGCATTCCGGGCCCTTGATGTCCTCCAGGTTGATTCCCCCGAAAGTGGGCTCCAGCGCGACGATGACGTCGACGAGTTTCTCGACGTTCTTCTCCGCGACCTCGATGTCGAAAACGTCGATGCCGGCGAATTTCTTGAACAGGACCGCCTTGCCTTCCATCACCGGCTTGCTGGCGAGCGGGCCGATGTCGCCCAAGCCCAGGACCGCTGTGCCGTTCGAGAGCACGGCCACAAGGTTTTGGCGCGCCGTATAGATCGCCGCGGTCTGTGGATCGGCCGCGATGGAGAGGCAGGGAAAGGCGACGCCCGGCGAATAGGCGAGCGCGAGGTCGCGCTGGTTGGCCAGCGGCTTCGTCGCTGTGATCTCGAGCTTGCCCGGCCGGGGCTCCGCGTGGAAATGCAGCGCATCCGCCTTGAGCTTGTCGGTCGTTTCGGACATAGAAAGCTTCCTCCTGAAGGGCGGGCGGCCGACTTTCTCGGCGTCCGGAACGCGTCAACAAGGCCGGCGCCGTTGTGACGATGGCTGGCCTTCGTCCCCAGACAGACGAGTGATATGCTTCCGGACGCCTTACGCCCGCCGAGTTCAGGTCGGCAAGGAGATCGCATGGTGAGCGTCGACGCGAACGTATCCTCCAGCGCTGAAGGAGCGCCGCACGGGGGCAGCCTGAAGGACCGCCTCTTCGAGGAGGTGAAAAATGCGCTGCTGATCGCCCTTTATCTATGGGCTTTCCTGGCCGCCTTCCGCCTGTACCGAACTGTCATCATCGACGACAATTGGCGCGACTACTGGGGGCAAGGCCTCGCGGTGATCAACGCGCTCGTCCTTGCCAAGGTGATTGTGATCGGCGACGCCCTCAAGATCGGACCTCGCTTGCAGCGATCGCGGCGCGTCTGGTTCATCCTGTCGCAGGCCCTGGTCTTCGCGCTGCTGCTGATCGCCTTCCACATCGCCGAGGATCTTGTAAAAGGCATGCTCAATCACAAGGGGATCGAAACGGCGCTCGAGGCGCTCAGCGGACCTCGCCTGCGGGCGACGCTGGCTGCCTCCGCTGTTTTCTTTCTCGTGTTGATTCCCTTTTTTGCGTTCCGCGAGTTCACTCGCGTCCTCGGAGCGAAGACGGTCGTGGACCTCCTCTTCAGCCGGGACGACCGCGACCACCCCGTCGTCGCGCGCGACTGAGGCCGAATTATTGGTTGGAGGCGGAGACGTCGAGCCGCTCGGGGGGCTCTGGAACATCCGACGGGCGCGCAGACTGGGGAACTTCGGCGCGAGCGGTCGGCTCGGCCCCCGGCGCCGCGGTTTCGGCGGGCGGCTCGGTCTCAGGCTGGACGACAGCTTCCGTCGTTGGCGTTTCGGGACTCCAGGTCGTCGGCCCCGGCGCTGGCGTATTCCCGGCGAGTTCCGTCTCCACCGCCTTCGGCAGCGCGGGGCGGACGCCCGGCTCCGTCAGGAAGGCGGTCCACTGCGCCTTGGTTCCAAAGAAAGCATTGCGATCCACCTTGGCGCCGATCCCTGCAACGTGAGCGTCCGACTGATATTGCCAGAACACCCAGGGCCGCGAGCCGTATTTCACCGTCGGGTGATACTTCGTCGAACGCACCCAGATGGGATATTCCATGAGCGAGCCGTCGGCGAGGATCGCCTGATAGAAATCAACAGTGCTGTAGATGATCGGCCGCTTGCCGTAATGACGCTCCATCTCCTGGAGCATCACCCGCATATCGGCGATCGCGGCTTCCTGGGTGAGATGCCGCTTGCAGGTCTTGGAGGTCGGCGTCGCCTCGACGTCGAGCACTGGGGGAAGAGCGTCGGGGTCCACCGGGGCGTTGGCCTCGAACCACGCCATTTCCTCCATGGGCGGCCGACACCAATACACGAAATGATAAGCGCCCCGCTGGATGCCGGCGGCCTTCGCGCCCTCCCAGTTCGCCTGGAAGTGGGAGTCCAGATGATCGCCGCCCTCGGTCGCTTTGATGTAGGCGAACTTCACGCCGCTGTTGGCGACGGCGTTCCAGTCGATGTCGCCCTGGAATTTCGATACGTCGATGCCGTGAACCGGATAATCGCGCGGCTGCGGGAAGTCCTGGCCCGCCATTTCGACCGGAACCACGGCGTTTCCGCAGGCCGAGAGCAGGAGGCCAAGACCGATCGCGGCCGCGGTCAAAAAGCGGGAAACATCCGTACGCCTATCCGCCATAATTTTCGTCTATCCCCGTTGCCCGAAACCCGCGGGCGTCTTTCACGCAAGGACAGTTTAAAGCGATCTTGGTAACGCTTCGTTACCGAATCAGAATTCCGGCAGTCTTGACGGCCAACCGGAAGCCTGCAATTGCCCGCCATTTCCCTCAACGGACAGGAATTGTCAATGCGACTGGCTCTGGCGACGGCGACGCTGGCTTTAAGCGTGGGCGTCAGTCTCGCCGCCCAATGCGGTCCGGACAAGCTTGGCACCGAGCGGGTCGCAACAGTCGGAACGCAGGGCGGCCTTTTCGTCGGACTGAAGACTTATCCCCGGAGCATACCGCTTGCCGACCATGAGGTGATCCTCACGTTCGACGACGGGCCAACCGCGGAGTTCACGCCAAAGGTGCTCGACGCGCTGAAGGATCAGTGCGTGCGCGCGACCTTTTTCGAAATCGGCCGCAACGCTGCTGCGCTTCCCGCGCTGGCCCGGCGGGAAGTCGCGGATGGCCATACTGTGGCTTTCCATACCTGGTCACACCCGCAGCCGACGATGCGCTTCATTCCGGAAGCGGCGGCCAAAGCGGACATCCTGAAGGGGATGATCGCGGTCGAAGAAGCGGCCTATGGTCAGACATTCCCTTCAGGCGAACCGACCGATCTCAAGACGTTGAAGGTCCACGCGCCCTTCTTCCGGTATCCGGGTTTCGCCGACACGCCCGCCCTCAATGACTGGTTCGCCGCCAACAATGTCGGCGTGTTCGGGACCGATCTCTGGGCGTCGGACTGGGTTGCTCAAACTCCTGCTGCGGAACTCAAATTGGTCATGGATCGGCTCGCCAAAAACGGCCATCGCGGCATGCTGCTTCTCCACGACAGCCATCCCTGGACCGCAACCATGGTTCCTATGTTGCTCGCCCGGCTGAAATCCGACGGTTACCATATCGTGGACATGGTTCCGGGCCCGGGTACGGGACCGACAGAGCCAAGCCCGCCCGGTTGGACCTCCGAGACGGCGCGTGTGCTCGCCCATTTCAAGCCTCGGTCCGAAAAGCACGCCAGCCGCGGATCGAGCGCCGGGGCGCCCGCCAAAAGCTCGCCGAAAGGGTAGCCGAAGAGTCCGAGAAAGCTGACGAGATGCTCACGCTCAAAATCCCGTAAAGCCAAGGCGATGGCAAATGCAAAACCCGTGCGATTTGCGCCCATTTCCGTTGCGATATGGGAGAAACCAAAGCCTATGCTGCAGCGCACATCAAAACTTGCGTCCCTGGGCGCCCTGTGTTGAGATCAGCGCATGGGGTCTGACGCGAACCTGTCCATTGATCCGGCCGCCGCGATCAATAAACCGGAACGGCTCCGGCTCGAATGGCTTGACGGGGTTCGTGGGTGCGCGGCTCTCTTTGTCGTCCTGCACCATACCTATATTTCGGTGTTTCCTGGATTTCCCATCAACAATGGACCCGCAGGCTTAGGCTTCTTGATGTTTGGCCATCTGGCGGTGGTCGTATTCATCGTTGTTTCCGGTTTTTCGCTGGGTCTTGCGCCGACCCGACGTCGAAATGACCTCAAGCATGGCTCGCTGACCTTTTATCACCGGAGGGCCTGGAGAATTCTGCCGCCCTATTGGGTCGCGCTGATTTTGGCTCTCATCAGCCATTGGTTTCTCATGCGCGCCGCAGGGTGTGCCGCCGGACGCGCACCCTCCGACCCTGCGATCCCTCTTCGTCTTCGGTGCTCTCTTGCAAGACGTGACCTACGCGCCGAGTCCAAATGGCGCGTTCTGGTCCATCGCGGTCGAAGCCCATATCTACATCTTCTTTCCCCTGATGATCGTGGCGAGCCAGAGATATTCCACAAAGGCGATGGTCGTCTGCGCCGCAGCGATTCTGGTCGCGGCGCACCTCCTGGCAAACACCGGCCCGCCCTTCGATAAGCTCGAGCATCTGATGCTGCCGCTTTATGTCGCCTTTACATTCGGCGTCTGGGCCGCGAGCGAGGTCTCCAGAGCCGACGCAGAAGCTGCCGATGCTGTGGATCGGGACGGCTCTGGCGATCATCATGTTCGTCGCGCTCGGGCTCGGCGGGGTCGAATTGCTCCTCACCGAAATGTTCTGGGTCGACGCCGCCGTTGGCCTGATCGTCGCGATTTTCTTCGTCGGCCTGGTTCAGACGCCCTGCGCTCTCGGGCGCTTCCTTTCATTCTGGCCAATCGCGAAGCTTGGCTCCTTCGCCTATAGCCTGTATCTGACCCACGTCTTGGTGTTGCCCTTTGTTATAGGTTTGCTCTGGGCTGGTCCGTTTGTTAACCATCCGTATCTGTCTTATTTCAGCGTCGCCGCCGTTATGCTCCCGATAGCGCTGGTGTTTGCTTATCTGTTCTTCTGGCTCTTTGAGCGGCCATTCCTGACCATCCGGTCCGTGGGCGCAGTTGCAGGAGGCGATCGGGCTCGCGCGAAAGATCCGCGAAGGTCGAGGAAAACACGCTGGCTCGCATATCCGATTGATATCTTCGGCCTATCAAGACAAACAATGACCGCGGCGCCGCGCCATGCTGCAAGCGCGGCGCCATTTTTGGCGGTCTTCTGATAAGGTTGGGGTTATGGCCTTTTTGTACGATCGCCGCGCGGGCTGGTCAGTTTTTGTCCAAGGATTCCCGAACCGGATGCTTTCCGCCGGGCGGGAATTGTTGCGACTCGCGCCAAGCGCCTTTCCCTATGTCTTCTGGACCGTGGTGTCGATCGGACTCGGGCTTTTTTTCGGACTTGCGTCGGTCATTCTGCCGCCAACCGGAGCCTTCGGCATTGTCGCCGCCGCCGGCGTGGTTCTCCTCTGGGCCGTTCCGGATCTGCCCCACGCGCCGGTCAAAGCGGTGCGCGTAACATTCTTCATGATGTTGGTCCTGGTTCTGACAATTCCAACGTATTACGCTTTCGTCGTCCCCGGATTGCCCTGGATTTCCGTCCGCCGGTTCGCAACCTTCGCGTTGATCATTCCCTTCGTGATTGCAATAGCGGGGTCGTCTGCAGAGAGGAAAAAGACGCTCTCGATATTTCTCGACTCATCTCTGCTTTCTTCCTTTACCATTGGTTTTCTGATCATGAACGTCATCTCGACCGTGACGTCGAAGGACGCTGTCCCAAAGCAGCTCCCAGATGAGCGAGATCATCCTGGCCTGGTATATACCCTTCTTCGCGACGATTTATTCGGTGAGATCAAGAGACGACGTTTTGCTCGTGATGAAGATCATCGCTTATGCAGCAATTATCACCTCTGTCATCGCCTTCTACGATATGTTGTTCGCGAGAGCTCTTTATCCTAAGCTCTTGCCGCCGGCTATGTTGCGGACAATCACCGAACAAAGTCCGGACTCTTGCCGGGCTCGGGACGCATCTCTCCTATCGGAACGGCCTCGTCAGAGCCTCAGCCTCGTTCTTGAACCCGCTGTCGCTCGGTGAATTCCTCGGCATTGTGGCTCCAATCGGCTATTACTTTCTGGCTCACGGAAAGAATGCCGGGCAAAGACTATTGGGCGTCGTCGTCCCCGTGATGTGCATGGTTGGGATTTTCGCATCCGGTTCGCGCGGCGGATGGAACTGCATGATCTTCGGTTCGGCGGCTTTCGTAGGCATGTGGCTGCTGCGCAAGATCCGCTTCAACCAGAACAGCCTCCTGCCCGCTCTCGCCATTCTGCTGGCGGGCGCCTTCTTCGTCGTCCTCGTGTTCCTGATCATCTTCTGGGGCCGATTGCACAATATGGTCCTCGGAAGCCCCGCGGAGGCGGGCAGCGACAATGGACGCGTGGCGCAATGGGCGCTTGCGATCCCCAGAGTCCTCGCAAGCCCGATTGTCGGCTATGGACCCGGCAACTCGACTGCGATTGTTGGCTGGTCGTCGCCCGGCGGAGAATTCTCGCTCGACAGCTACGCGATCTCGCTCCTCACCGAAGTCGGCATTCCGGGGTTCGTTTTCTTCTTCGGGATGATCGTCACAGGGGTGGTGTTCGGAGCCTGGCAATACATAACAAAACCAACCCGGGAGGCCGCGATCGCCGGCCCGCTGGCGTCTTCACTGGTCGCCTTCGGCTTTTACCGGTTCTACTTATCGCAACGGGAAAATCACACCCTGTTCTTCATCCTGATCGGGTTGATCACCTGGCTCATGAGCGCGCGTACGCGCTCGGCGGCCGGTCACGCGCCGGCAGCGATTCCCGCCACTCGAAATGTCGCCGCACGCCTATCGGCGGCGAAAAGCTGGGAGGCGGTCTGAGGCGCAGGGAAGCGCTTCAATCCTTCGCACGGGCAGAAGGGGTGGTAACGCGATCGTGACGACCATATACGCGGTAGAAGTGTTATAAACGACCAAATGATTTTAAGCATCCGCTATTGTGGGAGGAAAAATGAACGGTATTAGAGCTATAAAATCACGGGTTGCGAATGCCGCCTATGGACGCGGGCAACCTTCTATAAGGGACTTTTCCGGAGCCTTCACGAGCGATCTGCCCGATAAATACAAGGGCAGATTCGCCCGACTTGTTTTTCAAGAACAAAGGACGCCCAGTCCATAAATGGCTTCACTACTTCAGCGCCTATGACAAGCTTCTGAGCGACCCCGTTCGGGTCGAAAGTGAAGATGCTCGAGATCGGCGTTTCTCTTGGGGGATCGCTCGCGATCTGGCGTAAGTTCTTTGGCTCTGACGCGACCCTCTTCGGAATAGACATCAACCCGGCATGCGCTGGCGTTGGCGATGGGATAGCCGAGGTCAGGATTGGGTCGCAGGCCGATCCTGACTTTCTAAGGAAAGTCGTTGGCGAGATGGGCGGGGTGGATGTTGTGCTGGACGATGGCTCGCACATTGCGACGCTTCAGCGCATCAGCTTTGAGGCCTTGTTCCCGATGCTTCCCGACGGCGGTCTCTACATCATCGAGGATACCCATACGGCCTATTGGCCGCTGATGGAGGGCGAACTAGAAGGAAGGGAACCGCAATTGAGTTCTGCAAGTCCATCATCGACGACATGCACCGCCATTACGTCAAGCGGGGCGTGAACCGATCCGAGGATATACCGGAAATCGAGAGCGTGCGGTTCTTCAATTCTATCATCGCGATTCAGAAGCGGAATCAACTGCCGCGGGCGCATGTGATCGTACCGCCCACTAAAAACTGAAACGAGAAACCGTCAGCGCGCCTCTCAGCAAGCTCAAAAGACCACATCCACCAACCCTCTCTCCCAGCCTTCCAAAAAGGTGGGGAGAAAGAGGCAAGATTGAGAAGTCAGCGCCAGCGGATGGCGTTGGTGCGGTCAAGAGGACTTCGAACCTCCACCCCGGTTAAAGGACTAGCACCTCAAGCTAGCGCGTCTACCAGTTCCGCCATGACCGCACACCGCCAGGACCGGCGGGGTCCCAAGCGAGGCCGGTCGTCTATCAAATCGATTCCGCCCTGACAAGCGAAAGCATTCGCGGCCGCCATGCCGCGTTTACTCCCGGCCGCGCTCGCTTCTCAGCCGCGCCCAGTATTCCAGACGTTTGCGCAACTCCCGTTCATAGCCGCGCTCGACCGGTTCGTAGAGACTTCGGCGCCCGAGCGCATCGGGCCAGTAATTCTGGCCCGAAAAGGCGTCGGGCGCATCGTGGTCGTATTCGTAGTCCGCGCCGTAGCCCTCGCGGCGCATGAGCTTCGTCGGCGCGTTGAGGATGGTTTTGGGCGGCGTCAGCGAGCCATGAGTCTTCGCCAGATTCCGGGCCGCGCCGAACGCCTTGTAGGCGGCGTTCGACTTCGGCGCGGTCGCGACATAAACGACGGCTTCAGCGATCGCGAGTTCGCCTTCGGGGCTGCCGAGAAAATCGTATGCGTCCTTGGCGGCGTTGGCGACGACGAGCGCCTGTGGGTCGGCAAGCCCGATGTCCTCGACCGCCATGCGCACGACCCGGCGGGCGATGAAGAGCGGGTCTTCGCCGGCGTCGAACATGCGCGCGAGATAATAGAGCGCGGCGTCCGGGATCGGAGCCGCGCACGCATTTGTGCAGGGCCGAAATCAGATTGTAATGGCCGTCCTGCCCCTTGTCGTAGAGCGGCGCGCGCCGCTGCACGACCTCGACCAGGCGCTCCCCATCGAGGATTTCGCCCGGTCGCGCGGCGCGCCAGACTTCCTCCGCCAAGGTCAGGATGGCGCGGCCGTCGCCGTCGGCCATGCCGATCAGCGCCTCGCGCGCGTCCGCCGTCAGCGGTAGGCCGCGGGATTCCAGCCGTTCCGCCCGTTCGATGAGCGCCTCCAGCGCCTCACGGCCGAGCGCCCGAAAGACGAGCACCCGCGCGCGGGAAAGAAGCGCCGCGTTCAGTTCGAAGGACGGGTTCTCGGTGGTCGCGCCGATCAGCGTGACCGAGCCGTCCTCCATCACCGGCAGGAAGGAATCCTGCTGAGCCCGGTTGAAGCGATGGATCTCGTCGACGAAAAGCAGCGTTCCGTGGCCCTGCGCGCGCCGCGCACGGGCCGCCTCGAAAATCTTCTTCAATTCCGCCACGCCTGTGTGGATGGCGGAAACCTGCACGAAAGCGTCCTGGCGCAAGGCGCCGATGAGCCGCGCCACCGTCGTCTTGCCGCTTCCCGGCGGACCCCAGAAGATCATCGATCCCAGCGTCGGGGCGGCCAGCAGCCGCGTCAGCGCGCCGTCCGGTCCGGTCAGGTGCTCCTGGCCCGAAACCTCGCCGAGCGTCGTCGGCCGCAAACGGTCGGCCAGCGGGGCGGGCGGCCCTTCGCGGGCGGGCGCGTCATCGAACAGGCTCATGGCCTCACGCTTGTCCCGCTTTGCGACGACGGTGTCCACCATATCCCCCTCGACGCGGGCGGCTTGCCCGGCGGCCGGCCGAGGGGCATTCTCCGCAGCCACCGTCCCCCGCAATCCCCGAGTCCCTGATGACCTTCCCCCTCCCCTACGCGCCCGCCGAGACCGTGGGCCTGATCCCCGAGCGGCTCGAGCGCATGACCGAGGTCATCACGCGCGAGATCCAGGGCAAGGCGCCGGGCGCGGCCATGCTGATCGCGCGCGGCGGCATGATCGCCTATCGGCAGTGTGTCGGGCAGCTCAAGGAAGGCGGCCCGGAGATGACGGACGACGCCATTTTTCGCATCTATTCGATGACGAAGCCGATCGTGTCGGTCGCGGCCATGGGGCTCATCGAGGAAGGCCGTTTCTCGCTCGTCGATCCGGTCTCGACCTTCATTCCCGCCTTCGCCGACGTCCAGGTGGGCGTCGAAAGAGACGGCCGGCTCGAACTCGAAAAGCTCCGCAGACCGATCATTGTTCAGGACCTTTTCCGCCACACCTCCGGGCTGACCTACGGCTTTACCGGCGGCTCGGAAGTGCAGAAACGCTATCAGGCCGCCGACGTGCTCACGGGCGACAAGACCGCGGCGAACCATGTCGAAGCGCTCGCGAAGCTGCCGCTTTTCTGCCAGCCGGGAACCCGCTTCGAATATGGCGTCTCGACCGACGTCCTTGGGCGGGTGGTGGAGATCGTCGCGGGCAAGCCCCTGGGCGAAGTCCTGCGCGAGCGCATTTTCGAGCCGCTTGGCATGGCGGACACCGGCTTCTTCACCCCGAAGGACAAGGCGGACCGTCGCGCGGAGCCGCTGTCCTACGACTTCATGAAGGCCGCGCAGATCGCGCCCAACAACTTCACCTCGCCGCCGAAATTCGAATCCGGCGGCGGCGGCCTGCTTTCGACGATGACCGACTATTCCCGCTTCTGCGCCATGCTCGCCACCGGCGGCGCGTTCGACGGCCAGCGCTTTCTCGGTCCCCGCACGCTCCGCTTCATGGCAAGCGACCATCTCGACGCCAATGTCGACCGCAGCCATTTCCTGCTGTGGCCGGGCCACGGCTTCGGCCTCGGCTTCGCCGTGCGCGTCGCGCCGGGCCTCGCGCCGAGCGCCGGTAGCGTTGGCGAGTATTTCTGGGGCGGCGTGATGGGCACCGCCTTCTGGATCTCTCCCTCCGACAGCCTCTTTGCCATCTTCATGATCCAGGCGCCCGAACACCGCGAATATTTCCGCGTGCTGTTCCGGACGCTGGTGAACGGCGCGATCGGGTGAGCGCCCTGTGCGGCGGGCGAACCGAGCGGGAGACAGCCGGCGCGTGAAAAGGGCGAGGCCCGCTCTCGCGAGGCCTCGCCCCCTCCTTCATCCCTGCCAGCCTACCTCGCTGGCCGGCGACCTATGGATCAGTCCGACAGCAGGACGCGGGCCGGCCGCGCCTTCCGTGACTTCGCCATGAAGGCGACGGCTGCAAAGCCGCAACCGATCAGCACCCAGGTCGAAGGCTCAGGCACGGTGCTTTCGAAGGCGACCTCGCCAATCGCGCAACCGTTGTAGCCCCCGCCGGCCCCCGGGTTGGGGCAGGCGTTGATCTGCAACTCGACATAGCGCGCGGCGACGGATGAGAAGCCAAAGAACTGCGCGCCATAGTTCTCACCGAGTGTCGTTTGTGTGGGAACGATGTCCGTCAATATCGGCGAGTAGTTGATCCCGTCGGAGGAGACGAGCACATTCGTGCTGCCGATGCCGGTCGAATCCTCTTCCCAAAGAGCGAAGTTATTGATGTTGAAAACCGCGCCAAGATCATAGGTGACGAGCGCGCTGTTGACGCCTGTGTTGGTGAACCACTCGTTGCTATAGACGTAATTTTTGAGCGGGTTGCCGGCGAAATAGGTGTTCCAGTCCGTCACCCCGCTGACGAATGTCGGGCTCAGGCCCGTCTGGTCGAAGGTATTGCTGATTGGGGTGCCGCCGCCGCTGTAGGTGTCGCTGGCCGTGCCATCGACCGGGGACAGGACGACCCCTGCCCAGGCGCTGCTTGTGATTACCGACGCAAACAGCAGAGACGTCCCCCACCAAAGAGACTTGCTCATAATGCCCTCCCTTTCGATTTCGCATCGCCCGGATGCCGACGCTAAATTAACATCATAAATCCGACTTTTCGTCAAGAAAAATCCTCTGTGTACACTGTAAAATAGGCGAAGCAGCCTCCCGGAAATGACGGCGCGCCTTCTCTGATTTCTCCCGACCTGGAACCATCGGGTTTGGCGAAATCCTCCCCTGCGGAACGCGCGGCAGGCGAACCATGCGAAGCATGGTGGAGGGGGCTCGCCGGGCATGGGACCAAAATTGAGAGCGCCGGCACGGACAATCGCGGCCGCACGCGCGCTGCGGAAAAGCCTCTCTCTGCCGGAAGCGCTTCTTTGGGCCAGGCTAAAGCCTCGCGAAGCCGGGGCGCCCGTATTCCGCCGCCAGCATCCCGTCGGGCCGTATGTTCTCGATTTCTATTGCGCGAAGGCGAGACTGGCGATCGAGATCGACGGGTCCGCCCATGACGCCGAAGGCGCGCCCGCACGCGACGCGCGCCGCGACGCATGGCTCAAGGGGCAGAACATCGCCGTCGTCCGAATTCCCGCCGCCGACGTTCTCAGATCAGCAGACCAAGCAGCCGACGCAATCGCCCGCCTCGCAATGTCGAGGATAGCGGAAGCCGCCGCGCCCCCTCCACCGCGCTGACGCGCGGTTCCTCTCCCCCGCCGCTTCGCGGCAGGGGAGGATTGCCATCGGAAACCATCGGTTTAGCGAAATCCTCTCCCGGAACGCGGGGGAGGGGAACCATGCGATGCATGGTGGAGGGGGCGGCGTTCCGCGGCTACCGAGCCCGCAAGCTCGGCTCCCGCCGCCTGCTCAGGCCCCTCACCACACGCCCGTATTCTGCATCGACTGCCACGGCTCGGCGGGCGCCTTCGGCTCGCCCTTCTGGATGCAGTTCGATCGAGATGGCGTCGGGGGTGCGGATGAAGGCCATGTGGCCGTCGCGGGGGGGGCGGTTGATGGTGACGCCGCCGTCCTTGAGCTTCTTGCAGATCGCGTAGATGTCGTCGACCCGATAGGCGAGATGGCCGAAATTGCGCCCGCCCGTATAGGCCTCCGGGTCCCAGTTGTAGGTGAGCTCGACGGTCGGGCTTATGCGTCGTCTTGGCTTCGCCCGCATCGTCCGGCGCGGCGAGAAACACCAGCGTATAACGGCCCTTGTCGTTCTCGATCCGGCGCACTTCCGTAAATCCCATCAGTTTGAAGAAGTCGATGGTCTTTTGCAGATCGGTGACGCGGATCATCGTGTGCACATATTCCATGGGGAGGCTTCCTCGGGTTCGGACTCGTTAAAAAGGGGGATGCACGCCAGCATAGCGCGGCGGGCGCACAGGCGGCCAGTCCATTTGCGGCGACAATTTTAGGGAGTGACAATTTCTTCTGGAAATCGGAACTCTGTGCTAGGATCGAACAATGACTGGCCCGTCCCCAAAACCCATCGCCAAAGCGGCGTCGTTGGGCGTTTCTCAAAGGCGCGAGCGATCCGCCAAATTTTGCGATTCCCACGGCAGGCTTTCTTCCTGCCGTCATCGACCCGGATGGCGGCGATTTGAGTCGATGGCGCCGACCGGGGCAGGCGCCAAATTTTCGGGTCGGCGACGAAGCGGCTCGCAAGTCCTTGAAAAGATGGAATCCCGCGCGACGCAACGGCGGAAGTCGCCCGGAGTCGCCTGCTATTCCTGCCATTCCCGCACACGCTTCGCCAGCGCCACATTATCCGTCTTTCCCGAACCGAGCAGCGGAATGGCGTCGAGCGTCACGACGGACGCAGGGATCATGAGGTCGGCGGCGCCCTTGGCTTTCAGCCAGGCCACGACCTCGGCTCGCGAGACGTCCCGCTTGTCGGTGGCCAGCACGATGCGCTCGCCCTTGCGGGCGTCGGGCGCGGCGACGGCGGCCTTCTTGTTCTCTGGCCACAGGCCTGCCAGCAGATCCTCGACCGCCGCAAGCGAGACCATCTCGCCGGCGATCTTCGCGAAGCGCTTGGCCCGGCCCTTGATGGCGACGTAACCCTCGGCGTCGATGGCGACGATGTCGCCGGTGTCGTACCAGCCGCCGGCGAGCGTCTCGACCTCGCCCGGGTTGTCGGGCCGGTAATAGCCGAGCATCACGTTCGGCCCGCGCACATGCAGGCGGCCGCCGTCCTCGATGCCCGGCACGGGTTCGAGCCTGCGGCTCGATGAAGGGCAGAAGCTTGCCCGACGGTTCCGGCCTTGTTGAACATCGCCGTGTTGACCGCCACCACCGGCGAGCACTCGGTCACGCCATAGCCCTCGAGGATGCGCAGGCCGAACTTCTCCATATAGGTTTTGCGCGTCTCGGCCTTCACCGGCTCGGCGCCCGCAATGACATAGCGCAGCGAACGGAAATCGTAAGGGTTGGCCATCCGCGCATAGCCCGCGAGGAACGTGTCGGTGCCGAACGAGCACGGTGGCGTCATAGCCGTAGACGAGCTCCGGGATCTGCCGATAGTGCAGCGGCGTCGGATAAAGGAAGACGCGCATCGAGCGCATGAGCCCGAGCAGCAGGCCGCCCGTCAGGCCGAAGGCATGGAAGATCGGCAGCGGGTTGAACATCATGTCGGCGAGCGTCAGGTCGAAGCGCGCGTCGAGCTGGGCGACATTGGCGAGCAGGTTTTTGTGCGAGAGCGCGACGCCCTTGGGCGCGCCCTCCGAGCCCGAGGTGAAGAGCACGACGGCGGCGTCGTCGGGCTTGCGAAGCGCGAGCGGCCGGCCCGCCAGCAGCGCGCGCCAGACCTTGTCGGAGGTGGTGGCGGAAGCGGCGACGTCCTCCAGCCAGACGATCCGGGCGACCGAGCCCAGCGCGTCGACGAGCGGCTGCATGCCGGCCCTTCTCGACGAAGGCGCGCGAGGTCAGCACGAGCCGCACCCTGGCGGTCTCGCAGGCCGAAGCGAGATTCTGCGGACCCGCCGTGAAGTTGAGCATGGCGGGCGTCGCGCCCCGCCGCCTGCAGCGCCATGAAAGCGATGGCGGCGCCGTTGGCGTTCGGCAGCATGAGGCCGATGGTCTCGCCCGACTTCCGACATCGCGGCGATCTTCGCGGCAAGGACGCGCACGCCGATACGGAACCGCCGCACGGTCATCGGGCCGGACAGCGGGTCCTGCACCACGGTCTGCGATCCCTTCATGGATCGCGCGCCGTCCTCGTAGGCCTCGTGCAGCGTCTGGTCGAGGTTTGTGGTCTCGAAGACGAGATCGCTCATGATCTCGTAGAGCGCCGCGCCGGCCGCCCGCCGCCGCGCCCGCCCCTTGAGGGTCTCGGGGACGCGGATGCTCCGCGGCGGCAGGATGCTAACCACGATCTTCGGAAAGAGGCGTCGTCCGACCTTCGCCGCGCCAAGGCGCGAGAAGTAGCTGCGCTCGGGGCCAACCAGCCGCACCGGCGTGATCAGCGCCTCCGCCTTGTCGGCGATCAGCGCGGCGCCGTCATAGATCTTCATCAGGCCGCCGGTCACGGTGATGCGGCCCTCGGGGAAGATCACGAGTTGTCCGCCCGCCTGAACCTCGCGGGCGAGCGCACGCGTCGCGAAGGGTTTTGTCGGGTCGAGCGCCCGGGCGTCGGCGATGCTGAGGAACGGCTTCACCCACCACCGCTTCGCAATGCCGCTGTCGATCGCGAAGATCGGCGTCGCCCGCATCAGCGACAGGATGATCGGCGCATCGAGAAAGGAGACGTGGTTGATGGCGATGACGCGCCGCTCGCCGGGCGCGGGCAGGTTCTCGACTCCGCGCACTTCAAGGCGAAAGAGGACGCGCCAGAGAACGCGCAGGAAAAAGGCGAGCGGGTTGGCCGGAAGGCGGCGGAAGAAGTAGATCGCCGCCGCGATGTTCGCCAATCCGAGCACGATGAATGTCGTCGACTCGGACAGGCCTGCGACCTGAAGCAGGATCATGGCGACGATCGAGCCGCCGACCATCCCGATGTAGTTCATCGCATTGACCGCGCCGACGACGCGCGCGCGCCGGTCCTCGCCCGCCCAACTTTGGACGGCGGCGAAGATCGGCACGACGAAGAGGCCCGCCGCCGCCGAATAGACGAGGATCTCGACCGCCAGCCGGACGCCGACCGCGCTCGAGAAGAACTGCGTCAAAGGGACTTCGTGGGCAGTCGGCGGCAGCGCATGCGTGAAGCGCCCCATGTCCATCGCCAGCGCCGCCATCACGAGAAGAAGCAGCGGCGCCGGCGCAAGCTCGATCCGCGTCCCATGACTCAGCATCGCCGCGCCAAGCGAGCCCGCCGCGATGCCGACGGCGAAGAAGAGGTTGATCGCGATCTCGACATCGATGCCGCCGCCGACCTTCTCCTTCACGATGACCGGCAGCAGCGAGAGGGTCAGCGCGCCGACCGTCCAGAACCAGCTCGTGCCCAGCGCCCCGACCCACTGCCGGTCGTCGGCGTGGACTTCACGGATCACCCGCGCGGTCGAGGCGAAGACATTGCGCTGGACCTTGAGGCCCGGCGCGCCGACTCCCGTAGGTGGGATGAAGCGCGAGGCGCTGTAGCAGGCGAGCGCGACCGCCATAAGCTGGACGACGACGCTGACGCCTGAGCGACCCTCCGCCGCCGCGAAGCCGCCGACGATCAGCCCGAGGATGATGGCGCCGAACGTCGCGCCCTCAACCAGAGCGTTGCCGGAAACAAGCTCCTCGCGCTTCAGGTGGTCGGGCAGAATTCCGTATTTGATCGGGCCGAACAGCGCCGCCACGCAGCCGAGGCCGAACAGAGCCGCATAAAGCAAAGTCAGCGAAGAGAAGACGAACCCCGCGGCGGCAACGATCTGAACGCCGATCTCGGCGAACTTTAGCCGCCGCGCGACCGCCGCCTTGTCGTGCGAATCGGCGATCTCGCCGCCAAGCGCCGACAGCGGGATCGAGGGCAGGACGAAGACCAGGGTCGCGAGCAAAATCTTGGTGCTGGCGCCCTCCCCGCCAAGGCGGAAGAGGATCAGCATCGTCAGCATGTTGCGGACGAAATTGTCGTTGAAGGCGGAAAAGAACTGGCACCAGAACAACGGCGCGAAGCGCCGCGAACTCATCAGCGTCCGAAACATGGGATGGCCTGTGCGTCCTGGCGAAAGGGCGCGGGACAGGACGCAGGAAACGGGAGCGGCGTCAAGCGGAGGCGCGGTCTCGCGTTTCCGTTGGGGCCATATATCTAGGCGCTATCCCCCCGTGGCCTCGCGCCTATTGCGGGATCCAGCGCAGCCCGACCGTGACAAGCTGGGTGGCGTTGGTCTGCTTCACCGTGAGGCCAGTCATCGGGTTGATGAGCAGGCTCGAGTCACCGCCGTTGATGTAGTGGTAGCCGGCGTCGATGGCGAAGCTCGGCGTGAGCTGGAAGGCGAAGCCTGCGGTCAGCGCCCAGGCGAAGCGCCAGGTCGTCGTATTGACGGTGCGTGACCAGAACTGCAGGCCCGCTCCATCGGAGGGGTCCGGATCGATGAAGGTTCCGGAGCCGGTCATCGTGTGCATGTTCGCCCCGACCCCCGCGCCGACATAGGGGGTGAACTGCCCGTAGGTTCCGAGATCGCCATAGACGTTGCCGAGGAACGTGTTGTTGTGCTGGCGCAGCGAGACCGCGTCCGTGCAGCCCGAGGCCGCATCCCATGCATAGCCGCCCGGCGACCCGCCCCATTGATAGGGGCTCGCGGCCGGATAAGGGCAGCGCGCGCCGAAAGAGCGTGTGCGATCGACACCGTCCCAATAAGTCCAGGTCGCGTCGAAGCGGACATAGTTGTTGGCGCGATAGCCGAAGCCGACGCCGCCGGCGACGCCGATATTGGACGATTGGTTCGAGGTCCAGGTCGCCGCGCCGAAGGCCGCTGGCGAGGCCGAGAGATAGGGTAGCGTGATAGACGGCGTCTGCGGGAAGGAGGCGCCGATGTCGCCGCGAACATACCAGTTCGTCCCGACCTCGACGGCGGTCGGCGAGTTCGAGGCGGGGTAAGACAGCGGCGGAGCCGGAGCAAAAAGGTCGGCCGCCGCGGCGGGCGAGACAATCGCGAGGATCGCGGCGGCGGAGGCTTTGGCGAGCTTCATCTTCTGGCCCCGATGGCGCACTCCGCCTCTTTCCCGGGCGGCGCGCTCACCATGGCAGCGGCGGCTTGAGCGGGGCTGGAAGCTCCTAACCCTTCAGCCGCAAAGGCCCATCGATGAAGGGGACTGTCTCGAGATAAGCCGCAAGCCGCGCCGCGAAATCGTCCCTCAGCGGCGTCCGGCGCGGCTTGACGCCCCGGGCGCCTTCCGCCCCTTTCGCCCAATCGGTCCAGGGAGACGCGGCGAACCAATTCCGGTACGCTTTCGCGAAGCGCGCCTCGCCCTTGAAGCCGGGCTGCCAAGGCTTTGGCGGGATCACGAAATGGAGCACGACCGGATCGATGCTCCGCTCAAGGTCGAGGAGAAAGAAGTCGCCCATGAAGTTGAAGCGGGGCGAAAGCGGCGCGAAGGCGCCCCCGAGCGTCGCGTTCAAGGCGTCCTGTTCCATGAAAGGATAGCGAGCGGGATCATTGCGGAGCGCCTCGGTCACCCGTTCGGTCAGCCGTTCAGCGCGCCAGGCAGCGCGGTCGATCGCCATAAGGCCGGCGTTCAGATAGGGCGTGTCGAGTGAGAGGCCGAGATTCTGGCGGGATTTCTGGAAGGAGCGCGCCAACGCGTCGTCCTTGAAGTCCATGAGGAAGATCATGTCGTAGGCCGCCGCGAGCGGCCTGCCGCCGAAGTCGAAACCCGCAAGCCGAGACAGGCCCGGGCGGGCGACCAGCATGTCGGAATCGACGGACACGATACGCTCGAAGTGCGTGGGCAGAATCGCGTCTAGGAAGAGCCGCCGAAAGACCGCGCGGGAGAAGCGGCCTTTCGGGGTGAGCTCGCGATCGTAGACCGAGAAGTCCAGCGTCTTCAGCTCGATACGGTCGCGCAAGGCGCGCGGGAGCCGATCGAAGCCGGGCGTCACGTCCTCGGGCTCGCAGAGGATCATGATGTCGTGCGGAAAGTCTGGCTCCGCCTCCAGCATCGAGGCGACCGCCCGCACGGCCGGCGGGAAGAAGCGGCTGTCGGGCGTAAAACAATATACGGTGCGCATGCGGCGTGCCCCGGGGAGGGAAACGCACGCCCTTAACGAAGTTCTTGCCTTTGCGCGACCGCGGGAACGAAACTGCGAGCCGCGCATTCTCGGCTCACGCAAACAGAGGAGCCTTTCATGGCCATCAAATCCAACGATCTCCAGGATCTGTTCACCGATACGCTCAAAGACATCTACTTTGCCGAGAAGCAGATCCTTCGCGCGTTGCCGAAGATGGCGAAGACCGCAGGCTCGGCCGAGTTGCGCGATGCGTTCGAGACGCATCGGCAGGAGACTGAAGGTCAGGTGGACCGGCTCGAACGGATTTTCGAGACGATCGGCAAGCCGGCGCGAGGAAAAACCTGCGACGCGATCCTCGGCATCATCGACGAAGCGAAGGAGATCATGGAGGACTATAAAGGCGCCGACGCGCTCGACGCGGGCCTCGTCGCCTCGGGACAGGCCGTCGAGCATTATGAGATCGCCCGCTATGGGACGCTCAAGGCCTGGGCCCAGCAACTCGGCATGAAGGACGCCGCCGCGCTGCTCGATCAGACTTTGCAGGAGGAGATCAAGGCGGACAAGCTTCTGACCCAACTCGCAAAGGCGAGCGCCAACCAGAAGGCGGCGTGAAAACGAGCGGCCCTTCGGCGCCCTCCGCGAAGCGGCGCATCGAACGTCGCTCCGCAGAGGTTGCCGGGGTCGCGCCGCCCGTGCTGCCGCCTCATCTTGAGCCGATGGAGGCGCGGTCGGCGGATGCGCTGCCGGAAGCCGATGGACCTTGGCAATACGAGCCGAAATGGGATGGCTTCCGCTGTCTCGCACTGCGCGAGGGCGGGGACGTCGCGCTGATCGGCAAATCCGGCAAGCCGCTGGGACGATATTTTCCAGAGATTGTCGCTACGCTCGCCGCCCTGCCCTTCCCGACGATTCGTCGTCGACGGCGAGCTGGTCGTGCGCCTCGACGGCGTTGCCTCCTTCGACGCTCTGCAGGCGCGTCTCCATCCCGCAGAGAGCCGCATTCGCAAACTTGCGCAGGAGACGCCCGCGCCGAACTCGTGCTGTTCGACATGCTGCTTGCGCCTGACAACAAAGCGATGATCGACGCGCCTCTGCGCGACCGACGCCGTGCGCTTGAGGCTTTTTGCGACAGGGCGGGCGGCGACGTCGAAATCACGCCCTTCACGACCGATCCCGAGGAGGCCCGCAAGTGGCTACAGGGACGCGCTGGAACGGACGGGGTTGTCGCAAAGCGTCCCGACGACCGTTACCGGCCAGGCGAGCGGGCGATGGTCAAGGTGAAGCTTAAGCGCACCGCCGACTGCGTCTTAGGCGGCTTTCGCTATGCGAGTGACAGCCGCGAGGTCGGATCGCTGCTGCTCGGGCTCTACGACGAACATGGCCGGCTCAATCATGTCGGATTCACCGCGACGATCTCGAACGCTGAGCGTCCGGCGCTCACCCGCAAATTGGAAGCGTTGCGAGCGCCGCCGGGTTTCGACGGCCGCGCGCCGGGCGGCCCGAGCCGATGGAGCACGGAGCGCAGCGGACAATGGGAGCCGCTAAAGCCGAAGCTCGTGGCCGAAGTGCAGTTCGACCACGTAACCGGGGACCGCTTCCGGCATGGCACTCAATTCCTACGCTGGCGGCCGGATAAGGCGCCCAGCGCGTGCACAATGAAATCAGATCGCGCCGCGCGCGCTCTGATTCCGGCCCACGCGCGCGATCGCGGCGTTGAGATCTGCGCCGAGCAGCACGACGATCATCGAAATCCACATCCAGGTCATCATGCCCACAGCCGCGCCGAGCGAACCATAGGTCGCGTTGTAGGCGCCGAAATTCGCGATATACCAAGAGAAAGCCGCCGAGACCGCGATCCAGGCGACGGCCGCGACGAGCGCTCCCACCGAGAACCAGCTACATCGCCGCTCCGCGCCGCTCGGGCCATAGCGGTAAAGGACCGCAAGACCAAAGACGACGAGCGCCAACAGCGCGGGCCATCTCAGCCACTGGATCAGCCGGTCGGCGACGCCGCCGTCAGCGCCAATGAAGGCGAGAACGATCGGCGCCACGATGACGAGGGAAACAGCCAAGATCATCGCCGCGATCCCCCCGAGCGTGAAAGCAAAGGCGACCAGAGTAAGCTTCAGGAAGCTGCGGGTCTCCTTGCGATCGTCGGCGACATTGAGCCCGTCGAGAATCGCTTTCGCCCCCGAGTTGGCGCTCCACAGCGCAAAGAGCAGGCTCACCGCGAACCCGATGCTGAGCGCGGGTCCATGGCCCGCAGTCAGCCGCTTCAGCTCTTCATGCAGAATCTCCACCGCGCCACCGGGGAGCACGCCAGACAGCAACGCGAGATCCCGGTCGATCACGGACGTATCCGCGACCAGGCCGTAGATCGAAACGAAAGCCCCGATCGCTGGAAAGAGGGCGAGCAAGCAATAGAAGACGACGCCGGCCGCGACAGACATCAAACGGTTGTCATTAAACCGCTGATAGGTGCGCTCGAGGATTTCCTTCCAGCCCCGCCAAGGAATTCGCCAAGGAGGCGCGGGCGCGTAATCACGAGCGGAAGAGTCCGGATTAGCCGAGGTCGCTACGTGACGGAGACCACGAGGCGGCTCAGTAGACTGTAAGACGTCGTCCAACGCACGCTCCCGCTGCGCAAAAACAACGAACCCTAGAGCCGCCAGCGCCAGAAGCGGCCAAAATTCACGCCGCGCCATTCCCTCGCCCTTATCGTATCTCTCACAAGAAATTCGTCCGGGCCATGGTTGTTCCCCTCTTGCGCTATCAACCGCGAAACGGGATTTTGCGGCCTTGGATTTCTCCAGTTGGCTCCGGGGGATGCGCAAACGACTGGCCGCCTATCTCAGCCATCGGCCAGTCGCGTTGCAGATCGGCGCACTGGTCGCCGCGACCACGCTGCCGCTGATCGGCGGCTCCGCGTTCATGTTTCATCATCTCGTCGAGCGAGAGCATGAACGGACCCGCGAAAGCCTTATGCTCCGCGCCAGAACGCTCGCAGCGTTGGTCGACAGCCGAGCCGACACTTTCGAGGCCATCGGTTGGGCCCTGGCGGGGTCCTCGCAGCTACGATTGGGCGATCTCGAGGGCTTTAGCGCCGAGGCCGCGGCCGCGATGCGCCACATGCCGGGAAGCTGGGTGACGCTAAGCCGGCTCGATGGACGCGCGGTCCTCACCACCAAGGCCCCGCCGGGAGTACCGCTGCAGATGCAGTCAGACCCGGAGATTATCCGCCGTGCGGTCAAGGCGGGAAAGCCTCAGCTCATCGATCTCGCCGCCTCGCCCATGTCGAACACGCTGGCGCCGTTCGTCGAGGTTCCTGTTCCGGGTACGGCCTACTCGATCGAGGTCGTCTTGAATCCCTCCGAGTTCTTGTCGCTGTTCGAGACGAAGATACAGAACGGAGAAATCGTCGGACTTCTCGACAGAAATCTTCGGTTCATCGCGCGCATTCCCGACCACGCGGCCCGACTGGGAACGCCTCCAAGTCCCGGGTGGCGCGCGGCGATCCAGCGCGCTCCCGAGGGCTGGACCGAGACGCTCACTTTGGAAGGAACGCCGACCATCACTGCCTACGCCCGCACCGACGACGGCTGGACGGTCGGGATCGGCGAGCCGTCCGCACGTCTCACTCAGGCGGCTACGAAGATATTGTGGACGATCGCGGCGACTGCTCTGGCGCTCCTCGGGTTGAGCGCGCTTCTGGCGTGGCTGATCGCGACCCGAATCACCAAAGGGATGCGTGCGCTCACGCTCGCCGCCAGTCACGTCGGTAGGGGAGCCGCGGTCGAGCCGTCTGAAGCGCCCTTCGCAGAAGCGCGCTCGATCGGGTCGGCGCTTGCGAAAGCCTCTGAGGAACTGAAGCGTCGCGGAGAGCTGCTCGCGCGCGACAAGGAGATTCTCGAAGCGGAAGTCGCAAGCCGCACCGCCGAGCTGCGGCGCGAGATGGCGCTGAAATCAGAGGTCGAGGAGCAGCTGCTGCAGTCTCAGAAGATGGAGGCGCTCGGCCAGCTCGCAGGCGGCATCGCGCACGACTTCAACAATATGCTCGCGGTCATTGTCGCGAGCCTTCAGCTCGTGAAACGGCGGCTTGATGGCTCGAACGAAGAGAAGCTTGGCAAACATATCGGCGCGGCTCTCTCCGCCGCCGATCGGGCCGCGTCGCTGACGCGAAGGCTCCTCGCCTTCTCGCGCCAGCAGCCGCTCGAACCCGCAGTCATCGACATCAATGGCGTCATTCGCGACCTGAGTGACTTTTTGCAGCGGACGCTGGGCTCCAACATCACGCTCGAAACGCGGCTTGCCGGAGATCTTTGGCCGGTGAACATCGACCCGCGGCAATTCGAGCTTGCGATAGTCAATCTCGCGGTCAATGCCCGCGATGCGATGGAGAGCGGCGGCAAGCTGCTCATCGAAACCCATAACTCGGGCGCCAAGGAAGGCGCAGCCGAGGCCCTGGCGAGTATCCCGGCCCCATCCGTCGTGGTTACGGTGGCGGATACGGGAACGGGCATGGAGAGCGAGACGCTTTCCCGCGCCTTCGAGCCATTCTTCACGACAAAGCCAGTTGGCAAGGGCACCGGCCTCGGCTTGAGTCAGGTGCAGGGATTCACGCAACAGTCGGGCGGCGGTCTCGTCATCTCCTCCTCGCGGGGCGAAGGGACGACTATCACGCTTCGCTTTCCCCGCCATGCCGCCGCCTCTCTGAGCCGACGCGAAGAGCGCGACGGGCCAATCGCCGCGCCGAAAGCGGAAACTGGAGAGCTTGTGCTTATCGTCGAGGATGAAGATCAGGTGCGGGCGCTTGTCGTGGAGGCGTTGGACGAGTTGGGTTACGCAACGCGCGAGGCGCACGACGCAGAAAGCGCCCTCGCCGCCATGGCCGAGGCCCCAAAAATCGATCTGCTGCTGACCGACATCGTCATGCCGGGGATGAACGGGCGGGACCTGGCCCGTGCGGCTCGAGCAGCGCACCCGGATCTGCGGGTTCTCTACATGACCGGCTATGCGCGAAGCTCGGTTATGTCGGATCGGTACGAGCCCTGGGAGTTCGGCGCGCTCCACAAACCCTTCACCTTCGAGCAGCTCGCGGCGGCTGTGAGACGGACGCTGGATCGAGCCGAAAGCGTCGGCCGAATGGGCTAATCAACTCCGATGCGGAACGTCCGCCGGAACATCTCCACCGCCCTTCGGACGCGCGAGCGAGAATACCGATTTGACGACGGCGTAATCCTGATAGCCGCAACGGGCGATCGGCTCGGCGAGCGCGATGTCGAAACGACCGTCACGCAGGTAAGCTTCATCGATATGGACGCCCACAACTTCGCCAAGAATAAGGACAGAGCCGCTCGGCGCGCCATGGCGGTCGCGAATCGCGACAACCTCGACGACCTCGCATTCCAGCGAGGCTGGGCTTTCCCCGACGCGCGGCGCAGCGACGTGTCGGCACTCGGCCATCGTCAGCCCGGCATGCAAAAACTCGTTCTCGCCGCGCGACAGCGGCGCGGAGGTGGCGTTCATCGCGTCACGAAGCGGCAGGGTCGCGAGGTTGAAAACGAATTCGCCGCTCTCCTGTGCGAAGCTCGCGGAATCCTTCGCCCCGCCGTCGCTCGAAAAGCCGACGATCGGCGGCGCACTGCCAAACCCGTTGAAGAAGCTGTATGGCGCAAGGTTCACCCGCCCGTCGAGCGCCCGGGTCGAAATCCACCCGATCGGCCGCGGCGCGACGATCGCTTTGAAAGGGTCGTGGGGCAGAAGCGCCTTGTCCCGTCGGGCCGGTTCATAAAACATTCCGCGGAAAGCCTCAGGCTGAAAACATGGTGACGATCGCCTCGAGCGGCGGCCTCGGACGATCCTCGATCGAGGGGCCCGTCCCCACATGTAGGAAGCCCGCGACGCGCTCGTGCTCGTGAAGGCCGATGGCGGAGCGGAAACGGGCGTCATAGGCCGGCCATTCGGTGAGCCAGGTCGCCGAATAGCCGAGCGCTCGGGCGGCCACGATCACGTTCATGCACACCGCGCCCGCGGAAAGCACCTGCTCCCATTCCGGGATCTTCACATGCGGCGCGGCGCGCGAGACGACACAAACCACAAGCGGCGCCCGGACGAAGCGGCCAAGCTCCTCCGCGCGCTTCGCCTCATCGAGATTGGGGTCGTCCGCCAGCCCGAGATCGAGCGCAATGCGGCCCGCGCGCTCGCGCGCCTCGCCCTCGAACACAATGAAGCGCCAAGGGGCGAGCTTGCCGTGGTCGGGCACACGGGAGCCAATGGTTAGGAGGGTGCGGAGTTCCTCGGGCGATGGGCCGGGGGCGCGTCATCAGCGTGGGAGGTGTCGAGCGCCTGCGTTTCAGAAGGCTGATGGTGTCGTTCATGAGAGAATGTCCTTGAGCGGAGGTGCTTGACCGAATTCGGCAGCCCTGTAAATCGCCTTTGAACCGCCTCATTATCACGGCACCAGCCCCCTCCCCGGCCTCAAGGGCCCGCCCCTCGCCCGCGTTTGCCGGCCAATGAGACGCAATTGAAGGCATTTTCCCGCATCCTGGCCGCCGTCGCAATGATGGCCTCCGTCGCTCTCGTCGGCGGCGCGAACGGCCAATCCGCGCCCGCGGACGGGCTTCCGACGCCCGCACCCGCGACGGCGCCAGCTACTCCTTCCCCAGCCGCCCCTGCGGGGCCCGCGCCAGCGGTTGAAACGCCTACCTCGCAGGCCCAGGCGACCCTGAACCTGTCGGCGGGACTGAACGGCGGCCTTTCCCCGTTGCCCGGGGGACTTCGCTGGCGGATTTTCGCGACAACCCCGGCCGAGGACGGCACGCATGCGCTGATCGCGGAATTGAGCATGGCGGAGCCCACCTTCACGCTGCCGCCCGGCGACTACGTGGTCCACGTCGCTTTCGGCCTCGCAAGCGCGACCAAGCGCGTGAGCCTCGGCTCCGATGTGCGCTCCGAACAACTCATGCTGTCGGCGGGCGGACTCAAGGTCGAAGGGACCGTCACCGACCACCCGATTGATCCGTCCCGGCTGTCGCTCTCGATCTACGTGCCCGAAGGCCGAAATCCCGAAGGCAAGCTCGTCTACGCCAAGGCGAAACCGGGCGACATCCTCGGACTTCCCGAAGGCTCGTACCACATCGTCTCGACCTACCTCGACATGACGAGCGCGAAATTCTCCGCCAATCCTCAAGCGCCCCCCTCGGGCAAGTCCGCCGCGCCCGCCGCATCCTCTGCGCTCCCATCAAATTCCATCGTCAATGCGGATATTCGGATCCCGTCCGGCAAACTGATCGACGTCACGCTCCGGCACCGCTGCGCCTCGGTGACGCTCAAGCTGGTCAACCATTCGGGCGGCGAAGCGCTGCCCAATACGACCTTCACCATCCTGACGCCCGGCGGGGACGTCATACGCGAACTCCTGGGCACCTTCCCCACGCTGGTGCTAGCGGAAGGCGAATATGTCGCAATCGCGCGGCACGACGCGCAGACGTACCAGTCGACCTTCACGGTCAAGTCCGGTATGGACCACGACGTTGAGGTCGTCGCCCAGCAGAACGACGCCGATCCGCCAAACAACAAAGCGGCGCCAGACGAAAAGGCGCAGGACGACAAAGAGTGAGGGGATGCAGACCTTCTTCGTTCAGATAAAATGCGCGCTCGGACGAACCTATGAGGTCGCAAGCGCGCTCGCGGAAGCTGAGATCGCCTCAGAAATCTACTCGATCGCGGGCGATTTCGACATTCTCGCCAAATTCTACGTCGAGAAGGACGTCGACATCGGCCATTTCGTCGGCCACAAGGTGCAGGTGATTCCGGGATCGTCGACACCCGGACGATCATCACCTTCAAGGCCTTCTGAAAACGTCCGGATAGGCGATTGGGAGCTGGCATTGAGACTGAATGCTCACTTCGTTTTTGGTTCGCGTGCGCTTAGCACGACGGCAATTCTCGCCCCTCTCGCCCTTGCGTTCTTCGCCAATGCCGCACGCGCGGACAACTCCAAGTTTCTCTTCGAAGTGTTGCACGCGAACAAGTCCACCTATCGCGTCGCCTGGAACAAACTCATGAAGCTCGTCCAGCCGATGCCGGACTGGCTCGTGCAGTTCAACAAGGATTTCGACGGCGTCGCCGGACAGGTCAACAACGTGACGATCGACGGCAAGCCCTATTCGGTGTCTTTCGTCTGCAAGCCGACTGACTGCGCGGCCCATCAATTCGTCGTGCTGTTCGACGAAAAGGGCACGCGCGCGTATGGCGCGCTCGGCGGCAAGGACAACGCTCCCTTCTTCTACGGCTCGCCCTCGCAAGCCGAGCAGGACCAGATGGCGAAAGAGGTCAAGGGGTAACGCGCAAATGGATCTCGGCCTGAAAGGAAAACTTGCGCTCGTCACAGGCAGCACCGCGGGAATCGGGTTCGCGATCGCCGCCCGTTTGGCGGCGGAGGGCGCGAGGGTCATTGTCAACGGCCGCGCTCAGGCGAGCGTCGATAAGGCGGTCGCCGATCTCCGCTCCACGACCGACGCCGAGCTGTATGCCTTCGCCGGCGATCTCAGTCTCGCCGAAACCGCGGAAACCCTCGCGCGGGCACATCCCGGCGTCGAAATTCTCGTGAACAACCTCGGCATCTTCGAGCCGAAGCCGTTCGAAGACATTCCCGACGCCGAATGGGTCCGGTTCTTCGAAGTCAATGTGCTCAGCGGCGTGCGGCTCGCGCGTCTCTACCTCCCGGCGATGCGACGCGCGAACCGGGGCCGCATTCTCTTCATTTCGAGCGAAAGCGCGATCCAGATTCCGGTGGAGATGATCCACTACGGCATGACCAAGACGGCGCAGATTGCGGTCGCTCGCGGGCTCGCCGAGGCGGTCGCTGGCACGGGAATCACGGTCAACAGCGTGCTGCCCGGCCCGACCCGGTCAAGGGGAGTTACGGACTTCGTCGATGCGCTTGCAAAGAATGAGGGCGTATCGTTCGAGGCCGTCGAGAAGGAATTTTTCGCCAAGGCGCGCCCGACCTCGCTCATCAAGCGGTTCGAAACGCCAGAGGAAGTCGCGAGCCTCGTCGCCTATCTCGCAAGCCCCCTGGCCTCCGCGACCACGGGCGCGGCGATGCGCGTGGATGGAGGCGTCATCAAGAGCGCCTTCTAGACGTCATGTTCGCGGGCTGAGCCGGTGGCCCGCCCTTTCGTGCAGGTAAGAACGAGGGTTGCTCGGGCGGGCCGAGCCGAGCCTCATGCACGGAGGGCGGACCATGGAAAAGCATAGCGAAGTTTTCGTAGCTTTCGATGTCGCCAAGAAGAAGCACGCCGTGGCGATAGCGGAAGGGGGGCGGCAGGGAGAAGTGCGGTTTCTCGGCGATGTCGAGAACAGCCCATTGCCGATTGAGAAGACGATCAAGAGACTGGCGACCCGGTACGGCCAGTTGCATGTCTGCTTTGAGGCCGGGCCGACGGGATATGGGCTTTATCGCCAGGTGAAGGCGCTCGGGCACGACTGCTTGGTGGTCGCTCCGGCGCTGATCCCGAAACGAGCGGGCGACCGGATCAAGACGAACCGTCGGGATGCGGTTACGCTGGCGCGTCTGCACCGTGCCGGTGAACTGACAGGGGTCTGGGCGCCCGATCCGGCTCATGAGGCGGTCCGGGACCTTGTTCGCGCCCGTGAGTCGGCGGCTGACGATCTTCGGCGGAAGCGCCAGCAGCTTCTTTCCTTCCTGCTCAGGCACAATCGGATCTACAGCGGCGGCGGCCACTGGACGCTGGCGCATCGGCGCTGGCTCGCCGGTC
Organism: uncultured Alphaproteobacteria bacterium; assembly: GCA_963824465.1. GTDB lineage: Bacteria > Pseudomonadota > Alphaproteobacteria > Rhizobiales > Beijerinckiaceae > Roseiarcus. The sequence continues at coordinate 85,234 of CAWGPL010000009.1, forward strand.
AGAAGTTCGATCACGTTGCGCAGCAGATCGTCTTTCAGGAAGGGATTGATGCGATCGAAGATTGTCTCCAGCGCCTGCGCAGTCTCGAGAAGCAACTCGCCCTCATCGTGCCGGAATGGTCCATGGCGCCCGTCGTCTGGGCATACCAGGCGATGCGTGGCGCTTCGTTTCTCGTCGCCGTGACCTTTGCTGCGGAGATCGGCGATGTGCGCCGGTTCGACACGCCAAGACAGCTCGCATCTTTCCTCGGGCTCGTTCCGGCGGAAAGCTCAACTGGCGACACAATCCGACGGAAGGGGCTCACCCTGGCGGGCAACCGGCGCGCTCGTCGGGCGCTGGTCGAGGCGGCGTGGACCTATCGTTATCCCGCAAGGGTCAGCGAGACCTTGAGGGCGCGGCTGGAAGGGCTCCCCAGGCCGGTGCGCGACATCGCCTGGAAGGCGCAGGTCCGTCTGTGCGCCCGCTATCGCCGCCTCAGCGCCGTGGGCAAGAAGCCGCCCGTCATCGTGGCTGCGATCGCCCGCGAGATGGCCGCTTTCCTGTGGGCGATTGGACGGGAGGTCGCGCCCGCGTAAGGAGCGACTTCTTTCCCCCGCTGCGCAGACCCGGGGGCGGAGCACGAAGGTGGGGAACTCCCGTCGCTAGTTATGTGGCCGGGCTTTGCGCCCGACGCCCGTCCTCTAGACCGAGGAAAGCCCCGAGACGAAGACACGGAAGGCGGTAACCAACCCGCGGATAAGAGCCTGATCAACCGTCGTCTCTCGCTCCGCTCCCAGCTCTGCGCAGCTCCGGCCTATTCTCGCCGACGGCTGTCTCGCTGCGCGGTCGATGGACCACGTCCGAGTCCTTGACGGCGAACATAAGAGCTAGCGGTTTTGTACGATAGCGCGTCCGCGTTTCACGCCAACTCCAGAACGAACGGCGTGCCCTCGAAACACTCTTCGCCCCGGCCGATCGCCTCGACCGCCGCGATCATGCGGCCGTCGCGCTCAAGCGCCTCGTCTGCGAGCGCCACAAGACGTGCGTTGGGCGTGGCGGTCGGCGACGCTTGCCGGATCGCGTGGGCGATCTCGAATTCGTCGCGCTCGGGAGCGAGCGCGCAAGCGACGATGAAAGCCGCCGCTGTCGAGCGGCTGACGCCTGCGAAACAGTGAATGACCATCGGTTCTGCCCGATCCCAGGCGCGGACGAAGGCGAGCAGCTCCGCCAGATGCTTTTCGTCGGGCGCCGTTTGGCCCGGGATCGGGATCAGAATGTCGGACACCGCGATATACAGATGGCGCTCCGGCAAAATCTCGGGCGGCCGCTCGACTGACGTGCCCGGACTGAGCAGCGTCATCAGCGAGCGGGCGCCGGTTTGCGAGACGGTTTCGCCGATGAGGGCGAGCGAGCAGACGTGAAGTCGAGGCATTCGGCTTTGGGCTTTCCTGGCGCCCGAACTCTAAGGGCTTGGCTCTGCCGCGTCGAGTTCCGCAAAGCGGGCCAAAAAGCGCGCCTCGACTTCGGCGGGGCGCATAGGCGCGAGGAAAGCCAAAAACGCATCGACAGCGATCTGAGGCGCGCCGAAGAGATTGCGGGCCTCGCCCTCGCCAAATCCCGCGAGGGCAACCGCCTCCATGAAGGCGGACATCCGATCGGCGACCTTGATACGCTTGACAAGGTCGGGCGAAAGCTCTGGCGGTAGGCCGAAGCGAATATGAATGGCCCGCTGAAGCCGCGCTTCGATCTTGCGGTAATCGCCTCCGATCGAGGCCTTGAAAGGCGAGATCATGTCGCCGATGACATATTCCGGGGCATCGTGCAGGAGCGCCGCAAGCCGCGCCTGAACTCGCGGGCGGCGTTTCCGCGTCGGCGGAGTACAGCGCCTCGACCAACAGCGAATGCTGAGCGACGGAAAAGACTCTGGCCCCTTGGTCTGCCCGTTCCACCGTGCAACCCGCGCAAGACCATGGGCGATGTCGGAAATTTCGACATCGAGCGGCGATGGGTCGATGAGGTCGAGGCGACGGCCAGACAGCATGCGCTGCCAGGCGCGGTGGTGGCGCGCGCTCACGAGAGGCCCCGAGCAGGCTTTCGGGGAGCATGCGGAGAAACGGCGCTATCGGTGCAAGACGAGCATGTCTCCGGCTGTCGCCACGAAACCGGAGCGGCCACGGCGAAAGTCATTTTGCTGGGGCGCGGGCGGGCGAGAGGTCGGGCGAGCTCGCGACATTCCGCGCAACGCCAGCAATCGACGAGATGATCGTTGACCATACCAGTCGCCTGCATGAAGGCGTAGATGATTGTCGGCCCGACGAAATTGCCTCCTCTGGCGCGCAGATCCTTGGCGATGGCGCGGGAGATATCGGTCTCTGCCGGAATCTCGGAAAGGCTGCCACGCTTGTTTTGTATCGGCTCACCGTCGACAAAGCTCCACAGATGATTGGCGAAGCCGCCCTTCTCCATGAGGTCGAGATAGATGCGCGCGAGCGCCTGCGTCGCTTCGATTTTCGCGCGATTGCGAACGATGCCCGCGTCCAGCATCAAGCGTCCTTCTTCTTTTCACTCCAGCGAACAATCTTTTTGGGCTCGAAGCCGTCGAAGGCGGCGCGAAACGCCGGGCGCTTGCGCAGGATGGTGATCCACGACAGCCCGGCCTGGAAGCCGTCGAGCACAAGTTTCTCAAAAAGGGCGCGATCGTCATATTCCGGCGCGCCCCACTCCTCGTCGTGGTAGGCGACGTAAAGGGCGTCGGCGCCCGGCCAAGGGCAACGCAACCTGCCGTCCTCGCCGCGTGCCGCGAACTCGAGGGCGCGGAGGCTTTTGCGGATCGGGCATTGCGCTCTTCTCCCAAAGGTCCTCGGATCAACCGGCCGGCTTCGCTCGCGGCAGGGCGAGTTCGAGCTGCGCGGCGTCCGGTTGGAGACTCGCCGCCGACGGGCGCCTGCACATCCGCATCGTCATTGGCGAAGCTGTTCACGCGCGGGCCGATCTCGAACACGGTCAGCGCATCCTCCGGCATCGGTCTAATGAGCGCCAGGGCCTCGTCGGGCTCGACATTGTCGCAATCGAGCCATGCGGAGAAATCCGCCCTGTCGAGAATAGCCGGCATCCTGTCGTGGATCGACCGAGCATGGTGTTGGCTGGCCGGACGAGAATGCAGGCTGTGTCGATCTCGCCGCCAGTCGCATCCATGTAGGTCTCATAAAGGCCGGCGAAGCCCATCGGCTCGCCGTTCGCCCGGCGAATGAGGTAGGGCCGCTTCGGCGCGCCCCGTTTGGCGGATGGATCCCTGCGCCATTCGTAAAAGGCGTCGGCGATCACGAGGCAGCGTCGGCGCTTGACGGCGGCGCGGAAGCTTGCCTTCTCCACTATCCCCTCGGTGCGGGCGTTGATGATGAGGGGGAAGGTCTTCACATCCTTTACGAAGCCGGGGAGGAAACCCCACCGCATAAGCCGGAAATGGCGATGCGCGCCGTCGGTGAACGGCTCCGCCGTCACAACCGGGATCGGCTGGGTTGGAGCGATGTTGTAGCGAGGCGGAAAATTCGGCGTTTCGCGATAGGCGAAATAGCCGCGCACCGCCTCCGGCGGCAGGGTGATGGCGTAGCGTCCGCACATGGCGTTTCGGGAGTTAACCTTTTCTCAGGACTCGCGTCGCGTTCCCTGATTCTGAGCCTTATATATTGGTCGATGTCGACCGCCACGCAAATGGCCCTCAGGGAACGCAGCGCCGAAGACGCGAGGAAAGCCGCGCTTTCCTATGTAGGCGAGGCGTTTGCGCTGGCCGCTCTCGACGGCGTCGAGCTCGATGCCGTGGCCGAGGCCGCGCTCTGCGCCGCTATGTGTGAGCTTGTGGCGATCCACGGGGAAGAGAGCGCGGCCGGGATTGCGAGCCGGCTTGCGGAGCGCGCCGCGGCGGGCGAATTTTCAATTACCCCCCGGCAATAGCGTTTCCCTCAATCCAAGGCTAAAGGGCTCCAGGCGGGAGGGCCTCGAATGGGAGTTTCGCATGGCGTTCCGCGCAATCCGCGCCGATAAAACCGACGCCGGCCAGGATGTCGGCTTCGTAACCATGGACGAGCCGGAACTCATGGACGGCGATGTGACGGTGCGCGTCACCCATTCGACCGTCAACTACAAGGATGGCCTCGCGCTCTCGGGCAAGTCCGTCATCATCCGCCGTTTCCCGATGGTGCTCGGGGTCGACCTGGCAGGTTTCGTCGAGGCCACGAGCAATCCGAATTTCGCGCCCGGCGAGGAAGTGATCCTTAACGGCTACGGCTTGAGCGAGACCCATTTCGGCGGCTACGCGGAAAAGGCGCGGGTCAAAGGCGACTGGCTGGTCAAGCTGCCCAAGGGCCTCTCTCGCGCCGAAGCGATGGCCATCGGCACCGCCGGCTTCACGGCGATGCTTTCAGTGCTTGCGATCGAAAACGCCGGGATCACGCCAGCCCATGGCCCGGCGTTAGTGACGGGCGCAGCGGGCGGCGTCGGCTCGACCGCGATTTCGCTTCTCGCGGCAAAGGGCTGGAAAGTGATTGCGTCCACGGGACGGACCAGCGAGGCGGACTACCTAAGAACGCTCGGAGCTTCGGAAATCCTCGACCGGGCCACGCTATCGGCTCCCGGCAGGCCGCTCGGCAAGGAACAATGGGCCGCCGTCATCGACAGCGTCGGCTCGACCACCCTTGCCAACGCGCTCGCCCAGACCCGCTACGGCGGCGTCGTCGCGGCCTGCGGCCTGGCGGGCGGCATGGACCTTCCGACGACCGTTGCGCCCTTCATCCTGCGGGGCGTGACGCTCGTCGGCATCGACAGCGTGCAGTGCCCAATGCCGCTGCGCCTCGAAGCCTGGCGGCGCCTTGCCTCGGATCTCGACCGCGGTAAACTCGCGGCGCTGACGCAAACGATCCCGTTCGACGACGTCTTCGGGGCCGGCCGACGGATCCTCAGGGGCGAGATCCGCGGGCGGATTGTTGTCGCGGTAGCTTGAGGACGCAAGACTTTTGACGGTCAGTACGCCCGCGACTTCGCATTCCGCGGTGGCAAGTCCGTGACTGAGGATGAAACGCAGGCACGAGAGTACGGGAAACTCGACGCGTTGCGTGGCTTCGTTTGCCCGCGTCCAATCCTCGGCGTCAGCGTTTTGGGCGAAGTCTTTGACCAGTAGGGCTGCGTAGGAGCCACAACCGAGCCTACGACGTTGCGCCTCCGACGCAAATTCCGTTACGAAGGCGCCGCCAATCGAGAAGACAGCGGCTTGGGCGACGGATGCGTTCGAACAAGCGTGGACGACGTCCCGCGCGTGCATGATCGGCTCCTCCCACGCTTGGCTGCGCCAAAGCTCATCCGCGCGGGCGAGTGCGCGAATGACAGAAGCAAGTCTACTGGCCGACACAAGCGCGACCAATAGGGAATAGTACGTAGTGCAGCGCGATAACAGCAGCGCGCGCAAACGCCTCAGACGCGACTTGCCGGACCGCCCAGATCGACGTTGAGAAACATACGGATGAGTTCGGAGAGGTTCGCGGTCTGCGTCTTTTTCATAACATTGGCGCGGTGGACTTCGACGGTGCGCGGGCTGATGCCCATCTCGTAGGCGATGACTTTGTTCGGCTGACCTTTCACGAGCCGATCCAAGACCTCGGTCTCTCGCACGCTCAGCGCGGCAAGGCGGGAGCGGGCTTCCTCAGAATTGGCGACGCTCGCCCGCGCGTCCTGTCCAAGCGCAAGCGCTCTCCGAACAGCTCCGGTTAAGTCCTCGGATTTAAAAGGCTTCTCAAGGAGGTCGACGGCGCCCTCCTTCATCGCGGTGACTGCGAGCGCCACGTCAGCATGGCCGGTGACGACGATCACCGGCATCGTTCGGCCGAGCGCCGAAATGCGGGCCAAAAGCTCCATTCCGCTCATGCCGGGCATGCGAACGTCGGTCACGATGCAGCCGCTAGGCAGGGAACCGAGAGCGCCGACAAATTCAAGCGCCGACGCATAAGTCTGGACCTCGAAACCCTCACTCGCCAGAAATAGCCGGATAGAATCCCGAAGCGCGTCGTCGTCGTCGATGATATGAACTGTCTGCTCGTTCATCCGCCCCCCGCCGCCAGTGCCAGCGGCAAGGCAAGATTGGACGTTGATTTGCCAGAAAGCTGGATTCCCACCACGATCCACCCGCGCTTGTCTCAGAGAGGATTTAATCTCGCCGCGAATGCCTCTCTTTGGCCTGTTCTATCTCATAGCGCGCGGAAGGGCCATCGTCGAAATGGCTGTTTCAGCTCGTACAATAGTCGATTGCCGCGACCGTCGCGGCGGCTAAGCCACCGCCCTGAGCGCCACGGTCCGGGCGCTGGGAGGAATTTTGGGAATGGTCGCGACCGCTACCGCCCCTGCGCCGGGCCGAGAACCCAGACGCAAGCTTCCGCCATGCAATTCGATCAGGGAATTGGCGATCGCGAGCCCGAGACCCGAGCCCTTCATTCCGTTCGACATGACCGTCTCGCTCTGCTCGAACGGACGGCCCAGGCGGACAACGTCGTCGGCCCCGATTCCGGGCCCGTCGTCCTCGACATAGAAATAGATCTGCTCGTCGATCATCTCGGCGCCGATCTCCACCCGGCCTCCCTCGGGGGCGAATTTGACCGCATTGCGCATTAGGGTCGTGAGGATGCGTCCGACTGCGGCCGCGTCGGCCTCAAGCGCGAGATCGGGCGGCATGTTGACCGCGATTACGATGCTTTTCTCACGGGCGGTCTCGGCGACGTCGAGGATCGCACGCGACACCGCCTCGCCTGCTGGAAAGCGCGAGTAATCAAGACGCGCCCGCCCCGCTTCCAGCCGTGACATGTCGAGCACGTCGCTGACCACGTTGAGCAGATAGTCGCCGCTCGACGCGATGTGGGCGCAATAGTCGGTATACTTTCTCGATCCGAGGGGGCCAAACGTCTCGCTGCCCATCAATTGCGCGAAGCCGATGATCGCGTTGAGCGGCGTCCGCAATTCGTGGCTCATGTTCGCGAGGAACTCGGCCTTGGCGCGATTGGCCGCTTCGGCCTGGAGTTTTTGCTCCTGATAACCCCGCGCCAATCGTGCAAGCTCCGTCGCCTGTTCCTCCAGCGACTTGCGCGACTGACGCAACTGCGCGACCGTCTGAAGCAGCAGGCGTTGCGATTCGACGAGTTGTTCCTCGTGTTCCTTGAGCTTGGTGATGTCGGCGCCGACCGACACGTAGCCCCCGTCGCGGGTGCGACGCTCGTTGACCTGAAGCCATCGCCCGTCTGAGAGCCGCGCCTCATAGGTTCGGGCGTTGCGCCCGGTCGGATCGGGCGCCCGCAGGCCGGTCGCGACCAGGCCGGCGCCGTCCTCCGTCGATCTTTGCGCCCCAACGTCTGGAAGCGCGTTCAGGCGCTGGTATTTCGAATTGCACAGCACCATCTGGTTGCCGGCGTCCCAGAGGACGAAAGCTTCGGAGATCGCTTCGATCGCATCTCGCAGGCGCTCATTGGCCGTGGCGGTCTCTTCGGCTTGCCGCTTGCGATCGGTGACGTCGATCGCGATGCCAACCAGGGACGGGGCGCCCGTCTCTTCATCGTCGACAAGTTCGGCCCGTTTGCGCAGCCACACCCACCGCCCATCGGCAGTCCGAATTCGGAACTCCACGTCCACCTGGGGGCCGCGACGACCGGCGAGACGTACGATCTCCTCGAGCGGGTGGTCGTCGGGGTGAATGAGTTCCTGCAGGTCCTCAATCCTCCAAGAGGCGCGCCGCCCGGTCAGCCCAACGAGATCGAATAGCGAGGGCGACCATGCGATGCGGCCCCCCTGACGCAGGTCCCAGGTCCATATGCCGCAGCGCCCATGGTTGAGGGCAAGATTGATTCGCGCCCGGCGAGCGCGTTCATCACGAATGCGCCGCTTTCTGCGCTGGACATCGAGGGCGTAAAGACCGCCGGCGGCAAGCATGAACGCCACAGTCAATGCCAGGAGAGTGACCGTCATCGCCGCGGCGCGACGCCATGCCACGAGATGCAGTTCGACAGGCGACGAGAACGCGACGCGTCCGTCGCTTGCGGGGAGCCGCCGGACCGCCGCAAAGCGATCGCCTTCGAGACCCTTTGCGACGCGGACGACGCCCTTCGAATCAATTTGCGCGGGATCACGGCCGCCGAGCAGATCGGAGGCCGAGAGAGCCTCGCCCTCGGCGGTCGCCGTCGCGATCTTCCGACCGGCGCGGTCCAGCAGAAAGGCGCGCCGAAATCGATTGTCCGGATCGGACGCGAGTACACGACGGAAGACATCCGCGGCTGCCGCGGAAGGCGCTTCGCGAAGAGCGACGTCAAGCCGTTCGGCAAGCAGGGTCGCCCGCATATCCACCTCGCGAGCGCCGGCGCGAATGGCGAGGGAACGTTCGAAGCGGAGATGGTGAACAGTGAGCGCCACGACGCCGACGATCGAGAGCGCAAGGACAATCGCCGCGGTTCTCGACGCCCATCGCCACTCGACGAAAGGTCTCAGCGCGTCGACGACCAGAATGTCCGTGCGGGAGAGGATACGTCGCCAGCGGGACAAGCCGCCGGCTTGCCCTCGCTCACGCAAGCGTGCGCCCCCCTGCGGGCACGCCGCCGCATTTGCCGCGTTTCCACGCGTCATTGCCGCTCCCGAAAACCGTCACATTTAACGCTCGGGCAACCGCCGCCAGCCCCGAATCACTACGATAAGAATCCTTGTGCGAATCTTTGTCCAGCCCCTTGACGGGGCGTTAAGACAAAATTCATGACCCTTTCGGACGCGATCCTGCCGGAATTTCGCCAACTCCAGCGTTCGCCGTTGGCTCAGGCCCATTCGCCCTTGCGGAAGACAGGGGTGCGATTGCCTCCCTCGTCGAGCCCATCAATGTCGATCTTATCGGAGCCAATCATCCAGTCGATGTGAATGAGGCTCTTGTTGCCGCCCTTGGCCGCGATTTCTTCCGGCGTCAGCTTGTCGCCGCCGGTGAAGCATTTCGCATAACATTGACCAAGAGCAATGTGACACGAGGCGTTTTCGTCGAAGAGCGTGTTGTAGAACAAAATGCCGCTCTTCGAGATCGGCGAGGAATGGGGAACCAGCGCCACTTCGCCCAGGCGCCGCGCGCCGTCATCCGTGTCGAGCACCTTGTTCAGCACGTCTTCGCCGCGTGAGGCGCGCGCTTCCACGATGCGGCCCGCTTCGAAGCGCACCGCGATATTGTCGATGAGCGTGCCTTGATACGAAAGCGGCTTGGTGCTCACCACCGTGCCCTCGACATTGCGCGCATGAGGCGTCGTGAACACCTCCTCAGTTGGAATGTTCGGGTTGCAGGTGACGCCGTTCTTCGCGGTCGAGGCTCCGCCGTGCCATTCGTGGCCATCGGCCAATCCCAGGGTCAGGTTCGTGCCGGGCCCGTAATAGTGGAGGGCGGAAAACTTCTTCCCGTTAAGCCATGCCGAGCGGCGCGCGAGCGCGGCGTTGTGCTCCGCCCACGCGGCGACCGGGTCGTCATTGTCGACGCGGGAGGCGGAAAAGATCGCCTCCGCCAGTTTCGCCACCGCAACCTCGTCCTCGTCGCCGGCAAACACGCGCTTGGCCCACGAGAGCGTCGGATAAGAAACGATGTTCCAGTTGATGTCGAAGCCCGCGATCTTTTCGAGCGCGGGCTGATAGGCGACGGAATTCGCGCGATTGGCGCGCGCGACTTTGGCAGGGTCCTGCGTCGCCAGCAGCATCGGATCCTCGCCGACCACCGCGAGGCGGGCGGTATTGGCCGCGAATGCCTTGCCCACACCCTCATAGAGCCAAGTCGGAGCGCGGTCGAAGCTTTCGTCGGCGCCATAGCGGAAACGCGAAAGTGTGATCTCCTCGTCCGACAGGAGATGCGTCACGATCCCAGCGCCGGCCTTGTAAGCCGACTCTGCAATCTTGCGTACAAGCGGGAGCGCGGCGACCGGCGCGGTGAGAAAGAGGTCCTGCCCCTTTTGCAGTCGCACGCCGACCTTGATCGCGGCCTCGGCCAGTTTTTCGAGTTTTGCCGGATCGACGGCGGGGAAATTGCGGGGATGGGTGGTCATGAGGGCGCGGGCTCCGAAAAGAATTTTGCTGAGCCACTCCTACCCTTCCGCGCCCGCCGAAGGAAGGCTAAGACCCGGTTGGAAGCCCGGCGGCTTCGGAGGATCCGCAAAGAACGAGCGCCGAGCCGCACAAAACGAAGGTGTCGCTTCAGGGTTCGCGGGTTCCTGATTCCATACGCCGCGCCGTTCGCCCCTCGCTTCGCGCCCATCAGGGCGACGGCGTCTGCACATCCTCCGCCTTGACCCACACGGTCCCCGCCTTGGCGTCGAAGATCGTAGTTCCAAAAAGTTCGAGGAACGATGCGCCGAGTTGCGCGGCGGGCTCCTTCATCCCGCCGATGCCGCCGCACGCGTTCGGCGCCTTGACGATCAGGAAATAGCGCTCCGTCCGCGCAATCGACGCGCCCTTTTCATTCTCGATCGCCAAGGCCGCGCCTGTCGCAGAATAGACCGAACGGTTCTCCACCTTTCCCTCGCAGGTGCGCACGCCGATCCTTCCAATCTTTTCGAGTGCGATCCCGCTCGCGACAAGCTTGTCGTAAAGCGCCTCGTTAACGTCCACCGAATGCGGGTAGATGGTATCCCCATAACCGGTGTCGATCTGCGCAAAGGCGCGCACGGCGCCGAGGCGCAGGAAGACGACCGGCACATTCGGCCGGGAGGAATCTACGCCGGCGGCGTCGGCGGCAAAGAAACCCTTTTCGGCAATCGGCACGAACCCCAGTGCGCGCAGGGCGCCCGACTCGCAGTAAGCCGCGCCGAGAAATGCCTCGCCGGCCGAAAATTGCGCAGTGATCCGAGAGAGAACATCGACCCCGAGAATGCCGATGCGCCCGCTCCCCGGATCATAGGCGCGCAAAAGAAAATCCTGGGTGGAAAGTCCAGGAAACGGCAGCGCTGCCCGTCGCGTCGCCCCATCCGCGCCGCCGAAGGCTTCGGCCGAAAGCGAGCTTCTCGTCGCGCCATAATCGATGAGAAAGGCGCCCTCGACGCCATCGATACGCAGAGTGAGCATGGGCGGAACGCCGCCGTGCCCGCCCCCGAGCGCATAGCGCGCGCCGCCACAGAGCGCGGCGCCGTCGGCGGCGCCGGCGCAGATGAGGAGGGCGGCCAGGCAAAGCGCCCACGTCGCGCATGTCCTTCCGATGGTGACCGCGGCCATGGCGTCTCCTAGGATTGCGAAGGGGTCCGTCAAAGGAAGCGCAATGTCGGAAAGAGCCGTTCCCTTCGAGACGAATGGCGTACGCGGCTTCCTGCACGAGGCCAAGGGCGCCCGCGATGCGCTGGCGATTACGCATGGCGCCGGCGGGAACTGCGAAGCGCCTCTGCTGCGCGCAATCGCCGACGCGTTTCAGGCGGCCGGCGCAACGACACTGCGTTTCGATCTGCCCTTTCGCCAGCGCCGCCCGAAAGGCCCGCCGGCGCCAACCGACGCCGTGAAGGATCGCGCCGGAATCAAGGCCGCCCTCACGGCGCTACGGGGGCGCGCGAGAGGGCGCATCCTGCTCGGCGGCGCGTCTTACGGAGGCCGGCAGGCGAGCCTGCTCGCCGCCGAAGACCCGCAAACCGCGGACCGACTCCTCTTCCTTTCCTATCCGCTGCATCCGCCCGGCAAACCCGACCAGCCCCGAACCGCGCACTTCCCGAAACTGCGCACGCCCTGTGTTTTCGTGCATGGAACGGGCGATCCGTTTGGCTCGATCCCAGAACTGAAGGCTGCCCTGACCCTGATCCCGGCGCCCCACATCCTCGTCGTTGTCGACGGCGCGGGTCATGATCTCATGCGCGGCCAGTTCGACCTTTCCACTGTGACCACGGCGGCTCTCGCGGAGCGCGCCTAGGCGCTAACGCCGCCCCGGGCGCGGAACTGCCCCGGCGGGCTACCCGTCCAGCGGCGGAACGCGCGCGTAAACGTCGCCTGATCGGAATAGCCGAGACCGGCCGCAATCGAAGCAACCGTGACGTTCCCCTCCTTGAGACGTTTCAACGTTTCGCTTCGCCGCACCTCAGCGAGCAGATCCGAAAAGCTTGTGCGCTCTTCCTCAAGCTGACGCTGAAATGTGCGGGCGCTCGTTCCCGCCGCGGCGACGAGGCGCCTCATGGTCGGCGTCTCTTCGTTTTCGATCATCAGCCTGAGGAGCGTTTTCACCGAGTCCGAATAGGTCTGGCCAAAGCGCAACGGGGCGGCGACCTCGAGCGCTCGTGGATCCAGCCGATCGCGCGCCACCCTGTCGAAGGCGCGCTCCATCACGCGATCATTGACGAAAACAGCAATCCCGCGCGCATGGGTCGCCACGACACCATCGCCGAACCAGCGGCGCAGATGCGCGATGCCGTGTACCGGATGGGGCGGAATCTCAATTCTCGCGAAACGCGGAGAGGGTTCGCCGGACATGCCAAGGATTCGATCCATCATCGCCGCTGCATACTGAAGCAGGCAATGGCGGGTTTCCGGCTCGAACCGATGCGCAAAAAACTCCCGGATCACATACTGGCCGGGTTTCCGCTCAAAAGACACCTGTTCGTGCGAACAATAGTAGGGCAAGGCCGCGACGATCCGCGCGAGGGCTTCGCCCGGCGTGCGAACCCCGAGCGCGACCTTGCCCAGCATCGCGATTTCGAGGCTCCGCGTCCCGGCCACAATGCGACAAGGCGCATCGGGTCCGTGCGCTCTGGCGACGTTCCGGAGCAACGCGCCCACATGCACGAGCGGGATCGGGCGGAACGGATCGGTGATCGGGCTCAGCGAAAGGTCGACCTGCGCCAGCGCGCCCTCGACCGGGTCGCCCCGACTCGCGAGCCAGCGCAAGGTCGGCAACAGCGCAAAGCCGCGAATTAAAGGAATCGCCCCGGCCATCGCTCCCTTCGCCACTCGCTACCCAACAGACCCCAAGAGGGGCGAATGGACTTTTTGGCGTCAAATGCCAAGCCGGATTCGCGCTTCATCCCTAGATATCCGCCAGGACCATCCGGCGCCCGCAAGAGCGGGGGACCCGAAACGTGTCGCAAAAGACCCTCGAGGGGGCAAGGAGTTGGGGAATGAGAAGACGAGCCGCACTTGGACTGGCGGGACTGCTGTGTCTCGCCGGAGCGGCGAAGGCCGATCCGGTATCGCTGTCGGCCTATGTCGATCAGAACGGCTACATCGACGTGATGAAGCTCACCTGCGCCCAACTGGCCAACACCTATCAGGAAGACGCAAACGTCCTCACCGCCTGGTACAGCGGATGGTACAACGGCCTCGACCACAAGCACTACCTTGACTACACCAAGGGCCGCATCGCCGAGCATGACGTCATCGAATATTGCAAGGCGCACCCGGACGAGAGAATCGTCCACGCGATGGCGATCGTCCTCAAGGACATGCGCCGCGAACTCGACATCGACGCGAAATAGGGAGGGCCGCTCATGAAACAACTCTTCCTCCTGATCTTCGCTTCTCTCCTTCTGCCGGCAGCGGCTTCGGGTCTCGCCTTCGCCGAGTCCGCGGCCACTTTCATGTGTCTCGCGCCTGCGGGGCACGTCTGCAAGTTCGCGGTGCGAACAGCGAGCGGCCAGGTCGATTTTGCGCTCGCCGCCGGCGAGCGCAAGGACGTACCGGGTGTCGCGGCTCACGCCGACAAATATTGCGTCTGCGACCCGGGCCCGGTGACGCCCGATTGCAAAGCGCCGCGCCTCGACCACTGGTGCCTCGGCTCCTGGGTAGACGTTGACACGGGCGTCAATTCGCAGAACGACATCGGAAGCGACCGCTTCGCAGCGGGTCTCGCGGACCGCGCAAACGGCGTCGCCCGTTCCAAACTCGGAGCAAATTAAGTTATGCGAGCGGCGCGCTTCGGCGCCCGCATCGCCGACAGGGAGAGGGATGAACATGCCGTCAAGCCGGAAAGGCGTCGCGAGGGCGCGAGTTCATGCTCGCCGCGCTCGCCATGGCGCTCGCGGGCGCCGTCGGAGCCGTGCGACCGGCCGCGGCTGAGGACAGGATCGGCCAGGACCTCGGCATCGTCGAAGCCTGCGCCGGGGACGTATGGCGGCTGTGCTCGGATCAACTTCCTGACGTCGGCCGCATGAAAGCCTGCCTGCAGGACAAGATGGGTCAGCTACCCAAGTCCTGCCTCGAGAAGCTTCTCGATGTAATGGCAGGCTCGACGTTCAAGATCTGCAAGGATCAGACCTATGCGCTCTGCGCCGCCGCGCGCTGCAACGTGTACGACGGCGTCGCTTATTGCCAGTGCGAGGAGAAGCACGGCGACAGCATCAGCCTGCCTTTCCCGATGGGCAAAGACGTGGATGTCTGCTCGGTGAATGCAGCGGGCGCCAACAATAAATACATGGTGAGCACTTACAGCCTGCCGGATTCGATTGCGTCTCCGCAGGGCGACCGCGCAGTCTACACGTGCGAGGGCGACGCCGCGACTGGCGCGTACGCGCAATGCGACGGCGGCCTCTGTTTCAAAAGCACCGAAGAGACGACGTTTCCGGGCTTCGACAAGCCAATCCCGAAGGGGCAGATTATCTGCTCCTGCCCCATCACGCAGGCGGCGTCCGGAAAGGCGCAGAGTTTTCAGATCCTCGGGCCCTACCCATGCGACAAGTCTTTCTTCAACTACTGCAAGAGCGCGACCGCCAACACCAACACCGGCTCGACGATCTATGTCGGCGCTCCGGTCGGCACGGCCGCTGCGCTATCGCGGTTGCTGAACGGAAAGGCCCCGCCCGCCTTCAACGAATGCAAGCCTGACTGATGAAGAAGGCGCTTCTTGTTGCGGCGGTCGGCGAGGGACTGACGGGGCTTGCGCTTCTAATCGTCCCGTCGGTGGTCGGCGTTCTTTTGCTCGGCGAGCCGCTGACCGGCGCGGCAGCCGCTGTCGCGCGGGTGGCGGGGCTGGGGCTGATCGGCCTCGCCTTCGCGTCATGGCCAGGGCCCCCGATCCTCGGCATGACGATTTATAGCGCGACGGTCGCACTCTATCTGGCGTATCTCGGCCTGACGGGAATGAGCGGGGTCCTCATGTGGCCGGCAGTGCTTGCGCACGTCGCCCTGACAGCCTGGCTCGTCTGGGACCGGAGGAGCGAGACCTAGCGGGTCACGCCTGCCAGTCCAGAACGATCTTGCCCGAGTCGCCCCGCCGCATCGTCTCGAACCCTTCGAGGAATTTCGCGGCGGGCAATCGGTGCGTGATGACCTTGCGCACATCGAGCCCGCTTTCAAGCATGGCGATCATCTTGTGCCAGGTCTCGAACATTTCGCGCCCATAGATTCCCTTCAGCGTCAGTTGCTTGAAGATGACCTTGTTCCAATCGACCATCGTCGGCTTCGACGGTAGGCCGAGCAGCGCAACGCGACCGCCGACGACCACTGAGTCAAAAAGCTGATCGAACGCCGATGGCGCGCCGCTCATCTCGAGCGCCACGTCAAAACCTTCGGTCATCTTGAGCTCGGCCATGACGGACTTGAGGTCCTGCTTCGACACGTCGACCGGAACCATGTCCGCGACCTCGCCGGCGAGCTTGAGCCGCTTGGGATTTACGTCCGTGATGACAATGTGCCGCGCCCCGACGTGGCGCGCAACGGCGCCGGCCATGATGCCGATCGGCCCCGCGCCGGTGATAAGCACATCCTCGCCGACGAGATCGAAGGAGAGCGCGGTGTGCACAGCGTTGCCGAGCGGGTCGAGGATAGCGCCGAGTTCGTCGTCCACCTCGTCCGGCAGGGGGACGATATTGAAAGCGGGCACGCGCACATAATCCGCAAAAGCGCCCGGAATGTTCACCCCGATGCCCTGCGTATCGGGATCCAGATGATAGCGGCCGCCGCGCGACGCGCGGCTCCTCATGCCGATCACATGGCCCTCACCGGAAACACGCTGTCCAATCTTCAGCCGCTTCACATTCGCGCCGACCTCCGCGATCTCGCCGGCATATTCGTGGCCAATCGTCATGGGCGTCGGAATCGTTTTTTGCGCCCATTCGTCCCAGTTGAAGATATGGACGTCGGTGCCGCAGATGCCGGTCTTGTGAACTTTGACCAGCACGTCGTCCGGGCCGATTGCCGGGACTGGCTGCTCGTCCAGCCACAGACCCGGCTCCGGCTTTTCCTTGACGAGGGCGCGCATGGGACTGGCTCCGCGGACGACGGGGCGTCCGGCCCCGCTTCGAATCGCACTTTCGCCGAGGCTCGCTCTCGCCGCAATATGAGGTCGAAGGAGACGCAGCATGGAAACATTCACGGGCGGATGCCTGTGCGGCAATGTCCGAATTGTGGCCTCGGGACCCCCGTACCGGGTCGGCCTTTGCCACTGTCTCGACTGTCGCAAGCACCATGGGGCGCTTTTTCACGCCTCCGCGATTTTCCCTCAGGATGCGGTGACGATCGACGGCGAAACGCGCGACTACGCCGGACGATTTTTCTGTCCTCGCTGCGGCTCATCGGTTTTCGCGCGGAGCGGAGACGAGATCGAGGTAAATCTTGGATCCCTCGACGCCCCGGACCAACTGAGGCCAACCTATGAGAGCTGGATCATCCGGCGCGAGTCCTGGTTGCCCCCTTTTCCGCTCACGAGACGGTATGAACGGGATCGCGACGCGACGGGCCGTTTCGAGGATTAGGTTCGACCAGAGCCCGTCTGTCTAATGCTTCAGCGCCTCCAACACCTTGGTCGAGGCGCGGCCATCGACCGGCAGGCCGACGCGCTTCTGGACGTCGGCGATCGCCGCCTTGGTCTTGGCGCCGATGGCGCCGTCCGGCGCGCCGACATCGTAGCCGCGCTGGGAGAGCAAGGTCTGCAACTCACGCCGCCCGGCCCGCGACAGGCCAGGATCGTCGGTCGGCCAAGGCGTCTGGATCCCCGGCCCGCCCGCCAGCCTGTCCGCGAGAACGCAGGCTGCAAGCGAATAGGATTCGGCGGCATTGTAGGAATAGACGACGTCAAAATTCTTCGTCACGAGAAAGGCGGGCCCGTCCGCCCCGGCCGGCAGCAGCAGCCCCGCCTCGCCCGATCCAAGCGGGCGGCCGTCGATGCGCGTGATTCCGCGAGCCGCCCAAGTGGACATCGACACTTTCGCCCTGCGGCCCGAGGGGCCGGAATAGGCCGGCGGCAGCTTCACCTCGAACCCCCAGGGCTCGCCGGAGCGCCAGCCGGATTTGTGGAAATAATGGGCCGTGGAGGCGAGCGCCGCATCCGCCGAATCAACGATGTCACGGCTTCCGTCCGCGCCCGGGGCGGCGAGACGCAAATAGCTCGAAGGCATGAACTGCGTCTGCCCGAAGGCGCCCGCCCACGAGCCGGTCAGCCGATCGGGCGGAATGTCGCCGCGATCGAGGATCTTGAGCGCCGCCATGAGTTCCGAGCGGAAATAGCGCGACCGGTCGCCAAAACAGGCGAGCGTCGAGAGCGATTGCACCAGGGGCCGTCCGCCCATATCCGAGCCGAAATTGGATTCGACCCCCCAGATGGCGGCAAGCATCGACCGGGGCACGCCATAGGTTTGTTCCGCATAGGCGAGGCCGCGCGCGTGCTGCGCCATTGCCGCGCGGCCGTCGGAGACGCGCTCGTCATCGACCAGCGCGGCCATATAATCCCAGATCGGCGTCTTGAACTCGGGCTGCGACTTCTGGAAGTCGAGGACCTTCATGTCGGGCTGGACGCTGTCGAAGGCCGCGCTCAATGTCGCACCCGACACCCCGGCCCGCGCCGCTTCCGACTTCAGCGAGACGACGCAGGACGAAAAATCGGCATGGGCCGCGGACGGCGCGACCAGCGCCGCGGCGGCGAGCGCCGCAACGCCCGGCAAAAAGCTGCGGATCATTCGTTTCCCATCTCCTGCGTCCCCTCCGAGCCTCACATCTTCTCCTTAACGCCGCGTAAGATTAGCAACCAGTTAACCGGATAGGTCGTCAGGAAGCCAAGGACCATCGCGATCTGCATCATAAGCCAGTAGGACCAGTGGAAAGGTTCGAGTTGCGGCCACGCCCAGGCGCGAAATCCCATCCAGGCGAACATGCCGACCTCGTAGGCGATCAGCGAGAACGTATCCGCCTTCACCGCCGCCCAGACGCCTTCGCGAAAGCCGAGCCCCCGCATCGGGACGATGGCGAAATACTGGAATGCGATCCCGATTGCGTAGGCGAGCACGAAGCTCAGGGCGAAGCGACCGGCCAGCGCCGAGCCGAAAAGCGTGAGCCCGACAGCGAAGGCGATCCATTCCGCCGAGAAATCGCCGAGCGCGCAGCCCGCGCCGCAATGCGCCGCGCCCTTGAAGACTGCCTGCCACATTGGGACGTCGCGATGGTCGTGAGGATGCGCGTGGCCGGGCATTCCGCGCCCGAAGGCAAAATAGAAAGGCAGGCCGAGCGGTCCCCAGTAGAGCATGGTCAAAGGCCAGACCGCCTCCATAACTCCCATCGGCTGGCGCCGGCCGATCAGGAAAATATCGATCAATACCCAGGCGGCCGAGGCGATCGACAGCAGGATGTAGACGAAGGCGATGGTTTCGAAGAGCGGAGACATGGCGTCGGGTCCGGCTTGGCGTCTGGATTCGCGGGGTCAACAATATTTTGCTGCCGAAGGTTTCAGCCTTTGGCCGACAAAGCGTCGCGACCCCGGGGAGATGGCGACAAAATGTCCTTCGTCGGCATCCGTCCCTTTGGAAATGCCTGAGGCGCGCTACCTGTAGTCGAGGCTGGCGCGCTGGCGGGAGATGGAACGATGCCCTGGTCCTTCACCATCGGCCGCTTTGGCGGAACCGCGGTCAAGATCCATATCACCTTCCTCCTGTTTCTGGTGTGGATTGCCTTCAGCGCGTGGGGTCAGGGCGGCCCGAAAGCGGCGGCGAGCGGCGTCCTCTTTCTGGTCCTGCTGTTCGCCTGCGTGGTGCTCCACGAATTCGGCCATATTCTCGTTGCGCGTCGCTATGGCATCGAGTCGCCGGAAGTGACGCTCCTGCCGATCGGCGGGGTGGCCAGCATGCCGCGCATGCCCAAGGATCCGATGCAAGAGCTCGCGATCGCGCTCGCTGGCCCGGCCGTCAATCTCGTCATCGGGATCGGGCTTCTCATTGTCGTCGGTTCGCTCCATCGCGACGACCTGACCCAGATCGACAATGCGCACCTGTCGCTTGCGGCGCGGCTCGCGGCGGCGAACATCTTTCTGGCGGTGTTCAACCTGATCCCGGCTTTTCCGATGGATGGCGGGCGTGTGCTCCATGCGCTGCTGGCGATGCGGCTCGGGAACGGGGAGGCCACAGCGGCGGCGGCCAAGGTCGGTCAGGCGCTCGCTTTCGCGCTGGGCTTCCTCGGGCTGTTCGGCAACCCGCTGCTGATCTTCATCGCGATTTTCGTCTACATCGCCGCGGGGGGAGAAGCGCAGATGAGCGCGGCGCACGAAGCGCTCAAAGGCCTGACGGCGGCCGAGGCCATGGAGACGCGCTTCACTCCGATCTCTGTCGACGCCGATCTCGGGCAGGCGGTGGACGCGCTTCTCGCAACCGCCCAGCACGAGTTCCCGGTCGTCGACGCATTCAAAAAGCCTATCGGCCTTATCACCCGCGAGGATATTCTCGCGGCGCTTCGAGAACATGGCCGGGAAGAGCCTGCGAGCAACGTGATGCGCGCGGGCGTCGAAAGCGTCCGCCCGCAGGCGCCGGTCGAAACCGCCTTCGAGCGGCTTCAGGATCCGAATACCGCCGCCCTCTGCGTAACCGACGCCGACGGCGCCCTCCTCGGCCTCCTGACGCGGCAGGGCCTCGGCGAGGTCGTGATGATCCGGTCGCTGAAGCCGGATTGGCGTTTCGCGCGCAAGGCATGAAAGAGGGCCGCGCGAACATGCCGCGCGGCCCTGATACTCCCGCAGAACGCTTACGCGACCGCGGCGCGCCGCTTTGGCGGAAGCCCGGCGGCGCATGGCGCCGACGCCGGCGAGGCCCGCGAAGCCGATCGCCATCATGGCCCATACGCTCGGTTCGGGAACGGCCGAGGGGATCGTGCCAGGCTGGAAGAGATCGCTGAGGTCGTTCGCGTCGCCCGCCGCGCCGAGATAACCTCCGCCGGGGGCCGCTACGCCAAAAATCTCCTGCAGCGTCTTGAGATCGGAGGAGTGCGAATAGAGCACGTCGTTCGTATAGGCGTCGCCCTTGGCGAGCGGCGAGATGACGATCTCGGTGCTCGTGTACCCGCTGGTGTCGACCGGACCTTCGCCCTCGGTCTCGTCATTCCAGATCACGATCATGCCGTTGTTCTTGAACGCGTCGGACGCCTCGATCATCGGAATGATCTGCGAGAGAAAATTGTCGCCAAGGGCAATCTGCTCCGCGTCGGTTCCGGCCTGATAGGTTACGCCATTGTAAGTGAAGTCCGTGTTCAACGCGGTGTGCATGTCGTTGTACTGGTCCGGCGTGATCCAGTTATAGTTCGCGACAGTGTTGTTCGCGAGGTCCGTCGCGAGCTGCTGCAGCGGCGCGTAATTCTGCGCCTGCGTGTTGCCGGGAGTCGAATCGTTGCCGCCATTCGTGGCCGTGAAGAAAGCCATCGGATTGTGCTTGGCCGCATAATTGTATTGATGGCTGCCGTTATAGGCGTTGGTGTAGGTGGACGAAGTTCCGGAGAAGTTGGTGAGCGGAACTTCATACTGGTTGGTCGCCGCGACCGTATTGGTAAGCTGAGTGCCCGCGCCGTGGTCGCCGTTGATGTTGTTGCCGCTGGTGTTCAGAAGGTCCGCGTCCTCCTGATAGGAGCGCCAGGTCATGCCGTTGGCCGCGAGCTGGGCGCTGAGGCTTGGCGCATTGACGATATTGTTCGGATAGGGCTGGGAGTCGTTGAGAGGCCCATGCGTGCCGGATTCCGCCCAGACATAGTTCGGCTCGGACGGGTGGACGCCCGGCACATTTTCGTAGTTGCTGGCGTAGGACACCATCGCCGCATTCGGGTTGCCTGGCGTGATGAGGCTATTGATGTAGGGCGCCGCCGGATTTCCGTAGACCTGCTGCGGACTGTTGGCTCCAACAGGCTGAGTAAAATTGTGGTTCTCGAGCGCGATGTAGAAAACGTCGCCGATGTCAGCCGCCTTCGCGGATCCGGCTGTCATAAGCGCCAACAAGGATACGCCGAGGAATCTCGACATGGGTATTTCTCCGAGCAAGGAAAGAAACCACCGGAGACCAGTCTCCGGCGGGCGCGCAGAGCTATGGCGGCCTACGATGACGGAGGGATGAACTTTTTGTAATGATGCGGCAATGCGGCCGATGGGCCCCGCCGTCGCGAGTTGACAGGGGCGGGTCGCGCGGCATAAGGCGCGAGCTTCACGGACGAATGCGCTTGAACTCCAATACGACGCTTTTCTTGCTTTCGGCGGCGGCAGCGCTGTCTGCCGCACCGCCGGCGTGGGCGGACTTGCGCATGTGCAACAACACAAGCAATCGGGTGAGCGTCGCGCTCGCCTACACCGACGGGCAAGGCTGGGTCAGCGAAGGCTGGTGGAACCTCAAGTCGCTGGATTGCGCGACCCTTCTGCGCGGCGCGCTCGCGGCGCAATATTACTATATCTATGCAATGGACGAGCGGGGCGGCGAGTGGAAGGGCAAAGCGTTTATGTGCACCTCGGACCGCGAGTTCAAGATCGAGGGGCGGCAGGACTGCTTCCTTCGCGGATACGACCGGACGGGGTTTTTCGAGGTCGACACCGGCAAGGACGCCAAAAGCTGGACCGTGCAACTGACGGACCAATCGAGTTCCACGAGCCAGTCGCCCTGAACCGTCGCGGCGGCGTCATCGGTTGAAGATTGAAAAGGGGTCGGGTCGATCCCGCGCCGAGCATGAGGCGTCCCGGTCGACCGCCGCCCAGATTCGGGAGGACGTCTTGCAGGCTCGTCACAGCCGCCGTGTCAAAATCATCGCCACGCTCGGCCCCGCTTCCGCCGATCGGGAAACGGTCAAGGCGCTGTTCGCGGCGGGCGCCGACGTCTTCCGCATCAACATGAGTCACGCCTCGCACGACGCGATGCGCGAGCGGGTCGCAATGATCCGCTCCATCGAGGAGGAGGTCGGCCGTCCCATCGGCGTTCTCGTCGACCTTCAGGGTCCGAAGCTGCGGCTCGGCCTATTCGCCGACACGTCAGCCGAACTGCACAAGGGTGACGTCTTCGTCCTCGACAGCGACCCAAAATCGGGCGATGCAACCCGTGTCCATCTTCCCCATCCCGAGATCCTCAGTTCACTCGCGCCCGGCCACAGGATCCTCGTGGACGACGGAAAGGTGATGCTTCGGGTCGAGTCGGTCGAACCGGGCCGGGCGACGACCCTGGTCGAGGTGGCCGGCCGCGTCTCCAACAAGAAGGGCGTGAGCCTGCCCGACACGACGATTCCGACCTCCGCGATGACCGAAAAGGACCGGGCGGACCTCGCCGCGGCGCTCGAGGAGAACATCGACTGGATCGCGCTCTCCTTCGTCCAGCGGCCCGAGGATGTCGCCGAGGTAAAAGAGATTGCCAACGGCCGCGCACTGGTCATGGCCAAGATCGAGAAGCCGCAAGCCGTTGCGCGGCTCGACGAGATCATGGCGGTCGCGGACGCCTTCATGGTGGCGCGCGGCGATCTCGGGGTGGAGATGCCGTTGGAGCGCGTGCCGGGCATCCAGAAGACGATGAACTCGGTTCGCCCGTCGGGTCGGCAAACCGGTGGTTGTCGCGACGCAGATGCTCGAATTCGATGATCACGTCTCCGGTCCCCACCCGCGCGGAGGTGTCGGACGTCGCCACTGCGGTGTTCGAGGGCGCCGACGCCATCATGCTGTCCGCGGAGAGCGCCTCCGGCCAATATCCGCGAGAGGCGGTCGCGACGATGAACCGCATCGCCGAGGCGGTGGAGACGGAGGCGATCTACACCTCGATCCTGGAGGCGCAGCGCGCCGCTCCGGAAGCGACGGGCGCGGACGCGATCGCGGAAGCAGCCCGCGATGTCGCGGAGAACTCTCGGCCTCAAGGTCATCTGCGCCTGGACGAGTTCGGGCTCGACGGGCCTGAGGATCGCCCGCGAGCGGCCACGCTCGGCCATTCTGGCATTGACGCCGCACGAGCGGGTCGCGCGCCGCCTTGCGGTCGTCTGGGGCGTCCATCCGATCGTCACCGACGACGCACGCGACGAACGGGACATGGCCGAGCGCGCCTGCCGCCACGCCTATATCGAGGGCTTCGCCGGGGAGGGCGAGCGCATCATCGTCGTCGCGGGCGTGCCCTTTGGAACGGTTGGCGGCACGAACAACCTGCGCATCGCGACTGTCACCGGATAAGCTTGGCCGCGAGACACAATTGCATCGCCGCAACCAAGGGGCTAGGCCTCGCAGGATACATCCGCGCCGGACGAGGAGGTAAGGCATTCCCCGCAAGCCCTCATCACAGCGCTCGACCAAGACCAAGCGCAAAGCGCCGAAGCGCAAGACAAAATCTGCGGTGCGCATCCAATACGGCGCCCTGCCCTATCGGTTCACGCCTTTCGCCTCCCTTGAGATCCTGGTCCTGACGACCCGCCAGACACGGCGATGGATTATTCCGAAAGGATGGCCAATTCGCGGTCTCAGACCGCCGAAATCTGCGGCGCGCGAAGCCTACGAAGAGGCTGGCGTTCGGGGACGCACCGGCGGGAAAGCGGTTGGCGCATTCACATATTACAAAGCGCTGGACGAGACAGGCGCGGAGGTCACCTGCGAAGTGACGGTCTTCCCGCTTCTGGTCAAACGACAGAGTGAAACGTGGCCAGAATCCTCCCAGCGCATCGCGCAGTGGGTCGACCCCGCCAAGGCGATCGCCCTGGTGCAGGAGCCGGAGTTAAAAAGCCTGATCGCAGCCTTCGCCAAGCGCATCGCCGGGGCCGCCGCAATGATCAGTCCTTAGATCGCAGCGCCAGATTCCGGAACGCTAAGGGAGCGGTTTTCCAGGCGCGCGGTTTGATCGTCAGTCCGCCTTCAACTGCTCGAAAACCTCTTGGCCGTCGCGGTCGACGATATGCAGCGCAACTGCTCCCGGCGGCCATGGAAAGGACGCGGACGCACGGATGGCGGCGGAGACGTCCAAAGCCTCCAGCTCGACCTCGCCCACAACCTCCTCACCCCGATCCCCTTCGGCGCGGACATATCGAAGACGAAATCGCTGCCGTCTCGGCTCGAGACTTGGCATCAGCGCTCCCGAACGGCCGTCGCCCGGATCCACATTCAGCTTCTCCAGCAAGTATTCTGGTTTCTCAGAAAATAACGACCCAGTCACATCGGAACCGGCTAAGGGAGTTCTACAACCCTGCACGACGTACGCTCGGCTGGTTGTATCCGTTACCGCGGGAAGCGGCAAGGACGCCTCTCCAGGAACGCCGCTGGGGCAAAGGCGAACCGGCCGCCCGCCGTTTGCCACGTTGGCGCCTGATCGCTAAAGCGAACGGCTTTCTCAACGCGGAGACCGGAATGCGCCCCTCAAAACGCGCCGACGACGAAATGCGCAAAGTTAGTTTCGAGAGGGGCGTCGCCCGTTACGCCGAAGGCTCGTGTCTGGTGCGCTTCGGCAACACGCATGTTCTCTGCGCCGCCTCGCTCGAGGACAAGCCCCCGCCGTGGTTGCGTGGCCAGGGGCGCGGCTGGGTGACCGCCGAATATGCGATGCTCCCGCGCGCGACCGCCTCACGGACTCGCCGCGAGTCCTCGACCGGACGCGTTTCCGGCCGCACACAGGAAATTCAGCGGCTGATCGGTCGCTCCCTGCGCGCGGTCGTCGACCTTCCTCGCCTCGGCGAGCGGCAGATCACCCTCGATTGCGACGTGCTCCAAGCCGACGGGGGCACCCGCACGGCTTCGATCACCGGCGCCTGGGTCGCCTTGCACGACTGCATCCAATGGATGACACAGCGGTCGATCGTCCGCGAGAATCCCCTGAAGGATCATGTGGCTGCGGTCTCCTGCGGCATCATCGCGGGAGCGCCGCTGATCGACCTCGACTATGCTGAAAACTCCACCGCCGAGACGGACGCCAATTTCGTGATGACGGGCGCCGGCAGTCTCGTCGAGGTTCAGGGATCCGCCGAGGGCGCCCCCTTCAGCGAGCAAGAGCTTCTCCGCATGCTGGCGCTCGCGCGCGCCGGCATAGGCGATCTGGTCGCCCTGCAGAAAGCAGCCCTCGCTTGAGCTTTCTGCCTCACGGGTAACCGTGGGAGAAGATGTCCATGGCCCCGAAGCCTGCAAGATCGAGGCGTGCGCGCTCGGGAAGATAGGAGAAGGCGGCTCGCGCGAAACCGTCCCTGCCTTCGCGCCTCAACATCGCGTCGAGTTTATCTCGCAAGGCGTGAAGATGGAGAACGTCGGAGGCGGCATAAGCCAGTTGCGCCTCGCTCAATGTTTCCGCGCCCCAGTCGGAAGACTGTTGCTGCTTGGAAATCTCGACACCTAAAAGTTCGCGGGTGAGGTCCTTGAGCCCGTGGCGGTCGGTATAGGTGCGGGCGAGTTTTGAGGCGATCTTGGTGCAATAGATCGGCTCCGCCAGAGCGCCGAAAGCCCCCAAAAGCACGGCAACGTCGAAGCGGGCGAAATGAAACAATTTGGTGACGGAGCGGTCGCGAAGCAGCTTCTCCAGATTTGGCGCGCGCGCCTGACCCGCGCCGATCTGAACGATCTCGGCGTCGCCGTCGCCTCGAGACAGTTGCACGACGCAGAGACGATCACGATCGATCTCCAGGCCAAGCGTCTCCGTGTCGATCGCAACCGCCTCGCCACAGGTCCAGTCATCGGGAAGATCATGCCGATTGAGACGGATGGTCATTGGGTGCGCGGGCCTCGAACGGAGAACGGGACCGCAAGGGATGCGGACAATTTGGCCTAGCAGGCGCTTTTGGCGAGCGTCAACGGAGCCAAGGCGGCAGGCGCGACGGGTCGGGCGCCATTCCGATCGATGTTGAGCCTCGTGGAATTGCTCTTGCGCCAACGCTGGGCAAGACATCGCCAAGCCGGAAGCGGGGGCTTAGGCCCCTCAGACGCGGCTTACGACTGCGCAGAAAACGTAACCGACCCCTCGGACAGAGCGGATGACGGGCGGGTTTTGGGGCAACTTCTTCCTCAAGCGGGCGACCAGCGTATCGACCGACCGGTCGAAGTAGCTCCAATTCCGTCCTTTCAGCGCCTGGGTCAGATCGGCTCTGGACAATGGACGTCCGGGATGATGCACGAACCTCATGAGAAGATCGAACTCCGAAGAGGTGAGATGGACACGCTGGCCTTCGCGGTTCGCGAATTCGCGCGTCGCCGCATCGATGATCCATCCGGCGAATTCGTAACACCCCTCCGAGACGAGACCGGAGGCGTCGATAAAATTCATGGACCCGGCCCGAATTGCCGCCGCCAGAGCGGCCGCATCCCGCAACTCCTCATTCAAGACGAGTATCCGCATCCTCGACCCCTCTTGATAAGTTTCGGACCAGCCTTGCGGGCGAATCGCGTCTCGCCTACAATTTTACAAGTTAATCTTTTATGTCAATAACTTACGGTACGTAATTCTTTACATAGACCGGTCTGAGCCCGCTCGTGATTACGCAGAGATCAACATAGAGGATCTACGTTCTTACAGACAAACGCTTCCCACAACTGGACGCCGCCGCCGACTACAACCGTGTTTTCGACTGAGTTTGTTGAATTGCCTGATGCGTACGCAAGATACGTGAACAGGTTGCGGGCGCCTTGAACCGAAGGACAAAACTCGCAGAGAACGCGGGATGGGGTACAAAGGCCGGCTCTTACTGTCAGAACCGATTCGCAAGACCGGCCTCATGCGCAGCATCCCGATCGACGTTCTTCGCGCGTTTGTCGCCGTTGTCGAGGCGCGCGGGTTCACCCGCGCCGCCGAGGCGCTCGGAAGAACGCAGCCGACCATCAGCCTTCAGGTGAAACGTCTCGAGGAACTTATCGAGGCGCCGCTGTTCCAGGCGTCGTCGCGGCTCGAAATGACCGCGGTCGGCGGCGTCTGCTTCGAATATGGCAAGCGTCTGCTGCGTCTCCACGACGACATGCTCGATGAAGCCATACGCCAGAAATCTCCTGGAGCGCGGATAAGGGTCGGCATAGCGGCAGGATTTAGTGCGGCTCTGACCCCAAACATTGTCACCTTGAGCCAGTCAGAGGCTGGCGCGGGCCTCGAAATCTCGACCGACGGGTCGACCCAGCTCGCCGCCGCCTTCCGCGACAACACTCTGGATGTGGCGATTGTCGTCGCGGACGATAAGGACGCTTCCGCCCGTTGGCGCGCCGCCGTCGGTTGGTTTGGCGGGAGCCCCCGGCGCCGGGACGCGCCCCTGACGCTCGTTCTGCCGCCGGCGGACTCGCCCGTGCACGAAGCCGCCGTCGCGGCCCTGAGAGCGCACGACATCCGGTTTGAGGTCGCATGCGTCAGCGCCGACTTCGCAGCGCTTACGGCCGCCGCGCGCGCTGGGATCGGCGTCGCTCCGATCCTCGAGGCGCTTGCGCCCTCTGAACTGAAGCGTGCGCAGGACCGCACGCTTCCGCCCCTCCCCGCCGTGACTGTCTCCCTTTTGAGCCATTCCGCGCCGCTCGCAGCCGCAGGGCGCCGGTGGATCAGCGAAAGCCTGCCAAAGCTGGCGCCCGCCTGACGTAACGACGCAGAATTTGTCGCACTTTGTCACAATTCGTTGCGCGTCCGTCCGGCTCTCTCATGGCAGCATTCGCGCCAGTGCTTCGACATACGGATCCGCTGCCCCAATGCGAAAATCAAAAGTCCGCAAATCCGAGCGATCCGCCGACCACCTCCCTGATGATGACGGAGAGCGCTTGCTGCTCTTGGAATTCCAAAGCCATGAGTCCGTGGATTCGCTTGCCCGCGCAATCGCCAAGCGCCTGAGCAGCCGAGGACGAGCACGCGACTTCCTCGCCGCCGCGGGGCTCGCAAAAACGGCCCTCGGGCTGCCGCCCCAACGGGACTTGCGACGCAACGGAATTAATCGAGCCGCAGGAAAGTCGCGATAGGGTCGAGGAATCTCGAACCCGCGCGCGCCATGACGACAACAACCGCCTATCTCACTGTCTCGAACAATCTTTCGCGCTACCAGGCGATGACAGAAGTCAGAGCCGACCGTGAAGACTGCGACCGCCTACTACAAGGCCAACATCGGCAACGTGACGTCGATAGCCGAATTCGTTGGAAACTATCGCCTCCTGTCCTACGCCATGCAAGCCTACGGCCTTGGCGACCAGGTCAACGCGAAAGCGTTGATCACGAAGGTCCTTCAAGGCGGCGTCACGAACTCGAAGAGCCTCGCCAACACCTTGAGCGATTCGCGCTGGAAGGCCTTCGCAACCGCGTTCGATTTCGTTGGAAGCGGCGCGTCTTCCCTATCGTCGACGAGCGCAGTCGCCACCACCACAAGCGCGTACGCCGAACAGCAGCTCGAAGCGGAGCAGGGAACGAGTGACGTCGGCGTCCAACTCGCCTTATATTTTCAGCGCGTGGCGCCGACGGTGACGAATTCCTATGGCGTCCTCGCCGACCCGAATCTCCTCGAAGTGGCGCAGACGATATTCGGTCTCTCCCCTTCGACGAGCGCGACCGATATCGACGCTCAAGCGAAAGTTCTCTCGGAGCTCATGCCGGTCTCGGATCTGCAAAACCCGACCAAGCTTCAGCAACTTACGACACGCTTCACGGCAATGTATGACTTGACTTATGGGCCGGCGTCGGGCGCGACCGCCTCGCTCACTGCGACTGCCAACGGAGTGACGACTCAGTCTGCCGCGACAAGCATTCTTTCGAATGTCATCAGCTCAAACGGCGCTGCGATCAGCGCCAGCCTCAGCGCCTTCACCGGCGCCACCCAGCCGCTCTTTTCGGCCTCGCTCATGTCGAGCCTGCAGAGATTTCGACTGGGCGGTTGATCGCAAACCGCTCGGCGAGCGAGAGGCGTTGCTTTCTCTCAATCGGGGATACCGTAGTAGCGTTCTCTCAGGGCGAAGCGCTCGCTCAGACTCAGCGAAGAATTCGGCGCTGGCTCATACAGACGGACGCCCAGCACCAGCCCGCGCCTCCATATCATGCGCGCACGCCTGACTTCGCACGTCTCATCCACATGCACCGCGAAACGACCAGGCAGACCGATATTCCGGCCGAGCAAGACCCTGAGACCATTGAGCGACCGATCGTAGATGCGGCACTCGCACAGGAAGCTGTAAGTCGCGTCGAGCAACTTCGCTGAACGCAGGCGCATCCGCTCACGCCTCTCGCCCCGCATCTCCGGACGCCTCATCGGCTCGCGCTCAGGCCCATGCGGGGCTCCAATCCAGTATGCGACTTCTCCCCGGAGTGCGAGCGCCGCCGCGAAGTCGCGGCCGCTTGCCTGCCTTATGGCCGGGCCGTCCCGTTTAACGCCATCGAAAGCCCTTGGCGGATGCTCGACTTTTTCGTGCGGCGGCCGGGCGCCCTGTCGATTTAGGAGCACGTTAACCATTTCCAGAATACATATAAACATAACGATGTTGCATTCGGTCGCAGCATTCCCCTGTTCGAACATTCCGTCGCAAAAGCCGGAGGGTCAACGAAAGACTCCCTCCGTTCTCAACAAGCGATTGTGTGCATGTGCAGGATTGTAACGACCTTCTGCGCCCCACCGCCGAAAGCGATCGGCGCAGAAGCCGGCGTGAATCGTCAGCGTTGTAAAATGCGTAGCCGGCATCGGATCCGCGGAGCCTCAGGTCATGTATATCATCATCGACGATCGCAATATCGTAGCGGGGGGTTACGCAACGAGCCTCGATCGCGAGGGCGTGTCATCGACCGGCGTCGACGCGACGGAGTTTCGCGAGTGGATTGGAAAAATCAGCGATACCGACATGCAGGCGGTCGAGGCGTTCGTGATCGGCGACTGCGGCGAGCGCGACTCGCTGTCGCGTCTCATCCGCGAACGTTCGAACGCTCCCCTACTCTGCCTCAATGAGCGCCATTCGCTCGATGACACGCTTTGCCTTTTCGCCGCCGGCGTCGACGACGTGGTTCGCAAGCCAGTGCATGTCCGCGAAATCCTCGCGCGTGTAGGCGCCATCAACAGGCGTGTGTTCGGCGAGGGCGGGCATGTGATGATCGGCGAACTCCGCGTCTATTTCGACGGCCGCGAACCCGAGGTCAACGGCGAGCCCTTTCCATTGCCGCGCCGGGAACGGCGAATCCTGGAGTTCCTGCTGCGTTGCCGGGGCCGCCGCGTCAGCAAGGCGCAGATCTTCAACGCCGTCTATGGCCTTTTCGACGAGAACGTCGACGAGAACGTGATCGAGAGCCATATCAGCAAGCTGCGCAAGAAGCTGAAGCACCGGCTCGGCTTTGACCCGATCGAACTCCAAGCGCTTCCTCGGCTATTGCATCGAAAAGTAGCTCGCGTTTCCTTCACGGGCGCGAGAGCGAAAGCCGGTCCGCGACGCGGGCCGGCTTTTTTTCGTCTAAAGCGGGTTCCCCGCGCGCCTTTGGGGGGAGTGCTAACCGGATTGAGGAAAGCGACGCGCGGGGAATTTCTGACGGTCGTTTCTCAGCCGAACAATTTGAGGATGAGCTGCGCGTTCTGGTTGGCGACCGACAGCGACTGGATGCCGAGTTGCTCCTGCGTCTGCAGAGCCTGAAGGCGCGTCGAAGCAGCGTTCATGTCCGCGTCGACAAGACCCGATATGCCGTTCGCATAGTTCGTCGTAAGCTGGGAGTTGAAGTTCGTCGCGGCGGTCATTCGGTTCTGGGTCGCGCCAATCTGAGCCGCATAGTCGGTGACGGCCGCCAACGCCTGATTGACAGCCGTAAGCGCCGCCGAAGCCGTGGTGGTGGTGCCGATCTGGAACGTGCTGGTCGGACCCGTGCCGCCCGTCAGGTCGATGCCGCCCTGCGTCAGCAGATTGGTCGTGCCCGACGTCGTCGTGGTCGTCGAGACGCCGAATGAGGCGGCGTTGGCGAAGGTGAGCGACGTGTCGGTCGTCGAGTCGTTTCCGTTCGCGTCAAGGGCGGTGTAGGTCGTCGAGGTGGTGTTTCCGTAGAGGTCCATCGACTGAACGGTCATCGACGCCGCGCCACTGCTCGACAGGGTCACGACGTTATTGCCATAGCTGACAGTTGTGTTCGTCGAGGCTCCGCCTGCGTAGAGTGACTGAAGCTCAGCGATCGTGGCGGTGTCGGAGATGTTTGAAGTCGTCGTGGTCGTGGTCGGCGTCGAGGTCGAACCGCCGGTCAGGGCCTGCGCCGCGAAGGCGATGGTGTTCACCGTGCCGCCCGTTGACGTCGCGTTAAATCCGGACACGAAATTCAGCGTGTTCTGCGTGCCGTTGAGGACGTTGAGCCCATTGAAGGAGGCTTGATTCACAGCGTCTGACAGTTGCTTGCCAAGCGAGGCGAGCGACGTATTGATGTCACCGATATTGGCGCCTGGGTTCTGCGCCTGCGTCAGGGCCGTCGCCATTGCATTCAATGTCGATGTGAGGGAGCCGATGGCGGACGAGGCCGTCGCCAGAACCGACTGACCCTCGGAGAGCGCATCGTTCGAGGCGCTCACGACGCCGCTGTCGGACGTAAGCTGCGCCGCAATGGCCCAATACGACGAGTTGTCGGCGGCAGTCGCGACCTTGAGGCCGGTCGAAACCTGGTTCTGCACGACGGCTAGGGAATTCTGCGTCATCTGCAGCGCCTGGAGAGCGCTCAGAGCGGCGGAGTTGTTGAGAATTGAATTCATGAGGCGCGTTCCTGTCGAAATGTCCACGGGATGGGATCGGGTGACATTTCGGATTCGCACCGAAACGACGAGATGGCTTGCATGCCCAAGGCGCTTCGAGGCGCCTGCTCGTCGTAATTGGCCGGTCGGATTGGTTCCGTCCCCGATCCGGACGGCTTGGACCGTAGCCTCCCCGCGCTAACGGCGAGTTAATCGGCGTCCGAAAAGGCGTCACAAGCGCAATCCCGGCGCAAGCTCCAGTCACGACGATGGCGGCGCGAGATTGATACAGGCCCCCGAGTGCCGACCACGTTTTTGGCGCAGACAGAACGGCTGTGGACGAACCTGCAAGGGTTGGGCGTCCGTCGACTCCTCGCGCTCGCGATGATCGGAGTCGCGGTCTTCGGATTGACCGGGCTTGGCGGCTGGTATCTCAGCCGCCCGACGATGGAGACCCTCTACTCCGGGCTCGACCGCGATGACGTGACCGCCATCGGATCGGCGCTGCGCGAAGCGGGAATTCCGTTCGACGTCAATGCGGAAAGCACCGTCATCATGGCTCCGGCCGGGCAAGCCGCGACGGCGCGCATGATTCTCGCCGAAAAGGGGCTGCCGCGGAGCGGCGCGGAGGGCAACGAACTCTTCGACAAGCTCGGTTCGCTTGGCCTCACCTCGTTCATGCAGGATGTGACGCGCCTGCGGGCGCTCGAGGGTGAACTGGCGCGCACCATCCAGATGATGCGCTCCGTCAAGGCTGCGCGGGTGCACATCGTGCTTGCGGACGAGGGTTCGTTCCGCCGCGAACGAGAGCCCCCGTCGGCCTCGGTGATGATTCGCACGGATGGCGGCGACGACCGGACGACCGGCGAGGCAATCCGCCATCTCGTGGCGGCGGCGGTCCCGGGAATGAAGATCGACGACGTGACGGTGCTCAACGTCGACGGACGGTTGCTTGCGTCGGGAACGGACTCGATCGACAAATCCCCGGACAACCTGCTGGCGCTCGAAAACGAAGTTTCGCACGAGGTCCGCGAAAGCGTGACGCGGACGCTGACGCCCTATCTTAGCGCCAAGAATTTTCAGGTCTCGGTCGCGGCCCGGCTCAACGCCGACAAAACTCAAACCAACGAGACGATCTACAATCCCGACCAGCGCGTCGAGCGGTCGGTTCGGATTACGAAGGAGCAGGAAAACTCGCAAAACGCCGCGGGCACGCAGGCGGCCGGCGTGGACGCGAACCTTCCAAAGCCGAATGGCGGGGCGCCGGAACAGAAGCAATCGAACGATCAGACGCAAAAGCGCGAGGAATTGACGAACTACGAAGTCTCGTCGAAGTCCGTGCAGACCACAAGCGCCGGGTTCGTCGTTCAGAATCTGTCCATCGCCGTGCTCGTCAACAAGGCCGCGCTCGACCGCGACTCTGGGAGACAAACCGTCCCCCGACGCGGTGTCGGCGCAGATGAAAGAGATCGAACAGCTCGTCGCGTCGGCAGCCGGGCTCGACAAGAAGCGCGGCGATGTCGTGAAGGTGTCGATCGTCGACTTCGTCGACGCTTCGCGCGATCTTGAACCTGCCCCGGCGCCTTCCCTCATCGAGATTGTCGCGCGGCAGACCGGGTCAATCGTCAACGCCGGCGCGATCCTGCTGATCGGCGCGATGCTGGTCTGGTTCGGCGTCAGACCCGCGATCAGAGGGCTTCTGGCTCCCCCCGCGGTCGCCCACGCAACAGGATTCCGACGCGGAGCCGGCGCAAGCGCTTACTGGGCCCGGCGGCACGGACCGCCTGCTCATCGAGCAGGACGCCGATCACGACGACTTCCTTGAGGCTCTGCTCGCCCGACGAGACAACAGCCCGACCCGGAAACTTATCCGCCTGGTCGAATTCGACGAGGGCCAGGCGGCGGCGATCATCAAACGTTGGATTCGTGAGGGGGCGAACGGATGAAGCCTGTACCGATCGCGGACTATCTGGACCATATTGGCCGGGCTGCGGGCGAAAAATCCTCGCCGCGGCGGGAGGCCTCGCCCTTCCGCCCGCGCAGCCTGCAGACCCTTCAGGCGCCCACAGAGCCTCGGGCGCTGCCCGCTTTCGATCGGCCTCCGCCGCCACCCGCGCCAAAGCCGCAGAGCGATCCGCGCGCCCGGCGGCTGCCATGGGACCGTCCGCCAGCGCCGAGCGAAGCTTCTCCGCGGGACTCGCTGGTCGCTCGAGAAACGGCGAAGGCTCAGGAAATGGCGCTGCGCCTTGCAGAGGCGCATGCCCGCGGGCGGGAGGAAGGCCTGGCGGAAGGCCGGGCGGAGGCGGAAGAGCGCTACGCGGCGGAGCGCGCTGCGGCCCGGGACGAGGCGCTTGTCGAACGCCTCGAATTTCAGCTCAACGAATACGCCCAGCTTGAGAGTTCGATCCGCGACGGGTTCCACGCCGTTGAGCAGAATGTGGCGGCCGCTGTCGGCCGAATTCTTGGGCCGTTTCTTGTGAAGCAGGTCGTCGGCTATGTGGTCGACGAACTTTGCAAGAACATCGAACGTCTCGTCTCGGGAGGCGGCTCCGGCCTTATCACGATCCGCGGGCCGCAGGAGGTCCTCGCTCTCCTTCGCAATCGCGTAGCGGACCTGCCGGCTGAGTTCGACTTCGTCGCCGGGGCGGGTCCAGAGGCGGTCGTCGAGGCGAACGCCACCCAGATCGTCACCGAGCTTCGGCCCTGGACCGAACTGCTCGCGTCTCTCGGCGCATGAGCGCGCGCCGGTGAGCGAGCCCCATCCGGAGATCGTCATCGTCCGCCGCCACAGCGCGCGAAGAGGAAGAGCATCACGGGGGCGCCTGGAAGATCGCCTTCGCCGACTTCATGACGGCAATGATGGCGTTCTTCCTTGTGCTGTGGATTATCAGTGCAACCGACAAGAACACCAAGACGATCATCGCGCGCTATTTCAATCCGGTGAAGATCGAGGAACCCGCGAAGGCTCAGAAGGGCATTCACGGCGCGCCCCAACTCAACACCGACACGCCGGGGGAAGATTTCAAAGACGCCGAAGGCGAAGAAGCCGAAACCCGATCCGGTCCAGTCGCCGAACTCCGAGGAGGAGCCGGCGCCCGCGAGCGGCGCAATCGAGGCAAAGGAGAAGCGTTCCAAGCCCGATTCGCAAATTCCTCCCGATCCGATGAAGCCCAACCCAACCATGTCGGAAGAGGAGCTCTTCAGCGATCCGCGCGCGAGCCTCGATAAGATTGCCGGCGCCCCTCCTCCGGGACCGCGCGTCGATCCGTCGGCCGCGCTTAAGGGCTACGGCGAAGTTGGTCCGAGCATGGACGCCGCGCTGCGCGACCCGTTTCGCCCGCTCGGCAGCGACAAGGCGATCGACGTCGCTTCACCCGACGCCGGCGCTCCCTCTGAGCCGCCCCCGCCGCCGGTCACGCGCACGCAGACGCCAACCCCAGAGGCAAACGCCGACGCAGGCAAAGGCGGGCCTGAGCAAGCTGGCCCGCTCCTATCGGAGCCCTCCCCCGCGCCCGCCGAGGTTGCAAAGGGGCCCGCGCCGAAGCCTCGCACCCCTGACGTCGGCGTCGCCGAGGCTCGGGCGGCGCAAGCGGCGCAGCTTCTTGATGCCGTCCAGAAGCGCCTCGGCGCCGACGCCCAGAGTGTGCCCGGGCCGCAACTCGATATCCGCGCGAGCGACGAAGGCATTCTGATCAGCCTCACCGACCGACAGAATTTCTCGATGTTCCCGATCGGCTCGGCTGAACCCCAGAAGCGTGTCGTGCGGATGATGGATGCGATCGCCATGAGTTCTTGCGACGCTGCCAGGCGTGATCGTGGTCCGCGGACACACGGACGGGCATCCGTATCGCTCGAAGACCTACGACAATTGGCGGCTTTCCTCGGCGCGCGCGCAGATGGCATATTATATGCTCGAGCGCGGCGGCGTTCCAGAGAAGCGCTTTGATCGCATCGAGGGCTTTGCGGACCACAAGCTCAAGGATCCTGCACATCCCTTCGCACCCGAGAATTGGCGCATCGAAATTCTTCTGCGCGAGACGAAACAATGAGACGCGTCGGCTTCGCCCTGCTTCTCGCTGCTGCATCGGGTTTGGCGCCGATTTGCGCGGCCAGTGAACCTTCTCGGGTTCCAGAGCCTTCGCCGACCCCCGCCACGCTCTCGGAGATGACGGACACATTGCAACGTATCCAAGTCCGCATGACTGAGGGCGATGGCGCGGCCTATCCGCAGACCGTGCAGCTTCTCCAAGCCATCGGCGCGGAGATCGCGAAATCTCCGCCGGACACATGGAAGGAAAAGGATCAATCCAACGCCCTCGTCATCTTCATTTTGAGCGGCGGCCCGCTGTCGGAGGTCGTTCCGCTGCTCAGAGGGGACGCGCTGCCGGAGAGCGACCGGTCGCTGGCGCGCGGCGCCTTCGCCTATATCACCGGCCACGGGGCGGACGCGCTGGAATTGCTTCGCCCTGTGAACATCGGAGCGCTCGATTCCCGCATTGCCGGGCAGGTCGCGTTCGCGCGATCGCTGCTTGAATCGAAGCGCGATCCGAAAACGGCCATAGCGCTTCTCGATTGGGCGCGGCTCGTCGCGCCCGGAACGCTTGTCGAGGAGGCGGCGCTGCGGCGAGAACTCGCGCTGCTTGCGGAGCAGCATGAATTGGAACGCGTCGCCTTGCTCACAAGGGAATACGTGATGCGTTTCTCCCGCTCCGTCTATGCGCCCGACTTTTTTCGCGGGTTCGGTCGCATCGTTGCGATGGATGGACTTGCGGACGATCCGGCCCATTATCAGCAACTGGCGGACGCGGCGCAGACCCTACCGCCGCAGTCAAAGCGCGATTTCCTTCTCGGGCTCGCCAAAGCCGCCACCGTCAACGCACGATTCGATGCGGCCGCCGCCGCCGCCAAGGATGCAATCAAGGGCGCAGCGCCGGGGAGCGAGGAGGAGGCGCGCGCGCGACTCTATCTCGCCGCGGGGCGCCTCTTCTCGGACGATTGGCCGCGCGGCGCGCAACGCGTTGGAGAGCCTGAGCCCCTCCAAATTCGACGCGATCGGACGCGGCGCTGCTCGCCGCAGCCCGCAGCGTGGCGGCGCAATTGCGAACAAGTCCGGCGCCAGGCGTAATCGATGCGCAGGCGGAGATGCTGGCCAAGGACAAGACCGGAGCTGGCGCGACCATCGCCTCGGCCGAGGATGCGCTTCAGCGCACGGAACCGCTGATTGAGGAGCCCAAGCCATGACGACCCTCGCGGCCGCCGCCGCTTCAGCCCCAGTCTCCCCCGCGCCGCCGGCGGCCCACGCCGCCGCCCCAGCCGCCGATACTTTCGCCTCCCTGCTCGATGCTTTGCCGCAACCCGCCGCGAAGAAGGAAGACGCCACGAAGGATACGGAGAGCCCCGAAGACAGCGCAGACTCCGAAACCCGACGAAACGCCGCCGAAACGCGCGCCACGCTGGAGAATGTGCTCTCGCTTGCTTTCGCGTCGATGCGTCCGGCCTCGGCTCAGTCGGCAAGCGATGGAACGGCGCCGCGCGACTCGGGCGCGCCCGCGGCGCCTTCGGAGGGAGACGCGCGCAAATCTACGCGCGGCGCTATCCCCGCGATGTCCGTGGGCGCCGACTCCGTCGCGGGCGCGAAGGTTGTCGCCGAGCGCACCTTCCATACTGCGCCTTTCCCGGGAACGCCGAGCCGCGATGGGGCCGCCAGCGTCGCCGCGCTCCCAAAGCTCCCCGCGATCTCGTCGCCGCAGGCGATACAGACGTCACCCGCTCGCCCGTCTCCCATGAACGCCGCCTCCGACCACGGCGAAACGCTAACCGCCGAAGAGAGCAGCTGTGACCTTCCCTCTCCGCCAACAGTGCGCTTCTCGCGGCTGAAGACGCCAACACCGCGAACGCACCCCCAATTGCCGAGATCGGCCCTGGCTCGCGGCCCGCGACTTCGACGGTGAAGCCCTCGACGCCGACCAAGCGCGCGGAAGCCGATGGCGCCCGACCCCAAACGCCAAATTCGGCGCCGACGATCGTCGCCGCCACAAGCCCGCGCCGCTCAAGTATGGGCGGCGAGCCCTCTGCTCACGCGAGCAGCGGGCAGGTTTCACGAGATGTGACCAAGCCACCCGCGAGCGCGGAGGCCCCCTCCGGGGCAACTCGAAACGACGCGACGTTTCCGGCGCAGAGCCTGACCGCAGCCGGGCAGACAAACGCCGATCCCGCGGCCGCTGTCGCCGCCTCCCTCGCCCAGCTCGCCATTCCCGAAGCCTCGATCGGAAGCGTCCCACCGCCGGCGGTCGTCACCCCGACGACGGCCTCACAGACGCTCCGCTCCGCAGCGCCCGTCCGCGAGATCGACGTCGATCTCGCGCCCGGCGGACTCGATCCGTTGTCGATGACGATGCGGCTTGCGGGCGACCGCCTCTCGGTCGTCATCCGCGCCGGCAGCGGCGAGCAGGCAGGCGCGATCGAAACCGCGCGGGACGCGATCGCCGAGCGGCTCGCCGCGATCGGCCAACCGCTCGCTTCCCTTGTCATCCAGCAGACCGGCGGCGCCGGACACACCAACCATGCGCAAGAGTCTTCGAATGAAAGCCGGCGGCAATCGCAGGACCAGACCGGCGACCAGAGCAACGATGCGCGGGATGATCGCCGCGGCGGCGGTTCTCGCAGGCGTTAGCGCCGCATCGGCAGGCGATCTCGCCTGCGAGCGGGAAATGGCGCGCGCCTCAGCCGAAACCGGCGTGCCGCTGAATGTGCTCTATTCGGTCGGACTCACCGAAACAGGGCGGAGGGGCGAACTCGGCGCCTACGACATGAACGTCGATGGGCGCGGCGTGCACTCCACGTCTCTCGCGGAAGC
Organism: uncultured Alphaproteobacteria bacterium; assembly: GCA_963824465.1. GTDB lineage: Bacteria > Pseudomonadota > Alphaproteobacteria > Rhizobiales > Beijerinckiaceae > Roseiarcus. Next base: position 123,851 of record CAWGPL010000009.1, read on the forward strand.
GCTCGCCCGATTCGCCGCCGCCAAGACGAGCGGCGCGAAATTCATCGACATCGGCTGCATGCAGATCAACGAGCGATTTCATGGGATGCGCTTTCCCTCGCCCGCTGCGATGTTCGATCCGCGCCGCAATGTCGACTATGCCGCCGCCTTCTTGAGGACGCTGAAGGCGGAGGAGGGAAGCTGGACGCTCGCCGTCGCTCGCTACAACGCCGGACCGAACAATCCCACGGCCCAGCACCTCTATGTCTGCGCGGTCATCCGCAACCTCGTGGCGTCCGGCTTCGGAAGGTGGACAGCCAATGCGCGGGCGCTCTGCCCACAAACCGCGACGCGATGAGGCGGAGCCGCTAGCCGCCGCCCGGTCCCCTGTGGGTGTCGCCAATCGGCGCGTAGGTGAACTCCTGAACGCCCACATCGACCAGCACGTCGCTTTTCACCCGCGCATTGACGGCCCGAATCAGCGCCCGGCTCATCTTGGCGAAATCGAACCGGTCGAGATGGTCGAAATCGATCGTGTCGTCGCTGTAGACATAACGGAAGGCCTCGTCGACCAACACCGAATCCGGAGCCATGTCGGCCTTCTTCAACGCCTCGACGTCAAGGGCGTAGCTAAGCTCCATCACCGCATAGCCCTTGACCGCGCCATCCTTGATACGCGGCACATTGATCTCGTGCGTCTTGCGAGATTTCGATCGCCCGCGGCGTTGTGGCCGATTCATAGGCATTGCGAGCCAGTATGGCGTGACGAGTTCCAATCTCCGCCCCGACCGTCGCGGCCGATGCGATCAACGCCATGATCAGGGCCCGAATCATTCAGCGGGACGCTTCCAGGCGAGCGCTGTGTACGTGCCATCGGACTGGCCGTCGCGAATGGCGCGGACGATGATCTCGGCCACCGCGATGGAGGCTCGAAGCTGGGTCCCAAGCGCGCGCCGGTTCGCCTCGAGTTTCGCGGCGAGATCGGCCAGCGCTTCGTGGAGATCCGGCGACGCCGGCGCGGCCTTGAGCGCAGGCTGAAGCCGCTTAAGTTCCAGCAGGCCCTGGTTTTTGCGCCGGCTGAATTCCTCATAAGGAACCGCGCCTCCTCGCCCGATCGCCTCGGTTTCGGCGGCCACCGTCTGACCCAAACGCTCGACGATCGGCAGGGCGGCGGCGGGCGCCGCGAGGACAGCTTCGGCGCGTCGTTTCAATGAGGTCATGAGCGTCTTGCTCCAGAGAAGAGAACCGCTCCGTTCGCGATATCGGCCGCATCCGGCGCTGAGAGCGAATTCGCGCTCATCTGCGCCGTCGGATTCAAGCGCGCGGCGCTTTCGCCCGTCGGTCGCGGCAGATCGTGCGTCGCGAAAAGCTTGCGGCTGAGGCCGAGCGCGCCGGACCTTGCGATCTGCCGCGACACCTGCTCGCTCAACATCGAGCGCCACATGTCGCCTGCGAAACCCTGGCCGTAAACAGAAGCTTCGTCCTTCGGCATGATCTCCTGCACAAAGGAATTGACCAGCATCGTCTCGAACTCAGTTTTGGCGCGCGCGGCGGGGTCAGCGGAAGACGCGGACGCGAGCGCGGCGCGAGCGTTCTGAAGGCCTTGCGTCGTCGCGCGTTCGCCCGACCGCGGCGCTGGCGGCCCGGGCGAGATCGGCCGAAAAATCGGCATCGGCGGCGCCTGCCTGCCCGAGCGCGGCGAGGCGTTCGGCCGCCAAGCTGGCGCGCGACGGATCGGCGGCATTCATGACTTCCTGCACGATGTCGGAGCGCGGATTGAAGCCCATGGCTTTCCTCTTCCCGTTCGCGCTATTCTTTTCCGCCACGCTTACGTCGAGCTTGCGTCCCGGCGCCGCGCAACCGCCCGCTCGGCGATCTCGGCCAATGTCTTGCGCTCGTTCGCGTCGCGCAGGCGCCGCCCCACCGCCTCCGCCGCCTGTTCTGCGAGCCTGGCGCGCAGAGCATGAGCGCGCGCTTGCCGCGCAGTCTCCTCGCGCGCATCTTCAAGCACCGTCATCCGCGCTTCGATGAAGCGCGGATGCTGCGACGATAGCTTCGCCTGCGCGCCGTAGGCGAGCGCCCCCGACGCAAGCGCCTCGAACACCGCGGCAAGCTCGTCTGCAAGGCCGGTCCGCTCCCGCTCCAGCGCCACAATGCGCGCATGCTTCAACGCGTGCAGCCGTGCCTGCAGTTTCGCGAGCCGTGCAAGCGATTCGATGCGTTTCTTCACGGGGCGCGCGCGCCTAGCCCGACCGCAGCCAGAGGCCGAAGGCCAGCACGAACGCCTCGATCACCGGCTTTATCGTGACGTAGAGCAGAACCAGTCCCCCGCCGACCACGAACGGCGTCGCGACAAAGAAGATCTGGATCTGGGGGGTGAGGCGGCTGATGAGGGCGAGCGCGAGATTGACGATCAGCGCGTAGATCACATAGGGCGAGGCGACGCGAAGCCCAAGGCGAAAAGATTCTCCGAGCACGTCAGCGACTTGTTTCAGCGCAAAACGAGGAGCAAAATCCGCACCGACCGGCATGACGTCATAAGAGGCGGCGATCCCGCGCAGAAGCTCCCAGTGCAGGTCCATATAAAAGACGAGAGCGAGGGCGCCGAAGGAAATCAGCGTCGCGAGCGGCGCCAACGTCTCGTCCGCCTCGATTTGGAAACCAAATGGGTTTGAGAAGCCGAGCATCTGCGCCGCGCTCGCGGCCATGAACTCGAGCGCAGAGAAAAATAAGCGCGCCAGCACGCCAATGAGGCCGCCAACGAGCGATTCGACGGCAATCGCCCTCAGGGTGACGACGGGGTCGTCGCCGACCGCGGCAAGCGGAATTCGGTCGATGAGAGCCGGCGTCAGCGCGAGCGCGACCCCGAGCGCCACGAACAAGCGGATTTGCGCTGGAATTTGGCTTGCCGAAAATCCCGGCGCCAGCATGAGGCAACCGCCGACGCGGCAAAAGACCAGGAAGGCCCCGAGGGTGAGCCGCGGGGTGAGTGCGGGTCCCGCGCTCGCGAGGGCGACGGCCTGCTCGGAGAGCGGGATCACGGCGCCGCGCCGGACGGGCGCGTTCCGCCCTCGGGGCGCCTCACGAGATCGTGCCCAGCGACTTCACTTCCACCCCGCGCGCGATCTCGAGCTGCGAGAGCACCGCCAGCGTCGGGAACATGCGCTCGACGATCATCCGAACATAGGGCCGAGTCTCGGCCGTCGCGACGATCGCGAAGAGGCGCTGTTCGTCCATGCGCTTCCGAATGGCGGTCGACGCCTCGGCCGCAAACTGCTCCATCACGCGCGGGTCAATATCGAATTCGACGACTTCGCCCTTGGCGTCGCGCTTCAGACTCTGATGGAACACAAGATCCCAGCGCGCTCCGAGCCGCAGCACGTTCAGGGCGCCGCCCTCGAGAAGATCGCCGCAAATCTGCTGCGCAAGCCGAACGCGGACGTGCTCCACGATCGCCTCCGGCCGCCGTACGTGAGGGGCGACTTCGGCCACCGCCTCAAGAATGAGGTTCAGATTGCGGATGGACACGCGCTCGGCGAGCAGCAGCTTCAGCGTGGCGAGAAGACCCGACTGCGAGATCTGGGAGGGGCAGATGTCGTCCATGAGGCGCTTGTATTCAGGCTCGAGCCGCTCAAGCAACGCGCGCATGTCCTTGTAGGACAAAAGCTGGGCGAGGTTGTTATGGATGACCTCGCTGAGATGCGTGAGCAAAACGGAGACGGGGTCGATCGGCGCGAATCCTTCCCGGCGCGCATCCTTCACGAAAGACTCCGCAATCGCGATGGCGCGGATGCCAAAAGCGGGCTCGCGCACCTCGTCGCCAGGAACGTTCGGACGCGGCCCATCGCCCACGATGATAAGCCACTCGCGCACGCGCATTTCCTGGGTCGCCACCGGCGCACCGTGGATGCGGATCTGATAGGTTTTTGGCGGCGCCTTAATGTCGTCGGTGAGGCGAACCTCCGGTACGACGAAGCCGTATTGCCGCGCGAACTTGCGGCGCATTTTCGCGATGCGGGAGGCGATTTCGTCGCGGTTGAGCACAAGCGCGGCGCTGACTTCCTTCGAGAGACAAAGTTCGATCTCGTGGCCCTTGAGTTGCTCCTTGATTGAGGCGCGCGCCTCCGCCTTGGCCTGGGCGTCCTTGGCGGCGTCGCGCGAGCGCTCTTCCTCGCGCTCCTTGGCGAGGCGCCTGGGAATGGCGAAGCCGACGAAGGCCATGAGTCCGCCAAGCACGGCGAACGGCAAGAACGGCAGACCAGGGACGACGCCAAGCACCGCCATCAAGAGAGCTGCAAGAAAGAGAGCGTTGGGATAGCCGGAGAGCTGGCCGAGCACCGCCTTGTCGGCCGAACCGCGCGTGCCGCCCTTCGCGACGAGCAGACCCGCCGCCAGCGAAATGATCAGCGCCGGAATTTGCGAGACAAGTCCGTCTCCTACCGAAAGCTTCGTGAAGACATCGGCCGCGGATGCGAGCGTCAGCCCATGCCGCGTCACGCCGATGACGATGCCGCCGAAGATATTCACCGCGAGAATGATGATGCCGGCGATGGCGTCGCCGCGCACGAATTTGGAGGCGCCGTCCATCGAGCCGAAGAACGCGCTTTCCTCCTCCAGTTCACGGCGCCGCGCCTGCGCGACCTTCTCATCGATGAGGCCGGCGGAAAGGTCGGCGTCGATCGCCATCTGCTTGCCGGGGATGGCGTCGAGGGTGAAGCGCGCGCCGACCTCGGCGATGCGGGTCGCGCCCTTGGTGATGACGAGAAAGTTGATGGTGACGAGGATGAGAAAGACGATGATGCCGATGACGAAGTCGCCGCCCATGACGAGGCGCGCGAAACCGCCAATAATGTAGCCGGCGGCCGTCGAACCCTCGTCGCCGCGCGAGAGAATGAGCCGCGTCGTCGAGATGTTGAGCGCAAGCCGCAGGATCGTCGCAACCAGAAGCACTGTCGGAAAGGCCGAAAACTCGAGCGGCTTCTGAATCCAGAGCGAGACCATCAGGATCAGGACCGAGATGGCAATCGAGAAGGCCAGGCCGAAGTCGATCGCGAATGCGGGGACCGGGAGGAAGAAAAGGCACAGGATGAGGACGATACCAACAGCGAAGGCGATGTCTTTGCCGCCGCGGCTCGCGGAGGCGGAGGACGTGGAGCCTGCGGAGGCAGTCAGCGACATTGGCTTTGCTTGGCGCTCCTGAAAGCTCCCGGGCGGCGATAGCGCGTTCGCTACGCCGGAGCGGGGACAGCCCAATAGGGACGCGCGGAGAATGGGAGGCGAAGCTTGCGCGGAGGTCACGGACGGGAGCCGCGATCTTCCGGCCAAGCGCCCGTGGTTTGCAACGCAATCGCGCCGCGCCCTTCCGCCTGCCCTACTCCAGCCCCGCCGCGCGCAATCCCTGAATGTAGATCGTGCGATCCAACGCCTTCACGATCTGGAAGTACTGTTCGACCCAGTCGGATCGACAGCGCGGGCTGGAGCCGCTTGCGCGTTCGCGAGGGCGCTCGGCCGCTGCTTCGGGAAGTCCCGCCATTGCCGGCGGCGGCAGCGTCAGGTTCGCCACGCACTGACGAAGTACGGATGCAGTTCCACTGCCCGCCGTTCGCATTCAGCGGCCTCGGCATACCAGCCGCCGATGAAATGACAGAGCCCGCGAACGGAGAAATTCGCCGACAGCGTGTAGTCCCGCGGGCTCAATCGCGAAGCGAGCGCAAGATGATGCAGGCCATCCTCTGGCAGTCCTCCGTAGCCGTAGACAGCTCCGAGAGTCGCGTGCGCGAAGGCGGGTTTCGGGTTGAGGTCGATCGCCTCGGTCAATTCCGCGACCGCATGCTCGAAGTCCCTCGACATCAGTACCCACGTAGCCGGCCACGAAAATGGCCCGGGGTCGTCCAGGTCCGACTGGATGGCCCGCTGAGCGAGCGCGCGCGCTTTGGCAAGCCCGGCGTGAAGGTCCGCCCATCCTTGCGTGCGACGCCCGTGGCCAGTGTCCAGGCGAGAAGGCTGTTGGCGCGAGGATAGTCAGGCTTGACCTCGAGCGCTCGCGCAAGCAGGCCCTGCGCCGTCTCGATCTTCCCCTGCTGAGCGCCAGGACCAAACGTCGGGCATCGCCTTCGTCGAGAAGCCCCACGCGTCGAGGCTTTCGGGCCGCCGGCTTTCGAAGCGCTGCTGTTCGGCGACGAACGGCCGCGCCTCGATCGTTGCCGTGACGCTGGCCGCGATCTGGTCCTGAAGGGCGGAAAAAGTCGGCAAGTTCGACATCGTGAGCGCTGCCGCCCAGACCTGGCCCCCGGTCGAGGCGTCGGATAGCTGCGCCCCGATGCGCAGGCGCTGGGCGGACCGCCTGACGCTACCGTTCAGCACGTAGCGCACGCCCAGCGCCCGTCCGATCTCCCGAACATCGAGCGCCTTCCCCCGGAAGGTGAAGGAGGAATTGCGCGCGGAGACGAACAGCCAGCGCAGGCGGGAAACTCGCGTGATGATGTCTTCGGCGAGACCATCGGCGAAGTGCTGCTGCTCGACGTCTTGGCTCAAGTTCTCGAACGGCAAGACGGCTATGGACGGGGCGGCCTCCTCCGGCTCGTCCGCAGCGCGCTGCCCCAGCGGCTCGACGGCTCCGGCGAACCGATAGCCGAAGCGCGGCGTCGTCGCGATCCATTCGCCGCCGTCGGGCGCCGAGCCGAGAAGTTTGCGCAGCGAAGCGATCTGGACCGACAGATTGCTTTCCTCGACGGCGAGGCCCGGCCAGGCCGCCTCCATCAGATCGGACTTGGAAAGGCTCTCCCCCGGCTTCTTGAGGAGGGCCGTCAACAATACGGAGTGCCGCGATAGCTGATCGGCACCGGGCGCGCCATGCCGCGAAAGCGCGCCGGCGCCCGGATCGAGAACAAACGGACCGAAAGCGAGCTTCTGTGCGGCCATTCGCGCGATTATACAACGCTTCGCAAGATTTCGTGACTTTTCGGACCGCCCTTAAGGACCGCGCTCCGCCGTGAGTTCAAGCTAGCTTACGACGCGCTCCCCGCCACGGAGCCGACAAGGAGGAAAGTGGATGCGACACGAAAACGCGATTTCCCCACCGGAAGAACGAACGACCACGGCAGAGCAGGACGCCTATGCGCCGGTTTTCGCGCGCCTTCAGCCGCCGAAAGCGACGAGCCTTGCGGAGGAACGGCGGTGGCGCAAGGAGAGGCTCGCCGGAGGATTGCGCATCTTCGCCGCGCTTGCGGTTCGCCGAGGGCGTCGCCGGTCACATCACCGCGCGCGACCCCGAATTCGCCGACACGTTCTGGGTCAATCCTTTTGGGACGGGCTTCGACCGGATCCGCGTCTCGGACCTCATCCGGGTGAACGAGCGCGGCGAGGTCGTCGACGGCTCAGGCCCGCTAGAATGTTTCCGCCTTCGCGATCCACGCGCAGATCCATGCCGCGAGGCCGGACGTGGTCGCGGCGGCGCACGCCCACTCGATCTACGGCAAGGCGTGGTCGGCGGTCGGAGCGGCTCATCGATCCGATCACTCAGGACGCCTGCGCTTTCTTCGAGGACCACGTGTTCTTCGACGACACGAAAGTTCTGATCACGGAAACCAGCGAAGGCGCACTGCTGGCCCAGGCGCTCGGCGGCGGGAAGGCCGCGATCCTGCGCAACCATGGCCACATCACGGTCGGCCGGACAATCGACGAAGCGGTATGGTGGTTCGTGTCGATGGAGCGCTGCTGTCAGGCACAGTTCCTCGCGGAGTCGGTTAGCACTCCGTTGCAGATCGACCCCGAGAACGCGCGGGCGACGCGCTTGCGTCGAACGGTTCGCCAGCGGTCGGATGGATCCAGTGCCAGCCGCTCTGGGAAAAGATCGTTCGGGAGCAGCCGGACCTGCTCGATTGAGCCTCGCGGCTCTTCTCCAGATTGGGGGCCACGACAAATGGCCGACACTGAAGCCCTCGCGCCGTCCAGGCCCCGCGCGATCGAGTCCGCCGCATCCATCTTCCAGCAGGAATGGCGCCGCTACCCGGAAGATCGTCGAGGCGAACTACCTCTCCCATCGGGAGGCCTATGCGCGCCTGCGCCAAACGCTGATCGAGGACATCGCCCGGCCGTTCCGTCTTCTGGACCTCGCCTGCGGGGACGCGTCGGCGTCGGTCGAAGCGTTGAAGGTCACGCGGATCGGCCGCTACAGAGGCGTCGATCCTCGCCGGGCCATTTCGTCTCGATGCTCCACGAAAAGCCGGCGGAGAAGCGCGCTTCGCCATTTCGGCAAGCGCCCGGTCGTCCGTGAGCGCGAGCACATCTCGCGCGGAGGAACGGGGCGCAGCGACGCGGCGAGCTTGTCCGCGCCGCCCTTGCGCTTCTCCGCTCTCCCGCGGATCGTCTTGAACGCGACCACGACGTCGCCCCCCGGTCCGAAAGCCGGACTACGGACGAAGCTACGGCCAGGCGCAAGAAATGGCGAGCCCGGCAGCTCGCCGGGGCGCCGATTATTGGAAGCCGTGCTCGATGCGCGCGTAGATTTCCTGGGTGAAGATCGTGAACTTGCCGCCCACGAAGGAGGCCGTCAGGCCGCCGACGAGAAAAATAGCGATCATCTTCGGCACGAAGGTCAGAGTCATTTCCTGCACCTGCGTCAGCGCCTGCATGAGCGCGATAATGACGCCGACCGCCATTGCGGCGCCGACGGCGGGGCCCGCGCCAAGTATGATCATCCAGAGCGCGGACTGGATCAGATCGACGGCGTCCGCGCCGTTCACTGAACGCTCGCCCCATCCGCGAGCGAGACGGTCGCGCCGCTCGCCAGCGTCGCCACCGCGCCGGAACTCGTCACGCTGACCGCCGTAACCTGACCCGAGACCGAGCCATCCGCGGAGGTCACGGTCTTGCCGATCAGGTTCTCGGCCTGAGTGAGCGAAGTCGCGGTGAGAAGCGAGGCCAGGTTGGTGTTCGTCTGCACCGCCTGCCCCACTTGCGAAATCGTCGCTAGCTGAGAAACCATCTGCGACGGGTCCATCGGCTGGGTCGGGTCCTGGTTCTTCATCTCCGACATCAGAAGGGTCAAAAAATCATTGTAGTTCAGAGAATTGGTCGCCGTGGCGGCGCTCGACGCCGTTGACGACGTCGAGGTTGCGCCGGAAACATTGGATGTTGCGGGGACGGTCATCGCAAGGCACTCCTATTCAAGCGGCGCTCGCTTCGCCTGGTGGGCCGCCGATCTCCCGATCCTCGATCGCGAAGAGGCCGCGCAGGATCTTCAGCGCTTCGAAATTGCGCTGCCGCGCGAGCGAATGCGCGACGTTGCGCAGACCCGCGACAAGCTCCGGCGCCCGATAGGCGCCAAGCGCCGTCTCGATCAGCCCGTTCGCGAGCGGGGCCGCTGTCGCGCGCGCGGACGGATCCATCAGCATCACCTGCACGGCGAAATAGATCTGTCTCGTCACCGTCGTTGCCTCCTTGGCCTGCATAACGTGGTTCTCGAGAAGAAAGGTGACGTCATTGAGCAGTTCGATCGTCGCCTTCCGGTCGAGCCGAATGACGGCTCCGTTGATGAAAAGTCTTTCTCCGGCGCGAAGCGTGATGTTCATGAGCCGCGCCTCACTTCAGCCCGTCACGGATGATCTCGTTGATCTCGATCATCGGCGTCAGATCCTCGGTGAGGCCGCCGCGCGCGCGATCGATCTCCTTCATCATCCAGATGCCGATCGAGACGATGCCCGCGCGCAATTGCGCGGGAAGTTCGTTGTTGGGATCCTTGAGGTCGTCGAGAAAAATCATCCAGAGCCGACGCAGGTAGAAGAGGGCGTCCACACGCTCGCGCGAGCGGGGGCCCTTTGCCTGCGCCTCGCGAAGCATCCGGATCACGCGGTCCATCGCCTGTCGCTCGCGCGCGCGCATGGCCTGGCGCGAATCCTCGATCACCTCATTGTAGGCGAACTCGTACATGGACATCCTTGGAACTTATGAGATGTTAACCGACCGGGAGATAGTTCGCGAGGTTCAGGCTCTGCAGCCTTGACGTCAGTTCGTAGGCCATTTGAATCTGGGTCTGCAGAAGCGTGATCTTGGACGAGATCGCGTTCTGGTCGACGTTGTCCAGACCATTGATCTGCGTCTGCAGAAGAGTCGACTGTGCGGACATGGAGTCGTTGGCGTCCGATATCACGCTTTGCTGCTCTCCAAGGGAGCCCTGCAGATTGATCAGCGCGCTCTGCCCCTTCGATACGAGCGCGGAAGCGGCGCTGGCCACAGCTTGTTGCGCGGACCCGCTGAGCGAGCTGCCCCCGAAGGAGGCGAGCATCGTGTAGGCCTGCGCGAGCGTCTGAAAGCTAGAGTCGTTTGCGTTGCCCGAGGTCGTGACGGTCTGACCGGGCGCGACCTCGGCGCTCGTATCTGTGCTGGAGGCGGCCGACCAGTCCGAGCTCCAGGAGGCGTCGGAGAAAAGAGAGGCGAAGGATCCGCTGAGAAAGCTTTGCATTTGCGTCGCCGTAATGGCCGAAGCGGCAGGGTCACTTGGCAAGACGCCGAAGGCGGATTGGAAGGCGTTGAGGACCGCCGTTTTGGCGGCGGAATCAGGTGTCGAGAAGTAGTCCGAGAGCGGCGCTACGGAGGTGTTGATCCCGCCAAACACATAAGTTCCGCCCGACGTGGCGTTGGCTGAGGCGATGAGCGACTGCAGCGCGGAAGCGCCTATTGTCTCGAGCGTCGCGCCCGTGTTGGCGCTCGCGTTCCAGGAAGTGAGATCCTTCAGTGTCGAAGCCGCGTCGCTGCTGATCGAGGACAGCGCATTCTGCGCGGTGGACAGGCTCGTAGAGACGATGGCGTTGCTCGCCGTCAGAGAGCTGATCTTCGCAACCTCTTGCTTAAGGGACAATTCGTAGCCCGACCGGTCGCCGAGCTGAAGTCCAAGGTCGACGTATTCGCCGGTCGACATTTCGGTCGTCGCAGTCGCAAGCTGCGACTGCGCTTGGTTGACAGGGGCGACGAGAGCATTGGCAAGATATTGGCTTGAGACGAAATTTGCGGTCATGGTCATGCGGCGCTCAGCAGGGCTTGAAACATGTCGTTCACCGTCGTCAGCAACTTGGCTGATGAGGTGTATGTATTCTCGAGCGACAGCATCTGCGTCATCTCCTGGTCAAGATTGACGCCGGTGGCGTTGGAGAGCGCAGAGGACGCCTGGGTCGCGAGAGCGCTCTGATAGTCCGAGGCGTTGCTAGCCTGCTGGTTCTCGCCCTGGAGCCAACTCACCGATGTATTTGCGTAGTCGGTGAGACTGGCGGAATCGCCGAGACCCGCGGAAGCGTCGAAGCTCTGAGTGGCGCCCATCGCGGAGACAAGGCCTTGGATGCGCGTCGAATAGCCCGCAGCGCCGGTCGTGTTGTAAAGATAGGCGGCGTTGCCCGGGTTTGAGATCTCGCCGTCGCGGATGCGCGTCACATCTCCGCCTTGCGACGGGTCGGCGTTGGGGTTCACCTCGATGGCCGCGGCCAGTCCCGTGGCCGAGGTCATGGTCGGCAGGTTCGTCAGGCCGTTTGCCGTGAAGAGGCCAGGCGAAGTGGCCTGCGTTGGGTTCGCCGACTGATCACTTTCTGCGAAAGCGCTGATGAGACCGCCGGCGATCTGGTCGAGCTGCGCCTCATACTGGGGCGCCAGCGTATCGCGAAGCGCGGCATAGCCGGCGAGCGCGCCGGAATGGATGGGAAGCGTTGCATTGGGCCCCGTCACTGGCGTGCCGTCAACGACGACAGCGGCTCCGCTGGCGCCATCCGAGAGCGCGGCGCTGGCAGTGAACGTCACTGAGCGTGGGAGGTCCTGAAAGAGGGTGACGCCACTGTCGGTGTAGATCGCCATCGAGCCGTTGGCCGCGACCGTAGTCGAGACGCCGATCTGTTGGGAAAGCTGGCTGACGATCGAGTCGCGTTGGTCCTCCGCGCCGGCGACATTAGCGCCTGTCGCAAGCCCCGAGACGACCGAGTTGTTGACGTCGGTGAACTGAGAAAGCAGCGTATTGATCGTGTCGACGGAGGACGCCATGCCCTGGTCTGCCTGCTCGCGCACCGACTGAACCGCTGCGGCCCCGGAATTCAGCGCGCTCGCGAGTTGCTGAGCCGCTGTAACCACCGCGTCCCCCGCCGAAGTCGAGGATGGCGTGGATTCGTAGGTCGTTAGCGCGTTCTGGAGATTGGAGAGCATGGCGGAAGGCGAATTGCCGTTCTCTGTCGCTCCGGAAGCCGAGGATGTGGAGGAGCTGTCGCTGACCGTCTCGGCGAGCGTGGAAAGCCCGTTGGCGATCACCTGCTGAGCGGCGGCCTGCGACGTCGCCGTCGCCGCCTGCTCGGTGAGCGCCGCATTCGCGACCCGCGTCACAGAGGCGACTTCTGCGCCCCCATAGGCGTTGGTCAGGACGTTTGCGATCTCCCGCGAATAGCCGGTCGTGCTGGCGTTGGCGATGTTGTTCGCCACTGTCGCGGTCTGCGCCGAATTGGCCCCAAAGGAGGAGCTGATGATGTTGAAGGCGGTGGAGAGACTCATGGCGCTTCACGCCCTTCCGTCACGGCTTCAGGCCGTTGAGCACGTCGAGAATGTTCGCCCCCGTCTGGAAAACCTTCGAATTGGCCTCGTAGGCGCTTTGCGCCTCGATCATTGCCGTCAGCTCAGTGGCCAGATCGACTGTCGAGCTTTCGAGCGATGAGGACTTGATCTGCGCCGAGCTGGTCGAGCCGACCGTCTCCAGATAGATCGGCCCCGACATCGAATTGGCCATATAGGCGTTGCCATTGACGCTCGAGAGATTGTCCGGGCTCTCGACATTGGCGAGCGGTATCTCGTAGGCGGGGGTCGATGTTCCGTTGGTATAGTTGAACGACAGCGTCCCGTCCGTGCCGATGGTGACGCCAGAAAGGCTGGATGGAGCGTTGCCGTTAGCGGTCGCCGCCGAGACGTTGAAGCTCGAAGCGAGCTGGGTGACGTTGGTGAGATCGAGGCTCATTGTTTGTCCGCCCGGGACCGTAAACGTGAGCGGAGAGCCCGAGGTCAACGCGCCCGTATCGCTGAAGTTCAAGGTTCCCGTCGCAAGCGCCCCGGAGGAATAGGGAAAACCACCCCCGGCCGCAGCGCCGGCCTCGTCGTAAGCGTCAACCTCCCACGTCCCCGTGCCGGTTTTTGCAAAATAGAGATCGATGGTGTGCGCCGCCCCGAGATTGTCGTAGACGACAAGCGACGTGGAGGCCGAACTCGTTGAGGCCGCCGAATTCGCCGAGGGCAGGTCCGCGGCCGGCACGACATCGGCGCCTGAAGGAACATTGGCCGTAAGGGAGCCGGCCGTCGTCGGCGTCGCCTTCTGTCCCGCGTTGACGACGTTGACCTTGACAAGGTTGCTCAACGAATTCGCGGGCGTGATGGACGACGAGCCGTTGAGGACATTGGCCGCCATCAAATAATATCCGGCGCTGTTGACGAGATTGCCGGACGCATCCGGCGCGAAGCTGCCGTTGCGGGTGAGATAAATGGCGCCGGTCGAATCCGACACGACGAAAAATCCGCTGCCCTGCACGGCAAGATTGGTCGTCGTCTGGGAACTGACGATATTGCCCTGAAGGGCGTTTAGCGACTGGGAGCTCGTGGTCACGCCGCCGCCATCGGAGGCGACATTAGAGACCTGATCGACGAGCGTCGAAAAGTCCGTCTCCTGGTTCTTGTAGCCGGTGGTGTTCGCGTTGGCGACATTTTGCGAGATCGTCGACAACCAGTTGGAATTGGCCTGCATGCCGGAGACGCTGGCGTTCAGGATGGTCATGACACGTCCTTGTTTACCCGGATGAGTTCATTTGACGGGCAGCGCCTTGCGCGAGGCTGGCCGCCCTAACCTCCCGTGGTCGAGCGCACGAGACTGCCGATCAGGAGGTTCCAGCCGTCGATCAGGACGAAGAAGAGGATCTTGACGGGTAGCGATATGACCGAGGGCGGCAGCATCATCATGCCCATCGACATCGTCAACGTGGTCACGATCATGTCGATGACAAGGAAGGGCAGAACGATCAGGAATCCGATCTCGAAGCCGCGCCGAAGCTCGGAGATCATATAGGCTGGGATGAGAAGGCGCAGATCGACGCGATCCCGCGGCCCGGCGTCGAAACGTCCCTTGGAAAGGCTCTCGAAGAGGGCGATGTCCTTATCGCGCACCTGCGACAGCATGAATTCCCGGAACGGCTGTTCGATCGCCGTCAACGCCTCCTGTTGGCTGATCTTGTTATCGAGCATCGGCTTCAGCCCGCTCTGCCACGCCTTGTCGAAGGTCGGCGCCATGACGAAGAAGGTCATGAAGAGCGCGAGGCTGATGAGCACAAGATTGGCGGGTGCGCTCTGCACCCCAAGGCCCGACCGGAGAAACGACAGCGCGATGATGAATCGCGTGAAGCTCGTCGCCATGATGAGCAGTCCCGGCGCGATCGACAGAACGGTGAGCAACGCCACCATCTCGACGATACGGGCGCTGGCCGACGTTCCCCCTGCCGGGATGAGGGAGCCCAGGTCGACAGTCTGCGCGGCAGCGGGAGACAAGGCAAGCAGCAACGTCCCCGCCGTGACGAACCAGCGCCTCATTGCACGACCAGCGTGCGCAGCACGAGTTCACGGACCTTGCCCTCCGAACGCGTGCGCGCCCGCTCATTGAGTTCCGCCCGAAGCAACTCGAGGCCGATCGGGCCCTCGAGCTGCTTCAAGGTCACCGTTCGCGCATAGGCCAGAATGTCGTCGCCGATCCTGGCCGTCATGATCTCGGGATGGGGCAGGGTCTTGGGGTCGAAGACGATCGAAGCCTCAAGCCGGATCCAGACGTCCGAGGGCGATGCGAGCGTCGTCACGATCGGCGCCAGATCTGCGACCGCGGCGGGCCCTGTGGCCGGAGTGGCCGGATCAGCCGATTTCCAGCCAACGGGAATGGCTGGACGCGTGGTCTCGAAGGCGGCTCCCGCCGCCCCGCCGATCAGCGCAACGAGCGCGATCTCCAGAAGAATCGCCTTGAAGCCGCGCGCCGGAGCGGGGGGCGCTGGAAGCGCTGCGTCGGTCATCGACCCTCCCCATCTTGCGCGCTCAGGCGCGCCTCAGAACGGCCGCAGCGCGTCATAGATCTGCTGCCCCCATGCGGGCTGCTGAAAATCGCTCTGGCGGCCGCGCCCGCCATAGGAAACGCGCGCTTCCGCAACATGCTCATAGGCGATGGTGTTGTTGAGCGAGATGTCGGTCGGATTAACAATTTCCGCGATACTGAGCTTCCGCAGCTCATAGTTCACCCGGAACTCCTGCGAGCCGGAGATCACGAGATTACCGTTCGGCAGGACCCGGGTGACAACCGCAGCGACCGACACCTGGATCTGCTCCGAGCGGTCTATGTTGCCGGTCCCCTGTGTCGCGGCCGAGGACGCGAGGTCGCCGACGATCTTTGCCGGCTGGTTGGAGGACGAAGACGCGGAGCCGTTGTTGAACCCATAGTCGATGGCAAGGCCGTTCTTGGTCGTCTGTGTCCGCCCGCTCGCATTGTCGAGCGTCGCCTTGTCGTTGATCGAGATGATGACCGTTACGATATCGCCGACGCTTGATACGCGGGGCCAGGTGTAGAGCGAGGGCTGCGGCCCAACCTGCATGGGGGGCCCGAGCGCGCGCGCGTTCTGGATCGCCAAGGTCTCGTCGGAGAGGAGGCCGGCGCCGACCGGCGAAAAGGCTGGCTCGTGCATGAACTCGTTGGCGCTGTTCCAGCACCCGGAAAGCCCGACGGCGGCAAGGAGCGGAAGGAACGCGAACGCCAAACGCATCAGGATTTCTTCTCGCCGGCGGCCGCGATCATGGAGGACAGGCGCCCGGCTCGCTCGGCCTCCATCTCCGAGAATATCGCTGCGGCCGCCGACGGCTTCATCCGTCCAAGGATGGCGACCGCCATGCGGTCGTCCATGGCGCTGATTTCCTTGGCCGCGCTTTCCGCCTCCATCCGAGCGTAGATCGCAACGACGTCATCGCTCGCGGCTTTCATCTCGTCGTCGCGCTTGGCGATCCAGTCGCGCGCCGATGCCTCGGCCTTTTCAAGATCGGCGATGCGCTGTTTCACCTGGGCGTCGAGCTCCGCGAGCCGCTTCGTCTGCCACGCGATTCGCGCCTCAGCGATTGCGGGTGCGACATTGGCGCAGTAGCGGCTGGCGTCGTCGGCGTTCCTGCCGAGCGCCATCGGCTTCACCCGCGGGGGCTCGGAGGGGCGGTTGTCCTGCGCAGCCGCGGGCGCCGCGAGAAGAACCGCCGCCGCAAAGACGACGGCGCCGCCTCGGCGCTGGCGGAAAAGGTTTTGCGGAAATGGCGGCATCGGCCCCGGCCCTTGGAATTCGCCGACAGGGTCGGGCGCAAGCCTTGCGCTGAGCTTGCGCTCCTGTGCTCGTGCTCACTGAATGACGAGGTCGGCCTGCAGAGCCCCCGCCGTCTTGATCGCCTGAAGGATCGCGATAATGCCCGGAGGCTTGACGCCGATGTGGTTCAGCCCGTCGACGAGCGCCCGCAGGCTTGATCCATGCAATACCGACATCGGGCCGCCGGTTTGCATTGCATTGATCTGTGTGTTGGGGGTCACCACTGTGCGGCCATTGCCGAAGGGATTGGGCTGCGACACCTGAGGCGTCTCGTTCACCCTGACGACAAGCGTGCCGTAGGTGACGGCGACCGGCGATATCTGAACGTCTGTGCCGACGACCACGGTGCCGGTGCGCGAATCGAGCACGACCCGCGCCGCCATATCCGGGCGCACCTGCAATTCGCCGATCTCGGCCATGAAGCGCGCGAACGACACATTGCGGGGGCGTTGAAGGGCGACCGTGCGAGAATCCACTCTCTGCGGCGGCCCTCTCGTGGAACCTCAGCCGGCAATAGGCATTGATGGCGTCGGCGATACGGACGGCAGTCGCGTAATCCGGATTCTTCAGTTCCAGAAATCCGTGCGCCTGATCGGGCGGCGCGGGAATCTCCTGCTGCACGATGGCGCCGTTCGGAATCCGTCCCGCTGTGGGCACGCCTTGCGAGAGCGTCTGCGCCTGGCCCTGTGATTCGAAGCCAGTGACTGCGACCGCGCCCTGGGCGCTCGCGTATACGGCGCCGTCAGACCCCTGCAACTGCGTAAGAAGCAGCGTGCCGCCGAGCAGCGACGGCGCGTCGCCCAGCGCCGAGACGGTCACATCCATCCGTGAGCCGGTTTGCACGCCCGCCGCAAGGTCGGCAGTGACGATGACGGACGCGACATTGCGATTGCGTAGCGCGATGCCGTGAACGTCGAGGCCGAGATTGAGCAGCATTCCTTGCACCGATTGCTCAGTGAAGGGCGTGTTGCGGAACGTGTCTCCGGTGCCCGCAAGCCCGATGACGATTCCGTAGCCGACGAGCTGGCTGTCCCGTACGCCGTGCAGGACCGATATGTCCTTGATGCGCGCAGCGCTCGCCGACGTTACGCCAAGCGCGCCGACGAGGGCGCAAAGCAGAAGAGCGCGCAGATCGGCCACGCGGAAGGCGCGGGATCGCCGCGCGCCCTTCCCCCGACCGCGCGCGGAGCGGAGGTCTCGTCCGCCGCCATCCTCATGCTCAGCCTCAACCCCCGCCGACCTTTACCGTCCCGTCGGCCTGCACCGCGCCGGAGACGGTCACGCCGCTGTCGCTGTTGCGCACCCGCACGAGATCGCCGATCGACCCATCCTGCAGCGCGTCGCCGGTCGTGACGATGGTGAGGCCGCCATCGGAATAGACGAGCGTCACCTCGCGTCCGATCGCCACCAGCTTCCGATTGCTCACGCCGTCGTAGGGAATCGCGTGGCCGGGCAATAGCGTCAGCCGCGCCGCTTTGCCGACAATGAGGCTGCGGCTCTCGATGTAGGGCCCGCCAGCGTCGCGCACCGCGCCCGTCGTCTCCACGAGCATGTCGTCGCGGATAATGTCGCCGGGGTAGATGACGGACTTCGGCGTCGGGGTCGACAGGGACCCCGTGACATCCTGCGCGAGCGCCGGCGCCGCCGAAATCATCGCGAGAGCAAGCAGAAGCGGTTTCATGAGCTAGCCGCGCAGGTTGGAGATTGTTCCCGACATCTGATCCGCCGCCTGAATCACTTTCGAGTTCATCTCATAGGCGCGCTGCGCCGCGATGAGGTTGGTGATCTCGGTCACCGGATCGACGTTGGACGCCTCGATATAACCCTGCTGCAGGATGCCGTAGGCCTGGTCGCCTGGCACGCCGACCTGCGGTTGACCAGAGGCTTCGGTCTGCTGGAAGTAGTTGCCGCCAAGCGCCTTGAGGCCCGCGTCGTTGATGAAATTGGCGATGGTGATTTGTCCGATCTGCTGAGGCGTCGACTGGCCGGGAATCGTCGCGGTCACGAGGCCCGTCTGGCTCACGGTCACCGCGGTCGCGTTCTGCGGCACGATCATCGTCGGCGTGACGGTGTAGCCGTCAGCGGTAACGATCTGTCCGTTCTGGTTCGTGTTGAGGGCGCCGTCGCGCGTATAGACCGTGTCGCCGTTGGCGGTGGTGATCTGGAACCATCCTCGCCCGTTGATGGCGAGGTCGAGCTGATTGCCTGTGTTGGTGAGCGCGCCCTGCAGATTGACGCTGCGAATGGCCGCGGTGCGCACGCCAAGCCCGATCTGCGCGCCTTCCGGCACGGTCGAATTGCGACCTCTGCTGGAGACGCCCATGAGCCGTTCGGTCTGATAGATGAGATCGGTGAACTCGGCGCGTGATCGCTTGAAGCCGGTGGTGTTGATGTTCGCCACATTGTTGGCGATGACTTCGAGATTCTGCTCCTGCGCGCTCATGCCGGTCGCCGCGATCGCCAACGCTCTCATGCTGCTTTCTCCTCTACGCTGAAGTGAGATTTGTCAGATCGCCATCTTCGAGATGTCCTGCCAGGCGGAGACGAGCTTGTCGCGAACGGCGACCACGGATTGCAGCGACCGCTGCGCTTCCATCACGGCGTTTACGACTTTCATCGGAGGCGCCGCGCCCTCGACGCCTTGGATCGCCATCGCTTCGCCGGTTTGCAGGGCGTTGACGGCGGAGCCGACCGCCTGTCCCAGCGCCTGCTCGAAGGTGGCGCCTTCGGTCAGCGCAGGCGCCACGCCTCCGGAGCGCGCTGCGCCCGTCGCCGCTTCCGTAGCGTTCGCGGCGTTTGTCGGACTGACTGCTGAGAGACCTTCGAGCATCGAATTATCCTCGCGTTGAGCCATCAGGCGTTCTTCATCAGATCTATCGTGGCGCTGAGCATTTCGGCCGATTCCTTCGCCACCTGGAGATTGGCCTCGTAACTGCGGTTGGCTTCGCGCATGTCCGCGAGTTCGACGAGGACGTCGACGTTCGGCATCTTCACCATGCCGTCCTTGTCGGCGGCTGGATTGCCTGGATCGCGCTCCAGCTTGAACGGGCGCCTGATCGAGGCCGATCGTCTTGACCGCCACGAGATCGGCGCCAGTCGCGCGGTCGAGCTGGTCCTCGAACGAAATGGTTTTGCGCTGATAGGGGTCGGTTCCCGAAGCCGAGCCGGTCGACTGGGCGTTGGCGATGTTTTCGGAGACGATCCGCAGTCGCGTCGATTGCGCCTGCAGCCCGGACGATGCGATGGCGAGCGAGGTTTCGAGCGGATCGGGCATTATTTCAGCGTCGAGAGGATGAGCTGATGGAAGACGCGCTCGATATTGGCGTTCATCGAGAAGGCGCGCGTGGTGTCGCCGAGCTTGACCATCTCCTGTTCGAGATTGACCGTGTTGCCGGACAGCGTCTCTTCGGTCGGCTGCTCCTCCGTTTCGCGCCACGCGCCGTCCTCAAGCGGAGGCACAGGGATATCCAACGGGCTCGTCGCGGCCATCGCGATGGGCGAATTATCGAGGACGGCCGCGAAGGGCCGCACGTCCTTGGCGTGATAGCCCGGCGTATTGGCGTTGGCGACGTTGCTCGCCAAGGCGGTCTGCCGCAGCGAAAGCCAGTCGGCCTTCTGCGAGGCGACCTGAAAGAGATAGAGCGACAAGGACGAGCCTTTTGAAGATCAGCGCGGCGATCCTCGGCGTCTGGGCTTGCTTGAGGCTTGCGGCCTCGGCTCGCGCATCGCGCCACGCTCGGGCATAATCGCGCCCATGCCCGAAACCGAACCTCGCCCGACCAACGCGCCCGAAATCACCGTCAGCGAACTTTCGAACGCGCTGAAACGCGCAATCGAGGACCGCTTCGGCTTCGTGCGTGTGCGCGGCGAGATTTCCGGCTATCGCGGCCCTCACTCCTCCGGTCACGCCTATTTCAGCCTCAAGGACGCCAATGCCCGGCTCGACGCCGTCATCTGGCGCACCTCCTTCCAGCGCATGAAGCTGAAGCCCGAAGAGGGCATGGAGGTCATCGCCACCGGACGGCTCACGACCTTCCCCGGCAAGTCGAGCTACCAGATCGTCATCGAGCAATTGGAGCTTGCTGGGCTTGGGGCGCTGATGGCGCTGCTCGAAGCGCGGCGCAAGGCGCTGGCGGCGGAGGGCCTCTTCGACTCGGCGCGCAAACGCCCCCTGCCCTTCCTGCCGCGCGTCGTCGGCGTCGTCACCTCGCCGACCGGGGCGGTGATCCGCGACATTTTGCACCGGCTGACAGACCGGTTTCCCGTGCATGTGCTCGTCTGGCCGGTGCGCGTGCAGGGCGAGACGTCCGCTGAGGAGGTTTCGGCCGCGATCGACGGCTTCAACGCCCTCGATGGCGCCGGACCCATCCCACGGCCCGACGTGCTCATCGTCGCGCGCGGCGGCGGCTCGCTCGAGGACATGATGGGGTTCAACGAGGAGATTGTGGTGCGAGCCGCAGCGCGCAGCGCCATCCCGCTGATCGCGGCGGTGGGCCACGAGACGGACTGGACGCTGATCGACCACGCAGCCGACCGCCGCGCGCCAACGCCAACGGCCGCGGCCGAATTCGCCGTCCCCGTGCGCGCCGAGCTTATTGCGGGGCTCAGCGAGCTTGGCGCGCGCAGGCAACGTGCGATCCTGCGCTTCGCCGAGCGGCGGCGGGGAGACTTGCGAGCCCTTGCGCGCGCTCTCCCGAACGGGGACGCGCTGATTGCGACGCCGCGTCAGCGTTTCGACAGGGCAGGCGACGCGCTTACGCAACGCCTGAGCGGCGCGCTCGACGCCCGCCGCCTGAGAATGGCGGAGCTTTCGCGCGGCCTCGCGCGCCACTCGCCTCGCGCCCATCTGGCGGCGCTCAGCGAACGGGTGCGCGGCGTGACCGGGCGCTTCGACCGGCTGAAGCCGGCGTTGCTCGATCGCCCGCGGCGGGCCGTTGACGGCGCCGGTCGCCTGCTCGAACGCGAGCGCGCGCTACTTGCGAGGCGGCGCGGAGAATGCGCAGACGCGCTAGCCCGGCTCGAAACCCGGATGGCGCGGGGCTTTGCGGAGCGACTCGAGAGCCGGCGCGCGCGGCTGGAGGCGGTCGGGCAGCTTTTGGATGCGGTGAGCTATCGCGGGGTCCTGGCGCGCGGCTTTGCGCTGGTTCGGGATGAGGCCGACCGACCGCTCCGCCGGCGCATCGAAGTCAGCGAGGGCCAGCGCCTGAAGATCGAGTTCGCGGATGGCAACGTCGCGGCGACCGCGGGCGAGCGGGTCGGCGCGGCTCGCACGCCCCCTGCCTTGCCACCCCGACGGCGGACGAAAGACAGGAGCGTCGAGGGGCAAGGCTCGCTGTTCTGATGCGGGACGCCGCCTGACGCTATTCGGACAGATCGAGCACGTGGCCAGGCGCGCCGGCCGCGAAGCGTTCGGGCGCGACGCCTCGCTTGGCGAGCGCGCGGGCAAGCGCCTCGCGCGGCTCATCCCATCCCTCGTCGCTCAGGCGGAACACGCCCCAGTGGACGCCGGCCGCCAGCCGCGCGTTCAACGCCTCGAAGATCATTACGGCTTCCTCGGGATTGCAGTGCTGCGCGGCCATGAACCATCGCGGCGCGTAAGCGCCTATCGGCAGCAGCGCTGCGGCAGGACTTCCGATTCGGCGGCGGATTTCGGTGAAGAGACTGCCGTCGCCGTAGCCGGTGTCGCCGGCGACATAGATCCACTCATTGGCCGCCTGCAGGGCGAAACCGCACCACAATGCTCTGCGGCGGTCGAACAGGCCGCGCGCCGACCAGTGCTGCGCCGGGAGAAACGTAATCTCGACGTCGTCCGCAAGCCGTCGACGATCCCACCAGTCGCCGAGGGCAAGACGCGCGCGGGGAATGTTTCGATGAATAACGCCATCATTGCCCAGCGGCGTAACGATGAGCGGATCGTCGCGCGCCACTAGGCGGCGAAGCGTGGCGATATCGAGGTGGTCGTAATGATTGTGGCTAAGAAGAACCACGTCGATGCGCGGCAGGTCGTCGAAAGCAATCGCAGGCGGAGAGACCCGCCTCGGTCCGACGAACGGCACAGGGCTTGCCCGCGCCGACCAGACCGGATCGGTAAGGAGGTTGAGCCCGCGGGCCTGGATCAGGGCGGTGGCGTGGCCGACGATCGTGATCCGCGTTGCGTCGCTGCGCGGCTCCGGCGCTACGAGCGCCACTGGCGAGGCGGGGGGCCAGGCGCCCGGCCGGGCGCTCCAGCGCCAGCGCAAAAGATCGCCGAGAGTCCTGTCGCTGGTGATCGGAGCCGTGTTGAAAAAGCGGGCGCCGTCGAAATGATCGCTGGCCGGCCCGGAATAGAACCGATTAGGGGCCATCCGGGCCATGAGCTTCCAATCTCGGCGCCGGGCGCGATTTGGCCCTTTCGGCTTTTTCGCTAAAGCACGCCTTCCGCCGCCCTCGCCCGCTCGGCGCGCTTTCGATCGTTGGGGTCGAGCTGGCTCTTCCTGAGGCGGATCGACTTCGGCGTCACTTCGACAAGTTCATCATCCTGGATATAGGCCAGCGCCTTCTCCAGAGTCATCTGGATTGGAGGCGTCAGACGCACCGCTTCGTCCTTTGAATGAGTGCGGATGTTGGTGAGCTTCTTGCCCTTGAGCACGTTCACTTCGAGATCGTTGTCGCGGGTATGCTGACCGACGATCATGCCCTGATAGACCTTGGCCCCCGGCTCAATCATCATCGGGCCGCGATCTTCGAGGTTCCACATCGCGTAGGCGACCGACTTGCCGGCGTCGTTGGAAATGAGAACGCCGTTGCGGCGCCCGGCGATCTCGCCCTTCCAATGGCCCCAGTTATGAAAAAGGCGGTTCATGATCGCGGTGCCGCGCGTGTCGGTCAGCAATTCGCCGAGATAGCCGATGAGGCCGCGCGTCGGCGCCAGGAAGACGAGACGCAGACGGCCGCCGCCGGACGGCCGCATCTCAATCATCTCGCCCTTGCGCTCGCTCATCTTCTGCACGACGACGCCGGAATGCTCCTCGTCAACGTCGATGACGACTTCCTCAATCGGCTCCAGGATCTCGCCGGACTCGTCCTTGCGGTAGAGCACCTTCGGACGCGACACGCCGAGCTCGAAACCCTCGCGGCGCATCGTCTCGATCAGGATCGCAAGCTGCAATTCGCCGCGGCCCGAGACGATGTAGGCGTCGGAATTGGGCGCCGCCTCGACCTTCAACGCGACATTGCCTTCCGCTTCCTTGAAAAGGCGGTCGCGAATGACGCGGCTCGTCACTTTGTCGCCTTCGGCGCCGGCGAGCGGGCTGTCGTTGACCGAGAATGTCATCGACAGAGTCGGCGGATCAATCGGCTGCGCGTGCAGCGGCTCGACTTCCTCCGGATTTATGAGGGTATCGGCAACGTTGAACTTCTCGAGCCCGGCAATCGCGATAATGTCGCCGGCGACGGCCTCGCCGATGGGCGCCCGCTCGATGCCGCGGAAGGCGAGGATCTTTGAGACCCGGCCCGTCTCAACAAGGTCACCCTCGCGGTCCAGCACCTTGACCTGCGTGTTGGTCTTGATCGAGCCGGAGAACACGCGACCGGTGACGATGCGGCCGAGATAAGGGTTGCTCTCCAAGAGCGTGCCCAGCATGCGGAAGCCGCCCGCCCCGACTTTTGGCGGCTCGACGTGCTTCAGGACCAGATCGAACAGCGCCGCCATGTTTTCGGCAGGCTTGTCGGGAGCGTCCGACATCCAGCCCTGCTTGGCTGAGCCATAGATGATCGGAAAGTCGAGCTGTTCGTCGGTCGCGTCGAGCGCGGCGAAGAGATCGAAGACCTCGTTGATGACTTCGTTCGGCCGCGCGTCGGGTTTATCGACCTTGTTGACGCAGACGATGGGCTTGAGGCCGATCTTAAGCGCCTTGCCGACCACGAATTTGGTCTGCGGCATCGGGCCTTCGGCCGCGTCCACGAGCACGATCGCCCCATCCACCATCGAGAGGATGCGCTCCACCTCGCCGCCAAAATCGGCATGGCCAGGCGTGTCGACGATGTTGATGCGCACGTCTTTCCATACGACCGAAGTCGCCTTGGCCAGTATCGTGATGCCCCGCTCGCGTTCGAGGTCATTCGAATCCATAACCCGCTCGGCAACCCGCTGGTTGTCGCGGAAGGCGCCGGACTGTTGGAGGAGCCGGTCGACCAGAGTTGTCTTACCGTGGTCGACGTGGGCGATAATGGCGATGTTGCGGAGCTTCATCATGGGAAAAAATTGCTCAAAGGCGCGGAGCGCGGGCGGCGCGGTCTTGAAAGGCGCGGGATGACGGGAGTGCGACAGAACGCGATCTACGCCTCGCGAACCAGTCGGATTTTGCGGCGCAATACACGAAAGCGCGAGAAAAGGGAAGGGTTGCGTGCGCCAGCAGGGCGACAGCGCCAGGCGCGAACCTTCGGATCCCGCAGCTTATTTGCCCAAGCGCGCTGTTAAAGAGGGCGGTTCGCCCCGAGGTCCCAGCCGAATACGGTTGGCGGCGCAAGCGTGCCGTTCGTCAGCGTCGGGCGATATTCGACTTCGACTTTCCGGAACGCAAGCGTGATGGTCTCGGCGACCTGATTCGCCTCTATGGTCGTCGCCTGGGCGACCGACGTCACGAGGATGTCCGTCATCTTGAGGATGAGAAACTCGCCGCCGGTGGCCCGGCGATTGGTTATCACGCCGTTCGCGATGAGCTTGCCCTCCGCGGCGAATAGCATAAGCAGCGCCGAGGCAAGGTCGGTGTGCTTCTCGATGGCGATGTCGCGAACGATGAGCTTGCCGGCCGACGCCCCTCCCGACGCCCTAGCCGACGACCCGCCCGCCGCCGGCTCGGCGAGCCCCCAGGTCCAGCCGATCAGCTCGATCTCGCCCTTGTGGTGGGCGTCAGCCGATTCGCCTTCGATTTCGTCAAGCTTGAGAAAAATCTGCATCGACATCGCGCCACCCTTTGACCGCGCGTTTTGCGCAGGTCCGACGGGCGGAAATGCGGCGAATGCGGATTTATCGATCTTGGCCCCTGGGCAAAAACGGCCACGATTGCGGCCCGCGCCCGACCGCCG
>CAWGPL010000010.1:0-493542 GCA_963824465.1 uncultured Alphaproteobacteria bacterium
TCGTCCTGACTAGCAACCCACCGCTCAAAGTCCGACGGAATGACGTTGCTCCCGCAGATGATCGTCACCACCCGTTTCCCTCTGTAGCGGGCGCGGTCCTCCAGCATCGCGGCGACGCCGAGGGCGGCCGACGGCTCGACGATGAGCCCCGCGTGGCGATAGAGCATTTGCATCCCGGCGATGATGCTGCGTTCCTCGACCAGCGGGACATGGTCGGCCACGGCCAAAAGGTCGCCCAGGACCGCCGGGATCGGACAGCGGCCGGCGACGCCGTCGGCTATCGTATCGATGCGCTCGGTCTCCACGACAGATTTGGCCCGCCACGACAGCGCCATTGCGGGCGCGCCCCTGGGTTGCACGCAAACGACTTCGACGCTTGGGGCGAGGCATTTGAAGACATAGCCGACGCCGGTCGCCATGGCGCCGCCCCCGAGCGCGATGAGGACTGCGTCCGCTGGCGCTCCGTCCTCGACGAGTTCGAGCCCCATCGTCCCCGCGCCTTCGCAGGTGTCGAGATTTTCGCTATCCTCGACCAGAAAGGCGCCTTCGCTATCGGCTATCCGCCGGGCCTGCCGGCGAGCCTCTTCAAAGTCACCCTCGACAATCCGCACGGTTGCGCCCAGGGCGCGGATCCCATCCAGTTTGTGGGGGTTCGCGGTGGGGGCGGCCATGACCGTCACGGAGATCCCGCGACTTCGTCCGCTATAGGCCAGCGCCAGCCCGAGGTTTCCGGCGCTCGCACATACGGCGGACAGGGGGCCGGAATTATCGGCGAGCCGCGCCATGACCGTCTCCGCGCCCCGGCCCTTGAAATTCCGGATCGGATTTGCGGTTTCCAGTTTTATGACGACCTCGCAATCCAGCGCCTCGCCGAGCGGCGGGCACACGAACTGCGGCGTGTTCCGGAAGACCGGGGCTATGTTGCGGACTGCGGATCGAATCCTGTCCAGATCGAGTTGGGTCTTCGGCTCGGCGGGCTGCTGAAACGCGCGAGCGTCGTGGTTGGAGGGCGTCATGAACGTGTCCGGCTGGCTAGGGAAGAACAGACCAGCTCGGACCGCCGAGACCGAGCCCGCTGCGCAATGTTGCGGCTTGCCAAGAGCGCAATTCTTTCTCAGATTAGCGGTCGCCAACGATCATCACGTCGATGATGGTTCATTTGGCCAATGTCGAAAAAATAGCTCGCCATGCGGCTGAGCAAAAGGGGGGACGCAGGATGGGAAAGCCCACATCGATTCCGCTATCGCGGGCGAGGCGCCGGACCGGCGCGGTTGCCGGCCTTGTGCTGGCGCTGGGAGCGGTTTCCTCGTTCCCCGTGGCGGCGCGGGCGGGCGATCTCGCAAACGTCGATGACGGCGCGCATTATCGCCAACGCCAAGACGGGCATGGAATGGCCGACCACCGGCTTTGATTATAGCGTCAACAGGTTCAGCCCGCTCGATCAGATCACGTCCGCCAATGTGGGGAAATTGGGCCTTGCCTGGACTTACGCGCTCAATTCGACCCGCGGCGTCGAGACGACTCCGGTCGTCGTCGACGGGATGATGTATGTCACGGCGCCCTGGGGCATCGTCTCCGCCGTTAGCGCTAAGACCGGCGAAAAGATCTGGACCTTTGATCCCCAATCGCCGCGCACTGGGGGCTACAGATTTTGCTGCGATATCGTCAATCGCGGCGTCGCGGTCTACAAGGGCAAGGTATACGTCGGGACGCCGGATGCGCGCCTGATCGCGCTCGACGCGGCGACCGGCAAGGTGCTCTGGAGCACAGATACGAGCCCGGACAAATCGCGCCCTTATACGATCACGGGAGCGCCGCTCGTCGCAAAGGGGAAAGTCTTCATCGGCAATGGCGGCGGTGAATATGGCATTCGCGGCTTCATTAGCGCCTACGACGCCGACACCGGAAAGCTGGCCTGGCGCTGGTATACGGTGCCCGGCGACCCTTCGAAGCCGTTCGAAAACGAAGCCATGGCCAAGGCGGCGAAGACCTGGGACGACACTTTCAAATACTGGGAAAACGGTGGCGGCGGCCCGGTCTGGAACACGCTCTCCATCGATCCCGACTTGAATCTTCTTTATTTCGGCACTGGCAATGCGGGCCCTTGGGCCTCCTCGGTCCGCAACCCCTCGGGCGCCAAGGACAACCTCTACACTGCGTCCGTCGTCGCGCTGAACCTCGATACCGGCGCGTACGCCTGGCACTACCAGAGCACGCCCGCCGACACCTGGGACTACGACGCGGACCAGGATCTGATCCTGGCCGATCTCACGATCGACGGACAAAAACGACGAGGTGCTCCTGCACGCGGCCAAGAACGGCTTCTTCTTCGTTCTCGATCGCAAGACCGGCCAGTTGATCTCCGCCAAGAATTTCGTCGATGTGAACTGGGCCAGCGGCTACGGGGCCGACGGCAGGCCGATCGAAATCCCCGGCGCGCGCGCCGACGGCAAGCCGGTCGAGACGGTTCCGGGGCCGTTCGGAGCGCATAATTGGCAGTCGATGTCCTACAGCCCGAAGACCGGCCTGGCTTACATCCCCGCTCAATATGTCCCGATAGCCGTCATCGACGACGTGAGTTGGAAACAGCAGGGGAGCAACCTCCCCGGCCAGCCCATGAGCGGGATCGGCTGGAATCTCGCTCAAATGCTCGTCGCCGCGCCGCCGAAGAACAAACCGTTCGGCAGACTCATCGCCTGGGATCCGGTTCAGCAGAAGGCGGCTTGGACGCAGGAATACGCGTCGCCGTGGAATGGCGGAACGCTGGTCACGGCGGGCGACCTCGTCTTCCAGGGCACCGCGGACGGGCGGCTGGTCGCCTACGACGCCGCGAAGGGCGAGAAGCTGTGGGAGGCGGCGCTCGGCGGCGGCGTCGTCGCCGCGCCGATGACCTATGAGATCGACGGCAAGCAATATGTCTCTATCGCTGTCGGGTGGGGCGGCGTGTTTGGGCAAACACAACGGTCGACCGATCACGAAAATCCCGGCACGGTCTACACATTCGTCATCGGTGGCGACGCCAAGTTTCCGGATGTGGCGCGTTACAAGCTCGGGCCGCTGATCGCCGGCGTGAAATACGATCCCAAGGACGTGTCGGCAGGAGCGGGGCTCTATTTGAGCAATTGCGTCTTCTGCCACGGCGTGCCAGCCGTCGACAAAGGCGGCAACATACCGAACCTGGGATATGTCGACGCCGACCTGATCACCAATCTCGACAAGATCGTATTGGGGACCCAACTCGCCGATAAGGGCATGCCGGACTTCACCGGCAAGCTGAAACCCGAAGACGTCGAGAAGATCAAGGCGTTCATTCAAGGCACTGCCGACGCGGTTCGACCAAAGTAAGAGACGAGGGAGCGGGAACGCTCCTTCGTCCAATCCCGCGCCAGTGGTCAAAATCAGACAGAAGAGTCCGGGCCTACCCGGTGGGAAGGTTATCGGGCAATTGGCTTTGATTCGGGAGCGGTAACACAGGTGGAGGCGGCCCGTCCGGCTGAGTAAGAACGCAACTTTCGCGCCCGGCCATCTCGGCTCAGGAAGCGCGGAGCCATCGTTTCGGGTCGTCGTCTTTCCCGTCGGTCTCCGCGAGCGCCCGGCAGAGATCGGCCATGCTGGCGAGATTGTGGATCGGCCGGAAGGAATTGACATGGGCGAGCATCGCCCTCACACCTTGCGCCTTGGCCGAAAACCCCTCGAAGCGCAGCAACGGATTGACCCAGATCACGCGTTTGGCGGACCGTTTCAGACGCGCCATCTCCGTTGCAAGCGGCTCGACGCCGTCTCTCTCGAGTCCGTCGGTGAAGATCAGGACGATGGCGCCTTGTCCGAGCACCCGCCGGCCCCAATCGCGATTGAATTGTTCGAGCGCTTCGCCGATTCGCGTTCCGCCTGACCAGTCCTGGGCGAGATGCGCGCAGGAAGCGAGCGCCGCGTCCGGGTCGCGCTCGCGCATGGCGCGCGTGACATTGGTGAGCCGCGTTCCGAACAGAAAGGTCGTGACGCGCCGCTTTTCGCCGAGCGCATGCAGGAAATGCAGGAAGAGACGGGTGTATTCGCTCATCGAGCCCGAAATGTCGCAGAGCGCGACGATGGGCGGCGCCCGGCGGACGGGGGCCCGGAATTCAAGATCGATCCGGCCGCCCGGCTGAAGCGAGCGGCGAAAGCTGCGGCGCGCATCCACTCGGCCGGGACGCAGCGCTGGCGCAAGCCGCCGGGTGCGGCGACGGTCTTCCGGCATGGTCATCGCACGGATGAGTTTTCGCGCCGCCTCGATTTCCGCAGCGCTCATTTGGGCGAAATCCTTGGAGCGCAGGATTTCGCGCTCGGATACGGTCAACCGGGCGTCGAGGTCGAGCGAGGGGACCGTCTTTGGCTCCTCTTTCGTCTTCATGAGTGCGTCAGCGACGCGGCTCGCGCCGGCCCGCGCGGACTTCGGCTTGCTCTCGCCGGGCGCCTGGGGCGACATCATCGCGATCAGCTTTTCGAGCAGACCGCGCCGCTTCCAGAAAATCTGGAACGCTTGATCGAACAGCAGGCTGTGCTCGTGCTTCTTGACCAGGACCGCGTGGAGCGTGGCGTAAAAATCACCTCTGTCGCTGAAGCCAGCGGCCTCGACCGCCGCCAGTGCGTCAAGCACCGCGCCCGGACCGACAGGCACGCCTGCTTCCCGCAGCGCGCGAGCAAAATGGACGATGTTTTCAGACAGAACGCCGCGAGGGGCGGCGGAATTCGGGGCGGCGGTCATGCGTGCGGCCTCCGCGAAAGGTTGCCGCTGTCCGCGCAGCCGGCCTTTCCCCAGCCATTCGGCCTTTGCCCTGCGCCAACAAATTGTTCCTGATAGTCAGAATTTGTGGTAGGCTTCTTTCTTCGAAGGGAAAGAAGTTGACGTCGCAGCCAAACCGAAACCGTTTCGGCATCGCGGGGAAGGAAGCGATGCGGGCATCCAGAAAGCCGTCAAGCCTGCGCGCGCTGGTTCTCAATCGCCGTGTCCCCAAGCGCTCGCAACGACCATTCGGCCAGAAGCCTGCAAATTCGCGAAAGTTGCAGTTTTTGACACTTAAACCTTTGAAATCGTTCGATCCATCACAAACGCGCCACCCTCCTGGAGCCGAAGATGAGAAAGGAGATCGCCCTGTCATGGCGGTAGAATTGGGGCGCCGCGCTGCGGTTCGCAATCCCCTAACCCGCCTGCTCCCGGCGTAGGTCGGCCCGGGTCTCCTCAATCAGGGTCGCAGCCTTCGCGCCTTCGATTTTCGCGATGTCTTCCTGATATTTGAGGAGGACGCCGAGCGTGTCGGAGACCTGGTTGGGGTCGAGCACGACGGCGTCGAGCTCAGTCAGAGCCGAGGCCCAGTCCAGCGTCTCGGCGACCCCCGGGGACTTGAAGAGGTCCTGCTTGCGCAGCCGCTGGACGAAGCCCACGAGTTCGGCGGTGAGCCGCTCCGGAGCGTCAGGCGCCTTGGCCCGCACGATCGCCATTTCACGTGTCCCATCCGGGTAGCCTACCCAGTGATAGAGGCAGCGTCGCTTGAGGGCGTCATGGATCTCGCGCGTCCGGTTCGATGTGATGACCACGATCGGCGGCTTGGGCGCCTTGATGACGCCGACTTCCGGGATCGTCACCTGGAAGTCCGACAGCACTTCGAGGAGGTAGGCCTCGAAAGCCTCATCGGCGCGGTCGAGTTCGTCGATGAGCAGCACCGGCGCGCCCTCGACCTCGGGTTCCATCGCCTGCAGAAGCGGCCGCTTGATCAGATAGCGCTCGGAGAAAACGTCGTGTTCGATCCTGTCCTTGTCGTGTTCGCCTGCCGCTTCCGCAAGCCGGATCGCCATCATCTGCGCCGGGTAGTTCCACTCATAGACGGCGGTCGCGACGTCGAGGCCCTCGTAGCATTGGAGCCGGATCAGCTTCCGGCCGAGCGCCGATGAGAGAACCTTTGCGATCTCCGTCTTGCCGACCCCCGCCTCGCCTTCGAGGAAGAGCGGGCGACCAAGGCGCAGGCTCAGGAACAGCACCGTTGCAAGCGAGCGGTCCGCGACGTAATGGGCGCTTTCGAGCAGCTTTAGCGTTTCGTCGATTGAGGCGGGGAGGGAAGTCGGCATAGATTATCCTGTATCGCCCAACGGGTTCGCTGGCTTCCGCTATCCCCGGCCAACAGGGAGAAGGACAGGATGAAGGGACGGAGCAATCTGTCTCGGCGGCATGTCGCCGAGCCCCTCATCCCAGCCCTCTCTCCGCAAGGGAGAGAGGGAGCGGGGACGCCGCGAGGCTCTATCAGACCCGTGCGCCGACCGGAAGCGGCTAGACCGCGGAGCTAGACCTAACCCGCGGCCACGACCGCGCGCTTCGCCATCACGCCAATGAGATGGGCGCGATAGTCGGCGTCGGCGTGAATGTCGGCGTTGATCCCGTCCGCCGAGACCGACTTGCCCTCCAGCGCCGAGGCCGAGAAGTTCGACGCCAGAGCGCTTTCGAATTCGGGAAGCCGGAAGACGCCGTTTTGACCTGCGCCGGTCACCGCGACGCGAACCCCGCTTGCGGTCTTGGCCACGAAGACACCGACCAGCGCATAGCGCGAGGCCGGATTGGCGAACTTCATGTACGCGGCCTTCTGCGGGATCGGGAAGCGGACTTCGGTGATGAGTTCGGTCGGCTCAAGCGCGGTCTCAAACAGGCCCTTAAAATAGTCGTCCGCCTTGATCTGGCGCTTGTTGGTCACGATCGTGGCGCCGAGCGCGAGGGCTGCGGCCGGATAATCGGCGGCCGGGTCATTGTTCGCGAGCGATCCGCCGATCGTGCCGCGGTTGCGCACATGCGGATCGCCGATTCCGCCTGCGAGCTTGGCCAAAGCCGGGAGGGCGCTCTTGACGGTCGCATTCTGCGCCACGTCCGCGTGCCGCGTCATGGACTTGATGACGATGGCGTCGCCGTCGCGCGAGACGCCCACGAGGTCAGGGATGCCGAGCAGATCGATGATAGAGGAGGGCGCAGCGAGACGCTGCTTCATCGTCGGCAATAGCGTCATGCCGCCGGCAAGCGCCTTAGAGTCGTCCTTGCCGAGATCGGCAACTGCGGCCGCGACCGAATTAGGGCGGTGATATTCAAAAGCGTACATGTCAAACGTCTCCGAAAGGGCAGGGGGGCGGCCGCGAGCCGCCCCGATAGGCTTATTCCGCCGCGATCTTTGGCAGGTTCTTTGACTTCTGCGCGGCGCGCCACACGGCCTGGGGCGTTGCGGGCATCGCAATGTCCTCATGGCCGAGCGCGTCGGTCAGCGCGTTGACGACGGCGGGCGGCGCTGCGATCGCTCCCGCCTCGCCGCATCCCTTGATCCCGAGCGGGTTCGAGGGGCAAGCGGTCTCAATCGTCTCGACGTCGTAAGAAGGCAGGTCGTCGGCGCGAGGCATGCAATAGTCCATGTAGCTCGCGGTTACGAGTTGCCCTTCCTTGGTATAGCGCGCTCCTTCGAGCAGCGCCTGGCCCACGCCCTGCGCGATGCCGCCATGGACCTGCCCCTCGACGATCATCGGGTTGATCAGCTTGCCGAAGTCGTCAACGGCCGTCCATTTGTCGATGGTCACGACGCCGGTCGCCGGATCGATCTCGAGCTCGCAAATGTGGACGCCAGCCGGGAACGTGAAGTTGGTCGGATCCCAGAAGGCGCCTTCCTTGAGGCCAGGCTCCAGCTCCTGCCCATTGAACTTGTGGGCGATATAGGCCTGAAGCGCGACCGAGCCGAAGTCAATCGACTTGTCGGTGCCTTTTACGGTGAACTTGCCGTCCTTGAACTCGATGTCGCCTTCCGCGGCCTCCAGCACATGGCCCGCGACCTTCTTTGCCTTCGCCTCGACCTTATCGAGCGCCTTGAAGATCGCCGACATGCCGACCGCCCCGGAGCGCGACCCGTAGGTGCCCATGCCCATCTGCACCTTGTCGGTGTCGCCATGGACGATCGTCACGTTGTCGAGCGGAATGCCGAGCCTGTCCGACACGAGCTGCGCGAAGGTCGTCTCGTGGCCCTGTCCGTGGCTGTGCGAGCCGGTCAGGACCTCGACCGTGCCGATCGGATTGACCCGCACTTCCGCGGATTCCCACAGGCCTACGCCCGCCCCTAGCGAGCCCACGGCGGCGGAGGGCGCGATGCCGCAAGCCTCGATATAGGCGGAAAAGCCGAGGCCTCGTAGTTTGCCTTTGGCCGCGGAGGCCGCCTTGCGGGCGGGCAGTCCCTTGTAGTCGGCGAGTTGTAGCGCTTTATCGAGTGCGCCCGGGTAGTCGCCCACGTCGTAGGCCATGATAACCGGGGTCTGGTGGGGGAAAGAGGTTACGAAATTCATCCGTCGGAATTCCGCCGGATCGCGCCCGGTCTCGCGCGCGGCAATCTCCATGAGCCGCTCCACGACAAAGGTAGCCTCGGGCCGGCCCGCGCCGCGATAAGCGTCGACAGGCGCTGTCGTGGTGTAGACGCCGTCCACCTCGCAATAGATGGCGGGGATCGCGTATTGGCCGGAGAGGAGCGGCCCGTAGAGATAGGTCGGCACGGAGGACGAGAACGTCGAGAGATACGCGCCGAGGTTGGCGATCGTATGCACCCGCATTCCGGTCACCTTGCCGTTCGCGTCCATCGCGAGCTCAGCGTGGGTGACGTGGTCGCGGCCATGCGCGTCGGCAAGGAAGGCTTCGGTGCGGTCCGCCGTCCATTTTACTGGGCGATCTATCTTCTTCGCCGCCCAGGCGCAGATCGTCTCTTCCGCATAAATGAAAATCTTCGACCCGAAGCCGCCGCCGACGTCCGGCGCGATGACGCGCAACTTGTTCTCGGGCGCAAGGCCGATAAAGGCCGAGAGCACAAGGCGCGCCACATGCGGATTCTGGCTCGTTGTATAAAGCGTGATCGTGTCCGTACCAGAATCGTACTCACCAACGGCCGCGCGCGGCTCCATTGGGTTTGGGATCAGTCGGTTGTTGACGAGGTCTAGCTTCGTCACATGCGCCGCGGAAGCGAAGGCCGCATCGGCGGCGGCCTTGTCGCCCAGGTGCCAGTTGTAGACCGTGTTGTCCGGCGCGGCGTCATGGATCGTCGTCCCTTTGGTCGCCGTCGCAGGGTCGGCGACAGCGGGCAATTCCGAATACTGGACATCGATCTTCTCCGCTGCGTCGCGCGCCTGGGCGAGCGTGTCTGCAATTACGACCGCCACGTGATCGCCGACGTAGCGGACTTTCCCCTGCGCCAGCGCTGGGTGAGCGCCCGCTTTCATCGGCGAGCCGTCTTTGGAGTAGATCATCCAGCCGCAGATCAACCCGCCGACCTTGTCGGCGGCAATATCGTCGCCGGTGAAGACGGCAACGACGCCGGGTGACTTCAGGGCCTCAGTCGCGTCAATCTTGTCGATTGTCGCATGGGCGTGCGGCGAGCGCAGAAAATAGGCATGCGCCTGCCCGTGACGGTTCAGATCGTCCACGTAACGACCCTTGCCGGTGATGAAACGAATGTCTTCCTTGCGTTTAACGGAGGCGCCAAGGCCGGTCGCGCTCATATTCCTCTCCCCTGAAATGACTCTAAGGTCTTGTTTGCTATTTATTCTGCGGCCTTTGGCGTTGCTGCGGCGGCCATCTCGCGGGCGCCCTGAGCAACGGCCTTCACGATATTATGGTAGCCCGTGCAGCGGCAGATATTGCCTTCGAGCCCATGGCGGATCGTCTTCTCGTCGATGTTGAACCCCTCGCGATTCACGAGATCTATTGAGGCCATGATCATGCCGGGGGTGCAGAAGCCGCACTGCAAGCCGTGATTGTCCTGAAATGCTTTCTGCATCGGATGCAGTTTGCCGTGCTGCGCCAGCCCTTCGATCGTCGTGACCGTCGCGCCGTCGAGGCTCACCGCAAGCGCTGTGCAGGACTTAATGGCCTCGCCATTCACATGGACGACGCAGGCCCCGCACTGTGACGTGTCGCAGCCGACATGCGTCCCGGTGAGCCGCAGGTTCTCGCGCAAGAATTGGACGAGCAGCGTTCGCGGATCGACATCCGCCGACGCCTGCTTTCCGTTCACTGTCATTGTGACTTAAGTCATTCGATGATCCTCCTGAACCAGGATTTCTTGGTTGGTTGCGATTCGTCGGCAGTTTCCGCGACGGGGGTTTCCCCTTCTGGAGGTTTCGCTGCGCCTTCCGCCTTTGCAGCCGCCTCGGCGAAATTGGCGAAGAACTTGTCCGCCATACTTTTGGCGACGCCATCGATCAGCCGAGAGCCGAGTTGTGCAATCTTGCCGCCGACCTGCGCCTCGACGTCATAATGAAGCAACGTACCGCCGCCATCGGCGTCGGCGAGCTTTACCTTGGCGCCGCCCTTCGCGAAACCAGCAATGCCTCCGCTGCCTTCTCCGGCAATCGTATAGCCCTCATTTGGCACGATATCCGTGAGTTCGACCGTTCCCTTGAAGGTGGCGGCAACGGGGCCGATCTTAACCTTCGCTGTGGCCGCAAAGCCGTGGTCGCCGGTCCTTTCTAGGGATTCGCAGCCAGGAATCGAGGCTTTCAGAACCGCTGGATCGTTCAGAAGCTCCCAGACCTTGGTTCGCGACGCCGGAAGGGTCGCTTCCCCGGACATGGTTGTCGCCATGAAACCCCTCCTCCCTCGCCACGTCGCGCAATCGCAACTGGCGGTCGCCAGCGCGGGGTTCGAACCATGTCCGAGCGCCTGTAGCGCGATCACGCTTTGGTTTATGTTGGTACACTGGCGCCGCGACCGAAGTCCATACGTAGTTCAGAACCATACTAACTTTCGTTATTTCTAGCACAATATATCGAAGATTCGATATATCTTGATATATATTACGAGTTGTCGTTCTCTACGCGATGCCGAGATGAGGCCCCATCTCGGCTGTTGCCGTCTTCGTGGGCGCCGGTTAGGCTGCACATCTGGCCGCCATCAGGAGCGACTGGGCGCGGAGGGCCGAACGCGGTTGTAAGCGTCAAATCAAAACGGCGGGATGGCGGTCACCAGTGGCACGTTTCCTGCAATTCTGGAGGAAACTGGAGGGACCCGTCGCGCATGGATAATTTCCTGCAACAGTTGATCAATGGGCTGACGCTCGGATCAATCTACGGACTTATCGCCATCGGTTATACGATGGTCTACGGCATCATCGGCATGGTGAACTTCGCCCACGGCGACCTCTTCATGCTGTCGGCCTTCATCGCGCTCCTCGTATTTATGATCCTTACTCAAATCCTTCATGTGGGGTCTCTACCGATCGCCTTCGTCATCGTACTCATCGCCGGTATGGCGCTGACAGGCTTGTGGAACTGGTCGATCGAAAGGCTCGCGTATCGGCCGCTTCGGGGATCGTTCCGGCTAGCGCCGCTAATTTCGGCGATCGGCATGTCAATCTTCCTGTCGAACTTTGTTCAGGTCGTGCAGGGTCCGCGCAATAAACCGGCGCCCCAGTTGCCGAACCACGTCTTCAAGTTTGGCACGGGCCCCGACAGCGTTACCCTCTCGGTGCGACAGATTTTGATTATCGTGGTTACGGCAGTGCTCTTGGCGGGTTTCTGGTACATCGTGCAGCGTACGCCCCTCGGTCGCGCCCAGCGCGCTTGCGAGCAGGACAGCAAGATGGCGTCTCTGCTCGGCATCGACGTCGACATGACGATCTCGATCACTTTCATCATCGGCGCGGCGTTGGCCGCTGTGGCGGGCGTGATGTTCGTTATCTATTATGGCGTTGTGAATTTCGCCGACGGCTTTGTGCCGGGAAGTCAAGGCCTTTACCGCAGCTGTTCTTGGCGGCATTGGCTCTTTGCCGGGTGCGGTGCTCGGCGGCCTTCTGATCGGTCTTATCGAAGTTTTCTGGTCGTCCTATTTCACGACCGACTACAAGGATGTGGCCGCCTTCATGATCCTGGCGATCACGCTCATTTTCATGCCGTCGGGCATTCTCGGCCGGCCGGAAGTGGAAAAGGTCTAGAGCGATGACCGTCGCACCGCAATCCACGCCTGTCGCGGGCAGCGCCGAGGCGACTTCCTCGACTCTGGTTCCAGCGCTTCGCACCGCGGCGGCTGCGGCATGCGTCGCCTTTGGCCTTTGCTTCCCGATCATCAGCTATCGGGCCGAGGCCAACATCAACAACGAGCTCGTCCTATCGAGTCGATGGACGTGGTCTTTTGCGGTCGCCGCCGTCGCGTTCGTGTTCGTTCTCCTGCGCCAGACGGCGAATTCGGACTGGCGGATCTGGTATGACCGGATAGGAGCCGCTGCAGTCGGAGGTATGGGCGGGGCGCTTGCGGAATCGGCTCGCGAGGGTGAGGGAACAGCGCCTCCGTCGGCGGCGCGAAAGGCGTTCTCGCGGTGGTTCGGCCCGTTCGCGCTCGGGCTCGTGATTATCTTCCCCTTGGTGGCGCTTGGTCTTCTCGGTCCAACCGGCTCGCTGAAATGGATCAACAACTACGGCGTCCAAATCCTGATTTACGTGATGCTGGGTTGGGGGCTTAACATCGTGGTCGGACTGGCCGGCCTGCTCGATCTCGGATATGTCGCCTTCTATGCAGTCGGCGCCTATTCCTACGCGTTGCTCTCAACGACCTTTGGGCTTTCGTTTTGGATCTGCCTTCCGCTCGCGGGTATCCTGGCGGCGATGTGGGGCGTTATCCTCGGCTTTCCGGTGCTTCGGTTGCGTGGCGATTATCTCGCCATCGTGACGCTCGCCTTCGGTGAGATCATCCGGCTCGTGTTGATCAACTGGGTCGATCTCACGAACGGTTACGCGGGCATCAGCGAAATTCCGAAGGTCTCGTTTTTTGGCATCCCATTCGACGACGACGAAAGCGGTTTCGCCGCCATCTTCCACCTGCCTTACACCCCAATCTATCGCACTATCTTCCTCTTCTACCTGATCCTAGCGCTAGCGCTTTTGACCAACTTTATCACACTAAGGCTCCGGCGCTTGCCGATTGGCCGTGCATGGGAGGCTTTGCGTGAGGACGAAATCGCTTGCCGGTCGCTCGGCATCAACACCACGAACACCAAGCTCACCGCCTTCGCGCTTGGCGCCATGTTCGGGGGCTTCGCCGGCTCGTTCTTCTCCGTGCGCCAAGGATTTGTGAGCCCGGAAAGCTTCACATTTATGGAATCCGCGACAATTCTTGCGATTGTCGTGCTCGGCGGCATGGGTTCGCAGCTTGGCGTCGCGATTGCAGCCGCGGTAATGATCGGCGTGCCGGAACTGATGCGTGAACTCGACTGGCTGAAAGCGATCTTTGGCCAAAATTTCGACCCAACGCAATATCGCATGCTCCTGTTCGGCGCCGCGATGGTCATTATGATGATCTGGAAGCCGAGGGGTCTTGTGTCGACCCGCATCGCCTTCGGTCTTCCTCAAGGAACGCAAGGCCGTGTCGGGAGATCTCGTCAAGGAAGGGCACGGCTGATGAATTGGGTTACGAGCCCGCTTCTCGCCGTCGAGAACCTTACGATGCGGTTCGGCGGCCTGACGGCGGTCGACGCTTTCAGCTTCGCGGTCGGGCGCGGCGATATCACTGCGCTGATTGGCCCGAACGGCGCCGGCAAGACCACGGTTTTCAACTGCGTGACCGGATTTTACAAGCCGACGGAAGGGCGGCTCGCGCTTGCCCGCGACGGCATCGCCACGCGTGAGGACATCGAGGCTGCCACTCGCGCGAACGGCCGACATGCTAAGACCGCGAACGGCGAACTCTTCCTGCTCGAGCGCATGCCGGACCATGAAATCTCGCGCATGGCGCGCGTTGCCCGCACCTTCCAGAACATACGCCTGTTCCAAGGCATGACGGTTCTCGAGAATCTCCTGGTTGCACACCACAATCCGCTCATGCGTGCGAGCGGAATGACGGTGCTCGGCCTTGTCGGCGCGCCGAGTTATCGCAAGAAGGAAGCTGAGGCGATCGACCGGGCGAAATACTGGCTGGACAAGATCGATCTTATGGATCGCGCTGACGACCCAGCGGGCGAATTGCCTTACGGCGCGCAGCGAAGGCTCGAGATCGCGCGGGCCATGTGCACTGAGCCCGTGCTTCTGTGTCTCGATGAGCCGGCGGCAGGTCTCAATCCGCGGGAATCGGGAGAGCTGAACACGCTCCTGCGTTCGATCCGCGTCGACCACGACACTTCGGTTCTCCTCATCGAGCACGATATGTCGGTCGTCATGCAGATCTCCGACCACGTCGTTGTGTTGGATTATGGCAAGAAGATTGCCGACGGCACGCCAGAAGAGGTTCGCGCCGACCCGAAGGTGATTGCGGCATACCTCGGCGTCGCCGACGAGGAGGAAGTGGAGTCGATCGAGCGGGAACTCGAGCAATGACGACCGCTCCTGGGGGGATCCCGCTGCTCCAGCTCCGTGGCGTCGAGACGTTTTATGGCAAGATCCAGGCGCTCAAAGGCGTCGATATCGACGTGATGAGCGGCGAGATCGTGACGCTGATCGGGGCCAACGGGGCGGGGAAGTCCACCACCATGATGACGATCTTCGGCGCGCCGCGCGCGCGCCGTGGACACATCGCCTTCGACGGCAAAGACATCACCAATCTCCCGCCGCACGAGATCGCGCGGCTCTCCATCGCGCAGTCGCCGGAGGGGCGGCGGATCTTTCCGCGCATGACAGTGTTCGAAAATCTTCAAATGGGCGCCTCGATCAACAAGTTCGCCCATTTTGATGAAGACCT
Source organism: uncultured Alphaproteobacteria bacterium (assembly GCA_963824465.1). GTDB lineage: Bacteria > Pseudomonadota > Alphaproteobacteria > Rhizobiales > Beijerinckiaceae > Roseiarcus. Next base: position 14,699 of record CAWGPL010000010.1, read on the forward strand.
CGAACGCATGTTCGTGCTCTTCCCGCGCCTCAAGGAGCGGGCGCCGCAGCGCGGGGGCACGCTCTCGGGCGGCGAGCAGCAGATGCTGGCCATCGCCCGAGCTCTGATGAGTCGGCCGCGCCTGCTTCTCCTGGACGAGCCCTCGCTCGGTTTGGCGCCGCTCGTGGTCAAGCAGATCTTCGAAGTCATTGCTGATCTCAACAAACGCGAAGGTCTGACCGTGTTCCTGGTCGAGCAGAACGCCTTCCACGCGCTCAAGCTGGCTCACCGAGGATATGTGATGGTTAACGGGCTTGTCACGATGCAGGGCCTTGGCTCCGAGCTTCTGGCGAGGCCCGAGGTGCGGGCGGCGTATCTCGAGGGAGGCCACTAATGGGGCTGCTTTGGGACGTTGAGGCGCCTTACGGTCTGTTCACGTTCATCGTCCTTACGATGATCCTCGGGGGCGCCGGCGCCTGGGCCACGGGACGGGCGCTGGCGCGCACTTGGCGGCCGATGATCATGATCGCGATCTACATGCTTGGGCTGACGGCGGGTGTGCGTTTCTTGCACTATGCGCTCTATGGTGAGACGCTGTTTTCGGTTCACTACTTTATCGTCGCCTATCTCTGGACGCTCATCGTCGGGTTCTTTGGCTATCGCTATATGCGCGCGGTCCAGATGGCGACGCAATACTCGTGGGCTTACGAGCGCGCCGGGTTCAACTGGCGCTCCAGCAACTGCGGACCGGCTCCGCCTACCGTTTTTTAAGGTGACTCTTGCCCGGAAACGGGAAAATATCCGCGCCCAAGGTGGAAGCATTTCCGCCCCGCGGGGAGGCCGGGACGGCCAGCGCCCCATCTGAAAGGGAGTAGGTGCATGAAGAACTATTGGCTTTACGGGGTTGCACTCGCGACAGCCGTAGCGATGTCGGGCGTCGCCCGCGCGGATGACACGATCAAGATGGGCGTCGCAGGTCCGATCACGGGTCCGAATGCGGCTTTCGGCGCGCAGCTTGTCCAGGGAACGACGCAGGCGGTCGAGGATATCAACAAGGCAGGCGGCATTCTCGGCAAGAAGATCGAGCTCGAGCAGGGTGACGACGTCTCCGATCCGAAGCAGGGCGTGTCGGTGGCGAATAAGTTCGTCGGCGACGGCGTGAAGCTCGTGATCGGCCACTTCAATTCGGGTGTGACCATTCCGGCTTCCGACGTCTATGCCGAGAACGGCGTCCTGTTCATCACGCCGTCCGCGACAAACCCGAAGGTCACGGACCGGGGTCTCTGGAACGCCTTCCGCACCTGCGGCCGCGACGACCAGCAGGGCCTTGTATGGGCCGAATATGCGCGCGATCATCTCAAGGGGAAGAAGATCGCGGTCGTCCATGACAAGACGACCTATGGCAAGGGCCTTGCCGATGCTGCGCTTGCGAACATGCACAAGTTCGGCATCAAGGAAGTGCTTTATGAAGGAGTGAACACCGGCGAGAAGGACTATTCGGCGATTGTTTCGAAAATCAAGGAGTCGGGCGCTGACTACGTGATGTGGGGTGGCCTGCACACTGAGGGCGGCCTTATCATCCGGCAGATGCGTGACCAGGGCATGAAGACGGTCATGATCTCGGGCGACGGCATCACCGACAGCGAATTTGCTGCGATCGGCGGTCCCGGCGTCGAGGGCACGCTCATGACCTTCGGCCCTGACCCGCGCAAGAACGCAAACGCCAAAGACGTCGTCGCCGAATTCGCCGCGCGCAATTTCGATCCCCAAGCTTATACGCTTTACTCTTACGCCGGCGTTCAGATCATGAAGGAGGCGGCGGAGAAGGCCAAGAGCCTGGATCCGAAGAAGTTGGCCGCAACCATGCGCAGCGGAATGAAGTTCAACACAGTGCTTGGACCAATCTCCTTCGACAAGAAAGGCGACCGCACCGATATGGACTACGTTTGGTACGTTTGGAAGAAGCAGCCGGATGGCAAGATCACTTACGTTCAGATGTGATAGCGGCCGCGAAGCGTCAAACCAAAGGGAAACCCGCCGACGACGGCGGGTTTTTCTTTGGCCCGACGATAATCTCTGCCCAGGTTCCGCTTCCCCTTTGACTTATATTAGAACAGCACGCCAAAACCAGAAATCAGGAAGATCGCCCTATGTTCAAAATTATCGCGCCTCTCGCACTTCTTGCCGCGATCGTGACGGCCCCGGCTGAGGGTGCGGAGACGTCTGCGCCAACCGTTGTAATGGCGCAGGCCAGCACCCACGCCTACCACCGGCCGACGACGCGATCGTATAACAGTGAGATGCGTCGCCGGAACAATCAGGTTCGCGACCGGGCTCGTGCCGGCGCGGATCATGCGAGACGCGCGCGGCATCACTGACAGGCCGTCGCGGCGCGCGGGTCGATGCATCCAGGATCGGGCTGCATCGTGGAAGATTCGATCCGATCCGAGCGCTTCGAACTTGCGGCGGGGGATCCGCGTTTCCGCGGGCCGACACGGCGGCTTTGCGCTATCGGCCCCTCGTCTTCAGGGGACGCAGAGGTTTGTGATCGATCAAACCTGCTCGTATCCGGGATCAAAGATCATGAACGATAGCGGAGGGACGCCTCTGACGGTTGGACAGATTTCCGCGCGCATGGATCGGCTGCCGGCGACTTGGACGACCTGGCGGATCATCATCCTGCTCGGCTTCGGCATGTTCTTCGAGCTCTACGACCTTCTGTTCTCCGCCTATGTCGCGCCGAGCCTCGTGAAATCGGGCGTCTTGACCGCAAAGACAACGGGGCTCTTCGGCACGACGGGTGTCGCGAGCTTCATCGCGGCGCTGTTCACCGGCCTCTTCATCGGCACAATTCTGTGCGGCTTTCTTGCTGACCGCTACGGACGGCGCGCGATCTTCACCTGGTCGCTCCTTTGGTATTCCGTCGCCAACATCATGGTCGCGATGCAGAGCGGAGCTTTCGGGCTGAACCTCTGGCGTCTCGTCAGCGGCATTGGGCTCGGCGTCGAGATGGTCACGATCGGCGCGTATCTCAGCGAGCTTGCGCCCAAGGCGATCCGAGGCCGGGCCTTCGCGATCAATCAGGCGATTGGCTTTGCCTGCGTGCCAGTCATCTCGTTTCTCGCCTGGCTGCTCGTGCCAACGCGCCCCTTGGGAATCGAGGGCTGGCGCTGGGTGGTGCTCATCGGCGCGTTCGCGGCGCCAGTCGTGGTCTGGCTGCGGCTTGGCTTGCCCGAAAGCCCACGTTGGCTTGCCAAGCAGGGACGGCTCGCAGACGCGGATCGGGTGCTTTCCCGGCTGGAAGCCAAGGTCGAGTCCGACTATGGCCGTCCGCTTCCGCCCGCTGAAGCACCAGAAGCTGTGTCTCCTGCGAGCGGCTTTATGGACCTCTGGGGTCCAGGCATCCGCGGGCGCGTGATCCTGATGAGCGTCTTCAACATCTTTCAAACAGTTGGCTTCTACGGCTTTGCCAACTGGGTTCCCTCGCTGCTCGTCAAGCAGGGGATCACCGTCTCGACTAGCCTCGGCTACACGACCGTGATCGCGCTGGCGGCGCCGGTCGGCCCGCTCATTGGTTTCTTTCTGGGCGACCGGTTCGAGCGGAAGTGGGTGATCGTCGCGGCCGCGGGAGCCATCCTCGTCTTTGGGCTCATCTTCGGGCAGGCAGGGGAAGCGGGCCTCATCATCGCCATGGGAGTTGGGCTGACGCTCGCCAACAATATCCTATCGTTCAGCTTCCACGCCTACCAGCAGGAGATGTTTCCGACCGGCATTCGCGCACGTGCGGCGGGTTTCGTCTATTCCTGGAGCCGGCTTTCGGTGATCTTCTCGTCCTTTGTGATCGCCTACATCCTGGCGGGCTTCGGCGCCTTCGGCGTATTCGTCTTCATCGCGGCGGCGATGATCGTTGTGATGCTGACCATCGGGATTTTCGGGCCGCGCACGACCAATCGGGCGCTGGAGACAATCTCGCGGCTTTGACCAGCTCGATTCACTCTTTGATTGGCCGCTGCCCGAGATCGCTGACGAAGCGGAGCAGGTAGCCGTCCGGATCGGCAACCACGAATTGGCGCAGGCCGATTTCGTTGTGATTTCCGCGATACCATCGCTCTTCCAAGGGCAGGTAGAGGTCGGTTCCCGCCGCAAGCACGTCGGCGCAAAGCGCGGCTGCATCTTCCACCCGGATCTGGAAGTTGACCCCACGCCCATATGGAGGCTCAAGCGGCGCGGTGCGAAAGCGGCGGCCGGGGCCCGCGGCTTCCTCGAGCATGAGATGGACGGCCCCGCGTGTGAGGTAGGCGAACCGCTCCTCCGGCCGCTCATATCGAACCTTGAAACCCAAGAGGCCGACATAGAAAGCGAGCGATCGACCAAGGTCCTCGACGTCGAATTCGGGAATGAGGCTTGGGCTGTCCATGGTTTCCTATAACAAAAAAGCCGTGCGGGACTTTTTCCCGCACGGCCCTTGATGTCTTGATCCTTCCGGATCGGTAAGCGAAGGCTCCTCTACTCCGCAGCCATCGCCATCGGGGGCTCCTTGCGGGCGGTGAGGTCGAAGCGGTCGAGGTTCATCACCTTGGCCCAGGCTTTCGCGAAGTCCTTCGCGAATTTCTCCTTCGAGTCGGACTGGGCATAGACTTCGGCGAGCGCGCGAAGCTGCGCGTGGGATCCGAAGATCAGATCGGCGCGGGTTGCGGTCCACTTCGCTTCGCCCGTCTTCCGGTCCTTGCCCTGGTACACGTCACCCTCGGCTGGCGACCACTCCGTGCCCATATCGACCAGGTTCACGAAAAAGTCGGTGGTCAGCCTGCCGGGCGTCTTGGTGAGGACGCCATGCTTGGACCCGCCCGAGTTCGCGCCGAGAACGCGCAAGCCGCCGACGAGCGCAGTCATCTCGGGGGCGGTCAGCGTCAGAAGCTGAGCGCGGTCGACAAGGGACTGCTCGGGTTTCAGGCGCTGCTTGCCGCGGAAGTAGTTGCGGAAGCCATCGGCGTTCGGCTCGAGATATTCGAACAACTCGACATCCGTCTCATCCTGCGAGGCGTCCATCCGCCCGGGCGAGAAGGGAACCTTCACGTCCACGCCGGCGTCCTTCGCTGCCTTTTCGATGGCAGCCCCGCCGCTGAGCACGATCAAGTCCGCGAGCGACACCTTCTTGCCGCCTCCGGCCGTGGCGTTGAAGTCCGTTTGGATCGCTTCGAGCGCCTGTAGCACCTTGGCGAGACTGGCCGGGTTGTTGACCTCCCAGTCTTTCTGGGGCGCAAGCCGCACCCGCGCGCCATTGGCGCCGCCGCGCTTGTCGCCGCCGCGGAAGGTCGAGGCGGAGGCCCACGCGGCCGCAACGAGGTCGGAGACCGAGAGGCCCGAGGCCAGGATTTTCGCCTTGAGGTCTGCGATGTCCTTGTCGTTGACCAACGGGTGGTCGGCAGGCGGGATCGGGTCCTGCCAGATCAGCGTCTCTTTCGGGACCAGCTTGCCGAGGTAACGGATCTTCGGGCCCATGTCGCGGTGTGTCAGCTTGTACCAGGCCCGAGCGAAAGCGTCTGCGAACTGGTCCGGATTTTCGAAGAAGCGCCGCGAAATCTTTTCGTATTCCGGGTCGAAGCGCAGGGCGAGATCCGTCGTCAGCATGGTCGGCGCGCGGCGCTTCGTCTTGTCGAACGGGTCAGGGATGGTTCCGGCGCCCGCCCCGTTCTTCGGCGTCCATTGGTGTGCGCCGGCGGGGCTCTTGGTCAATTCCCAGTCGTAGCCGAACAGGTTCCAGAAGAAGTTGTTGCTCCACTTGGTCGGCGTCGAGGTCCAGACGACTTCGAGGCCGCTCGTGATGGCGTCCGGACCTTTGCCGGAGCCGAAGCTGTTCTTCCAGCCGAAGCCCATGTCCTCGATGTTCGCCCCCTCCGGTTCAGCGGCGACGTGCTGCTTGGCGTCCGCCGCGCCATGGGTCTTGCCGAATGTGTGGCCGCCGGCGATGAGGGCGACAGTTTCCTCGTCGTTCATCGCCATGCGCAGGAACGTTTCGCGGATGTCCCGCGCAGCGGCCACCGGGTCCGGCTTGCCGTTCGGGCCTTCGGGATTGACATAGATCAGGCCCATCTGGACGGCGCCCAGCGGATTTTCGAGATCGCGGTCCCCGGTGTAGCGCTCGTCCGCAAGCCATTCGCCCTCCGGCCCCCAGTAGATCGAAGTCGTCGGGAACCCAAGTATCCTTGCGGCCGCCGCCGAAGCCGAAGGTCTTGAAGCCCATCGAACTCAAGCGCGACGTTGCCGGTGAGGATCATCAAGTCCGCCCAGGAGATCTTGTTCCCGTATTTCTGCTTGATCGGCCACAGGAGTCGGCGCGCTTTGTCGAGGCTGGCGTTATCGGGCCACGAGTTCAGCGGCGCGAAGCGCTGCTGACCGCCTCCGGCGCCGCCACGCCCGTCATGGATCCGATAGGTGCCCGCGCTGTGCCATGCCATGCGGATGAAGAGCCCGCCGTAATGGCCAAAGTCCGCCGGCCACCAATCCTGCGAGTCGGTCATCAGCGCGGTGAGGTCCTTAACCAACGCATCGAGGTCGAGGCTCTCGAATTCCTTGGCGTAGTCGAAATCCGCATCCATCGGATCGGATTGGGCGTTGTTCTGGTGCAGCACGGACAGATTGAGCTGATTAGGCCACCAGTCGCTGTTGGTGAAGGCGCGCGCCATGTCCGACTTCTCGGCGTATTTGCCTTCGGGTTCGGCGTGTGCGACGGGGCATTTGGGTTCGTCTGTCATGGTTTCTCCGACTTGTTCCGGCATTCCGCCTTAACGATGAAATGCGTCAATTGCTTACTGTCCGCTCGACATTGCTGCGCCTGCTGGCTTGCGACTTGGCCCGCGCTCAGGCGGCGTCCGGCGTTCGATCGCCGGTGAGAGACAGGGAATGACAAATTCCGCCCCGAACGCGCCGCCGACCACGGCGCCGCACATCGCGGCGGTCACGACTGGGCTCTCCTTTAATGGAGTTTTATCATCGCCCAAACCTACTGCTCCGACGAGAATCGGTCAAATCGATTGTTTTGGAAGCAATGATCGGATTGGACGATTATCGCGCCGGGGACGCGCTGCCGGCCGCGCCTTCAGAAAGGCTTTGTTCGCCACCAAGATCGCGCGCCGATCGGACGCAATTGTGCCCGTGCCCAGGTAGGAGTAGAGAGCGGCGGACATGCCGAATTTGGCCAACCCGACGGTCTTTCTCAGACCTTACGCGCCGCGTGCTTCCAGGGCTTGCGGTCACGACGGCGGTCCTATTCGTCGTAGGTCTTGTCCTCGCCTTTCTCGCGCCTCCCGATTACCAGCAGGGCGAGACGGCGAAGATCATGTATCTGCATGTGCCCGCCGCGTGGATGGCGACCTTCGTCTACGCGGTTATGACGCTTGCGGCGCTCGGCACCCTTGTCTGGCGTCATCCGCTCGCGGACGCGGCCCAAAAGGCGGCGGCGCCGTTGGGCGCATGCTTCACCTTCCTCTGCCTCGCGACCGGCTCGCTGTGGGGCAAGCCAATGTGGGGAACCTATTGGGTATGGGACGCGCGGCTGACCTCGGTGCTCGTTCTATTCCTGATCTACCTTGGTATCATTGCGCTCTGGCGCTCGATCGATGATCCGGGTCGCGCCGCACGCGCGGTGTCGATCTTGACGTTGGTCGGCGTGGTGAATTTGCCGATCATCAAATTCTCTGTCGAATGGTGGAATACGCTCCACCAGCCGGCGTCGGTCTTTCGCCTCGGCGGCCCAACCATCGCGCCCTCGTTGCTTTGGCCGCTGATCGTCATGGCGCTCGCCTTCACCTTCCTTTTCCTGACGCTTCATTTGATGGCAATTCGCAACGAAATCCTTCGCCGCCGCCTCGCGCGCGTCACGATGCTCGCGGCTTCCGAGGGCGACGCGCTCGCGCCGGCTTTCGCCGCGGAGGGAACATGACCGAACTTCTGGCGGACGCGCATCTGGGCTTCATCGTCGCCGCTTACGCAGTTGCGGCCGTCGTCATCGCGGGGATGATCGGCTTTGTCCTGCTCGACTATCGACGTCTCACCGCCGATCTCGATGAGGCGACGCGGGCGCTGCAGGCGGCAAGGGGCGGAAGCAAGAGTCAGCGCCGGTGACGGAGGCGCCGCTCAGCCAGCCAGCCGCCGCGGACGAGGCGCCCCCGCACCCGCCGATCGCGCGTGTTGCCTTTCCTGCCGTTGATCGGTTTTGCCCTACTTGCCGTCCTGCTGTTCTCCCGTCTGGGAGATGGAGACCCCTCGAAGCTGCCCTCGGCGCTGATCGGGAAGCAAGCGCCGCCCCTGACGCTTGCCGGACCGGAGGGCCTGCCCGGCCTCGCGGATGCGGACCTGCGCGAGGGTCATGTCAGCGTTGTCAATGTTTTTGGCACTTGGTGCGAGCCCTGCCAGTATGAGCATCCTGTCCTGATGAGGCTGGCCTCGGACCCGGCGCTCAAGAAAAAAGGCGTCGTCATCTACGGCGTGGCGCAGAAGGATTCCGCCGGAAACGTCCGTCGCTTCCTCGGAGCCAAGGGCGATCCGTATGCCAAAGTCGGCCTCGACCCCAACGGCCGGGCGGGCATCGACTGGGGCGTCTACGGCGTCCCCGAAACTTTCATCGTGCGCGGCGATGGGACCATCGCGTACAAATACGTGGGTCCGATGACGCCGGAGACGATGGAGACCGAGGTGAAGCCGCAGATCCTGAAGGCGGCAAGTTCCCAGGGGTCCTGAAGGGCGGCTGGAACAATCTCCATCTGCGCCGCGTTCTCCGGTCCGGGGTGGAGGGCGAGATGGTTCAAGGGACGCGCGAGGGGCGGGTGCGACCGATTCCGACGGTCGTGGTGGACGAAGACGCCCGTCCGATCGATTGGCAGCGCCTGACTGCGACTTTTTCCCAATTAGCGGTCGCCGTGATCGCGGCGGGCGCGTTTCTTTATTTTGCCCGTGAGCTTCTGATTCCCATCGTTACGGCCTTTGTCGTGGGCGTGATGCTCTCTCCGCTCGCCAAGAGGCTCGAGGAATACAAGATCCCGCGCGTCCTCTCGGCCGCGCTCATCGTGCTCTGCACGGCGCTCCTTATCGCAATCGTCGTCGCCCTGATCGCTTCCCCGGTCGCCGAGCTTGGCGGCAAGCTGCCGCAGATCGGCGAAAAATTGCGCGCTCTCGGCGGGGTGATGGATTTCGTCAACAGGATCGAGCGTTCGCTCGGGATCAACCCCGCCGACGCCAAGCCAGCCTTGCCTGCGCCAAGCCTCGATTGGGCATCTGCGGCCATTGGCTACCTATCGGTGCCCGTGACTGGTCTTCTTTATTTTCTTGTGGTCCTCCTGCTTTTCATCTCCTGGTGGCCGGACCTTCGACGCACGCTGGTTATGACCTTCGCGAGCCGCGATTCCCGGCTCACTGCGTTACGTATCCTTAATGAGACGGAGCAGTCGCTTGCCGCTTATCTGCTTACCGTAGCCTGTATCAACGTCGGTGTCGGCGTAGCCGCCGCGGTCATATGTTGGGTCACGAGCCTCCCCTTTCCAGTCGGGTTCGGAGCGCTCGCGACGACGCTGAATTTCATTCCGATTCTTGGACCGATGCTAATGATCGTGGTCCTGACGATCTTCGGGGCCGTAACTGCTCCAACCTTCGGCATGGGTCTCCTTCCCGCCGCGCTTTTCATGCTGGCGGTATTCGCCGAGGGGCAATTCATTACACCCGCGATCATTGGGCGGCGCCTCGAAATCAACAGTCTCGCAGTCCTGCTCTCGCTTCTCTTTTGGGGCTGGCTATGGGGGCCGATGGGCGCATTCCTGTCCTCTCCGCTTCTCATCGTCGGTCTAATCCTTGTCGCGCATCTGAAACCGGACGCGGAAACCTGAGGGGAACGCTGCGAGGACCTTTCGAGTTATGGCAAGAGTTCATCGGAGACGGAAAATGAGCCAAGATGAAGAATTCATAGAGGACATAAAATCCGACCCGAACTTCGCGCGATTGGAAAAGGATATCGAAGCCGTGAAGAATGATATTTCTCACCTCTCCCAGCAGATTTCTGACGCTGTCACTGCACTCACCCAGATTGCGCAGACCCAGACCAAGCGTGGAATGCGGCGCGCTCGGGTACAGGCGAACTCTATTATGTCCGACGCGTCGGACCGCGCGGAAGTCGTGGCCGGCGTGGCGCAAGACGCCGCCTCGTCGGTTGGCGATTCCATCGCCGATGCGATTGAGGAGCGGCCGCTCGCGACAGTTGCGATTGCCATGGGAATTCGGGTTTCTGATTGGAGTAACCTGGCGTCGCTGAGCGAGAAGGGAATAAGAATGTTTCAGGCCCTCGCCGATCGCTTGAAGAGCGAGGCGGCCTACTCGTTTCGTGCAATCATCCTCGTGGCCGTCGCGACCTTGGCCGCGGCGGTCGCGCTCGGATTTCTTGTCGCCGCGCTTTTTGTTTGGATAGCCAATAGCTATGGCCCGCTCGCGGCTAGTCTAGCTTGCGCAGCGCTGTTTATCCTTCTGGCGCTGATTCTCGTGGCGATTAACGCGATTATCTCAGCCCGGCATAAGCGCGCTCTCGAAGCGCGTCGCGCTGCGCTCGCTGCCGCCACGCCGTCTCCCTTCACGGATCCGCGTCTGATCATGATCGCTTTCCAGATAGCGCAGGCGATCGGCCTGAAGCGGATTCTTCCTCTGGCGGCTTTGGGCGGGGCTGCCTTCTTCTTGGCGACACGCAATAAAGGATCGAACTCCAGCGACAGCTGAACCTCTAGAGGGGCGGAAGTTTCGTGTCCGCCCCTCGCCCGTGAGGCGGTCGCTATATAACGCCAAGCAGAAGCAGGATGATGACGATAATGAGGATCGTGCCGAGCCCTCCAGCCGGATAGTAGCCCCATCCGGCGCTATAGGGCCAAGTCGGCAGCGCTCCGAGAAGAAGGATGATGACAATTATGAGTACGATAAAGCGCATCGACGACCCCTTGAGGCTTGGCGCGGCTCGCGTGCCTACGCAAGGCTCCAACGCGAAATTCGAAGACCGGTTCCCGCGTTTCCGATAATCGAGCACTGTTCGTTCAGACAGACCGAATGCAGCAGGTCGTAAAAGTGTTCGAGATACGCACTTCGGGCAGGGCGCTTGTGGAGGTGACGCGCGGCGTCTCGCAATGGGTGGAAGGGCAGGGGCTTGCAACCGGCCTGTTAACGCTCTTCTGCCGCCATACCTCCGCCTCGCTCCTCATCCAAGAGAATGCGGCTTACGAAGTGAAAACAGATTTGGAATCCTTCTTCGAGCGGCTAGCCCCGGAAGATTCCCGCCGCTACTCGCACGCAGACGAGGGGCCGGACGACATGCCAGCACATCTTCGCGCCGCGCTCACGGACACCAGTCTCTCTGTTCCGCTTATTCGAGGCAAGCTCGCGCTGGGGACTTGGCAGGGCATCTATCTTTTCGAACACCGCAGCGCGCCGCATCGCCGCGAGATCGCCGCGCATCTTTTTGGCGAGTGAACATTCAAACGTTCAGCGCGATCATGGCCACGGCTGCGAGCGTCATTGCGAAGGTCGAGAGCCAACCTAACGCCTTTAGTCCGAATCCCACTGTGAGGTCGCCCATAACGGCGGGGCTCGAGGCCATCAGCATGGTGAGCACCATGATCGGTACGGCGACGAGCCCGTTGACGACAGCGCTCCAGAACAGCGCCTGGATCGGATCGATCGGCGAAAGATTCAGAAGCACGCCCGCGGCCGTCGCGGCGGCGATGACGCCGTAGAAAGCCTTGGCCTCGCGCGGCTTGCGGTCGAGGCCGGTCTCCCACCGGAAGGCCTCGCCAACGCCGTAGGCCGCAGAGCCGGCGAGAACAGGCACGGCAAGGAGGCCGGTGCCAAGGATGCCCAGTGCAAAGATGACTTCCGCAAAGGGACCGGCGAGTGGCTTTAGTGCCCGGGCGGCGTCGGCCGCGGTGTTGACGTTTGTCACGCCGTTCTTGTGCAGCGTCGCGGCTGCAGTCACCATGATGCTGAGCGCAATGAAATTGGAAAAGCCCATGCCTACCCAAGTATCCTCCGAGATCCGGGCGTTCGCGGCGCGCACTTGCAAAGGTGCTTCTCTCAAGGGTTCCCGGAGCGGAAACGCCTTGGTGTCTTCTACTTCCTGCGACGATTGCCAGAAGAAAAGATAGGGGCTGATCGTCGTTCCGAGAAGGGCGACGACGGAGGTAAGGGATTTGCCGTCAGCGCTACGTGAGGCATGAAGAGGCCGTGTAGGAGCTCTCGCCAATCAATTCTCACGAAGAAGAGGGTCGCGACATACGCGAAGAGCGCGAAGGACAGCCATTTGAGGACGGACACATAGCGCTTATAGGCGAGAAAGATCTGCGCGACGGCGCAGATTGCGCCGAACGCAAGCACGTAGAGTAGACCGGGGCCTCCGACAAGAACTTGAACAAATTCCGCCATCGCGCCGATATCGGCCCCGATGTTGATGACATTCGCGACCAGCAGAAGCAGGACACTCGCATAGAGTAGCCAAGCGGGGGCGAACTTGCGCAGGTTTCCCGCAATCCCTGCCCCAGTCGTGCGACCGATACGGGCGCTGATGATCTGGATCGCCGCCATGAGCGGATACGAAAAAAGCATCGTCCATGACAGTCCGTAGCCGAATGCTGCGCCGGTCTGCATGTATGTAGCGATGCCGCTTGGGTCGTCGTCCGAAGCGCCGGTAATCAGCCCCGGTCCGAGCACGTTCCAGAGACGAGGTTTCGACCTGACCATCCCGGAGAGGCCATCGGCATCGTCGCCAATCGCCTCGGGGTCATTCAAAATGTCGGTCATTGCCCTCAGCCCAGCCGGCCTACTGTCCGCTTACCCTCGGATATGGAGACCCGCCCCGCTCTTTTCAAAGCGGGGCGGACATCGGCGCCCAGATGCGCACGTGCCCTCAAAGGCTTTCGTTGTACCAATCGTCGATTTGTTTGCGGGCGTTGTCCTTTTGGATGCCATAGCGCTCCTGGATCTTGCCCTCGAGCTGGTCACGCTGGCCATTGATCTGGGTCAGGTCGTCGTCGGTGAGTTTGCCCCATTGTTCCTTGACCTTGCCCTTCATCTGCTTCCAGTTCCCCTCGACGCGATTCCAGTCCATGTCAACACTCCTTATTGTCGTTCGGATCGACGAAAACGTCGGACCGCGAACTGAGACCGTGAAACCTTGTTCACGGGTATTTGTTCCCCAGTCGGGGACGCGCCCTTGGGGAACGACCATCGCTCTTCGCCGTTCCTGCAAGGGGCTTGCTAGCCGACGAGAGGTCTTCCGATGGTGATGATTGCCTATAGAATAGCAAAGCTCGGCGACGCTTGGCCGGTGACGCGTAACGGCGAGCCGACGATGGACTATCCGACGCAGGAGGCCGCATTCGAATCGGCGATTCTCGCCGCCGGCGGGGATTTACGCTCGGGCCATTCGGTGCGCATCGAAGTCACCGCAGCCACAGATCCGGTCGGAGCGCGCACAGGTGGGGGCGTTCCGATGACTGGCGGCGCCTTTCCTCTAAGCCGCCACACTATGTCACTGACGCTGACGCTACTGGATGTAGCGCTGCAAATCCTCCTCACCATTGCGGTGGGGCTGGCGCTGGGGGTCGACAGGAGTGTCGAGGGGCATCCGGCCGGGGCGAAAACCACGGTGCTTGTCGCTCTGGCGGCTTGCATGGCTATGCTGCAAGCCAATTGGCTTATGAACAGCGTCGGCAAGCCGAACAACTCGTTTGTAACGCTCGACCTGATGCGAATGCCGCTTGGAATACTCACCGGCGTCGGCTTTATCGGCGGTGGCGCGCATTCTGAAGCGCGGCGACAATGTGCGCGGTTTGACGATGGCGGCGACGCTTTGTTTCGTGACCGTAATCGGTCTCTGCTTGGGTGGCGGGCAAATAGTGCTTGGTCTTGCTGGAGGTGTCCTGGGCTTCCTCGTCCTTCGCGGATTTCGCGTATTGGAGGCGCGGCTGCGCGAGGGTCGTCCCGCCCGCATCGCTATCGTCTGGCGCCAAGAAGGCGAATTTGACTTGGACGCGGCAATGCAGATTTTCCGGGCCGCGAAGCTGCATCTGGTCGGGTTCGATCTACTGCATGACGAGGCGCTCGGTCGCGAGGAGCTGCGCGGCTCGGTCAAGCGCAAACGAGCGCGCGACGAGTTCAGCATACCGGCCGAAGTCATGGGGCTGACCCGCCGGCCTGGAGTTAGTGATGTGGGAGGGGCGCGCCTGAACGGCCTGGAACACAGTGCGCCGAGATCGCGTTCCGTCTTTACGAGAAGGATAACGAAAATGGCCGGGCGTCGAAGCCAACGGAAATGGTCGGCGAAAGTTACAGAACATTCGGATGCTCTCGACCTTGAGCAGAACGTGTTCACAAAGGGCAGCGCGGAAGACGTCGCGCGGTCTCTGAAACGGTCCGCAGAAACGAGCGACCGCCGCAAATCCTCCCCGTTTCGGTCAGCGATGTCGATGCTCAGTTTTTATATCAATCGAGGCGGGCGGAATCTCTCGCCTTCGCGCAAGCGGACGCTGGAACTTGCGAAGGGCAAGTTAGGAAAACTCTTCGGCCGCACGTCCTGACTGTCGACAGCCAAAGAAAAAGGGGATCTTTATGGTTAATGAGCGACCTCGAGCGAGCAGGTCTGCGAAGGCCCGGAGACACGGTTGCCCACAGCGGCAACCGTGTCGCCGAATCAGCCGTATACGACCGAGTACGAGGATTACGACGAGGGCGTACATCGTCCCCCCGAGGAGAATCCCGCTGCACCCGCCCGCGGTCTCGGATGCACCGGTGGGCGAGGCCACGGAGAAGCGGCGTTGAGTGTTTTCTGATGGCCTCGCAGGCTGCGATCATGCAAACTTCAGCCGGACTGGCCGCGCTCAGGCGTGACGCCGGCTCTTGTCGCGCCTGCGATCTCTGGAAACACGCAACGCAAACCGTTTTCGGCGAAGGCCCGGGCGATGCGGATCTCGTCTTCGTAGGCGAACAGCCGGGAGACCAGGAAGATCTCACGGGCAAGCCTTTCGTGGACCTGCGGGACGCATGTTCGACAAAGCGCTCGCAGAGGCGGGCCTCGACCGTTCGCGCGCTTACGTCACGAATGCGGTCAAGCACTTCAAGTTCGAGCTACGCGGCAAGTTTCGCCTGCACAAGAAGCCGAACGCGAGCGAGATCAATGTGTGCCGGCGGTGGTTGCTCGGCGAACTCGAGATGCTGAAACCTGAACTCGTTGTGGCGCTCGGGGCGACGGCGGCGCACAGTTTAATCGGCCGTGCAATGCCGGTGTTGACCAACCGCGGACATCCGCGCGATGGGATCGGTGGCTGGCCGGTGTTCATCACAGTGCATCCCTCGTCGCTCTCTGCGTGCTCCGGATGATCTTGCGCGGGCAAATGCTATCTGGCCTTTGTGCGTGATCTCGTCGCTTTAAAAACGCTGGTTAACGAGAGAGAGACCGACGCGCGGCTGGACGGCGGTAACACGTCCCGCAGAGCGGTTTCAGTCTTGGGGGCCCATGCATTTCGAGCCGGGTTTTCTCGTATCGATAGTCTTGATCCTGATCGTCTCGCGGCTGTTCGGAGAGATTGCGCAGCGCTTGGGCCAGCCCTCGGTGATCGGCGAACTGATCGCGGGTCTGGTGCTCGGCCCTTCGCTCTTCGGCCTGCTGTTTCCTGCCGCAGAACATCTGGTCTTTCCGCCCGCTCCCGAGAAAAAGGCGATGCTGCAGGCTTTCGCCGAATATGGCGTGCTTCTCTTGCTCGTCCTCACGGGGATGGAAGTCGATTTGCCGCTTCTGAGGCGGATCGCGCGCCAGCAGCCAGCATCTCGGCAGCGGGCGTGGCTGTTCCCTTTGCGTGCGGACTTACGTTGGGGATGTTTGCGCCCGATTCGCTCATTCCCAATAGTGGCCATCGGCTGATCACTGCCCTTTTTCTTGGCGTCGCGCTATCGATCTCCTCAATTAAGATCGTCGCGATGGTTGTTCATGAGATGAACTTTACCCCACGCGACCTAGGCCAGCTCATGGTCGCCTCGTCCATTGTCGAGGATTCGATTGGTTGGATCCTTCTCGCGCTGATCCTCGGCGTCGCCGGCGCAAATGGCTTCGCGCTTGGTTCGCTCGTCTTCACAGTCGGGGGTGTTGCGATTTTTCTTGCCCTTAGCCTATCGATCGGCGGCTCGCTTGTCGCCGCGGCGATCCGATTCGTGAATGACTCCGCACTGGGCGACAATATGGTGTTGACGCTCATTCTCGTCATTATGGGCGTGCTGGCGCTCCTTACACAGGCGATCGGCGTGCAGACTGTCCTTGGCGCCTTCGTCGCGGGCGTGCTCGTCGGCCAGTCGCCTATTCTTACTGGTCGCATCGCCGAGCAGTTGCGAGCGATGGTCGCTGCCTTCTTCGCGCCGCTCTTCTTTGTGCTGGCGGGTTTGAGTGCGGATCTGACATGTCCTCAAATCGCCGTCAGTGCTCGGGCTGACGCTGGCGCTGGTGTTGATCGCCAGCGTCGGCAAGTTTGTGGGCGCTTTCGTCGGCGGCAAGATCGGCGGCTTGGCGCGGAAGGAATCCTTGGCCCTGGCGCTGGGCATGAACGCGCGTGGCTCGACGGAAGTGATCATAGCGAGCCTCGGGCTCTCCATGGGCGCCCTCACTCAGACTTTGTACTCAATGATTGTCACGATGGCTGTTTTGACGACGCTCGTCATGCCGCCTTCGCTTCGATGGGCGCTGCGACGCGTTCCCATGAGACCCGGCGAAGAGGAACGGCTCAAACGCGAGGCTTTCGAGGCGAGCGGCTTCGTCGCAAACGTGGAGCGCTTTCTCATTGCGGCGAGCGAACATCCAAACGGTCGGCTTGCAGCGAGGCTCGTCGGGTTGCTCGCATCGTCGCGCGGGCAACCGGTGACAGTCATGGAGCTTGAGCCGAACAAGCTTCTCGCTCCAACATTGTCGGCCCGGGAGAGCGGTCGAACGATGGCGGCCGATCTCAAGAAAGGCGCGGATGCGGCCCGCGCGGTTCGACCCAAGGAGGCCGGCGACGCGCCGAGCGTTGTCGTCAAAGAGAAAGCGCCAAAGGGTTCGTTAGCGGAAGCGCTCTCCGAGGAAGTGCCGAAGGGTTACGGTTGTCTGGTGCTCGGCTTCGATCCGGCGCGCTCGCCAGGAGGCGGCTTCAGCTCAATAATCGCAGACGCGGCGCGGGCGTTTGAAGGTCCCGTGATGGTGACAGTAGCACGCGGCGCGCATCAACGCGCGCCGACGACGGCCGCACTCAGGATTATCGCGCCGGTCACGGGGTCCGTTCAGACCCGCCGCGCGGCGGAAGCCGCGATCGAGCTCGCTCGAGCCGCCGCGGTTGAACTCACAATCCTTTTCGTTGGACCACGTAAGCCCGGTTCGAGTCCCGTTCGTAGGCGGCTGGAGCTTGCGAGTGCGTTGGAACGAGCGACCTTGAAAGAGATCGTCGAGATGGCGGAGCGGCGCGGCCAAGCCGTACGGTCACTGAGCCGGCGCAACCGCGATCAGGCCAGCGCTATTCTCGATGAAGCCCGACGGAGCGCCGCGTCGCTGGTGGTCTTTGGCGTGGATCAAGGACCGAGTGAGGCCCTGCTCTTTGGCGAGGCTGCCGACGCTCTGCTCGAAGCCTCTGACGTTTCGCTGCTGTTCGTGGCGAGTTGAATGAACGATCAAGACCTGCCGCTGCAATCATCCGATAGCGCGGAGTTCGCGAAGCCTAAACTCGCAATGTTCCCAAGTTGCAAACCTGTTGCGCGCATAATATCCGCGAGATCGAGATTGCCACGGCGGGTGGTTGACCTCGGGATCGCTGCGCCGTAAAGCATTTTCGCTACCCCGTGGTCATTTGAGCCGGTCGGCTTGCCGCCACGTTAAACAAGAGGCTAAAAGATCGGGGCTCCTTCGGTAACTGCCTCGTCTTTAAACCCTCTGAAGGCGCGTTCGCGCCGGAAAGGTCGAGGCGATGACGAGCCCACGTAAAACCCGCGATCCCAAAACCCTGCGCCCGGCGACCCAACTTGTCCATGGCGGTTCCCTGCGCTCCTCATTCGGGGAGACTTCCGAGGCGCTTTTTCTCACGCAGGGCTATCTCTACGATACGATGGAGCTCGCGGAGGCCCGCTTCAAGGGCGAGGAGCCCGGCTTCATCTATTCCCGCTTCGCGAATCCCACCGTTGCGATGTTCGAAAAGCGCATGGCGCTTCTCGAGGGGGCGGAGGCTGCGCGGGCGACGGCGAGCGGAATGGCCGCGGTGACCGCGGCGCTCATGGGCCAACTCAGGGCAGGCGACCATGTCGTCGGCCGCGAAAGCGCTGTTCGGCTCCTGTCTTTATGTTGTCGAGGAGTTGCTGCCCCGCTTCGGCGTGCAGTCGACGCTGGTCGACGGGACCGATCTTCAGGCTTGGCGCGCCGCCGTCCGGCCAAATACCAGAACCAGTTTCCTCGAGTCGCCGACCAATCCGACGATGGAGGTCATCGACATCGCGGCGGTCGCAAAAATCATGCACGAGGCGGGCGCGACGCTTGTCGTAGACAATGTCTTCGCCACGCCGCTCTTCCAGCATCCGCTGAAGCTGGGCGCGGACTGCGTGGTCTATTCCGCCACCAAGCACATCGACGGGCAGGGCAGGGTGCTCGGCGGCGTCATCCTAGCCAGCGAGAAGTTCATCGCCGACAATATCCACAATTTCCTGCGCCAGACTGGTCCGAGCCTGTCGCCGTTTAATGCTTGGACACTGCTGAAATCGCTGGAAACTCTGCCGGTGCGGGTTGTGGCGCAAACAACATCGGCGGCCCGGATCGCCGATTTTCTCGCTGGGCGTCCGGAAGTGACGCGGGTGATTTATCCCGGCCGCGACGACCACCCCCAGGCGGCGTTGGCCCGCCGCCAGATGAGCGGCGGCGGAACGCTGCTTTCATTCGAGGTCGTGGGCGGGAAGGCCGCCGCCTTCCGCATGGCCAACTCGCTGTCGATCATCGGCATCTCCAACAATCTCGGCGACGCAAAGAGCCTTGTCACCCACCCGGAAACGACCACCCACCAGCGCCTCAAGCCCGAGCAGCGCGCCGCGCTCGGGATCGGCCCCGGTTTACTGCGACTCTCGGTGGGTCTTGAGGACGTCGACGACCTGATGGAGGATTTGGCGCAGGCGCTCGAGAAGGCGGCCGCGCCGCACAGCCGGGCGGCCGAGTGAACGTCCCTCCCGCCGACGCGGAAGGGACGCGCCTCTACTTGTTCTCGAGGTCGGCGAGTGTCGGCATCCGGCCGTTCGGCGTCATGTGATTGATGATCTGCGGCAGGGCGACGGCCAATTGGTTGAGAAGCTCCTGCTGGCTCATTCCGGTCCGGGTCGAGAGTTCGTTCAGCACGTTCTGACCCAGCGCGCCGCCAAGCTGACCGGGCTGGATGGGCTGGTTTTCCCCGTGGCCGACCCACGAATTGACTTGGGGGCCGGCGCCGCCCTGGGAGAGCTTGCCAATGAGGTCAGAGAGGCCGCCGAGGATGCTGCCGGCCGGTGCGCTGCTTGGAATCGGCTGAGCGGAGGGAGGCGGCGGCGCGGCGGGCGCGCTTGGCGCGTGCGAGGAGCCCCCGCCGAAAAGCTTGCCGAGCACCAGCGCCCCGATCGCGACGGCGATGGGCGTCGCGAGGTTGCCGCCGGGGATCGCATTTTTCATTGCATCATCAAACGAGGGCATTCGAGCCTCCTGTTGGTCCAAGCATCGGCGTTGTCCTATTCCTCTATTGGAAGGAAATCGACGCTGGGAATGAAAAGACTGGAGCAAACCCTACCGGCTTGCGTTTTCCGCGTCCATCCCGCAACATTTTTGCGGCGAGTCCGCCGCGCCGCGGAGGGGATGCCTATCGCCGAAGGAGCGACGCCATGGGTATAATCGCCTGGATCATTCTCGGCCTGATCGCCGGGTTCATCGCGAGCAAAATCGTGAACAAGTCGGGCTCGGGCCTCGTCATGGACATCGTGCTCGGGATCGTCGGCGCAATCGTCGGCGGCTTCATCATGAGCGCAGTCCTGGGAACGGCTGGGGTTACAGGCCTTAACATTTGGAGCATCATCGTCTCCGTCATCGGCGCGGTGATCGTGCTCTGGATATACCACACCGTGGTGGCCAGAACCTGAGCTCAGCCGGCGGCGCTCCAGCGCGCCGCCGATTCATCATCGCCGGCTTTCGCTTCCACCCACTCGCCGGTCGTGCCGTCGGCTCGGATGACGCGCTTCCAGAAGGGGGCGCGTGTCTTCAGAAAGTCCATGAGCATTTCCGCCGCCGCGAAGGCTTCGCCCCGATGGGCGGCGGCGACCACGACAAGCACGATCGGCTCGCCCGGCGGGATGCGGCCGAAGCGGTGGATGACGGCGACGCCAAGAAGCGGCCAGCGCTTCTCCGCCTCGCGGACGGCGCGCTCCATCTCCTCCTCCGCCATGCCGGGATAGTGTTCGAGTTCGAGTGCGGCGAGCGCCGCGCCATCGTCGCGACATAAGCCCACGAAAGTCACCAGCGCCCCGACGTCGCTCCGGCCCAACGTGAGCCCATCGCCCTCGGCGGCGGCGTCGAAGGCTTCGCGCTGAACCCGGATCGTGGCCATTCACCCGCCTGTCATCGGCGGAAAGAAGGCGATCTCGTGCGCCCCCCCAAGGGGCGCGTCCGGGCGCGCATGAACCCTGTCGAGGGCGGCGCGCACCGTCCCGGGCTTCTCGAAGGCGTGGGCGTAAGTCTCATCCCGCGCTGAGAGCCAGGCGACGAGGTCGGCCACGGTTTTCACCGTCGCCGGAGGGTCGATCTCTTCTTCCGACTTGCCCACGCGCTCACGCACCCAGGCGAAATAGACGGCTTTCATACGGTCCGCTCAGCCGTTCCCGACATTGTCCCAGCCGGCCTTCATATAGTCCCAGCCCGTGTAGAGCGTAAGGAGGGCGGCTATCCACAGCAGAATGATGCCGGTCGTGGTCGCCCCGGGCAGGAGCCGCTCACCGGCGGGGCCCGCGATGAGGACGCTCAGCGACACCATCTGAACAGTCGTCTTCCATTTGGCGACCGCCGTCACCGGGACGGGGACGCGAAGCTCGGCGAGATACTCGCGCAAGCCCGAGACGAGGATCTCGCGGCACAGGATGATGAGCGCCGCCCAAAGCGTGGCCCCGGCGATCGTATGGTCGGCGGCCAACATGAGAATGACCGCGGAAACGATCAGCTTGTCGGCGATCGGATCGAGCATCCGGCCCAGCGAGGACTGCTGCGACCAGGCGCGGGCGAGGTAGCCGTCGAAGAAGTCCGTTATTGCCGCGGCCACGAACAGGATCAGCGCGCTCCAGCGCGCCCAGGACTCGTTCGGCCAGAACAGAAGGCCGGCGACAACAGGCACCGCTGCGCAGCGCGCATAGGTCAGAATGTTGGGCAGCGACCAGCTATGGCTGACCGACCCCGTGGTGGAGGAAGCCATCGCGCCGCAGCAAGACACTGACGCCTCCCCCGCGTCAAGCGCGATGGTGGGCGACGGCGTCACAGGCGGGCAAGTCGCCTGCAATCCGCCGGTTGCTTCCGATCCGGGTCCAAAGACCGGCGCCTCAACTTGGATTGTTTTGGCGCGGGCGGGTTTTCAGCGGAAACGGCTGTAGAAACAAGGTTTGAAAAGCTTGGATTTCCTTGGATTCTCTCGTCGGAATCGTTATCTTTCAATAGCTTGCAGGCGAATCTCCAAAAATGTTTTTTCTCGGCGCCTCAGAACGGGATATCGTCGTCGATCGGCGGCGCGCTGCCCCCGCCGCCCGACATCGCCGGGCGCCGCTCGGAGCGGCCGAAGCTGCGCGGCGCGCCCTCGTCCGGGAAGCTCTCGCGGGATTCGCCGCCCGCCGCGCGAGTTGAGGAGGGTCAATTCGCCACGGAAGCGCTGGAGCACGATTTCCGTCGTGTAACGGTCCTGGCCGTCCTTGTCCTGCCACTTCCGGGTCTGCAACTGGCCCTCGATGTAGACCTTCGAGCCCTTTCTTGCAGTACTGCTCCGCAACCTTTCCGAGATTCTCGTTGAAGATCACGACATTATGCCACTCCGTGCGTTCCTTGCGCTCGCCAGAGCTCTTGTCGCGCCAAGTATCGGATGTGGCCAGTGAGAAGCTCACGACCTGATCGCCGGAATTGAGCCGGCGCACCTCCGGATCCTTGCCGAGGTTGCCGATGAGGATCACCTTGTTGACGCTGCCGGCCATGGGTCCGCTCCTAACGCGCGCCCGTCTTGGGCTCTCGACCTCTTCCATAACGCAAAGCCGGGACAGGAGGCGCCGGAATCTCGCCGCCCGCCCTCTTGTCCACAAACCGCCGCAAGCGAGCGCTTGGGAAGTCCGGCCTCAAGCCCTACATTAACCCTACGAGGGCGGCTCGCGACCGCCTTTCCTTTGTTCTTTGTTTGTTCTAGCATGGAGCCCGCGCGGCGCGCAAGCGCGAATCGCGCCGACCCTTGGGAATTCGCCATGGCCAAATCCGGGTCCTCGCCGAAACCGCGCCCAGCCGCGACGCGCGAAGCGTCAGCTTCCGGCGGCGCGACGCTCGACGCCTTGTTCGGCGGCCCGGTCATCGCGATCCGCGGCGCCCGCGAGCATAATCTCAAGAACGTCGATCTTACGATCCCGCGCGACAAGCTCGTCGTCTTCACCGGCCTTTCCGGGTCGGGAAAATCCTCGCTCGCCTTCGACACGATCTATGCCGAGGGCCAGCGGCGTTATGTCGAGTCGCTCTCCGCCTACGCCCGCCAGTTTTTGCAGATGATGCAGAAGCCGGACGTCGACCAGATCGACGGGCTCTCGCCGGCGATCGCCATCGAGCAGAAGACGACCTCCAACAATCCGCGCTCGACCGTCGGCACGGTCACGGAGATCTACGACTACATGCGCCTCCTGTGGGCGCGCATCGGCATTCCCTATTCCCCGGCGACCGGCCTGCCGATCGAGAGCCAGACGGTGAGCCAAATGGTGGACCGCGTGCTGGCGCTGCCCGAGCGTTCGCGGCTCTACCTGACCGCGCCGGTCGTGCGCGGCCGCAAGGGCGAATACCGCAAGGAGATCGCCGACTGGATGAAGCGCGGCTTTCAACGGCTCAAGGTTGACGGCGAGTTCCATGACATCGCCGAGGCGCCCGCGCTCGACAAGAAGCTCAAGCATGACATCGAGGTCGTCGTCGACCGCATCGTCGTAAAGCCCGATATGGCGAGCCGGCTCGCCGAAAGTTTCGAGACCGCGCTCGAACTCGCCGAGGGGCTTGCGGTGGTCGAGTTCGCCGACAGGGCCGAGGGCGAAAGCGAGCCGCGACGCATTCTTTTCTCCTCCAAATTCGCGTGCCCGGTCTCCGGCTTCACGATCGCGGAAATCGAACCGCGGCTCTTTTCGTTCAACTCGCCGCACGGCGCCTGTCCTGTCTGCGCGGGGCTCGGATCGGAACTGCGGGTCGATCCCTCGCTGGTCGTTCCCGATCAAAAGCTCACGCTGAAGCGCGGAGCCATCGCGCCCTGGGCGAAGTCCAGTTCGCCCTATTACCAGCAGACGCTGGAGGCGCTGGGGCGCCACTACAAATTCCGGCTCGACAAGCCGTGGAGCGACCTGCCGGAAGACGGCCGCAACGCCATCCTGCATGGTTCGGGCGAGGAGGAAATTCGCTTCGCCTATGACGACGGCCTGCGTTCCTACGAGGTGCGCAAACCCTTCGAGGGCGTCGTCGCCAATCTCGAGCGCCGCTACAAGGAGACCGAGAGCGAGTGGTCGCGCGAGGAAATCCAGCGCTACATGAGCGCAAAGCCTTGCGACGCCTGCCACGGGTTCCGCCTCAAGCCGGAGGCGCTCGCGGTCAAGATCGATGGCCAGCATATCGGCGAAGTCAGTCTGCTCTCCGTCAAAGGGGCGATCGCCTGGGCGCAAGGGCTGCCTGAAAAGCTCGACGCCAAGCGCAACGAGATCGCGGCGCGGATTCTCAAGGAGATCGAAGACAGGCTCGTGTTCCTGCGCGACGTCGGCCTCGACTATCTCACCTTGTCTCGCTCGTCCGGCACATTGTCGGGTGGCGAGAGCCAGCGCATCCGGCTCGCTTCGCAAATCGGTTCCGGGCTGACCGGCGTGCTCTATGTGCTCGACGAGCCGTCGATCGGCCTGCACCAGCGCGACAACGCGAGGCTTCTCGATACGCTGAGGCGCCTGCGGGGCCTCGGCAACACGGTGATCGTCGTCGAGCACGACGAGGATGCGATATGGGCCGCGGATTATGTGGTGGACGTCGGGCCGGGCGCTGGCGTGCATGGCGGCGAGGTGGTGGCGAAAGGCACGCCGCAGGAGATCGCGGCAGACCCCAATTCCCTGACCGGCCATTATCTTTCCGGCGAACGCATGGTCGCCATTCCCGAGCGCCGTCGCAAGACAGACCCGAAACGGCTGATCAAAATCGTCGGCGCGCGCGGCAACAATTTGAAGTCCGTGACGACTTCGATTCCGGTCGGTCTCTTCACCTGCGTCACCGGCGTTTCAGGCGGCGGCAAGTCGACGCTGGTCATCGACACCTTGTTCAAGGCCGCGGCCCGCCAGCTCAACGGCGCGAGCGAGCCGCCGGCGCCGCATGAGGCGATCGAGGGGCTCGACCAGCTCGACAAGGTGATCGACATCGACCAGTCGCCGATCGGCCGCACGCCGCGCTCGAACCCGGCGACCTATACGGGCGCCTTCACGCCGATTCGCGACTGGTTCGCGGGCCTGCCGGAGGCGAAGCAGCGCGGCTATCTGCCGGGGCGCTTCTCGTTCAACGTCAAGGGCGGCCGGTGCGAAGCCTGTCAGGGCGATGGCGTCATCAAGATCGAGATGCACTTTCTGCCCGACGTCTACGTGACGTGCGATGTCTGCAAGGGCAAGCGTTACGACCGCGAAACGCTGGAGGTGCGCTACAAGGGCAAGTCCATCGCCGATGTGCTCGACATGACAGTCGAGGAAGCCGCCGAGCTGTTCAAGGCGGTGCCCTCGATCCGCGACAAGATGGAGACGCTGAAACGGGTGGGCTTAGGCTACGTGAAGGTCGGTCAGCAAGCGACGACGCTGTCGGGCGGCGAGGCGCAGCGCGTGAAGCTCGCTAAGGAACTGTCGCGTCGCTCGACAGGCCGCACGTTGTACATTCTCGATGAGCCGACGACGGGCCTCCATTTCCACGATGTCGCGCAACTGCTCGACGTGCTGCACGAACTCGTCGATCAGGGCAACACGATGATCGTCATCGAGCATAATCTCGAAGTCGTGAAGACGGCGGATTGGCTCATCGACATGGGGCCTGAGGGTGGCGACGGCGGCGGCGAGGTCGTGGCGGCGGGAACGCCGGAAGAGATCGCGCGCAATCCCAAGAAGTCATACGGGCGCCTATCTGAAGCCGGTGCTCATGCGGAAGAGCAGGAGCCGGCAGAAGGCCGCGGAATAGACGGTTTGGCGGGCCGCTTTCAGGCGGCGGTGGGCTCGATCTCAAGCCCCCGCAAGACGACGGATTTGAGGGCGAGCGACGGGTCCAGCACGACGAAGTCGGCGACGGCGCCGGGCGCAATGCGTCCCCTGTCCTCGAGCCCCAGGTAATCGGCGGGGAGTGTGGACGTGCGGCGCGAGGCGTCCTCGACGCTGAGGCCGATCGCCACGAGATTGCGGAAAGCCTCGATCATCGTGAGGCAGGAGCCCGCCAGCGTGCCGTCGGCAAGCCGCACGCCGTTGTCGCATTTGCGGACCGACTGACGGCCGAGCCGATAATCGCCGTCAGGCATCCCCGTCGCGGCGGTGGCGTCGGTGACGGCGTAGAGGCCGGGAATGGCGCGCAACGCGGCGCGGATGGCGCCGGGATGCACGTGCAAAAGATCGGGGATCAGCTCGGCGTAAGTCGCATGGGCCAGCGCCGCGCCGACGATGCCCGGCGCCCGGTGATGCAGGGGCGACATGGCGTTGAACATATGGGTGACGCCGTGGCGCCCGCTTTCGAAACAGCGGCAGGCCGTCTCGTAGTCGCACGACGAATGGCCGATCTGAACCCGCACGCCGCGATCTGAGAGATAACGGGTCAGGGCGCCATCGGGGTCGGCTTCCGGCGCGCAGGTCACGACCCGAATGCGAGCCAAAGCCAAGAGCCGCTCCATGACGCCGACATCGCCCGGAATGACGAAATCCGGCTGCGCGCCGAGCCGGTCGCGGCTGATGAACGGGCCTTCGAGATGGACGCCGAGAATTCCGGCTTCGTCCGGATTCGCGGCGCGGGACGCGGCCTCGGCGGCGGCGAGCGCCCGCTCGATCTCGTCGAGCGGCGAGGTCATGGTGGTCGCCAGAAAGGCCGTCGTTCCCCTGCGCGCATGGGTTTTGGCGACGGTCCGGGCGGCGTCGCCCGCTTCCATCACGTCCGCGCCGCCCCCGCCATGGCAATGCAGGTCGATAAAGCCGGGAAGGATCAGGCGGCTCTCTTCCGCTCGCGCCGGCTCGATGCGCGCAACGCGCCCGTCTTCGACATGGACGCGCGCGCCCCGAAACCCGTCGGGCGTGAGAACCTGGCCGTCTAGAACTGTCATCGAAGGGCTCTCCGCGCCGGCTCTAACCGTTGTACCTTTCAGGCGATCCGCCCTGCGCGAAACGCCTCGACGGTCTTGATAACGCCTCTCAGTTCCGCGAGGCCCTTGAGGCGTCCGATGAACGAATAGCCTGGGTTGACGCGCTTCTCGGCATCGTCGCCAAGGAGGTGGCCATGGTCGGGGCGCATCGGGATTTCCGCGTCGGGCCGGCCCTCCGCGCGGCGGCGGCTCTCCTCGCCCAAGAGCGCCGCGACCAGCGCGACCATATCCGTATCGCCTGCGAGATGATCGGCCTCATGGAACGAGCCGTCCCCCTCGCGTTTGACATTGCGCAGATGCGCGAAATGGACCCGCGGCCCGAACTCGCGCGCCATTCCCGGCAGGTCGTTGGCAGGATTGGAGCCGAACGAGCCCGCGCAGAGCGTGAGCCCACAGGCTTGCGAGGGCACGGCGGCAAAAAGCTTGCGCACGTCGTCGGCGGTCGAGAGCACGCGCGGCAGGCCGAAGATCGGAAAGGCCGGGTCGTCGGGATGAATGGCGAGCCGCACGCCTTCCTCCTCCGCGACTTCGGTGATTTCGCGCACGAAGGCGATAAGGTTTTCGCGCATCGCCTCGACGCCGATCTCAGCATAGCGCCCGAGCGCCTGCCGGAAGCTTTCGCGGTCATAGGTGAAGTCGCGGGCAGGAAGCCAGTCGATGAGCGTGCGCTCCAAAGCCTCCGCCTGCGCCGGCGCCATGGCGGCGAAGCGCGTCCTCGCGGCGGCTGTGCGCTCGGGCGCATAGTCGGCTTCCGCGCCTTCGCGCCCGAGCATGAAAATATCGTAGGCCGCGAAATCCCCCGCGTCGAAGCGCAGCGCCGTCCCGCCATTGACGAGCGGCCAGTTAAGATCGGTGCGCGTCCAGTCGGTGATCGCCATGAAGTTGTAGCAGAAGACTTTGACCCCGGCCTGGGCGGCGTTGCGGATCGACTGTTTGTAATTGTCGATCTTTTGCCGGAAGGCGCCGGTGCGGGTCTTGATCTCCTCGCCCACCCCGATGCTCTCGACAACCGGCCATGCGAGGCCGGCGCGCTCAATCTCGGCGCGGCGCTTGGCGACCTCTTCGACGCTCCAGACTTCGCCCCGGTTGCGATGGTGCAGGGCGCTGACGACGCCCACGGCGCCCGCCTGCAAGACGTTCGGAAGGCTCACCGGGTCGTCCGGACCGAACCACCGCCAGGTTTGCAGCATGGGCTCCCTCCGGCGACCTATGCGCCTTAGATCTTGCGCCCCATTGCGAGGAATTTTTCGGCGCGTGCGTTGCGCAGTTCGTCCGGGCTCATGCCTTGCAGGGAGCGCAGAGCCTCCGAGATCGCCTGTCCGGTCGAGGCGATCGCGGCGGCGGGGTTCCGGTGGGCGCCCCGACCGGCTCCGGCACGATGCCGTCGATGATGCCGAACTTGATGAGGTCCTGCGCGGTGATCTTCATGCTCGTCGCGGCGTCCTGGGCGCGCGAGGAGTCCCGCCACAGGATCGAGGCGGACGCTTCGGGCGAGGCGACCGTGTAGATCGCGTGCTCCAGCATCATCACCTTGTTGGCGGTGGCGATGGCGACCGCGCCGCCCGAGCCGCCCTCGCCGATGACGACGGCGACATTGGGCACGCCGAGCGAAAGGCACGCCTCGGTCGAGCGGGCGATCGCCTCCGCCTGTCCGCGCTCCTCGGCGTCCACCCCGGGAAAGGCGCCGGCCGTATCGACGAGCGCGATGACAGGCAGGCCGAACCGGTCGGCAAGCTCCATGAGGCGAACCGCCTTGCGATAGCCCTCGGGGCGGGCCATGCCGAAATTGTGTTCGAGCCGGCTCGCCGTGTCGTTGCCCTTCTCTTGGCCGATGACGCAGACGGACTGGCCCTCGAACCAACCGAGCCCGCCGATGATCGCCTCGTCCTCGCCGAACTGGCGATCGCCCGCCAGCGGCGTGAATTCCTGGATGAGCGCCGCGACATAGTCGACGAAATGGGGCCGGTCCTGCGTGCGGGCGACCTGGGTTTTTTGCCAGGGCGTGAGGTTGGCGTAGAGGTCGGCCAGAGCCTTTTCGGACTTGGCTTCGAGCTTGGCGATCTCGTCGGCGATCGCAGCCGAATCGCCGTTCGCCGCCACAGCGCGCAGTTCGTCGATCCGCGCGTCGATGTCGGCCACAGGCGTTTCGAAACTGAGGTAGCTGCGCATTCCACTCTTTGGGGCGAACCGCCGGGAGCGCGGCGGCGCGGGAAACTGGCGGCAGGGGGCGGGGAAGTCAAGGCGAGCGCAGAAGCGATGGCGCCCGCCGAACTGGCCCTCAAATACCGGCTTTAACGCTTCGTTTTGTTGCCTATCAAAGGCTTATGGGGCGCTTTAGCATCAATCTGGCGCTTATTCACAGAATTGGTCTATGATCCGCGACGATAAACGATGATATATCAATAACTTACAGCGTCATTGCCGTACGCGCGGCCAATTATGGGCTCTTAGGCGGCGCGGACAAATTCCACATACCCGTTAGCCCCTAGGCGCCCCCTGGGCAGGCAGGGAGCAAGGCGCGAGGCCGACGGCGGAATGGACTACGTCAAGGCTGAGCAAGGCTGGCAAGGCCGCCGCTTCGATCAGGACCTTGGCCAATGATTTTTCGAGGAGGGTTTGAGCTTCTGGTTCGTTCCTTCGTCACTACGGCGAAACCCGAACCCTCCTCAATATCCACCCCCTAGATATCTACCATAGACGATAGGGGATGAGAGATGTCGTCAAGACCTGATGAACGAAGAGCAGGTCGGGGTTGAGGACATCCGCATGCGTGGTGAGCATGCCATGGGGATAGCCGGGGTAAGTCTTCAGCGACCCCTTCTTCAGCAGGTCGACCGCACGCGGCACGGTACTTGCGAACGGGACGACTTGATCGGCCTCGCCATGCATCATCAGCACCGGCACGGTGATCTTCTTGAGGTCTTCGGTATAATCTTCGAGCCAAGAGTCGACGGTTGCGTAATGAGCGAGGGCGCCGCCGGCCATGCCTTGCCGCCACCAGTTCGCAATGATCGCCTCCGAAGGCTTCGCGCCATCTCGGTTGTAGCCGTAGAACGGATTCTCAGGGACGAAACGGTAGAACTCCGACCGGTTGCCCAGCATGCCCGCCCGGATCGCTTCGAACCACTCCGGCGGCTGACCGGACGGGTTGTCCTCGCTCCGGTACATGTTCGGCGTCAGGGAAGCGACCAGCACCGCCTTCGCGACGCGCTCCTGGTGGCGAGCGACATAGCGAGCCACCTCACCGCAACCTGTGGAGTGGCCGATGTGGATCGCGTCGCGCAGGTCGAGGTGCTCGGTCAGGGCCGCGAGGTCGGCAACCCAAGTGGTCCATGTCGTTGCCGGTGTTGGGCTGGTCGGACCGGCCGTGGCCGCGCCGGTCATGGGCGATGACGCGGAAACCCGTGCTGCAGGAAGAACATCATCTGGGCATCCCAGTCGTCCGCTGTCAGCGGCCAACCGTGGCTGAAGACGATCGGCTGGCCTGAGCCCCAGTCCTTGTAGAAGATGTTTACGCCGTCCGTCGTTGTGATCGTGGGCATTGTTCAGCTCCGTTCGTTAGCCGCGGATGAGAGGCATCGCTCGCTGGCGCGGCGTTCCAGCGATGATTTGGTAATAATATGACCAGTCGTCTATTAACTGGTCAAATTTTTTAGCTCAGCAGAGAGGGCAACATAAAGCGCTCGAAGCTGTCGAAGGGCGCCCGGCTACGTTCGACCTTGGCCCGCATAACCGCCCCTTCGAACGTGTCGATCAGCGCGACGGCAAGCTGCCCTGGATCCTTTCCGGCCGATAATTCCCCTTTCTCCTTCGCTTCTCGCAAGCATGAGGCGAGTGCGGCCGACCAATCGCGATAGATCGCCGCAAGCTTGATCCGCACATGCTCGCTCGTCGGCGTGACCTCCAGGGCCATGTTCCCGATCAGGCAGCCGACCGCGTAACGGCGGCGCTCGTGAAACTCGGCAAGCCCCGCGAAATAGCGCGCGATGCGCGCCAAGGGCGGCGCCCGGCGTTGATTTAAAATGGCCCCATACTCAGCGACAACCGCCTCCCAATATTCGGTCAATACGGCGACGGCGAAGGCTTCCTTGCTGTCGAAGTAATTATAGAAAGAACCCTTGGGGACGCCGGCTGCCGCGGTGATCTCCTGAACGCCCGTGGCGTTGAAGCCGCGGGCGCTCACAAGCTCTCCCCCTTTTTCCAGGAGGCGCGATCGCGTTTCAGGATTGGCTGGTCTCGGCATGAGTTAATATATGACCGGTCGTCTTATTATCGTCAAGCAGTTTTTTGGCGTAGGCGCCGATTCGTCCGGAACTCACCAGTTGACGTAGCGAATGCTGGTTGATTCAAGGCTGTTTTTTGGGGGCAGGCTTGAGCAGGGGCGATCTCACCGGAGCGGAATGGCGCATCTTGAAGGGCTTGCTGCCTATGGAGCCAGCAAACCGTGGCCGCGGCAGGCGGCCCGAACAGAACCGTGCGATCATCAACGGCATACTCTGGCGGCTGCGATGCGGAGCGCCGTGGCGCGACGTACCGCCCAAATATGGGAGTTGGAATACACTTTACCGGCGGTTCCGGAGCTGGAGCGAAGCCGGGGTCTGGGAAGCCATGGCCGTGACGCTGGCCGAGTTTATGGCGGACAGCGGCCATTACAGTATCGACAGCGCCACAGTCCGCGCCCACGTCTCCGCGGCGGGCGGAAAAGGGGGACTTATCGACGCGCTCTTGGCTGCTCGCGGGGGGTTCACCAGTAGCTTCATTGCCTGGCTGATGCCCTCGGTCGACCCGGGATGAGACAGCCTCACATCAGCGGCGACGCGGGACATAGTGTCGCACTTTCAATCAATCGATTGATTATCTCTCCGCGGACGCTTAACCTCGGCGCATGTCAGCGCCCGAGCCCTTGGCCCCCTCCCGATCCGACGTCACCCGCGCGGCGCTCGTCGCCGCCGCGCTTGATCTCTTTGGCTCGAAGGGATTCGAGGCGACTTCGACTCGGGAAATTGCCGCCGCCGCGGGGGCGAACATCGCGGCCATCGCCTATCATTTTGGCGGCAAGGAAGGGCTGAGGCTCGCCTGCACGGATTTCGTGGCTACGACGGTCGAGGGAATTTTCGCGGGCCTCGCGCAGGCCGCGCCCGATCCGGCTGATCTCGCGCCGGAAGAGGCGCGCGCCGCGCTGATCACGTTTCGCGCAAGCATTGGTCGAGGCGATTGTCGTGCGCGACGAGGGCCGAGCTCTCGCTCGCTTCGTAGTCCGTGAGATGCTTGAGCCCTCCGAAGCGTTCGACCGGCTCTACGCGACGTTTGGACCGATCCACGCCCGGGCGTGCGCGTTCTGGGCGCGCGCGGCGGGCGCGGACGCCGAGAGCGAGGCGACGCGCCTTTCCGTTTTCGCGGCGATTGGACAGATCGTCTATTTCCGGATCGCCCGGCCGGCCGTCCTGAGGCGCATGGGATGGGCCGAGATCGGCCCGGCCGAGGGCAATGCGATCAAGCGCCTCGTGGCCTCGAACCTCGCCGCTGGGCTCGCTGACGCCGGGAGGCGCGAGCCATGATCCGCGAAGCGATCTGCGGCCTCACGTTTCTGGCCAAGCTCTTGCCGTTCTGCGGTCCGCCGGCGAACACGGCGGTGGGCTACATCGAAGGCGAATACGTCAACGTCGCGCCGATCGACGTCGCGCGCATCACCACCGAATATGTGCGGCGCGGCGACACGCTGAAGGCGGGCGACCGCATCGCGACGCTGGAGACGACCGACGCCGAGATCGCGGTGCGCAACGCCGAGGCCGCGCTCGGAGAAGCGCAGGCTCAACTCTCCAACATCCTCTACGGCAAGCGGCCTGAGGAAATCGCCGCCATCGCCGCCGATCTCGACGCCGCCAGGGTGCAGCGGGACGACGCTCAGCGCACCCTGAACCGCCGCAAGGAACTCAATACGCATGGTTTTGTCTCGCAGTCCGATCTCAACTCGGCTCAGACCGCCTATGATATGGGGGTCTCGCGCGTTCAGGAGCTGACCGCCAACCTCGCGGTCGCCCGGCTGCCCGCGCGCGACGACGAGATTCTCGCCGCGCGCAACAAGGTCGATCAGGCGAGGGCGGCGCTCGATAACGCGCG
Organism: uncultured Alphaproteobacteria bacterium; assembly: GCA_963824465.1. Lineage (GTDB taxonomy): Bacteria > Pseudomonadota > Alphaproteobacteria > Rhizobiales > Beijerinckiaceae > Roseiarcus. The sequence goes on from CAWGPL010000010.1 coordinate 47,437, forward strand.
CTGGCGCCTCGAGCAGCGCCAGCTTTTCGCGCCCGCCGACGGCTATGTCTCCGACATCATCCGCCGCGTCGGCGACGTGGCGGGGCCAACGGCGCCGGTCGTCTCCTTCCTGCCGCGCAACGCGGTGAAGGTGAAGGTCTATGTGCCCGAAGCGGCGCTGTCGTCGCTGGCGCTCGGTCAGTCGCTTGCCATCCATTGCGATGGATGTCCGCCCGGGCTCACGGCGGGCATCACCTATATCGCGCGCCAAGCCGAATTCACGCCGCCCGTGATCTACTCGCGGGACAACCGGCAGACCCTCGTCTATCTCGTCGAGGCGCGCCCGCCGAACGACAAACCGCTGCGCCTCCAGCCGGGGCAGATCGTCGATGTCGATCTGCCGGAGCCGCGCTCGTGAACGTCATCGACGTCAGGAACCTCACAAAACGCTTCGGCGAAACGACGGTCGTCGATCACATTTCGCTGAGCGTCGCGGCGGGCGAGATCGTTGGCTTTCTCGGGCCCAACGGCTCCGGCAAGACGACGACCATCCGCATGATCTGCGGCCTGCTCACGCCAAATGACGGCGAAGGCGCGGTGCTCGGCTACGACGTCATCCGCGACAGCCGCAAGATCAAGCAGGAAGTCGGCTACATGACGCAGAGATTCTCGTTCTACGAGGACCTCACCATCGAGGAGAATCTGCTCTTCGTCGCGCGCCTCTATGATCTGAAGCCCCGCCGCGCCATGGTCGCGGCGACCCTCGCCGACCTCGGCCTTACCTCGCGGCGCCACCAGCTCGCGGGCGCGCTCTCAGGCGGCTGGAAGCAGCGTCTCGCGCTCGCCGCCTGCATCATGCACCGGCCAAAGCTGCTCCTGCTCGACGAGCCGACAGCCGGCGTCGACCCGAAGGCGCGGCGCGAATTCTGGGACGAGATCCATACGCGCGCCTCGGAGGGGCTGACCGTCCTTGTGTCCACGCACTACATGGACGAGGCCGAGCGTTGCCATCGCATCAGCTACATTTCCTACGGCCATATGCTGGCGACCGGAACGGTGGACGAGGTGGTGCGCGGTTCGGGCCTGCACACTTTTGTCCTGCGCGGCGCCTCGGATGCGCAGACGATCGAGGCTTTGCGAGCGCTTCCCGCGGTCACGCAGGTCGCGCCGTTCGGCGCGGCGCTGCACGTGGTCGGCGTCGACGCCGGAGCGCTCGAACGGGAAGTTCGCGCCTACGCTGGCGTTCATGGCCTCGCTGTCGAGCCGGGAGTGACCAGCCTCGAAGACGTGTTCATCCATTTCATGAGCAATGCGGCGGGCGCGCCGGGAGCGCCCTCGGCGAAGCCGTCATGATCCGGCTCTTCTTCGTTCGCCTGGGTGCGATTCTCGCCAAGGAGTTCGTGCAGATGAGGCGCGACCGGGTGACGTTCGGCATGATGCTGGGTATCCCGCTCCTGCAGCTTGTCCTGTTCGGTTACGCGATCAACACCGATCCGAAACGCCTCGGCGCCGCGCTGCTGGCGCTCGGTCAGGATCATTATTCCCGCGCCATCGTCTCGGCGCTCGAAGTCAGCAACTACTATCGCTTCGTCAAGCACCCGCAGACGGATGCGGAGGCCGAGGCGCTGATCCAGAAAGGCGAAGTATCGTTTCTGGTGATCATTCCCAGCGATTTCGGCGTCCGCGTCGATCGTGGCGACAAGCCGCAGATTCTTGTCGAAGCCGACGCGACCGATCCGGCCGCGGCGAGCAACGCGATCGGCGCGCTCGGTCAACTCGCGCAAGGGGCGCTTCTGCGGGAGCAGGGGCGCGAGCTTGAAGGAGCGGACCAGAAAGACCAGCAACTCAACATCGTCATTCACAAGCGCTACAACCCGGAAGGCGTCTCGCAATTCTTCATTGTGCCGGGACTTCTCGGCGTCATCCTGCAGATGACGATGACGGTCATGACCTCGGTGGCGCTCACGCGCGAGATCGAGCGCGGCACGATGGAAAACCTGCTCGCCATGCCGGTGAACGGTTTTGAGATCATGCTGGGAAAAGTGCTGCCCTTCTTCATCGTCGGCGCCGTGCAGGTGGCGGTCATCCTCACGGCTGCGAGATTCCTGTTTGGCGTTCCCTTCATCGGCTCGCTTGCCATGCTGCTCGTGGGCGTGCTGGTTTTCGTCTTCGCGATGGTGCTGCTCGGCTACACATTCTCGACCTTCGCGCGCTCGCAGATGCAGGCGATGCAGCTCACGTTCTTCTTTCTCCTGCCCTCGATCCTGCTCTCTGGCTTCATGTTCCCGTTCAGCGGCATGCCGGCCTGGGCTCAGGATCTCGGCAATCTTTTGCCGATGACGCATTTCCTGCGCGTCGTGCGCGCGGTGATGCTGAAGGGCGCGAATTGGAGCGAGATCGGCTTCGAGTTCACGATGCTCTGCCTGTTCGTGCCCGCCTTCGCCACGCTGGCGCTCTTGAGATTCAGGAGCACGCTGGATTGAGGCGGGGACCTGGACCGCGGTGACGGCGGGCTGTCGTTCTGGCAGAGAATGCGGATGCCGCTGTATCGCCTCCACCACCTTCGCGTCCGCGCTGCGCCTTTGAACCGTGCGCAAGGCTGGCTTGTCGCCGGACCGTTTCGCATCCGCTGCGCGTTGGGGCCGGCGGGGATCGTGCGGACGAAACGCGAGGGCGACGGGGGGACGCCGGCGGGGCGGTTTCCGCTGCTCTGGGGCTATTTCCGGCCCGACCGCAGACGCCCTCCGGCCGGGGGTGTGCCGCTTGAAGCCCATGCGCCGCGATCAGGGCTGGTGCGAAGACCCGGCGAGCGCGCGTTACAATCGGCCCGTGCGCCTGCCCGCCCCCGACTGCACGGACCGTATGTGGCGGGATGATCGCCTCTATGACCTGACTTTCGTGCTCGACCAGAATTTTTCGCGCCGCGCGAAGGGCAGGGGGAGCGCGATCTTTTTCCATCTTGCGCGCGCTGGTCTCACGCCGACGGCGGGCTGCGTGGCGATTGCGGAAGCCGATATGCGCCGCCTTGCGCCCCGCCTTGCGCGTGGGGCCGTGATGGAGATCAATTGACATGTGACGCACATGCGAGCATCATCATCCCATGTCGACGATGATCCAAATTCGCAATGTTCCCGACGCCCTCCATCGCCGGTTGAAGTCGCGGGCGGCGCTGGCGGGCCAATCGTTGTCCGACTATCTCCTCGGAGAGATCGCGGAGGCGGCGGATCGGCCGACCGTGGAGGAGTTGCGTCAGCGGCTCGCGAAGCGAACGCCTGTCCCCCTATCGCTTGAGCCCGCCCTCGCGGTGCGGGAGGAGCGCGAGGGTCGATGATTGTGGTCGACGCCTCCGCCCTTCTGGAGGTTCTGTTACGAACGCCTGCGGCGGCCGCGGTTGAGAGCCGGCTTTTCGCGAGGGGTGAAAGGCTGCATGCGCCGCACCTCATCGATCTCGAAGTGGCGCAGGTGTTGCGACGATATGTCGGGGCGGGTCAGATCTCCGGCCGCAGGGGCGAGGAGGCCCTCGATGATCTCGGCGCCTTCCGCATTCGACGTTGGCCCCACGCGCCGCTCATGGATCGGATATGGCGGTTGAAAGAAAATCTCACGGCCTATGACGCCGCATATGTCGCCCTTGCCGAGGCGCTGGGCGCAACGCTTCTGACACGCGACCGTCGTCTCGCTTCCGCGCCTGGCTGCCGCATTCGGGTGGAAACGCCATGAGTGGGTTGGGCCATGGGGCGTCCGCCGTTCGCAACTTCGGCGGGATGATACGCATCGTCCTTGCGGTTGTCGCTTTCTTTCCCGTCGCCGCCTTGGGCGATCCTTTGCCGATCATCGGCGGCTATCCGACGGCGCTTCCGGCCATCGCCAGGCACGGCATGGTCGTCACCCAGGAGGCCGAGGCGTCGCGCGTGGGGCTCGATGTGTTGCAGCGCGGCGGCAATGCGGTGGATGCGGCGGTTGCGGTCGGCTTCGCGCTGGCGGTGACGCTGCCGCGCGCGGGAAATCTTGGCGGCGGCGGCTTCATGCTGATCCATCGCGCCGATCTCAACAAGACGACCGCGATCGACTATCGCGAGACCGCGCCGGGCGCGACGATGAAGGACGACTTTCTGGACGCCAACGGGGCGGCGGACCCGTTCAAGTCGCGCTATTCCGGGCTTGCCATCGGCGTGCCCGGCACGGTTGCGGGCCTTGAGCTTGCGTGGCGCAAATATGGCTCGGGCAAGCTCAGCTTTGCCGAGCTTGTCGCCCCGGCGGTCGCGCTCGCGCGGCGCGGTCTCACCGTCGATCAGGACGTTGCGGATTCGCTGCCGTTTGCGAGAGCGACGCTGGCGCGCTGGCCGGCTTCTGCGCGCATCTTTCTGAAGCCTGACGGAAGCGCGCCGCAGCTCGGCGATCATATTGCGATGGACGATCTCGCGGTCACGCTTCAGACCATTGCCGAAGAGGGTCCGGCCGGCTTCTACAAAGGGCCGGTCGCGCGCAAGATCGCGGACGCCGTGCAGGCGGCGGGCGGCCGCATGACGACCGCCGATCTCGCCAACTATCGCGCCGTCGAACGCGAGCCGGTCATGGGAAGCTATCGCGGGCATGTGATCGCATCGATGCCGCCGCCGTCGTCGGGGGGCGCGCATGTCATCGAGATCCTGAACATTCTCGAGGGGTTCCCGATGCGGGAATGGGGCCTCAACTCGGCCGCCTCCATCCACGCCATGGCGGAAGCGGAAAAGCTCGCCTACGCCGACCGCGAGGTCTGGCTCGGCGATCCGGATTTCGTGAAGGTTCCCCTCAACGGCCTCGTCTCGAAGCGTTACGCCGACATGTTGCGCGCGACCATCGCGCTGGACAAGGCGCGACCGGCCGCCGACATCAGGCCAGGCGAGCCGCAACGTTACGAGAGCGACCAGACGACGCATTTCTCGATCGTCGACAAGGACGGCAATGCGGTGTCGAACACCTATACCCTGAACTTTTCCTACGGCTCGGGGCTCGTCGCGGAAGGGACGGGCGTCCTGCTCAACAACGAGCTGGACGACTTCGCCGCCAAGCCGGGCGCGGCCAACGCCTACGGGCTCATGGGCGGCGACGCCAATGCGCCCGGCCCGAGCAAGCGCCCGCTGTCTTCGATGAGCCCGACGATCGTCCTCGACCCGCAGGGCAATGTGGAGCTCGTCACCGGAAGCCCCGGCGGCTCGCGCATCATCACGACCGTCGTGCAGATCCTCCTTGACGTCATCGACTATCAGCTCAATGTCGCGGAGGCCGAGAACGCGCCGCGCGTGCACGATCAGCTTTGGCCCGACGAATTGCGCATCGAGCGCGGCATCTCGCCCGACACCGTGAAGCTCCTCGAAGCGATGGGCCACAAGGTCGTGCTGCGCGAGGCGATGGGCTCGGCCAACACGATCCTTCGCGCGCCCGATGGAACTCTGACCGGCGCCTCGGATTTGCGGCAGCGCGGAACGTTGGCGGTCGGCTACTGATTCGTCAGCGGATTTCGATCGCGATCGCGGCCGAATCGGACTGGGGCGGCGACGCGCTGTCGGTGACGACGGCCGTGAAGCTGCTCGTGGCGGCGGCAGTCGGGGTTCCGCCAATCGCGGCGGCGGCGGCGTCGAAAGTCAGCCCCGCGGGCAGGTCATGGACCGCCCAGCGCAACGGCGCCGTTCCGCCGCTCGCCTGCAGGACCACCGGTCCGTAAGCGGCGCCGTGATCTCCAGGCGGCATGTTGATCGGCGCGATCGTTGGGCCGTTGGCGCCGGTGAGCAGCGCCAGCGTCTGTTGGAGCGCGAAGGTCAGATAGAGACGGGTGACGAGATAGATGCCGAGGAATCCAAGCGCCGAGTAATAGATGACGACAAGCGGCGTCAGCGTGGCGATCGTGACCTCGCCCGTAAACGTCTTTCCGAGATCGCCGATCCAATCCACGACCTTTCCGGCCTGCACGAGCGTGGCGCCGATGAGGAGCGTCGTGAGCCAGTCCGACACGCGCTCCAGATTGGTGTTGGCGGCGAGCGCGGCCTGGGAACTCACGGCTGGCCCGTTTTGCGCGGCGGCGTTCGCCACCGCGACGCGGCTCGCCGGGTCGAGCGTCCGCGGGATGCCGAAGAGGAAGCCGATGAGGGCGCCGACGGAGGCGGCCGCGAGTCCCATCAAAGCGACGAGCCCAAAGGTCCGCCACGGGGCCGCCGCGTTGGCGGCGCCAGCCTGTCCGAAGCTCCAGGTCGCGATCGCCGCGACGCCGATCAGCGCGAAAATGATGACCCAGGCGCCGATGATCAGCGTCGATTGGCCGATATTCGCGGCCTGGGCGTCGGCGCCGGAAGCCGGCGCGCCCGCCGCCGCCCGAATGCCGGCGATGCGTGTGCGGAAGTTCCAGAAGAGATAGACCGCGAGCGCCGCCACAGCGGCGATGAAAAGCGCCAGAAGCCACCATCCCATGGATTTCCCCTCCCGACGCTAATGAAAACGGCTTCGAATATTTTTGTCGCGGCTTTCCGCAGGACGTGGACGCAGGCAAACATTCTGCTCCGAACCGCGGAGATAAGCCGCGTGCTCAGGCGATAATCAAACTGTGGCGCCGTTTGAGCGGCGCTTCAAGTTTTCGTGAAATCAGGCCGCGGGCGAGCCGTCGAGCAGGCTGTACATCTCGCGGGCCTCGGTCGCCGGGCCCCGGCGCTCGCCAAGCTCCTCGACCCGCACGGCGAGCATGCGTTGGCCTTGCGCGAAGGTGAGTACGTCGCCGCAACGCACCGGCTTGCTCGGCTTGTCGAGAGGCGCTCGCGCGGGCCCTCGCGCGATCCGCACGCCTCCCTCTTCGATTACCCGGGCTGCGAGGCTGCGCGTTTTGAAGAAACGTGCGCGCCAGAGCCAGACATCGATGCGGCAGGCGTCGGCGGATGCGTTCAATGAGCAACTCCGTTCTCTGGAGAAACGGCGCCTGCGGCGCGTCTGCGTCGCTTGCGTCGCGGGAACTTTTGCGGCGCCCTCGGGGCGACCTGCGAAGATGCGCCGCGCGGCCCGACCGTTTGCCCGCCGGGACGCGGCTTGGGTCCTGCGTCGCCGGCGGGCTGTGTCCCGAGCGGGCGCGAGACGATCGGCTTGCGGCGCCACTGGCTCGGGCGTGTGTCCTCCGCCTTGCGCGTGCGCACATAGCCGAGGCCGCGCAGAATCTCTTCCGTCTGGCCACGCGTCCAGCCGAGCGCGGCGTTCAGTTCCGGCGTCAGTTCGATCACGCCGTGCAAGGCGGGATTGGCGCGCGAAAACGCGTCCAGCTTTTCGAGCGACAGCACAGGAACCGCGAGTCCGCCGACGGCGCTGAAGCCGCGCAGGCCGAGCGCCTCGGGGGATGGAACCGGATGGGGAAGGACCGCAAGCGTATTGGGCGCTGGCCGCCAGCGCGGCGCCGCGAGCGCCGCGAACACTTCGCCAAGCGCGCGCGCCTCCGGCGCCAGAAGGGCCGGCAGATAAAGCGAGAAGGCGCCGAAACGGACGCCGAGACTTTTCAGCATACGCCGCTCGTTGCGGCTCAGCGCGCTGACATGCTCCTGGGCGCGGCGCCGGTCCAGCACGCCGAATTGTTCGACGAGTTGATAGGCCACGCCACGCGCAAGGCCCCGGAGCTGGCTCGAGGCGATCGCGTCGATGAGCCCTTTGAGGGACGCAAGGCGCCGGCTCGCTTCGCCCGCGACGAAGGCTTCCAGTCGCCGCGCGGCGCGTTCGCGCGCGGAATCGGCGCCGAAATCGCCGACAAGCCGCACGCGCGGCTTGAAAGGCGTGCCGCCGACGATCTCGCCGGTCGGCAGGCCGCGCCATGCGACGAAGCCGCCCGTTTCGAGCGCGAAGCTCTCGTCGCCCTCGCTCGCGAGTTCGCCGAGGCGCCGCGCGACTTCGGGCGCGACCGCGCGCTCGACCGCCCCGCGCAACGCCCGGTCCTCCAGCGCCGAGGCGCCGCGCTCGGGCTCGAAATGCACGCCGGAAATGCGCCCGACGACATGGCCTTCGACCGTGACCGTGCCGTCGGCGTTGACGCCATGCAGGAGCGCGCCGGCTGGCTGGCGGAGCGAGCGGAGCAGCGTGCTCGTGCGCCGGTCGACGAAGCGCTGCATCAGCGATTCGTGCAGCGTGTCCGACAGGCGGTCCTCAAGCTCGCGGGCGCGCGCCTGCCAGGCGGCCGGGTCTGCCAGCCAGTCCGAGCGGTTGGCGATATAGGCGAGCGTGCGCACGCGGGAGAGGCGGGTCGAGAGCGCGTCGATGTCGCCGTCGAGCCGGTCGAGGCCGGCCATCTGCCCCTGCATCCAATCGGCCGGAACCCGACGGTCGCCTTGCGTCAGATGCTGGAAGAGGCCCCCGATCAGGCGTGTGTGTTCATCCTGGGTGGTCTTGCGGAAGTCTGGCGTCTGACAGGCCTCCCATAGACGCACGAGATTGGCGCGGTCGCGCGTTCGCCGCACGACGAGTTCGTCGCTCGCCAACTGGCGGAGCGTCGTCTCGTCCTGCGCCTCGTCGGAGAGCCGCAAGCCAGCCAAGGGAGGGGGCGCGGCGAGGGAGCGAACAAGCCCCTGCAGCGAGCCGAAATCGAGCGCGGGGTTGCGCCATTCCGCCGTCTGCACGGAAGGGAAGACATGCCCCTCGACCGCCCCGACCACGTCCGGGTCGAGGTCGGGAGCGTCGCCGGTGACCCCGAAGGCTCCATCTTTGCGGAAGCGCCCCGCGCGCCCGGCGATCTGGGCGATCTCCTGCGAATAGAGGCCGCGCGTGCGCCGGCCGTCGAACTTGCGAAGCCCGGCAAAGGCGACATGGTCCACGTCCATGTTGAGGCCCATGCCGATTGCGTCGGTGGCGACCAGGAAATCGACCTCTCCGGATTGGAAAAGTTCGACCTGCGCATTGCGGGTGCGCGGCGAGAGCGACCCCATCACCACCGCCGCGCCGCCGCGGTGGCGGCGGATGAGTTCGGCGATGGCGTAGACCGCGTCGGCCGAAAAGGCGACGACCGCGCTGCGGCGAGGCAGGCGGGTGAGCTTCTTCGGCCCATCGTAAGAGAGCTGCGACAGGCGGGAGCGGAACTGGATCTCCGCATCCGGGCAAAGGCGGCGAATCAGATTGGCGACCGTCGCCGCGCCCATGAGCATCGTCTCGGACGCCCCGCGCGCGTGAAGCAGACGGTGGGTGAAGACATGCCCGCGCTCGGGATCGGCGCAGAGCTGGATTTCATCGACGGCCAGGAACTCGACCTTCCGGTCGAGCGGCATGGCCTCGACGGTGCAGACGAAATATTGCGGATGCGCCGGGACGATCTTCTCTTCGCCGGTGATGAGCGCCACGCGGGCCGCCCCGCGGGCCTTGACGATTCGATCGTAGATTTCTCGCGCGAGCAGCCTTAGCGGCAGCCCGATCATGCCCGAGGAATGGGCCAGCATGCGCTCGACGGCGAGATGCGTCTTGCCGGTGTTGGTGGGACCAAGCACCGCGACCAGTCGCGAACGCAGCGGCGAGTCGGTCATGGCCCCCAATGTGGCGAAGGAATGCGTTTCCCGCAACCCTGCCCGGGTCACGATTTGTCAAATGTCGCAAATGTTCGTGACGTACGGTTGACGGAGGACGGGCGACTTTTCCGGCTCCGGCGCTTGCGGACAAGGCCATAGCCTTTCGGGCGGGTCTCCGGCCGAACCGCTCTCAGTTGGTCGAACGGGCTTGCGGTCCGCCGCCGGCTGCGCCACTCATTCGCGGAACGTCAAGGCTTGGGAGGAAGCGGTTATGTATTACGGTCAGGTCGAGGGAACCGGGCTTATCGTGTTGGATCCCCGATTTCACGATTGTTTCTGCGGCTATGTGCGGGTGGAGAGACTTTGGACTGGCGCGCGCTGGAGCGAGGGGCCGGTCTGGTTCCCGGCCGGGGGCTACCTCGTCTGGTCCGACATTCCCAACAACCGGATGCTTCGTTACGTCGAATCCTCGGGCGAGGTCTCGGTCTTCCGCAGCCCGTCCAACAATTCCAACGGCAATACGATCGACAATCAGGGCCGGCTTGTGACTTGCGAGCATCTCACCCGCCGCGTGACCCGCACCGAGGTTGACGGCTCGATCTCCGTTCTCGCCGACAAGTGGAAGGGCAAGCGCTTCAATTCGCCCAACGACGCCGTCGTGAAGTCCGACGACACCATCTGGTTCACCGACCCGGCCTATGGAATCGACACCGACAATGAAGGCGACCGGGCGGCGCCCGAAATCGACGGCTGTCACGTCTATCGCCTCGACCCCGCCAGCGGCGAAGTCGAGCGGGTCATCGACAATATGGTGCGGCCGAACGGGCTCGCCTTCTCGCCGGACGAAAGCCTGCTTTATGTCGCCGACACGGGCGCGACCCACAAGGAGAACGGCCCCCGCCATATCCGGCGCTACACAGTCGCCAAGAACGGCAAGAGCGTGAAGGGCGGCGAGGTTTTTGCGGCGCTGACGGCGGGGCTCTTCGACGGCTTCCGGGTCGACCGGCTCGGCCGCGTCTGGACAAGCACCAACGAAGGCGTCAATTGCTACGATCCGGACGGCACGCTGATCGGCAAGATCCTCATCCCCGAGATCGTGGCCAACGTCACCTTCGGCGGCGCCAAGCGCAACCGTCTTTTCATCTGCGGCACGACTTCGCTCTATTCCGTCATGCTGACGGCGAATGGTTCGAAACTCGGCTAAAGCCGCGCTCGGAAGGAGCTGACATGGGAACGATGATCGCCTTCAAACGGCCGGATGGCGGCGACGCTTCCGGCTATCTCGCCAACGCCGCCCGTGGCGACGCGCCCGGCCTCGTGGTCATTCAGGAATGGTGGGGCTTGCAGGAGCAGGTGAAGGCGATGACCGACCGGTTTGCGCTCGCCGGTTTCGACGCGCTGGCGCCCGATCTCTACAGGGGGGTCGTCGTTCCCTATCACGACGCCGAGGCGGCCGGGAAAGAGATGATGTCGCTCAATTTCCTCGACGCCGCCGAGCAGACGGTCCGAGGCGCCGCGCAGTTCCTCAAGCGCAACGGCGCCAAGGCCGGGCTCACGGGATTTTGCATGGGCGGCGCGGTGACGATCATCGGCGCGGCGCGCGTTCCCGAACTCTCGGCCGCCGTCGCCTTCTATGGGCTTCCGCCGGCGCAGGCGGCGGGCCCTGCGGATGTGAAGGTCCCGCTTCAGGGGCATTTCGCCAACAAGGACGAACATGTGCCGCCCGCCGCGGTGGACGCGTTCGAAAGCGGCCTGAAGGCGGCCGGCAAGGATTTCGAGTTCTTCCGCTACGACGCCGATCACGCTTTCGCCAACGAGCAGCGCATGGCGGTGCATGACCGCGAAGCGGCGGAACTCGCCTGGGGCCGCGCGATCGCTTTTTTCAAAAAGCATCTCGGATAGCGCGCCTCGCTTGAGGCCAATGGTCGCGGCCGCTCGCTAATCGACACAGCCGCGCTCAAATTCCCATGAAGGCCGGGTCGCGGGATGAGGCGGCCGCGGCGCAGGAGAGTTTGTCTTGGGAACGATTGCCGATCCGGCGCGCGCGGCTGCGCCCGAGGCGAAGCTTGCGGCCGGTAAGGCGCCCGCATGTCTGGATCCCCCCTCTATCGATAGCGTCGAGCCGTCGATCGATCGAATCGTCCACGCCGCGGTGGCGGATTTTGGGGGCGGGTTCTCGCCCATGGCGCTGGCGCTGGCGGCTTTCGACTGGGCCGCGCATCTCGCCGTCTCGCCGGGCAGGCAATCCGAGTTATGGATGAGCGCGGCGGCCAAGCAGGCGGCGCTCGTGCGTTCGTTCGGCGCCGCGTTGCACAACGACGCACGGGGCGCGGCGGCGCCCTCCCAAAGCCGCGCTGCAGACCGGAGATTTGCGGCGAAGGAATGGGCCGAGCCGCCTTTCTCGCTCTACGCGGACACTCATCTGGCGGCGGAACGATGGTGGGACGAGGCGACGTCGCGGATTCATGGCGCGAACCCCCATCATCTCGCACTCATGAACTTCGTCGGGCGGCAGGCGCTCGATACCATCGCACCCTCGAATTTCCTGGCGACCAATCCGGTCGCGCTCGATCAGACTTTCAAGGAAGGCGGGATGAATCTCGCCCGCGGCGCCGTCAATTTCGTGGATGACGTTCGGCGCCGGGTGCGGGGAGAGCGCAGTCCCGCCGAGAAGGCCTATCAGCCGGGCAAGCGGGTCGCCGTGACCGCGGGCGTCGTGGTGAAGCGCACGCGGCTTGCCGAAATCATTCAGTACGCGCCGACGACAGGCGCCGTTCACCCGGAGCCGGTCGTGATCGTCCCGGCCTGGATCATGAAATATTACATCCTCGACCTCAGCCCCGAGAATTCGCTGATCCGCCATCTCGTCGATCAGGGGTTCACGGTGTTTTGCATATCATGGAAGAATCCGACGCCGGAGGATCGCGACGTCGGCTTCGACGATTATCGGCGCGAGGGCGTGATGGCGGCGCTCAGCGCTGCGCTGGCCATAACCGCGGCGGCCAAGGCTCACCTTGTCGGCTATTGCATCGGCGGCACCCTGTCGGCGATTGTGGCGGCGGCCATGGCGCGCGACAACGACGACCGGCTGAAGTCGCTGACCCTTTTCGCCGCCCAGACCGACTTCGCAGAGGCGGGAGAGCTCAGGCTTTTCATCGACGACAGCCAGCTCGCACTGCTCGAAGACGAAATGTGGGCGAGGGGAGCGCTACAGTCCCGCCAGATGGCGGGGACATTCGACCTTCTGCGGTCCAACGACCTCATCTGGTCGAAGGTCATTCACCATTATCTGATGGGCGAGCCGGAGGCGGTCGACGACCTGACCGCATGGTCCTCCGACGCCACGCGAATGCCGTACCGGATGCACAGCGAGTATCTGCGCGACCTCTATCTCAACAATGACCTCTCGCAGGGGCGCTTTCTTGTCGACGGACGGCCGGTCGCTCTGCAGGACATCCGCATCCCTGTCTTTATCGTGGGCACGGAGCGCGACCATGTCGCGCCCTGGCGGTCGGTGTTCAAGATCCACAATCTGGCCGACGACGCCGACCTCACATTTGCGCTTGTCAACGGCGGGCACAACCGCGGCGTCGTCGCGCCCCCCGGTCCGGGCCGGCGCTATCGGATCGCGACGACGAGCGCGGCCGCGCCGCGACCCGATCCGGACGCCTGGGCGGCTTCAGCTACGCCACGAGACGGCTCATGGTGGGGCGCCTGGTTTGGTTGGCTTGCGAATCATTCGGCGCCGACTGGGGCGCTCCCGCCTCTTGGCGCCCCCGAAGCGGGGCTGAAGCCGCTGGGACCCGCGCCGGGCGAATATGTGAAGGGATAGGCCTATGGATCTCGGGCTTGGCGACAAGCGGGTGTTGGTGACGGGCGGTTCGAAAGGCATCGGCTTCGCCTGCGCGAAAATGTTTCAGGCGGAGGGCGCGAGGCTCGCGATCTGCTCGCGCGCAAGAGCCAACGTGGACGCGGCGCTAGCCGAACTCGGAAAAGGCGCCATTGGCGAAACGGCCGACTGTGCGGACGCCCGCGCGGCCCTCGCGATGCTCGATCGGGTGGAGGCCGCGATGGGACCGATCGACGTGCTGGTCAATTCGGCGGGCGCCGCGCGGCGGACCCCGCCCCAGGACCTGACGCCGGAGGCTTGGCGCGCGGCCTTCGACGCGAAGTTTTTCTCCTACATCAATGTGATCGATCCGCTGATCAAGCGCATGGCGTCGCGCGGCGCCGGCGTTGTCGTCAACATCATCGGCGCAGGCGGCAAGGTCGCATCGCCAACCCATCTGGCGGGCGGCTCGGCCAATGCGGCGCTGATGCTGGCGACGGCGGGGCTTGGCGCGGCCTATGCGGGGAGCGGCGTTCGGGTGGTGGCGGTCAGCCCCGGTCTTACCGAGACCGACCGAGTGGCCGAGGGGCTCGCCGCCGAATCGCGCGCCTCGGGGTCAAGCGTCGAGGACGCGCGCCGGCAGGCGGTCGCCCGCCTGCCTCTGGGCCGGATGGCGACGCCGGACGAGATCGCGAGCGCCGTCGTCTTTCTGGCGTCGGGCCGAGCGAGCTACGTCACGGGCGCAACGCTGGCGATGGACGGCGGGCAGCTTCCCGTCGTGATCTGACGGGGCTTCAGGCGCCGAGCGTCGCGCCGCGTCGCCATGCGCGCCACGAGGCGACGAGACCGAAGGCCGCGAATCCGATCCCGAGCATCGCCCAGGTCGGCGTTTCGGGAACGGCGGCGACAGCCGGCGCGGCGATCGTCCCGCCATAGGGCAGCCAGAATGACGTCGAGGCGGCGCAGCAGGCGCTGTTGTCATATGCGATCCGGAATGAGTGCAGGCCTTCGCTCAGGGAGAGCGTCGGATTGTCCCAGGTGACCGAATGCTGGCCGGGATTCGAGGCGACAAGAGCGCCATCGATGAAAAGGTAGCCCGCGTCGTCCGTGCCGAAGCTGATGGCATAGTCGCCGGTCGCGCTTACGCTGAACATGCCCGTAAATATGGCCGCGAAGGTGTCGTTGGCGTCGACGCCGCCGACCGTGCCGCCCGCGGTCCAGTCATAGGTGAAGCCGTTCACCGCGGAATTGAATGTCCCGGTGGCGTCCGCGGGCCCGCTGACATTGATCCCCACGCCCGGATCTTCGGAAAAGCTGCGGTACACCGCGACATTGACGGTTTCGGCGCTCGCCGCGCCGGTCCAGAGGACCGCCGCAAAAGCGGCTGCGCATATTGCACGTTTCATAGTAGCCAACCCCCGATTGTTCTAGCCTATTTAAAAATCTCCGCAAGAAAGTCAATATATGAACCATTAAATCCGCGTAACGTTGTTTCCGCCGAGGACGAAGCAATCGGCCACCCGAGCGAAGGGCGTGGCGTCGAGAAGGAGGATCGAGGCGCCCTTCGGTGGGGCGAGCCGAATTGGCGCCGTCACCCGATCAGGCGTTCGCGGGCGCGGGAACGGCGTCGGGCTCTTTCATTTCCGCATAGCGACGGGCGAGCACGGCGCAGACGAAAAGCTGCGACTGGTGAAAAAGCATGAGCGGCAGGACGAGCATGCCGATCGCGTGGCCGGGAAAAAGGATCGCCGCCATAGGAATGCCGCTCGCCATGCTCTTCTTCGAGCCGCAAAACACGATGGCGATCTCGTCCTGACGCGAGAAGCCGAGCCAACGTGAGGCTGACGTCGTCGCGACGATCACCAAACCCAGCATCGCGAGATCAAGGAGGAGCACCGATGCGAGGCTGGAAACGGATAGCTGGCTCCAGATTCCGGCGACCATGCCGGCGCTGAAGGCGGCGTAGACGACGACCAGAATCGATCCGCGGTCGACGATCGTGGTCAGCACCGGATGCCGATGGACCCAAGGGCCGATCCACGGCCGCACCGCCTGACCGACAGCGAAGGGAATGAGAATCTGGGTTACGATGTCTTCGACGGCCTTGAGCGAGAAGCCGCCGCTGGCGACCGGAAGAAGTTGTGAGACGAGAAGCGGCGTCAGGACGACGCCGATAAGATTGGATAGCGAGGCGCTGCAGAGCGCCGCTGGAACGTTTCCCTTGGCGATCGAGGTGAAGGCGATCGAGGACTGAACTGTTGAGGGCAGCAGGCAAAGGAAGAGAAGCCCCGCAACGATGTCGTCCGGCAGACGCCCTCGCACCAGGAAGGCCATGACGACGCCGAGGATCGGGAACAGGATATAGGTGCTGCCGAACACCAGACCCTGCAGCCGCCAGTGCGAAAGCCCCTTCCAGATCGCCTCCGGGTGCAACCGCGCGCCATAAAGCAGGAACAGCGCGGCGACCGCGACTTTGACCAAGAGGCCGACAAATCCGGCCGCTTCGCCGCGCGCCGGCAGAAGGGCCGCAAGGGCGATCGTTCCGACCAACAGTACGAGGTATCGGTCGATCCGCCGAAGGCGGGCGGAAAGCGCGGTGGCTACGGACATTTCCAATCTCCGGGACGCCCGCTACGTAGCGCCCTCCATCATAATGCACAATCTGCGATGACAGAGATAATAGTCATCTGATATCGTGATAACCATGGACCTCATCCCCGTCGATCTCCTGCAGACCTTCGCCGCCGTCGCCGAGGCTGGCAGCTTTACCGGCGCTGGCCGGCTGCTCGGCGTGCGGCAATCGACGGTGAGCCAGCAGATCCGGAGGTTGGAGGATCTCGCGCGCCGCCGTCTGATCGACCGCGACACCCATCGCGTCACGCTGACCGCGCAAGGGGAGACGTTCCTCGACCACGCGCGCGCCATCCTCGACGGCGCCGCCCGGCTCCAGCGCCACCTTTCAGGAACGCCGTTGCGCGGGCGACTGCGGTTCGGCGCTTCGGAGGACTTCGTGCTCTCGGCGTTGCCCGATGTGTTGGCGGCCTTTGTGCGCCGTCATCCAGAGGTCGACCTCGAACTGCGCGCCAGTCTCAGCGCGCATCTTTATGACGCGTTCGATGCGGGGACGCTCGACATCATCCTTGTCAAGCGGCGCACCGGCGACAGGCGAGGCGTCACCGTCTGGGAAGAGCCGACGGTTTGGGGCTCGCACCCCGATTTTCGCGTCGACGCGGGCGCGCCGCTGCCGTTGCTTCTCTATCCCCCGCCTAGCGTCACGCGCGCGTTGGCGCTCGACACCCTGGAAAAGCTTGGCCGGAGTTGGCGCGTCGCCTTCACGAGCGCGAGCCTTGCCGGCCTCACCGCGGCCGCGCGGGCGGGCATTGGCGTCATCCCGCATTCGGGCCGGCTCATGCCGCCGGGACTGGCGGCGCTCTCGCACGATCAGGGACTGCCGGCGCTTCCCGACATGGAGTTCGTCGTGATCGGGCCGGGCGGGCGCAGTCCTGTCGCGGATGCGCTTGAAACGGCCATTCTGCAATGGGCCTCGCCGGGAAGGCGCGGCTAGCGGGTCGATCGTACATTTATAATAGATATGTTTTTATCAATAAATTAAATCAAATACCGCCTGATCGTTCGGGCCGCGGACGGAAGCGTCGCGATGCGGCGAGGGGCGGCGATGCGGCGGACCGGTCTCGTTTTTCTGGCGGCGATATCTTGCGCGGGGCTGGCTCGCGCCGCAGATTTGCCTCAAGCGGCGGCTCCCCAAGGTAAGCCCAACTGCTTTAAATCCTTCGCGGCATGGTTCAAGGCGTCGCGAGACGATTGTCCGCTCGCGGCCTACGGCCTCACCTTCTACGCAACGATCGACGTCGGCGGCGGATGGGAATCTCAAGGGGCGGCCTGGAACCGCCACTTCGGGGTTGGCGACGCCTACCTCATCAGCAAGGTCAACAATGGCGCCAAATGGCTGATCTCGCCCAATGGGCTTGGCACGTCCGTCGTCGGGGTGAAGCTGAACCGAGCGATTGGGGCGGATTTCTCGCTTGTGGGCGCGCTGGAGGCGGGCTTCGATCCCTATTCGCTTCAGCTCTCGAACAGTCCGCATTCGCTCGTCGATAACAATGGCCGGCCGCTCTCGCTTCAGAGCGCCAACGGCGATTCAAGCCGCGCCGGGCAGTTCGACAATTCGCAGGGCTATTTTGGCCTGAGCCACAAGACCTACGGGACGCTGACCTTTGGCCGCGTCAATACACTGACCCAGGACGCGATCCCGCAATATGACCCGATGCAGGCGGCGATCGCATTCTCGCCTCTGGGCTGGTCGGGCTCTTTCGCCGGGTTCGGCAACACCGAGGTCGCGCGGACCAACACCGCCTTCAAGTACCGCGTCCAGGCCGGACAGTTCCGGTTCGGCGCGCTCATGCAGGTAGGCGGCTACGATCAGGGCAATGGCGCGGACGCCGAGAGCCAGATTGGAGTGGGCGCGGATATTGGCGCGCTCTCGCTCGACGCCATGGCCGGATGGGCCCGCGACGCCGTGTCGCTCACCAACTACACGGCGCTTCCCAAGGGCTACACGCAAGAAGACCTCAAAGCGACGCTCTCCGACAACGCCGGCCTCATGCTGGCGGCCCGATATACGCTTGGCCCGGTGAAACTTTATGGCGGCTATGAACTCTATCGCCAGTCGGACCCGAGCGGGCGCTATCCCTTCGGCTTCAAGAGTCTTGGCGGCTTCACGGTGCTGCCCGGGGCCATCGCCTATAACGCCTACGATATTCCGAGAGTCATGAATGTCTTTTGGACAGGCGCGCGCTATGCGCTGACCGACCAGATCGATCTCGCAGCCGCCTTCTACTGGGAAGAGCAGAACGACTATTCGAAGAAGGCTTGCGCCGGGACCGGCATTCACACGAGCAGCAACGCCTGCCCGGGCGCGCTCGAAGCGTTATCGTTTCTCATCGATTATAGGCCGATCAAGCGCGTCGACCTCTATGCAGGGGTCATGGCGTCCAGCGTGTTCGGCGGGTTCGCGAGCGGCTATCAACAAGCCCAGAACATCGCGCCGACGGCCGGGATCAGAATGAAGTTCTGATTTCGGGCGCACGGCCGCCCCTTGCGTCAGGCGCGCGCGACCCGCTCCCCGCCTCCCTTTTCTGTGGCCCGCTTCGCGCGGATCGCGGCGGCGATGAAGTTGCGCGACAATCCGTGATAAAGCGGCTCTGGCGAAAGGACGCGCGAGGCGACATAGCCGATCATCGACACCGCCATGATCGGGATCACCGCCTGGTGGTCGCCGGTCATTTCCACGATGATGACGAAAGCGGTCATCGGCGCCTGCACGACGCCGGCAAAGTAACCCGCCATTCCGAGAATCGCGGCGAGCGCGATATTGGCTCCCAAGAGGGAGCCCATCGTGCTGCCGAAGCCGGCGCCGACGGCGAGGGAGGGAGCAAAAATGCCGCCGGGAATCCCGGATATCATCGACAGGAAGGTCGCGACCAGCTTTCCGGCAAAGAACAGCAAGGACGTCGGATGGCCCTCGACCGCCCCGCGCGCCTCCTCATAGCTCGTCCCAAACGTCGCGCCGCCTGAAAGTATGCCGATCACAGCCACGGCGAGACCGCAAAGGGCCGCGAGCAGCACCATGCGTCGAAGGGGCGCAGGCTGGGCCCAGCGGCGGATCCGGGTGGTAAAATGCAGCACAAAGCCACTGAAGGCCGCGCCGAGGATTCCGCCGCCAAGCCCGCAGGCGGGCACGAGCGCCCAATCGATGAGATCGATCGGCGTCGCTTGCGCCGTGCCGAAATAATTGTAGCTGCCGGACAGGCCAAGCGCGGCGAGACCGGACAGAATGACAGCCGTCAGCACAATGCCGTTCGCGCGCGAACTCGTAGGTGCGACCCATCTCCTCTATGGCGAAGACGATGCCGGCAAGCGGCGTGTTGAAGGCGCCCGCGATGCCGGCGGCGGAGCCCGCGAGGATCAGCCCGCGCGCCTGGGCCATACCGCTGAAGCGCGCCGCCGCAAGCATGAATGAAGCCCCGACCTGAACGGTCGGCCCCTCGCGCCCGATGGAGGCGCCGCAGAAGAGGCCGAGCACGGTCAGCGCGATCTTCCCGAAAGCGACGCGTAGCGAGAGCAGGCGCAAGCGATTCTTGTCGTCGCGGAGATGCCGGGCGGCGATCGCCTGCGGAATCCCGCTGCCCTGAGAATTGGGAAAGCGGGTGATCGCGAGCCACGCCGACAGGGCGAAGCCGAGGGGCGTCAGCGCGAGCGGAAGCAGGAAGCTCCACGGCCCCGACAGCGTGAGCGAGGTGAAGGTCCTTTGCGCGATGTCGGCGATCTTTGCGAAGGCGACGCTCGTGAC
Source organism: uncultured Alphaproteobacteria bacterium (assembly GCA_963824465.1). Lineage (GTDB taxonomy): Bacteria > Pseudomonadota > Alphaproteobacteria > Rhizobiales > Beijerinckiaceae > Roseiarcus. The sequence goes on from CAWGPL010000010.1 coordinate 67,106, forward strand.
GCCAATCGCGAAGGCGCCGGTCCAGAAGACGATGCGCGGTTTCCAGACGTCGAAAGAAACCCGGAAAACGCGAGAACGGCGGACGAACTTGGACTTGGCGTAGGCAGGGCGCATGGCGAAGAGGCGAATCGGAAGATGGGCGGGGTTATCCGCCCTGCTTCCGCCAAAGGCCAGCCTCTATCGAGAAAACCTTTGCGCCACCGGACAAGCGGCCGGTGCGGTCAGGAAACCTTCCGCCGCGTCGAGAAAGGCGTCATGCGCCGGATCTGGGCGGCGCTGGCGCCTTTCGGCAGCTTCTCGGCGATGCCATAGACCCGCTCCCGGCGGTCGAGCTCTGCCATCACCTCTCCGGGCGCGACGCCACACTCGGCCCAGATCACAGCAAGGTGATAGAGCATGTCGGCGCTTTCGAGGATCACCGACTCGCGGTTCATCTGGACCGCATCGAGGCCGACCTCGATCGACTCCTCGACCAGCTTCTTGGCCATCTTCTGCACGCCGTCGCGAAAGAGCTTCGCCGTGCGGGAGTCGGACGGATGCCGGGCGCGGGCTTCGAGCACCGCAGAGAACAGGCGGTCGAGCGAATCAGCCATGAGTTTGCTTTATCATTCAATGCTTTGGGATGCCGGAGAATTGTTACTGAACAATGACAGGCGCGAGAGCCCTGCGCGGATCGGCCTTCGTGCGCGGTTTAGTGAGCCTGAGGTCGGGCCGCCTTATGGCCTGGCGAGCCCTTCGAACAGAGGCCGCCCGTCGACTCCGCCGACCAGCGGATCGATCAGGTTCTCGGGATGGGGCATCAAGCCGAGGACGTTGAATCGATCATTGAAGATGCCCGCAATCGCGTTCTCCGAGCCGTTCGGATTCGACGCCTCATCGACGCTTCCGTCGGCGGCGCAATAGCGGAATGCGACCTGCCCCTCCCGCTCGAGCTTATGGATCGTCTCGTCGTCCGCCTCGTAGTTCCCCTCGCCATGGGCGATGGCGAAAGTAACGACGCGTCCCGGCTCATAACCTCGTGTGAAAGGCGTATTCGTCCGTTCCACTCTCAGGTGCTGCATCTTGCAGAGGAAACGCTGCTCGGCGTTGCGCATCAGCACTCCGGGAAGGAGCCCTGCCTCGCAGAGGATCTGGAAGCCGTTGCAGATGCCTAGCACCAGTCCCCCGCGTTCCGCGTGGGCGACGACGGCCCGCATCACGGGCGAGCGGGCCGCGATCGCGCCGCAGCGCAGGTAATCCCCATAGGAAAAGCCACCCGGGAGGACGACGAGGTCGGTTCCGGGCGGCAGATCGGTTTCAGCATGCCAGACGATTTTCGGCTCCGCGCCCGAGACGTCGCGCAAGGCGCGGGCGACGTCGCCCTCGCGGTTTGAGCCTGGGAAGAGGATGACGGCAGCCTTCATGGGCGTGCTCTCAACCGACGTCGATCGCGTAATTCTCGACGATCGTGTTGGCGAGCAGCCGCTCGCAGGCTTCGCCGAGCATCTTGCGCGCCGCCTCGGCGTTCGCCGCGTCCATCTCGATGTCAAACACCTTGCCCTGGCGCACGCTTGTCACCCCGTCGATCGCCAAGGAGCGCAAAGCGCCCTCGATCGCCTTGCCCTGCGGATCGAGGACGCCCGACTTCAAGGTGACGGTCACGCGCGCTTTCAAGCGATTCTCTCCCTCAGGCCGCGTTCGAGGTCGGCGCCACGGTGAGGAGCGCATAGAGCGCCGTAGGGTCCCGGGCGGCGCGCAACTGAGCGGCCAGCGCGCCATTGCGCAGGAGTCGCGCGCCCATGGCGAGCGCCCGCAAATGATCGGCGCCCGCCGTTTCCGGGGCGATCAGCATAAACATGAGGTCGACCGGAAGGCCGTCCGGGGCCTCATAGTCGATTGGCCGTTCGAGTCGGGCAAAGACCCCAAAAATTCGGTGGCATTTTGCAAGCTTGCCATGCGGCACGGCCGCGCCGTCCCCCACGCCCGTAGAGCCCAGGCGTTCACGCTGAAGAACAGCGTCAAAAATCTCGCGGGCGGAAAGGCCGGAGACCTCCGCAGCCCGCTCGCTCATCTCCTGAAGCGCCTGTTTCTTGCCGTTCACCCGCAACGCGGACAGAACCGAGTTGGGCTTGATAAGTTCTGCTAGGGACATGAAATTCCTGAATATTTGCGCCCCGCCTCGCCCTCGCTCCCTCAATGTGGATCGAGCCAGCCGATTGCCCCATCCGCCCTGCGATAGACGACATTCACGCGCCCGCTGCCGGCGTGAGCGAAGACCACCACCGGCGCGCCCGAAAGATCGAGCTCGGCGACGGCCGAAGCGACCGACAGCGATTTCAAGGGGTCCGTTCCCTCCGCGACCACCACAGGATTGAAACCCTCGACAGGCTCCTCTTCCTGCTCCGGTTCCTCCACCATATAGTTTGCGACAGCGCCCTTTACATCGCTCGTCGCGGAATGGCCCTTAAGCCGGCCCTTGTAGCGGCGCAAGCGTCCCTCAATCTTGGCGGCGGCCTGCTCGAAACAGGGATAGGGCTCCTGCCCGCGCCCTTCCGCGTGGAGCGACACGCCGGAACTGAGACGAAGCGCACAGTCGGACCGGAACCCCGAACCTTCGCGCGTGATCACCACATGCCCCGACACCGCGCCGTCGAAATAATGCGCGACCATTGTCTGAACCTTGTCCAGGACATGTTGTCGCAAAGACTTCCCGATATCGAGGTTCTTTCCGGAAACGCGCAAGCTCATGAAATCCAGGCCCTATTCCTCAGGCGGGGGGACGGCCGGTTCGCCGGTCGTCTTTCGCGCCGCCGCTCCGGTCCGGCGGCTGGCGTTCGTCTGTCCGATCCCGCTTCGTCCATCCGACGATTCCCGAGCGGCCAGTTACTGAAGCTAGCGTTAGGAGGCGACCGCGCTCCTGTCAATCTGTGCACGAAACGCGCCCGTAATGCCCTGTGAATAATGAGGTTTTCGAGCCTACACCGGCTCCGTGTCGGCGCGCGCGACGCGCAGCGGCGACATCTTCGAGCTTCCGGCGCTCAATCGAGGAAGGGATGTTCAGGCTGTCGCGGTATTTCGCGACAGTGCGGCGGGCGACGACAATATTCGCCTTGCGAAGCTGCGCAACGATAACGTCGTCGGAGAGAACGTTATCGGCTTCTTCGCCGTCGATCATCTGACGGATTCGCTGCCGCACAGCCTCGGCCGAATGCGCTTCGCCGGAATCGGCAGACGCGATGGCCGCGGTGAAGAAATATTTCATCTCGAAGAGACCGCGAGGCGTAGCCATGAACTTGTGAGCCGTCGCGCGTGAGACCGTCAACTCGTGCACCCCGATGGCCTCGCCCACCATCTTCAGGTTCAGGGGCCTCAGGCCCGAAACGCCCTCAGCGAGGAACGCGTCCTGCCGCCGCACGATTTCGCTGGCGACATTGAGGATGGTGCGGGCGCGCTGTTCGAGGCTTTTCGTCAGCCAGTTCGCGGACTGGAGTTGGGTCGAGATATATTGCTTGTCCTCATCTCGCTTCGCGCCGCGGCGGATCGTTGCGGCATAGACCTCGTTGACCAGCACCCTGGGCAGCGCCTGACTGTTGAGCTCGACGCGCCAGCTTCGGTCCGGCGCGGCCGACACATAGACGTCGGGCACGGCGGGAGCGCCGGGCGGATCGCCGAAAGCCCGGCCTGGCTTCGGCTCGAGGCGCTTGATTTCGGCGATCATGTCCGCGAGATCCTCGTCGTCCACGCCGCACGCCTTCCGCAGGAGGGGGAAATCCCGCCTCGCCAGCGCCGGCAGATGTTCGATCATCGCCTGCATCGCCGGGTCGAAGCGGTTCCGCTCCCGCAATTGGAGGGTGAGACACTCCGCCAGCGTGCGGGCGAACACCCCTGTCGGCTCCAGCGTCTGCATGCGCAGAAGCAGTCCTTCGACAAGGTCTTCTCGCGCTCCGAGACGCTCGGCGATCTCGGCGAGATCGCCGATGAAGTAGCCGGCCTCGTCGAGCCCGTCGATCAGCGCCGCGCCAATCATCCGTTCCACCGGATCGGCGAGCAGGATGGCCGCCTGACGATGAAGATGTTCGCTAAGGGAAGCGGTTTCGGCCACATAGGCCTCGAGATCCGGCGCGTCTCCACTCTGTCCCGCCGCCCATGAGCCGACCGAGAGGCCGTCATTTGCATAGGGCGTCGCGGTTGGCGCGCTGCGGTCCGGGTCAAAAGCGTTCTCGACTTCGGTCCCGAGGTTGGCGGCAAGTGAGCCGGCGTCGGTTTCAAGCGCGTCCGAGGCCCAGTCGCTCGGGCCCACGGCTTCTATCGCGGGTTCTTCGGGCGGCTGTTCCTCCCGCCGCTCGGCAGCGAGGCCCTCACGGTCCTCGGCGCGCTCCAGAACCGGATTTGACGCCAATTCATTCTCGATAAATGCGCTCAGCTCGACATTCGGCATCTGAAGGAGCTTGATCGCCTGCAACAATTGCGGAGTCAGGACCATCGCCTGGCTCTGCCGCAACGCCAATTTCGCCGCTAACGCCATCACACCCCGCTGCCGCGAACCGTCGCCAAAGCACGGCTCGTTTCTTGCTTTCGGGGCGGCTTATAGCACACGCGCTAACAAAGCCGCTATCCGCGATCCGGATAACGGTCTTTGCATCGCTTCCAATGGCGCGCTTTTTCCAGCAGAGGCGAAAAGCTTCAGGCGGCGGGGCGCACTTCGTCCCGCGCTGCGGCCCTGTGGATAAGCCGGTGGATAAATCCGAGCTTCTCGACGACGGGCGGAGCCAGCACGAACGGATAGAGGTCGGGACGCCCCATTGACCGATTGACGCTGTTCATGGCCGTGACGAAGGGACCCCAGGCTTCCATGATCTGCTCGATGGTCTGAGCCCGATAGGGGTCGAAATCGACCTTCGCAGTGAGGCTTCCGTCCCTGTCGAGGCCGGGGGCGACGCTCATTCCGAATGCGGCCGCCGTTCCGAGCGTATCGACGATATGGAGATAATGGGCCCAGGTTTCGGCGAAATCCTCCCAGGGGTGGGTCGTGGCGTAGGCCGAGACGTAGCGCTCGCGCCAATCCTGCGGCGCGCCCTCGCTGTAATGGCGCTGGAGCGCGGCCTGATAATCTTCCCGGTCGTCGCCGAAAATCTTGCGGCAGTCCTCGAGCGGGCCTCCGTCGCGCACGAGCACGTCCCAGAAATGATGGCCGACCTCGTGCCGGAAATGGCCCAGCAGGGTGCGATAGGGTTCATCCATCTGCATCCGCCGTCGTTCTCTCTCGATCGTGTCGGCTTCGCTGAGCGCGATGGTAATGACGCCTTCGTCGTGGCCGGTCATGATCTTGGGGCCGGCGTCGGGCGGAGGGTCGGCGAGGAATTCGAAAATGAGGCCATGCTGCGGGTCCTCCGCGCGCGTCTTCAGCGGCAGACCCCAGCGCAAGAGGCTGTAGAAGAGCCGGTGCTTGGCATGCTCGATCTCCCGCCATTGCATCATCCGGTTCGGATCTGACAAAGCCGGGATTGTGCCGTTATGGCGGCAGGCGAGGCAGAAGGAATCGCTCGAGCCGGGCGGCGTCAGCCAGTTGCAGGCGTGATGCTCGGCGTTGACACAGAAAAATCGCGGGGCTCCGTCGCCCGCGCGCGGCTTCCATTGATTGTTCCCAGCCGGCTCAAGCGCCGCCACCAGCGTTGCCTCGGGGAGATAGGCGAGCCGATGGCCGCAGCGCTCGCATTTTTCATTCTCGAAATAGACGACGGCCGAGCAGGCCTGGCAGTGGAAGAGTTTCATCTGGCCCCCGAAATAATCGAGCCCGTGTCTTGATAATCGACGCCCTTGTCTCGGGCGAACGGTTCGCAAAACGCGCCAACGGCCGGTTGGTTCCTTTCTTTTTGCCTCTCGGTCGCGATTGCCGCCTTCGCGACGTCTGTGACTTGGCTCACGGCGCGCGAAGGCTGGTTCCGTTACTGTTTGTGTTTCGCCGGGAAATCAGTCCCAGGCCAAAGGAAACAAAAAAAGACAATGGTTGCGAAAGAAAGCCGGTCCAGCGAAAAAGAAGTGGCTGCGGACCGGGCGTTGCGATTCTGGGCGACGCTGCTTGTAGCGACGCTGATCGTTGGCTTTACCGCTTACATGCTGAGTTTCGCGCTGCTGGCCCCAAGCGCGCCTCCTATGCACCGCGCGGCGTACTCGGTTTTTTCAACTCAGTCGTAGACCGGCGCTTGAGCCGGAATGGGGCTCTGTTCCAGCCTGTCCAAGTAGGTGTGCTCGGCGCCGCGTGGGTCCTTCACGCGATAGCCTCCTGACGGTTCCGGGCGGAAGCTTTCGGGCCCGATAGGGACTTTCCCGTAGCCGCCGGGGATGTCCAGCACATAGGTCGGCATGGCCAGGCCGGAGAGTCGCGTGCGCAGGGCGGCGACAAGCGCCTGGCCCCTCGCGATCGACGGTCGGAAATGGGCGGTGCCTGGCGCGAGGTCCGGGTGGTGGAGGTAATAAGGCTTGACGCCCGTCTCGACAAAGGCGCGCATGAGCGCTTCGAGCGTCGCGACGTCGTCGTTCACGCCTTTGAGCAAAACGCTTTGGCTTACAAGCAGGACGCCCGCGGCCGCGAGGCGGCGGCACGCTGCCCGCGCCTCGGGAGTCAATTCGCGGGCGTGGTTGGCGTGCACGGCGACGACGGTCGTTCGGTCCTCGGCGAGCAGGGCCCGTCCCATCGCGTTCGTCACACGCTCCGGCTCCGCCACCGGTAGCCGCGTGTGCCACCGTAAGACCTTGACATGCGCGATATCCGCGAGCGCGGCGGTGACGTTGGCGATGCGGCGCGGCGAAAGGGTCAGCGGGTCGCCGCCTGTCAGGATGACTTCCCAGATCTCCGGCCGCTTACGGATATAGGCCAAAGCTGCCGCGAATTCCGCCTCTGTCAACGCCGCGGAGCCAGGCCCGACCTTCTCGCGGCGGAAGCAGAACCGGCAGTAAACCGCGCAGACGGCGACGAGCTTGATCAGCACCCTGTCCGGATAGCGGTGAACGAGGCCCTTCACCGGACTCCTCACATCGTCACCGATCGGATCGGCCGCTTCGGCGGGATCATGGAAGAGTTCGCGCGCGTCGGGCACGAACTGGCGCGCGACCGGATCGTCGGGGGCTTTTGAGTCCATAAGGGACGCCAGCGCGGGCGTGACCCCAATGGCGTAGCGTTCAGCGACCGCCTCCATTTCGGCGCGCCGTTCCGGGGCGGCCAGCCCGGACTCGATCAGCCCAGCGGCCGTCGTAATGCGACGCGCGAGAACCGGGGCTGTGGGAGCCGGCGCCTCAGACGTCGCTTGGGCGAGCGTCCGCTTTGCAAAGGAGAGAGATGACATCTGGCGCGCTTCTCCGCGCCAGAGGTCTTTCCGTCAAGCGCGACCTCGCGCCACGATGTGGGAAGGAATATGACATGTGGGTTGCGGCCAAATGTCGCCGGGCGAATTCATCCTAATGTCGGGATCATGCGTTTATATTGCATCGCACAATGAGCGGAGAGTGCAAGGATCGATCTTTTCGACAGGCGTCCGCAAAAGGTATCGACTGTCTTTTGGTGAGTTGAGGATCCGGGTGATGAGCCCAAGGGCGGCAGTGCGCAACACGACATGGGCCGAACTTAAGGTCGGCCAGAGCGCCAGCATCGAGCGGACCTGTTCGGTGCAGGATCTTATCCTCTTCGCCCATGTGTCAGGCAACGTCAATCCGATCTCTCTGCCCGGAACCGAAGGCGGACAGGGTGAGGCCGCGCCGATCGCACCCTCGATGTGGGTTGGCTCGCTGATCTCGGCGGTGATCGGCAACCTGCTGCCAGGCCCGGGGTCCCTTTATCGTTCCCAGGAGCTGCGGTTTCCGCACCGCGTTCACGTCGGCGACAAGCTCAAGGCGACCGTAACGTGCCGCGAGAAACGCGAGGCGCCGGCGGCGGTGTTCGAAACGCGAGTTGAGGACTCGCGCGGGCGTGTCGTTTGTGAAGGCGACGCGGTCGTCGATGTTCCGACGGAAACCCGGATCACGGAGGCGCGGGATCTGCCCGCACTGATCGTCGATGCAGTCGATCATTTCGCAAAGCTGATCGCCAAGGCCCGTGAGCTGCCGCCGCTGCGCACGGCGATCGTCTGCCCCGAAGATCATAACTCGCTGTCCGGCGCGCTGCTTTCGGCTGAAGCCGGGCTCATCCATCCGCTGCTGATCGGCGATCCGGCCCGTATCGAGGCGGCTGCGAGAACGCTTGGCGCGGACGTTTCGCGGTTCAAGATCATTTTCGCAGCGGACGCGCACGTCGCCTCGGCGAAAGCGGTCGCCATGACCTTAGCGGGCGAGGCGGACGCCGTGATGAAAGGCGCGCTCCACTCCGATGCGCTGCTCGCGGAGGTCGTAAAAAAAGACGGCGGCTTGCGCACGAATCGGCGCATGAGCCATGTCTTTGCCTTCGACGTCCCGACCCTTGATGAGATCCTCTACATCTCGGACGCCGTGATCAATATCACGCCCGACCTTATGACGAAGGTCGACATCGTACAGAACGCAGTCGACCTCGCGCGGGCGTGCGGGCTCGAAAAACCGCTCGTGGGCATTCTTTCTGCGATTGAGACCATCAATCCCGCTATTCCCTCGACCCTCGATGCGGCTGTGCTCTCCAAAATGGCCGAACGCGGACAGATCCGCGGCGCGGTTGTCGATGGGCCGCTGGCGATGGACAACGCCATCGACATCGATGCCGCGAAAACCAAGGGCATCGCCTCGCTCGTTGCAGGCCGCGCCAATGTGCTGATCGTGCCGAATATGGAAGCGGGCAATATGCTCGCCAAGGAACTTATCTTCGTCGCGCGGGCGGAAGCGGCGGGGCTGGTGCTTGGGGCCAAGGCGCCAGTCATGTTGACGAGCCGGGCGGATAACGATCCCGCCCGGCTCGCCTCCTGCGCACTCGCTCAGCTCTATCAATATTATCGGCGCGAAGGTCGCGCCTTCATGGGCGGCGACGTCGCGGCGAAAGCCGCGGAGTGAGCGGACGCGAGTCTTCAAAACCGCCAGCCCATCTTGAGCGTCAGGCTCGCGTCCCACTGCTCGTAGCTCGCGCCCGGCGCGCTGGACCAGACGCTCAGATGCGAGCCCTGCAGATCGATGGCTGGGCGGCCGAGCAGGCGCGCGAGCCGGTCGCTGAAGATCGGGGCGGGAAGCACATATTCGAGCGTGACGATCGGCTCGACTTCGAAGTCATGGCGCGCCGTGGCCACCAGGTCTTCATCGAACCACCGGCCGAGCGTCTGGACGGCGAAACTCGCGTTCCAGTCTTGCGAAATGGCCCAGGACGCCGAGGGGATCAAAAACACTGCGGATGACGAGCGCTGCGGCTGGCGCAGGCGGCGCTGAGCGAAGGCCGTCAGCCCGAACGACCATGTCGTCTCCAACGACGTATCGGACGCCGGGGCTATGGGCGCGAACGAGCCGTCGAAATTGAGCCTCTTCATGAAGCCAAAGTTGAAATCCTGCCGCGCCTCTGTCTGATCCGAGAAGGTCGGCAGATAACTAAAGCGCGGCGTCACGGCGAAATAGGGCGAAAAAGCCTGATCGTTCTTGGGGTCGACATATTGCAGTCGGCCGGAAAAGGTCAGCCGGTCCAGGTCGGCGTCGGGGGCTTCAAAGAAGCGCTCATTCTCCGAGCGGGCGGTCAGCGAGACCCGGAGCGGGAAGTCCGCAACCGGCGCGGCCCAGGAAAGGTTGCCGACTGGCGAGGTTCCCAGCGTCCGAGTCCCCCCTACGCTCGAAGCTTCAGCGTTCGAATCGAAATCGAGAGGCGCAAGCAGGTTGATGCGGAAGCGGGGTCCCCTCGGCTGCTGTTCAGCCCCAGGCGCCGTCGCATAGAGGCTGTCGAGCGGTTCTGGCGTCGCGAGATTGAGGGTTCCAAGCAGCGCCTCCGTTCGGGCGTCGTCCGCGTCCAGGCTCGCGTCGCTACGGCCCGCTTGCTGGGCCAACGCCGGCGCCGAAGCGACAAGAGGCGCGGTCGCCGTGAGGGCGAGCCATATGCCGCGCCTGATCTGTCTCCGCCCGGTCGAAAGCTGATTCACGCTTCCTCGATGCGCCACCTTCGCGTCGGCTTACGACTCGCCGTCCGAACTGACTTTTCTCATCGCATTGGACCATCCGTCAAAAGGAGCCGTTCGCGCCCACAGCTCGTTTCAAGCCACGCGCTCAAGGGAACACGCACGAATTGCAATGCAGGCCGGCGGGCCTTGCGACACCGCAGACTGGCGCGTCGTGTTTAGAACTGGCAGTCTGCGAATGGAAAAGAAACTCAGATTTGGGGGGCGCGGCGAACGTATTGCCGCCCGAGGCAAGGGTAAAGTCCATTCGCATTCTGATCTCGAATCACGGGCTCAACCATCGCGGCGGCAGCGAACTGTACGTCCGGGATATTGCGATCCGCCTCAAGCGACGCGGGCGCCACCCCGTTGCCTACAGTCCGTCGCTTGGCGCCGTTGCGGAGGATCTGCGGCGGGCAGGCGTACCGACGATCGACAATCTCCGTCTTTTGACGGAAGAGCCGGACGTCATCCACGGCCATCATCATTTCGACGCAGCGGCCGCCGCGCTGCGATTTCCTCGGTCGCCTGGGATTCACGTTTGCCACGGCTGGGTCCCACCCGAGGAGTCTCCTCTCGTTCTCTCGTCCATCCGCCGCTATGTGGCGATCAGCGACCTCACGCGCGAGTATCTCGTGACGTCGGGCGCGCCGGCCGAGCGAATTGCCGTCATCCCGAATTTCGTCGATCTCGAGCGCTTTGCGACGCTACGAGATCCGGCGCCCTCGGTGCGCAGGGCCCTCGTCTACGGGAATCAATGGACGCCCGACTCGCCGGCGCTGGCGGCTATCCGTGCGGCATGTGAAAGAATGGGGGTTGAAGTCGAAGCTTTCGGACTTGGAGTCGCAAACCCGATTGAACGGCCGGAGAGGGTTCTGCCGGGCTTCGATGTCGTCTTCGGCCTCGGCCGGTCCGCGTTGGAGGCTTTGGCGTGTGGCTGCGCGGTCGTTCTGGCCGATCCGACCGGATACGGCGGTCTGGTGACCAGCGACAATTTTGACCGCCTGAGGGGCGCTAATTTCGGGTACGGGGCTATTACGGGACGTGAGACGACCACTCAGTCCGTGACCGCCGCGCTTGAGCGATACGACCTCTACGATGTCGCACGCGTGGCGCAGCGTGTGCGCTCCGAGGCGGGAATCGAAGCCGCCGTCGATCGCTGGGAGTCGCAATATCGGCTTGCGATTGAGGAAGGGCCAGCCCCGTTGGACCAGCTTGTTGCAGACGCTTCGCTCTATCTCGTGAAGCTAAAGGGGATGACGTACCATTTTGAGCGCGAATGGCATCGAATTCGGCATGAACTTAACGTGTCTAACGCTGAGTTCGCAACCGAACGGGCGAGGTCCGCGGCCGACGCGGCCATCTTCGCGGCCGAGCGCGGCTCCTTGAGGCCGAGAGGGGCTCCTTCGCAGCCGAGCGGGCGGCGTTCGCAGCGGAGCGGGATCGAATTGAGACGCGACGGGCGGAGGAACGAAATCTTACGCGCGCATTGGAGGCGGATCGGGCGGCTCTTGCATCCGAGGTTGGTAATCTCCGTTCGACATTGGCAAGCGTGCAGGACGAGCTTGCCTGGATACGAGCCAAGCCAAAGGGACTTCTGCGGCGAGGCCTGAGAAAGCTTCGTCTTCGTCGCTGAGCCGCAGGTTCTCTGATCAGCTCCGCTGGGATGGTGCGGGCGGCGGCGGTCGAACCCGCATGGCCTCAGGGCGAGGGATTTGGCCGGGATAATGTTGGTTTCCTTCGGCTTGCGACCCGCGATTAGCCAATGCCGTATTGCACGGCGGTCGACCGACCCTGACGGTCGGACACGAAGTAAGGTGTCTTCGTCGGGGTCCTCGGGCTGGACGAAGAGGCGCGGCTCGCGGTCCGGGACATGATTGACGGGTCGGAACGCCGAAAAAGGGTCAAAGCTATCCGACCGCCTGTACCTCGTAGGTCCAAACGCGGAACGACGTCAGGACATGAGGTCCGAAGGAGTTGATGAGAGGGACGTCGGCTGCATCGCGCCCCCGCGCAACGACAATTCTTCCAATTCGCGGGACATTGTTGCGCGGATCGAACGTGTGCCAGGCCCCGTCGAGAAAGACCTCTATCCAGGCGCTGAAGTCCATCGGGTCGACAACGGGCACGCCGATGTCCCCGAGATGGCCGTTGACATAGCGCGCCGGGATGTTGAGGCATCGGCATAGAGTCGCGGCGAGATGTGCGTAATCACGGCAGACGCCGACGCGCTCCTCGAAAACCTCGAGAGCCGTGCGCGTCGCGCGCGCTTTCATATAATCGAAGCGAATGTGCCCGTGCACGAAGTCGCAGATCGCTTGCACCCGGCTCCAGCCGGGCCGCGTCTTGCCGAACATATCCCATGCAATTTGACTGAGGCGGTCGGTCTCGCAGTAACGGCTGCCCATCAGATAGGCGAGGGTATCGTCGGGCAACTCCGCCACCGGAACCTCGCGGGCGCCTGGGAATGCCTCATCGGGCTGACCGTCGTCCTCGATCGTCGCGTCGCCCCACATCGTCAAATCGCCTACGGGCGCAACGAGGCGCCGACAACGGTTGCCAAAGAGGTCGCGATAGGTTGACGTGGGCACGTCCGGCGAGGTGAAGGTTGTCTCCGGCGCCCTGATATCCGCCGCGCGGTCCTCATGCACAGATAGCAGACAGACCAAGGGCGTAGGCTGTTTGCAGGTCAGTGTGATTTCGTAGCCGTAGCGGATCAGCATCCGAGACACTTCGACGAAAAGCATCGCCGATCGCCGAATGGCCAGCCGGCTGTCGGAATCCTCGCGCGCGATATCCCGAACGCTCTTAGGCGATCCGTCGGAAACCAGCAGGCATTTTGCTTCAACCAATTTCTCGCTCCTGCAAACGCCCTATCCGTGAGTCATTCCCGGCCGACGGAGGCCCGCGTCGCTCGGCGCGCACCGAATCGCTGAGCTACCGGTAGGTCCGCGGTCAGCGTCAGGGTTTGATTGGAAGTTGGAACGGAGCGGCCCGCGACGTCCATTCGCGCGACGCTCTCCCCTCGATAATCTAAGAGAAAACATGGCGGGCGCCGGACACACCGCGGCCACACCGGCCAAATTAGCGAGGTTTTCGTATGCGCTTTGATTGAGTTCCAAAGAAGGCGGAGCTCCTTAGGAGGACCGGCCAGTTGCTTTCTTCGCGGCATGCCGCAGCGATCCGTCTGCCAAATGGGGGCTGTCAGCGCGAGCGCCTCTTTCACCCCAACTGCCTCTCGCACTCTATAAAGCGATGTCATACGCTCTCGCGGGATATGGCTTGGCGAAATCATGGAGAGCTCATGTCAAATCGACGAGAATTGTATCGCAGTCCCAACGGCGATTCCTGGTTCCTCGGTCGAGAACCTGCGAACGGTCATGCGTTCATCATCCATCAACCCAATGCGCCTTCGGGAGGCCGTTTGTCGCACCTGGAAGTGGGTGAGTTCTTGAGACAAAGAGCAGGACCTGAGCAGCAAGCTTTGCTGCGGCTAGTCGGAACGCTTGTGGATGTCCCTCCCTTTGGCGACAGGACGTGAGAGCCGCTCGGGAAACGGTCGGGCGTCCGACGATACATGGACGAACCGGGCGGCCCTTATTCCGACTCTCCTCGCCCGTCTGCTCGCGGGCAGTACGTCATGAGGCGCGACCCCATTTCCAAGCTCCGATTCGGCAAGAACGAAGGGGAAAAGGTGGTGAGCAACAGCCACCGAAACTCGCTTAGACGCGAGGGATCTCGCGATCTCCGCAAATCTTTAATAAGAGGACTAATGGTGCGGACGGCGGGGGTCGAACCCGCATGGCCATAGGCCGAGGGATTTTAAGTCCCTTGCGTCTACCGGTTTCGCCACGTCCGCGTCCGAAGCCTTCTGTCACGATTTGCGGCGGTTTTAAACGGCGCTCAACCGCCTCCTGCAAGCTCGACGAGCGAGACGCCTCAGGCTTCGGGGAATCGGAAATATCGCGCTTTTGACCGATTACCCCCCTTCCTTGGCGATCGGCGGCTGGAAGGCGAGGCCCATATCCCACGGGAAATAAATCCAGGTGTCCTGAGACACCTCAGTGACGAAAGTGTCGACCAGCGGCCGGCCGAGCGGCTTGGCGTAGACCGTGGCGAAATGCGCCTTGGGCAGCATCTCGCGCACGACCTTGGCGGTTGCGCCGGTGTCAACAAGATCGTCGACGATGAGGATCTTCGCGCCGCCGTCCAGCGTTGCGACTTCCGGCGCGATGGTCTTGAGGACCTGAAGGCCGCCCTGGTTCTTGTAGTCGTGATAGGAGGCGACGCAGACCGTCTCGATCACCCGCACCTCGAGCTCGCGCGCCACGATCGCCGCCGGCACAAGTCCGCCCCGGGTAATCGCGACGATCGCCCCGAAGGGGCCCGCGGCGGCGAGGCGCCAGGCGAGCGCGCGCGCATCGCGATGAAACTGATCCCAGGAGACGGGAAAGGCTTTTTCGCGCGGCGGGGACATGGGCGGGACGCTCCTTGCAGACGGGGCCCGTCCTTAGCAAGCGTCGTCTCCGGCCGCGAGACGGGCGTGCGGCTCGTCAACATCTTTTCCGGAGTCAAGAGCGGCTTCAGTTCAGCCGTCATGGACACCAGCATCGCCTCGACGTCTGCTTTCGCGGCGGCCACAGCCGCCTCGTCCTTGCCGCGCACGACGATCTGGTTGGCGAAGCGGCCATCCTTGAAGGAAGGGTAGGACCCGATCGACGTCTCCGGATGCCTGGCGGCGATTGCGGCGAGCGGGTCTCCGTAGCGGCCCTCCGGCACCCCGCCCGCCTCGATCGTCTCCATTCGCATGGCGACGCCGGTCTTCATCGTCTTGACCGCGAAGTCGAGCATCGTCTGCATGATCGAGGGCACGCCGGCCATCACATAGACATTGCCGATCCGGAAGCCGGGAACCCGCGAGATCGGGTTCTCGATGAGATCGGCGCCTTGGGGGACGCGCGCCATGCGCCGGCGCGCAGGGGTCAGGTCCTCGGGCTTGTAGCGTTCGAGCATGATGGCGAGGATCCGGGGGTCCTCGCCAACAGGGACCCCGAAGGCGCGGCCAACGGAATCGGCCGTGATGTCATCGTGGGTGGGACCGATCCCACCGGTGGTCAGCACGTAGTCGTAGCGGGCCCTGAGCGCGTTCAGCGCAGTGACGATTTCCTCCTCGACGTCCGGCACGATCCGCGCCTCACGGACGTCAATGCCGACTTGGGTCAGATATTCGGTGATGTAACCGATATTCTTGTCCTTGGTTCGCCCGGACAAAATCTCGTCGCCGATCACCAGGATTGCCGCCGTGACCGTCGTCGGTCCGCTCATGCAAGATCTCCAGAAATGCCGGAAAGGCAGCCAAGTCTTGTCTTATGCGCCAGCTCGAAGCATATGTGTAGGCATTCAGAGGCGGCATTGTCGCAAAAGGAACCTGCTTCACGATGACGACGACTTACGTGCCCGCAGCGGACGTTGGCGCGCGCCGCAGCGGCCAAATTCGACTGTATGGGCCCGAAGATTTTGACGGCATGCGCAAGGCCGGCGCACTGACCGCTGAGGCGTTAGACCTCGTCGGCCCAATGGTGAAACCTGGCGTGACGACGGGCGCTTTGGAGCGCTTCGTGTTCGAATTCGCTTGCGACCATAACGCCTATCCAGCGTCGCTGAATTATCGAGGGTATCGCAAGGCCATCTGTACGTCGATCAATCATGTCGTCTGCCATGGCATTCCCGACGAGAAGCCGCTGCGCGAGGGCGACATCCTTAACATCGATGTCACGCTCATCGTCGACGGTTGGCACGGCGACGCCAGCCGGATGTTCGCGGCCGGCGAACCGCCGCGCCGCGCCCGGCGGCTCATGGACGTGACCTACGAAGCGATGATGCGCGGCATCGGCGCCATCAAGCCCGGCGCAACCACGGGCGACATCGGCTACGCAATCCAGAGCTACGCCGAGAGCGAGCGCTGCTCGGTGGTGCGGGATTTCTGCGGCCATGGGCTCGGGCGCCTCTTCCATGACGAGCCAAACATTCTGCATGTCGGACGTAAGGGCGAGGGGGTCGCGCTTAAGCCCGGCATGTTCTTCACGGTTGAGCCGATGATCAATCTCGGCGGCTATGGCGTGAAAATCCTGTCGGATGGCTGGACGGCGGTCACTCGGGACCGTTCGCTCTCCGCGCAGTACGAGCATACCGTCGGCGTCACCGAGATCCGGTTGCGAGATTTTTACTCTTTCGCCGACCGGCGCGGACCGCGCCCCCATCCAATGACGTCGTCGAAAGACGACGAAGCCAAACACTACCACGGTCACCGGGAACGCCTGCGCAACCGGTTGATGGAGGCTGGGCAAGGGGCGCTCGCCGACTATGAGCTCATCGAGCTCGTGCTTTTTCGCGCGATCCCGCGCATTGATGTGAAGCCGCTCGCCAAGTCCCTGGTGGACCGGTTCGGCTCCTTCGCCGAAGTCATCGCTGCTGAGCCGCCGCTTTTGGCCGAGGTCAAGGGCATGAGCCACGGCGCCATCGCCGAATTCAAGATCATCGAAGCCGCCGCCCAGCAATTCGCCAAGGGCGCCGTGAAAAAGCGCTTGCCGATGGGATCATGGAGCGCGGTTGTCGACTATTGCCGAACGACGATGGCTTTCGAGAAACGAGAACTTTTTCGCATCATTTTCCTGGATAAGAAGAACGGCCTGATCGCCGACGAGGTGCAAGGGTCGGGCACTGTCGACCATACGCCGGTTTATCCGCGTGAAGTGGTGCGCCGTGCGCTAGAACTTTCGGCGACGGCCATTGTCCTGGTCCACAATCACCCGTCCGGCGACCCTTCGCCCTCGCAGCAGGACATCAAGATGACGCTCGACATCATGGCGATCGCCAAGCCGCTCGGCGTCGCCGTCCATGACCATATCATCGTCGGCCGCGACGGGCACGCCAGCCTCAAGGGCATGCGGCTCATCTGAGCCGGTGGGATCGCCGACTTCGTTTAAGCGGCGCGGGATCGCTCCTGCTGCCCCGCTGGGGTCGTAAATCGCTGGCAACAAACGGTGGTGGGGGAGGTAGGACTCGAACCTACGAAGGCTTAGCCAGCGGATTTACAGTCCGCCCCCTTTGCCGCTCGGGACACTCCCCCAGGAGATTCGTCCATCTCAAATAACAGACGAAAACGCCTCGGGCAGGCCGAGGCGCGGGCGAGCGGCTTATGTTGCCTCGGCGGCGGGGCTGTCAACTGGAAAATCGCCGCGGGCCGGGTCAGGTCCGCCCGCTGGCCTCTGGCGCCGAGTTGGCCGCGCCCTTAAGGACAAGGGCGACTTTGAGAGGGGATTTTCGTGACACGAAAGCGCGAGCGGCGGGGTCCGTCCCGCCCGAACGAGGAGCGTGGTGACCGGCGCGCCGATCGCCCGGCGAGGGACCGACAGGAGAGCCCTTCCCCGGGCGGGCGCGGGGAGGTCGCGCGCCTGTGGGGATTCCACAGCGTTGAAGCGGCGCTGAAGGCTCCGCGCAGGGCGCTCATCCGGCTCTACGCCACCGAAGCCGCCGCCGAGCGGCTCGCGCCCGAGATCGCCGCGCGGGGCGTTGAGCTTCGGCTTGCGACCTCCGAGGAAATCGCAGCTCGGGTCCCCCGCGAAGCCGTTCATCAGGGCGTGCTGCTCGAGGCGCGCCCGCTGGAGCCGATCGACCTCTCGGAGCTTCCCGACAACGGACTCGTGCTGGTCCTGGACCAGATCACCGATCCCCACAATGTCGGCGCGATTTTGCGGACCGCCGCCGCCTTCGCGGTCGACGCTCTGGTGACGACGGAGCGCCATTCCCCGGAATTCACCGGGGTTCTCGCCAAGGCCGCCTCGGGCGGCCTGGAACACGTGCCTGTCTGCTCGGTCGGCAATCTGGCCCGCGCCCTAACTGACATGGGGGAGATGGGATATCTACGCCTTGGCCTCGACTCCGAGGCGCCGGCGGATCTCGCCGCCACGCCGCTATCGCGGCCGCTGGCCCTCGTCCTCGGCGCGGAGGGCAAGGGCCTGCGCCGCCTAACCCGCGAGCGATGCGACATCATGGCCCGGCTCAACCTGCCCGGCCCCATCAAAAGCCTCAACGTCTCGAACGCCTGCGCGATCGCTCTGGCGCTTGTCGTGGGCCGGGCGCCGCCAGCCCAATAGCCGGAAGCCACGCAGAGGCGCGCTCGTCAGTTTTGTCCGCGATCGTGCGTTTTCAATCACTTAGGTGTCAAAAACTGCAACTTTCGCGCCTGTTGATTTTGCCTCCTGCCGCCGCAACGCGGCGTTCGCGCGGCGGCCGGCTATCGCAGCTTGCTTCGGGCAGCGAGCCGCTCCGATCTCTGCAGCGAGAGTCTCGATCTCCGGAGACTAGCACGATTTCTTATAAACAGAAATAAAAATCTAATAAATCCAGATTTATATAAGAAGCCGTGCGCGGCGAGCTTCCTTGCCGCCCGAGCCGATAGCATTGCGGCTCCCTCGCCCGAGCGCCGGGATTTGACAGCCGCCCCTGCCGTCTCCATATCCCGCGCCGCTGCGGCGCGGCCCCCCCGTCGCTTCTGGGACACACTTACAAATGAAGGTTGTGATTGTCGAATCGCCGGCCAAGGCAAAGACCATCAACAAGTATCTCGGCAAGGATTACGACGTTTACGCGTCTTTCGGCCATGTGCGCGATCTCGAAGCCAAGGATGGCTCGGTCGATCCGGATCATGATTTCGCCATGCGTTGGGAAGTCGACCCGAAGGCCGGCAAGCGGCTGAACGAAATCGGCGTCGCCGTGAAGGACGCCGATCGGGTCATCCTGGCGACCGACCCCGACCGCGAAGGCGAGGCGATCTCCTGGCATATCCACGAAATTCTGGAAAAGAAGAAGCTTCTCAAGGACAAGCGCGTCGACCGCGTTGTTTTCAACGCCGTCACCAAGGACGCGATCCTCGAGGCGATGCGCCATCCGCGCGAGATCGACGAGGCGCTGGTCGACGCCTACAAGGCGCGCCGGGCGCTCGACTATCTCGTCGGCTTCACGCTTTCGCCCGTGCTGTGGCGGAAGCTTCCCGGCGCGCGCTCGGCCGGCCGGGTGCAGTCGGTGGCGCTCAGAATCGTCTGCGACCGCGAACTGGAGATCGAGCGCTTCGTCGCACGCGAATACTGGTCGATCATCGCGCACCTCCTGACCGAGGCCCAGGCGCCTTTCACGGCCCGGCTTGTCGGCGCCGATGGAAAGAAGATCAACCGGCTGGATATTGGCTCGGGCGCCGAGGCCGACGGCTTCAAGGCCGCGCTGGAGACCGCCAAATTCTCGGTCGCGGGCGTTGAATCGAAGCCCGTCAAGCGCCACCCCTATCCGCCCTTCACGACCTCGACCCTGCAGCAGGAAGCCTCGCGCAAACTCGGGCTTGCTCCGGCCCGAACGATGCAGATTGCGCAGCGGCTCTATGAGGGCGTGGACGTCGGCGAAGGCGCGGTCGGACTCATTACTTATATGCGCACCGACGGCGTCGACCTCGCGCCTGAGGCGGTGGCGTCGGCCCGGCGGGTCATCGGCAAGGATTTCGGCGACAAATACGTCCCATCCGCGCCACGCCGCTATTCCGTGAAGGCCAAGAACGCACAGGAAGCCCATGAGGCGATCCGCCCGACGGATATGACGCGCCGCCCGCGCGACGTCGCTCGTCATCTCGAACCCGAGCAGGCCAAGCTTTACGAACTGATTTGGACTCGCACCATCGCCTGCCAGATGGAGAGCGCCGAGCTTGAGCGGACCACCGTGGACATTCTTGCTCAGGCGGGCTCGCGAAAGCTCGATTTCCGAGCGACCGGCCAGGTTGTCCGTTTCCCCGGCTTCCTCGCCCTCTATCAGGAAGGCAAGGACGACGAAGAGGACGAGGAATCCAGCCGGCTGCCCGCGATGCGGGAGGGCGAGCAACTTACGAAGGAGCGGATCGACGCCGACCAGCATTTCACCGAGCCGCCGCCCCGCTACACCGAGGCGACGCTGGTCAAGCGCATGGAGGAGCTCGGCATCGGCCGACCGTCGACCTACGCTTCGACGCTCGCCGTCCTGCGCGACCGCGATTATGTGCGCATCGAGAAGAAACGGCTGATCCCGCAGGACAAGGGTCGGCTCGTCACCGCTTTCCTCCAAGCGTTCTTCGCCAAATACGTGGAATATAATTACACCGCGGATCTTGAGGAAAAGCTCGACCTCGTCTCCAACAGCGAGATCGACTGGAAGGCGCTGTTGCGCGAATTCTGGGACGATTTTTCGGGCGCGGTCGGCGACATCAAGGATCTGCGCACCGGGCAGGTGCTCGACGCCCTGAACGATCTGCTTGGGCCGCATATTTTTCCGGATAAGGGCGACGGCGCCGACCCGCGCCTCTGCCCGGTCTGCCACAAGGGGCAATTGTCATTAAAGCTCGGCAAGTTCGGGGCCTTCATTGGCTGCTCGAACTATCCCGAATGCACATTTACGCGCGTGCTTTCGCCGACCGGCGCAGAGAGCGGCGAGGGCGACCGGCCCGGCGTGCGGGTGCTCGGCGAGAACCCGGAGAATGGCAAGGAGATCACGCTCCGCTCGGGGCGTTTCGGCGACTATGTGCAGGAAGGCGAGGCCGAAAAAGGTTCGGAAGAAAAGCCGCGCCGCTCCTCGCTGCCGCGTGGCCTGAAGCCGGACGACGTGACGCTCGAAAAGGCGCTCGCGCTGTTGTCGCTGCCGCGCGAAGTCGCGAAACATCCGACGAGCGGCGAGCCGATTCTCGCGGGAATCGGGCGTTACGGCGCATATGTTCAGCATGGGAAGATCTACGCCAATCTCGGGCGCGACGACGACGTGCTGGAGATTGGCGGCAATCGCGCCATTGACCTTATTGTCGCCAAGGAAAGCGGCGCTGGCGGCTCGCGCTTCGGCGGCGGCGCGGGGCGGGAGCTTGGCGAGCATCCGGAAGGCGGCAAGGTCAGCGTCAAGCAGGGCCGGTTCGGATCTTACGTGAACTGGGGCAAGATCAACGCGACCATCCCGAAGGGGACCGATCCGGCGGCGGTGACGCTAACCGACGCTGTGGAGCTTCTGGCCGCGAAGGCGGCAGGGGGCGGCGGAGGCGGCCGCGTTCTGGGCGATCATCCAGGCGGCGGTGCGGTCACGGTGCGCGACGGCCGCTTCGGGCCTTATGTGAATTGGGGCAAGGTCAACGCCAACATTCCGAAGTCGACGCCGCCGGATTCGATTTCGCTGAGCGAGGCGCTCGACCTTTTGGCCGAGCGCGAAGGCAAGCCTTCCGCTGCAAGGCGAGTCGCGGCGAAGACGGCAAAGACAGCGACGACCAAAAAGGCCGCGCCAGCAAAGGCGGTCGCCAAGCCGGCGGCTCGCAAGACCGCCAAAAAGGCGCCGGCAAAGAAGGCTGCTGCAAAGAAAAAGCCCGCGAAGACATCCTCGGCCAAGCGGTGAGAGAGTCGCGTATTCCCTTCCCGATAGCCCGCCGATCGACGGGCGCCCTTATGGGCGCCCTATGACGGAAGACGAGGAGTCGCGGAGCCGACCGGAGGAGGGACGGGGCAGCTGGGGCGCCCACCCCTCGCCCCCAACCTCTCTCCCACGAGCGCAGAAGGGAGTGCGCGCGCCTGTTTTTTTCGGCGGCAGGCCTCGCCAGCCTCGCCCTCTCCTCCTGCGCGACGCCGCCCGAGCCCGACCAGTTGGCGCAGGCGACGATGATCGGGCTCGGGAAGAAGCAGATCCTCGCCTGCATGGGCGAGCCGGCGGGTCGACGCCCCGCCGCACAGGCGACCGAAATCTGGACTTATCCCGGCGTCAGCGAGAGCGACACGCCGCCGTGGGCGGCGGGCCTCGATTTTGCGACCTTGCGCGGCAGCGAGCCTTGCGAGGTGCGGCTCGTGATGACCAACGGCCGCGTCAGCCAGGTGAGCTACGGCATGGCGGGCGGCCGGGGCGTCTTTTCAGGGCGCCAATGCGTTTTCGCGGCCGAGCCCTGCGCCGAACTGGCGGCGCTGCGGCGGTAGGCGCCGCTCAGCCGCCTCCAAGCACGCCGCGCATGGCGCCGTCCGTTTCCTGCGCGTAACGACGCGCGGCAAAAGCCTCGGACAGCGTGCCGAGAACCTGCCCGGTCTCGCGCGCTGTGACGGCGAGTTTGTCGCTCTGCAACTCGCCGAAGAGCGCGAGCGCGGCGCGGATGTCGTCGTCGGGGTGCAGCGTCGTCGCCGGCAGGCGGGCGATGAGGCCGACGGGGCCGCCGTCGTCGCCCTCCTTCAGGGGAATGGCGTGCGCCTCCGCCACATTCAGAACCCCGTGATAGCGCCCGTCCTCGCCCACCGCGACGATGGTGTTGGCGCTGCCGAGCGGATGACTGTCGCAGAAGGCGCGCACGCTCTCCTCGGCGGGAAAGGTCGGCGGCGAGGGGACCATCATCTTGGCGACGGTGAGGTCGCGCAGCCAGCCGACATCCTGCCCGCCGCGGATCGTCTCGCCCCTCAGGTGCAGGCGCCAGGTGGTGAAGGAATAGCCGAAGGTCGCGCGCACCGCGAGGGTCGTTGCGAACGACGCCGCCAGCACGCCGCCCGCCACGCTCAGGTTTCCAGTGCTCTCGAGCACGAGGAACGCCATGGTCAGCGGGCCGCCGACAATGGCGGTCGAAAGCGCGCCCATGCCCACCAGGGTTGAGGTGATCGCGTCGAGCCCGAGACCGGGAAAAACGACGTCGATCCCGATGCCGTAGAGTTTGCCGAGCAGCGAGCCGACGAAGAGCGAAGCGAAGAACAGGCCGCCGCGAAAGCCCGAGGCGAGCGAGACGAGGCTTGCCGTCAACTTGATGAGGATGAGGAGGGTCAGTTCGCGCGCGGTCAGCGGCCAGTAGAAGTCGAGCCCCAGCGCGCCGTGTCCGGCGCCCAGAACCTGCGGCGTGTAGAGGGCCAGCGTGGCGATGATGACGCCGCCGACCACAGGGCGCAGAAATCGCCAGCGCACGATGGCGTGGAAGCCGCGCTCGATCCATGCCGCCGCCCGCATCGCGCCGACCCCGACCGCGGCCGCCACGAGGCCGAGCCCTATGAGGGCGAAGATGTGGTCGAAGTTGAGATTGGGGACGCTCGGAACCTCGATCACATAGGGCGCGCCGATGATCGCCTTGACGGTGAGGCTCGCGGCGAGCGTCGCGGCGAAGACGGGCACCGCGTTCGCCAGCGAATAGACGCCGATGATGAGTTCGAACGCGTAGAAGGCGCCGGTGAGCGGCGCCCCGAAAGCGGCGGCGATCGCCCCGCCGGCGCCGCAGCCGACCAGCATCCTGAGATCCTGCCGGCGCAGACTGACGTTGAGGCCGAGCTTCGAGGCGACGCCGGCGCCGATCTGGGCATAACCCGCCTCCAGACCGACCGAGGCGCCGGCGCCGTTCGAAAGCACGGTCTGGAGGGCGATCAGCAGGCTTCCGCTCAGCGACATGCGCCCGCCGCGCAACGCATTCGCCTCCACCGGGTCGACCGTGGGGGCCGCCTTCTTTCGCGCGCGCCAGAAGTCGATGCCGCCAAGCATCAGCCCCGCCAGCGGCAGCGCCGTGAAAGCCGCCAGCGGCGGCACTTTTTCGGCCGCGCTTAAATGCACGTCGAAGGGGATGCCATAGATCAGCATATGCGCCGCGTTGACCAGAGTCGTCATCACCGCGACCGCGACGCCGGCAATCACGCCGACCAGGATCGCCAGCAGGACGAGGCTGAACTCCTGGGTGTTGGCGCGGGACGCCACGCGCGCGACGGCCTCCATTGCGGCGCGGGGCGTGAGGATCATCAGCGATCCCGATAGAGGCGAGGGAAGCGGCGGGCCATCGCCCGCCTTATGCCCCGGCGCGCCGCTTTCAGCCAAGGCGGCGAATGGCTCACCGCTCGGTGAGCGCCATATCGTCGCGGTGGATCATCTCGGTCCGGCCCGCGACGCCGAGGATTTGCGCGATGTCGCGAGAGTTCCGGCCGCGGATGCGCTCGGCGTGAAGCGCGTCATAGGCGATGAGGCCCCGTCCGATCTCCGCGCCGTTCTGGTCGCGGATCGCCACGCAGTCGCCGCGCGAGAAGACGCCCTCGACCCGGGTCACGCCCGCAGGCAGCAGGCTCCGGCCGGTCGCCAACGCTTGCGCCGCGCCCGCGTCCACGAAAACCGCCCCTTTCAACTCCAGCGAGCCGCCGATCCAGATTTTCCGGGCCGTCACGGGATTGGACGGCGTCAGGAACCAGGTGCAGCGCCCTCCTTCAGCGACCCGTGCGACGGGATGGGCGACCCGCCCGTCCGCGATCACCATATGCGTGCCGCCGCCCGTCGCGATGCGGGCGGCCTCGATCTTCGTGCGCATGCCGCCGCGCGACAGGAGCGAAGCGGCGCCCCCGGCCATCGCCTCGATCTCCGGCGTGATCCGCTCGACGACCGGCAGGAGTTTCGCCTGTGAATTGTCCGAGGGCGGGCGATCATAAAGGCCCGCGACATCCGAAAGCAGGATCAGGAGGTCAGCGCTCGCCATGGTGGCGACCCGGGCGGCAAGGCGGTCGTTGTCGCCGTAGCGGATCTCGCTGGTTGCGACTGTGTCGTTCTCGTTGATGATCGCCACGGCGCGCAGTCCGATGAGTCGCTCCAGCGTGGCGCGGGCGTTGAGATACCGGCGCCGTTCCTCTGTATCCTGCAGCGTCAGCAAGATCTGCCCCGCGACGATCCCGCGGCGCGCCAGAGCCTGCGACCAGGCGCTCGAAAGCGCGATCTGGCCGATGGCGGCGGCAGCCTGGCTGTCCTCCAGCTTCAGCGCGCGTTTCGGCAAGCCCGCCACGGTGCGGCCGAGCGCGATCGCGCCCGAGGATACGACGAGGACATTGGCGCCGCGTCTATGGAGCGCCGCAATGTCCTCCGCCAGCGCCTCAAGCCAGGCTTCCTTGATCGCGCCGCGCCCTGAATCGACCAGCAACGAGGAGCCGACTTTGACGACGACGCGCTGGAAAGCGCCAAGCGAGGGGATCTTTGTCACGGGAAGAGCGCGGATTCGCGAGCAATCTGGTCAAAAAAGGCCAATTCGGCCGTGGGTTCGTCTAGAACGGCGCCGGCCGCCGCGCAAGGCGTGAAGCCATCCGCCGACCGTTGCAGGCGCTTGGGAATTGCTCTAGCGTCCCGGCCAGCTTTCGAGGGGTCGGCCGGAAGGGGCGGCGATGCAGCTTACGCCACGCGAACTGGATAAGTTACTGATCTACATGATGGCGGACGTGGCGCTGAAGCGGAGGGCCAAAGGCATCAAGCTCAATTATCCCGAAGCCGTGGCTGTCATTTCAGCCGCCGCTATGGACGGCGCACGCTCAGGCAAGACGATCGAAGAGACGGCGCAGGAAGCGCGCAAGATCCTGACCAAAGACGATGTTATGGACGGCGTGGGCGACCTCATCCCAATGGTTCAGGTCGAGGCGGTGTTCACCGACGGCAGCCGGCTCGTCACCGTGCACTCGCCAATCCAATAAGCCGGGAAGGAAACGCCGCATGGCCGAAGTCAAGGCGGGTCCGACAGTGCCTGCGAACGAGGACCCCGCGAAATACCAGATCGACGTCGGCGGGTATGTCTGCGCCTCCGCGCCGGTCGTGTTTCATGAGCATCTCAAGGTGACGACCCTAAAAGTCCGCAATACCGGCGACCGGCCGGTGCAGGTTGGCTCGCATTTTCACTTCTTCGAGGTGAACCCCGCGCTCGAATTCGACCGCGCCGCCGCCTTCGGCTGCCATCTCAACATTCCGGCCGCCAGCGCGCTCCGCTTCGAGCCTGGCGACGAGCGCGAGGTGAGGCTTGTGCCGTATCAGGGCAAGCGCGGCGTCTACGGATTCAACAATCTCGTCGACGGCGAAACTGTGGGCAAGACCGGCGACGCGAACAAGGCGAAGGCCCTGAAGCGCGCGGCCGAGCGAGGCTTCAAGTCCGCGCCGCCGGCCGGCTAGAGCCGGGCGCTCTCCGCGCCGGTCGCTAGCGGGGCGGAAATCAGGTGGGCACGATATCGAACGCTTAGTTCGCGTTCATCGAGGTAAGAGGGGCCATGGCTCAGATTTCCCGCGCCGAATATGTCGGAATGTACGGGCCGACGACCGGCGACCGCGTGCGCCTTGGCGACACCAATCTCTTCGTCGAGATCGAGCGCGACTTGCGTGGCCCGCCCGGCGACGAGGTCGTCTTCGGCGGCGGCAAATCGATGCGCGAAGGCATGGGGATGGACAACCAGATCACCCGCAGCAAGGGCGCGCCCGACCTCGTCATCACCAACGTCACGATCATCGACGCTATGCTCGGGGTCGTGAAGGCCGACGTCGGAATCAAGGACGGCAAGATCTGCGCCATCGGCAAGTCCGGAAATCCGCAGACAATGGACGGGATCACCCCCGGCCTCGAAGTCGGGCTGGCGACCGACGCCATTTCGGGCGAGCATCTGATCCTCACCGCCGGCGGCATCGACACGCACATCCATTTCATCTCGCCCCAGCAGGCTGAGGCCGCGCTTTCCAACGGCACGACGACTCTCATCGGAGGGGGCACCGGCCCGACCGACGGCTCGAACGCCACGACCGTGACGCCAGGGTCCTATAACATCTCCGCGATGCTGCGGGCGGCGGAAGGAATGCCGGTCAATATCGGCCTGCTCGCCAAAGGGCACGGCCACGCAAGGGCGCCGCTGATCGAACAGATCGAGGCAGGCGCTTGCGGCTTCAAATGCCACGAGGACTGGGGCACGACGCCGGCAGTGCTGCGCTCGGCCCTGACGGTCGCCGACGAAATGGACGTGCAGGTCTGCATGCACACCGACACGCTCAACGAGTCGGGCTTCGTCGAGGAGACGATCGACGCCTTCGAGGGGCGCACAATCCACTCCTTCCACACCGAAGGTTCGGGCGGCGGCCATGCGCCCGACATCATCAAGGTTGCGGGCCTGCCGAACGTGCTGCCGTCGTCGACCAATCCGACGCTGCCCTTCGGCATCAATTCGCAGGCCGAACTCTACGACATGATCATGGTCTGCCACCATCTCAATCCGGATATCCCCTCCGACGTCGCTTTCGCCGAGAGCCGCATCCGCGCCGAGACGATCGCCGCCGAGAACGTGCTGCACGACATGGGCGTGATCTCGATGTTCTCCAGCGACTCGCAGGCGATGGGCCGCATCGGCGAATGCTGGCTGCGCGCGATCCAGACGGCGGACGCCATGAAGACCGGCCGCGGCAAGCTCAAGGAAGACGCCCCGGGCAACGATAATTTCCGCGTGCTGCGCTATGTCGCCAAGATCACCATCAACCCGGCGATCGCGCACGGCGTGTCGCACGTGCTCGGTTCGGTCGAAGTCGGCAAGATCGCCGACCTCGTTCTCTGGGAGCCGGGATTCTTCGGCGCCAAGCCGAAGATCATCATCAAGAACGGGACGATCTCATGGGCGCTGATGGGCGATCCGAACGCCTCGCTGCCGACCCCGCAGCCTGTGTACTATCGTCCGATGTTCGGGGCTTACGGGCTCGCGCTGCCCGCGAACAACATCACCTTCCTGTCGCAGGCCGGGTTTGACGCCGGCGTGCATAAGAAGCTGGAGTTGAAGCGCCAGATCGTCGCGGTGAAGAACACCCGCAAGATCGGCAAGAAGGACATGGTGCGCAATTCGGGGACGCCCGAAATCGAAGTGTCGCCAGAAACTTTCGCGGTGATGGTCGACGGCGTGCACGCCACCGTTGCGCCGCTTGTCACGATCACCCTCAACCAGAAGTATTTCTTCAGCTAGGCGCCGTCGCCGCGTCATTGCGAGGGTGCGCGAAAACGATCCAGAGCCCAGGTCGCCTCGGGATCTCAGGATTGCTTCGTCACTTCGTTCCTTGCAAATGACGGCTACGGCCTAATTCTGTTTTCAGGAACAAGCCATGATCCTCATCGAACATGTTCTCGGCAACAAAGCCGATCCGCAATGGGCGGAGCGCATCGCGGCAGGTAGCGCCGATGGGCTCGCGCTCGATCATTGGGAGGCGCAAAAAAACCGGTTCCGCAAGAAAACCGAGAGCGGGCTCGAGATCGCTGTCTCGCTGGACCGCGGCGCATTCCTGCGCGATGGCGACATCTTGCTTTGGGACGAGCAACGCGAAACGCGCGGTGGTCGCAAAGATCACCCTGCGGGAGGTGATGGTCATCCATCTCGACGCGCTTGCCGCCGAGTCTCCCGAGCTTATGATGCGGACTTGCGTGGAGCTTGGCCACGCGCTCGGCAATCAGCACTGGCCCGCGCTGGTGAAGGGCGATCGCGTCTATGTGCCTTTGACCGTCGACCGCAAGGTCATGGCGTCGGTGATGAAGACGCATCGCTTCGAGAACATCGCCTATGACTTCGCGCCCGGCGCCGAAATCGTGCCTTACCTCGCGCCGCACGAGTCGCGCCGCCTGTTCGGCGGAGCCGAGGGACCGGTCCACAGCCATACCCAGGAGCACGAGCATAAGCATGACCACGACCACGGGCGCGCGCATTCGCACGAGCATTGAGCCGTCTTGTCGCGCCATCTAGCGCCGACGAGACGCGCAGCCGGGCGCCGGCTCTCGTGAGCGAGGCCGCACGCCTCGCCCGACTGCTGCAGTTTGGCGAGCAAGCCTTTCCGGTCGGGGGCTTCGCCTTCTCGAACGGGCTTGAATCGGCGATCCACACCCGTGTCGTGACGAACGCGGCGACGCTGCTTGGCTTTGCGCGAACCGCGACGGAACAAGCCGCGACCGGCGACGGCGTGGCGCTCATCCACGCGCATCGCGCCGCCTGCGAGGAGGACCTGGAGGACGTCGCGCGCATCGACAGGCTCGTGATCGCGCGCAAACTGTCGAGCGAGCATCGGCTGATGTCGACGCGCATGGGTCGCAAGGCGGCGGAGCTTTCCGCGCAAGTGACGGGCGCGCCGCTTGTTCAGGCCTGGCGGGAGCGGATCGAGGACGGCGCGACGCCGGGCGCGTACCCGATTGCGCTCGCGGTGACCTTTGCCTCGCAAGGCCTCTCGGCGCGCGAGGCTTTCGTCGCGCATCACTACGGCGTCTCCTCAGCGATCCTCAGTTCCGCGATTCGCCTTATGCGGATTGGTCATGTGGAGACGCAGACCATGCTGTACACGCTCGGCGGCGAGGCGGATCGGCTCTATGAGCGCGCCGTCGCGACGCCGCTCAGCGCGATGCGCGGCTTCGCGCCGATGACGGAAGTGCTTGCGGCGGTGCACGTGAAAGCGCATGTGCGTCTCTTCATGAATTGACGGACGGATCGCATGAAAAAGATAACCCGCATCGGCATCGGCGGCCCGGTTGGCTCAGGAAAGACGGCGATCGTGGAAGCGATCACGCCGCGCCTGCTCGATCTCGGCGTCAAGGTGCTCATCATCACCAACGATGTCGTCACGACGGAGGACGCCAAGCACGTGCAGCGGACGCTCAAAGGCGTGTTGCTGGAAGAACGCATCATCGGCGTCGAGACGGGCGCGTGCCCGCACACGGCGGTGCGCGAGGACCCGAGCATGAACCTCGCCGCCGTCGAAGACATGGAGGCGCGTTTCCCTGACGGAGATCTCGTCCTGATCGAAAGCGGCGGCGACAATCTCACGCTCACTTTCTCGCCGGCGCTGGTGGATTTCTTCATCTACGTGATCGACGTCGCGGCGGGCGACAAAATTCCGCGCAAGAACGGCCCCGGAATCTCGCAGTCCGACATTCTTGTCATCAACAAGACGGATCTCGCGCCCTATGTCGGGGCGAGCCTCGAAGTGATGGAGCGCGACTCGAAATTCATGCGCGGCGAAAAGCCGTTCCTGTTCACCAATTGCAAGACCGGCGAGGGCATTCCCGAACTTGTCGATCTCATCCGCACCGACCTCCTGTTCGATCTGAAGCCGCAGGAGCGCGCCGCGGAGTGATTGGGGCGCTCGAACGAGATTTCACCGCCGCGCCCGCACCCTTCGCCGAGGAAGCGCCCGGCCCGGAGTTCGTCGCATTTCAGGACGAACCGCCGCAGATGCGCAGCGGCGTCGTCGGAAAGCGAGGGATGCTCAAGCTCGGCTTCGAGCGGCGCGGATCGCGCACAATTCTCGCGGATCTCGAACGACGCACGCCCTGTCTCGTGAGCCGCGCGCTCCACTGCGACGCCGCGATGGCGGACATGCCGTGGGTCTTCATGATCACCTCCACCGGCTGCGTGCTGCAGGGCGACCGGCTGCACACGGACATTGTCGTGAAGGCTGG
The DNA here is from genome assembly GCA_963824465.1 of uncultured Alphaproteobacteria bacterium. Lineage (GTDB taxonomy): Bacteria > Pseudomonadota > Alphaproteobacteria > Rhizobiales > Beijerinckiaceae > Roseiarcus. The sequence continues at coordinate 97,415 of CAWGPL010000010.1, forward strand.
CGCGCGGGCGCATGTGACGACACAGTCCGCGACCAAGGTCCATGCGATGGATGCGAATTTCGGGCTCATGACCCAGACCTTCGCGCTCGAGGACGGCGCTTATCTCGAATTTCTGCCCGATCCCTTGATCCTGCATCGCGGCGCGCGTTTCTCGAGCCGCTCGCGCATCACGATCGCGCCAACGGCCACCCTCCTCTATTCGGAGATCGCGCAACCCGGCCGCAAGCACCATCGCGTAGACGAGAGCCTTGCGGTCACGCTAATGGCGTTGGAGCTCGAGGCCCGCCGCCCGGATCGGACGCTGCTTATGAGCGAGCGGCTCGTGCTCGATCCGGCCGAAGCGTCGCCCCGGCAAACGGGCGTCATGGAGTCTTTCGACGTCTTCGCTAACGTGCTCTTGCTGACGCCAAAGGCGAGCGCCGACCGCGTCGCGGCGCGTGTCGGCGCCGGCGTCGATCTGGAGCGCGGACTCGCGCACGGCGCCTGCTCGCTGCCAAACGACGCCGGGCTGATCTACAAGGTTCTCGGCCGCGAGACGGCGCCTGTGAAGGAGGCGGTGCGCGCCTTTTGGGCGGTCGCCCGCGAGGAAATCGCGGGCGCTTCGATCCCGCCGCCGTTCCTCTGGCGCTGAAGCCCCCTTGCGTCTCTTGCCCCCTGGTGTCTCTTGCTCGTCGCTGCGTCTGAAGCCACACTCTCGCCATGGCCTCTGCTGACCCGCCCGACGCTCTGAGCCGAGTTTCCCTCCGGAGTTTCGACGACGCGCTCGGGCGTCGTATCGTCGATCTCCACATCTGGGCGGTGACTCAGGGCCTGCGGGGCGCCGCCGCGGAGGACCTGTTCGATGGTTATTGCCAGCGCCTGATCGCGGAGCGCCTGCCCCTGTGGCGAGCCTACGTTGCGATGGAGACGCTACACCCGCAGTGGGCCGGCTATGGTTGCCTCTGGCTGAGAGAGCGAAACGCGATCGGACCGGAGCGATATGCCCATCCCTCGGGCGAGGATACGATCTGGCTCGCGAGTCCCTTGCGCAACTTGACGGACCGGGCGGAGAACGGCGAGCCGAATCCGTGGATGCGGCGACGCCTCGAGGCGGGCCCGGACCAGCGCGACTTCAAAGCGCTCGAGGAGTTTTTCGAGCAAGGCGGGACGGACTATGTCGCCTATCTTTTCGTTTACGGCGAAGGCCATGGGCGCGATCGCTCTCAGGGGAGCGGCATCATCTATTCGTTCGTGAGCGATCGTAGAGGCGGCTTCGACGAGGATGATCTCACGGTGCTGCGGGCGACGTTGCCGGCGCTGTCGCTGGCAATGAAGGCCCATGCAGGCCATGTTATCGCATCGGGACTTCTCGGAACCTATCTCGGTGAGGACGCCGGCGCGCGCGTCCACGCGGGCGCGGTCACGCGCGGCTCGGTCGAGAGCCTGCGCGCCGTGATCTGGTACGCCGACATACGAGGTTTCACCCGCATCAGCGATTCCGTTCCGGGCGCGGTCGTGGTGGCGCTGTTGAACGACATATTCGAGGCGCTCGCGGCGGCGTTGCGTGAGCGGGGCGGACAGGTGCTGAAATTCGTCGGCGACGCCATGCTCGCGATCTTCCCGGTCACCAGCGCGGATCAGGGGCAAGTCTGCCGGCGGGCGCTGGACGCGGCCATCGAGGCGGCGCGAAACCTGGATGCGGTGAACGCGTCGCGGGCGTCGGCGGGCTTGCCGGGAGCCGCCGTCGATCTTGCGCTGCATCTCGGCGAAGTCCTTTACGGCAACGTCGGCGCAACGGATCGGCTCGACTTCACCGTCATCGGCCCGGCGGTCAACGAGACGGCGCGCATTGAAGCGCTCTGCGAGCCGCTCGGGCGCACGCTGCTCGTCTCGCCGGAATTCGCAGCCGCGGCCTCGGGAGGCGATATCCGCCTTACGTCGCTGGGCCCGCACGCGTTGCGCGGTGTCCGGGAGGCGAAGGAGATCTTCGCTTTGGCGGCGACGGATAGTCGCCCCTCTGGCGCCGTCCGCGTATCACCGGATCGGCGGCGCGTACTGCAGGCCGCCCTTGTCCCACAGCGCATTGAGGCCACGCTTGATCTTGATCGGCGAGCCCATGCCGACATTGCGTTCGAAGATTTCGCCGTAATTGCCGACCGCCTTGATGATCCGATAGGCCCAGTCGTTGGTGAGGCCCATTTGCTGGCCGTAGTCGCCTTCGACGCCGAGCAGCCGGCGGATGTTGGGGTTTGGCGATTTCAGCATGTCATCGACATTGGCTTGCGTCACGCCAAGCTCTTCGGCGGTGACGAGGGCGTAGTGGGTCCACTGCACAATCTGGAACCATTGCACGTCGTCTTTCCGAACGGAGGGTCCTAGCGGTTCCTTGGAGATGATTTCCGGCAGGACGATGTTGTCGTCCGGATTCGTCATCTTGAGGCGTTCAGCGTAAAGGCCGGATGCGTCGGTCGTGTAGGCGTCGCAACGTCCTGAATCATAGGCTTTCGTCGCCTCGGCGTCCGTTGCAAAGACCACGGTTTCCAGCTTCATGGCGTGTGTGCGGAAGAAGTCGGCGAGGTTGAGTTCCGTGGTGGTGCCCTGCTGCACGCAGACCGAGGCGCCGCCGAGCTTCAACGCCGAATCGACGCCAAGCGACTTCTTCACCATGAAGCCCTGACCGTCGTAGAAATTGATGCCGGTGAAGAACATGCCGCCGGTCTGGCGCGACAGCGTCCAGGTCGTGTTCCGGATCAGGACGTCGATTTCGCCCGAGGCGAGCACGGTTGGCCGGTCCTTGGCGTTGATGGGAACGAACTTCACCTTATTCGGGTCGTTGAAGATCGCCGCCGCGAGCGCCCGGCATTCGTCGACGTCCAGCCCCTTCCAGACGCCCTGGCTGTCGGGCAATCCAAAGCCGGCGAGGCCAGTGTTGGAGCCGCAGACGAGTTCGCCTCGCGCCTTCACCTGATCGAGGGTGCCTGCGCCGGCGGGAAGAGCCATGAGGCCGCCGAGCGCCAGAGCGGCAAGCCGGACGAATATCGGTTGCATCAGAGATCTCCGGATGGATGGGGACGCGCTGCGCGTCAGCCCGCGGCATTGTCGGGAGCGCGAGCGGGGAGTCAAATTTTTGGGTCGATCGGACTGCGCCCTGGGCATGGACCCACGCAAGCGACGGCCGCTATAAGCGGCTGCGATGACCAAACTCAGCCCCGAAACCCGCGCCTCCCTCCGAAGCCGATCGCGCCTCGTGCAACTCGGGCGCGACGTCGAGCAGTCGCAGGGTTTTGTCAACGTGCCGCCGTTTCGCGGCTCGACGGTGCTTTATCCGGACGCCGCCACACTGAAGAGCCGCGACCAGCGCTACACCTACGGCACGCATGGCACGCCGACCACGGATGCGCTGACTTCCGCCTGGACGGACATCGCGGGGGCGGCGGGAACGATTCTCGTTCCCTCGGGGCTTGCCGCCATCGTCGTCGCCATGATGACCGCGCTCGGCGCCGGCGATCATCTCCTCATCACCGATTCGGCTTACGCGCCCGCCCGAAACTTCGCCGACACGACGCTGAAGCGGATGGGCGTCGAGACGACCTACTACGATCCTCTGATTGGCGCGGGGATCGAGGCGCTCATGCGCCCAAACACCAAGGCGGTTTTGACCGAGGCGCCCGGCTCCCAGAGCTTCGAGGTTCAGGACATTCCCGCGATCGCCGAAGCCGCTCACGCGCACGGCGCTTGCGTGATGATGGACAACACCTGGGCGACGCCGCTTTTCTTTCCGCCGCATTCGCATGGCGTCGACCTCGCGATCGAAGCGGGCACGAAATATTTGTCCGGCCACTCGGATCTGCTTCTCGGCCTCGTGTCGGCCAACGACGCCTGGATCAAGCCTCTCAGACGCACCGTGGACTCGATGGCGATTCCAGCCGGGCCAGAGGACGTTTTCCTTGGGCTACGCGGCCTTCGCACTATGGAGCTGCGTTTGCGCGAAGCTGAGCGGCAGGGCCTTGCGCTCGCGCTTTATCTGCAAGGACGGCCCGAGGTGTTGCGGGTGATCCACCCCGCGCTGCCGGGCGATCCAGGCCACGCGCTTTGGAAGCGCGACTTCAAAGGGTCTTCCGGCCTCTTCAGCGTCGTGCTGAAGCCGGTGTCGGAGACGGCGGTGGCGGCCTTCCTGGACGCGCTCGAACTTTTCGGTCTCGGCTATTCCTGGGGCGGCTACGAAAGCCTCGTCGTTCCGTTCGATTGCACCTCCTACCGCACCGCGACGCGATGGGCGCCGGGTGGCCCAACGCTCCGCTTCAGCGTTGGCCTTGAAGACATCGAGGATCTGAAGGCCGATCTCGACCGAGCCTTTGCGCGCCTCAGCGCGACCGTGTGAGGGGCGCTCGGCGATACGTCCGTAACCGGGCCCCGTCTCTCAGGCGCGTTTTGCGAGTTCGTCGCGAATCTGGGTCAGGAGCACGACCTCGTCGCTCGGCGGCGGCGGTTCCTTTGGCGCCGGCGGCTTTCGGTTGAGCGCGTTGATCCCTTTGATCGCGAGGAACAGGGCGACCGCGACAATGAGAAAATTGATCACCACAGTGATGAAGTCGCCATAAGCGAACACGCCGCCCTGCTTGCGCGCGTCCTCGAGGTTGCTGGCGGTGACCTTATCGGACAGGGGGATGAAATAGTTCGTAAAGTCCGCTTTCCCCGCGATGCCGAGGATCGGCATGATGATATCATTGACCAGCGCATCGACGATCTTGCCGAACGCCGCGCCGATGATCACGCCGATGGCGAGGCTCAGCGCATTGCCCTTGAGGGCGAACTCCTTGAATTCCTGCCACATGCTCAGTCTTCCCCTGGCGTGAGCCGCTCGCGAAACACCGCCGGAAGCTCGGCGAGTCGGCTGTAGACTAGCCGAGCCTCGCGGAGGGATAAACCCCTTGGATTGCGGCGGTTTTCACGGCCCCTACGTCCGGAACCGCGCTCTTCAGGGTTTGACGAACTTCAGAGTCATACGGTCGCTTTCGCCAATCGCATCATATTTCCGGTGGTCGAAATTTGGATTGGCGGGCTGGCCGGCCGGCGCGGAGCGCCGCACGGGAGGCAATGTCCAGACCCCGAACGGATAGTCCTTGGTGTCCCTGGGATTGGCGTTGATCTCCGACCGCGCCGCCAAGGTGAAGCCGGCCCTTTTCGCCTGCTCGATCACATAGGCTTCGGACAGATAGCCGTCCCCTTTGGCGGGGTCGGCGCCGTCCGGCGCGCGGTGCTCCTCGATCGCCATGACGCCGCCCGGCTTGAGCGCAGCGTACAGGTCCGCGAACGCCTTCTGAATGAAGCCATTGCGGACCCAGTTGTGGGCTTCCCGGGCGACCAGAACGAAATCGACGCTGGCGGGAGGCGCGAGCGGGCCGGACTTCGGCCCAAATCCGACGATGCTGACATGGCCGTATCGCTTCGGGTCAGCCTCGTATTTGGCCTGAAAGGCGGCGCGATTCCTACGATCCTCTTCGCTGACGTTCGGGTCGTTCAGATCCGCGCCGGCCGCGATATAGCGCCCTCCCGTCTGAGCCAGGTAGGGCGCCAGAATGTCGGTCCACCATCCCGAACCCGGTTGGACCTCGATGACCGTGTCTCCCGGCTTCAGTCCCCAGAAGAGCATCGACTGTTCGGGATGGCGGTATATGTCGCGCGCCTTGGACGTCGCGGATCGGCTCTCGCTGGCGATGGCCTGCTGGAGCACGGAGTCGGCCGCGAAGGCGGGCGAAGCAACGCCAAGGAGCGCCACCGAAGCGGCGAGAAGAAAGCGGCGACGATCCAAGAGAAACCTCGCGAGTTTGATGGGCGGTTCAACCTGCCTCGGGCTTGCCGAAGGCGCCCTGGATCTCGGTCGCGGGCGGGGCGCCGGCGAACACGTCGAAGCGTCCCTGTTCCGCGATGTCGCGAGCCGCCTTCATGAAGGCGCCCCACGCGACGCGCCCCAGCCCTCCGCCCGTGCTGATCCGTTTGACGCCAAGGTCCTCCAGCTCTTTCCGGGTGAGACCAGGCGCGCCCATCACAACGTTGACGGGCAGCTTGCCGGCAACCCGCACGACTTCGGAAACCTCGGCTGCGGTTTTCACGCCGGGCGCAAACAGAACGTCCGCGCCGGCTTCGGCGAAGGCTTCGAGCCGTCGCAGCGCCTCGGGCAGCCCACCGGCGTTTGGCCGCCAGATCGCCTCGCTGCGGGCGGTGAGCAGAACCGTCTCGCCGGTGGCATCGATTGCGGCGCGCGCCGAGCGCAGCCGCTCGACCGCTTCGCTCAGCGCATAAAGCGGACCGCCCTCGGCCGGATAGTCCTCGATGGAAAGTCCCGCCACGCCGGTTCCGACGCAAAGCTTCACATTCTCATAGACGCCTTCAGAGTCGCGGGCGAACCCCGCCTCGAAGTCCGCGTTCACAGGAACGGAGACGGCGGCGACGACGTCGCGGATATGCGCCAGCGCCTCCATGCGGCGCACGCCGCCGTCGGGCAGACCCATGGCCCAGGCCATTCCGGCGCTTGAGGTCGCGAGCGCGGGAAAGCCAAGCGAAGCGAGGTATTTCGCCGAACCGACGTCATACGGGTTCGGCGCGACGAAACAGCCGGGCGCTTGATGAAGTTCGGCGAAGCGGCGGCGTTTTTCTGCGACGGTCGGCATGGCTCAGGACCTCGGCATGAGAGAAGAAAGGCTCGTCTTCTGCCGACCTTGCGGGTCGAAATTGGCAGGATCGAGCCAGCGTTCGTAAGCGGCTTTGCGCGCCGGCCACTCGTGATCGAGCATCGAGAACCAGGCCGTGTCGCGATTGCGGCCCTTCACGATCATGTGCTGGCGAAAGACGCCCTCGAAGGTGAACCCGAAGCGCTCCGCGGCGCGCTTGGAGGGCGCGTTCAGGGCGTTGCACTTCCATTCGTAGCGGCGATTGCCAAGGTCTTCGAAAACGTAATGCGCGAAAAGATATTGCGCCTCTGTTGCGCCCGCCGTCCGCTGCATCGCGGGCGTGTAGAGAATGTTGCCGACCTCGATGACGCGGTTCGCGGGATCGATCCGCATGAGCGTCTGATAGCCGACAGCGCGCCCCGTCGCATTGTCGAGGATGGCGAAGAATATGGGATCGGCGGAGCGGGCCTTGGCCTCGATGTCGGCGCGAAAGGTTTCGAAACTGCGTCCCGGCGGGTCGAACAGATAGTCCCACACGGCGTCGCGCGTCGCATCGCCATTCGCGCCTTCGTAAAGATCTTTCGCATGGGCCTCGGCGTCGAGCGGCGCGAGCGTGATCCACCGCCCCTTCATCGTCGTTCGGTCGGGCCGCTTCGCGGGATGCGGGTCGATTGGGGGACCGATTGGCCTATCGGACGAAGGGGCCGTCATGGATGCCTTTGAGCCAGATGCAGGGAATCGGCGGTCAGTTCGAGGGCCGAGCGGCCGCAAAAAGACAGCCCGCGCGCTTTTGTCCGTGATCGAATGTTTTCAGGAGGTTAGGCGCCAAAAAGTGCAACTTCCGAAAGTTCCCGATCGCCGGTATTCCGGCCGCCATTCCACGGACTGCATCCGTTAGTCTTGCGTCCGGCATGACCGCCCCCCTGCGTCAGCATGAGGGCGGTCGGCTGGTTTGGCAAGAAAATGCCGGCTTATCTTTCCCGCCGATCGCCGCGCGTCAGTGATTGTCACGCGGCGCAGGCGTTGTCTGGGCGAGGCGCTGGTAGGCGATTGCCGGCTTCAGCACCATGCCCTCGTCGAACTGCGCCACCATCTCCCGCTGGATCTGCTGCCAGGGCGTCTGGCTCTTGGGGAAATCGTAACCGCCATGGGCCGCGAGCGCCGCGCGACGCTCGGCCAATTCGGCGTCCGAGATCAGGATGTTCGCCGAGCGTTTGTTGAGGTCGATGCGCACTTTGTCGCCGGTCTTCAGGATCGCGAGGCCGCCGCCGGCCGCCGCTTCCGGCGAAGCATTGAGGATGGACGGCGAGCCGGAGGTGCCCGACTGGCGCCCGTCGCCAACGCAGGGAAGGGCGTGCACGCCCTTCTTGATGAGCGCCGCCGGGGGTTGCATGTTCACGACTTCCGCTCCGCCCGGATAGCCGATCGGCCCCGTGCCGCGGATGAACAGAATGCTGTGCTCGTCGATCTTGAGCGCCGGATCGTCGATGCGGTGATGATAATCCTCCGGACCGTCGAAAACGATCGCGCGTCCTTCGAAGGCGTCCAGGTCTTTCGGGATTCGATAGAAAACGCTTGCGGAATTCCGCGTCGATCACGCTGGTCTTCATGATCGCGTCGTCGAACAGGTTGCCCTTGAGCACGATGAAACCCGCGTCCTCCCGCATCGGCTTTTCGACGGGGAAGATTACGTCCGCATCGTCCGAGGCGGTCTTCGCGCAATTCTCCCCCATCGTCTTGCCGTTCACGGTCAACGCGGCTTCATGGATGAGTTTCTTCTTCATGAGTTCGTGCACCACGGCCGGCACCCCGCCCGCCCGGTGGAATTCCTCGCCGAGATATTTGCCGGCCGGCTGCATGTTCACGAGCAGCGGCACCTTGTGGCCGATCTTTTCCCAGTCGTCGATCGAGAGCGGAACGCCAATGTGGCGGGCGATCGCGTTGACGTGGATCGGCGCATTGGTCGAGCCGCCGATGGCGCTGTTCACCACGATGGCGTTCTCGAAAGCCTCGCGCGTCAGGATGTCGGAGGGCTTCAAGTCCTCCCACACCATGTCGACGATGCGCTTGCCGGTCTCATAGGCGATCTGTCCGCGCTCGCGATATGGCCCAGGGATGGCTGCGCAGCCGGGCAGGCTCATGCCGAGCGCTTCCGCGATTGCGTTCATCGTCGAGGCGGTGCCCATCGTGTTGCAATGGCCGACCGACGGGGCTGAGGAGGTGACGATCTCCATGAACTGCTCGTAGTCGATCTTGCCTTCGGCGAGGTCGGAGCGCGCCTGCCAGACGATGGTGCCGGAGCCGGTGCGTTGGCCGTGATGCCAGCCGTTCAGCATCGGGCCGCCGGAGAGCACGATGGCGGGAATGTTCACCGTCGCCGCCGCCATGATGCAGGCGGGCGTTGTCTTGTCGCAGCCGGTGGTGAGCACCACGCCGTCGATGAAGTAGCCCATCAGAATTTCGACGAGGCCGAGATAGGCAAGGTTGCGGTCGAGCGCGGCGGTCGGGCGCTTGCCGGTCTCCTGGATCGGATGGACCGGAAACTCGAAGGGCACGCCGCCGGCGGCGAGGATTCCGTCGCGCACCCGCTTGGCGAGTTCGAGGTGGTGGCGGTTGCAGGGTGAAAGGTCGGAGCCGGTCTGTGCGATGCCGATGATCGGCTTGCCGGAGCGAAGCTCGCCGGGAGTCAGGCCGAAATTGAGGTAACGTTCGATATAGAGCGCCGTCATGCCCGGATTGTCGGGATTGTCGAACCACAGGCGCGAACGCAGGGGCCGCTTTGGCGCAGGCTTTTCCGCGCCGTTGGTCTTGGTCTTGGTCTTGTCGGCCATTCTGGCGTCTCCTGCTGTCGCGGTCTTATGGAAGCAATAGTATGTAGGGCCGGGTTGCGGCAATCCACGCGGCCGGTCGCAACCGTATAGCCGCTTTTAGAGTTTGTAGGCTCGCTTTGCGAGGCCATAGGCGAGGTCCCAAGCGACTTCGTGCGCCTCGTCTTCGTCCAGGCGATGCTCCGCGACAAGGCGCGCGAGATAGCCGCAGTCGATCCGCCGCGCCATGTCGTGGCGCGCCGGAATCGAGAGATAGGCGCGGGTGTCGTCGTTGAAGCCGACGGTGTTGGCGAAGCCCGCGGTTTCGGTGGCGGTCTCGCGGAATCGCCGCATGCCCTCGGGGCTGTCGAAAAACCACCACGGCGGCCCCAGCCGCAACGCGGGGTAATGGCCCGCGAGCGGCGCAAGTTCGCGCCCGTATTGCGCCTCGTCCAGAGTGAACAGGATGAGCGTCAGCCGCGGATCGTTGCCGAAGCGGTCGAGCAGCGGCTTCAGCGCATGCACATAGTCGGTGGGCTGCGGAATGTCCGCGCCCTTGTCGGCGCCGAATGCGAGCGAACACGAAAGGATTGTGATTGCGCACGGAGCCGGGATGAAGCTGCATGACGAGCCCGTCCTCAAGGCTCATGCGAGCCATCTCCGTCAGCATCTGTGCGCGGAAAAGTTCGGCGTCCTCGGCGGAAGCGGGACCGTTGAGAACCCGGTCGAACAAGGCCGAGGCGGTTCCGGGATCGAGGTCAGCCGTGCGGGCGCTGGGATGGCCATGATCGGTCGCCGTCGCCCCGAGACTTTTGAAGAAGGCCCGGCGCGCGCGGTGCGCGGCGCGATATCCCGCCCAGGTCGCCGGCTCCTTCGCGAGAGCGCATAACTGCGCGACGTTCTCGCGAAAGCCGTCGCGATCCGGATCGACGGTGAAGTCCGGGCGGTAGGTCGGCGGCACCCGCCCATGCCAGCCACTCTCGCGGAGCGCGCGGTGATGTCTGAGATCGTCGAGCGCCCCGTCCGTCGTCGAGATCGCCTCGATGTTGAAGCGGTCGTAAAGCGCGCGGGGCCGCATCTCCGGCTGCGCGATGGCGTCGGAAATGCGGTCATAGAGCCGGTCCGCATTCGCCTCCGTAAGGCGCTCGTCGATGCCGAAGATGGACTCGAGCGCGTGTTCGAACCAGAGGCGGGTAGGCGTGCCGCGGAAAAGCGGAAAATGCCTTGCGAACAAGCGCCAGATCGCACGTCCGTCCGTCTCTGTCGGTCCCTCGTCGCGGCTCGGAACGCCGAGGGATTCGAGCTTGACGCCCTGCGAGTAGAGCATGCGGAAGACGTAATGGTCCGGGACGACAAAGAGCTGGGCAGGATCGGGAAATGGCAGATTCTGCGCGTACCATGCCGGGTCGGTGTGACCATGAGGCGAAAGGATCGGCAGCGCCGCGACGCCCTCGTAGAGCCGCCGCGCGATGGGACGCGTCTCGGGGTCGGCTGGGAGCAATCGGTCGGGATGCAGGGCCATGGCGTTTCCGGGCAGCTAAGCGGGGTCGCTCTCCGTGGGGAGCGGACCTCAATAGGTGAACGGAGGCACGCCGAACAGCCAAAGGTGCAGGCCCCCCACGAGCAGCGCGTAAAGGACGACGCCAACCGCCACGGCGCCCGCCGTCGCGCTCCAATCGGGGGTCGGATAGGCTTTGCCCGCGTCGCGCCCATAAGCGCTCCATAGATCGGCCGCCGACCAGACAAAAAAGGCGCCGAACAACAGAAGGTCCGCGCTTGATCCATTCGCGAGCAGATGCGCGAGGCTCCAAACAAAGACCGCCCAGACCATCGGATGATGAACCGCCACCGCGACGTGGCTCTTTTTGAAGAAATACCCACCCAGAAGAACGAGGCTGATCAACATCAAAGTCAGCGCCAGGTGCCGGAAAAAGATTCCCGGTTCCCAGAGGCGGGCAGCGTCCCATCGGGCGCTAGCGAACCCCCAGATGATGAGAATGAAGCCGATGATCGAGAGCAGCGAATAGAGGCCCTTCCATGGGCCCTCGCCAATGCGCGTCATCGCGGCGTTGCGCGCGCCTTCCGCGAAAATGCGCGTCGAGTGGAGACCGAGGAAAATGATGAGGCCCAGCGCGAGGATCGCCATGCCAGCGCTGTCTCCGTATGCCGCGAGTCCAGAATCCTAGGCTCGGGAACCAGGGTGGCGCAAGGGGGCCTTAAGTCTGCAACTTCCGATATTGGCCGGGAGACAGTCCGACCACTTTCTTGAACTGCCGCGTGAAGGCGGTCTGGTCGGCGTATCCGCAATCGAACGCGATGTCGCTGATCGAGGCGTCGCTTCGCCGCAGCCGCGCGCTGGCCTGATCGATCCGCAGCCGGGTCAGATATTGCCCGGCCGAGAGCCCGAACATAGCGCGAATGCGCTGGTCGAACTGGAACGCAGAAAGTTTTGCCCGCGCGGCGAGTTCGCTCACCTTCAAGGACGAGGCCGGATGGTCCTGTGCGTAGCGCAGGGCCGCCGAAAGATGAACGGTCTCGTCCGGCGCGGCGTTGGCGGGCCGTATGTCCCGCGAGAGCCCAACAAGCCCAACGACGGCGCGGCGTCGGTCGAACAGCGGTTCCTTCCACGTCAGGCACCAGCCTTGTTCGCCGTCCGGGTATAGGTGAAGCTCAAGCTCTCCTTTGAGCGACCGGGCGCTTTTGAGGATGGCGAGGTCCTGCGCGGCGATGCGCCGGCCGAGTTCGCCCGGAAAGACCTGATCGGCAGTCAAGCCGATCAGAGACTCCTTGCGCTCATGGCCTGTTCGCTCCGCCAGAATCTGGTTCGCCGCGACATAGCGGCCACCCGCGTCCTTGACGAAGAAGATCGTATCGGGAACCGCATCAAAAAGCTCGTCGCAGACAAGCGGCCGGTCGAGGACCGCAAGCAGCCTTTCAAGCGGCCCCATCTCGTAAACCTCCCGCCCGCCTTGCCGATCGCGAAGTTCTGGCTTGAGTTTCCGCCAAGACATCCCGCGTTTCGCGTGAGATGATCTCGCTCGAACAGGGCTTTTTGAGAAGGCGAGGCTGCAATGATCGCAAATCCTTTCACTGGCACGATTCCGGCGCTCATGACGCCTTGCACGGCCGAGCGCAAGCCAGACTTTGACGCTCTCGCGCGCAAGGGCCGGGAACTGGTCGGCCTCGGCATGTCCGGCGTCGTCTATTGCGGTTCGATGGGCGACTGGCCGCTCCTTACTGACGAGGAGCGTATGACCGGCGTCGAAAGGCTCGTCGCGGCGGGCGTGCCGGTCATCGTCGGCACGGGCGCGCAGAATACGCGCCGCGCGGCGGCGCTGGCCGCCCACGCCAAGCGGTGCGGCGCGGCCGGGCTCATGATCATTCCGCGCGTCCTGTCGCGGGGCTCGTCCGTCCCGGCGCAGCGCGCGCATTTTGACGCGGTGCTCGCCGCCGCCGTCGATCTGCCCTCGGTGATCTACAACAGCCCCTATTACGGCTACGAGACTCGCGCGGACCTCTTCTTCGATGTCCGTTCGCGCCATCCTCATCTTGTCGGTTTCAAGGAATTCGGCGGGGCGGACTCGCTGCGCTATGCAGCCGAGCACATCACGGGTCGCAATCCATCGCTGACGCTTATGGTGGGCGTCGACACGCAGGTCTTTCACGGTTTCGTCAACTGCGGCGCGACTGGCGCCATCACCGGCATCGGCAACGTTCTGCCGCGCGAGGTGCTGCATCTCGTTGGCTTGTGCGAGCGCGCCGCAAAGGGCGACGTCATCGCGCGCCGCAGAGCGCTGGAACTCGAACAGGCGCTGGCCGCGCTTTCCTCCTTCGATGAAGGCGCCGACCTCGTGCTTCACTTCAAATATCTCATGACGCTCCGCGGCGACGCTGAATATGCATTGCATTTCAATGAGACCGACGCATTGAGCGCCTCGCAGGCGCAATATGCCGAAGTCGCAACTGCGACTCTTCGAGAGCTGGTACGCCGAATGGGCAAAGGACGAGCCCGCTCGTGAGACGCGCAGCAAGGCGGCGTGAGCCCCATGCGCGTCATCGATTCGCATACCGAGGGTGAGCCGACCCGGCTCGTCGTCCATGGCGGGCCGGACCTCGGGACTGGCCCGCTCGGCGAGCGGCGCAAGCTCTTCGCCGAGCGTCACGACGGCTTTCGTTCTTTCGTGCTCAACGAGCCGCGGGGCTTCGAGGCGATGGTCGGGGCGCTGCTCTGTGAGCCGAGCGACCCGGGATGTGTCGCGGGCCTCATCTTCTTTAACAATGCCGGGTATCTCGGCATGTGCGGTCATGGGACGATCGGCGCGGCCGTTTCTCTCGCGCATATGGGAAAAATCGCGCCCGGCCTGCACCGGTTCGAAACGCCGGTCGGCGTCGTCACGGCCGAGCTTCACGATCGCAACACGGCGACGATCGCCAACGTTCCAAGTTATCTCCACCAGCGGGGCGTCAGGCTCGAAGTGGAGGAGCTCGGCGTCGTGGAAGGCGACGTCGCCTGGGGCGGCAACTGGTTCTTCCTGACTGCGGACGCGCCTTGTGCGATTGAGGCCGCGAATATCCCCCAACTGACGGCTACGGCGCTGGCGATCAAGCGGGCGCTTGCCCGCGATGGCGTGACGGGCCGGGACGGCGATGAGATCGATCATATCGAGTTCTTCGGCGCCTCGCCCTCAGGCGGCGATTCCCGCAATTTCGTCCTTTGTCCCGGCGGGGCTTATGATCGCTCGCCCTGCGGCACCGGGACGAGCGCCAAGCTCGCCTGCCTTGCCGCCAAAGGCGAACTCGCTCCCGGCGTCCCTTATGTCCAGGAAAGCGTAATCGGCACACGCTTCACGGCGCGTTATGCGCCGGGCGAGCGCCAAACGATCCTGCCGAGCATCACCGGCCGCGCTTGGGTGACCGCAGAGGCGAACCTCATGCGCGACTCGTCCGATCCGTTTCCGAACGGCATCGGCGTTTAGCCAATGACCGGTCCACAACCGAAGGCCGCGCTGGTCATTGGCGGCGGGATCGTCGGCTTGAGCGCCGCCCTCGCTCTGCAGGCGCGCGGGATCGGGGTGACCATTGTTGACGCGCCCGGAGTCCGTCCCCCCGCCTCCTGGGGCAACGCCGGCCATATCGCTGCCGAGCAGATCGAGCCGCTTGCGTCCTGGAGCACGGTTCGCTCCTTGCCGCGGCGACTCATGGCTTTTGGCGGACCCGCCAGCTTTCCGCCCAGCGCGATCGCCGAGTGGCTGCCTTTCGGTTTGCGGCTTCTGCGCGCCGCAAGGCCTGCGACTTTCGCGCGTGGCCGGCGCGCGCTCGGCGCCCTGATGGCCGAGGCGCTTCCTGCCTGGCGCCGTCTCACGGATGGCGTCGGCGCGCGCGACCTTCTGCGCGAAACCGGCCATATCGTCGCCTGGGAGAGTGCGGCGGGCGCCAAAGCCGGGCGGGCAAGCTTGAGCGCGTGCGAAAGCCCTTCGGTAAGGTGGCGCGACCTAGCGGCCTCCGAGACGGCGCTTCTTGGCGCGAAATCTGAAGAGGCCGCCGCTCGACGCCGTCCGGTTCGAGGGCACCGCCAGCGTCGCTGACCCGGGCCTCGTGCTGGATGCTCTGCGCGCGGCCTTTCTTGATCGGGGCGGCGCGATCGAAACCCGCGAGACGACGCTTGCCCAGGCGCGCCGGCTGGGCGCGGATCTTATCGTCGTGGCCGCGGGCGTTCGCTCACGACCGCTCATGCGTGAGCTTGGGCACAAGGCGCCGCTGATCGCTGAGCGCGGCTATCACATTCAGTCGGCCGAGACGTCTTGGCCGGAAGGCCTGCCGCCGGTCGTCTTCGAAGAGCGTGCGGTTGTGGCGACGCGATTCCGATCCGGATTGCGCGCGACGAGCTTTGTGGAGTTTTCAACGCCGGACGCGCCGCCCGATCCTCGCAAATGGGCCCGGCTCAAGGCCCACGCAGAGGCGCTCAGCCTGCCGTTCGAGTCGGACGTGCAGACCTGGTTCGGCTCGCGCCCGACGCTGCCCGATTATCTGCCCGCGATCGGGCGGAGCGTGCGGGACGCCCGCGTGCTTTACGCCTTCGGGCACCAGCACCTCGGCCTGACGCTCGGGCCGGCCACAGGCGAGATCGTCGCGGCGCTGGCCTGCGGCGAGCCGCCGCCGGTCAACCCAGATCCCTTCGCAATCGAGCGCTTCGCTTGATCGCGAGCCCGTGACTTGCGCCGCGCGTGCGCGGGGTGCATTCCCCGCGCCATGTCCTGGTCCGCCGCGCAATATGTGAAGTTTGAGGACGAGCGCACGCGCCCCTCGCGCGATCTCGTCGCCCGAATTCCGAATGAGACTATCGCGCAGGCCTCTGATATCGGCTGCGGTCCGGGCAACTCGACCGAGGTTTTGCGCGAGCGTTATCCGGACGCGCGGATCGTCGGTCTCGACAGTTCAGCCGACATGATTGCGGCGGCGAAAAAGCGGATGCCGGACGTCGCCTTCGAGGTCGCCGACCTGAAGGCCTGGCCGGGGTCCGGGTTTGACGTGATCCTCGCCAATGCCGTCCTGCAGTGGGTTCCCGGTCACGCGAAGCTGCTGCCGGAACTGATCGCCAAGCTCAATCCGGGCGGGTCGTTGGCGGTCCAGATGCCCGCCAATCGCGACGAGCCCTCGCATCGGCTGATGCGGGAGATCGCAGCCGATCCGCGCTGGGCGGACCGCATCGCCGACGCCGAGAAAGTGCGCGCGGACCGGCAGGGGCCGGAATGGTATTTTCGGCTTCTGCGTCAGCACGCGTCCAAGGTGGACATGTGGAAGACGACCTATTTTCACGCGCTCGTTGGTCCTAAGGCGGTTGTGGAATGGGTGAAAGGCACAGGCCTTCGGCCTTTCATCGATCCTCTCGCGCCGCAAGAGCGCGAAGCCTATCTGTCCCTGTACGAGGAAGCCGTGGCCAGGGCTTACCCTATTGAAGCGGATGGAACGCTGCTGCTCCCGTTCCCGCGGCTCTTCTTCATCGCCACGCGTTAGAAGGCGGCGGCTTCCAATCCAGCGGCGCTTCATGCTATGCGCACGTTCGATGCGCCCGTAGCTCAACTGGATAGAGTATCGGTCTTCGAAACCGAGGGTTGGCGGTTCGATCCCGTCCGGGCGCGCCAAACGCCGTCAGATGCTGACCTTCTGGCGTTGACGATCAAGCGAGCGCGGCCTCAGCGCTCGCGTCTCGCTTCGGACAAATCGCCGTCCGCCATGGCGTTGAGAAT
Organism: uncultured Alphaproteobacteria bacterium; assembly: GCA_963824465.1. Taxonomy (GTDB): domain Bacteria; phylum Pseudomonadota; class Alphaproteobacteria; order Rhizobiales; family Beijerinckiaceae; genus Roseiarcus. The sequence continues at coordinate 114,119 of CAWGPL010000010.1, forward strand.
CCGGAGCGCGCAGCTGGCCGCGCCGTAGCCGTTGTCGATGTTGCAGACGACGATTCCCGGAGCGCAACTCGCCAGCATGGCGTTCAACGCGGTTCGGCCGGATTCGGCCGCGCCGTAGCCAACCGAGGTGGGGACGCCGATGACGACGCCCGACGCGAGGCCGCCGATCACGCTGGCGAGCGCCGCGTCCATGCCGGCGACCGCTATGACGATCGGATGGCGGCGAATGTCGTCGAATTCTATCCATCAATCGCCACAGTCCCGCGACGCCGACATCGACGATCAGCGAGCCCTCCACCCCGGCGTGGCGAAGCGTGCGCAAGGCTTCCCGCGCGACGCCCGCGTCGGACGTTCCCGCCGCGACGACCGCAACTTTCCCGGTGACGGCGACCGGTCTGAGCGGCCCGAAGAAAGCGGTTCGAGACGGGGGCAATAGTCAATCGTATCGCCGAGGGCATTTGGGAGGCCGTCGATTTGCGCGGCCTCGCATCGGGTCAGCAGCAGACCGACCCCGCGAGCTTCTGCGTCTTCGAGGATAGCGGCGATCTGGGAAACCGTCTTGCCCTCGCAAAGCACGGCCTCGTCGACGCCGATGCGCCCACGACGTCCAAAATCGAAAACGACGTCGCTCCTCACGGAGTTCTTCCGACGAAGGCGCTGCCGTTGCGATACACTTCAAACCTCACCGGGAGATGCGAGAGCCGCGCGGGCATGAGTGTCGCCATCGCCTGTATGAGATCTCGTTGGGCATCCGGATCGGCGGCAGCAAGGCCTTGCGGGTCGAGTTCGACGACAATGGCGGAGCGCCGCACCCGGCAACGCACGGTCTTGGGGTCCAGGCGCCGCGAGACCAGCGTCTCGACGGCATGCACGCCCTTGAGAGTTTCAGGATCGATCGCGATCGAAGTTTCGATCCGGCTCGAAAGGCAGGGCGAGGCGGGCAGTTCCGAGAGATCGCCGAGTCCGAGGTCGCGAGCCAACTGGCGCACCTGCCGCTTGTCGGCGCCCGCCTCGATGTAGGGATGGCGGACTCTGCGCTCGCGCGCCGCATCGAGCCCCGGACGATATTCGCCGAGGTCGTCGGTGTTCGCGCCCGACAAGATCGGACGATCGGAGAGATCGGAAATCGCGTCGTAGAGGTGGGTCTTGCAAAAGTAGCAGCGATTGACAGGATTGCTGACATAGCGGGGATCCTTGGTCTCGCCCGCGTCGAGAACGATCAGGTCCCACCCCTCCGAGTCCGCGAATCGCCGCACGCGTTCCGAAGCCTCCGGCGGAACCGCAGGCGACACGGCGTGGATCATGGCCACTCGGGTTCTTCCGAGCAGGCGATTGGCCAACGTGGCGAGCGTCATCAAATCGACGCCGCCACTCACCGCGACGGCCGCGTGTTCAAAAGACCGAAGCGTCGCCTCAAGCCTTTCCCTCATCGCTCGTCCCTCTCACGGCTTAAGCCTTCGGCGCGTCGCCGCAACGCCGTCCGGGCGGCGGCGCCTGGGACGCTCGCGAAATCGTCGGCCTCCGCTTTCGCGCTTCGACCACCTGGCCGCTCGACGATTTTGACCCGCACCGCATTGCCGCCTGCATCGAGCGTTTCGGCGCGGCGGGGCAACACGCTGCGATCCACGAGCCAATGCCTCACGCCGATCGTCGTGGTCTCGTCGAAGATACGAGCGACCACGCCTTCTCGTGCGGCCGGCCTCGCCAGCACGCGCAATTGCGTCATCATTCGGCCCTTCTTGCCGAACGCCGGGGCCTGAACGACATCGAGCACGCCGTCATGCGCGCGAAGGTGGTCGACCGCGTGAGCAAGATCCTCTGCGGTCTGATCGTCAATCTCGCATTCCAGAACGACGATCCTCTCGTCGGCGGGCATGCGCATCGATCGTCTCAAAGGCCAAGACGCGGAGGCAATTGCTAAGTCCCGGCATGTTTCTCATGCCAAAGCCGTAACCAGAACCGACCAGCCTGCGCGGCTCGCGAGCGCGATCGGATGGATCGCACAAATGCCGAAGAATCGCGGCCCCCGTGGGCGTGACCCGCTCCCCGCCGACGCCATCGTCGATCATGGGGAATCCTTCGAGCAGAGTTGCCGTCGCCGGCGCTGGTGAAGGCAGCAGTCCGTGCGCGCTGCGAATCCGGCCCGATCCCAGCGGAATGGCTCCAACAGTCCAACGGGACGCGTCGATCTCGCCAATCAGCCACGCGGCGGCGGCGATGTCGGCAATCGAATCCCAGGCTCCGACCTCATGAAAGCGCACCGCCTCGGGCTCCACGCCATGAATGTGCGCCTCCGCAGCCGCAAGATGGGAAAAAATCGCGACCGCATGTTCTACCGTCTTCGCATCGAGGCGGGACGTGGTCAGCGCTTCTCGAATGCGGCTCCAGTCCACGTGGCCATGGTCGCCGCCGCGCGACCCATGATGTTGGTGGCTCGAAACTTTCTTGTCGCGCCCGGCTCGAACTCACAATAAACCGTCGCCCGGTCAGGACGCCGTCATCATGCGGGGCGAAGTCGAAATCCACGTCTTCGATGAGCGGGCAGAGCGAGAGGACTCGCCTCAGGCCCTGCTCGAGATCCGGTCGCAGATCGAGCAGCGCGGCGACGAACATGTCGCCAGCGAGGCCGCCAAGCGGGTCCATATGGATCTCAATCATCGCGCGTCCCTGAGGCGGTCCTTCTGCGGCCCTCGTTCAGGGCGCATAGCGGGGAACCACGTACGGGCCCTCGGGTATGACGGCGACGTGGGGATCGCCGCTTCGGGCGATGCTGCGCTCGACCGCGAGGGTGAGATCGTCGATCGTCTCCACGCCCGTCAGCCGGCGATCCTCTCCGACAAGCCCTGTCGTGTGAAGCTCGATGCGCCCAACCCGCATGGGCTTGAGTTGCATCTCCGTCTGCCATTCGTCGACTTCCGCGAGACTTTTGGCGGTCAGCGTCGCGAGAAAGCGCTCGGGACCGAGCTCGATCAATCGGCTCTGCGCCTCACGAAACTCAGGGGAGCCAAAGCCCTCGGAACACGCCGAGGCGACGATCAGCGTGCCGCCGGGCTCGAGAATGTCGAGCGGCGTCACCATGCCCTTGACGGTCTGATAGTATGTCTTATCCAGCGGATAACCGGCCGAGGACGTGACGACCGTCGAGAACCGCCGGGACACCGGAACCATCGTCGCTCCGGCGACGAAATCGACGGCCGCCTGATGGCTCGCAACGATCTCGCCAAAGGTCACGCAGACTGGGTGGCGGTCTTCGTCCAGCACGATGTTCAGCGCATGGAGGTCGCCAAGCATCCGGACAATCTCGAGCTGCTCTTCGTGGAGCGGATTGCCAATGAGATTGCACTAAATCGCGAGCGGATCCTCCATGAAGCGAGCCGAATGAAAAGTGCGGATCGTCTCGTGATGCGCGATGCCGGGCGCGACAACCTTGCGGCCGCCCGACCATCCGGCCATGAAATGCGGTTCGACCAATCCTGTCGCAATGCGCAGGTCCGCCTCGACGAAGCGGCGGTCAAGCTTCACCGGCGTGCCGCGCGTCCGTGTCGGACCGAGGTCGACGTGATCGGCGTCCTCGCGCGCATAATGGTTCTCGACCCGCACGTGTTCGAGAACCCAAGGGTCGCCGACGAGTTCGGCGAGCTCCTCGCCGAGATTGGGGCGATGGAGACCCGTCGCGACCAGGATCGAGATCCGATCCAAAGGCACGCCGGAGGCCGTGATCGTCTCGATCATCGGACGCAGGAACAAACCGTTCGGCACCGGCCGCGTGATATCGCAGATCAAAATGCAAGCGCTCCGCCGGCCCTTCGCGAGCTCCGCGAGCGGCGGCGAACCGACGGGCCGCTCAAACGCGGCGGCGACCGCAGCGGCGGGATCTGGAAGCTGGGGAAGGGCGGTCTTGCGGATGACGGTGGCGCGCGCGGCCGCTGGAAGGGCAAGCAAAAGATGTCCCCGCCCATAGGAGATCTTCAGTTCGTCCGCGTCCATTTGGGTCTCCTCGTTCGATCTGCGCCGACAGACCCGGAAATGCGGACGTCGACGCCGCGATTCCGAGCGGACGCGGCGAGCCGCCGCTGCGGCGACTTTAGCGGCCCGCGCGTCGAAAGCCTATTCGTCGTGCCCGATGACTTCGGGGATCATCCGCCATTCCCGGTGTTAAAATCAATCCTTTCGGCCTTTGCGGTGCAAATCGGCGCGAGTAGCGAGCCTTCATGCCCTCACAGCCGCGAGGGCAGGCTAAAGCTCAGGTCGACTCTGCGATCGCCCGCATCCCTATCGCGACCGCGCTTGCGCCGCCGTCGCGGACCCTTCAACGCGCGCCGCGCGACGACCATCAGCTCCAAAGGCGTTGTTCACGGATGCTGTCGGGAGATTCGTGCTGCGGGATCTCTTCGAAACGTTCGAACGCAACGCTTACCTTAGCCTCGCGCCGACGAAGTGCAGGCGAAGCCGCGACGGCTGAGGCCGGCTTCGATTGGCTGGCTGGCGGCGCCCCGTGGCCGGTGCGCGGACATTGTCAGATGGGACGGTCGTGACGGGCGCCGCGTAGTGGGTCGCGTGCCCTGCCGCACAGTATCCCTGTTAAAGGTCGCCTTCGACCGACAACGGCATGTTGCGCCCGCGAAGCGCAATCTCTTGTCCTGCGGCCGCGGAAATCTCGTCAACGATCGCCTTGTCCGACTTTCGAACTTCACGACGAAGAAGCATAGTCTGTCTTGCGGTGTGATACGCGGCCTTTGCGACGGCGGTTCGGTCGCGCGCTGGAAGGTCGGCGATGAATGCCACTAGATCCTCGACATGCCCTACCTCGCTGCCGAGGCAGCTGTGCGTCCTTAGGAAGCGCGACGCATCGACCCCCGGAGGACATAGGGCCTGAACTGCCTCGACCTGGGACTTTGGTTTCATCGCCGCAGTATATTCAAAGCAATAAGAATATCCGATACAGCCAACCGGGTAGTCTCCAGACGAATAGGAGTTCGAACATATCGACCAAAATTTTCACGCCGTCCGGCATTAGAGTTGCGACCAGCCGCTCGGCGGGTAGTCCGAGGGCGTCGAGATCTTTGATGATCAGGCGGTCGTGCCCCGTTTCCTCCAAAGCATGCGTTTCGAGATACGTCGCGATTTCATGCCGCCCTATCTCACGCATCCGCTTCGCGGCCACGACATAATTGTTCGGCGTCCGGCGCGCGTTATGATAGGTCCCAATAAGATTGTAGACATATTGCGGAAGCGAGATCGCTTCGACCTCGGAATGGTGTTCATCATCGCCGAAGCCCAACGCGACGGCCTCGTTGAGCAACGCCGCCGTGCTACCCGGGCTACCTTTCCCGGTCATCTCCGTCCTGAACGGGTTGTCTTCTTCCGCATACTCCAGCTTGACGCGCCAGGCCAGTCCAGCCTCGGTTGAAACGATTGCGACGTCGCCGGGAACGACGATCCACTCAACTTTCAAATTTTCCATGACCGTCATCCTCGCAGGAACAGCGGAGCAAATGGTCGCGTTCTCAGTTCACATGCCGAAGATGCAGAATTTCATCGCTGTCCTGGCCGTATCCACCGAATATCTTGCAGATGAGAGCGACGGCTCATTGGGGAGCACATAAACGACGTCGCAGCCAGACTTCGTGTAACCCCATTGGTATTGCTGAGGGGTAAGGACAATAGGATTTTCAACATAGACCCCCATCTCCGCGAGACTTTCTCGTGCGTTTTTATAATCGGGGGGCAATGTAGAAGAGGCTGACCACGCTTCCGGCGTTGTTAAGTCTGGATAGCTCAACAAATTTTGCCTGAAGCCAGGATCTAACCAAGCCCTTATGATAGCGCTGACTAAATTGTCATTTGGGTAGTGTACCGAAATGGCATCCTTATTGCCTTCGGAATCAATTATGGCCATGCGAACGTTCCTCCGAATAACTTTGCAAATGGAATAAAAAAAGAGTAACCGCAACCACCAAATTGTCAACAGTATTTTGTGACTTCGACAGTCGGCACAAGCGATCGGCAAGCCTTGAATCCAACCGGCTCAACATGAACATACCTTGCGTCAGGGAGCGTCCCTATGGACGATGTCGCGTCTTGGCTTGAGCGACTTGGGCTCGCCAAATACCTCCCGGCGTTCGCGCAGCATGAGATTGATTTCGACGCGCTGCCTCATCTCACCGGCGCAATGCTTGAGCAAATCGGTCTACCGGTTGGCCCGCGAGCAAAAGTGCTTGCCGCGATCGCGCATTTAAAGAAGCTGCCTCAACTGAGAGACGACGAAATCAGATCGACGCCGGGAGAACGGCGACAGATTACGGTTATGTTTTGCGATATCGTCGAATCGACGAAGCTCGCGTCACGACTTGACCCCGAGGACTTCGGTAAACTGATTCACACCTATCAACGGACATGCGACGCTGTGGTCGCCCGCTATGAAGGTCATGTGGCACAGTACGTTGGCGACGGCATCGAGTCGCTATTCGGATGGCCGTTGGGTCAGGAGGACGCCGCCGAGCGCGCCGTTCGCGCCGGGCTCGATATCCTGGAAGCGCTCAAGACATCAAATGTGTCGGAGCCTTTCTCCGTGCGGATTGGCATCGCCACTGGAATTGTTGTCGTCGGCCGTCAAGAATTTCTGGTCTCCCTCCGGTCCGGTAGGGGAGGCGCTTCATGTTGCCTCTCGAATGCAGAATCTCGCGAGCGCAAACTCGATCGTGATTTCAGAATTTACCAGCCGACTGATAGCCGCGCGCTTTGATCAGGAGGATCTGGGCCTCCAACCCATCAAGGGTCTACCGGAGCCGGTTCGGGTTTTCCGCATCATCGGACTAAAGCGGGAGTCCAACCGCTTTCAGGCGGCGTCGGCCCGCGTCATGACGCCTCTCGTCGGACGCGTCACTGAGTTGGCTTTCCTGCAGCAGCGTTGGCGACACGCAAAAGATGGGGAGGGGCAAGTCGCTTTTCTGTCAGGGGTCGCCGGCATAGGGAAATCGAGAACTCGCCTTCGAATTGGAAAAGATAGTTGAGCACGACCCGCATGTTTCGGTGAGCCTTCAGTGTTTGCCACATTGCATGCAGAGCGCGTTGTTTCCGGTTTCCCAATATATTGAGCGGGTGGCGGGCCTCGGAATCGAGGACCCGGACGCTGTAAAGCTTCGAAAGATTGAGAAGTTGGTGGCGGTGGCAGGAGGGAACCGCAACGAGATGATGCCGCTCCTCGCGGATGTCATGTCGATAGCGACGACCGGACCCTACCCTCCCGTCGCCCTCCCGGCGCAGCAGCGTAAGACTCAGACGTTAAGCGCTTTGGTGACTCTGCTTTGCGGCGCGACCAAACGGCGGCCAATCTATTGCCTGCTCGAGGACGCCCAGTGGATCGACCCCTCGACACAGGAACTCCTGGAGCTTCTCATCACCAAAACGCCTTCCCACAGGCTGTTGCTGATCGTGACGCATCGGCCGGAATATCAGGCGCCCTCACGGTTTCACAGCCACATAAACGAAATAACGATGACGCGCCTCGGTCGTCGCGAAGCGATGGAAATGGCCCACCGCGTCCTTCCCGAAAGAGCCGTCTCCGACGCGGTCATAAACAAGGTGATCGACGAGAGTGACGCTATTCCTTTGTTCATTGAGGAACTGGCTCACGGAGCTCGCGACAAATCTGATCATGAGGACATGAACCTCCATCATGCGCATCGGGAGTTCCGGCCACCAGGTTGGGTGCCCGACTCTTTGCGGGATTCGCTGGTCGCCCGTCTGGACCGCGCCCCCCAAGCGCGAAGCGTCGCGCAAACCGCCGCTGTCATCGGACGCGAGTTTTCTTATGAGACGCTGTTGCGTGTGTCCGCGCTGAAGCGCTCTGAATTGGAAACCTCACTCTCGCATCTTACCCAAAGCGACATCGTCAGTGTCGTCGAGACCCGTCCCACGTTCCGCTATGCCTTCAAACATGCGCTGTTGCGCGACGCGGCCTATGATTCGCTGCTGAGATCGAGGCGACGAGACATCCACGCCAAGGTCGCTACGGCGTTGGAAGCCGAGGCGCCCGAGCTAGCCACCGTGCAGCCCGAACTGCTCGCCTATCACTATAGCCTAGCCGGCGACGCTGGGCTCGCATCCCGGCACTGGTTGGCTGGCGGACGCCGGGCGCGAGACCGCTGGGCGAATGTCGAGGCGATCGCTCAATTCCAGAAAGCGCTCAACTATCTTGCGGCGCTGCCAGAATCCCGGGAGCGAACTCTTTCCGAACTGGAAATTCAGCTTTCTTTGGGGTTCTGTTGCATCGCCGCTCACGGATATTCGGCAGACATGACGCGCCTTTCCTTTGAGCGAGCGCTGGAGCTCGGCGAACATACAGGCGACGCGGAGAAGCAGATTCAGGCTGTCTACGGTCTGTGGGGTCACTTCTGGATGAGGGCTCAGCATGACCATGCGCTGGAGATCGCGAATCGGCTGCTTGAAAAGGCCAAGCACTTTCCGCACCCGATGATGCCCCTTTTGGCGCATCGCGCGCTGGGAAGCACGTTATTCACGTTCGGGCACTTTGTCGCCGCGCGCGAGCATCTCGAACGCGCTGTCGCACTCGGTGTCTCTCTAACGTCTCAGGGCCTTCCGCCATCCTTCGCAGTGGCGCCGAGCATTGCGGCCCAGCTGCTCCTGGCCTGGGATCTGTGGGTGCTCGGCTATCCTGATCAGGCCCGCACCAACGTTTACAGAGTGCAACGCGCCGCGGCTGAGGCGGATCCTTACACGGCAGCGTTTGCCAACTATGTGACGTCGGCCGTGCATTTGCTGCGCGGCGAATATGAGGCGTCTCTGAGACACGCCGAACGAAGCCTTGAGCTTTCCGTAAATAATCGGATCAGTCTCTATGCTCTCTATTCGCGTTTCGGAAGGGGCTGCGCTCTCCTAAAGCTTGGGCAGCAGCAAACCGGCCTGAGCGAGATTCGTGCGGGGATCGATGAGGCTCAACAGAGCCAGCTCGGATACATGCGCGGATTCATGCTCGGCTGGTTGGCGACTGCACAGGTTCAAAACGGCGATCCCGAACTGGGACTTTCCACCATTGATCTCGCTTTGGCCGACCTCAATGACATCGGGGGTCGCGCATGGGAAGCGGAGCTTCGTCGGCTACGTGGAGAGTTCCTACTGAAGATAAACCCTGCGGCAGAGGCGGAGGCCGAGCAGTGTTATGTGGGCGCAGCAAAGGCGGCGCGTAAGCAATGCGCGCGCTCGCTGGAGCTGCGCGTCGCGATCTCCCGGTCGAAGCTGCTTCGCATCCAAAACAAGCGGGAGTTGGCGTACAAACGTCTGAACGCGGCTTGGTCTTCATTCGATGAGGGACGCGAGACCGGCGATGGCTTGGAAGCCACGCAGTTACTCGCCGAATGGCGCTCCGTCCGTTAGATCGGCGGCGCCCAGGAGGCGGCCACCGGGCTTGGCTCGGCCTGTTCCCGTCGCGCCTTTTCGATCTCCGCCATTGCGGCGCGCAGAACCTCCGGAATGCCGCTATGCGTCGCGGTTGACAGCAGGAGCGGCTTCGCGCGCTTCGCGCCAGGTTCCTCGGTCGGCCCATATTCGCGCGCGGCTCGCTTCAGCCGATCGAGCTGCTTTTTGAGCGTATCTTCGTCCACAGCATCCACCTTGGAAAGGGCGAGAATTTCCGGCTTTTCTTCCAGGCCTTCCCCATAGGCCGCGAGCTCGCGGCGGATGGTGCGATAGTCGGCGCCGGCGTTGGCGCCGGTCGCGTCCACGAGATGCACCAGCGCGCCGCAGCGTTCGACATGGCCGAGAAAGCGGTCGCCGAGGCCAGCGCCTTCATGCGCGCCCTCGATGAGTCCGGGAATGTCGGCCAGCACAAAGTCGCGGCCGTCGATTTTCACGACCCCGAGTCCCGGATGGAGCGTCGTGAAGGGATAGTCGGCGATCTTGGGCTTGGCTGCGGAGACAGCGGCAAGGAAGGTCGATTTCCCGGCGTTCGGCAGGCCGATCAGGCCCGCGTCGGCGATCAGCTTCAGGCGAAGGATCAGCGTGCGCTCGATCCCCGGCAGGCCGGGATTGGCCCGCCGCGGCGCCCGGTTGGTGGAGGTCGTGAAGTGCAGATTGCCGAAGCCGCCGTTCCCGCCTTGCGCGACGACGACCCGCTGCCCCTCTTCGGTGAGGTCGGCGAGCATCGCGCCTGTTTCTTCGTCGAAGACCTGCGTGCCGACCGGCGCTTTGAGAACAGCGTCCGCGCCGCGACCGCCGGCGCGGTTCCGGCCCATGCCATGCGTGCCGGTCTTGGCCTTGAAATGTTGCTGGTAGCGAAAGTCGATCAGCGTATTGAGGCCTGGGGAGCATTCGACCACGACATCGCCGCCCCGGCCGCCGTCGCCGCCGTCAGGGCCGCCAAATTCGATGAATTTCTCACGCCGGAACGAAACGCAGCCCGCGCCGCCGTCGCCGGAGCGTACATAGACGCGGGCCTGATCGAGGAACTTCAAGCTGGCTCTCCCCTGATCGTACGCGCGGCTTCCGCAACTGGGCGCGACCGCATGGGCGAGCGCCAGCCGGCCCGCCCAGGCTTCGCGCGCGAGGCGGAAATTGTGCGACTCGACGAGCCCGCCGCGCGCCGGCGCGCCGCGCGGCCCGGTCGACTGATATTCGAACCCGCACTTCTCCAGCACGCGGCGGGAGGCGCAGTTCTCGACCTGCACCGAAGCGAGGATCTCGACCGCGTCGGTCAGGCGAAAGGCCGCCTTGATCATCGCATGGGCAGCCTCGGTCGCAAGACCCTTTCCCCAGGCCTCGGGCGCAAGCGCGTAGCCGAGCGTCAGCCGATCCGTGCCGCGCGATTCGAGGGTCATCGAGCCGATCACTTCGCGCTTACCTTTTTTCGGCGTGAGCGCGAGGCAAAGGTCGCGCCCGGACGCGTTGCCCTCGCGGGCTGCATAGATGAAGCGTTCGGCTGAGCCCTTCGGATATGGGTGAGGAATACGGGCCGTATGGCGCGCGACTTCCCACAGGGAGCAGAAGCGGTGAAAGGCGGCGGCGTCCGCCGCCCGCGGCCAGCGCAGCCACAGGCGGGGCGTCTCCAGAAGGAGCACATCGTCCTTAGCGAGGTCGGCGAACATGAAAGCTCCGGCGCCGGGGAGGCCCATCACGAGCCTCGAACAAAAACGAAGGGGACGCGGCGGCCGCATCCCCTTCGTAAGCCTGGCTTACCGGACGGCTGAAAGGACTCTCGACCTTTCAAAATCATCTCGAAGCTTTTGGTTTCGAGAACCGTCCGCGGGGCTGGTCGCCGGAGCGGGGGTTCTCGGATCTGCCCCCGCCTTACTCTGCTGCGACTTGCGCGCGTACCGTCACATATTGACGGCCATCGCCTTTCTTCTCAAAGGCGACTTCGCCCGCACAGGTCGCAAAGAGCGTATGGTCCGTACCCATGCCGACATTGCGGCCGGCGTGGAACTTCGTTCCGCGCTGGCGAATGATAATGTTGCCGGCGAGCACCTGCTCGCCTCCGAACTTCTTGACGCCGAGGCGCCGGCCGTCCGAGTTGCGCCCGTTGCGCGACGAACCGCCTGCCTTTTTGTGAGCCATCGTACCGCTCCGAAACCTTAACCGAACTATACTTCAAAAAGGGCGGCAAGGGAATCGCCGACCCGTTCTAAACTTCAGGCGCTTGCCTGTACGGCCGTGATCTTGACGATCGTCAGATCCTGCCGGTGGCCACGCTTGCGCTTTGAATTCTTGCGGCGGCGCTTCTTGAAGGCGTAGACCTTCGGGCCACGCGCCTGCTCGACGATCTCGGCTGTGACGCTCGCGCCCGCCACGTGGGGCGCCCCGAGCGTGCTCGTCTCGCCGTCGAATAGCGCCAGCACCTCGTTGAACGTCACCTGCGCGCCCGCCTCACCCGGCAGGGCCATGACGGTAATCTCGTCTTCGGCGGCAACCTTGTACTGTTTGCCGCCGGTCTTGATGACTGCGAACATCGTTCTTTTCCCGTGTTCGATCCGGCTCTACGCGTCAGCGGCGCGGCCGGCTTCTTTGCAGTGGACCGGAATCGCGAGCCCTTTGGGATCGCGGGCGAAGCTCCGGCTTCGCGCGCTTCAGGCGCAAAACCAAAAGCGCGGCTTTCAAGGCCGCGCTTCCCGAGCGAGCGGGTCCATAGAAGCTCGCCCCTCGAAAGTCAACGCCTAACTCCGCGCGTGACCCGTCCACGTTTGTTGTGGAAGAAGGTTTATCAGAGGCTTAGGCGCCAAAAACTGCAACTTTCGCGCGATTCCCGCCGGCCGTTCGCGGATCCACCCAATGCGCTTCCCGACGGCGAAAGCTTGTGAGGCTCCTTTCTGGGAAGGATACGGCAAAACGACACTCTCGCCAAGAAAATGCCGGTTTACAGGTCGCCCCCCGTCTCTGAGGCGCGTGAGGCGAGGCTGACGGCGCGCATGAAGTCGGCGAGCCGGGCGGGATCGAGTCGCCCATTGGCGCGGACGCCTGAGCAAACGTCGAGGCCGAAGGGGCGGACCCGCTCGATCGCCTGGCGCGCGTTCTCCGGCGTAAGCCCGCCGGCGAGGAAAACCGGAAGCGGGCTCGCCGCGACGAAGCGAGCGCTGATCTCCCAATCATGAGTGCGGCCGGTGCCGCCCAGTTCGACCGTCGGCGCGCTCGGCCGGCCGGAATTGAGAAGGAAAGCATGGACATGCGGAGCATAGGCCGAGATCCGATCGAGCGCCTCCGGACCCTCGACGTGGATAACCTGAATGCGGCGGACGTTCGGTTCGAGGACCGCGAGACGGGCCGATTCCGCGGGGTCGATATGCGCCACGATCTGAACGGCGGCGGGACGTGTCGCCCGGACATGGGCTGCGATGGCTTCGGCCGTCGTCTCCGAAGTCAGGAGGATTGTCGCCACCGGAGGCGGAGCGAGCGCGACAAGATCGGCGATGAGCGCGTCCGGAATCTGGTTAGCGCCCGATGGCATGCGAGCCACGAAACCGAGCGCGTCGGCGCCGGCTGCGACCGCGATGCGAGCCTCGTCGGACGACGTGATGCAACAGATTTTGACGCGGGTTCTTGCTGGCGAGCACCCGGATAGCGGCATGTCACCCCGCGACCGGCTCGCCGTCCTTCACAAGTTCGCCCTTGAGCGCCCGCTCGATCAGGGCGCGCGTCTCTGAGATCCCATAGAGCGCAATGAACGAGCCGAGGCGCGGCCCGCGCTCCTCGCCAAGAAGCACCCGGTAGACCATATTGAAGAAGTCGTTCGAGACGCCGGGACGCTCAGCCGTCGCGCCCTTGGCCTTCAGGTCCTGATAGCGCGGGATGGGTCGGGCGACATCGTAGAGCGCATGCTGGATGTCCTCGGCGCTGGCGCCGGACGGCATGTCGTCAAGCTTCGCGGACACGCGCGCAAGCGCGTCGCGCTCGACCTCGTCCGGTGCGTGATAGCGCTTCTTCGGCGCAACGAAGTCCCGGAAATAGGCGATGGCGTAGCGCACGAGGGCGTCGAGACGTGGATGGTTCTCGGGCGAGGCCGAGGGCGCGTAGCGCCGCAAAAAGCCCCAGAGAACGGCTGGGCTGTCGCTATTGGCGACTGTCGCGAGGTTCAGAAGCATCGCGAACGAGACCGAGGTTTGTCCTTCGGCGGTCTGACCCGCGCCAGAGCCATGCGCCAGGGTCTCCGGCGCAGGGGGCGCGCCGGAGTGGACGTGCCAGGCAGGGATTGCCGAGCCGTTCCTTCCATTCCTGCCGCGGATAGGAGTTGAGGAAGCCGAGATAATCGTCGACCGTGCGCGGAATGACGTCGAAATAAAGCCGCTTGGCGGCGGTCGGCTTCTGGAACATGAAGAGCGACAGGCTTTCGGGGCTGGCGTAGGTCAGCCATTCTTCAATTGTGAGGCCGTTGCCCTTCGACTTGGAGATTTTCTGGCCGTTCTGGTCGAGAAACAGTTCGTAATTGAACCCCGCCGGAGGCTCTGAGCCCAGCGCCTTGCAGATCCGCGAGGAAAGCTTGACCGAGTCGATCAGGTCTTTTCCGGCCATTTCGTAATCAATGCCGAGCGCGTGCCAGCGCATGGCCCAGTCGGGCTTCCATTGCAGCTTGCATTGGCCGCCGGTGACCGGCGTCTCGAATTCCTCATTCGTATCCGGGTCACGCCAGCGGATCGTTCCCGCCCTGGCGTCATGGCTAAGGACAGGGACCTGCATGACGATGCCGGTCGTCGGGTGGATGGGGAGGAACGGCGAATAGGTCGCCGCGCGTTCTTCGCGCAGTGAGGGAAGCATGATGGCCTGCACCTCCTCGAAACGCTCCAGCGTGCGCAGGAGCGCGGCGTCGAATTTTCCGGACTTGTACGTCTCCGTCGAGGACAAAAACTCGTATTCAAAGCCGAACCGGTCGAGGAAACGGCGCAGCATCGCGTTGTTGTGCGCGGCGAAGCTGTCGTATTCGCCGAACGGGTCGGGCACTTGCGTCAGCGGCTTGCCCAGGTGCGGCGCGATGATGTCGCGATTGGGAATGTTGTCCGGGATCTTCCGCAAGCCATCCATGTCGTCGGAAAAGGCGATGAGGCGCGTCTTGACCTTATCGTCCGTCAGGATGCGGAAGGCGTGGCGGACCATGGTCGTGCGGGCGACCTCCCCGAATGTCCCGATATGGGGAAGTCCCGATGGGCCGTAACCGGTCTCGAAGATCACCTCGTCCTTGGGCGCCCGCTTCAGGCGTTCGATGACCTTTCGCGCTTCCTCAAAGGGCCACGCCTTCGACGCATGCGCGGCGTCGCTCAGGGATTGCGGGGAATCGGTCATCGTGCATTCCAAACAACGATTTTGCCAAACGGCGATTTTCGGCAGGGGAAAGGCGCGCACACTAGAAATTATCGAACGTGTGTCAATCGTTAGGGCTTGCCGTGGACTTGCCGCTTGCGGTCGCGCTAGAACGGCGGAGGCAAAGCGAAGCAGCGGCGTGGATGCGGTTTCTTATGCGCTTCATTGGCCTGATCGCTCTTGCGGGGGCGTTCGCGGCCGCGGTCATTGACGGGGCGCGTTGGATAGCGAACGGCTCCTGGGAGCCCATGTCGACCGGCGCCGCGCTCTATCGCATTTCGCCCTCCGCTCTTGCCCATGTCCAGGCTTTTGTGGAGGACAGGGTGGGGGCGTGGGCCTGGAATGACCTTCTCGTCAAGGCGCTGCTGACGCCCGCATTTCTCGCCTTGATTCTCCTGAGCGCATTGCTCTTTTTTGTTTCGCGGCCGCCCGCGCCGATGATCGGCCGGTCGAGCCGCGACCCGTAACGCCCTTATCCGGGCGCCGCGCGTTCCAGCTCAACTTCCGCTTCGAGGCTTTGCAGGTCGCGGAAGATCGTGACGACCGCCAGCGTTCGGCCATCTTTCTTGTAGCGAAGTAGGCAGTCCTTCTCCGCGATGCTGCCGTCTACCGAGATTTCGTCCCACCGCTCGGCGTGGCCGACATAGGCGATGGTGACGTCGTAATGCTGGCTCCAGAAATATGGCGCGGCGAAAAACGGCGTCCGGGTTCCCAGCAGATTGAGCGCCGCCGTCTGGCCCTGCCGTTCCGCGACGACCCAGTGCTCGACCCGGATGGAATTGCCGCTGATCGGGTCAGGATAGCGGGCAATGTCGCCAGCCGCGAAGATGCCCGGCGCGCTGGTCTCCAGACACGAATCGACAACGACGCCCTTGTTCACCCGGAGGCCCGCAGCTTCCGCGAAGTCGATGCGCGGCCGCACGCCAAGACCCGCCAGGATAAAATCCGCTTCTATTCTCTCTCCGTTGGAGAGCGTCACCATCTTCCCCTCGACCGAAACCGCCTTGGTTCCGAGATGGAAGACGACGCCGTGCTCCTCGTGCACGCTGCGGACGAAATGCCCCATCTCGCGACCAAGCAGGCGCTCCATCGGTATTTCTTCGGGCGCCGCGACATGGACTTCGATTTCCCTCGCGCGCATTGCGGCAGCGATCTCGAGGCCGATGAAACTCGCGCCGAGCACGAGGACTTTTTTGGCCGTCGTGGCCCTTGCGATGATGGCGTCGCAATCGGCTCGCGAGCGCAGGGTGAGGACGTTCTCCACCCGCGCGCCGGGGAGGGAAGGGCGCAAAGGCTCGGCCCCGGTCGCCAGCAGCAGTCGGTCGAACGCGAGCGTCTCGTCCCCGGTCAGCGTCAATTCGCGAGACGCCACGTCCAACTGCTCGACTCGAGTCTTCAGTCGAAGGTCGATCGCGTTTTCTTTATAAAATTCGGGGGGTCGGAGCGGAAGCCAGTCCTCCGGCGCCTTGCCGGCGAGATAGTCCTTCGACAGGTTGGGACGATCGACCGGCGCGGAATCGTCCGCACTCAGCATGATGATCTCCCCGAGGTATTTTTCCCTCCGAAGCATTTCGGCCGCGGCAAATCCCGCCGCGCCGCCGCCGACGATCACGATCCGCTTGGGCGCGCCGTGTCTCGCGGGCGCCTCGGCGGATGCGAGCGGCTTCTTTTCCGACACGAAAATCTTACCGTCGCGCTCCTCGGCCCGCCACACGTCGACCGGACTGAACGCCGGCGCGTGGAGCGCCTCGCCGGTTCGCAAGCTGAAGCAGGCATGGTGCCAGGGGCACAAGACGGTTTCGCCGACCACGAGGCCCTCGGCAAGCGGGCCGCCGTAGTGGGTGCAGGCAGCGCCGATTGCGAAAATCTCACTGCGGTCGCGGACGAGCAGCACGGGCTCCTCGCCGACCTGGCCAAGGAGTTTACCTCCCTCCGGAAGGTCAGTGGCGGGGACCCCTTTCGTCAGATCAGGAGCGGGTTGGCTTGTCGCGTCCGCCGTCATCCGATCCTCCCTCCACGATGGAGCCCCAGCTTATACAGGCGGACGCCGCAACGGGCGAATGCAGCCACAGACGAAAGACGCCCCGGCGGGCTCATAGCCGCACCGGGGCGAGGGAGCGGCGCGCCTGGGCTGGGGGGCATGATCGGCGCGCCGAAC
This sequence comes from uncultured Alphaproteobacteria bacterium, assembly GCA_963824465.1. Lineage (GTDB taxonomy): Bacteria > Pseudomonadota > Alphaproteobacteria > Rhizobiales > Beijerinckiaceae > Roseiarcus. The sequence continues at coordinate 131,076 of CAWGPL010000010.1, forward strand.
TGAAAACGACACGGACGCCGGATTGTTCCGGGCGCTCTCGCATCTTTTCGCGACTTATTTCGAGCTCTCCCGCTCGTGGCGCTTCCGCGTCTCCGCTGCCTTCTGCGCGGACTTGTGGCGATCCTCCGCCGTCCGGCCGGTGCTCGGATGGCGGCCGAGTTCGGTCCAATCCAACTCGGCGATGTCGACGCCATAGTGCTTCGCCGCCTTCTTGATGTTGGCGAAGGCCGCCTTGCGATCCTCGTCGGACACGCCGACGGTCTGGTCGAAGCGGGCGATCGCGTTGCGGACATGCGAGGCGTCGGTCAGCGGCTCCTTTCGCTGCTTCGGAAAAGCGTAGACGCTGTCGGGCAGGTCGCTCCGCTCCGTCAATTCGCCGTGCTTGGTGTGCGGTTTCCAGGTGGCTTCCATTGTCATTCCTCCGGTTCCTTCCCCTTGAGGGCGCTACGGTCAGAAACGAAAATTGCTGCAAAAAGGCTCCCGACGCCGGGACGTTTCGATGCTCGCGCGGCTTCGCATCGAGTACGCTCGGTGGCGCTTCGCGTGAAAATCGGAAAGCTTTACCGGCCCTTAAATCGCCCCGTTTAGACTCTCTCCCTGCGTGAGGCGTGTGGCGTCCGTGGGACCCTGGCCGCGTCATGCGTTGCGAGACAGTTTCATGTTCGGCCGCGGAGGCAGGAAAAATCGGACGCGCATCGAGCCGCGCCTCGACTGGGGCGGAAGCCGCGCGGCGTCGGACGACCTTCGCGCCGACCCGGCCGACCGGCCCGTGAAGACTCGCGCCGCCGCGGCGAAGGCGTCCGCCCCCTCGCGTTCCCCGAAGGGAAGGACGCGGTCGAGCCGCAAGCGCCGGCGCGGCGTCCTTCGCCGCCTCGCGTATTGGACTTTCGTGCTCGGCGTCTGGGCGGTGATCGGCACGGGGGCCGTCGTCGCCTATTATGCGAGCCAGCTTCCCCCTATCGACAAGCTCGCGGTGCCGAAACGGCCGCCCAATATCGCGATTCTCGCATCGGACGGATCGCTTCTGGTCAATCGTGGCGACACCGGCGGTCCGGCCGTCCGGCTGATCGACCTGCCTCCCTATCTGCCCAAAGCCTTCATCGCGATCGAGGACCGGCGCTTCTACTCCCATATGGGGGTCGATCCGGTCGGCATCGGCCGCGCCGTCCTTCGCGACGTCACCGGCGGCGGGGCGGTGGAGGGCGGCTCGACGCTCACCCAGCAACTCGCCAAGAACCTGTTCCTGACTCAGGAGCGGACCATGTCGCGGAAGATCCAGGAGGCGATTCTCGCGCTCTGGCTCGAACGCAAATATTCGAAGGACCAGATCCTCGAACTTTATCTGAACCGGGTCTATTTCGGCTCCGGCGCCTATGGGGTCGAGGCGGCGTCGCAGAAATATTTCGGCAAGAGCGCCCGCTACGTCACTCTTTCCGAGGCCGCCTTGCTGGCGGGCCTCATGAAGTCGCCGAGCAAGCTCGCCCCGACCCATAACCTCGCCGCCGCCAACGAGCGGGCGGCGCAGGTCCTCGCCGCCATGGCCGACCAGGGTCTGATTACCGGCGCGATGGCGAAGATGGCCCTCGCCAATCCGGCAAAACTCTATCAGGACAAGAACGCGGGAGCGATCAACTACGCCGCCGACTATGTGATGGACGAACTCGACGATCGCGTCGGCGCAATCGACGAGGACATCGTCGTCACAACCTCGATCGACGCCAAGATGCAGGCTGAGGGCGCCGCCGCTCTGGAGGAGACGCTCAAGGCCAAGGGCGGCAAGCTGAATGTGAGCCAGGGCGCCCTCGTCGCTATGGACCCGATGGGCGGGGTCAAGGCGCTGATCGGAGGGCGCAGTTACGCGGAGAGCCAGTTCAATCGGGCGGTGGCCGCCAAACGCCAGCCGGGCTCCTCGTTCAAGCCCTTCGTTTATCTCGCCGCGCTGGAGAAGGGCGACACCCCCGATACGGTTCGGGAAGACGCTCCGATTTCAGTCCGCGGTTGGAATCCCGAGAACTACAGCCGCGAGTATTTCGGCCCGGTGACGCTGACCAAAGCTCTGGCGCTCTCGCTGAACACCGTAGCGGTGCGGCTCGGGATCGAGGTCGGGCCGAAGACGGTCGCGGCGGTGGCCCACCGCCTCGGCATCGCCTCCGACCTCGACGCCAACGCGACGATTTCGCTCGGCACCTCGGCCGTGACGCCGCTTGAAATGACGACCGCCTACGCGGCCTTCGCCAATGGCGGGATCGGCGTGCAGCCGCATGTGATCACCCGCGTCCGCACCGCGGACGGGAAGCATGTCCTCTATACGTGGCGGAACTCCAGCTTTGGCCGCGTCATCGACCCGCAATACGAGGCGATGATGGATACGATGATGGAGGAGACGCTGCTGACCGGCACCGCGCACAAGGCGGAGCTTCCGGGCTGGCAGGCCGCGGGCAAGACAGGAACGAGCCAGGATTGGCGCGATGCCTGGTTCGTCGGTTACACGAGCGCGCTCGTGACCGCCGTCTGGCTCGGCAACGACGACAACAGCCCCACCAGGAAAGTGTCTGGCGGCAACCTTCCGGTCGAGATCTGGAGCCGCTTTATGAGGCAGGCTCTGGCCGACACGCCTCCCGCGCCCCTGCCCGGCGGGACGTGGCATGACGGCGGGCAACCGGGAGGCCTTCTCCCGCCGCTCGGCCTGCCGGGCGCGGCCCCGACGGCGCCTATGGCCCCGGTCGCTGGCCGCGGCGGCGCGCCCGGCGGCGCAGGGACGCCGCTCGATCTCGCGCCCACCCAGGCAAGAAGCGGCGGACGCGGCGGAATGCCGGTCGCCGACGATGCGCCGACGCCGCCGGCGAACGTTCCGCAGGAGCAGGGTCGCGGTCAGCAACACGGGCAAAACCTGTTCGACCGCCTGTTCGGCGCCATGTGACGCCAGTTGGGGCGTTGCCGCGGGGTTCCAGGCGTTCTATCTGGCTCATCGAGGAAGCCCGCTCGGAGGAGCCCGATGACCGCCAATGCCCAGATTTCTGTTCGATAACCGCCCGTCCGATAAGGTCTCGCCGTCAAACTTCCGCAAAATCGAGTCGCCGATGCCGAAACCCGGTGACGGCGAGGTGCTGGTCAAACACAAGTTCCTCTCGCTCGACCCTTATATGCGCGGCCGGCTCAGCACCGCGAAATCCTACGCAGCGCCGCAGGAATTGGGCTCGGTGATGCAGGGGGGAACGGTCGGCGTCGTCGAGGCGTCCAACAATCCCCGGTTCAAGCCCGGCGACGCGGTCGTCGGGATGGGCGGATGGCAGCTTTATTCGGTCAGCGACGGCAAGAATTTGCGCGTCGTCGACGCAAAGACCATTCCGATCCAGGCCTACATCGGCGCTCTCGGGATGCCCGGCGTCACCGCCTGGTACGGGCTCAACAAGATCATTGCGCCCAAGGCCGGCGAGACGGTGCTCGTCTCCGCCGCCACCGGCGCGGTCGGCTCCGTCGTCGGCCAGCTTGCGCGCGCCGCCGGCGCCCATGCGGTCGGAATCGCAGGCGGGGCGGAGAAATGCGCCTATGCCGTGAAGGAGCTCGGTTACGACGCCTGCGTCGACCACAAGTCGCCGAGTTTCGCCGAGGACCTGAAAGGCGCGCTGCCCAAGGGGCTGGACGGCCTGTTCGAGAACGTCGGCGGGGAACCGTTCCAGCAGGCCCTAAAAAACCTCAACGATTTTGCCCGCGTCGCGATTTGCGGGCTCATCGCCTCTTACGAAGGCGCCCCGACCGCGCTGCCGGACATGCGGATCTTCCTCGTCCGCCGGTTCAAGGTCGAGGGCTTCATCGTCTCCGACCATCTCGAGCTTTGGCCACAGGCGATTGCCGAATTGGCCGGGCTCGCGGCCACCGGCAAACTCAAATGGCGCGAGACGATCCGGAAGGGCCTGGACAGCGCGCCGCAGGCGCTGGTCGATCTTCTCCACGGCGACAATTTTGGCAAAATGCTCGTGCAGCTGGATTGAGTTTTGCTAAAATCGCCTCCTCTGTTTGAGTTGCGCTAAAGGGTGGGTTGCCTTATCTCACCGGCATGGCGAGAGGCTTCCCCTGGCCGTTCGCGCCGGTCAGACGCCCATGAGGCTCGATGACTGGCTGCGGCGCAACCGTGTTTCCCGCGCGGAATTCGCGCGCCGTCTCGGCGTCACGCCGGGCGCGGTCACGCAGATCTGCCGCGAGGAGGGGGCCTGGCTGTCGCGCGAGACGGCGGAGCGCATCGTCGCCGAGACGGGCGGGGCGGTGACGCCAAACGATTTTCTGAGCAGCGCGCTGAAGACGCGCGAAGGAGCGAACATGCACCAGAGCGTCCAGGAGGCTGTCGACGCCTTTGCGCGGGGCGAAATTGTCGTCGTCACCGACGACGACGACCGGGAGAACGAAGGCGATATGATTGTCGCCGCGTCTCTCTGCACGACGGAGAAGATGGCCTTCGTCATCCGCAACGGCTGCGGCATCGTCTGCGCGCCGCTGACCGCCGCCGATGCACGGCGCCTGAACCTGCCTCCGATGGTCGCCGCCAACGATGCGCCCCTCGGAACCGCCTTCACGGTCTCGGTGGACGTCAAGCACGGGCTGACAACCGGCATTTCGGCCGAGCAGCGCGCCAACACGGCCCGGGCGCTCGCCAACGGCAATGTCGGCGCATCCGATTTCGTGCGTCCCGGCCACGTCTTTCCGCTGATCGCGAAGGAGGGCGGGGTGCTCATGCGTTCCGGGCACACGGAAGCGGCGATCGATCTTTGCGCGCTCGCCGGCCTGCCCAAGGTCGCGGTGATCTGCGAACTCGCCAATGACGACGGAACCGTTATGGTCGGCCCTCAGATTGTGGCGTTTTCGGACAAGCACAAGCTCGCCAGGATCTCCGTCGCCGATCTCATCGCCTATCGTCAGGCGCGCGAAAAGCTCGTCGAGCGGGTGGGATCCTTCCCGGTCAAGACGCCCATCGGCGAACTTCAAGGTTACGCCTATCGCACGCCCTTCGAGTCCGTGTTGCACTTCGCCTTTGTGCACGGGCATATCGGCGATGGACGGAACGTGCCGGCGCGGCTCCATCGTTGCGAGATCGTCACCGACATTTTCGGCGAGGGCCCGATTCCAAAAGTCCTCCAGCAGTTCAAGGCGGAAGGCCGCGGCGCGCTCGTCTACCTGCGCGATGGATCGGCCGGCGTGCCATTGAATTTTTCGCTGTCGGAGAATGCGAGTTCCGACGGCGCGCGCGCCCGCGAATGGCGGGAGATCGGACTCGGCGCGCAGATCCTGCGCGACCTCGGCGTTTCGTCGATCCGGCTGCGCACCGACAATCCGCGCACCTATGTCGGCCTGTCCGGCTTTGGCATTGAGATCGCGGCGGTCGAGCCCATCGAGGGGTGAGGCGGCTATCCCTCCATCAGCGCGGTGACATGCGCCGCGGCTGAATGGGCGAGGCCGTCGAGGTCGTAGCCGCCCTCGAGCACCGACACGATCCGGCTTGCTGAGCGCCTGTCGGCGATTTCCATGAGCTTGCGCGTCACCCAGGCGTAGTCCGCTTCGACAAGCCTGAGGCCTCCGAGCGGATCCCGGCGATGAGCGTCAAACCCGGCTGAGATGATGATGAGGTCAGGCGCGAAGTCGTCGATTCGTGGCAGGATCACCGTCTCGAGCGCTTCGCGAAAGGTGTCGCCTCCGTCGCCCGTCCGCAGCGGCGCGTTGACGATCTGATTGTGCTCGCCGCGCTCGCTGATCGCGCCGGTGCCCGGATATTGGGGCATCTCGTGAGTCGAGGTGTACATGACCGTCGGGTCGGCCCAAAAAATGTGCTGCGTCCCGTTGCCGTGATGGACGTCGAAATCCATGATGGCGACGCGCTCGGCCTTATGAGCCTTTTGGGCGTGGCGGGCGGCCACCGCCGCATTGTTGAAGAAGCAGAACCCCATCGGCGTTGAGACTTCGGCATGATGGCCGGGCGGCCGTGTGGCGACAAAGGCGTTCTTCACCTTGCCCGACATGACTTCGTCGACCGCGAAAACCGCTCCGCCAGTGGCGCGTAGCGCGGCCTCGAACGTCGAGGGACATAGAGACGTGTCCTGGTCGATCGCCACCAGTCCCTGGGTCGGCGTCGCGGCGCGGAGCGCCTCGATATATTCGCGCGGGTGGACGCGGGCGATCGTTTCGATGTCGGCGCGCGGGGCGCTGTCGCGCACCAGCATCTGAAACGCTTCGTTCTCAAGCGCCCGCTCGACGGCGCGCAGCCGATCGGGACGCTCCGGGTGCCCCTCCCCCATATCGTGAGACAGGCAGGCCGGATGGCTGATAAGAAGGGTCGTCAATATTGGGATGCCTTCGGGTTTCCGCCCCGGCGGCAGTTTCGCGCCAAAGGCATGGAAAGTCCATGCGCACGATGTCTCAGGGCGGAGGCCGGTTTCAGCGCGGGAGCGGCTCCGTCTTGCAGGAGAGGCGTCTCGCCTGATCCTCCGCGCTCCCGTAAAGGCTCGGCTCCTCGCTGAAGACCCGGAACAGGACGAAGCCTTGCCCGTCAGGCGAGGGGACCCTCAGGTCGTGCGATGGGTCTTCCTCGTTGTCCTGAGCTTCCAGCGCGCGAATGTCCCCGGGCGTCGCGAGCACCGCTTCGATCGTCCCTTGCGTCGCTGCCCTGTCCGTGAGGGCGTAGAAGGCCCGGCCGCGGTGGGTGTGCAGGGAGATCGAAGCGAAGGCGCGCCCGGCTGGCGCGGTGATGCGGAGCGGCCCGTCCGCCAGGTCAAAACGGCAAAAGGACATCGCGACCGCTGGGTCGACATAGGGGATAAGGCGTTCGGCTGGGCCTGCCCGCGGCAACAGAACGGTCGCGTTGGGCTCGCCCAGCGTCTGCAACCGAGCGAAAGCGTCATGCGCCGCGACGGTCGGAACAAGAAGCACGATGATGAGATGAACCAGCGCCGCCACAATCACGGTGGCGAGCGCGAGCAAGGCGAGCGTCCCGACGAACGGCGCTTTCATCGGCAGCCAACCCGGGTCACGCGAGGAACGGAAATGGGATCGATGGCGGCGGGCGTGGCGGCGAGCGGCGCGTCATACAGCCGAAGCGCGAGCGCGAAACGGCCGGTTGCCTCTATCGGAAGCCAGTTGCCGGGCTGTGGCGCCGCGGAGACCATGATGGTAAAATCCCCATCCCCTCTGCGCAGGATTTCGGAAGAGCGAAAGCCATAACGTTCCGCCGGATTGGCGATCGGAAAGCCGTTCGCATCGACGACGCTCAGCGTCCAATAGCGGGCCTGCGGCGCCTCCGGGCCGATGGCATAGGTGCAGCGCCCGTCGAGCCGCCGTCCCGCGTCGTCGGTTCGGGCCACCCATCGCAGGCCCTCCCCGACAGCAAGCGGGATCTCGCCCGTCCGCGCCATTCGCGCCCGCGTGAAGGGATCGGCCTGCATCGAGCCGGCGTGCGCTTCGAGACGCCAGGCGCCGAGCGCCACCCGATCGAACGGGCTCGCATGGGCCAGGACATAGCGGCTGATAAGAAGTCCGAGGAGGAGGCCTACGGCGCCGACGGCGAGGGCCTTGAAATATCCATTCACGACAGGCCGCCCGAACCTATGCTCACGGAGACGCGACGCCCGTGCGGACCACTGCAGATGACGCCTGCGGGGCCTGCGGCGCGCCGAGTGCGGAGCGGGCGAGGGTCGCGATGTCCATGACGGCTCGGGTCGCGACGGGCGACAACGTTGTGGGTGGCGGGGGCGCATCGTCAGGATTTGTCGAAGGCTTCGCCGGCGCCTTCGCCGTCTGCGCGTTCGCGGCGGGAGGAGGGGGAGGAGCGACGCCATACGGCGGCTTCGGATCGAGATTCTGGTGCGCGAAGGCCATGATCTCGCGCCAGGTCATGGCGGGGAGCGTTCCCCCTGTCATTGTTCCAGCCGGCGAATTGTCGTCGTTGCCAAACCACACGCTGCCGACCAGATTGCCGGTGAAGCCGTTGAACCATGCGTTGGTCGAATTGTTGGTGGTTCCCGTCTTACCGGCGATGACGAGGCCGGGAATCTGCGCGGCGCGGCCTGTTCCCTCGGTCACGACATGGGTCATGATATTGTTCATCTCGGCGACCTTGTCGGCGGGAAGGACACGCTTGGGCGGCTCCCCGTCGGCGGCGTGGGTGTAGATGAGCTTGCCGGCAGAATTCCGCACCTCGAGCGCCGCATAGGGCGTCGCGCGCATTCCCCCGTTCGCAAGCGCGGCGTTGGCGGCCACCATGTCGATCATCTTGACTTCGTCAGCCCCGACCGGGAGCGAGACAGTGTCGATCAGCGGCGTGGTGACGCCCATGGCGCGCGCGGTCTCGACGATCTTGGAGCGTCCGAGCGCTGCGATCTTCGCAAGGTGATAGCTCTGCTTCGGGGGCCAGTAGACCTCGCCGATCTTCACCGACATGCGGATAGCCGCCGTATTGAGCGATTCCGCCAGCGCTCGATAGAGGGGAATTCTTCCGGCGCTTTCGCCATGATAGTTGTGGACGCAGTAGTCGCCGATGCAAATGCCTGAAGCGTCAACCGGCGTGTCCGCGTGAAATTTGCCGGTCAAGAGCGCCGTCATATAGACGAAAATCTTGAAGGATGAACCCGGCTGCCGCTCCGCGTCGGTTGCACGATTGAACTGGCTGGCGCCATAATCACGGCCGCCGACCATGGCCCGCACCAGACCGTCGGGAGTGGCGATTGTCACGGCGGCCTGGTGGGCGTGATAGGCCGGCGCCTTGTCGCGCAGCATCGCCTCGACCGTGGCGTCGGCTTTTGCCTGCAAGGCGGAATCGAGGCCAGTGCGCACCGTAAGGATCCGGTCTGAGCCGAACTTGCCGGCGGCGGCGAGCGCCTTGATCTCGGAATAGGCGAAGTCGAGGTACCAGTCGGGATCGGACTGCACGGTGCGGTCTATCGGCGTCGCAGGATTGCGTCGGGCGGCGTAGACTTGGCCTTCGGTCATGAAACCTGCGGCGACAAGGTTGCTCAGGACGTCGTTCGCGCGGGCGCGGGCGGCCGCAAGATTGACGAAGGGCGAAAACTTCGTCGGCGCCTTGAACAGTCCCGCCAGCATGGCCGCCTCGGCGAGATTGATCTCGCGGGCCGACTTGCCGAAGTAGGTCTCGGCCGCCGCCTGGACGCCAAAAGCCCCCGACCCCATGTAGGCGCGGTCGAGGTAGAGCTTGAGGATCTCCTTCTTGGTCAGGTGATGCTCCAGCCACAGCGCCAGATAGGCCTCCTTGATCTTGCGTTGGATCGAACGCTCGTTGGTCAGGAAAAGGTTCTTCGCCAGCTGCTGGGTGATCGACGAGCCGCCCTGCACAACCCCGGCAGCCTTGGCGTTCACAGTCAGCGCCCGAATCGTCCCGACGATGTCGATGCCGAAATGCTCAAAGAAGCGCCGGTCTTCGGTCGCGAGCACCGCCTCGACGAAATAGTCCGGCAGCTCATCGAACGGGATTGCGTCATCATGCTTGATGCCGCGCTTGCCGACCTCGACCCCGTGCCGGTCCTGGAAGGTCACGGCAAGGTCGGTGCGGCTCAGCCAGTCGTCCCCGGCCGTGTCCTGGAAGGCGGGAATCGCGAAGGCAAGGACGACAAGAAGTCCGGCGAGACCGAGCGTGAGCGTCTCGCAGGCGATCTCGACCGCCACCCGCCGCAGGCCGGAGACATGCATCCGGTCGGACGCGGCGTCGATGGCCGCCCACGCGCTGAAAAACCTATGTCGCGCGTCGTACATCGACGAGTTGATGAGGGCGTCGAGAGCCAGCATGGCCCGCGACACCGCTCTCCAGAACGCGCCGATCCGCGCCTTCGCCAAGAAAAGCCCTCGACTGGCCGGAATCGCCACGGCCCAGGCTGGCCGAAGCGAACGGCACGCCTTAACATAGGCGGGGCGCGAACCAAACTATAGGGCCGCGACCCCGAGGCCGGGCCCGCGGACGGAGCCGCAGGCAGCCGTCAAGCTATTGAGATTCATGAGCACAAAACCAGCCGGCGCGCCGTTCTGGCGTTCGAAATCGCTGGAGGAGATGACCGCTTCGGAGTGGGAGAGCCTCTGCGACGGCTGCGCCCGCTGCTGTCTCGTCAAACTCGAGGACGAGGATAGCGGCGAAATCCACTTCACCGACATTGGATGCACGCTGCTTGACGCGAAGGGGTGCCGTTGCGCCGACTATCCGCGCCGAAGCCAGCGCGTTCCCGACTGCGTGCGGTTGACGCCGGCCGCGGTGCGTTCGCTGAGCTGGCTGCCCGTCACCTGCGCTTACCGGCTGATCGCGGAGGGAAAGGACCTTCCGGACTGGCATCCGCTTGTTTCCGGCTCCAGCGAAAGCGTCCATGAAGCAGGCGTATCGGTGAGGGGGCGCGTCTTCGCCAGCGAGGACGACCTCCCGCAGGACCTCTGGCCGGACAGAATCGCGCAATGGCCGAACCGGGCGCCGCGCCGAAAGCGCTGAACGCATTGTCAACGGCGTTCAGCGGACATTCATCCCTCGCGCGGCAGATTTTGCGCGGACAAGGGAGACGATATTCAAGATGAGAAAGCTTGTGTTTGCCACGCTGTTCGGATGCGTGAGTTTTGCCTCCGCCGCCGAAGCCATGCCGCTCGCGCCGCCGACCGACGGAGGACCGGGATATACTCTGATTGCCCAGGGCTGTGGTCCCGGCGGGTGGCGCGGGCCCTATGGACGCTGCCACTATGGCCCTCCTCCGGGAGCCTATCGCCCCTATCCGCATGCTTATTACCGGCCCCCGTATGCGTATCATCCCTATCATCGTTGCTGGTGGCGCGGCGGCGTTCGCGTTTGCAACTGAAGCGTCTGAGGCCGCCCGCCGGCGGCCTCGCTCCCGCGCTCAGGCCGCCGCGCTCGGGCGCGCGGCCAAGCGCTCCCGCCAACGGACGAGGTTGACGAGTTCCGGCGCAATCGCGATTCGCGCCGGCTTCGTGAAATCGAGCGCGACGAGCGCGGTGATGTCGGCGACCGTAAATCGCTCCCCGGTAAGATAAGCCCGATCTGCGAGGGCCTGATCGAATATCTCGAGGTTTCGCAAAACGCGCGGCCGGTTGGACGGCGGCCCATTCGGTGATCTGAGGTTGCTCCATGCCCGCCATATGCGGATGCGTGTGGCGGAAGACCTGGGCGATCGGCATCAAGAGATGCCATTCCACACGGCGTTGCCACATCTCGACCGTCGCGCGCTCCAGAGGCGTGGCGCCGAACAGATTGGGTTCCGGATGAAGCTCCTCGATATAGCGGCAGATGGCGATTGTTTCGCTTAAGATCGTGCCGTCGTCGAGTTCGAGCAGAGGAATCGTCTGGAACGGGTTCAGCGCCGCAAAACTCTCGGACTTGTGATCGAGCTTGGCGAGGTCGACCTCGAATTCGGGGAAGCGAAACGCCCTTCTCGGCCAGAAAGATTTCGGACCCGCCTCGGGCTCGGGGCGAAATTCGAATTGTAAAGCTTCACGCGTTTCTCCCTAAAAAGCGGCGGATTGTCCGACGAAAAGCCGCGTGAGCGCGGAAATTATGCTTCCCCTGCGTTGCGTCAGCCGGTCGTTAACCACTTGGATAGCATGATCGGCGGCGTTGTTGCGGTGTGTAGCGTGCGTGAGTGATGGGTGAGCAGCAGCCTGAGCGCGACCCGAGCGGCCGGCCCAATCCGGACGCCGCTGCCCGTCGCCGCAAGCTCACCCTCGAAATGCGCCGCACCCGGCAGGCCCTCACCGGCCCGGAGCCCATTCCGGATCATTCGGCCGCCACGGTCCGCCTGTTCGCCGAGATCAACCGCAGCGCCGCGCCAATGCTTGGCCTTGTCGCGCTCGGATGCTGCGCCATCGCGCTGGCGTGGCTTGGCGTCGGCGCTCTGGCGACTTGGTCCGCCTTCATCGTTGTCGCCATCGCGCTTCTTTACGCGCTCCCGATCGCATTCCTCGACAGCATCGAGGCGGAAAAGGCTGCGGCGGCGTGGCGGCGGAAATTCGTTCTGGCCACAGGCTTCTGCGGCGCCGCCTGGGCCTATCTGGTTGTGGCGCTCCTGAAATCGGACGAGCCGAACGCGCAAGCTTTCGCGATCCTCGTCATGCTCATCGTCTCGACGATCATGTCGCTGTTGTCGGCCGCCATTCCCGCGGCGTTCGTGACCGGCATGCTGCCGATTATCGCGGGCGTCATCATCTTCTACGCCGGCCGCCTCGACGCCGCCGCGCTGCCGACAGCGGCTCTCGCGATCGGCGTCGTCGGCTATTTCCTAGTCGTCGTCCAGCGCCTCCACGCGGCGAACGCGCGCTATATCTCTCTGCAGGCGGAAAAGGACTCTTTGATCGCCGAGCTTGAGCAGGCCAAGCTCAACTCTGACGAAGCGCGCCGCCGCGCCGAGAGCGCCAATCTCGCCAAATCCCGTTTCCTGGCGACGATGAGCCACGAACTCAGGACGCCGCTCAACGCGATCCTCGGCTTTTCCGAGGTGATGAACGCCGAGTTGTTCGGGCCGCACAGCGTTCCAGCCTACAAGGAATATTCGGGCGACATTCACGCCAGCGGCCAGCATCTGCTGATGCTGATCAACGAGATCCTCGACCTTTCACGGGTGGAGGCCGGTCGCTACGAACTCAAGGAAGAGCCCGTCTCCCTGCTGACGATCGTCGAGGATTGCTGCCGGCTGCTCTCGATGCGCGCGAGGGGGCGAAATCTTGCCGTCACGCAGACGCTGGAGAGCGGTCTGCCTCGCATCTGGGCGGACGAACGCGCGGTTCGCCAGGTGACGCTGAATCTCCTGAGCAACGCCATTAAATTCACGCCGCAGGGCGGGGCGATCACGGTCAAGGTCGGCTGGACTCGTAGCGGCGGCCAATATGTGTCGATCCAGGACACGGGTCCCGGCATTCCGCCAGAGGAGATCCCGATCGTTTTGTCTTCGTTTGGGCGCGGCTCGCTGGCGCACAAGAACGCGGAGGAGGGAACGGGGCTCGGACTGCCGATCGTCAAGGGCCTCGTCGAATTGCATGGCGGCCAGTTCCGCCTGACCTCCAAGGTCCGGCAGGGGACCGAAGCCGTCGTCATCTTTCCGCCCGAGCGGGTTATGGAGGCGCTGCCGGCCCTCGATCCGCAGGCCGGCCCCCGCAAATCGCGTCGGCGCTTGCGCCGCCGCGAGCCGAACACATCCGATGCCGCAGCGTAAGCGGCTTTCAGGCTGACGCTTCTTTTCCGAAGCCGGCGGCTTCGATCGCGAGATGTGTTTTGTTCTGGAAGCTTGCGTCCTGGCCCTCGGCGAGAAGAGGCGCGCCTTCGGCGACGGCCCGGCAGACGATCTCGACCCAGGCCATCTCAGACTTCGCAAAGTCGCTGAGGACGTATTGATGGACGAGCGCCTTGTCGCCCGGGTGGCCGATGCCGAGACGCACCCGCTTGTATTCGTTTCCGACATGGGCGGTGATCGAGCGCAAGCCGTTGTGGCCGGCGTTGCCGCCGCCGACCTTCACCCGTACTTTCGCGGGCGCAAGGTCGAGCTCGTCGTGAATGACAATGAGCAAATCGACGTCGAGCTTGTGGAAGCGCAACGCTTCGCCAACGCTGCGCCCGGACTCGTTCATATAGGTCTGCGGCGCCAGCAACATCACGCGCGCCCCCCCGACGAGGCCTTCCGCGACCATGCCTGAGAAGCGGGAGCGAAAAGGCCCGATGCGATGAAGCGAAGCGATCGCCGCCACGCCCATGAAGCCGATGTTGTGGCGGTTGCGCGCATAGCGCGCGCCGGGATTGCCGAGACCCGCGATGACCAGCATGGGAGCAGCGAGCGGGCCTCTTCCGGTCTAAGGGAACCGGAAGAGGCGGCGCATCACTTCTTCCCGGCGGGTTTGGCCGCAGCGGGTTTGGCCGCAGCGGGCTTGGCGGCGGCCGCTGGCGCGGCGGCGCCCTTAGCGGGCGCGGCGGCCTTGGCGTCCGCGGCGGGAGCGGCGGCCGCGGCAGCCGGCGCTTCCTCCGCCATCACGGTCGGAGGCACGATCGTCACGATCGCGAGATCGGCCTTGGACGGCGCCGGCTTGCAGCCCTCGGGCAGCTTGAGGTCGGAGACGTGGATTGTGTCGTGGAAGTCCATGCCTGTGAGGTCGATCGTGATCGCCTCGGGGATCGCGTCGGCCGGCGCGAGCACCTCGACGACGTGACGGACGAGATTGACCGCGCCGCCCTTCTTGAATTCCAGGCGAGGCTTCACGATTCTCGACATGGATCGGCACGCCGATGCGCACCCGCGAACCGGCGGCCAGACGGAGAAAGTCGACGTGCACCGGACGGTCGTTGACGACGTCGAGCTGGTAGTCGCGTGGGAGCACGCGCTCCTTGCGGCCGTCCATCTCGAGTTCGAAGATGGTCGTCAGGAAGTGCCCTGCGTAGATGAGCTTGTTGACGTCCTTGAAGTCGACCGAGATCGGTTCGGGCTTCATGCCGCCGCCATAAATGACGGCGGGAACGCGGCCTTCGCGACGAACGGAGCGGGCGGCCCCCTTGCCTGTCCCGCTACGCGTCACGGCCGCGAGTTGCTTGGTCGCTGCCATGATGTATTTCCTTATCGATGGATCGCGCCCTGGCCTCCAGGGGTGTCGGAATTGGGCGCGAAGCGCGGGCTTATAAGCGCAAGGGCCGAACGGAGCAAGAGCGAAAGCGAGAATCCGAGCCCGACCTCGCCGAAGTCACTTCGAGGCCGCGCGTCCTTTCGCCTTATCATCGGGGCGCGGGCCAGCCTTACACCGCTAGAAGGGGGCGCCGATCCTGAAAACGGTTGGACGGGGCGCCCCTGTCGCGCCTATCCAAGGGTCTTGCGGAAGAAATCCAGGGTGCGCGTCCAGGCGAGGGCTGAGCTCGGGGCGTCGTAGGATTCCCGGTGGTCGCAGTTGAAGCCATGGTCGGCGGGGTAAATGTAGACGGGTATGTCCGGATGCATCGCTGCGAGCTCCTTCACGCCGGCGACGGGGATATGCTGATCCTTTTCGCCGAAATGTAGCATCGTCGGAACTTTTGGCTGCAGCGCCTTTGCGCCAAGGATCCCGCCGCCGTAATAGCCGACCGCGGCAGAGAGGCCCTGAAGCTGGGCCGCCGCCCGCCAGGCGACCGATCCGCCAAAGCAATAGCCCACGATCCCCACCTTGCCGCCCTCCTTCGCGACGTCGATCGCGGCGGCGGCGTCGCGCAAAACCTGCTCGAAATCGATCTTGCCGACAAGCGCCATTCCGCGTGCGCGCGAGTCCGGGTCGTAACCGACATCAAAGCCCTTCTCGACATGTTCGAACACCGCCGGCGCGACGGCGAGATAGCCCTCGGCGGCGAAACGGTCGGTGACCGCGCGGATATGGGCGTTGACGCCGAAAATCTCCTGAATGACGACCACGCCGCCGCGCGGTTTGCCGGACGGATCGGCGCGCCACGCCCGAATGGGGTCCGCGCCTTCGGGTTTCAGTTCGATCCAGGCCATGGGCTTTTTCCTTGTCAGGCTTGAGCGCGGCCCGCGCCGCGCTGGGCGATGGCGATCCCGCCCACCACGAGCGTGAGGGCGATCACGTGATAAAGGGCGAAAGGCTCGCCGAGCAGCGCGACCGCCATGATCGCGCCGAACACCGGGACGAGATTGACAAAAACGCCGGCGCGGTTCGGCCCGATCAGCTCGACCCCGCGGATATACATAATCTGGGCGATGAGCGCGGGTCCGAGCGCCGCGTACAGCAAGGCCAGATAGCCGCGCGGCGTCGGCCAGGCGAAGCCGTCCCTGGCGATCTCCCAGATCATCAACGGCACGGAGGTCACAAAAGCGGCGAAAGCCATGCCAGCCAGCATGCTGAGGCTCGAGACGGCTGGGCGGCCATAGAGGCCGGCGGTGAAACCGGCGTAGAGGATGACGGCGACCACCATCATCAGGTCGCCCCCGTTAAAGGACAGCGCCGCAAGTCGATGCAGGTCGCCGTGGGCCGCGATCGTGACGACGCCAACAACGGTCAGCGCGGCGCCCACGGCTTGCATCGCCGTGAACCGGATGCCGAAAAAGAGGCGCATCCCGATCAGCACGAGCGCAGGAACTGCGCCCTGAAGGATCGAAAGATTGAGCGCGCTCGTATAGTGCGCGGAGAGGTAAAAGAGCGCGTTGAAGACCGTGTAGCCCAGCGTGCCCATGGCGGCGATGTAGCGCCAACGGGCCTTGAGCAGCGGCCAGTCCTGTCGGAGCGCCGGGCGCGCGACGATGAGGAGAGGCACGAGCGCCACCGCCCAGCGGGCGCAGACAAGCGTCATCGGTCCGATCTGCCCAACCGCGAGCCGGCCGACGAGCGAGTGCCCCGCCCAGATCAGCGTCGTAAAGACCAGCAGAAGGATCGCGTTGTCCCACGCTGAACGGAAGACGCCCGTTCCGCGAAGGGTTGCATCGGTCATGAGCGCTCCCGCCGCCGTCCGAAAGGAGAGAGGGACGGTGGGGGCGACATCGGTAACGGCGGCGAGCCCGCGGCGCAATGGCCGCGGCCTCGCGAGGGGATCACGACAAGTTGAGGCCGAACCGGCTCAGTAGCGGGCGACGACGGGCGCAGGGGGCGGGGGCGGCGCGCCGAGCATCCAGAGCAGGCCGATTCGGATGTCGTTCGAGGCCAGAGAATTGCGGGATTCGATATGGTTGGAGACCCCGCCATTGCAGTTCTGGGCGCTGAACACGCCCCCAGCCGTCCCAGCCAGGCAGTTGGAGCCGCCGGTCGAGAACCCCCCGAGATTCAGGTAGCGATAGCTGAGTTCCAGCTTGAGATTGGGAGCGAGAGCGAAGTCCAAGCCCGCCATCAGCGCCCAGGCGAAATTCGTCTGCGCGTGGTTCGAGAAATAGCCCCCGGCGCTGCCGAGAGAACCGTAGCCCGCGTATCCGAACCCCTGATCCGTCCAGCCGCTGATCATGTTGTTGGCGAAGCCGACCCCTGCGCCGACGAAAGGCGTCACCATCCAGAAGGTAGGCAGGTCGACGTAGCCGTTCACGAGCCCCACCAGAGACGAGACGTCGGCGCGGTAGAAATCAGCATATTGCAGCGCGCCGCCGTAATAGGGCGAGGCGGCGTCGTTCAGCGTATAAAGCGACTGAAGATTGCCGCCCCAGCGGTATTCGAGCGTGCCGTCCATGCGGAACCACGAGTTGAACTGGTAGCCGACGCCGGCGTCGATCATTCCGAACGACGAGATCGAGGTATTGTTGAACGCCTGGGTTGAATAGGGCGACAGGAAGCCGCTCGAAACGCCAGTCGCGATCGGATCGGGAATGTTTGCGAGGTCGGGGGCGCCCGCGACGATTCCGGCGCCAAGGTCGCCGCGCAGATACCAGCCGCCGAATTGCCCGTCCGGCGTTGCGGGCGGCAGGGCGGGCGCCGGCGGCAGGTCCGCCGCGACGGCCAGCGTCATCGATGCGAGGCTTACGCCGGCCGCGATCACGACCTGCTTCCAGATGGCCATATCAGCGTTCCTTCGTTCGAGGCGGACCTGAAGGCTCCCGCCAAAACCGAAGGGGACGCTGTCACGAAGCGCTTAACGCGAACTTAAGGTAAACAATTAACCTCAATAAACCTTTGATGTTGTTCCGTTACGGAACATACCTCGTTCAGGCGGCGCGGCGGATCGAGGGAACGCCAACCGCCGCGCGGATCGCTTCGCCCAGAGCTTTTGTCTCCTCGGTCTGGCGGCCCGGAGAATGGATGAGGCCCATGCGGGTGAGGGGCAGCTCCGGCAGGCCGGTTTCCGGTCCGAGCCTACGCAAGCCCTCGCCGACCATGGATAGCGGCAGGATCGTCGCCGCAAGCCCGGCCCGCACGACCGTTCCGATGGCGCTATAATTTTTCGAGAAGAAAAGCCCGCGAGTCGCGCAGGGCGCGGCGGCCAACGCTTCATCCGCCGCGCGTCGCCATAGGCAGGCGACGCTGCCAAGCGCCAGCGGCACGGCCTCGCCGGGGTTGAGTCGGAGCCGGTCGGAGGCCGCCCACACGAGCGGCTCCTCGCGGAGAAGCTCGAAGCCGCGGACGGCCTCGAATTCCGTCACGAGCGCGATCTCCAGCGCGTTTGCGGCGACCTGAGCGGCAAGCTCGACCGAGTTCTCACAAACGACCGATATTTCCACGAATGGATGGCGCTGGTTGAAGCGGGTCAGGATCTCGGCCAGGAAGGATTCTGCGTAGTCATCCGGGATGCCGAGACGCGCCGACCCGCGCAGTCCCTTTCGCGACAGCGCCGCCAGAGCGCCGGCCTCGACCTGAATCATACGGCGGGCGAATTCGATCAGGCTTTCGCCTTCCGACGTCAAACGGGCCCCGCGCCCCTGCTTTACGAAGAGCGCGCAGCCCAATTGCTCCTCCAGGCGGCGGATATGCATCGAAACCGCCGACTGCGTCTTGTGAACGCGCTCAGCGGCCCTTGTGAACGAACCGGTGTCCACGATGGCGAGGAACGAGCGGAGTTGGTCGGTGTCGAGCATGTGACCCATCCGAAATAATGATCAGAAACTCTACAAACATTCGTTGGACCGATCAATATCCCGCACTATATTTCCTCTTGTTCCGACAACGAGCCGGAGTGTTCCGGGCGGCGGCGAAGAGCCGGCGCCCGACAGCCAGGGCGCGTCCCGGACCCAAGGAGCGAGAAAATGTCCGCGTTTTTTGTCCGATCCTTTCCGCATGGCGGGATTTTTCGCGATCTTTTCCGGCGCGCGCCGGAGACGCGACAGGCCTTCGTCGCGGTGATCGAACTCCTCCGCATGACCGACGCCGAGCTTCGCGCGATCGGCCTCACGCGGAGGGACGTCGCGGAAATTCATGCCCGTCATTCCTTTGGCGTCTGACGCCGGAACGCTTCGTTCAGTAGGAGAAAATACGATGATGCCGTCCCTTTCCCGACATGCCTCGCTCGGCGCAGCGCTTCGCCGGGCGTTGACTTGGCCAGCTCGCGTCGGCGCGGCGCGGCGCACGCTGGCGCAGCTGTCTCAGATGTCAGAGTACGAATTGCGCGACATCGGCCTCACCCGGCAGGACGTCGCTGACGCGACCGCCCTGCCGCTCGACGCCGACCCTTCGGCGCTTCTCGTGAGGCGCCGGTCGGCGCGCGAAAGGCCGTCCAGCAAGCGGGCGGACCTCGCCGCCTGATCGCTGCGGGGGCCCTCCACAAGACGGGCGAAACAGTCTAGGGGAAGACATCATCCCGCAAGATTGTTTCGCCCCGAATGGAGGAGCCCTATGACGGCGCAGCCCGCACCAGTCCAGGTTCATGCGACGCCAGCTGGCCGGCAAGCCGAAATCCTGTCCAAGGAGGCGCTCGCCTTCCTGGCCGACCTGCATCGCAAGTTTGACGCGCGCCGGCTCGAACTGCTCTCCCGTCGCATGGAGCGGCAGAAGCTGTTCGACGCGGGCCAGCTTCCCGATTTCCTGACCGAGACGAAGTCCGTCCGCGACGGCGACTGGACAGTTGCGCCGATTCCCGCCGACCTGCTCGACCGCCGCGTCGAGATCACCGGGCCGGTCGACCGCAAGATGATCATCAACGCGCTGAACTCGGGCGCGAAAGTCTTCATGGCCGATTTCGAGGACGCCTCCTCGCCGATCTTCGCCAACATGATCGAGGGCCAGGCGAACCTCAAGGACCGCTGGGCCGGCAAGATCGACTTCACCGATCCCGCGAGCGGCAAGGCTTACGCCCTCAAGAAGAACCCGGCTGTTCTGATGGTGCGCCCGCGCGGCTGGCACCTGCCCGAGCGCCATGTCACCGTCGACGGCCGCGAAATGTCGGGCTCGCTGTTCGACTTTGGCCTCTACGTCTTCCACAACGCCAAGGCGCAGATCGCGCAAGGCTCGACGGTCGCCTTCTATCTGCCGAAGCTGGAGAGCCACCTCGAAGCGCGTCTCTGGAACGAGGTGTTCTCGCATGCCGAAGCCGCGCTCGGCGTTCCGAACGGCTCCTTCAAGGCGACGGTGCTGATCGAGACGCTGCCCGCCGCCTTCGAGATGGACGAGATCCTCTACGAGATGCGCGACCACATCGTCGGCCTCAACTGCGGCCGGTGGGACTACATCTTCTCCTTCATCAAGCGGCTGGGCAAGAACCCGGCGTTCCTGACCCCCGACCGCGTCGGTGATGACCATGGGCCAGGCGTTCCTCAACGCCTATTCGCTCCTGCTGATCAAGACCTGCCACCGCCGCGGCGCCTTCGCGATGGGCGGCATGGCGGCGCAGATCCCGGTCAAGGGCGACGCCAAGGCCAACGAGGCCGCCTTCGCCAAAGTGCGCGCCGACAAGGAGCGCGAGGCCGGCAACGGTCACGACGGCACCTGGGTCGCCCATCCCGATCTGGTGCCGATCGCGATGGAAGTGTTCGACCGCATGATGCCGGGGCCGAACCAGCTCGATAAGCTGCGCGAGGACGTGCATGTGACGGCGGCGGACCTCGTCGAGATGCACAAGGGCAAGCGCACCGAAGAGGGCCTTGGCGAGAACATCCGCGTCGGCGTGCAATATATCGAGGCGTGGCTGCGGGGCCGCGGCGCCGTGCCGATCTACAACCTGATGGAGGACGCCGCGACCGCCGAAATCTCCCGCGCGCAGGTGTGGCAGTGGATCAACCTCAAGGCCACGCTCGACGACGGCCGCGAAGTGACGCCCAGACATGTTCCGCACGCGCCTCAAGAGCGAAATGGAGCGCGTGAAGGGCGAGGTCGGCGCCAAGACCTACGACGGCGGCCGCTTCCCCGAGGCGATCAAGCTTTTCTCCGACATGTCGCTCGCCCCCGAGTTCGAGGAGTTTTTGACGAACCCCGCCTACCGGCTGATCGACTGAGCTTTTGGCCGCTCCGCCGCCCGCTTAAAGGAATTCGCCCGAAAACCGGGCCTCTCCGCGCGACTTCCGCCGTTGCGTCGCGCGGGATTCCATCTTTTCAACGCCTTGCAGGCCGCTTAATCGCCGGCACCTCATTCCCCCTCTCCCGCCCGGCGGGAGAGGGCAGGGGTGAGGGCCATCTTCCCATGCAGGAAAATGCCGCGCGCAGCGCCGGATGAGGAATCGCGCGACCCCTCACCCCCCAACCCCTCTCCCGCAAGGGGAGGGGGGAGCCGAGCACGACCGATCTTCTGATTTCTCGCTCATCTCGTAAGTATATTCTATATTTCAGAATAGCGCAAGCGTTTGTTCGGCGAGCAGGAAGGTCCCTGCGGGCTTTTGTGGCGTTGGCGATTGGCGTCCGCGCTTGTCGTCATGGCCGGGCTCGTCCTTCCCGCAGCAACCGCTGTCAGCGCGCGTCCGGGAAATTCTGGATGCCGCCGTAGAGCGGATAGGCCGACCGGATCTCGCGGGAGTCCGGCGCGATGATCAATCGATCCGCCTCGGAGGCGTCGAGGTCGACTGTTCCCGTCAGAGTGAAGCGGTCGAGGACGAAAGGCAGGCTTCGTCCGGCTAAAGGGTCGGGTCTGTCGAGAAGACCGAAATGCAGGTGCGGTCCCTGGGATGGGCCCGTGTTGCCGAGTTTGGCGATGGGCGCCCCCGCCTTGACCCTATCGCCGATCTTCACCGCGATGCTGCCCTGGCGCAAATGCGCGTACCAGGCGAAGATTTTTGGGGCGATTTCGATCATCACATTGTTCCCGCCATAGTCTTCCCGCGACCTGGGAGCCATCGCGACGAACGGCGTCTGATCCGCCATGCCGTCGTGGACCCCAACGACGACGCCATCCGCGACCGCGAGAACATCTTCCCCAAACCCGTAAAAATCTCCGGCCTTCTTGCCGTCGCCGTCGAACAGCCTGTCCTTCCTGACCCGGGCCCAGTCGACCGCAAAAGTTTCGCCTGTCTCGATGCGTCGGCCGTCGATCGCGATGCGCTCGTCCCGGTGGACGTTCGGCTTGCAGCAGGCGCTGGTCGCAAGCCAGCCGTTTCCTTTGAGCGGCGGCCTGATCGCGATGGCGGACTGACGGTCGACGGCGACTTCGGGCCCGTAAACCTCCGGGCTGCCGATCATCGCGGCAAGCTCCAACTCCGCCTTGAGCGTATAGGCGATCTTGTGCGTGACGCGTTCCGGCGCGGCGCCCGGCGGCACGATCAGATCCACATCGACGGAAACGGCCGCGGACGGAGGAATGACCGGGGACGGCGTCTTCGCGAACAGGGTTTGCGTCGCCGCCGCAAGCGCCGCGCCCTCGATCCGCAAAAGTTGCGTTCCCGACGGATCCAGCACGGTTACGTTCGACAGCGTGATCGGCTCGGAGAACACGCTGACGACAAGGAGCTCGTATTCGACGTGATCCATTCCGTCGTCGCCGCGGACGACCTGGGCCTCGTGAATTGGACTGACGAGGATTGCGGTCGGCTGCTCGGGCTCTTTTGCCGATGCGGGCGAGGCAAGGGCGATGACAGCAGCCATCAGGAAACAGGCGCGCGCCATCATGTCTCGCGCCCGCCCGCCAGCGCCTCGCTCGCCGCCCACAGCCGGCGTGCGGACGCATCGTCCCGCGCGGCGGCGGTGGGGTCGGTCAGGCGCCGCTTGACGTAGTAGCCGCCGCTGACGTTTGCGGCCTCGGGCGCGGAGGCGAGCCAGACGAGCGTGTCGGCGCCCTTTTCGGGCGAGATCGCCAAAAGCTTGGCGACAGGCACAAGCAGGCCGACAAGGCCCCCCGAGGCGTCGCCGAAGCGCGACGGCGACGAAGCCGGGGTGGAAGCAGTTGGCGACGACGCCGGTTCCTTCGAGGCGCCGGGCGAGTTCGCGCGTGAACAGGATGTTGGCGAGTTTCGAGCGGCTGTAGGCGCGGAAGCCCGAATAGCTTTTCGCGCCCTGCAAATCGTCGAAGTCGAGCCGCGCGCCCTTGTGCGCGTCCGAGGAGGTGGAGACGATGCGGGCGGGCGCGGAGGCGATGAGCCTCTCCCTCAGCGCCTCGGTTAGCACGAAATAGGCCATGTGATTGAGGGCGAAGGTCATTTCGAGACCTTCCGGAGTCACGCGACGATGGGAGAACAACGCGCCCGCATTGTTGACGAGCACGTCGATGCGCGGCTCGCTGGCGGCGATCGCCTGGCCGACGCGCCGCGTCTCCGCCATGCTCGAAAGATCCGCGAGATGCAGCGCGTGGCCGGCGCGCGGCGCCGCGGCTTCGAGCTTGACGAGCGTCTGCTCCGCGCGCTGCTCGTCGCGTGCGATCAGGATGATGCGGGCGCCCATTTTCGCCAGCGCGACGACGGCGACCTCGCCGATGCCCGACGTGCCGCCGGTGGCGACAATTGTTTTTCCCTTCATGCGCGCTCCTCACAAAAGCGCCCCCATTATTAGACGGGAACAAGTCCCGTTGGCGAAAAAGCTGCAGCAAGACGGCGAAGGCGCACTTGCGCCCGAGCGCTCACCCCCAACCCCTCACCCCCAACCCCTCTCCCGCAAGCGGGAGAGGGGGGCGAGGCGAGCATCGACGCAGCCACTTGCGCGCGTTAGGCTCGCCGGATGACGGCTGCGCTTTCCCACATCCATGGCTTCGAACCCGGCGGCGACCCCTCCGCGACCCCGCTCCTGCTTTTGCACGGGACGGGAGGCGACGAGACGGATTTGCTGCCGCTCGGCCGGCATGTCGCGCCCGCAGCCGCGCTGCTCTCGCCGCGCGGCGCGGTGATGGAAGGGAGCATGCCGCGCTTCTTCCGTCGGCTAAGCGAGGGCGTGTTCGACGAGGACGATCTGAGGCGCCGCGCGGGCGATCTCGCCGACTTCGTCGCTGCCGCTCGCGCGACTTACGGGATCGCCGCGCCGGTCGCGCTCGGCTATTCCAACGGCGCCAATATCGCCGCCGCCATGATGCTGCTGAGGCCCGATACGCTGAAGGGCGCGATTCTCTTGCGCGCGATGGCGCCTTTTGCGGTCCCGCCACAGACGGAGCTTGGCGGCGTCCCGGTTCTGATCCTTTCGGGTCTCGACGACCCGATTGTTCCCCCGTCCAGCGTCGAGCGGCTCGTCTCCTCGCTGGCGGCCTCCGGAGCCCGCGTCGAGCAGGAGACGCTTGTCGCCTCGCATGGCCTCACGCAGACCGATCTTGTCCGCGCGCGCGCGTTCTATGACGGGAATTTTACGCGCGGTGAGGCGGGCTACGCTTCGGCCGCACGGTAGCCCACGCCCGGTTCGGTCCTGATCAGCTTCGGCGCGGTCGCGTCGCGCTCGACCTTGGCGCGAAGCTGGCCGATGAAGACGCGCAGATATTGCGTGTCTTCGACATGCGCCGGACCCCATACGGCCGAGAATCTGGCGATGGGTGACCACACGCCCCGCGTTGCGGAAGAGAATGGCGAGAAGATCATATTCCTTCGGCGTCAGTTTGATCTGCGCGCCGTTGCGGGTCACGAGGCGCTTCACGAAATCCATCGCGACGCCGTCGATCTCGACGCGCTCCGCGGGCTTCGCCATGCCCGCGCGATGGCGCAGCGCGGCCCGGAGCCGGGCGATGAGTTCGCCGATGCCGAAAGGCTTTTCGACATAGTCGTCGGCGCCGAGATCGAGCGCTTCGATCTTCTCCGCTTCCCGGTCGCGCGCGGAAAGGATGATGATCGGCGCGTCCGAGAACTGCCGCAGCTCGCGCAACACATCCTTGCCGTCGCGATCGGGCAGCCCGAGATCGAGGACGATGAGGTCGGGCGCGCGGGTCGCGGCGAGTCGCAGCGCCTCCGCGCCCGTCGATGGCGGCCAGCGTCTCGTAGCCCGCCGCCTTCAGCGCCGACCGAGAGAAGCGCTCGATCTGCGGCTCGTCGTCGACGATCAGAATGCGGGCGCCCGTCACGACGCGGGCTCGGAGCTCGGCGGCGCTCGGCTCGGCGGCGGGCAGCCGGATGACGATGCGCGTGCCGCGTTGCGGCGGATCGCGGGGCTCTGCGCGACGATCGCGCCGCCCATCGCCTCGATGAGGCCGCGGCAGATCGAAAGGCCAAGGCCTGTGCCGGGCTGCGCCCGTCGGCGCGTGCCGCCGCGATAGAATTTCTCGAATATGCGCTCGAGGTCGGCCGGCGTAATGCCCGCTCCCTCGTCGGTCACGGAGATCACCACGTCGTCGCCTTCGCGGCGCGCGTGAATCGTCGCGCCGTTCGTCGCCGCCATATTTTTGCGCATTGTCGAGGAGGTTGAACAGCACCTGCTCGCAGAAGCCTGTCGTCGCCGCGCACGAAGGGCAGGTCCGGCGCGATATTGACGTCGACCGCGTGGCCGGGAAATGCCTTGCGGCCGCGCTCGGCCGCCGCGCTGCACGACGTCGGTGACTTCGACCAGTCGCGCTTCGACTTCAGCCGCCCGCTTCGAGCCGCGACATGTCGAGAAGATTGGCGACGAAGCGCGACAGGCGCGCGGTCTCGTCCTCGATCGAAGACGAGAAGATCGGCGCGGTTCCGCCGCGCTCATCTTGTCGCCGAGCTGGCGCAGAGCTGGTGACGGCGCCGACGATCGAGGCGAGCGGCGTGTCGCAGATCATGCGACAGCGAGGAGAGCAGCGCGTCGCGCAGTTTTTCGTTCTCCTCCATCGCCGCCGCTTTGACCGCTTTCGCGCGCCAGCAGCGCGCTGTCGAGCGCGATCGCGGTCTGGTCGAGCATGCGCGGTCAGCGCCGCGCTCGTCGTCGGCGCGGCGCGGATCGCGCCGAGGTGGGCGGTTCGACGCCGCAGACCGCAACGGCGCCGCGCCGCGGCGAGGAGCGGGCCGGAAATGAAATGGCACGCTCGGCAGCGTGCCGGTGCCTCGCCCGGCGGGCTCGCGTTCTCGAAGCGCCCAGCGCGCCGCGCTCAACGCCGCGGCGTCGAGCTGCGGCGTCGGGCGGCCAGGCGAGCGCGGACCGCGAGATCCTCGCCCTCTGCCGTCAGGACGACGATGCGGCCGGCGAAGGTGGCGTGCAGATTGCGCGGCGCGCCGCCCACAGGATGTCCTCCTCGCTCGACGCGCCCGAGAGCTTGCGGAATAGTCGTAAAGGGACTGGGTGACGGCGGCGTCTGCGGATCGCGTTCTCGCGCTGGTCGCGCACGCGGCCCGCGAGCGAGCCGGTGAGCACCGCGACGCCGAGAAAAATGAGGAGCGCGAACAGTTCCTGCGGCTGGGCGATCGTGAAGGTATAGACCGGCTCGATGAAGAAGAAATTGTAGGCGGCGAAGGAAGCCAGCGACGCCAGCACCGCCGCGCGCGTGCCCAGCCGCACGCCGCAGAAGAGCACGGCGGCCAGGAAGATCATCGAGAGGTTGGGCAGCTTCAGCAGCGCGCTCAGGGCCTCGGCCGAACAGAACCGCGCAGCCGACCGAAGCGACGGCGGCGGCGGTCTCGACGCCCGCCCCCTTGGGATCGAACTTCCAACGCCAGCGGCGCGATTCGGGCGAAGCGCGCGCCTCGTCCGGCACGACATGGACCTCGATCCCGCCAGCGCGGCGAATGATTTCGTCGCGCAGCGAGCGGCCGAAACAGCTTGCGCCACAGAGGCGATCGCGAACTGGCCGAGCACGATCTGCGTCACGTTCTCGCGCCGCGCGAAACGCAGAATCTCGCCCGGATAGTCCGCGCCCTGCAGGCGCGTTGCGTCGCCGCCAAGCCGCTCGACGAGACCGAAAGTCTTCGCGATCCGCGCGCCGCTTCCGAGGTTGCGACCTCTCCGGCCGTTCGACCGTGACCGCCGTCCAGCTTGCGTTGAGGCCGTGGCGAGCTGGGCCGTGCGGCGCGCGACCCGCTCCGAGACTTCGTCGGCGGCCGACGCAGGCGAGCAGCCGTTCCGCGGCGCCCACGGCCCTTCGATCGTCCCTTCCCGCAAGAAGTCGACCATCTGGTCGTCCACGCGGTCCGCCGTGCGGCGCAAGCGCCAGTTCGCGCAGCGCGGTCAGATTGCCGACGGTGAAGAAATGCTCGGTCGCGCGCCGGCGCGCGTTTCGGGCAGATAGACCTTGCCCTCCTTCAGACGCTGGATGAGCTCGTCCGGCGTGATATCGACAAGCACGACATCGGTCGCCTCCTGGAGCACGCTGTCGGGCACCGTCTCGCGCACCGCGACGCCGGTGATGCGGGAGACAACGTCGGAAAGGCTTTCGAGATGCTGGATATTGAGCGCGGTCCAGACGTCGATGCCGGCGTCGAGCAGCTCCTCGACGTCCTGCCAACGCTTCGGGTGGCGGCTGTCCGGCGCGTTGGTGTGCGCCAGTTCGTCGACGACGATGAGGCCGGGCTTTCGCGCCAGCGCGGCGTCGAGGTCGAATTCCTCGATCGCGGCCGCGATAGTTCGTGACGCGGCGCGGCAGGACTTCGAGCCCGTCGAGCAGCGCCGCCGTTTCCGCGCGGCCGTGCGTCTCGACGAGCCGATGACGACGTCGACGCCGTCGGCCTTGAGGCGGCGCGCGCCCTGAAGCATGGCATAGGTCTTCCCGACGCCGGGCGCGGCGCCGAGAAAGACCTTCAGTTTGCCCGCCGCTCTCCCGTGCGGTAAGCCGCCAGAAGCGCGTCGGGTCCGGCCGGCCTTCGCCTGGCCCGTCCGGCATGAACCATCAGGCTACCGTTCGTCGCTCAGGGCGATTGTAGCCGATCCAGCGCCAGGTTGAGCGCGCAGAACGTTGACGCGCGGCTCGCCGATGAAGCCGAAGGCGGGCGCCTTCGGTCTCGGCCTCGACGAGGACGCGCACCTTGCGCCTCGCGAGGCCGCGCGCCTTGGCGACAGCCGCGACCTGCGCCAGCGCGTTCGCGGCGAGACAGTCGGGGTCGAGGCCGGAGGCCGAGGTCGTGACGGCGTCGGCGGGAACCGCGCCGGGTCCGTCCGCCGCCCGCCAGGCGGCGACGCCGCGCCTTGACGCGGTCGACGAGCTTCTGCGAGGTCGGCCCGAGATTCGAGCCGGACGAGTTGGCGGCGTTATAGGGCGCGTCGATGGTCTTCGTGGAATCGTTCGGGTCCGTGGCGGTCGTCGCCGACGGGCGGCGGATGGAAATAGCGCGCGCTCTTGAAATTCTGCCCGATGAGCGCGAGCCGACGACGACGCCGCCTTCGACTGATGAGGCTGCCGTTGGCCTGATGCGGGAAGGCGATCCGCGCGATCCCGGTCACCGCGAGCGGATAGGCGAGGCCGGTCAGGAGCGTGAACAGCACGAGCATGACGAGGGCCGGGCGAAGGTGCTGCAGCATGGCGTCTTTCCCGATCTCAGGCGAGATGCAGGGCGGCGACGATGAGATCGATCGACCTTGATGCCGATGAAGGGCAGGATGAGGCCGCCGAGCGCCGTAGACGAGCAGGTTGCGCCGAAGCAGCGCGGCGGCGCCGACCGGCCGTAGGCGACGCCTTTCAGCGCCAGCGGGATCAGCGCGATGATGATCAGCGCGTTGAAGATGACCGCCGACAGGATCGCCGATTGCGGCGAGGCGAGGCGCATGACGTTGAGCGCGCCGAGCGCCGGGATAGGTCGTCGAGGAACAGCGCCGGCAGGATCGCGAAATATTTGGCGACGTCGTTGGCGATCGAGAAGGTGGTCAGCGAGCCGCGCGTCATCAGCAACTGCTTGCCGATCTCGACGATCTCGATGAGCTTGGTCGGATTGGAATCGAGATCGACCATGTTGCCGGCTTCGCGCGCGGCCTGCGTTCCGGTCTGCATGGCGACGCCGACGTCGGCCTGGGCGAGCGCGGGCGCGTCGTTGGTGCCGTCGCCGCACATGGCGATCAGCCGGCCGCCAGACTGCTCCTTGCGGATGTAGGCGAGCTTGTCCTCCGGCGTCGCCTCGGCGAGGAAATCGTCGACGCCCGCTTCCGAGGCGATCGCCGCGGCGGTGATCGGATTGTCGCCCGTCACCATCACCGTGCGGATGCCCATCGCGCGCAGCGCGGCGAAGCGCTCCTTGATGTCGGGCTTCACGACGTCCTTGAGATGGATGACGCCGAGCAGTCGCGCGCCGTCCGAGACGGCGAGCGGCGTGCCGCCCGACGTCGCCACGCGATCGACCGCCTGCCGGAAGTCGCCGGCGCTGCTCGGCGCGCAACCGCGAGCCGCTTCAGGATCGCATCGACCGCGCCCTTGCGGATCTGCGCGCGGCGCCGATGTCGACGCCCGAGATGCGGGTCTGCGCGGCGAAGGGAATGACCTTGCGAATGCGACGGGTCGAGATCGCGGCTCGGCGAGGCCGTAATCGCCCTTGGCGAGCGCGACGATCGAGCGGCCCTCCGGGCGTCTCGTCGGCGAGGCTCGACAGGAGCGCGGCTTCCGCAAGCGCCTCCGCGCTGACGCCGGCGACAGGAAGAAACTCCGTCGCCATGCGGTTGCCGAAGGTGATCGTGCCGGTCTTGTCGAGCAGCAGCGTGTCGACGTCGCCGGCCGCCTCGACCGCGCGGCCCGAGGTTGCGATGACGTTGAAGCGGATCAGCCGGTCCATGCCCGCGATGCCGATCGCCGACAGAAGGCCGCCGATCGTCGTCGGGATGAGGCAGACCAGCAGCGCGATCAGCACCGTCGCCGAAAGCGTTGCGCCGGAGTAGCGCGCAAGCGGCCAGAGCGTCACGCAGACGATCAGGAAGATCAGCGTGAGGCCCGACAAGCAGGATCGACAGCGCCAGTTCGTTCGGCGTCTTCTGCCGCGCCGCGCCCTCGACCAGCGCGATCATCCGGTCGATGAAGGTCGAGCCCGGCGCGGCGGTGATCCGCACCTTGATGAAGTCGGAGAGCACCGTCGTTCCGCCGGTCACGGCCGAGCGGTCGCCGCCCGCTTCGCGGATGACCGGCGCGGATTCGCCGGTGATCGCCGATTCGTTGACCGAGGCGACGCCCTCGATGATCTCGCCGTCGCCGGGGATGATCTCGCCGGCCTCGACGAGCACGATGTCGCCGACGCGCAGATCGAGCGCGTTGACGCCCTCGACGAGCCCCGCGAGATTCTCGGAGTCGATATAGCGTTTGGCGTGCGTATCGCTGCGGGTGCGGCGCAGGGCGTCCGGCCTGCGCCTTGCCGCGGCCTTCGGCGACGGCCTCGGCGAAATTGGCGAACAGGACCGTGAACCAGAGCCAGGCCGCGATCTGGCCGGAGAACGCGGCTTGTCCGTTATGGGCCAGCAAGGTCGCGCACGAAGAGACACGTGACCAGCGCCGACGACGACCTCGGTGACGAAGATGACCGGGTTGTGCATCAGCGCGCGCGGATCGAGCTTGCGGAGCCGCATCGAGGGCGGCCGGCGCGACGATGCCTGCGTCGAACAGGCTTCGGCTTTGAGCTTCGGTGGACATGAACGAACTCCGTCAGAAGGTCTTGCCGGCGAGCATCAGGAAATGCTCGACGACCGGTCCGAGCGCAAGCGCCGGGAAATATTGCAGGAGGTAGAGGATGACGATGACGCCGATGAGCAGGCCGACGAACAGCGGCCCGTCGGTCGGGAACGTGCCGGCCGAAGCCGGCGCCTTCTTCTTCGCGGCAAGCGATCCCGCGAGCGCGAGCACGGGGATCACATAGGCGAAGCGGCCGAGCAGCATCGCGATGCCGAGCGTCGTGTTGAACCAGAGCGTATTGCCGTTCAGGCCCGCGAAGGCCGAGCCGTTGTTGGCGCTGGCCGAGGCGAAGGCGTAGAGGATCTCCGACAGGCCATGCGGGCCGGCATTGTTCAGGCTGTCGAGCGCCGTCTGCAGCAGGACGGAGGCGCCGGAGAAGCCGAGCACGACCAGCGGGTAGATCAGCACCGCGAGCATCGCGAGCTTCATCTCGCGCGCCTCGATCTTCTTGCCGAGATATTCCGGCGTGCGCCCGACCATCAAGCCCGGCGACGAAGACGGCGATGATCGCGACGACGAGGAAGCCGTAGAGGCCCGACGCCGACGCCGCCCGGCCAGATGCAGCCGGCGAGCAGGTTGAACATCGGCACGAGACCGCCAAGCGGCGTGAGGGAGTCGAACATGGCGTTGACCGCGCCGGTGCTGGTGCCGCTGGTGCCGACGGTGAAGAGCGCCGACATCGCCTGGCCGAAGCGGACTTCCTTGCCCTCGAGATTTCCGTGCGAGGGATCGACGCCGAGCGCGGTCAGAATCGGATTGCCAGCGGCTTCCGCCCAGTAGACGACGATCACGCCGACGATGAAAAGGACGCCCATCGCGGCCAGGATGCGCGCGGCCCTGCCGGAAGTCGCCGACGACGCGGCCGAAGGCGAACACCGAGGCGACGGGGATGAGAAGCAAGGCCCAGATCTCGAGAATGTTCGTCCAGGCGTTCGGGATTCTCGAACGGGTGCGCCGAATTGGCGTTGAAGAAGCCGCCGCCGTTGGTGCCGAGCTCCTTGATGATTTCCTGGCTCGCGACCGGACCGATGGAGATCGTCTGCTTCGCGCCTTCGAGCGTCGTCGCATCGACGGCGCCAGTCAGCGTCTGCGGCACGCCGAGCGCGATCAACACGAAGGCAGAGAACGAAAGCGATCGGCAGCAGCACATAGAGGGTGATGCGGGTGAGATCGACCCAGAAATTGCCGACAGTCGTTGCGGATGAGCGCACGAAGCCGCGCGCCAGCGCGAAGGCCATGGCGAGGCCGGTCGCGGCGGACACGAAATTGTGCACGGTCAGGCCGAGCATCTGCGTGAGATGGCTCATCGTGCTCTCGCCGCCGTAGTTCTGCCAGTTGGTGTTGGTGATGAAGCTGATCGACGTGTTGAAGGCGAGATCGGGCGCCACGGCGTCGAAGCCGCGCGGATTGAGCGGCAGCAGGCTCTGCAGCCGCTGCAGCGCGTAGAGCGACAGGAAACCTGCGATCGAGAAGGCGATCATCGCCAGCGTATAGGCGAGCCAGTCCTGTTCGCGGGCGGGATCGACGCCGGCGAGGCGATAGAATCCGCGTTCGACCGGTCCCAGGATCGGCGTGAGAAACGTGCGATCGCCCTTGAAGATCTGCGCGATGAGGCGGCTCAAGGGGAGGGCGAAAAGGATTACGAGCGCGAGCACGATCGCGATCTGAGCCCAGCCTGTCAGTGTCATGAGGAGATGTCCCGGTCAGAATTTTTCGGGATGGATAAGGGTATAAAGGAGGTAAAGGCCGAGGCAGACAGCGACGGCCAGCCCGAGGATGGGTTCGCTCATCAGCGAATTCCTCAGATGCGCTGAAGAGAAAGAGCGTAGAGCGCTGTCAGCATCAGGACAGCGGTTCCAAGCACCGGAAAGGCAAGATCAAGCATGAGGGTCTCCAGTCGGAAGCCCCTTTAGCGGCGACGCCCGCAAGATTTCGATGCCGAATGGACGACGCCGACATAAGGATTTCATAAAGACGCCGGGCCGCATTGTTTTACCCAAACCGCGCGGCAATGGGATGGGATGGCAAGGCCCGGCGCGCGCGAGCGGCCTTGCGCCGACGACGTTTTTGATCGAAGATTACAAAACCGGCGCAGGGCCGCGATCCGCCCGGGGTCGAACCGATCTCTGGCGATGGGTGCGGGCGACGCTCTTTGCCGCCCTTCCGCGTTGCCGGCGCAAGCACGGAGTCACTGATGAGCAATTCAGCGGAGTATACGCCGCCCAAAGTCTGGACGTGGAACAAGGAAAACGGCGGCCGGTTCGCCAATATCAATCGTCCGATCGCGGGGTCCACCCACGAAAAGGATCTGCCGGTCGGCAAACATCCCTTGCAGCTCTATTCGCTGGCGACGCCGAACGGCGTGAAGGTCACGATACTTCTGGAGGAGTTGCTGGCGCTCGGGCGTAGCGGCGCGGAATACGATGCGTGGCTGATCCGCATCAACGAAGGCGACCAATTCGGCAGCGGCTTCGTCGCCGTCAATCCAAATTCCAAGATCCCCGCTTTGCTCGACCGCAGCGGGCCTTCGCCGATCCGGGTTTTCGAGTCGGGCTCCATCCTTCTTTATCTGGCCGAGAAGTTCGACGCCTTCCTGCCGAAGGATCCCGCGCCCCGGGCCGAGTGCCTGTCCTGGCTTTTCTGGCAGATGGGCAGCGCGCCTTACCTCGGCGGCGGTTTCGGCCATTTCTACGCCTACGCGCCGACGAAGATCGAATATGCCATCGACCGCTTCGCCATGGAGGTCAAACGTCAGCTCGACGTGCTCGACCGCCGCCTAGCCGAGACGCCCTATATCGCGGGCGATTCCTACACGATCGCCGACATTGCGATTTTCCCCTGGTACGGAGGGCTCGCGAAGGGCTGGCTCTACGGCGGGGGAGAGTTTTTGAGCGTTCAGGACTATACGCATGTACAGCGATGGGCGGACAAGCTGCTCGAACGGCCTGCGGTGAAGCGCGGGCGCATGGTCAATCGCCCGTTCGGCGATCCTTCCGAACAATTGCACGAACGCCACGACGCGAGCGACTTCGAAACCCGAACGCAGGACAAGTTGGCGCCGGCGGGCTGAGGCCCGTCGAGCGGACGCGGGCGCCCGTCAGGGCGCGCGCGCTGGCTTTCGCGGTCCGGCGCGTGACAAGCCTTTGGCGCCGCGCGGCTTGGGTTGCGGCTTTTCTTGTTCGCTTTCCCGGCGATCGAGAAGCGCCAGCGCCGGACGCACCACGCCTTCCAGCAAGGCTTTTTCGGGGCGCACCCGCGCCAGCACACGAACGCCGATGAGAACCCCGAGGAGGTGCCGCGCGAGATCCTTTGCGGATTGTGTCGTCGTGATCACGCCTGCGGCTTGTCCCGCGGCGACCGAGCGATGGAAAAACTGCTCCATTCCGGTCAGCACTGTCGCCACGGCTTTCTGAAAGCCGGGGTCGTGAGGCGCGACTTCAAGCGTCGCATTGATCAGCATGCAGCCCTTGTGATCCCGGTCCTGAAGCGAACGCTTCGAGGATTTCGTCGAAGAACGCGTGGATCAACTCGCGTGGCGGCAAGGTTTCGCAGCGGCGGATGCGCTCGGCGATGCTGCCTTCGACATAGCGGTCCAGCGTCTTCTGGTAGAGCGCCCGCTTGTCCCCGAAAGCATTGTAAAGGCTCGGTCCGGTGAGGCCCGTGGTCTCGATGAGATCGCGCAGCGACGTGCCGTCGTATCCGCAAGCCCAGAAGCGGAGCGCGGCGGCGTCAAGCACTTCCTCTTCGTCGAACTCCCTCGGCCGGGCCATCCCCTCTTTATAGAGCGATCGGACCCCGACGGCCAGCGCCGGCCGTCGCAGCGATCGGCCCAGACCGGGGAATTCCGCCGACCCGGATCAAATTCGCCTGTCCCCGCGTTTTGAGGCGCCGGAGTAGCCCGCGGGAGTTTTTGGATGAAAGACGACATTGTCACGCTGAGGGGGACGGTCAGCGACATTTTCGCGCATCGTTTCGTCCTTGCGACGCCGACGGGACGCGTGCTCGCAGATCTGACCCCGGAAGGCGCGAAGCGAATACGTCTGCGCGAAGGTGATGACCTCGAGATCGTCGGCGAGCAAAAGCCCTCCGAGGTGAAGGTTCGGCGGGTCGCCGTAGGAGGCGGCAGGTCCATCGAAATCGCCCACGAGCCCCCGCATGGGCGCCATCCTCCCCATCCGCATGAGAAGGTTGATCCGGAGGCCGCCCTGCGAGGCGCGCGTTCCAACGGGTATACCCCCATAGCGGCGCCGGTTCGCAAACCAAAACACTTCGAAATCATCGGGCGCGACCAAGCGGGCGGCCTGTTCGAATTGCACGTCGAATTCGACGGGCACATTCGCAAGACACGCCGAGTTCGAGCTCGACGATCCGAAATGGGAGGACGAGATTCGCGCAGCGGAGGGCGCGAAGACCGTCGGAGCTTGACCCCACGCCTCACGGAGCCTCAACATGAAAACCCTTCTCATCGCCGGCGCAGCCTGCGTCGCGCTCTCGGGTTTCCCACTCCTTGCCCAAGCGGAGCCCGATGACGCGCAGCAACTTCCGCCGGGCCCTTCCGCGTCGCCGCCGCAAGGCGCCGAGGGCGCTTTCGCGCAACGCGGCCCCATGGCGCCGCCGCGGCGCGGTCCGCCGCCTCCCCCAAGGGCGCCCATTTCCGATTGTCGGTTGACGACGACGAGATCGACGTGAAGTGCGCCGACGAGGAGCCGATGCAAGTCTGCGCTGAAATCACCATGGCGTTGCTTGACCGGATCCTGAACGCGCGCGAGTCTCCGGCGCCGCCTCACCCGCATCCAGGCGAGGACAAACCGGCCAGCGGAGGCGCCGCGCCGTCGGCGCCGTCTCAGCAGCCGTAGCGCGGCCCTCCCACGCGCTTGCCGCTCGATTGGCGCCCGTGCTGATTGCGCAATCCGCCGCCTCTCCGCTATAGCGCGCAGCCGGTTGCGTCGCTTAGGCGTGGAAGAGCGGAGAGCGGTTTTGCGTTGGTCCATCAATTCCGAGACGGGCGTCTTGACCGACGTGCTGCTGTGCCGTCCGGACCACTACAAATGGATCGAAAGCAACGCGATAGCGGTTCAGACCCTTGTTTCCGGACGACCGCTCGATACGCAACGCCTGCAGAGCCAGTTCCGCGAACTTGAAGATGCGCTCGATCACGCTGGCGTCAGGCGGCATTACCTCGAGCTGGAGCCGCATCTCCCCTATCAGGTCTATACGCGGGACTCGAGCCAGACGACGCCATGGGGACCCTCGCTCACGCAACTTGCGTTGCCCGCGCGACGCGGCGAAGTCGCGTCGGTTCTCCGCTTTCATGGGCCGGACGGCGGCTTCTGGCGCTATTGCAGTCGAGGCGCCATCGAAGGCGGGGACATCCATGTCATTCGGCCGGGGCTGCTCCTTGTCGGCTGGTCGGGCATTCGGACCGTGCGCGAGGGAGCGGAGCAGTTCGCGGGCTGGTTCGGCGAGCAGGGATGGGAAACCCGTCTCCAGGGCTTTGCGGAGCATTTCCTGCACCTCGACGTGCTCTTCTGCATGGCGGCGGACGGACTCGCCGTCGCATGCATCGAAGTGCTCGGCGACGCTTTCGCCGACTGGCTGAAAGCGCACGGAATCCGCGTCGTCGAGGCAAGCTATCGCGAAGTCATGGCGATGTCCTGCAATCTGCTGGCGCTCGGCCGCGACCGGGTGATCTCGCCTTCCCACAGCAAGCGCATCAACGCCGCGCTGCGAGCCGAGGGGATTTCCGTCTACGATCCCGACCTCGACCTTTTCGCAGCGGGCGGGGGCAGCGTGCATTGCATGACCATGCCGCTCGCGCGCGAGCCGGTTTGACCCGCAGCGAGAGAGCTCAGGCGGCTTCGCGGCGCAAGGCCTGCGCCATGCAATGGATGCCGCCGCCGGTCTTCGAGATCTCGGACATGTCGACCTCCGCAACCTCGAAGCCTCGGGCGCGCAACTGGCCGATCAGCGCGCGGCTTGAAGCCGGCGCGATCACCCGGTCGCGGCCAAGGCGACATGAAATTGCAGCCGAGCGCCATCGTGTCCTGAAAGGGCACGTCGATGATCTCGTGGCCCTTGGCCTTCAGCCAATCGACGATGCCGGGCTCCGTGCAGGCGAGGCAGACAGCCGTCAGCTTCGGCGCGATGGGCACGACCATGAGATCGATGTGAACGTAATATTCGTCGAAGAAGGCGAGGCGCGTCTCCCAGCCTTCCCGCTCGAACCAATCCTGCACCTGCCTTGCGCCTTCTTCCTGCGTGCGCGCGCCGCCGCAGCCGATCAGGACGCAGCCTTCCTCGATGACGTTGAAGTCGCCGCCCTCGAAAGTTCCGGCGGTCACCATGTCGTAGATCGGCATGCCGAGCCGCTCGTAGGTGCGAATGGCGGCGTAGTTCTCGCCCGCGACGCCACCAGTCGGCCATCGCCGTGATGATGGCGCCATAGGGCGTCATGACGCTGGAATCGCGGGCGTAGACCTGCATCGGCAGCTCCGGCTCCGGCGCATGGGAGTGGATCTTGACCCCGAAATGCCGATAGGCGTCGACAAGCTCCTTGTGCTGCGCCTGCGCGATCTGGAGATTGCACGGCGCCTCGCGGAGATGCTTGCGCGACAGCGAACTCGTCGCGAGATGCCGGAGATGGTCGGCCGGACCGAGCAGCACCTCTGTCAGCGCGTCCGTCTCGTTGCGGAAGCCCCACCGCGCGAGCGGCTTCGTGCCGCCCGCCGGATTGCGCCGCTGGAGGGTGAAAGGGTCGGCGGACAGAAATTCGGGACGGGTCATAGGCTGCATCTTCGGCTTGAAGCGTCTGGACGCTTTGACCTATGAAGTGAAAGGAACCGGCAGAAAAGCGATCAATTTTCCCGTTTGCGGCGAATTTTCTTCACCTGAGGAAAACAACTGGAATGCGCGTGCCGTCGACTCAGGCGCTCAGGGCGCTCGACGCTTTCGCCCGTCATGGCAGCGTCTGGCGCGCCGCCGAGGAACTTTGCCTGACGCGAAGCGCCGTCAGCCATCAGCTTCGCTTTCTCGAGGAGGAACTGGGCTTCGATCTCCTGAAGCGCGCCGGCAAGGGCGTCACGCTGACGCCGCAGGGCCAGCGCTACGCGACGGACGTGCGCAAGGCGCTTCTGCTCATCGGCGACGCTGCGACGCAATATGGCGAGAAAGGCGTGCGGGGCTCGCTCACCATCAGTTGCACGCCCGGGTTCGCCTCGCTCTGGCTCTGCACGCATGTCGCCGAGTTCAACCGGCTCTATCCCGACGTGCTCCTGAGGATCGTGACGCCGGCGCGGCTCGACGACGTCTCGAATCCAGAGGCGGACGCCTTCATCGCCTATGGCGAAGGCGTCTGGCCCCGGTGCGTCGTCGACCTCCTGAGCGAAGTCGAGTTCACGCCGCTCTGCAGTCCGATCCTTCTCAATCAACTGGGGGGACTGAACGCGCCTGAGGACGTGCGCCGCGCGATGCTGCTGCATCTCGACGACGAGGACGACTGGAAGCGCTGGTTCGAGGCCGCGGGGCTCGCGGAGGACGGCGTCGAGCGGGGCGTCGTATTTTCCGACATGAATCTCGTTCTCGCGGCCGCGAGCGCCGGGCAGGGCATCGCCATGGGCGACGAACTCACCTGCCGGCAGGCGCTCGAAACCGGGCGGCTTGTGCGGCCTTTCGACCTGTCGATCCGGTCCAGTTGCGCCTATTATCTCGTGACCGCGCAACACCGTGTCGCCAACCCGGCGATGCTCGCTTTTTCGGACTGGTTGAAATCTAGGCTTGTTCAAACGGCGAAAGTGCTGCGTCCTGCGCAGGCGTGAAGCAGGTTTGCCGAAGTTATGGGCATTGCGGTGAATTCCGTTTAAATCAACGTGCAGGATTCTTCATTTGCGGTGAGCTTTAATGAGCGTTAGCCTCTGTCCCTGCGATAAGGGAGCGCGTATGGCGTGAAACAACGGGCGATAGACATTCAGGCGGTCGGGATCGGAAAGTCCTTCGGAGCCTTTCAGGCGCTCAAAGACGTCTCCCTCCACGTGGGCCGCGGCGAATTTCTGACCCTGCTCGGACCGTCGGGGTCCGGCAAGACGACGCTTCTGATGATCCTCGCGGGCTTCGAGCAGCCGACCCGCGGGCGGCTCATGAGCGAGGGGGAAGACATCACCATGAAGGGCGCCGAAGCGCGCTCCTTCGGCATGGTGTTTCAGGGCTACGCCCTCTTTCCGCATATGACGGTTGCCCAGAACATCGCCTTCCCGCTTCAGGTCCGAAAAATTCCGCGCGACGCGATCGCGCGGCGCGTCGCCGAAATCATCGAACGCGTCGGCCTCAAGGGGCAGGAGAACAAGCCGCCCGCCAAGCTCTCGGGCGGCCAGCAGCAGCGCGTGGCGCTCGCCCGCGCGCTCGTCTTCGAGCCGCCGGTTCTGCTTCTGGACGAGCCGTTCTCCGCGCTCGACAAGCATTTGCGCGGCCGCATGCAGGACGAGGTCAAGCGCCTGCACCAGGAGTTCGGCACGACTTTCATCTTCGTGACCCACGATCAGAGCGAGGCCCTCTCGCTCTCGTCGCGCATCGCGATCTTCAATCATGGCGAGCTTTTGCAGATCGGCGCGCCGCAGCGAGGTCTACGAGCGGCCGAGCAATCGTTTCGTCGCGGAGTTTTTGGGCGAGATCAATCTCTTGCCGGTCGACAGGGTCGGACCCTGCAGCCGCGGGCTTGGCGGCCTCTTCGAAGGCTCGCGGCTGATCGGGCCGCATCAGGATCATGTCGGCGAAGCCGGCTTTCTCGCGGTGCGGCCCGAACACATGTCGCTGTCCTCCGAATGTCCGGATGAAGCAAACGGCGTGGCG
The DNA here is from genome assembly GCA_963824465.1 of uncultured Alphaproteobacteria bacterium. Classification (GTDB taxonomy): domain Bacteria; phylum Pseudomonadota; class Alphaproteobacteria; order Rhizobiales; family Beijerinckiaceae; genus Roseiarcus. The sequence continues at coordinate 170,179 of CAWGPL010000010.1, forward strand.
GCTTCCGTCGCCTCGACCACCTATCTCGGTTCCGCCATGCGGCTCGGACTGGTCACGCGCGGGGGCGCGCGCCTCACGGTGACGCTGCCCGCGGAAGTCGCCGCAAGCGCGCTCGCGCACGGAACGCGAGCTTTGGGTCACATGGCCCGTGCACAAGGGCTTTCTCCTTCCGGAAGAGGCCCGGGAACCGATGGCGATATGAGGAGGCTTTAGTCATGAACGGCGAATACGAAAAGGACTGTCTCGAAATCCTGTCCGCTCGAGCAGAGCGCGGCGAGATCAGCCGGCGCCGCTTCACGCAGCTCGCCGCGCTTGTCATCGGCGCCGCGCCGCTGGCGCTTCGCTCGAGCCTCGCGCTCGCGGCGGAGAAGCAGCTCGTGATGGTGAACTGGGGCGGCGATGCGATCAAGGCTTATGACAAAGCCTATGGTCAGCCCTTCTTCAAGGAGACCGGCATCGAGGTGAAGCAGGACGGCACGGGGCCGACGGAGGGCGCTATCGAAGCGCAATTCAAGAGCGGCCATCCGACCTGGGACATCGTCGACGCCGATCCGTTCTCCGCCATTTCGCTCGGCCGCAAGGGCATGATCGAGCCGATCGACTACAAGATCGTCGACAAGTCGAAGATGCGTCCGGGCTTCGGCTGGGACTACGCCGCCTCGACCTATTTCTTCTCCTACGTCATCGCCTATGACGCCCAGAAATACGGGTCCAACCCGCCGACAGAGCATGGCCGATTTCTTCGACGTGAAGAAGTTCCCTGGCAAGCGATCCATGTACAAATGGGGCGCCGGCATGTGGGAGGCCGCGCTGCTCGCCGACGGCGTTCCGAAAGACAAGCTCTATCCGCTCGACCTCAAGCGCGCGCACGACAAGATCGCCGCGTTCAAGCCCAATGTCGTCTCCTTCTGGGGCGGCGGGGCGGCGAGCCAGCAGGTGATGCTGAACGGCGACGCCTCGATGGCGCTCATCTGGTCGACGCGCGCCTCGCTTCTCGACAAGGATTCGAACGGACAGATCAAATTCATCTGGAACGACGGCCTTGTCTCTCCGGGCGCTCTCGCCGTCATCAAGAACAATCCTGGCGGCACGGAGGAGGCGATGAAGTTCATCGCTTCGACCTCGGACCCGAAAAAGCAGCTCATCATGTTCGACCTGCTGGGGCAGGGTCCCGCAAATCCGGCGACCGACGCGCTGATCCCGGACGACCAGAAGAAATACAATCCGGTCGATCCCGCGAATTTCGCCAAGCAGGTCGCGCTCGACATGCCGTGGTATGCGGACAATTACAGCGCCGCGCTCGACGCCTATACGAAGATCATTTCCGCATGAGATCGAGGCGTCCGGCCGCTCTGGCGTCGTTCTCGTCCGTCGGCGCGACGGACGGGGCGCGCCGCGGACGGCTGGAGCGTCGCGCGGTTCCTGCCGTCCGCGCCTCCGCGCTGGACGGCGGTCCTGCTTGTCGCGCCGCTGCTCTTCTTTTCTGTGCGTCGTCTATGTCGCGCCTTTCCTCGGCGTCGCGGCCTGGAGCGTGACGCTGCCGACGGTTGGCCTTGGCCAATACGAGCGGCTCGTCGAGCGACTCGCTGGTCCTCTCCGTGTTCCTGCGCACGTTTCGGGTCTGCGCGATCGTCACCGCGCTCTCGGTCGTCGGGGCTTATGCGATTGTCTACGTATGGGTGCGCGGGTCACGCTGGCAGCGGCGGCTGACCGAGCTTTGCATCCTCATCCCCTTCTGGATTTCGGTCCTGACGCGCGCCTTCGGTTGGCTGGCGCTGCCTGTCCAATCGGGGACTTCTCAACACCTGGCTTCAGGCCACGGGCCTGACGGATGGGCCGCTGCAACTGTCTCAGAACGAGAGCAGCGTCATCGTCGCGATGACGCATGTTCTGATACCCTTCGCGGCCTTTCCGCTCGCCTCCGCCATGCGCTCGGTCGATGAGCGGGTGCTGCTCGCCGCGCGCGGCCTCGGCGCCTCGCGGCTCAGAATTTTCTGGCGGGTTTTCCTGCCGATGACGATGTCGGGCGTGATCGGCGCGGCGCTGATTGTTTTCGTCTTCGGGCTTGGCTTTTTCGTCACGCCGGCCATTCTTGGCGGCGGCCGCAGCATCATGGCGGCCGAGCTCGTCTATCTGAGGATGTTCCAGAGCCCGGACTGGGGACTGGGCGCCGCGGTCAGCGTCACGCTTGTCGTCATTGTCGGGGCTCTACTCGCCTTTCTCTATCGCTTCGCCAAGCCCGCGTTGCTCGGAGGCCCGCGATGATGCGTTGCGCCCGAGGCCGGTCGCCGTCGCTCTGGCGGGGCTGGTCGCCGTCTTCCTCCTGATGCCGCTGCTCGCCATCGGGCCGATTTCGCTGACGCCCGCGCGCTTCCTCACGATGCCGCACGGCCAACTGTCGCTTGTTCACTATCGCGAACTCATCGACAATCCCGATTGGGCGAACAGCATCCTCCTGAGCCTGCGGATCGGCCTTGCGAGCAGCGCCATCGCCACGATGCTGGCGCTCGCCTTCGCGCTTGGCGTCTGGATGTTTCAGCCGCGCTTCGCGGCGCTGATGCTCGGCGTCGTGCTCCTGCCGATGGTCGCGCCGCCGATCGTCTCGGCGATGATCCTTTATTTCTTCCTGACCGGCCTTTCTCGCATGAGCGAGGCGATCGGCTACGACACCTGGTTCGGCGTGACGATCGCTCACGTCGTGATGATCGTGCCCTTCGCCGTCGTCCTGATCCTGGTCGAGCTTTCCCAGCTCGACCGGCGCATCGACCTTGCCGCGCGCGGACTTGGCGCGAGCGTTGCGCAGCGCGTGTTCAGGATCATCCTGCCCAACATCCGCTTCGGCGTCGTCGCCGCCGCGCTGCTCGCCTTCGTTCTGTCCTGGGACGAGATCGGCGTGACGCTGTTCATCACCAGCGTCAACGCGATCACGCTGCCGCGGCTCATGTGGATGGGCGTCCATGACAATATCGATCCCGCCGTCGCCTCCCTTTCTGTCGTGCTCATCGTCATCACGACAGCCGCGCTGCTCCTGCGGATGGCGTTGCAGCGCGAAAACCCTGCTTGAACATCCGAGACGAAAACATGGATGAGGTCTTTGCCCGCCGGGACATGATCGCGCCAGCGCGCCTCAAGGCGCTGAGCGTCAAGTCCGATCTGAGACGGCGCCATGCGGCTTGGAGGTCACGCCGCGGCGCTTGTCTGACCGGAACCGGCCTCTGGCTGACATGGGGGACGTGGCTCGCCGCGCCCTTCTTCATCGCCCATGGCGTTCTGATCAATTTCCTCTATGCCGGGCAGCACGAATTCAGCCATCGGCACGGTGTTTCGCACCAAAAGGCTCAACGAAATTTTCGGGCGGCTTGTTCGGCTTCATCCTGCTCTATCCGCGCGACTTCGATCAGATCCAGCACTTCGCCCACCACCGCTACACGCAGATATGGGAGAAGGACGGGGAGCTCGCCCGCGATCGCTATACGCTGACCTCCTATCTGCTCTGGGTGCTCGGGCCGACCTACTGGTACACGCGGGTTCGGCGCATCCTCCGCTTCTCGCTGGGCGATCGTGACGGAGCCCTATATTCCGGACGACCGCAAAGCCGACGTCATCCGCGAGGCGCGCTGGCACCTTGCGGGCTACGCGGCCATCGCTGTCCTTTCGGTCGCGGCGGGAAGCGCGATGGCCCTGAAACTGTGGCTTCTGCCGATGCTCATGATGAAGCCCGTGCATCAGCTGCAAAACACCATCGAGCATCTCGGCCTGCCGCATGTCGACGCGATCACCGAGAACACCCGCTCGACCCGCACCAACGCGCTGATGCGCTGGATGTGCTGGAACATGCAGTACCATACCGCCCATCACGCTTTTCCCGGCGTGCCCTGCTATGCGCTGCCGCGTCTGCATGAGGAAATCTTCGTCTCGCGCGGGCGCCTGCCCGCATACGATGTCCTACATCGCCTTTCAACGGGCGGTTTTGCGCGCTTTCTGGAACGGGCGGACCGAGGCGCGACTATCCGGACGAAGCGGTCTGGATCGCCGACGACACCGACCTGCAGCCGGTCGCGCCGCGCGCCCGCCCCGCCAAACAGGCTTAAAGTCCCGATGGCGCTGCGCATCTACCAATCCTTATGGGCGACCGAAATGCGGCGCCCTGGCGTGCCCGAGCGGCCGGTCGAGGAGCGGTTCGACCGGGTGCGCGAGGCTGGCTTCGACGGCATGGGCATCGATCTCGGCGCCATGGACATTGCCGCGGCGCGCGCGCTCGTCCCGCACTATCAACGCACTGGCCTGAAGGGTCTGCTCACCGCCTTCCCGCGCTCGATCGAGGACTTGCGTCCGGCCATCCATCTCGCCAAAGAGATCGGCTCGCCCTTCGTGATCGTCATCGGCCAGGTCATGCCGCTGGCGGTCGCGGATATGGCCGAGGTGGTCGCGCGCCTGGCTGGCGATCGCGCGCGAGGAGCGCATGCCGCTGCAGTTCGAGACGCATCGGAATTGCATCACCAACGATCTCTTTTCGACCTTGCTGCTCATGGACGCCGTGCCGGAGATGCGGCTCAGCGCCGACCTTTCGCATTATGTGGTCGACCGCGAGATGATGCAGCCGATCAGCGCCGAGTATCAGGCTTATGTCGGCCGGATTCTCGATCGCTCCGACTCGTTTCAGGGGCGCGTCGCCAACCGCTGTCAGGTGCAGTTGCCTCTGCATTTTCCGCAGCATAAAATCTGGATCGATACGTTTCTCGACTGGTGGACGCGGGGTTTTGCGTCATGGCGGCGGCGTTCGGCGCCGGGCGACGACTGCATTTTCCTCTGCGAACTCGGGCCGCGCGATTATGCGATCACCGATGCGAACGGCGAGGAAATGTCGGACCGGCAGCAGGAAGCGCTTCTGTTGAAGACATGGGCCGCCGAGTGCTGGGACGCCGCGGCGGAGCCGGCCGCCGTCGCGCAGAAAATCGCCGTCTAGCCCGGAGGAATTTTCGATGTCGCTGGCGAGCCTGTCCTCAGAAAAGCAATCCGCCGAATGGCTCCAGCGCGTCGAGCTTGCCGCCTGCTATCGCCTGCTCGCGCATTACCGGATGACCGATCTCATCTACACCCATGCGACCGTCCGCGTGCCGGGAGAGCCCGGTCATTTCCTCATCAATCCCTATGGCTATCGCTGGGAAGAGATCACCGCCTCGTCGCTCGTCAAGATCGACGTCGAAGGGCGGAAGGTCGAGGCGAGCCCGCATCGCGTCAATCCCGCCGGCTTCACGATCCATAGCGCGGTCCATATGGCGCGGCACGACGCCGTCTGCGTCATCCATACGCATACGAAGGCCGGGCATGGCGGTCTCGGCGGCCAAGGATGGACTCCTGCCGATCAGCCAGATCGCCCTGCAATATTACGGCCGGCTCGGCATCCACGATTATGAGGGGATCGCCCTCGATCTCGACGAGCGGCAACGCATCATCCGCGATCTTGGGACCTATTGCGGGCTGATCCTGCGCAACCATGGCCTCCTGACCGTCGGCCGTTCGGTCGCGGAAGCCTTCAGCCTGATGTTCTATCTCAACCTCGCGTGCGAGGTGCAGGTGGCGGCGCTGTCGACGGGCGTCCGAACTCGTCCTGCCGCCGAAGGAGGTCTGCGAGAAAGTCGGCCGCCAGTATGACCAGATGGCCTTCGACGACGGCGATCTCGAACTCGAATGGGCGGCGCACCTGCGCACCCTCGATTCCATCGACCCGAGCTACCGGACCTGACGAGCCTTTCCTTCACTTCGAGGGCGACGACGATGATGGACGCCAAGACCGCAGCCTTCGACTGGACGCCGCCCGCGAGCCACTATCGCGACCCGGACATGTTCGAGCGCGAGCGCAAAGAGATATTCGCCCAGAACTGGATGCTGTTCACCTGGTCGGAACGGCTCGCCAAGCCCGGCGACTACGTGTCGGGCGCGGTCGCCGGCTATTCCGTCTTCGCCATCCGCGACGATGACGGGCGTGTGCGGGCGTTCCACAATGTCTGCCGCCATCGCGGCGCCGAGCTTCTTTCCGGCGAAACCGGCCATTGCGGCAAGCTCGTCGTCTGCCCCTATCACAGCTGGAGCTATTCTCGCGACGGCCGTCTCAACAAGGCGACGGATTTCGGCGGCGACGTTGCCTTCGATCCGGCCGCGTGGAGCCTCCACGCCGTGGACGCGGAAGAATGGCGCGGCCTCGTCTTCATCCGGCTGAAACGCGGCGGGCCGGGGGTCGTCGAATGGCTCGGCCCGATCCATGACATGGCCGCCGACTATCCGCTCGAGAGCCAACACTATTTCGCGTCCAAGGACCGCGAGTGCGCGGTGGACTGGAAGACCTACGGCGAGAACTATCTCGAATGCTACCATTGCCGCGGCATGCATCCGGGCCTTTGCGCGTCGATGGACATCGAGCAATACCGCATCGACGTCCATCAGCGGGAGCGCTTCTTCCACTTGCACGCGCCCAGGCGCGAGGGCGGCCTGACGCGCGGCCTCTATTTCTACCGTTTCCCGAGCCTGATGCTGAACCTCTACGACTGGGGCAGTTCGATTGCGACCATGGAGCCGCTCGGGGCCGGACGGATCAAGCACGTCAACTGGTATTTCTTCACCGACGTCTCGCCCGAAAAAGCCGACGAGAACCGCAAGTCGGCCGAATGGTCGGCTCAGATCGTGACCGAGGATCTCGACATCATCACCGGCGTGCAGCGCAATCTCAACGCCGGGATCTATGACCGCGGGCCGCTGTCGCCAAAATATGAGGCGGCGGTCAAAGCCTTTCAGGACATGGTTCGGGAGGAACTCCGGCCCCACGACCCGCCGCGGCGCGTGGCCGCCGAGTAGACTTCGCCGACCGCTCCGCTCAGGGAGCGCTCGCCTCGTCGAGCGCTTTCATGTCCTCGGGCGACAGGGAAAGCTTCGCCGCGCGGATAAGGCTGTCGGTCTGTTCAACGCTGGTCGCGCTGGCGATCGGCGCGGTGACGGCGGGCTTCGCCATGACCCAGGCCAGCGCCACTTCGGCGGGCTTCGCCTCGTGCTTCGCCGCGACCGCTTCGAGCGCGTCGAGGATGCGAAAGCCACGAGGATTGAGGTAATCCTTGACGCCGCCGCCCCGCGCGCTCTTGGAAAGATCGGCCTCGGTCCGGTATTTGCCGGAGAGAAAGCCCTTGGCCAGGCTGAAATAGGTGATGACCCCGATCTCTTCGCTTTGGCAGAGACTTGCGAGCGCCCCCTCGAAGTTTTGGCGGTCGGCGAGATTGTATTCCGGTTGCAGCACGTCATAGCGGGGCAGGCTATGCGCATTCGAGGCGGCGAGCGCCGCCTTGAGCTGCGTAGCATCGAGGTTCGAGGCGCCGCACCAGCGGACCTTCCCGTGCTCGATCAGCCGCTGGTAGGCGCCGAGCGTCACTTCGTAGGGGGTTTCCGGATCGGGCCAGTGGGAGAGGTAAAGGTCGATCACGTCCGTTTGCAGGCGCTTCAGCGAAGCCTCGACCGCTTCGGCGATATAGCGCTCCGAAAGTCCCTTCTTGCCCTCGCCCATCGGCGAGCCGACCTTGGTGATGATGACGACCCGGCTGCGGGTTCCCCGGGCCTTCATCCACTCGCCGAGGATCGTTTCCGATTCGCCGCCGGCGTTTCCCGGCGCCCAGGCGGAATAGACGTCGGCGGTGTCGATGGCGTTGCCGCCCTGCTCCAAAAACCGGTCGAGGATCGCAAAAGAGGCCGCCTTGTCGGCTGTCCAGCCGAATACGTTGCCGCCGAAGACGATGGGCGCGATGGTGAGGTCGGTCCGTCCGAGGCGCCGCTGCTGCATGGAAGTCTCCCCTGGTCTCGACACGTTAGCCGAAGCTCCGCGGGGAGGATACGGCGGCGCGCTTCACTGTTTTTTGAAGGCGCCCTCAATTTTCAAGGCGACGCGGCCGCCCCATCTCGTGTAGTCATGCGCTGCTCCCCCTTCGTATGGAACCGCCGATGACCGCTGGCGCGACCCATCGCCCGCTCGTGCTCGCCGCCGTCATGGCGGCGAATTTCATGATTGCCATCGAGGCGACCATCGTCTCGACGGCGATGCCGCAGATCGTCTCCGAACTCGGCGGCCTGCAGCTCTATAGCTGGGTGTTCGCGGCTTTCCTGCTCACCCAGACCGCGACGACCGTGCTCTTCGGCAAGCTTTCGGACTTGCGGGGCCGCAAGACGGTGATGCTCGTGGGAATCGCTATCTTCCTGGTGGGTTCGCTGATGTGCGGCTTCGCCTGGTCCATGCCGTCGCTGATCGCTTTCCGGCTCATTCAGGGCGTCGGCGCCGGCGCGGTGCAGCCCGTCGCGATGACCATTGTCGGGGATCTCTATTCGGTGCACGAGCGCGGCAAGATTCAGGGCTGGCTCGCGAGCGTCTGGGCGGTGTCCGCCATCGTCGGCCCGCTGGTTGGCGGCCTTATCATCCAATATTGGTCCTGGGCCTGGATTTTCTGGATGAACGTGCCGGTCGGCCTTCTCGCCGCCGCGGGTTTTGTGGCCTATCTTCATGAGAAGCGTGCCGAGAAGAAAGGGCGGATCGACCACGTCAGCGCGGCGATCTTCACTGTCGCCATCGCCGCCGTCATGGCGGACATGACCGCGGCCTCGACCGCGAGTTTCTTCGAAACCTCGGTCATTACGGTCATTGCGATCGTCTCCCTCGCAGCCTTCGTGTTTCAGGAGCGCCGCTCGCCGGAGCCGATGATCTCGATGAAGCTTTGGGGTCGGCGGCCGATCGCGGCGGTGAACGCCGCCTCGCTTCTGTCCGGCATGGTCATGATCGGGCTCACCACCTTCCTGCCGGTCTTTGTGCAAGGCGTGATGCAGAAGACCCCGCTTGTGGCGGGCTTCGCCCTCTCGGCGATGGTGCTTGGCTGGCCGATCGGCGCAACCGGTTCTGCGCACCTGTGGAAGCGCTTCGGAGTGCGGCCGATTCTCAGGATCGGCGCCGTGCTTGTGCCGGTCGGCGCGCTGGTCTTCGTGTTCTTGCGGCCGGAATCGCCGCCGCTCGCGGCCGGACTTGGATCGGCGATCGTCGGCTTTGGCATGGGCCTGTCGAGCAGCGCCTCGATCGTGTTGATCCAGGAGATCGTCGAATGGTCGGAGCGCGGGAGCGTCACCGCCTCCTATCTGTTTGCAAGAACACTCGGGAGCACCTTTGGCGCGACGGTTTTCGGAGCCGTGCTCAACGCGGGCCTGATCCGCTCGGGCGTCGGGACGGTCACCTCAGCTGACCTGCGAGAGCTGCTCGAAGGCGGCGCCGCCGCTCACCCGGCCTTGATGGCGGCGCTTGAGGGCGCGCTGCACATGACCTTTATCGCAATGTTCGGCATCGCCCTGTTCGTCGGCGTCGCAGCCGTGCTCGTGCCGCGGGTGACCTTCGCCGCGCGGGCGCCGGCCGAGTAAGGGCTACGCCGGACGTGGAGGCGGTCACACGTCCAGATTCGCCACGCTCAGCGCATTGTCCTGAATGAACTCGCGGCGGGGCTCGACGACATCGCCCATCAACTTGACGAACAGGTCGTCCGCCTCGTCGACCTCGCGGATTTTTACCTGCAGCAGCGAACGCGCCTCGCGATCGAGCGTCGTCTCCCAGAGCTGGTCCTTGTTCATTTCTCCAAGCCCTTTGTAGCGCTGGAAGGCCACGCCCTTGCGGCCGGCGGCATTGACCGCCTCAAGCAGGTCGGAGGGCCCGGCGACCGGCGTTGAGTCGCCACGGCGCGTGAATGTTGCAGGTTCGGCAAACGCCTCAGCCAAAGGCCGGGCGTGCTCGCTAACGCGCCGCGCCTCAGCCGAGGTCAGCAGCGCCGCGTCGAGGATCGCCGCCTGGCGCACGCCGCGCACCTCGCGGGTGAGAACATAACCATTTTCCGCAACGCGCGCGGTCCAGTTGCGCTCAGTCTCCTCGGAGATGGCGTTCATGCGCTCGGCGATCTGGGAAGCGCGCGCTGCGCCCTCCGGATCGTCGGCCGTCGCGAGCGGCTGAAGCGCGCCGGAGAGCGCCGCCTGCTCAACGGCGCTCTTGAGATACCGTGAATGGAGACCGTTGAGGAGCCGCCGCATGGCGCGCGCCTCTTCGACCAGGGCGGCGAAGTCCGCGCCAGCGCGAACCTCGCCACCCGCGAGGATCAGCGAGGCGCCTTCGAGACCGGCCTCGACGAGATAGTCCTCGAGCGCCCGCTCATCCTTCAGATACTGCTCCGACTGGCCGCGCTTCACCTTGAATAGAGGCGGCTGGGCGATGAACAGATGCCCATTTTCGATCACCTGACGCATCTGTCGGAAGAAGAAGGTCAGGAGCAACGTTCGGATGTGGGACCCGTCCACGTCCGCGTCGGTCATGATGATGATTTTGTGGTAGCGCAGCTTGTCGATGTTGAAATCGTCCCGGCCGATGCCGGCCCCGAGCGCTGTGATCAGCGTGCCGATCTGCTCGGACGACAGCATCTTGTCGAAGCGCGCCCGCTCGACGTTCAGGATCTTTCCCCGCAACGGAAGCACGGCCTGGAACTCGCGATTGCGGCCTTGCTTTGCGGTGCCGCCCGCCGAGTCGCCCTCGACGATGAAGATCTCGGATTTGGCAGGATCGCGCTCCTGGCAGTCCGCGAGTTTGCCGGGCAGACTGGCGACGTCGAGGGCGCCCTTGCGTCGGGTCAGTTCGCGGGCCTTCCGCGCGGCTTCGCGAGCCTGCGCCGCCTCGACCACCTTGCTTACAATTGTGCGCGCATCGGCAGGATGCTCCTCGAACCACTGCGACAGCAATTCATTGACGAGGCCCTCGACCACCGGCCGGACCTCGGAGGAGACGAGCTTGTCCTTTGTCTGCGACGAGAATTTCGGATCGGGGCATTTGACGCTGAGAACGCAGGTCAACCCTTCCCGGCAGTCGTCGCCGGTAAGGTCCACCTTCTCCTTTTTCATGAGCCCGGAAGAGTTGGCGTAGCCGACGACCTGACGTGTCAGCGCGCTCCGGAAACCGACGAGATGCGTGCCGCCGTCGCGCTGCGGGATGTTGTTGGTGAAAGGCAGCACATTCTCGTGATAGCTGTCGTTCCACCATAAGGCGACTTCGACGCCGATGCCGTCCTTCTCGCCCTTGATGAGGATGGGCGCGCTGATCAGCGGCGTCTTCGTGCGATCGAGGTAGCGCACGAAGGCCTCGAGCCCGCCTTCGTAGTGGAGCTCCTCGCGCCTCGGTTCGACGGACCGCGCATCAGTGAGCACGATTCGCACGCCGGAATTGAGGAAGGCGAGTTCCCGCAGCCGGTGCTCGATGGTCGCAAAGTCGAATTCGATCTTCGTAAAAGTCCCCGGCGAAGGTGTGAAAGTGACCTCCGTGCCACGCTTCGGGCTGCCGTCCACGACCGGAGCGTCAGCGACGACCTTCAAAGGCGCGACGGTCTCGCCGTGCGCGAATTCGACGAAATGCTCCTTGCCGTCCCGCCAGATGCGCAAGATGAGTTTGGTCGAGAGCGCATTGACGACAGACACGCCGACGCCGTGCAGGCCGCCCGAGACTTTGTAGGAATTCTGGTCGAATTTTCCCCCGGCGTGCAGCTGGGTCATGATGACCTCGGCTGCCGAGACGCCTTCCTCTTCATGGATGCCGGTCGGAACGCCGCGCCCGTCGTCCGTCACGGTGCAGGAGCCGTCGGCGTTCAGCGTCACCGTCACGAGCCTGGCGTGACCCGCCAGCGCCTCGTCGATGGCGTTGTCCACCACCTCGTAGATCATGTGATGGAGGCCGGAGCCGTCGTCGGTGTCGCCTATGTACATGCCCGGGCGCTTGCGCACCGCGTCAAGGCCTCGCAGGACTTTGATGGAATCGGCCCCGTAAGCCTCGCTGGCCGCCTCGGCGAGGCGAGGCAGGGTGCTATCGTTGATGTTCAAACCTTCAGCCTTTGGCAGGGAATTTATCGCGGCGGCGCCGCGATTCGAGATCTATTTGCATCTTATCTCGCCGCCCGCCTTCTTGCACGCCAAAAGCGCCGACAAGGGGGCCTTCGGAAGGGCCCGACGCGGACCGGCAAGGTTATGATCTATATAAGATTATTTCCGCCGGTTGCGAGGGGCGCCCGGCGCCGGTCAGCCCCTCGCTGCGGAAACCTCGGCGCGCGCAGCCTGGCGCAGGAGCTGCTGATCCGTGGAGACTGTACAAAGGCGAAAGCCGAGCTTCGCCATGGCGCGGGCGTCGCCGCCATCGAAGCAGAACATGGCGGCGTATTTTCCGTGCGCTTTCGCCCGCGCGACGACGCGTCCCGCTTCCCTCATCAGCGCTGCGCCGCGCGGCTCGACGCCCTTGCCATCGCTGAGCGCAATGGAGAGATCCGAGGGTCCGACGAATACCCCGTCGATCCCATCGACGCCGAGAATGTCGTCGAGCGCGGCCAGCGCCGAGCGGGTCTCGATCATGGCGATCGTCTGGGTCAACCCATTGGCGGCCCTGAGGTAATCCGGCGCCTCGAGCCCGGTCAGGGGCAGCACGGCGCGCGGACCCCAGGAGCGTTCGCCCAGCGGCGGGAATTTCGTGAATGCGACGAGCTCGCGCGCGTCTTCGGCGCTGTTGATCATCGGCGCGATGATTCCGGCCGCGCCGGCGTCCAGGAGGCGGCTTGCGAGCGAAAAATCCCCGACCGGCGGGCGAACGATCGACGGTTTTCCCGCAAGGGCGATGGAAAGGATGGCGCGTGAGGCGCCCGGAAAATCGAGCGCCCCATGCTGGACATCGAGGACGATGGCGTCGAAGCCTTCGCGGGCCAGGCTTTCGGCGACTGCGGCCTCGTTCATGCCGACCCAGGCGCAAAAGAGCGGGGCGTCTCCTTTCAAGGCGTCCGCAAGCCTTCCGACCACTCCGCCCATGTCGCCTCCTTTTGCAGCGCGATTGGTTAACCACGCGGGATCATTACGGGGAGTTAATTTGAATTTCATCCGACCTGCGCCGATCCTCCAGACGGTTTCAATCTCCATGAGGCGAAACTGATGAAACGGTCTGTGGCGTTCCCTCTTGCCGCGCTTGCTGTCGCAGGCTTCAGCTGGAGCGCGTTCGCGGCTTCCAGCGACACGACGCCGCCGCCCTCGCCGATGCAGCGGATGGAGCGTTGGACGCAGGATCACGCGGCTCTCCTCGACGCCAAGCTTGCCGGCCTGAAAGCCGGGCTGAAGCTGACGCCCGATCAGCAAAAGCTCTGGGACCCCTTCGAATCTTCGGTGCGTGACGCCGCGAAAGCGCGCGAGGACCGCATGAAGACCAGGATGGAGGAGAGGCAGAAAGGCTCCGACGAAGCGGAGAAGATGTCGCCCGTCGATCGGCTCGACCGGATGGCCGATCGTCTTTCGGAAGGCGGGGCTTCGCTCAAGAAGGTCGCGGACGCCGCCAAGCCTCTCTACGCCAGCCTCGACGACGGCCAGAAGCACGTCTTTGGCTTCCTGAGCCGGGAACTCATGATGATGGGCCATCCCCGCATGGGCATGATGGGTCCGCGCGCCGCCTGGATGGGTCCTCACCGGGAGTGGCGCGGCTTCGGGGAAATGAACGGACCTGACCATCACGGTCCCGACGGCATGGGGCCGCCGCCCCACCACGGCGACGAGGGCGACGACGGCCCCGACGAAAACTAAGCCTTTACAACCCGAGGTTTCCCCTTCTTCGGGTTCATGAAGACGCGGCCGCATCCCCTTCGGCCGCGTCTTCTGCTTTTTGGCGGCTTGCTTCGCGGGCGCTTCGCGGCGCAGATTTCGCTGCCGCCCGCCCATTCGGGCGCGCTGCGGGAGGAGGAACGCCCATGCGTCACGGCGCCGCGCTTTCGGTGCTCGCCACGACCGTCGCATCCGAGTGGCTGGACTATAACGGCCACATGAACGATGCGGCTTACGCGCTCGTCTTCAGCCGGGCGGGCGATGCGCTGATGGATCGGATCGCCCTCGACGCCGCCACGCGGGAGCGCAGCGGGCGGTCGCTCTTCACGCTGCAGGTGATGATCCACTATTTCAATGAGGCGAAGGCAGGCGACAGCCTGTCGGTGTCCTGCCGTCTGCTCGAACATGACGACAAGCGGATGCGGCTTTGGCTGGAGATGACCGGCCCCTCGGGCAAAACCCTCGCCGCCTCCGAGCAGCTGCTGCTTTCCGTGCAGCTCGGCGAGGGACCTCCGCGCGCGGCGCCCTGGAGCTTTGAGACCCGTTCCGCCCTCGACGCGCTGGCGAAAGCCCAAAGCGGCATGCCCCACCCGCCGCAGGCGGGGCAGGGGGTGGCGCTCAAGCGGAAGACTTGAGGCCGCCGACGGCGAACCGCGGGAAAATAGATGTCGTCAGGCCAGCATTCTGAAGAACGGCATTATGAGGCCCGAGAGGCGTTTCCGGGAAGCAAGCGTCGCGAGGCGGCTATTTTCCGGCCGGTTTGAGCGCGGCGGCGTCCCGTTTGATTTGCAAGAGCTTGGCCCGGTCGGCGTCGGTCAACAGGGCGGAGAGGGGACAGGTCGTGCTCGTCTTGTTCATGAGATCGTCGATTAGCGCTTGGCCTTCTGTTGTCAACGCGGCCGCTTGCAGGCGATTATAAAATCCGTTGCCGCGGGCAATGAAGATTGCATTCTCGTCGCCTGAACAAACGAGCGTTTTCAGATTCGGCCGCCAACGCTGCCGCAGAACATCCTTATCGTCCGACGCGGGCGCGGTCGTAACGCGCTTCGCCAAGCGACATCGTCCGGCGGCAGAGTCGGATCACACGGATGCGAGCGTCTTATTGTCGCAGTCGAGGCCGCCAATCCTCTTACAGAGCCCGATCGCGTGACTCCCCTGCCGGGACTAGACGATTCGATCATTCGACGCAGGCTGCAAGTAGCGTCTTCAGCGTTCCAAGGACGCCGAAGGTCATAGCTCCTCATCCCACATGTGGCTCGCCATTGATCTACAGCGGATCCGATAAGCATGATGCTTGCGACATCGGCGCCTTTACCCGACTGCGCCAGAGATAGGCTTCCCGAAAGTCCGCTGCTTTCACGTTCGCGTTTTCCAGCGAAGCCCCCTGAAGCTGGGCACCGTAAAGAGACGCGCCTCGAAGCTCCGCAGAATTGAGCGACGCGCCTTGCAACTGTGCGTCGTCGAGCGACGCGCCCTGAAGCTGCGCTACGTCGAGCGACGCACCTTGAAGCTTTGCGCTCACGAGCGACGCGCCTTGAAGCTCCGCGCCGAACAGCGACGCGCCCTGAAGCTCTGCGCTGACGAGAGACGCGCCTTGAAGCTGCGCCGGACGAGTGAGCGCTGCTCCCTGAAGCTGCGCGCCGAATGAGCCACGCGCTTTGAAGCTTCGCGCTTCGAAAGGAGGCCCGATCGAGTTGCGCCGCACTGAAGAGATGCGCGCTCCAAATCGGCGCCTTCGAAGTCAATCCTTGGAAAACTGCCGAAATCGAAAATGGCGCCTTTCAGATCACGCCCGCGCGCCCGAAAAATGAAGTCGCGCCACTTTGCCTTGTCGGGATCGTCAATGCCAAGGCTTTCCAGCGCGTTGACGCCGGAAAGGACCAGCGTGCTGGAAAACGACAAAAGCCGATGACGGCTGACGGGATCGATCTGCGAAGCGAAGATCCAATCGTGAAACGAGACTTTTCCGACTTCGCCGCCCATTCCGCCCACCCGGAAAATGACGTTTGGTTCGTGCCAAGCTTTATCCTCACCGCGAATTGAGACGCTCGGAACACGCGCCACGCCGCGAAGGGCTGCTCCTGCCATTCGCCCGGGAAGCTCGCGAAGCCCATAGAGACAAGATCACGGCGAGAGTCGTGCAGAAACCGCCGCACGCCATCCATAGGCCGCGAGCCAACGCGGTCGCCGTCGGTCTCGCGGCCTGATAGAATCCTCCGCCACAGCCACCAGATCAGCCCAAGATCGGCGGCGAGCGCGAGACGGTGCGTCCAGTCACGAAACCGTTGTGGTAGGGCAGGAACTGGACCTGCAGCAGCATCAGCAGCAATACTGGCGCGACGACAAGGGTGATCCAGCCGATCGCCCTGAGCGAGCGCCCAAAAGCCCCCTCGCGGCTGCTCTTCGGCCCGGCGAGAAATTGCACAAACACGTTGCTCGGCAATTGCCGCTCGATGCCGTCGCGAATTTCCGCGCGGCGCTCCGCCGAGACGTCCGGCAGCGTCCGCCTTCTCGCCAAGCTGTCGATGCAGGGTCTGATAAAAGCGCTTGGCCTTGTCGGTCAGCATCACGAGATGCACGAGCGCGTAGCCATGGACGATCAGGAACAGGATCGGCGCCAGAAAGAAGAAGGCGAGCAGCGGCAGGTCGACACCGAGGAACGGCAGCTTGACCGGCTTTTCGAAGAAGAGGTCGGCGTGCGTCACCGCGCCCGCAGCGACGGCGAGATAGAAGAGCACAAAAAGATAGGAGAGCCACAGGCCGCCGCCGACCGAGGCGGCGTCGTCGAGCGCCTGCTTGATCGCTTCGAGGTCGTCGGCCTTTTCGGCGATGCCGGGAAGTTTTTGCTCCGCGGGCGTGTCCGGAGCGGGCGCGGATGCGGGAGGCGCCGCTCCCGCTTGCGGGGCGATGTCGGCGGGAGATGCCGGCGGCTGCGTGGGCTCCTCGGGCCGCAAGCTTTGCCTCAAAGATGAGTGTGACGGGCGCGATGCCCGGACAGGGAAATCATACGCCCGCGGCGCGTATGTTCAAGCGCCGCCGGGCGCGTCGCTACACTCGTCATTCACCCCCGTCATGGCCGGCCTTGTGCCGGCCATCCACGCGGCGCCGATGCGAAAAAGGTCGTCGGTGTCCCCGCGTTATCCGGAAGGGCATGTGTTCTCGTGGATGGCCGGGTCAAGCCCGGCCATGACGACAGAGGCCACAACGACGGCGTAGCGTGAGGTACGGGACAGGTCGCGACGCTCGTCATTCGCCCCCGTCATGGCCGGCCTTGTGCCGGCCATCCACGCGGCGCCGATGCGAGAGGGGGTCGGCGGTATCCTCGCGTTATCCGGAAGGGCTTGTGTTCTCGTGGGTGGCCGGGTCAAGCCCGGCCATGACGACAGGCTGCGACGACGGCGGGCCGCCCATCCAAGCAAAGGCAAGCTTTGCGCGAAGCCCCTTACGCCCCGTCCTTCTTCGCCGCCGCCATCATGTCGGCGAAGCGGCGGAAGAGGTAGTGGCTGTCGCGCGGGCCGGGCGAGGCCTCGGGGTGGTATTGGACCGAGAAGGCCGGGCGGTCGGTCAGCGCGACGCCGCAGTTCGAGCCGTCGAACAGGGAGACATGCGTCTCCTCGACATTGTCGGGCAGGCTCTCACGGTCGACCGCAAAGCCGTGGTTCATCGACACGATTTCCACCTTGCCCGTGGTGAAGTCCTTGACCGGGTGGTTCGCGCCATGATGGCCCTGCGGCATCTTCACGGTCCGCGCTCCGACGGCGAGGCCGAGAAGCTGGTGGCCAAGGCAGATGCCAAACAGCGGCGTTTTCGACGCGAGCAGGCTCTGGATCGTCGGCACGGCGTATTCGCCGGTCGCGGCCGGATCGCCCGGACCGTTCGAGAGAAAGATCCCGTCCGGCTTCAGGGCCAGAATTTCCTCGGCGGTCGCGGTCGCCGGCACGACCGTGACCGCGCAGCCCGCGTCGTTGAGCAGGCGCAGGATGTTGCGCTTCACGCCGTAATCCACTGCGACAACATGGAAGCGCGTATCCTTGCGGCGGCCGTAGCCTTCGCCGAGCGTCCAGCTCGTCTCGTCCCAGTCGAAGCGCTGCCGCGCGCCGACTTCCGGCACGAGGTCCATCCCGTCGATGCCCGGCCAGCGGGCCGCTTCGGCGCGCAGCGCGTCGAGGTCGAAGCCGCCGTCGGGGGCGTGCGCGATCACCCCGTTCGGCATGCCGCTCTTGCGGATGAGCGCGGTCAGCGCCCGCGTATCGACGCCCGCGAGCGCCACGACGCCGCGCGCCTTGAGCCAGGCGTCCAGCCGCCCTTTCGCGCGGAAGTTCGAGGGTTCGGAGGGCAGGGCGCGGAACACGGCGCCGACGGCCGCGGTCGCCGCCGCGGGATTCACGACCTCGATGTCCTCATCGTTCACGCCGACAATCCCGATATGGGGAAAGGTGAAAGTGATGATCTGCGCGGCATAGGACGGGTCGGTCAGAATCTCCTCGTAGCCGGTCATCGCGGTATTGAAGCAGACTTCGCCGACGGCGGAGCCCGTCGCGCCGAGGCCAACGCCCTCGATCACCTCGCCCGACGCAAGCACGAGGACGCCGGTCGCCACGCGCGGGCGCCACCCGGCTTGGGCTCCGTCTTCAGCCCCGTCAGCGGGCAGGGTGCTTTTTGTTGCGCTTGTCATGCGGCTGTGCTTAAGCGCCGCCACTTCTGCGCGTCAAGGACGCGCCTCACCGCTCAAACCCCCCGAGGAAACCCATGGCGCAGGCGCCATTGCGCGATGTCGTGACATCCCAGATGAAGGACGCCATGAAGAGCGGGGACAAAACGCGCGTCGGCGCGCTCCGGCTCATCATGGCGGCGCTCAAAGATCGGGAGATCGAAGCCCGCGGAGCGGGGAAGGTCGTCTCGCGCGCTGACGAGCTGGCGTTGCTCACCAAAATGGTGAAGTCGCGACAGGAATTGGCCGCGATTTACGCCGAAGCCGGGCGCGCCGAGCTTGCGGCGCAAGAGAACGCCGAAGTCGCCGTCATCAACGAGTTCCTGCCGAAGCAGATGGACGAAGCGGCCGTGACGGAGGCCGCCAAGGCCGCGATCGCAGCCACAGGCGCGGCTTCGATCAAGGACATGGGCAGGGTGGTGAGCGCCTTGAAGGAGGCTCACCCGGGCCAGATGGACTTCGCCAAGGCGAGCGCGATCGTGAAGGGTCTGCTGGCCGGGTAACACCGGCGAGTCCCGCCGGGAAGCCGGACCGGCTCCCCCATATTGCGGAGCGCTTCCCAGGGCCCGCCTGAATTCGACGCATCCCCGGCCGGCGTCTTCATTCCCGACGCCAGAGCGGATCGGGCGCCGGGCGTCCGTCCATCGGCGTTCGCCCGGATCGAATTTTGAACCGAACGCTATGATTGGATATAGCGTTGTGATAAATTAAATTTTATAGAGATTCGCTCGGCTGCCTTACCCCACGAACGTCTTGGGACGCGAGCGCTGCCACGAGAGCTTGACGAGACGAAATACTAGTGAAACTATAGACATTATGGAAGACAGGGGATTTATAATGCGATTCGCGGCTGTTCTGGCGGCGTCGGCGGGGCTGGCTGGCCTCGCTCACGCGGCGGATCTTCCGACAAAAAAAGCCGTCGAGGCTGCGGCGAAACCGAACTGCTGGGCGAGCGCCTGGGATTGGTTCAACGCCTCCGCGAAGGACTGCCCGCTAAGTTATGCCGGGTTTACGCTCTATGGCACGCTCGATCTGGGCTACGGCTACCAAGATTGGGGCGTTCCGCGCAGTCCGAGCGCCGACAAGCTCAATTACGGGATCCAGAAGAACGCCTACGAGCATATCTGGCAATCGACCTACAATGGCATGAGCACTAGCGTCGTTGGAATATCCATGAAGGAGAATCTTGCCCCGCTGGGCATGTCGAACTGGTCGCTGATTGGAGTTATCGAGGCTGGCGTCAATCCTTATTCGGGCATGCTGCTCAATCCCCCGAATTCGCTGACGGACAACAACGCCCGGTCGGCCAACGGCATAATCACGATCAACGGCAAGAAGTATTACGGCTTCTATCAAAACGCCAACTTCGAACTCGAGCCGCAACGGTTCGTGGTGGAATTCGCAGGCCTTTATCGGCCTCAGCAATCCCGTTTATGGCGATTTGACCTTCGGTCGAACCAATTCGCTCGCGATGGGTATCGTACAGGCCTATGATCCGCTCAGCGGGACGCCGGCCTTTTCGCTGCTGGGATTCTCAAATTCGCTTGCCGGCTTCGGCGATACTGGGACCGTGCGCCCCAACACGGCGTTCACTTATCGTCTCACCTATCAGAATTTCCGCGCGGCTGCCCAGGTGCAGGTCGGAGGCTATAGCCTGGACAACGCCTCGACGGGTCAATACCAGGGGCAGTTAGGCGCCGATTTCGGTCCATTGTCGCTCGACGGCGTCGTCAGTTACGCGGAAAACGCCGTATCGCTTTCAACGTTTGGCGGCTCAAACCTAGCGGAACTGCCTGGAACCAACCAATGGTTCATAAAGGTCAACAATAACTATTACGATCCCAATTCCGTTCTGAAGGCGACGCTGTCGAACAATTTCGGACTTGGCCTCGGCGCGAAATACCAATGGGAGCGATTTACGTTTTCGGGCGGCTACCTGTTCGCCAATCAGATGAATCCCTCCGACGATTATCTGGGAGGATTGAGCACCATTGCGAACGGGATTTTCGTTCCCGGCGGATACTGGAAGAAGAGCGGACACTCTTATGTCTTCACGAACGACGCCGTTACATCGAACGCCTACGACAACAATCGCCATCTCAATACGTTTTGGGTCGGCGCGAAAGTCGCGGCTTCGAGCAACCTCGATTTCATGACCGGGTTTTATTACCAGACACAGAACAATTACAACACGACACTCTGCACCGGGAGCGGGATCAATATCAGCAGCAGCAAATGCGCCGGCAGCCAGAGCGGATTGTCGATCATGGCGGATTGGCGGCCCGTCAAGCGCCTCGACGTCTACGCCGGCGTGATGCTCACCAACGTCTACGGCGGCATGGCGAACGGGTATCTGCACTCGCAAAACTACGATCCGACCGCCGGCGTGCGCTTCCGCTTCTGAAGCTCGCGGCGCAGTCAGTTGTCGATGCAGCCCCTGTTGCACTCGTTCGCGTCCGGGCTGAGACCGTCCGTGTCTCCCTGGCCCGCAGGGTAGGGCGCGATATGGGGAAGCCAGGAGGGAAGGACTGTACCGGTCGGAGCCAGAGAGCTGGCCGGGTTCACAGCGACAGTTTCGCCCATCCTTTGGGCGGCGAAATGTCGATGGCGATGGTGATGGACGGGGCGGAGCGCGATCGCGCCTCCTTCGGCCGCCATTGCCGGCGCGGCGAGCAGGGACGCTAACGCCGCCCCGACAACCAGATGTCTCACGAAAATCTCTCCTGCGCCTGCAGGAAACGCTAGTATCGTTGCGCCGAAGGCCTCAACTAAATACCAGTAAATAAAGCAAAATTTAGATTTGCCCCCGGTCTGTCAGGACAGGAGCAAGGCGGGACGGACCCCGCAAAGCAACTCAGCTGTGTCAGTGCGGGCTATTGGGTTCTCGTGGAACGCCCTCGGCGCAAAAATCGTCGTTATGGGTCGCGCGCCACACCGCGCGGGGCGCGGGATCGCCGATCGGACTCGGCGCCATTCGGACACAAGCTCCCGCTTTCTCCCACCAGGCCTGGAACATGTCCCCCTTATTGAGCGGGCTCATGCCGAGTTCCGGCCGCTTCCAGAACCGGCAGTTCGTGCAGGTGGTCGCAGTCCGGATTCCGATGGGAACGTGCTCGCCGCAGACCTGCGTGGGTCGGGTCTCCGGCCAGTGGGCGACCTGCTGCTCCCGATAGCTGGGTCGGGGAGCGTGGCGGTGGCATGTCCCCTGCTCGGCCCGCTGGCGGCGCCAGAAGGCGCAGCCTGCGCAATTCTCGCCCGCGCCGCTCATGGATGCGGCCCTGTCTGCTCCTTGACGAACTGGATGGGTGGCGGCGTCAGGTCCATCCGCGGGGGCTGGGAAGGCGTCGCGACCCAGCCGCCGCCAAGCGCCAGCATCAGGTTGACGTTCGCTTCGAGCTCCCTCGTGTGCAGCGCGATCGCCAGTCTTTGCTCGTCGAGGGCGGCGCTTTGGGCCGTAACCACGTCGAGGAAGGATGACGCGCCGTCACGGTAGAGGGTCATCGACAGCTTGGCGGCGTCCTGCGCCGCCGTCGCTGCCGTCGCGGTCTGCCTGTATTCGGTCGCCAACCATTTGAGCGCGGCGAGATTGTCGTCCACTTCCTTAACCGCCGTCAGCACCGTCGAGCGATAATGTTCGGCGGCTTCGGTAAAATCCGCCTTGGCCACTTTGAGTTCCGCCTCATGGAGACCCGCGTCGAAGATTGGCACCGTGAACGAGGGGCCGATGGATCCCAAGGCGTTTGTTGGATTGAGAAGCCGCAGCCCGGTGTCCTGCGTTCCGCCAAGCGCGAGCACGCTGATCCTCGGAAGGAAGTTCGCGCGCGCGACGCCGATCTCCTGGCTCGCGGCGGCGGTCAGCCGCTCCGCCTCGGCGACGTCGGGTCTGCGCCGTAGAACATCGGTCGGGACCGCGCGGGGCCGCGCGGGAAACCGCATGGGCCGCCTTCCCTCCGGGAGCTTGTACGAAGATGAGGGTTGGCCGGTGAGCGTTGCGATCGCGTTTTCGAGCCTTTCGCGGCGGAGCCTGAGATCGGACGCCTGCGCCTCCGCCGAACTAAGCTGCGTCTGAGCCCGATCGACGTCCACAGGCGAGGCAATCTGCGCCGCGAGCCGGCTTTTCGTGAGCCCGAGCGCGTCGCGGTAGATGCCGATCGTGGTCTCAAGCAGCCGAAGTTCGTCGTCGAGGCCGCGCAGGTTGATATAGTCCCGCGCGAGATCGGCGTGTAGTTCGAGCCTCGCGTCTGCGAGCGCGTCTGTGCTCGCTTGCGCGGTGGCGGTCGCGGCGCCGGCGATGTTGCGCACCCGTCCCCAGATATCGACCTCGTAGGAAACCGCCCCGCCGAGCAGGTTGTCGCCGTAGTAGGTTGGCTGGGTGGATGAGCGAAGGGGCCGGTTATCGGACTGCCTGTTAGCCGAGACATGGCCGAGGCCGTTCGCCTGGGGAAGAAGTCCCGCCAGCGCCTCCTGAGCCTGCGCCTGCGAAGCGTCGTTGGCGGCGATGGCTGCGGCAAGATCAGGGTTGGAGGCTTCGACTTCCTGCTGCAGCTCGTTCAGCGCCGCGCTGTCGAAGCTTCGCCACCACGACTGGTCGGGAGAGAGGCTGATACCGCCGCTCGACAAATCCTTGTACTTTGCCGGAAGCTCGACGTTGGGAGGTGCGTAGCGAGGCGCGAAATCGCATCCGCCAAGCGCGAGCGCTGCGGCGCCGATTAGCCAGCCCGGAACTCGCATTCAGTTCCCGCCCCGCTCCGTCTCTGCCATTTCGGCTTGTTTGGCGTTCTCGCTTTGACGACTTTCCCGTGCAGGCGCCCCGTTTTGGTCGCGCGATGTTCCCGCCAGCCGAACCTCTTCGCCCTCGCCGATCGAGTCCGGCGGATGGATGACAACCCGCTGATCCGCGCTCAAACCCGAGGCGATTTCGACTTCCGATCCCAGGTCGCGCGCGATCCGCACCTTCTTTAGCGACGATGCGGTTGTCCGGCCCGACCGTCGCGACCTCCACGCCGCCGTCGCGGAACAGAAGGGCTGCGGCTGGAACTCGCATCATGTTCGGGTCGGGCGGAAGCTGAAACCAAACTCGCGCAAAAGCCCCCGGGGTCAGCGCGCCGTCTGCATTGTCGGCGATCAACTCGACGAGAAGCGAGCGCGAACGCTTGTCGATCGCGTGCGACGTCGTGTCGATCGTGGCGTCGAAAGTACGATCCGGATATTCGGGCAACCGGAGCGAAGCCTTCATTCCGGGCTTCAGGGCCGCCGCATAGGATTCCGGAACGTGGACATAGATGCGCATCTTGTGAACGTCGGCCACCGTGAAAAGCGCGGCGCCGTCATTCGAGTCGCCTTTGATGAGGGATCCAACGTCGATGTTGCGCGAGGTGATGACGCCGTCGAAGGGCGCGACGATTTCGTCGAATGCGCTCAAGGTTTTCAACTGCCGGAGTTGGGCCTGAGCCGCTTCGACCTCAGCGTTTTTTGCCCGCGCGTCGCTTTCCTTCTCGTCCACGGTCTGCTGCGAGACAGCCGCCGAATTGCGCAATGAGGACCACCGCTGGGCGGTCACCTGCGCGAGCGCATAATTGGCCTTGGCCTTGGCTAGCTCGCTCTCCGCGGCGCTGATGCGTTCGTTGAGCTCCGGAGTGTCGATGATGGCGAGCGTTTCTCCCTTGTGGACCTTCGCGCCGATGTCTTTGCGCCATTCGCGAACGTAGCCGCTGACCTGACCGTGCAACGACGCGCTGTAGAAGGCCTCGACATCCCCGGGCAGCACAAGCTCGTTCGACGGGCCGCCGCGATGGGGCGAGACAAGCGCGACCGTCCGGATCGCCTGTGCGTCGGTCCAGCGCGCAAGCTGTCCCTCGTCGCGACTCCGACTGGCGATGCCGCTGGCTGCGACTCCGATCGCGACCACGCCCACGAGCAGGATCGCGCGTCCAACCCTGACCGGGGCCTGGGGTTTCGGCTTGGGAGTCTCTGCTCGCCCTTTTTCGTTCATGTAGTCGAGGCCTCGACGTTGAAGATGGGCGCGTCCGAGCGCTTCGATCGCCGCTCATGGACGAGACGAAAGACGGCCGGCACGAAAAACAATGTGGCGATGGTCGAGCAGATCAGGCCGCCGATGACCGCGCGGCCGAGCGGCGCATTGAGTTCGCTGCTCAGCGCCATCGGCGACATCCCGATAATCATCGCGAGCGCGGTCATGAGCACAGGCCGAAACCGAGTGAATCCGGCGTCGACGCCGCGGCCGTGGCGTCGACGCCTGCCTCCAGACGTTCGCGAGCGAAGCTGATGACGAGGATGCTGTTGGCGGTCGCGACCCCCATGCACATGATCGCTCCGGTCAGCGCAGGAACCGATAGGGTCGTGCGGGTGATGAACAGCATCCAAACAATGCCAGCGAGCGCGGCAGGCAGGGCGCCGACGATGACGGCCGGGTCCGTCCACGACTGGAAATTGACGACAATCAGGAGATAGATCAGGACGACGGCGAGCGCGATGCCAACGAAAAGCTGCTCATAAGCCGAGGTCATTGTCGCTGTCTGTCCGCGCATCACAACTCTTGATCCGTGGGGCAGCTCTCCGGCCGTTTCGTCGAGGATGCGCTGAATGTCGGCCGAGACGGGCCGAGATCCCGTTCGTTGTTGGTTGCGTAAATATCGATGACCGGCTGAACAGCGTAGTGCGAGACGACGGCCGGGCTTACGCCGCGCGTCAGTTTGGCGAGGCCCCCGACAATCTGCGAACCGTCCTTTTCCGAGACCGGAATGTTTTCCAGCGACGACGAGAATCCATCCAATACTGGGGGGTCTGGGCGACGATCGGATAGGCGACGCCGTTCTTCGGATTGACCCAGAAGGTCGGGGCGACTTTGAAACTGCCCGACAGGCTTTCTTGCAGGCTCTTGGCAATGTCCCCCTCGGTCAGGCCGACCTGGGCCGCGCGCATCCGGTCGACTGCCACCCCGAGGGTCGGATTATCGAGAGCCTGCTAAATCCGCGCGTCGGCGACGCCCGGCACGCGGGCGATCTTGCTCAGGAGTTCGTTGGCGTAGCGGTGATTGGCGCGGAAGTTCGATCCGACGACCTGCACATCGATTGGGGCGGGGAGGCCAAAGTTGAGGATCTGCGACACGATGTCTGCGGGAATGAACGCAAACGTTGTCCCCGGAAAGTCGCGCGGCAGCGTCTCTCGCATTTGCCGAACGTAGCCATCCGCCTCGCTTGCATATTCAGGCTTGAGCGTAATCAGGATGTCGGCGTCAGACGGGCCGACCGTACCCGAGTTGTTGTAGGTCTGGTTGATGCCGCTGACCGGGAGCCCGATGTTGTCGACGATCGGCCCGAGCCCGTCCGCGGGAATGATCCGCCGGATCGCCGCTTCCACGCCGTCGCAAATGACCGCCGTGTTCTCGATCCGCGTTCCGGTCGGCGCGCGCACGTGCAGTTTGATCTGGGTGTCGGCGACGGGCGGGAAGAAATTCTGCCCGAGGTAGGGCGCCAGCATGAAGGAGCACGCCACGGCGACGAGAAAGCCCACGACGAATTTGATGCGCGCCGCCAGGGCGGCCTCGAGCAGACGCAAGTAGAAAGCCCGCACAGCCTCGAACCTGCGCTCGAACCCCTGCTGGAAGCGTTTCAGCGGATTTCGGCTCGGCGGCGCATCCGCTCCATGCCCGTGCGTCGTCTGATTGGCGAGAAGATAGCGCGCCATCGTCGCGACCAGCGTGCGCGACAGAACGTAGGAGGCGATGAGCGCGAAGATAACGGCTTCGGCCATGGGGCGAAACAGGTAGCCTGAGACCCCTCTGAGTCCGAACATTGGGACGAAGACGATGCAGATGCACAGAAGCGAGACAGTCGCTGGAAGGACGATCTGGCGCGCGCCGTCCATAATCGCGGTCTCGATCTCCGTCCCCTGTTCGAGGTGCCAGTTGATGTTCTCGATTGTCACCGTCGCGTCGTCGACGAGGATACCGACCGCCAGCGCAAGTCCGCCAAGCGTCATGACGTTAATAGTCTGGCCCATAGCTGAGAGCGCGGCGACCGAAGCAAGGATCGCGAGGGGTATCGAGATCGTGATTATGAGGGTCGAACGCCAACTGCCGAGGAAGATAAGGATCATGAGTCCAGTGAGCGCCGCCGCTACGACGCCCTCGAAGATCACGGAATTCACGGCGGAGTAGACAAATGTCGACTGGTCGTTGATTGCGGCCAGCTTGAGGCTCGGGGGCAACGTTTCCCGCAGCTTCGGCAGGAGCGCCTTGACATCGTTTATGACATCCAGCGTCGAGGCGGAGCCGTTTTTGAGGATCGTCATCAGGGCCGCGTTTGCGCCATCGACCCGGACCATGTTGGTCTGAGGCGGCGCGCCGAAATGCGCGTAGGCCACGTCGCGCACGAAAACCGTCGCGCCGTTGACGACCCGGATCGGCAGGGCGTTGAGATTGTCAAGCTGTGTTGGGGACCCGTTGAGCGAAACGACATATTCGAAGTCGCCAACTTTCTCCGTTCCGACGGGGGTGACGATGTTTTGTCGTCCAATCGCGTCGACGACGTCCTGGGCCGAAAGACCATATTCTTGCAGTTTGTCCTGATCGACGTCGACCTGGACCTGCAAGATCTTCCCTCCATAAGGCGATGGGATCGCGGAGCCGGGGATGGAGGCGAGTTTGGGTCGGATGAAGTTCTGGCCTGCGTCAAAGATCTCCGCTTGCGAGAGCCCTTTGCTCGAGAGGGCGAGTTGAATGACGGGGACACTGGAGGCGTTGAAACTGAGGACGAAAGGCGGCGTCATGCCGGGGGGAAGATATTTGAGCACTGTCTGCGAGGCTGCCGTCGTCTGGGCGAGCGCGGCATTGATATTGACGCCCCGTTGGAAGAAGACCTTGACGACCCCGTAGCGTGGCAGCGACTGCGAACTCGATATGCTCGATATCGTTGACCTGAGTGCTTAGGGTGCGCTCATAGTAATAGATCACCCGCTTGGACATATCGTCCGCCGGCAGGCCGTCGTAGGTCCAGACAACGGCGACAACAGGGATGCCTATCGTTGGGAAAATGTCGATCGGAGTCCGAAGCGCCGCGCCGACGCCCGCAATCACAATTAAAATCGCCATTACGACGAAAGTATACGGTCGACTCAGGGCGATTCGAACGATTGCGAGCATCGAAGATACTGGGGGCGCTGCTTATGGGAGCCTGAGGGAATCGCGGAGGAAGCTTAACAAAAGTTAATCTTGCATCCGCGCACTTATAGCTGTCAGATACACTGGCGAACTCGCCGGCACGACTAAATTAATATTTTCAGACCATTGAGACTATGGCGAAAAGTGCGCTCACGCGATCTTCGCCTCAAGTGCCAACGAAGCCTTCGCGGCGGCGCGCATCTCGAACCGCGCGCCCGGATGGTTGTCTTCGACCGTCAGCGTGAATCCGTGCAGCCTGGCGATCGTGCTGGCGATACTGAGGCCAAGGCCATTTCCGGGCGGGCCACTGCTGCTGGCGCTATGATAAAAGCGGGTGAAAATCCTGGTTCGCTCCTGCGGCGGCACCCCGCATCCCGTATCGCTGACGCGCACCAGCGGCGTGTTGTCGACGGTCTCGGTTTCAATGCGCACCGACCCCCCGGGCGGCGTGAATTTCACTGCATTGTCCACGAGGTTTGAGATCGCCTCGCGCATCAGGTCCTCGTCGCCACGCACAAGAACCGGCTCGTCAGCCTTGAGCGCCAGGGAAAGCCCCCGCGATTCGGCCAGCGGCTCGTAGAGGTCGAACACCTCACCGCAGACCGAAGCGAGGTCGACATCTGCGAAAGGCTTTTTGCGTGTGTTGTTTTCGACCGCCGAAATGCGCAAAATGGCTGAGATCGTGAGCGACGCCCGGTCGAGTTGGACGAGCGCAGCCCGGACCGTGGCGCGAAGCGCCTCGGGACTCTCGCCGTTCTCGAGCGCGCGGTCGAGCTTCGTCCGCGCCGCCATAAGCGGCGTGCGCAGATCGTGGGCGATATTGTCGCCTACGCTTTTCAACTGATCGAGCAATAGCGCGATTTCGTCGAGCATCAGGTTGACCGCCCGCGCGACCTTATCGATTTCGTCGCGTTCGTTCGTCACCGGAAGGCGCCGGTCGAGTTCGCCGTTCATGATACGTACGATCGCCCGGTGAATGCTTTGGAACCGTTGGGCCGCCCGGCGGGCGAAGAATCCGCCGATGAGCAGGATCGCCAGAACGGTCGGGGCCAGCGCCAGCCCGAGGGCCTCGAGAACCGCCTGTTGAAGGTCGTAAAGCTCGCGAAGGCTGCGGCCAAAGACGAGCACGCCGTCGGCGCGGCGCCGCGCTACGAAGATCGCCGGCTCATCGTGATCGGAATTGGGAATAGCCTCTGCCGGAACGATGTGGGCCCGTCCGTCGATCGGAATTGCCGGCATTTCGGGAATGTTCCCGAAGGCTTTTTCGCCCTTGACGTTAAACAGCGCCACATAATCGAGACGGCGAATGTCCCGAGTGAGCCGCAATTCCAAGGCTTCGCGAAGCCGGGCCGGGTCGTAATTTATGCTTTTCTGGACTTCGTCGGCGAGCACGCTTCCCGCCCGCTGCAACTCCACCGACGAGACGCGAAGGTAGATGAAGCCGAACGCCGCCGCGGTGGCGATGGAAACGGCGAGGCAGAAGGCGAACGCCAGCCGGAACGCACGCCCCCCGAAGGAGTCAATCTTCAGCATTCAGCTTGAAACCAACTCCGCGAACATTGGCGATGAAATGCCGCGTCCCGGTCGGATCAAGCTTTCGGCGCAAATTGCCGATCTGAACGTCAACAACATTGGTTTGGGCCATGAACTTAAAATTCCAGACGTCCTCAAGCAGCATTGCGCGCGTCGCGACCTGTCCAGGCCGCCGCATGAAATATTCAAGCAGCCGGAACTCGCGCGGCAGAAGCGCAACCGGTTGTCCCGCACAAGTCACTCTGCGTTCGACCAGATCCATTTCAAGGTCGCCACAGCTTAGGCGGGTGACGCGATCGTCGCCGCGGCGACGCAACAGAGCCTCGAGCCGGGCGGAAAGCTCGCGCACGTCAAAAGGCTTGACGAGATAATCGTCGCCTCCCGCCTTGAGGCCGATAATTCGATCATCGACTGTCGAGAGGGCGCTGATCAACAGAACCGGAGATCTTGTCGCCTTCGGCTCGAAGCGTCTCGACAATCCGCAGACCGTCCTCGCCGTGAAGCACCCGATCCACGAGGATCGCCGAAGGGCGGCTTGCGCGAAAAGCTTCCAGCCCGGATTCCACTGTAACCGAATGCTCGACCCGATAGCCGTTTGATCGCAATTCCGACGTAATGACCTCAGCGATGTCAGGATCGTCCTCAATGACCAAAACCGACTTTAGATCTCCCCCGCCCGTCGGAGCTGCGGCGTCCACCAGAGCCGATGACATGCTCATCGTTGTCCTAAGTCCAATGCAGTGTTCAACTTGCTGTGTTGCGTATCAATCGGGCGTCTTCGTGTCGGCTGGGCATGCCCCTTCGCGCCGCACACTGAACCGCCGCCCCGAGTTCCCTTCGGGGGCGGCGCCAAGGGTCGGCCGCAGCGGGCTCACGGCCCGATGAGTTTTGCAAAAATTAACCGGGTAAAACCGGGAGAGCAATGCTGGATTTTATAAAATAAAAATTAGTCCAGGGTCGTATCGGCGATCAAAGTTTACATCACAGACTATATGTATGTTGCGGCGCCGCAACACTGTGAGGCGAATTTTGGGATAGGAGATGGCTTTTCGTTGTCTCGCGCTGTCGCTGTCGTCTCACTGTTACATTCGCTTCTTACGCCCAACCTGGGTCCAGAGCAGCAACTGGACGGTAGGTGGTGAGCCTTTCCGCCCACGCCGGGTGGAACAGGCCGACGAAAATTGGGGCGCAAATGACAAAGCGATTGATACCATTGGCGATTCTCATCGCGTCCGCAGGGATGGCGCAGGCGGCGGATCTGCCGACCAAAAAGGCGCCTCTCATTGTGCCCCCGCCGAACTGCTACGCCAGCTTCTGGACCTGGTTGGATTCGACTCCCGCGGACTGCCCGCTGAGCTACGCCGGGTTTACGGTCTACGGAACGGTCGACGCGGGCCTGAGCTATGGGACCAACGCCGCATCCTACAACGCGGCGTGGAACAACGGCACCGACAGCTTCATCACCAAGCAGAGCAAAGGTGTAAAGTGGTTGTGGACGCCCAACGGGCTGAGCCAGTCTGTGGTCGGCATCAAGATGAGCCAAAGCCTGGCGCCGGTGGGCCTGGCGGGGTGGTCGCTGATCGGCACCGTCGAAACCGGCTTCAACCCGCTCTACGGCTATCTCGCCGACGCCCAGCGCTCGCAGGTCCAGAACAACGGCCGGGCCCTTGTGCTGCAGAGCGCTAACGCCAATTCCAGCCGAACCGGCCAGTGGGATAACTCGCAAGCGTTTCTCGGCCTGAGCAACAAAACCTTCGGCACGCTGACCGTCGGTCGCGTCAACAGCCTCTCGCTTGATACGATCAACTCCTACGATCCGATGGGCGGCTCTTATGCCTTCTCGCCGCTCGGCTTCTCCGGATCGTATGCGGGCTTCGGCAACACCGAAGCGGCGCGCGCCAACACCGCGGTCAAGTATCGCCTCGATTATCAGAACTACCGCGCGGGCGCTCTCGTGCAGTGGGGCGGCTATGACCAAGGGAACGGCACGGCCGGTTTGTACCAGGGTCAGCTCGGCGCCGACTTCAACCTGTTCGGCAATACGCCCTACGCGGGCAAGCTTTCGCTTGACGCCGTCGGCAGCTGGGCGAAGGACGTCGTGAACGTCGGCACTTTCAGCGGAAGCTGCGCGACGCTCAACGCCGGGGCGTATAAAGGGCAGACGTTCTGCTCATCGGGCATCCCGAAGTATTATAACAATACCGATGTCACAGCGACGCTGTCGAACAACACAGGTTTCCTGCTCGCGGCCAAGTACAAGTGGCAGGCTTTGACCGTATTCGGCGGCTATGCTTGGTACCGCCAGGCTAACCCGAGCGATGCATATCTGGAAGGCTTCCAGACGATCGGCGGCTGGAATGTTCCGGCGACCATCACCGGGTCGAAGCTTTTTCCGACGCAGTGGACAAATTACACCAACTACAACGTTCCCAGAATCGCTCCCTATTTCTGGTTCGGCGGCAAATATGCGGTCAATTCCCAGATTGACTTGACCGCCGCGTATTACTACCAGCAACAGTCCGACTACAACACGTCGGCTTGCACCTACACCAACACCACGTTCGTGGAGCCGAACGGAAGCAAAAATATCGTGACGCGGTCCAGCAGCGGCAAGTGCGCCGGCACGCAGGACGCGTTTTCGTTCCTGGTCGATTATCGGCCGTTCAAGCGGACGGACATCTATGCCGGCGTGATGATCTCCAACGTCTACGGCGGATTCGCCAACGGCTACCAGGCGACCCAGAACATCAGCCCGATGGCGGGCTTGCGCGTAAAGTTCTGAGCCGGGGATCGCGCGGCCGGAGACCCCGTCGCGCCACGAAAAGCCCCGTCGGAAGCGCTTTTCGCGCTCCGGCGGGGCTTCCCTTTGTCGGGATGCTGCCCTGTGGTAGGGTCAGACGCCGAATCTCGGCGCGTGGCGGCTTGAAAGCCGCTCGGTCTCAAGGGGCGTGGGCATGGTCAATACATTGAACGCATTTGGACCAGGCGAGGCGATCGCGCCCCTGCGCGCCAAATGGGGATGGATCGTTGCGCTGGGCGTCGTCTATCTGATCGCCGGAATCGTCGCGCTCGGCAGCGTGGTCATGGCGACCGTGGCCAGCGTCGTCATCGTCGGCGCAATGATGATCATTGCCGGCGTGGCCGAAGTCATCAGCGCGTTCCAGATGAAGACCTGGGGCAAGTTCGCGCTGTGGATGCTGCTCGGCGTCCTTTATATTCTTGCCGGCTTTTTCGCCTGGGACAATCCGCTGCTGACCGCCGTGTGGCTGACGCTGTTCCTCGGCGCCGCGCTCGTCGCCTCGGGCATCGTGCGCATCTATCTGGGCTTCAACATGAAGGCCGGGTCGCCGTGGGTATGGGTGGTGATCTCAGGCCTCATCACGCTCGTCCTTGGCGCCGTGATTTTGGCGCATTGGCCGGTCTCGGCCGTCTATACCCTTGGCATCTTCCTCGGCGTCGACCTCGTCTTTGCCGGCGCGAGCTGGATCGGCATCGGCATGGCGATGCGGAACGCCTGACCGCTCCGCCCGAAGGAGCCGCGCGCCGGCTCCTTCTTTCTGGTTTCTGAGGACGTGCACCGATGCGCTGGTTCTATCTCGCGGTCGTCATCATCTTCGTGGCGGCGGTTCTGATTTTCCTCTTCCAGAACACGCAAAGCGTCGACGTGTCGTTCCTCTCTTTCGGGACGCGCGCGCCGATCGCGATTGTCGTGCTCGTCGTTTATGTGCTCGGCGCGTTGACCGGCGGCAGCATTTACGCGCTCTTGCGGCGCTCCATTCAGGGCTCCCGCGCCGCCGGCTACTGACCCCGTCGGCTCACGCCCGCGGCGACCGAACCGTTATGGTCGCGTTCTCCGGACGGTCTTGCCTGCGCCGAAGGGGCGGGCGCCTTGCCAAAAAGAGAGATAATGCCCGCTATTTCGGCGCTCGTTTGGCAAGAATGCGCTGGAGCGTCCGGCGGTGCATGTTGAGCTGTCGGGCGGTTTCCGACACATTGCGGTCGCAGGCCTCGTAGATGCGCTGAATGTGCTCCCAGCGGACGCGATCGGCGGACATCGGGGGCTCATGCTCCGAGGGACTGTCCGCCCGGCCGGCCATCAGCGCCTGCACCACGTCGTCGGCGTTGGCTGGCTTGGCGAGATAGTCGAATGCGCCGAGCTTGACGGCCATGACCGCCGTGGCGATCGCGCCATAGCCGGTCAGCATCACGCCGCGCGAATCGGGCCGCTTGGCCTTCAACGCCTTCATCACGTCGAGGCCGCTGCCGTCCCCGAGCCTGAGGTCGATGACGGCGAAAGCTGGCGGCGAAGCCTCGATCGCGGCGCGGGCCTCAGCCACGCTGAGCGCAGTCCGGGTGGTGAAGCCGCGCGCGCTCAGCGCGCGGGCGAGGCGCTCGCAGAAGATCTTGTCGTCATCGACGACGAGCAGCGATTTGTCCGCCGTCTCCGCCACAGACTCCTGGCCTGGCGACTGGCTTGAATTTCCGTCCATCGGCTTCCTGGCTGAGCCAATACTCTTTCGAAACTACCGGCTAATTGCCGGCGCGTCGACCCTGCTCGTAAGCTGCCCGCGTCCACTCCACCGCCGCGATCGCTCCGCGCCCCGGAGGCGTCGCGTTGGCGAGCGTGAGGAGACCGCGCGAGCGCTCAAGCAGAGTGCGTGCAATGAAGAGGCCGAGGCCCAGCCCGCCGCCCGCCTCCTCGTTGCGGCGGACCCCGTCGCGCTGTGAGAGATAAGGCTCGCCGGCGCGGCCGAGGAGCGACGGCGAAAAGCCCGAGCCGTCGTCCGCGATCTCGATTCTTACTGTGGATTTCGACCACGAGCACCGAATCGTCACCGCCTTTTCGGCAAAGCTGACGGCGTTCTCGATGAGGTTGCCCAGTCCATAGATGAGGCCCGGATTGAGGGCGCAGACGGGTGCGGGATCGGGTCCCTCGCCTCGGACGGCGATGGTGACGCCGAGAAGCCGGTGGGGCGCCGCCGCCATCTCGGCAAGTTCGACCGGGCTCGAAATCTCGAGTTCCTGATTCGAGAGATCGGCCCGCGAGGACAGCTTGGTCAGGATCGTACGGCAGCGGTCGACCGATTGTTCCAGGATCTGGAGGTCCTCGCCAAAGTCCGCTCCCTGCGGCGTTGCGGCCATTTCCCGGACGACGAGAGAGACCGTCGCGAGCGGGGTGCCGAGCTCGTGCGCCGCCGCAGCCGCTAGCCCGTCCAGCTGCGAGAGGTGGTGTGCGCGCGCCAGCGCCAGTTCGGTCGCGACGAGGGCGCTCGCCGTCTGTCGGGCTTCCGCGGCGACGCGATAGGCGTAAAGCGCCACGAAGGCGGCGCTGATCCCGAGCGCAACCCAGCGAGCAGCGATGTAGTAGGCCGGTAGCGAAAGCGATTCGCCGTTGATCCACGGCAGCGGCATGCTGAAGCGGAGAAGCGCCGTCGCGGCGATGAGCGCCAGCCCGAGCAGCGCCGCCGCGTCGGTGAGGGCGAGAGAAGTCGCCGCGATGGTGACGGGCGCGAGAAGCAGCACGACGAAGGGATTGGCCACGCCGCCAGTCAGGAAGAGAAGCGCGGCGAGCTGAAGAATGTCGTAACCGAGAAGAATCGTCGCGCCGCGCTCGCTCAATTGGGCGCCTGCGGGATAGCGCCAGCGCAACGCCAGATTGAGGGCGGCCGAGGCTGCGACGAGGGCGAGGCAGGCGGCGATCGGAAACCTCAGGCCGAGCGCCAGCGCGCCAACCGCGATCGCGGCGGTCTGACCCGCCACGGCGAGCCAGCGTAGGCCGATCAGCGTATTGAGACGAAGCCTGCGGGCTTCCCTGCCGATTCCGTCCGGCTCGTAAGCAAGTCTATGGCTTCGAGGCTTCCCGACGGGATCTGCGAGGGGGTTCATTGGACCTTTTCGTGCGGGTAGACGCCCCACAGCTGATATTGCGGGATATATCCCTTGAACCCGTCTCCGTCGACGAGGCACCAGTTTCCGTCGCAGTTGCGGACGTTCACGATGACCCCCGACTGCAGCGTTGCGGCGACCTCGGCCTTCGGGTCGGCCTTTCGATAGATTGTCGAGACCTCGCCCTTCTTCCAGGGCATGACCAACGCCGTTCGCCGTCCCGACAGCAACGAGTGCAGCACCCAGCCTTCGACGCCGTCGGAATCGCGCACGCGGCGCCAGATTTCGAACTCCGCCGTGATCTCGACGGGCAACCCGGCCCGCTCATAAACCCATTTGATCGCGTGGTCCTTCGACGGTCCCTCTCTCAGGTTGACTCGGTCGGTCTTCAAGCTTGCATATCGCGGCAGCGGCAGTT
This sequence comes from uncultured Alphaproteobacteria bacterium, assembly GCA_963824465.1. Lineage (GTDB taxonomy): Bacteria > Pseudomonadota > Alphaproteobacteria > Rhizobiales > Beijerinckiaceae > Roseiarcus. Next base: position 205,570 of record CAWGPL010000010.1, read on the forward strand.
TCGTGACCGGCCCAAGGGGCCCGGTCACGACCGGCGCCTCGGCAAGCGCCCGCCCCGCCGGGCCGGCGACAGCCGCCGCGGCGAGCGCCTGCATGAACATGCGCTTGGACATTGGCTTCATCGGCTGGCACATCGCTGGCGCTCCTCGACGAGGTGGTCATCCTTGTCTTTGCCCAGCCTTCTGATACAGAGGCCACGAAGCCGGCGGTTGATGGACTTGAGGGCCGGGCGACAGTCGCGTCACGTTTGCGGCGTGCGTCGTTAACGAGTCGTAAACTGCCCGAAGGCCAGGACGCAAATGACTGAATTCGGAGCGGCGAGGCGGAGCGTTCGCTCATGATGAAGAAGAAGCCGCTGGTCGTCGTCACGCGGAGGCTACCGGATCTCGTCGAGACCCGAATGCGCGAATTGTTCGACGCGCGCCTGAACATCGACGACAAGCCGATGACCCAGGCGGACATCGTCGAGGCCATGCGCGAGGCCGATGTCCTTGTGCCCACGATCACCGATCACATCACGTCGGGCATGATCGCCCAGGCCGGCGACCAGATGCGGCTCATCGCCAATTTCGGCAATGGCGTCGACCACATTGACGTGACGAGCGCGCTGAGGCGCGGCATCACCGTCACCAACACGCCCGGCGTCCTGACCGAGGACACCGCCGACATGACGATGGCGCTGATTCTTTCGACGGCGCGCCGGCTGGTCGAAGGCTCGCGGGTTATTCCGGAAGGCCGCTGGCAGGGCTGGACGCCGACCTGGATGCTGGGGCGCCGCATCACCGGCAAGCGGCTGGGCATCGTCGGCATGGGCCGCATCGGCCAGGCCCTCGCCCGCCGGGCGCGCGCCTTCGGCATGTCGATCCACTATCACAACCGCCGCCGGGTTGCGCAGCAGATCGAGGAATCGCTCGAAGCGACCTACTGGGATTCGCTCGACCAGATGCTCGCGCGGATGGACTTCGTGTCAGTGAACTGCCCGCACACGCCCGGCACCTATCACCTTCTTTCGGCGCGCCGCCTGAAATATCTGCGGCCCGACGCCATCCTCATCAACACCGCGCGCGGCGAGGTCGTGGACGAAAACGCGCTCATCCGGATGCTTGAGGCTGGCGAATTGTTCAGCGCCGGTCTCGACGTGTTCGAGCATGCCCCCGCCGTGAACGAGAAACTGGTCGCGCTCGCCAAGGCCGGCCGCGTCACCCTCCTGCCGCACATGGGGTCCGCGACCTATCGAGGGCCGCATCGACATGGGCGAGAAAGTCATCATCAACATCCGCACCTTCGCCGACGGCCACCGCCCGCCGGACCGGGTGCTGCCGAGCATGCTCTGAGGGTTGCCGACCTTTTTCTTGCGGCGCTGCGCTTCGCGCGAGCACAGTCGCGTCCGACCCTTATCCTCTAGGAGAGGGGAGGCGCCTACCTCGCCGCATGCGGAGGCTCCCGATCCGCTTTACCGACTTGCGATAACACAAAAGGCGCGTCAGATTTCCTCGAGGCCTGAAGCTGTCGCGAGACATCGGCCCAAGACGACGCAAGATTTTCAGGGAGACAATTTATGAGCCAGCCCTTTCCAAACGATCCGATTTTTTCAAACAACTACGCCCCGATTTCGTTCGAAGCGGACGCGCCCGACCTGCCGGTGCGCGGCGAACTGCCGAAGGATCTCATCGGCGCCCTCTACCGCAACGGACCCAATCCGCAGTTCGCGCCGCGCGATTCGAACCATCACTGGTTTCTCGGCGACGGCATGATTCACGCCTTTCACGTCGCTGACGGTCGCGTGGCCTATCGCAACCGCTGGGTCCGGACGCCGAAGTGGGAGCTTGAGCACGCCGCGCATCAGGCTTTGTTCGGAAGCTGGGGCAATCCCGCAACCACCGCTCCCTCGGCGCAGGGTAAGGATGGCGGCGTCGCCAACACCAATATTGTCTGTCACGCCGGCAAGCTGTTCGCGCTGGAGGAAGGCCACCGCCCGTTCGCCCTCGATCCCGCGGAACTGTCGCCACGAGGCTATTGGGATTTTGACGGCGCCTTCGCCGGAGCGCGATTCACCGCCCATCCGAAGATCGATCCGGAGACGGGCGAGATGGTGTTCTTCGCCTATTCGCCGGCCGGCTGGTTTTCTCCGACCCTGGCTTATGGCGTGATCGACAGCGCCGGCAAACTCACGCGCTACGACGTCTTCAACGCGCCCTATGCGAGCATGGTGCATGACTTCCTGGTGACGCGGAACTATGTGCTCTTTCCAGTTCTGCCGCTGACCGGCAGCCTCGACCGGGCGATGGGCGGCAAGCCGGCCTACGCATGGGAGCCGAGCAAGCCCTCTTATGTCGGGGTGATGAAGAGGGACGCGGACGTCTCCACCATTCGCTGGTTCGAGTGCGATCCGTGTTACGTGTTCCATCCGATGAACGCCTACGAGGCGGGCGATACGATCGTCGGAGACGTCATGCAATATGATGCTGCGCCGCTGTTTCCCGATGCGGACGGCCGCCCGGGCGATCCGAGCAAGGCCTCCGCGCGCCTGACGCGCTGGACGTTCGATCTCGTCGCCAACACGAACGGTTTCAAGCGCGAGCCGATCGACGATCTCGCGGGCGAATTTCCAAGATTCGACGAACGCCGCGCCGGCCTCGACTATCGCTACGGATACTTCGCGGCGCGAAGCGACAGTCAGCCCAGCGGCGGCTTCGACACTCTGGCGCAGATCGATCTCGCCACAAGGATGCGGACGGCCTACCGGCTGCCCAAGGGTGACGCCGTTTCCGAACCGGTCTTTATCCCCCGGGGCGCGGACGCAGGCGAGGGCGAGGGCTACGTCGTGGCGACGATTTATCGCGGCTCGGAGAACCGCAGCGATCTTGCCGTGTTCGACGCCGCCGCTTTGGACAAGGGTCCGATCGCCTTGGCCGAGCTCTCGCACCGCGTGCCCCACGGCTTCCACGGCAATTGGGTGTCGGGAGCTCACTAGGGAGGATTACTCAGACCATCTCGTGAGACGCACGGATGCAATGGCCGCACGACAATCTGTTGCGGATAATCAGAAGCGCCGCTAAACTCCTCGCATGCGACGATCCATGCGTGGGGCACGAAAAATCCTGTCCGTCCGTCTTCCGGAGGCCCACGTCCTCACCGAAGACGGCCAAAAAATTCTTTTCTGCCAGATTCCGCGTAACCCATTGAAAAGGCTTATTTCCGCCGAGAGAATCCAAGAAAATCCAAGAGAATCCAATAGTCCTAACCAAGGAAATTCGCGCTCGAACCCGCATTGCGCGAGACATTCCAAACCGCGTTCGCCAAGGCGCGTTCGCCCCGGCGGCCTCATCCGGCGGCAAAGCTGCGCGGAGCGGGGCTGATGACGACGGCGGAGTTGTTGTCGATCTCCATCACCGCAAGGCCCCGTTCGTTCGTGCCGTCGGAGCGGAAGCGGAAGACCCCGTCCGCGCCATTGAAGCCGGAGACATTGGTCAGCGTCTGCGCGCTGAACTTCGAGGGCGATTTCGCGAGTGCGCCGGCGAGCGTCACCGCGTCATAGGAGAGCGAGGCGAGCCGCGCCGGTTCGCTGCCGAACTTGGCCCGGTAACGTTCCGCGAGCGCATTGAACCCGGCGTTGTCGGGGGCGGCGAACCAGGCTCCCTGAAGCTGCGGAAGTCTCAGGACGCGGGCGTCGTTCCAGACGCCGGTGCCGAGAAGCTGGGTCTTGATCTGGCCGGAGGCGAGGGCTCCCGCCACCGCCGGCATGCCCTCGGCCTGTTCGGGAATGAAGAGCGCGTCATACTGACCCGCCGCCGCGGCGATCTGTTGCGCAGCCTCCTGCGGTTGGCCGGGCGAGTAACGCGCGATGACGACGACCGGGACGTTAATGCGGCCAGCCGCCTCCTGGAAATTGGCGAGCGCGATATTGCCGTAGTCGTTCTGCGGCGCCATCGCCGCGAAAGCCTTCTTGCCGCGCGAGGCGGAGAACTGGACGATCCGGTCGACGTAGCCAGAGATGAGGAACGAAAGCAGGTAGACGCCCGGCGAAGCGACGGTCGTATCGGTCGAGAAGGCGATCACCGGCCGACCCGCCTGTTTCGCGACTGAGGCGACCTGCCGGACGTCGGCGGCGTAGACCGGGCCGAGAATGAGTTCGGCCCCCGCGCCAACCTCGGCCTGCGCCGCCTGAGCCGCGCCGTCCGCGCTTGATCGATCGTCCATGACCATGAGGGTAATCGAGGAGCCGGCGTATTCGTCGATCGCCAGTTGCGCGGCGTTGCGCATCGAAACGCCGATCTGGCTCGCGGCCCCATTCTGGGTTAGGGGCAGGATCATGCCGACCCGCACGGGGCCGGTCCCCAGCGTCTCGCCGACCGCCGGCCCGGTTGGGGCGGGACCGGGGGCTGGGGGAGCCGGGGCGATCGCGCCGCCGCCCGAATCGAAGACGCTCGAATTGCAGCTCGCGAGCGCGAGGGCCGACCCGCCAAGGACCACGAGCCGCCGGGAAATCCCGCGAGGGCTCAGTCGCGATGCGCATTCATTCGTCATCGTAACCTCCCGGCCTAGAGCGCCGCGAACCAAGAAAGGGCTCGACGGAGCGACGAAGCCGTGTCATTCGCCCCTTCCGCCAGCGCTGCGAAACAGCGCCCTGTCGACGGAAATTGTGGCATTTTCATCTACGCTTGACCAATTCCGCCGACGGCCTCTCTCGCCATTCGGCGATTTCGAGCGCAACCGATCATTCACGAGCGAATCTCAATGAGGAAGGCCACTCCGGACTTTCCGGCCGGCAGACAGCCCGAAAAGCGCTTCCTGGTGCACGGCGTCGCCGTTCCGGCTTCGCCCCTCCCTGCGGGGCTCTACATCGTCGCGACCCCGATAGGCAACCTCGCCGACGTTACGCTGCGGGCGCTCGCCATTCTCGCCGGGGCCGATCTTGTCCTGGCCGAAGACACACGGGTCTCGCGGACGCTCCTCGACCGTTACGGCGTCGAGACCCCGCTCTCGCCTTATCATGAACACAACGCCGTGGAGGCGCGCCCTCGGGCGCTGAAGCGAATCGCCGAGGGGCAGGCGCTGGCGCTGATCTCAGACGCCGGGACGCCGCTGGTCTCCGATCCCGGCTACAAACTCGTCGCCGAGGCCGTGGCGGCAGGTCTTTCCGTCATCGCGGCGCCGGGACCTTCGGCCGCCCTTGCGGCCCTTTGCGTATCGGGCCTGCCGAGCGATCGGTTCTTCTTCGAAGGATTTCTCCCGCCTCGGAGCGCCGCGCGCCGAGAGCGGCTCAACGCGCTCGCAGCTATTCCGGGCTCGCTCATCTTCTATGAGGCGCCGAGCCGCGTCGCCGAAACGCTCGCCGATCTCGCGCGCGAACTCGGCGACAGACCGGCTGCGGTCGCCCGGGAGCTTACGAAACTGCACGAAGAGGTGAGGCGGGGGAGCCTCGCTGCGCTGGCTGACCAGTTTTCCGCGGCCAACCCCCCGAAAGGCGAGATCGTCATCGTCGTTGGCCCTACGACGGGGCCGCGCGAAGCTCTCTCGGAGGCCGCCCTCGAACAGGAAATCGCCGCCGCGCTTCGAACCCTGTCGGTGAAGGACGCCGCAGCGGTGGTGGCGGCGCGCCACGGATTGCCGCGCCGGCAGGTCTACGCGCGCGCCCTTGCTCTCGCCGGCGCTGGGCGATGAGGCCGCGCCTCTCGCCGGAAGATCGAGTGAAGCGTAAACGCGGAGCCCACGTCTTCGGATTGCGGGCCGAGTCTGTGGCCGCCCTTCTTCTGCGCCTGAAGGGGTTTACCATTGTCGAGCGGCGCTATTCGGTCTCTGGCGGCGAGATCGACCTGATCGCACGGCGCGGGGACGTTGTCGCGTTTGTCGAGGTCAAGGCCCGGGCCGATATTGAAGCGGCGGCTTTCGCGATCAGCCCGACGAAGCGGCGCCGCATCGCCCGGGCCGCCCGTGTTTGGCTGTCGCGGAACGGCTGGGCCAATCGCCTCACGCTGCGCGGCGACGCGGTGTTCGTCGCGCCCCGGCGGCTTCCCCGCCACGCGCCCGACGCGTATAGGCTTGAGATCGATTGAACTCTGTTCCCCCGTCAGGACCGCCATGCCCCTCACCGTCGCTGTGCAGATGGATCCGATCGAGCGCATCCGTATTGCAGGCGATTCGACCTTCGCGCTGCTGCTCGAAGCCCAGGAGCGCGGCCATAGCCTTCTGCACTACACCCCTGAACGGCTGCGCCTGACCGGGTCTCGCCTTGAAGCGATGTGCGAACCTCTTGTCGTCAAGGATGTCGAGGGCGACCATGCACGCCTCGGTTCGCCGGCGCTCGTCGATCTCTCGACGGTCGACGTGGTGCTCCTGCGCCAGGACCCGCCTTTCGACCTTGCCTATATTGCGACGACCCATCTTCTGGAGCGCATTCACCCGAAGACGCTCGTCGTCAACGATCCCCACAGCGTGCGCGACGCGCCGGAAAAGCTGTTTGTCATGGATTTTCCGGATCTGATGCCGCCGACGCTCATCACCCGCGACCGCGACGGCGATCGAGGAATTCCGCGCGAAGCATCGCGAGGTGGTGATGAAGCCGCTCTATGGGGCCGGCGGCGCCGCCGTGTTCAAAGTCGCCGAAAAAGACCCAAACTTCGGGTCGCTGTTTGATCTTTTCAGCGTCACTTTCCGGGAACCGTGGGTTATCCAGAAATATTTGCCCGAGGTGACACAAGGCGACAAGCGCATCATTCTGGTCGAGGGCGAACCCCTTGGCGCTGTCAACCGCGTTCCTGCGGAAAACGACATCCGCTCCAACATGGTCCGGGGCGGCGCCGCTCGGGAGACGGAGCTTACGGCCCGGGAGCGGGAGATCTGCGCCAGCATCGGCCCGGAGCTAAGACGGCGTGGCCTGATTTTCGTCGGTATTGACGTCATCAACGGATTTTTGACGGAAATCAACGTAACCTCGCCGACCGGCATTCGCGCGGTCAAACGACTTGGCGGGCCGGATCTCGCCGTGGCGATCTGGGACGCCATCGAAGTCCGCCTGCGCAGATAGATCGGGATTCGGCCGGCGACAACCTTGAAGGCGAACGGTCGAAAGGGAATATGTCCACGATGTCGCTCGCCCATGCGCCCACTGTAGAACGCCGAGCCCGATCTTCCCGCCCCGCCGCGCCCGCGGATAAAGGGCTCGACCGGGTGCGAATCCTGAGCAAGCTCGAGGAATTGCACGCCCGCCAGAAGGACATGGAGTCGTTTCGCCGAGCCGCAGTGCTGGTGCTGCAGGGCGAACTCTCGATGCGCCGCGCTGAGGCCCGCAAAGCGCTGGAAGCTGGGGGAACGGGGAGAGCTTGCGCCGAAACACTTAGTTCTCAGATCGACGATCTGCTGCGAATCGCGCTTGAACTCGCCTCCCGCTGGCTTGTGCCCGATATAGACCGCACTGCGGCGCCGAGCATTATTGCGGTTGGCGGATATGGGAGGGGAATGCTCGCGCCTTTTTCCGACGTCGATTTGCTTTTCCTTCTGCCATCGAAGCGCGGGCCGGGCGTCGAAAAAGTTGTGGAGGCAATTCTCTACATCCTTTGGGATCTAAAGCTGAAAGTCGGCCACGCCAGCCGCTCGATCGACGAGTGTCTGCGCCAGGCCCGCGCCGACATGACCATTCGGACCACGCTGATCGAGGCCCGGCTCGTCGTCGGCGACAGGGCGCTTTTCGAAGCGCTGGAAACCCGGTTTGACAAGGAGATCGTGGCGAAGACCGCGCCGGAATTTGTTGCAGCCAAGCTTGCGGAGCGGGAGGAGCGGGTGCGGCGGGCTGGCGCCTCGCGCTATCTCGTCGAGCCAAATGTGAAAGAGGGAAAGGGCGGCCTAAGGGACCTCAATACCCTCTTCTGGATCTCGAAATATGTCTATCGCGTGAAGCATGCCCATGAACTCGTGGCGGCGGGGCTCTTTTCCCCTGGCGAGTTTTCGCAGTTTCGCCGCTGCGAAGAGTTTCTTTGGTCCGTGCGCTGCCGCCTTCACTTTCTGGCGGGGCGTGCGGAGGAGCGCCTTAGCTTTGATGTCCAGCGCCCGATTGCTCAGCAACTCGGTTATTCGTCCCGGGTCGCGCAGGCGGATGTCGAGCGCTTCATGAAGCATTACTTTCTCGTCGCCAAGGATGTCGGCGACCTGACGGCGATCGTTTGCGCTGCGCTCGAGGCGCGGCACGCCAAACCGGCTCCGGTCTTCGACCGTGTGATCGGTCGTTTTCGTCGTGGCATCCGCGCCATTGCCGACGCGAAGGACTTTCGCGTTGAGGGAGACCGGGTAAACGCCGTGCGCGGCGATGTCTTCGATCGCGATCCCGTCAATTTGATACGGCTCTACTGGGTCGCGGACCGCTCCAACCTGGCAATCCACCCGGACGCGACGCGCCTCGTCACGCGTTCCCTAAAGCGGATCGACGCGCGGCTGCGAGACGATCCGGAAGCCAATCGCCTGTTTGTCGACATCCTGACTTCCCGCCACGCGCCGGAGACCACGCTCAGGCATATGAATGAGGCAGGCGTGCTCGGCCGCTTCATCCCTGAATTCGGCCGCGTTGTCGGCATGATGCAATTCTCGATGTATCATCACTACACAATCGACGAGCACCTCCTGCGCACCGTCGGCGTGCTCAGCGCCATTGAGGCGGGAAGGCTCAAGGACGAGCTTCCCCTCGCGACGGAAGTAGCGCCCAAGATCGCTCACCGGACCGAACTCTATATCGCCGCCTTCCTCCACGACATCGCCAAGGGTCGCCCGGAGGACCACTCGATCGCGGGCGCGGCCGTCGCTCGCAAGCTCGGCCCGCGCTTTGGTCTGTCGGCGTCGAACACGGAACGCGTCGCCTGGCTGATCGAACAACATCTCACGATGTCAAATACGGCCCAAGGCCGCGACCTTTCCGACCCCCGTACCTCCGAGCAACTTGCCGCGACCGTCCAGACCCAGGAGCGGCTGAAGATGCTGCTCGTCCTAACTTGCGCCGATATCCGCGCCGTCGGGCCCGGCGTTTGGAATGGTTGGAAAGCGCAGCTTTTGCGTACGCTCTACTGGGAAACTGAGATCGTGCTCGGTGGCGGTCATTCGGCCGTCGACCGCAATTCTCGGGTGGTTGCAGCACAGGAAGCGCTGCGTCGGGCGCTGCCGGGCTGGTCGGATCCGGAGTTCGACGCCTACGCGCTGCGCCACTACCCCGCCTACTGGCTCAAGGTCGATCACGAACGGCAGGCAGCTCACGCCAAGCTTTTGTACGCGATGGCCGCGGACATGCGTTCGCTCGCGACGGAGGTGGCGACCGACGCCTATCGCGGAGTGACCGCCGTGACCGTGGTGGCCCCTGACCACCCACGGCTTCTGACCGGAATCGCGGGCGCCTGCGCGGCGGCGGGTGGAAATATCGTCGACGCCCAGATCTTCACCACGACGGATGGCCTCGCGCTCGACACGATCTTCGTATCTCGCGCGTTCGAGCGGGACGAGGACGAGCTGCGGCGGGGCCAGCGAATCGCCTCCAATATCGAAAAGACGCTGCGCGGCGAATTGCGCCTTGCCGAGATAGCGCCCAAGAAGGAGCCGAAGGATTCGCGTCGCAGCGCCTTTGCGATCGAGCCGGAGGTGACAATCGACAATGGATTGTCCGGCCAGTACACAGTCGTGGAGGTCTCCGGCCTGGATCGTCCGGGCCTATTGCGGGATTTGACCGGATCGCTGTCCAGCCTCAATCTCAACATCGGCTCCGCGCATATCGTGACCTTCGGCGAAAAAGCCGTCGACTCGTTCTATCTCACCGACCTCACCGGCCAGAAAATCAATTCGGCGGCCAAGCAGGCCGCGGTCAAGCGCAGGCTTCTCGCCGATTTCGCGGCGAAATAACGCAGGGTCGCAACAGCATCCTGCGTGACCGGCTGCGCTTGATTTTTGCGCTCCAAGCCCTGATATGCGTCCCGAATTCAAAAGGACTTTGAGGACAATGACTGACGCCAACGCTGACCGCGCGGACGAAACGAACGCGCATGAGCCCGAGGCTGGCGCGGGCCAGACGGCCGAGCGTGACGCCGCTTCCGTGATCGAGGCCCTGAACGCCGAGAATACGCAGTTGAAAGACCGCGTCCTTCGGACGCTTGCGGAAATGGAGAACCTGCGGCGACGGACAGAGAAGGAGGTCACGGACGCCAAGACCTATGGCGTGACCGGCTTTGCCCGCGACATGTTAACCGTGGTCGACAATCTCAACCGTGCGCTTGAGCACGTTTCCGCGGAGGCGCGCGCCGCTGATCCGCAGTTGGAGGCTTTGGTCGAAGGCGTGGGACTGACCGCTCGCGATCTCGAGGCCGCCCTGGGACGCCACGGGGTTCGGAAGCTTGACCCCAAGGGCCAAAAATTCGACCCGAACTTCCACCAGGCGATCTTCGAGGCGCCGGACGAGAGCGTGGCGGCCGGCACAGTTTCGCAGGTCGTCCAGACCGGCTGGACGATTGGCGACCGGGTTCTTCGCCCGGCAATGGTCGGCGTGTCCAAGGGCGGCCCAAAGGCCGCGCCGAAGGATTAGATCACCCCGCCCTCGTCACGCGCCGCAGCGTCAGGTTGATTTCGGCCGCCCTCAGGCAACAGGGTCGAGCCCGGAAGAATCCTGTCGACGCCGTGGAAAGCGAGGCGGTTCTCACCGCCGAAGGCCAACCCGTCCCCCGATTCGAGCCGGAAAGAGCGGGTGGGATCGCTGCGCTTGAGGCCACCGAGGCGGAAGAGCGCGGGCGCGCCCAGCGACAGCGAAACGACCGGGGCTGAACGCTCCGCCTCGTCCCTGTCCTGGTGCAGGCCCATGCGGGCCTTCGCATCGTAGAGGTTGATGAGGCAGGCTTCGGGCGCCGGCGCGTCCGGAGCGAGCCTCGCCCAGGCTTCGAGCAGCATGTCCGGCATCGGCGGCCATGGCCGGCCCGTCTCCGGGTGAGTTGCTTGGTAGCGATAGCCGGTTTCGTCGGAGACCCAGCCGAGCGCTCCGCAATTGCTCATCCGCACCGAGAAGGCCTTGCCGGTGCGGGGCATTCGGGGTTGAAAGGGCGGCGCGTCGGCGAGGATCGCAAAGACGGCGTCACGAAGCTGTTCCTGGTCGGCCCGTGTCAGGAGGCCGGGCGCGTAAGTCACGCCCGGCGCGAGGGCCAGAAGGGCGGAGGCGGCGGTCAATCAGGCTCCTTCCCTCTGCGGCGGTCGCGGCGTATAGGAGCGCCGATTTTCCCAACAGTCCGCGGTGGCGAAAGCCTGCGGCGTTCGAGGCGATGTATGGCTGGTCATAGTCAGTTCAAGAATATCATGCACAAGAAGGGCAAGCAGGACGCGATCCGCTCCAAGCTCTTCTCCAAACTCGCGCGCGAAATCACGGTGGCGGCGAAGATGGGCCTGCCGGACCCCGCGATGAACGCCCGCCTGCGCGCCGCGGTGCTGGCGGCGCGCGCCGAGAACATGCCCAAGGACAATATCGACCGGGCGATCAAGAAGGCGGCCGGGGCTGACGGCGAGAACTACGACGAGGTGCGCTATGAGGGCTATGCCCCAGGCGGCGTCGCGGTCATCGTCGAGGCGCTGACAGACAACCGCAATCGGACCGCGGGCGAAGTGCGCTCCTACTTCACCAAGGCCGGCGGGTCTCTCGCCGAGACGGGCGCCGTCTCATTCATGTTCGACCGCGTGGGACTTATCGTCTACGACAAGACGGCCGCCGATGACGAAGCGATGCTCGAAGCGGCCATCGACGCTGGCGCTGACGATGTTGTCTCCGGCGAGGAGGAGCACGAGATCCTCACTTCGGTCGAAGCGTTGGCCGAGGCGCAGAAGGCGCTGGAGGCCAAGCTGGGCGAACCGAAAAAGGCTTCGCTCGTCTGGCGGCCGCAGAACACGATTTCCGTGGACGACGAGCAGGGCGAGAAGATCCTGCGACTCATCGGCGCCCTTGAGGACAATGACGATGTCCAGAACGTGACCGCCAATTTCGAGGTCTCGGATGCGCTCGTCGCCAAAATGGGGGCGTGACGGCGCACCGCTCGAGAGGGAGCGGTTTGGATTGCCTTGGAGTTCGGGCGTCCGAGACCCGAAATGGGTCAAAAACCAACCTTGGATTCGCTTGGATTTCCTTGGATTCTCTCGGCGGAATGGAGCCTTTTCAAAGGGTTACGCGGACGGGAGCACAAAAGTTTTTTTCAAGCCGCTCGGTGGGGAGCGGCGGCGCTCGAAACGCCCAAGCTGTCGGTCATCGTCGCCCAAGTGCGGCCGCCTCATTCGCGCATTGTAACGCATGTTCTGATTTTCAGCAATGAAATGGCGCCGGACCCTGGACAAGGGGATCGGCTCAGGCAGAACCCGTCTGTTTGAGAGGCGAAACGGCGGCCGCGTAACGGAAGCTTCGGAAATCCGCCGGGATCGCGGTCCCGGACGTGTCGAAAGCCGCCATTCCGACGAAGGCGCCGGTAAAGGAGCCGTGCTCGTTGGCTGTGCCCGCCTCATCCGAGAGCAGCGAGGCGTCGAGCGGCGGGCCGGCCTGAAGCCATCCGCCGCCGTCGAGCGCATAGAGGAATTGCAATTTCGCGTGGTCGACTTCCGCCGCCAGGCGCACCGGCGCTTCGCCCGGCAAGGCGATGAGGTCGGCAAGCGGAAAGGTCAGTCGGCCTTCGGGATAGTCGGCCTCGCAACTCATGACGATGAGCGACCGGCCGAGACGGTCGTCGAACGTCACCGCGAGAAAGTGGAACTTGTAGCGATTGTAATAGGCAATGAGCCCGGCCGCCTGCTGAAAACTCCAAGGTCGGAAATCCACCTCCGTCTCCGCGCGATAGACGAAATGCTGCTGGCGTCGCGCGACCAGCGCCTGCTCGAACCATGACCCGATCGACTCGCGCGCGATCAGCCTCAGCCAGCCCGGCCGCGCCGAGAGCGAGAAGATGCGGTCCGGGTCGGGCGTTCTGAGCCACTGGAAATCAAGCGGTAAGGGTCCGGGGGCGAAGCCGTAACTCAGCTCGCTCGGAGCGGGATCGGATGCGGTTGGCGAGGGTGGCGAGACCTCGACCGCGGGAGTTTGTCCTCCGTCGTCAAGATAGAGCCAGCCGTCCTCGCGCCAGACGCATTTCTGCAAGGCGGTCTCGCGTCCGAGTGGTGAGCGGCGAACGCTCTTCAGGGGCCGTGAGCAAAGGTGCGTATGATAGACTTGGCCGTCAGGCGTCTCCACAATCTGCCCATGGCCAGCGCGCTGAAGCGTGGCCTGGGGCGCGTCCTTCGAGGTCAGGAGGTGCAGGTTCGGGTGAAGCTCGTAAGGGCCGTCGATTTTGCGTGACCGCGCCATCGTCACCGCATGGTTGTAACCCGTCCCGCCCTCGGCGGTCGTCAGGTAATACCAGCCGTCCCGCTTGTAGAGATGCGGCCCCTCGACGAGGCCGAGTTTCGTGCCGAGGAAGATCGTTTTTGGCTTGCCGACGAGTTGCTTGGAGCCTGGATCCCACTCCTGAAGTTCGATGCCGGCGAAGGCGGGATGGCCGACGTCGCGCTTCAGATCGCGATGGCTCCAGAGCATGTTGACGAACCATTTGCGGCCGTCGTCGTCATGGAACAGCGAAGGGTCGAAGCCGCTCGAATTGACGTAGATCCTGTCCGACCACTCCGCCTCGATCGAGGCAGCGGTGACGATGTAGTTGTGGGTGTCCTTGAAATTGCCGGTGAGCCGCTTGACGTCGGTATAGACCAGCCAAAAGAGCCCATCGGCATAGGAGAGGCAGGGCGCCCACACGCCTCCCGAGTCCGGATCGCCGCGCATGTCGAGCTGGCTCGCGCGTTCGAGCGGCCGCCGCACCAGGCGCCAGTTCACGAGATCGCGCGAGTGGTGAATCTGAACGCCGGGAAACCACTCGAAGGTGGAGGTCGCGATGTAATAGTCGCCGCCGACGCGGCAGATCGAAGGATCAGGGTTGAAGCCCTGAAGGATGGGGTTGCGGATCGTCGCTCCGCCGACGCTCACCGAGCCGCCCACAGCATACCCCGCTCCAATATCGTGCGCATCTCGGGCACGTTGAACTCGGCCGAGACATGGCCGAGCGAAGAGTAGAACACGCGGCCTTCGCCGTGCCTGCGCTTCCAGACGACCGGCATGGTCACGCCCTTGATCCAGGGCGCGTATTCGCCCGAGAACGTCGTCGTCGCGAGCACCTCGTTCGAGGGATCGACGTGCATGTAATATTGCTCGCTGCGATACGGGAAGCTCGCCGGAACGCCGTGCATGATCGGGTCTTCGCGCTTGGTGACTTCAACGCTGTAGTCGATGATATTGCCGGGATGAGCGACCCACTGGCCGCCGCACATGAACTGATACTCGACGCTTTCACGAAAGGCGTCGCACATGCCGCCGTGAAAGCCTGCGAGGCCGACGCCTCCGCGCACGGCCGCGGTGAGGTTCTCGACCTCCTCCTTCTCGATTTTTGACATCGTGACGATCGGCACGATGAGACTTCATGTCGGCGATGGCCGGATCGGCGAAGGCTTCAGTCGTGTCCTCGATGTACACCTTGAAGTCGTGCGCCTCGAGCATCTTTCCGACGATCGCGGCGCCTTTCTCGGGCTCATGCCCGCTCCAGCCGCCCCAGACGATCAGCGCTTCGCGCATAGGCATTCCTCCCAACCAAGGCCCTTCTCGCCGCGTGGGTGGAGAAGGGATGCTGACGTCAGCAATTAATCCAACTCGCCAACCTTGAGCGATGCGGGCATCGGCGCCGGCCGCTCGGGCCGGCTGGAAATCGCAATCGCCTTCCCGCTGTCCGAGGAAGCCTGAAAGGACTCCATCACTTCGAGCACGTGGAAGGCGAGCGCGCCGCTTGCGCGATGCGGCCTCCCCGTCCGTATCGCCTGCGCCATGTCGGCGAGGCCAAGGACGCGATAATTATCGTCGGCGTACGCGTGCGTAGTTGCAACCTCGCGCCACTCCTCGCCGGCTTTCGCGAATTCGATCTCGCCGCCGAAGTAGTTCGGGTCTGGCACGATCAACGTGCCCGCTTCGCCATAGAGTTCGATCGGGACGTGCTTGTGCTTGGCCACGTCGAAGCTCATCGTAATCGCGACCGCCGCTCCGCTTGCGAAGAGGAGCGTGCCCGTGACATGCGTTGCGACCTCGACGGGAATGCGCTGTCCCTTGAGCGGATCGCTCGTGATGAGCCGCTCGCCGCGGGTCCGCGTCGCCGCGCCCACGACGCTTGCAACAGGCCCGAGCAGGTTGACGAGATCGGTGATGTAATATGGCCCCATGTCGAGCATCGGGCCGCCGCCGCCGAGATAGTAGAAGGCGGGGTTGGGGTGCCAGCGCTCGTGCCCCGGACACATGAAGAAGGCCGCTCCGCCGACCGGGCGCCCAATCATGCCCTCGTCCACGCACTGGCGCGCGGTCTGATGCGCGCCGCCGAGAAACGTGTCGGGCGCGCAACCGAGTTTGAGACCGGCCGCGGCTGCCGCCTCCACGAGTGTCCGCGCCTCCGCGAGCGCGACCCCAAGGGGCTTTTCGGAATGCACATGCTTTCCGGCCGCAATCGCGCGCAAGCCCACTTCGACATGCGCCTTGGGGACCGTGAGGTTGAGGACGGCCTCGATCTCGGGATCGGCGAGCACGGCTTCGACCGACCGCGCGGGCAGGCCAAATTCGGCGCCGCGCGCCTCCGCCGCTGCGGGATTGGCGTCCGAAAGCGCGACGATCTTGAGGATGGGGAATTTCTTCGCCGCAGTCAGATAGGCGGCGCTGATATTCCCACAGCCGATGACGCCGATCCCGACAGGCTTCATGGCTCGTCTCCCGCCTCGGCCGGGAGCGGTCCGTGCATCGGGGCGGGGCCGGTCGTTCCCCATGGCGCGCCATAAAGGTCGCGCAGCGTCATCGCCGCCGCCCCGCGCGCCCAGATGCTATCGTTCCATTCGCGCACGACGAGATCCGAGACGTCAGCCAGACTCGGGGGCAAGAGCGTCGCGACGGTCTCGCGCAGCGGTTTGAGAAAATACTCGCTGCCCGCCATCGCACGCCCGGCGATGATCACCTTGGGCGGCGCGAAAAGGGTGATCAGGTTCGCGATTGCGTAGCCGAGCGCCTCGCCCGCCGCCGCCAGTATGGAAGCGGCGCGAGCGTCCCCTTCGGCGGCCTTGCGCAGGATAAGCGCCATGCCGCGCGCCGGGCGGTGATGAAGGGTCTCGCCATCGACGAGCGTCTCGGCCTCGTTGAGCACGGAGGCTTCCGAGGCCATATCGCCGAGCCGTCCGCCGCCGTTGCTGAGCGGCCGGATGGTGAGATCGCCCAGATCGGGGCTGAGGCCGTTGGCGCCGCGGAAGAGCTCGCCGTTGTGCAGGATGCCGAGGCCCAGGCTGCGCTCGACGGTGACGACCAGAAAGTCGTTGAGGTCGCGCGCCTGCCCGAACCAGTGCTCGGCGAGCGCCACGAGATTGGCGTCGCTGTCGATGGAGGCGGGCACGCCGAGACGGCGCGTCAGCTCGCCGCCGAACGGCACGTCGCGGTCGCTGAAGATCGGGCTTTGGCGGCAGACGCCGGCCGCCCGCTCGACGACGCCAGGCAGGCCCACGCAAATTCCAAGAATGTCGGTCATGGCGAGCCCCGCGTCCTCGACGCAACGGCGTACGCCGTCTTCGACCAGGTCGGCGGTGACAGCCGCGGTCTGCCGGTCGATGCGGATGGGGAGGGTCAGCGTGCGCAGGATATCGGCGCAAAAATTGGTGACGGCCACGGTGATCTGGTCCGGCGCAAGCCGGACGCCGACGACGCGCGCCGCATCCGGATTGAGTTGCAGCATGACGCGCGGCCGGCCGCGCCCGGCGTCCCGCACGGCGCCGATCTGCACGGAGGTAATCAACTGGTCGTCGAGCAGCGCCGCCGTGATGGCGGATACGGTGGTGGGGCTGAGTTCGGTCGTCTGGCAGATCTCGACGCGCGAGACGGGCCCGAAGCGGCGGATCGCATCCATGACATGGAAGCGATTGATCGCGCGCATGAGTTCGGGGTCTGCGGTTTTCATCGCTCGTGGCGCTTCCGCTTTTCGCGCATTTTAATTCGGAAGCCGGAATTAATGGATCGAGCGGCGGCCTGTCAATGCTGCGGCGCGAGCGAATGCTGCGAGAGTATACGGGCCGGTCGCCGGCGCGCTTGACAGCGGCGTGAAGGCGAGACAGATTTAATTTGCATCTCGGACAAAAAGAAATCCGGGACCGGCTTTCTTGGGAGGAGTTTCATGAGCTTTCGTCAGACCATCCTGGCGGCCGCCTGTCTGGTTGCACTCGGCGCTCCCGCTTTTGCGGACACAACCGTCACCATTCTTCACGTCAGCGACGACAAGACGACGCAGGCGCTGTGGGACCAGATCGCGAAAGACTATGAGGCCCAGCATCCCGGCGTAAAGGTCCAGTTCAAATATCTCGAGAACGAGGCCTTCAAGGCCAAGCTGCCGACCATGCTGCAGGCCGACGATTCGCGCCCGAGCCTGTTCTACTCCTGGGGAGGAGGCGTGATGGACGCGCAAGCCCAGGCCGGCTTCCTGAAGGACATTTCTGGCGAAGTCGCCTCGGTTCAGGCGACGATGGCGCCGACCGCCGTCGACGCTTTCAAGGTGAACGGCAAGACGGTCGGCCTGCCCTTCGACGAAGGCGTCGTATCGTTCTTCTACAACAAGAAGCTCTTCGAGAAGGCCGGCGTGAAGGCCGAGGACATCAAGACGTGGGACGACTTCCTCGGCGCGGTGAAGAAGCTCAAGGCGGCGGGGATCACGCCGATCGCCGTCGGCGCGGGCGAAAAATGGCCGATGCACTTCTATTATGCCTATCTTGCCATGCGGATCGGCGGCGAACATGCGCTCGCCGACGCGAAAGCGGGCAAGGACGGCGGCTTCAAGAATGCGACCTTCGTCGAAGCGGGCAAGAAATTGCGCGAGCTGGCCGCGCTTGAGCCGTTCCAGCCCGGCTGGCTCTCGACCAAACATGCGGAATCGACGGGCATTTTCGCGGATGGCAAAGCGGCGATGGATCTGATGGGCGAATGGCTCGTCGGCATGCAGGCTTCGACCTCGGCGAGCGGCAAGGGCCTGCCGATCGACGATATCGGCGTGATGTCCTTTCCGATCGTGCAGGGCGGCAAGGGCAAGGCGACGGATACGCTGGGCGGCGTCAACGGCTTTCTTGTCACCAAGACCGCGCCGGACGCCGCCGTCGATTTCCTCAAATTCTTCAGCCAGGACAAATTCGCCAAGGAGGCTGCTGAGAAGGGCGCCTACATTCCTGTCGTCAAGGGCGCCGACGCGGACATCAAGAATCCGCTTATCAAGAAAGTCGCCGATGAACTCGCGGCGACGACCTACCACCAGAACTTCCTCGATCAGGATCTCGGCCCCTCGCTCGGCCGCACCATCAATGACGTCTCGGTCTCGGTGGCGGCTGGGCAGATAACTCCGGAAGCCGCCGCGGCCGCGATCCAGGACGCGGCCGACCAGCAGTAGAGGCTCGACGTTGAGCATGGGCCGCGCTGTCGTCTCCGCCGATGCGGAGCTGCGCGGACCCATGTCCGGCGCCAACGCCGCGCCGGCGCCTTATCTCGACAACCGCCGGCGCATGTCGCTGAACGGCTGGGCGACGCTCGCCGTCTTCCTGCCGCCTGCGCTGCTCATCTTTACGATCTTCGTCATCCTGCCGGTGGGCGAAGCAGCCTGGTACAGCTTCTTTCACTGGAACGGCTACGGCCGGCCGGAAAGGTTCATCGGCTTCAAGAACTACGTCTGGATTTTTACCAATCCCGCTTTCCTGAGGGCGATCATCAACAACGCGCTGGTGATCGCGGTGTCGCTCCTCATTCAGCTGCCGCTCGCGCTGGGCCTCGCGCTGCTGCTCGCGGGACGCATGACCGGCGCCGTCTTCTTCAGGATGATCTTTTTTCTGCCCTATATCCTCGCCGACGTCGTCGCCGGACTCATGTGGCGTTTCATGTTCGACGGCGACTACGGCATCCCCTCGCTCTTCACTCACGCTTTCGGGCTAAAGCCATTCTTCCTGCTGGCGAGCACGGACTGGGCTTTCCTTGCGGTGCTGATCGTCATCCTGTGGAAGTACTTTGGCTTCTACATGATGCTTTACATCGCCGGGCTTCAGGGCATCGACAAGGAGATGCTGGAGGCGGCGGAGATGGACGGGGCGACCCGCTTCCAGCGCTTCTGGCACATCACGTTGCCGCTGCTCGGGCCGATGATCCGCCTCTCGGTCTTCTTCTCGGTTGTCGGCGCCTTGAAGCTCTTCGATATCATTGTGCCTCTGACCGGCGGCGGCCCGTTCGACACCACGCACACGATGGTGTCCTTCCTCTATTTCTTCGGGGTCACGCGGATGCGAATCGGCTTCGGGTCGGCGGTCGGCGTGATTCTGTTCATCGTCTGCGTCACGTTCGCCTTCGGCTATCGACGATTGGTCATGCGCGATGACTGAACTGCGCCCCCGCGGGACTTTTCGGCGAGAGGCTTGCGCGGATTTCCCGCATTTCTTGCCTTCGCGATCCTACTCGTCGTCGCCGCCATCGTGATTTTTCCGATCGCGCTGACGGCGCTCAACGGCTTCAAGGAACTCGGCGAACTGCAGACGCATCCCTTCGCATTGCCGCGGGTCTGGATCTGGCAAAATTACTGGGAAATCCTCTCGGGCCATCGTTACTGGCAGGTTCTGGGCAATTCGTTGCTGCTCGCGTTCCTCACCGTGTCGCTGACCCTAGCCGTGTCCTCGATGGCGGCCTTCACCTTCGCGCATCTGCACTTCTTCGGCGACCGTTTTCTGCTCAGCTACATCATGCTCGGGCTTTTGTTTCCGCTCGCCACCGCGATCATCCCGATCTTCATCAAGATCCGCGATCTCGGCCTGCTTGATTCCTACTGGGGGGTGGTGTTGCCTCAGGTGGCTTTTTCGCTGGCGATGAGCGTGCTGCTTTTGCGCTCGGCGTTCAAGCAGCTTCCGGCGGAGCTTCTCGATGCGGCGATGATGGATGGCTGCGGCTATTTTAGCTATTTCTTCTACATCACGCTGCCGCTTTCGGGTCCGATCCTGGCGACCGTTGCGGTCATTTCCTTCGTCGACAGCTGGAACGGATATCTTTTGCCGCTCATCGTCTTCAACAGCGAGTCCCACTATCCCTGGACGCTCGGCCTCATGGCCTATCAGGGCCAGTATTCGACATCATGGCAGCTCGTGCTCGCCTTCATCACGCTGACGATTTTGCCCGCTATCCTCATGTTTCTGCTCGCGCAACGCTGGATCGTCGCCGGTCTTACGGCGGGCGCGGTGAAGGCGTGATCGGGTAGGGGATTCGCCTGATCGTTTCGGGGGGCCGCCCCGCCATCTCAGGAATCTCGCGCATCTTCGGGTTTGGGATGACCGGGCGTGAACTGCGGCGCAGCGCGGATCGAAATCACCCCCGCAGATATTTGTTGAACCACGCGAGCGTGCGAGCCCACGCTTCCTTCGCCGCGACTTCGTCGTAGCGCGGAGTTGTATCGTTGTGAAAACCGTGGTTGGCGTTCTTGTAGATATGGCCTTCGTGCGTCACGCCCGCGTCGGTCAGCGCCTGGTCGAAGGCCGGCCAACCTGGCGTGATGCGCTTGTCGAGTTCGCCATATTGCGCGTTGAGCGGCGCCTTGATCTTGGCGGCGTCCGCCGCGCTTGGCTGCATTCCGTAAAAGGGAACCGCGGCGTCGAGGTTTGAGCCCATTTGAACCGCGAGCCAGTTGACGACGCCGCCGCCGTAGCAGAACCCGAGCGCCCCGAGTTTGCCGGTCCCGTCGGGCCGCTTCTTCAGCCACTCGGCGGCCGCGAGGAAATCCTCGCCCATCTTGGCGGGGTCCACCTTCTGGAAGAGCGCAAGTCCCTTCTCGTCGTCGCCCGGATAACCGCCGACCGAGGTCAACCCGTCGGGCGCGAAGGCGATGAAATTCGCGACCGCAAGACGCCGCGTCACATCCTCGATGTAAGGATTGAGCCCGCGATTCTCATGTACGACGAGAATGGCCGGCAGCTTCGCATCGTTGCGCGGTCGGGCGAGGTAGCCCTTGATCATTCCGTTGCCGTGGGGCGACGGCACGTTGACCGTTTCGGTTGCGATCCGCGGGTCGTCGGGCGGGACCTGCACTGCGAAGGCGTAGTTCGGCTTCAGCATCTGGAAGAGGGCGGCGGCCGTGAGGCTGCCGATCGCAAATTTCTGCGCCCCGTCGAGAAAGGCGCGCCGGCTTATGCCGCCGTGGACATAAAGGTCGAAGAGATCGAGAAGCTCTTGAGGAAAGTCAGACGCCTTCTTGCGCTCCATGAGGAATTCCTCGCCGCCGTTCGCGGCGGATATGGGGTCCCGAGCGTGTCGAATGTTTGGCGGAGTGCGGGCCGCCGGCGCCGTTACTTCGCCGGGTCCTTCGGACTCCACAACACCGTGGCGGCGTCCTTCTCGTAGGCCATGCCCTTTGGGTACGAGATCGCCTCCATCTGTAAGCCCCAGGGCGCATTGAAATAGAGGATCACTTGCCCCGCGGCCGGCCCTTCCTCGATCGGAATCGGCCCCATCCTCGTTTCGACGCCCTTTCCCCGCAGGTAATCGGCCGCGACGTTGATGTCATCGACGTAGAACGCAATGTGGTGGGCGCCGATATCGCTGTTCTTCGCCTGCACCGCCTTCTGGTCGGGGGATTGGTAGCTGAAAAGCTCGATGTTGGAGCCGTGACCTGAGCGCAGCAGCGTAATCTCCGTGATCACCGCTTTGTGATGGACGCCGAGCGCATCCGTCATGAACGTTCCCTCGGGCGTCGGATCGGCGATCGGTCCGAAGGACATCGCCTTTTCGCAGCCGAGCACATCGACGAAAAATCGCACCGCCTGATCCATGTCGGGCACCGTGATGCCGATGTGATCGATTCCGCGGGCGCCGGGCAGGCCCCGACTTCCATTCTGAGAGTTCATGCCGGACGCCATCGTTCTCCTCCGTATCGTCGGGCGGATCGAGCCGCCTAAGCTGCAGCCTCCGCGGCGACCGGCTCGCTAAGCCAGCTGCGATCGACCTTTGGAAGCGGGATCGCGTCGATGAGCGCCCGCGTATAAGAATGCTTCGGCGCGGCAAAGACGGTCTCGCATGTCCCTTCTTCGACGATCTCGCCAAGGCGCAGGACATAGACGCGGTCGCACACGGCGCGGATCACCGAGAGATCGTGACTGATAAAGGCCATCGAAAGTCCGAGGTCGCGCGAGAGACCGCCGAGCAGATTCAGGGCTTGCGCCTGGGTGGAGACGTCGAGCCCCGAGACGATTTCATCGGCGAGAAGGAAATCGGGTGACAGCAGCGCGGCGCGCGCGATGCCGACGCGCTGGCGCTGCCCACCGGAAAGCTCATGCGGATAGCGGCTGAGGCAGGCGGCCGGGAGACTGAAGCGGTCGAAGATGGCGCGGGCTCTTGCTTTGGCTTCGCGGCGGTCGGCCGCCACGCGGTGGAAGAGCATGGGCTCCGTTACGATGCGCTCGATGGTTTGGCGCGGGTTGAGCGAGGCGAGCGGATCCTGAAAGATCGGTTGCATGCGCCTGCGCAACGGACGCATGGCGGATTCCGGCAGCCGCGTGATGTCCTCGCCATCGAACTCGATGCGGCCCTCTGTTGCGTCCACGAGACGCAGCAGAACCCGTCCGAGCGTCGTCTTGCCCGAGCCGCTCTCGCCGACGATGCCGACTGTCTCGCCGCGGGCGATCCTTATGCTGACGCCCTTCAGGACCTCGACTCGCGGCGCGGCGCCGCCGAAGAGCCGCCTCTCGCCGCCGAAGACGACGACAATATCGCGCGCCGCCAGAAGATCGCCACTCATGGCGAAACCGCTTCGGCGCGAAGGCGTGCGATGACCTCGGGAGGCACGGGACGAAGCGCCGCCTTCGGCCGGTCGTAGCGCGGGCAGGCGTCGAGAAGCGCCTGTGTGTAGGGATGGCGCGGATGCTCGAAGAGGTTCGCAGTCGATCCCTCCTCAACGACCCGGCCGCCGAACAGCAGCGTGACGTCGTCGCAAACCTGAGCGACGACGCCGAGATCATGGGTCACGAATATGACGGCGGTTCCATGCGCGCGCTGCATGGCCCTGACGAGGCGCAGGATCTGCTTTTGCACCGTGACGTCGAGCGCCGTTGTCGGCTCGTCGGCGACGATGAGCTTCGGCTCCAGCGCAAAAGCGGCGGCGATGAGCACGCGCTGCCGCATCCCGCCGGAAAGCTCGTGCGGGTAGCTGCGCAGGACGCGATCGGGATCGCGGATATGAACTTCCTCAAGAAGGTTCAGGGCAACCTTGCGCGACGCGGCTTTGTCGAGGCCGCGCCACAGCCTGAGGCCGTCGGTAAGCTGGCCTTCAATGCGCCGCCCTGGATTGAGCGCCGTCATCGGGTCTTGCGGGATGAGCGCGACATGCTCGCCGATCAGTCGGCGGAGCGGGGCGGCCGCCATCGTTAGAAGATCTTGTCCCTCGAAAAGAATTTTGCCAGCCGTGACCCTGACGGTGCGGGGCAGGATGCCGAGAATGGCCTTGCCAATGGTCGACTTTCCAGCGCCGCTCTCGCCGACAAGGCCGCGCGTCTCGCCACGATTGAGCGTGAGGGAGACGTCATGAAGGATCGACGTTCGGTCGCGATCGGAGATGGCGCTGAGGCCGTAAACGGTGAGAATGGGCTCCTTCATCGCCGCAGCACCGGATCGAGCGCACGGCGCAGGCCCTCGCCAAGCAGGTTGAAAGCAAGCACGGTCAGAAACAGCATGACGAGCGGGGTGGCGAGAATCCACCAGCCCTGATGCATGAGCTGGCGGCCTTGCGCGATCATTCCGCCCCAAGTTGGGGTGTCGGACGAGACGGAGAGGCCGACGAAAGAGAGAATGGCTTCGACGATCACCGCTATGCCCATCTCCAGGCTCATAAGCGCGATCAGCACCGGCAGAACATTGGGAAATATCTCGCGCAAAAGAATGCGCGTGCGCGAGAAGCCGACCGCCCGCGCCGCCGTGACATAGTCGGCGCTCGCCTGGTTGATCGTCTCCGCCCGCACCACTCGGCAAAAGCGGGTCCAATCGATGATGGCGATGGCGATGATCACCGAGCCGACGCCGGCGCCCACGACCGCCACGAGCAGGATCGACAGGAGGACGGGCGGAAAAGCCATCCAGATTTCGACGGCGCGCGAGACGACGACGTCCACCCAGCCCCCTCGCCAACCGGCCACAAGCCCCAGGAAAGCTCCGACGACGGCGGCGAGCGTGGCGGCCACAAAGGCGACAGTGAGCGCAACCCGCGCCCCGTAGATCACGCGCGAGAGCGCGTCGCGCCCGAGATCGTCGGTGCCGAGCCAATGGCCGGGCTCCGCGCCATTCATCCAGAAGGGCGGCGTCGCGCCGAGGATGACGTCCTGCTCGAGCGGGTCCTTCGGCGCGATCCACGGCGCCCCGAGCGCAAGGAGGATCAGAAAAAGGATGAACCCGCCGCCGATCACGACCGCGGGTTCGGAGAGGCAGGCGTGCAGCGCGTCCATGCCGCGGCGGCGCGGGGCGGGAACCTCCCGCGCGACCACGAGGTCAGCCATGACGGAGTCTCGGATTGGTCTTCACGACCAAAAGGTCGACAATCATGTTGACGAGGATGAAGAGCGCGCCGAACACGAGGGTGAGGCCCTGAATGAGCGGAAGGTCGCGGTTGATCACCGCGTCGATCGCCATGTTTCCGATGCCGGGATAGGAAAAAATGCGTTCGACGATCACCGTGCCGCCGATCAGGAACGTCAACTGCACCCCGGTCAACGCGAGGGTGGGCGCGACGGCGTTCCGCAAGGCTTCCTGCAGCACGAGCCGCAGCTTCGACATGCCCTTGAGCCGCGCCAGCAGCACGTAGTCCTGCACCATCGCCTCGCGCAAAGATTCCTTCAGCACCCGCGTGATGACGGCCGCGAGCGGAATGCCGAGCGCCAGCGTCGGCATGACCATGTGGCGCGCCACATCGAGGAAGACGCCGAAGCGCAGGGTGACGAGGCTTTCGATGAGATAGAAGGGCGTGACGAAGCTCGCCTCGATGCTGGGATCGATACGGCCCGACAGCGGCAGGACCGGCATGAAGACGCCGAACAGCAGCACGAAGGCGAAAGCCCAGATGAAGTCCGGGACCGCGAGAAAGAGGCCGTTGGCCGCGTCGATGACAGGCGCGAGGGGAGAGTTGGTCATCAGCACGGCGAAGACCGCGATCGAGCCGCCAAGGATTGTCGCAAACACGAATGCGGCGCCCGCAAGCTCGAGCGTCGCGGGGAGGCGCTCTGCGAGAAGCGAGAGCACGTCGCGGTGCATCGAGATCGACGTGCCAAAATCTCCGCGGAGCAGGCTTTTGGCCCAGATGACGAACTGGGTGAATATACTGCCGTCGAGGCCATAGTGCGTCCGCAGCGCCGCGATGTCGGCGGCCGAGGCGCCGGGCGAGATCATCATGGCGATCGGGTCGCCCGGCACGACGCGCAGCAGGACGAAGATCACCACCGCGACGCCCGCGAGCGTCACGAGGGCCATCGCCGCCCGATTGAGCAAACTCCCAGTCATGTCGCAGCGGTGTCGGCGGAGGGCGGCGCGCGCTTGCGGTCATCGTTTCGCGCCGCCCTTTATCCCGTCAAGCCTTGGAGACGAGACGCGGTTCGAGCGCGCCCGTGCCGTTCGCCTTCACTTTCAGCGTCGACTTGAAGACGATCGGCTGGAAGTACTGGATCAGCGGCAGCACATAGCCCTTCTCATGGACATAGGCGTCGACCTTCTTCCAGCCGGCGATCCGCTTGGCCTCGTCCTTTTCCGTCCAGAGCGGATTGATGAGGTCGTCCACGTCCTGAGACTTCCAGGCGGAGTGCGGCGACTTGGAGTACATCGCAAAACCGGTCGAGGTGGTCGGGTCGCCGATCGCGTTGCCCCAGTTGTAGAAGGCCATCGGCGCGAGCTTGTGGGCTGCGCGCAGCTCGAAGTGCTTGGCGATCTCGTAGACCTGGATGTCCGCGTCGATGCCCACCTTCCGCCACATGCCGACAATCGCCTGGACCATTTCGTAGTCCTTGGGCTTGAAGCCGCGCGTCGTCTGGATCGTGAACTTCGCCGGGTTCGTTGTCGAATAGCCGCTCTTGGCGAGCAGCTGCTTGGCAAGCTCCGGATCGTAATGGTCCTTGATGTCGGGGTTGAAGGCCTCATAACTCGGCGCCTCCAGCGTCGCGATCGGCGTCGCATAGCCACGCAGAAGGCGCTTGGCGATGACGGCCTTGTCCACCGCATGAATGGCGGCCATGCGGACGTTCGGGTCCTCCATCATTTTGTTGTTGTTGCTGATGAAGATCATGCCGATGTCGGAGACCGGCTCGCAGACGCCCGCGAGGCCCGACTTGGCCTTCAGGCGGTCGTATTCCTCGTACGGGATTTCGAGCGTGACGTCCGACGAGCCGCTTTCGATCTCGGCGACGCGGCTCGTGGGATCGGGCACGAACTTGAAGATCACGGTTTCGAAGGCCGGCTTCGGCCCCCAGTATTTGTCGAACCGCTTGAGCCGCAGGAACGAGTTGCCCTGATATTCGTCGACCATATAAGGCCCGGCGCCCATCGGCTTCTTTTCGAAGCCGTCCGCGCCGACTTTGGTGTAGTAGGTCTTGGGCAGAACGAAGCCGGTGAGGAAGGCCATCCACTTGAAGATGGTCGGATCGAAGGTCTTGCAGTCGGCGGTGATGCGCTGGCCCTCGATCTTGAAATTGTCCATCGAGCCCCATACGCCCGGAACAGGACTGCCGTTCTTCGGGTCGCCAGCCCGCTCGAACGACCAGACGATGTCTTCCGGCGTGAAGGGCGTGCCGTCATGCCAGACGATGCCTTCGCGAACGTCCATCCAGACTTTCGTCTTGTCGTCGTTCCATCCCCAGGCCTTGAGCTGCCCCGGCGTGAACGAAAGATCGGTGTTCTGCCCAACGGGCTGATCGTAGAGCGCGCGATAGATCGCCTGAATCGCCGGATTGACCGCCGATCCGCCGATGGTCGGATCGAAGGAAGGCAAGTTGACGTTGAACGCAATGGTCAGTTTGTCGGTCGTCTGGGCTCGCGCGCCCGCGCCGCCCATGAGCAGCTCCGACAGAAATCCTGCGCCGCCAAGGGCCAGCGCTTGCCGTCGATTCACATTCATTGCTTAGGCCTCCCACTTGCCTCATACGCGCCCCGGTCCGCCGCATTCCGACGGCGGGGCGAAACGCAGGGGGAGCATAAAGCTCGCCGACTGCGCATTCTTCCGCTTCCCCTGCAAGCCTGCCGCGCAAGCCCCCGTGTGAACCTCTTCAAGCCTCGCGCAACCGTTTCGAAGCCGACCGATTACATGCGAATTCATATATAGTTTCTCCGCCGCGCGGCGGGTGTCAAGTCCTCTTCGCAGGCGGTCGGACGCTGAATTTTGGGCAGGATGCCGATAATTCGTGAGCAGTCTTGGTTGTCCCGGCCAAGCGGATCGGATGAACGCCCCCGGCGCCATTGACAAGCGATTCGTCTCAAAAATATGCTGATGCAGATGAATGGGCCCTTTGTGATCGGCGGCGTCCCGCCCGGCCCGCAATCTTGAATGGAGGCGCGCCCGTGGCGGAACGCTCGTTCGCTCGCGAAGTCGAAGACCTCAAGCTCGGCGCGGGAGACGTTTTTCGCGGCGAGGGCATCCTCGCGATCACCAAAGCCTTGCTGCAGTCCGGCGTCTCGTATGTCGGCGGCTATCAGGGCTCGCCGATCTCGCATCTGATGGACGTGCTCGCCGACGCCAAGGACGTTCTCGACGAGCTTGGCGTTCACTTCGAGACCTCGGCCTCGGAGGCGACGGCGGCTGCGACCTTGTCGGCTTCCGTCATGTATCCGATTCGAGGGGCGGTGACATGGAAGTCGACCGCGGGCACGAATGTCGCGGCCGACGCGCTTTCCAATCTCGCTTCCGGCGGGGTTACCGGCGGCGCGATGATCATCATCGGCGAGGACTACGGCGAAGGCTCTTCCATCATGCAGGAGCGCAGCCACGCCTATGCATTGAAGTCCCAGATCTGGCTCCTCGACCCCCGGCCGCACCTGCCGACCATCGTGCGCATGGTCGAGGAGGGTTTCGAGTTGTCTGAGGTCTCGAACACGCCGGTCATGCTGGAGATTCGCATTCGCGCCTGCCACATGCACGGTTCGTTCGTCTGCAAGGACAATCAGAAGCCGCGCTATTCGCTGCGCGAGGCGCTCGAAAATCCGGTGCGCGATGTGAACCGCATCGTTCTGCCGCCCGCCTCGTTCATGCATGAGAAGGAAAAACTCGAGCGGCGCCGTCCCGCCGCCGTCGACTTCGTGAAGACCCGCAGGCTCAACGAGATTTTTGGCCCGGCGACCGGCGATGTCGGCGTCATCATGCTCGGGGGCATGTGGAATGCGACGATGCGCGCCCTCGAATATCTGGGCCTTGCCGGATCGCATGGCGAGGTTTCGGTCCCGCTCTATGTCCTCAATGTCGCCTATCCTCTGATCGAGGACGAACTGATCGATTTCTGCCGCGACAAGAAGGCGGTGCTGGTGGTCGAGGAGGGGGCGCCGGAATATATCGAACGCGACCTCAACACGATCCTGCGCCGGCGCGACATCCAGACGAGAGTCTCCGGCAAGGATGTGCTGCCGATGGGCGGCGAATATACCGCCCCGGTATTGATCGACGGTCTGCGGAAGTTTCTGGCCGTTCATGCTCGCGAGCTGCTCGGCAATGAGCCGCCAATCCCGGATCCAACCCCGGTGCTCGCTGATCCGCGCGTGAAAAAGCTTGCCGAGACGGTGCCGCCGCGGCCGCCGGGCTTTTGCATCGGTTGCCCGGAACGGCCGATCTTCGCCGCGATGAAGCTCGTCGAGGAGGAGCTTGGGCAGCATCATATCTCGGCCGACATCGGTTGCCACCTTTTCTCGATCCTGCCGCCGTTCAATATCGGCGCGACCACCATGGGCTACGGACTGGGCCCTGCCTCCGCGTCCGCTTTCAACGTGCCAGCGGACAAGCGCTCGATCTCGGTGCTTGGCGACGGGGGCTTTTGGCATAATGGCCTTGCCTCCTCCATCGGCAACGCGGTCTTCAACAAGCACGACGGCGTGACGCTCATTGTCGACAATTTCTATTCGTCCGCGACGGGCGGCCAGGACATTCCCTCCTCGCGCGCCTTCAATCCGCGCCGCAAAACCAACAATAGCATCGTCAACGCCGTGCGAGGAATCGGAGCGAACTGGGTGCGTCAGATCGACCGCACTTACGATGTGGCCAAACTTCGCGACACGCTGCGCGAGGCGCTGACCACAAAAGCGGACGGCCCGAAAATCATCGTCGCTTCCTCCGAATGCATGCTCAACAAGCAGCGTCGCGTCCGGCCGCTGATGAACAAGGCGATCAAGGCGGGCCAGCGCGTCGTGCGCGAAAAATTCGGCGTGGACGAGGATGTCTGTACGGGCGACCACGCCTGCATCCGCCTCTCGGGATGCCCGTCGCTCTCCGTGAAACAGACCGACGATCCGCTGAAGGACGATCCTATCGCCGCGATCGATGAGAATTGCGTCGGGTGCGGCAATTGCGGCGAGGTCGCGGAAGCCGCCGCGCTTTGCCCCTCGTTCTACCGCGCGGACATTGTCCACAACCCGACGCGCATGGACCGGACGGTCGCCAGGCTGCGCGCGAAAGTGATCGACTGGCTGGAGCAGCGCCGCACGCGCGGGCGTCCGCGCCTCGCCGGAGAGGCTGCGTGAACGACGAGACCGCGGGGACGCGTTCGGCCGAGCGCATGCCCGAACGCATCGCCATCGCGATATTGGCGATGGGCGGGCAGGGGGGAGGCGTGCTCGCCGACTGGATCGTTCTGCTCGCGGAGCGGCAGGGGTGGGCCGCGCAATCGACCTCAGTGCCGGGCGTCGCGCAACGTACGGGCGCGCACGATCTATTATATCGAGATGGCTCCGCCCAAGGGCGAGACGCAGCCGGTTTTCGCCCTCATGCCGACGCCCGGCGACGTCGATGTCGTCATGGCCTCGGAGTTGATGGAGGCGGGCCGTTCGGTGCTGCGCGGCCTCGTGACGCCGGACAAGACGACCCTGATCGCATCCACCCATCGCGCGTTCGCGGTTGTCGAGAAGCAGGCGCCGGGCGACGGCGTCGCCGATCCTGAGGTTGTGACCGTGGCCAGCGATTTCGCGGCGAAACGCGTCGTCGCCTTCGATATGGAGAAGATGGCGAAGGCGCAGGGCAGCGTCATTTCCGCGGCGATGTTCGGCGCATTGGCGGCGGCGGGGAACCTGCCTTTCGCGCGCGAGGCTTTCGAGGACGCCGTTCGTGCGGGCGGGACCGGCGTCGAGGGGAGCCTGCGCGCCTTCGCCGCCGCCTTCGAGCGGACGCGCGCCGATCCGCTGGAGCCCATTCGCCGTTATCCGGCGAAACGCTTCCTCGACTGGCCGGATCATACCGGCGACGGCGATCTCGACCGCGTCGGCGCGCGCATCCGCGAGTTTCCGGCAGAGGCGCAGCTGATGCTGGCGGCAGGCGCTCGCAAACTGGTCGACTATCTCGATCCGGCTTATGCGGAAGAATATCTCGACCGCGTTGGCGCGCTGGCCGACCTCGATCG
Source organism: uncultured Alphaproteobacteria bacterium (assembly GCA_963824465.1). GTDB lineage: Bacteria > Pseudomonadota > Alphaproteobacteria > Rhizobiales > Beijerinckiaceae > Roseiarcus. Next base: position 236,265 of record CAWGPL010000010.1, read on the forward strand.
GGCGCGGGGCGGCGCGGAAAAAGGGTTCGCGTTCACGGTCGCTGCGGCAAAATATGTCGCAACCGCCATGGCCTACGACGACGTGCCGCGCGTGGCGGACCTGAAAATCCGCGCCTCCCGCCAGGCCCGCGTTCGGCAGGAGGTCGGGGCGGCGCCGGACGCCATCGTCACGACGACGGAATATTTTCATCCCCGTGTCGACGAGTTGTGCGGCTCGCTGCCGAAGGCGTGGGGGGAATGGGTGGAGGCGCAGCCGAAGCTCGTCGCGACCCTGCGGCGCTTCATCGACAGGGGCCGCCGCATTCGTCCAAATACGATCACCGGCTATCTGATGCTGGCCTTTGTCGCGCGTCTCGGCCCCCGGCGGCGCAATACCTTGCGCCACGCGCGCGAGGCGGCGCATCGCGAAGCGTGGCTCAGGATCGCGGCCGACGCGCTCTCCGCCCGCTATGAGCTCGGCGTGGAAACGCTCGCGTGCCGCCGGCTCGTCAAAGGTTACTCCGACACCCATGCGCGCGGTTTGTCCAAGTTCGATCGCGTGATGGCCGCCGTCCCCAAGCTCGCGGCGCGCGAGGATGGGCCGGCGTGGCTTGATAGGCTGAAACGCGCGGCTTTGGCGGACGAGAAGGGCGCGGCGCTCGATGGAGTATTGAAGACGGTCGCGACGCTGTAGCGGATCCGCGCCCGCGAGGGGCGGCGCCAAGCTGATCTCGGCCGAGCAACCGACGCCCGCACGCGATGGCGGACGGGAGCGTCGTAGAGCGATGGGCGGCCTCAGATCGCATTGACGCGCCCCGGAATATATTTGATATTTGGAAGTAGGGAGGAACCGTGCTCATGAAGCGCGCGGGTTTTGGCTGTGCGAGCGCACGGGGCAGCGATCGCGGCTGCTTCGGCGAGGCGCGTTGTGACAGATCGCCGGCCGTGAGAAGCGCCTGGTGAGCGGGTTGACGCACATCGACCGCCAGCGTGTGGCCGGCCTTCTTCGGTCCGACAGCGAAGCCCTCGAGAGCGACCCATTGCTGGCCCAGCCGGAAATGCTGAGCGAGCAAGTCTATCGCGCCATCGTTCAAATGCTCGCTCAGGGGAGCCTGCGGCGGGGCGAAACCTTGCGAATAGAGTTTCTGTCGCGGGCGCTCGGCGTGTCCGCCACGCCTGTTCGGGAGGCGCTGGCGCGCCTCGCGACGACCGGCCTCATCGTTCACGAGGCGAGACGCGGCTATCGCATCGCTCCGCCTCTGACCTTGCCGCAGCTAAAAGACCTGATGGATGCGCGCCGTCTTATCGAGACCGGCGCGATCAGGCTTGCCTGCCGCAATGGCGGCGAAGCTTTTGCGGCGGAACTGAGCGCCGCGTTCGCGGCCCAGAGCGCCACAGTGGGTTTGCTGCAAACGACAGATCCGGCGGATCCGACCGAACGCGCCGCGCTCGAATGGAAGGTCCTTGAGGCGGATCTGGGCTTTCACAACGTCATCTTCGACAGCACTCGCAACCCGTTCGTCCGGGTCATGGCGGAGGCGCTCAGCGCCCAGATCTACCGCATCCGCCAGTCAACGGAGCATGGCCTGTCCGACGCCGATCAGGCGCTTACTGAACATCGCACGATTCTCGACGCGGTGGCCGCCAACGATCCGGTCGGCGCGGAGCGCGCGATGCTGAGCCATGTCGACCTGATCGAACGACGAGCGGCGGCCGATCTTTCCCGCGCCGAAAACAGCCGGAGCCACGCTGTGCAAGCTCGCGAACCGGAGCATCGCCGGTGAACACATCCGGAATCCTCCGCTTCGACAACATCGCAAAAGCCTTCGGGGGCACTCAAGCGCTGAGGGGCGTGAGCTTCCGAGTCGCGCGCGGCGAAATCGTCGCCTTGCTCGGGGAGAACGGCGCCGGCAAATCGACGCTGATCAAAATCCTCAGCGGCGTTCATAAGGCGGATTCGGGCGCGATCACGCTCGACGGCGCCCCTCATCACGGCGGCCGAGGGGACAGCGAGAGCGCGGTCGCGTTCATTCATCAAGACCTTGGTCTGATCGAATGGATGACAGTTACGGAAAATGTCGGGCTCGCGCGCGGTTTCTCGCGATCATCCTTTCTCGGCCGCGTCGGGATCATCGACTGGACCCAATGCGCGAAGACGGCGCGCGAGGCGTTGAGCCTGATCGGTTGCGACATCGATCCGGACACCCGCATCCAGTCTCTGAGCCGAACCGAAAAATCCCTCGTGGCGATTGCGCGCGCGCTCGTCGACGATTGCGATTTCCTTGTTCTGGACGAACCGACTGCGAGCCTTCCTGCCGACGAGGTGGAACGCCTCTTCTCCGCGATGCGCTCCATGAAGGCGCGTGGCGTGGGCATGATTTATGTCTCCCATCGTCTTGACGAGGTTTTCCGAGTCGCCGACCGCATCGTGGTGTTGCGCGACGGAAAGCTGGTGGGAGAGGAACGGATTCAGGAGACGACGCCTTCACGCCTCATTGGCATGATCGTCGGCCGGTCGACCTTTGACGCCTTTGTCAAGGATGACCGGCAACCGGGCGCGACACGGGTGTCTGTGTCCGGACTCGCGACGGCCCGCGCAGGCCCCGCCGATTTCGAGGTGCGGCGCGGCGAGCTTTTGGGCCTTGTGGGACTGCGCGGCGCCGGGCCAGGAGGATATCGGCCGCGCGCTGTTCGGCGCGACGCCGCATCAAGGCGTCGTCAAGGTCGATGGCGAGACTCTGGATCTGTCGTCGCCACATGCAGCCCTTCGTCAGGGCGTCGGCCTGATGGCGCGGGACCGGGGCGAGGAATCGATCGCGCCGTCGCTGACCGTCAGGGAGAATCTGTTCCTCAACCCCTTGGCCTCTGGCCGCGGCGCCTTTTCGCCGCTGCCGCCTCGCCTCGAAGCTCAAGAGGCAATTCGCCTCGGCGCCGCGCTCGACCTCAGGCCCAACGACCCGGCGCTCGCGATCGAAGGCCTCTCCGGCGGGAAATCAGCAGAAAGTCGTGGTCGGACGGTGGCTCGCCACCGACCGGCGGCTGCTCATCGCCGAAGATCCGACCGCCGGCGTTGACGTTGGCGCGAAGGCTGAAATTTACGGCCTCATAGCTCGCGCTCTGGAGGAGGGCATGGCCGTTATCGTCGTGTCGACCGACTTCGAGGAGATCGCGCAGATCTGTCACCGCGCCATCGTATTCAACCGGGGCCGCATCGTTGGCGAGCTTGTGGGCGACGCGCTGACGACCGAGGCCGTCATCATGGCGGCGTCGGCTTCCGAGACGCACTGAAAAGGAAGCGACCGCATGGCCATCAATTCCTTCAAGTCGAACGCGCTGGAGCCAACGCGGAGCGGAACTCCGTCAGCTTCCCCTCGCCGCACGCCTCATGCGCCTTCTGCCGGTGTACGGTCTTGTCATTCTGACGTTGCTTCTCGCCATCCTGTTTTCTGTTCTGCTCCCGACGACGTTTCCGACCCTCCTCAACGCCCGCTCGATCATCTCGGACAAGTCGATCATCGCCATCCTGTCACTGGCGGCGATGATTCCGATGGTGACGGGCAAGATCGACCTGACCATCGGTTATGGAATCGTGCTCTGGCATATTCTCGTCATCAGTACACAGGAATGGTACGGCGTGCCGTGGCCGGCGGCGGTGTTGCTTGTGCTTTTCCTTGGAGGGCTCGTCGGCCTTTTCAACGGGGTCCTCGTCGAAGTCGCCCAGATCGACAGTTTCATCGCCACCCTGGGCACCGGGACGGTGCTTTATGCGATCGCGATGTGGCACTCGCAGGGACACCAGATCATGGGCGCCTTGCCAAACGGATTCATCGCGATCAGCAACGCGCGATTTCTGGGGCTGCCGATAACGGGCTTCTACGTCCTCGGTCTCGCGGCGGTGCTCTGGTTCGTCCTCGAATATCTGCCGATCGGCCGGTATTTCTATGCAATCGGCGCCAATCCCAAGGCTGCCGCGCTGAACGGCATACCTGTGGTCCGCTACACGGTTCTGGCGTTTGTGGCGTCAGGCGTGCTGACAGCGGCGGCGGGCGTCATGCTCGCCTCCAAACTTCGCGTGGGACAGGCGAGCGTCGGCCTCGAGTTTCTGCTTCCTGCGCTGGTTGGAGTTTTTCTGGGATCGACGACGATCAAGCCTGGCCGGTTCAATGTGTGGGGCACGCTCGTCGGCGTTATCATCCTCGCGATCGGCATCTCCGGCATCCAGCAGCTCGGCGGCGAATTCTGGGTTGAGCCGTTCTTCAATGGCGCGACCCTTATCCTCGCAATTGGAATCGCCGGCTATACGCAGCGCCGTCGGGTCAGCGCGCAGCACTTCGCACAGGTCCCAATCGTCCGCGACGCAACGTCGCCGCGGGGACGCCAAGGAGGAAACGCAAAATGAAAACTCTGTCTCTGTTTACGACCGTCGCGGCAGCGGCGCTCGTCTTCGGCAACGCCGCCCGCGCCGATCAATTCATGGACGAGGCAAAAGCCAGGGTCGCGGCGGCGATCAAGCGCTCCGGCGCGTGGGACGGTCCGACCACGGGTCCTGCCGCGGCAAAAGACAAGACGATCATCTATGTCGCCGGAGACCTCAGGAACGGCGGCACTTCCGGCGTTGCGGACGGCGTCAAGGAGGCGGCCGCGGCGATCGGCTGGAAGCTGCAGGTCATCGACGGGCAGGGTCAGGTCTCGACCCGGACGGCCGCGCTCAACCAGGCCGTCGCGCTGAAACCGGACGGCATCATCGTTTCGGGATTCGACGCCATTGAACAGAATGCGGCGCTTGACGCCGTCAAGCAGGCCGGCATTCCTTTCGTCGGCTGGCACGCGACGATCGAGCCGGGCCCGGACAAGGCGACTGGCATGTTCGCCAACGTCAATACGCGCATTCTCGACGTCGCAAACACCGCAGCCGATCTCGCGATCGTCGATTCCGGCGGCAAGGCGGGCGTCGTCATCTTCGGCGACTCCAATTACGCCATGGCCATCGGCAAGGCGAAGATGATGGAGGCCGAGATCAAGAAATGCAGTGGCTGCACCGTTCTGAGCCTTGAAGACTCGCCGATGACGGAAGCCTCGCTGCGCATGCCGCAACTCACGACATCGCTGTTGCAGCGCTTCGGAGACAAGTGGACCTATACGCTCGCGGTCAACGATCTTTACTACGACTTCATGGGACCGTCGCTGTCGAGCGCTGGCAAGGCTGGGACCGACGCCCCGCATAACATTTCGGCCGGCGATGGATCGGAATCCGCTTTCGCAAGAATTCGCGCCAAGCAATACCAGATGGCGACGGTGCCCGAGCCGCTGCATGAGCAGGGATGGCAGCTTATCGACGAGCTCAATCGCGCTCTCGCCAAGCAGCCATGGTCCGGCTATGTGTCGGGCATCCACCTCGTGACCGCCGACAATATCGCCTACGACGGCGGCCCGAAGAATGTGTTCGATCCCGACAACGGTTATCGCGACGTCTATAAGAAGATCTGGGGCGTGAAGTAGCCCATCCGCATCGTTCGGCTGCCGTTGGCGCATGTCCTCCGATCCACGCCAGGATCGGAGGCCACGCGCGGCGTCGGGCGAGCGAGCAAGCGCGGGGATTCAATTCATCGAGTGATCCCGCGCCGTAGGGGTTGACCGTTTGGCTGACCGGGCGCCTGTTCCTGGCGTCAGGCGCGAGTCGAGCATTTTAGTCTACGACGCCCTATCCGGCCGAGATTGGGCGTGAGCAGTCTGATCGGAGATGGGTGTCTCCGCCCTCCCGATCTTTTGACTCCGAGCTCTGCGGTCCCGTGGCCTTTCCGCGTTTCTTGCCGGGCCTTGGAGTCGCAATCGCCCATTTGCCGCTACGAGACGACGGCTCGGCGCAGCAACCGTGAGCCATCGGCGCCTTGACAAGGGCGAACTCGTCATTACCATGGCTGGTCTGGTGACCAGACCAGCAGCGCAGTTCTTTGCAGACGACTGGCGAGGAAAATGGCATCGGGCGCAGCGCCTAGGGAGGTATTTGCGCGGGCTCCGCATCTAAAGGCGGAGATCGGCCGTCGAACGGTGCGTGAGCGTATCAGCGACAAGCTCGCGTCGCTGGTCGCGTCGGGCATTCTTCAGGTCGGTGACGAACTTCCCAGCGAGCGCGAACTCGCCTCGCTTTTGGACGTTAGCCGGGAAACGGTGCGCGGCGCCATCCAGACGCTGGCGGCGATAGGCGTCGTCGCGGTCAGTCAAGGCTCCCGTACGCGCGTCGTCAGCCGGAAGATCGATACACTGAAGATTGGCGTGACGAGCCCGAGCGCGATCAACGCCTATGATCTGGACTCCGTTCACAAGGCGCGTCTTCTCATCGAGCGATCCGTCGCGGCCGAGGCCGCAATGCGCATTGACGAGGACACGCTCGCTCGTCTCCAACAGTCGCTGGCGATTCAGAAGCAGACTGTGCGGGATCCCGTCCATTTCTTGATCTGCGACCGGGAGTTTCACATCACGATCTACCGAAGCTCGGGCAACCCGTTGCTCGCGGACTTTGTGACCGACCTCTACGCGTTCATGCTCGATCAGAGGAAGATCGCGGTCTCGCAGCCAGGCGCAATCGAAAAGAGTTATCTCGATCATGTGGAAATCTATCGGGCGCTCAACGCCCACGATGCCGAGGCGGCGGCCGCAGCTTTCGGAAGGCATATCGAGCGGATCTACGTCACGACCGTCGACGTGCTGGCGGACAAACCAAGGGCGAAAAAGTCAGCATGAGTTTGACGGGCAGCCAAAAGAGCGTGCCCGCAGCATAAAAGCCGGGTGGTCCGGCAATCAGGGAGGAAGCCAATGAAAGTAGACCGCAGAACTGTTCTCTCCGCCGTGCCAGCCCTCGCTGCCGCGAGCCTTGGTTTCGGCCGGCCCGCGCGCGCGGCGGATGCGAAGGAGATTGTCTATCTGACGCCGGGGCTCGACCTACCCTTCTGGCGCTATCTTTCGAAAGGCATCGAGTCGGAAGCCAAGAAGAGCGGATATTCCTACACGGCGCTCGATTCGCACAACAGCGCCGCCACGCAGCTCAAAAACGCGCAGGACGCCATTGCTCGCGGCGTCGCCGGAATCGCGATTTCGCCAACCGACAGTTCGACTGCGCCGAGCGTCCTGGCGCTCGCGGAGCGGGCGAAGATTCCAGCCGTCGTGGCGGACATTGGCACGAATAGCGGCGAATACGTCTCGTTCATCATCTCAGACAATTATCAGGGGGCCTTTGGCGTCGGCGAAGCGCTCGCCGCCGCGATGAAGGAGAAGGGTTGGCAAGACGGCTCGGTTGGCCTCATCACCATTTCTCAGGCGCGCAAGAACGGACAAGCCCGCACCGCCGGTTTCCGCGCCGCCATGAAAAAGGCCGACATAACCAAGGAAGCGGGCCTGCAGCAGATGCAGAGCTATACGGCCGACGAGACTTTTAAATTCACGCAGGACATGCTGACTGCCAACCCGAACATGCGCGGCATGTTCATCCAGACCGACCAGCCGACTTTGGGCGCGCTGCGCGCGATCAAGGCGGCGCATCGCACAGGCGAGATCCTCGTCGCCGCTTTCGACGGCATCCCGGATTTCGTCGAGCTGCTCAAGAAAGGCGACATCGTCGCTTCCGGCATGCAGCAGCCCTATCTCATGGGCGTGAAGTCAGGCGAGGCGTTGGCGACGGCGCTCAAGGGCGGCAAGCCGGAAAAACAGATCCTGGTTCCGATCGTCGTCGCCACCAGCAAGAACATCGAACAAATCCTGCCGACCATCAAAGAGACCGTGTTCGCCAACGAGATCTAGGAGTGAGGCCGGCGCTTCGGCGCCGGCCTTTCCTTTGAAGACCGGACGATGACCCAATCCGCTGAGCCGCTACTTCAAGCGCGGGCAATCTCGAAGAGTTTCGCGCAAACTCGCGCCCTCGTGGGGGCGAGTCTCACGCTGCGCTCGGGCATGACCCACGCGCTGCTCGGCGCCAACGGCGCTGGCAAATCGACCCTGTCGCGCGTCATCTCTGGCCACGTGCGCCGCGACGCCGGTGAAATTCTTTACCGCGGAAAACCGCTCGACGCGCGCAGTCCCCGCGAGGCGTTGGACGCAGGCATCGCGCTCGTGATGCAGGAGACGAGCCTTGCGCCCGACCTCTCGGTTCTGGAGAACATTTTCCTCCCGGACCTCGGCCGGCCCGGGCGCTTGTCTCGCGTAACGATGCGCAAGCGGGCAAGCGAGATTCTTGTCGATCTCGGGCAGGAGCTGGCGTTGCCTCTCGACGCAGAAGCCGGGAGCCTGTCGGCGGCCCAGCGTCAGCTTGTCGAAATCGCCAAGGCGCTCGCGCTCAAGGCCAGCCTCATCGTCTTCGATGAGCCGACAGCCTCACTGAGCCCAAGCGAAGTCGAGCGGCTGTTCGACGTCATCTCGCGCCTTCAGAAAGCGGGTTGCGCGATTGTGTTCGTCTCGCACCGGCTCGAGGAAGTGTTCGCGATCTCCGACGAAATCACCGTCATGCGCGAAGGCCGCACAGTCGCCGCCTCGCGGCCGACTTCGAGTCTCAACCAGACGGAGCTTGTGCGTCTGATGGTGGGACGGGATCTCGGCTCGATCTATGCGACGCCGTCTTCCCGCTCCGAGGCGCGCGAAAACCCAATTCTCACGGTTCGCAACCTCAGGGCGCCGCCGCTCGTGCGCGACGTGTCGTTCGACCTCCATCGCGGCGAAATTCTGGGTCTCGGCGGTCTCGTCGGCGCCGGGCGCTCGGAAACCGTCGAGACTCTGTTCGGCTTGCGGCCGCGCGCCGGTGGTCAGGTGCACTATCAGGGCAAGCCGTTCGCGCCTCGCGCGCCAGCCGAGGCGATCCGCGCAGGCATCGGCTTCGTGGCCGAGGACCGGCGCCGTCAGTCCATCGTTCCCGACTTTTCGGTGCGCGAGAACCTTCTGCTCGGGCATCTCGGCGCCCGTCGCGGTTTCGGATTGGGCTACGGCAAGCTCGACCGCAGGATCGCCGACCTGATGACGCGCCTCGACCTGCCGCTCGACCGCCTCTCCGATCCCAATCTGCTCAATTTCTCCGGCGGCATGCAACAGAAGATCATCATCGCCCGCTGGCTGCTGCTGGAGCCCACCGTGCTGATCCTGGACGAGCCGACCAAGGGCGTCGACATTGGCACGCGCGCCTCGATATACGCCATCCTCCGCGACATCGCAGGCGCCGGCACGGCCATCGTGATCGTTTCGTCGGAGTTCGAGGAACTGCTCGGTCTCGCCGACCGCGTGATCGTTATGAGCGACGGCTCTTCGATCGCCGATGTCCCGGCCGCCTATCTCGACGAGGAGAAACTGACGCTCCTGGCCGCGCCCCGCGCCTCGATGGAGCGATATCGGCGCCTGTTGCAGGAGCTTGCCGACCAGTGCGACGGCGCAGCCTTCTGGGCGATCCTCGATGAGGAGCGGGTCTTCTGCCTTAACACCGCCACCGCGAACGCGAAGGCCGATCCCGCGCTCGCGGCCGGTTCGGCGCCGCGCTTCGAGGAGACCCCAATATCCGTCGCGCTAAGCGCCCGCGCGCCCGATTTCGTACGCGACCCTGGAAGCGGGTTGAAGAGTTCCCTCGTCGACGTACGTAGCCATCGCGGTCATGAACTGGGCTCGATCGGAGTCGTGATCGGCGCAGACGCTGATCCCCCGCCTGCCGAGTCGATGCGAGCGGCGATCCAGGACCGCTTTCGGGCGGCCTTATGAGCACGGAGCCGCCGACGATGAATGCCGTCGCCCCGGAGCCTGTCTCAGGCGCGCAGCCGGCCGCCCGGCGCGGCTTCAGCCTCCGCACAGCGCCGCTTGAGCTTCGCATGCTCGGGCTTGCGGCGGTGATAGCGATCGCGCTTTCGCTGCTCTCCCCCTACTTCCTCAAGACGAGCAATTTGCTCAATCTGCTCGATCAGTCGGTGGTGACCGGCATCGTATCCATCGGCATGACCTTCGTCATCCTGACGGGCGGCATCGACCTTTCGGTCGGCTCGGTGGTCGGCTTAACGGGAGTCATCCTCGGCCTTTCGCTGCATCATTTTCCGATTCCGGTCGCCATCGCGCTCGCGGTCCTCTCGGGCGCGGGAATTGGGCTCTTCTCGGGACTGCTGATCGCCTATTTCGACCTCGCGGCGTTTGTCATCACGCTGGGCGTCATGGCGATCGGAAGAAGTCTCGCATACATCTTCTCCGGCCAGACCTCGATCAGCGACATCCCGCCGCAACTCAACGACATCGTCTACACAACAGTGCTCGGCGTGCAGACGAATGTATGGACTTTGATCGTGCTCTATGCGCTCGCCTGGGCCTATCTGACTTTCACCAAAGGCGGGCGCACGATCTATGCAATCGGCTCCAATCGCGAGGCGGCCCGCACCGCGGGCCTCGGCGTGCTGTTTTACAGCATCGTGCCCTACGTCGTGTCCGGAGCGCTATCGGCGGTCGCCGCGACTCTGATGTCTTCGCAGATTCTGTCGATCGATCCGCTCGCGGGCACTGGTCTCGAACTCGACGCAATCGCCGCCGTCGTGATCGGCGGCGCCAGCCTCTACGGCGGGCGGGGCACGATCATCGGCACGCTTATCGGCGTGTTCATCATGGTGATGATTCGCAATGGCCTCAACCTGCTCGGCGTCTCGCCCTTCTGGCAGGGCTCGGCGATCGGAGCGATCATCATCGCGGCGGTTCTCGCGGAACGACTCTTGAGCCCACGATCGCGCCGCTGAGGGAACATGAAGAGAAACTCGAAGGAAGCGATGACGAAGGCGCCGTCGCCTGGCTTGGCCCCAGACATCAACATGGAAAGAACCTTATGCATATTCTGATCACAGGCGCGGCGGGCATGGTCGGCCGCAAACTCACCGACGGCCTTATCAAGGCTGGCGGCTTAGGCGGGCGTCCGATCGAGTCTTTGAGCCTCGTCGATGTCGTCGCCCCCGACGCGCCGGCGGGATTCTCCGGCAAGCTCAAGACTTCGCGCCGCGGATATCGCGGCGCCGGGCGAGGGCGAAGCGATGATTGCCGGCAGGCCCGATCTCATTTTCCATCTTGCCGCTATCGTCTCGGGCGAGGCGGAAGCCGATTTCGACAAAGGATATCGTATCAATCTGGACGCCACGCGCCAGATGTTTGAAGCGATCCGACTGGCCAACGCGCGCGACGGCTACCACCCACGCCTTGTGTTTGCTTCGTCCATCGCCGTCTTCGGCGCTCCGTTCCCAGACAAGATCGGCGATGAATTCTTCCGGACGCCGCTGACGAGTTACGGAACGCAGAAGGCCATCGACGAGCTGCTGCTTGCCGATTATTCTCGCAAGGGCTTCTTCGATGGAATTGGTATCCGTCTGCCGACCATCTGTATCCGCCCAGGCAAGCCGAACAAGGCGGCCTCGGGCTTCTTCTCGAACATCTTGCGAGAACCTTTGAGCGGGCAGGAGGCCGTGCTCCCCGTCTCGGAGGATGTACGACACTGGCACGCGAGCCCGCGCTCGGCGGTGGGGTTCTTCATGCATGCAGCGACGATGGATCTCGCGCCCCTCGGCTGGCGCCGCAATCTCTCCATGCCCGGTCTGTCGGCGACGGTCGCCGAGCAGATCGCGGCGCTGACCCGACTCGCCGGACCGAAAGCGGCCGCGCTCATCCGGCGCGAGCCTGATCCGAACCATCGAGACAATCGTCGCAGGCTGGCCGCGCGACTTCGACACGCGCCGCGCCCGAGAGCTTGGCTTCCGCGCCGAGACGACCTTCGACGAGATCATCCGCGTCCATATCGAGGATGAGCTCGGCGGGAAGATTGGATAGGTTGGCGCCGCCGCCTCGCTGAACAGCGAGGTTTCTCGCACAGGCTGCGCGTGCGCGGTTGATTCATTCTGGACGCTTCGCTTATGCTTAATTTCGCCGCCAATCTCTCGATGATGTTCACCGAGCATGCGTTCCTTGAGCGCTTCGATGCGGCGGCGGAGGCGGGCTTCGCGGCGGTGGAGTTTCTTTTTCCCTACGATCATCCGCCTGAGGCGATTGCCGAACGGCTGAAGCCGCAATCGCCTTAGTCAAGCTTTGTTCAACCTGCCGCCTGGCCGCTGGGAGGAGGGCGATCGCGGGCTGGCGGCGCTGCCGGGTCGCTTCGACGAGTTCAGGTCCGGCGTCGCTCAAGCGCTGGACTACGTGGCGGCGACGGGCGTCAGGCGGGTTCATATGATGGCCGGCAACGCCGCCCGCAGCGATGCGAAAGCGGAGGCGAGTTATCGCCGCGCCATCGAGTATGCTGCGCCGATTTTTGCCGAGCGTGGCGTCGACCTCCTGCTGGAGCCGATCAACGGGCGCAACATGCCCGGTTATTTTCTCAACGATTTTTCTTATACGGGCGAGCTGATCGCAAACCTCGGCTTGCCCAACGTCAAGCTTCAGTTCGACATCTACCATCGACAGATCATTCACGGCGACGTCACAATGGCGTTCCGCGCGCTCCAGCCAATCGTTGGCCATATCCAGGTCGCTTCCGTTCCCTCTCGACATGAGCCGGACGGCGAAGAACTGAACTTCCCCTTTCTTTTCGGCGAGTTCGACCGCCTCGGCTATGACGGCTATGTCGGCTGCGAATACAATCCGCGCGCTGGAACGGTCGAAGGACTGGGCTGGTTCCGGCGGTACAGGAGAGTTTGACGTGACGCTGCTTCTCGGCGCCGTCGCCGACGACTACACCGGCGCTTCCGACCTCGCGAATACGTTGAGCTGCAACGGCCTCGCGACGATCCAGACGATCGGCGTCCCTGCCGCTGGGTTCGAAACGGGCGACGTCGGAAGCAATCGTTATCGCGTTGAAGATCCGCTCGGCTGAGGCGCCGCGCGCGGTGGCAGCGGCGCACCGCCGGGTATGATTGGCTTGCGTCCCGAGGGGCGCGCCACGTCATCTATAAGATCTGCTCAACTTTCGACTCGACCGACGCTGGAAATATCGGGCCGGTCGGTGAGGCGTTCCGCGCCCGCGCCGGCGCCGGCTGCATGCTGGTGACGCCCGCATTTCCGGAGACGGGGCGCACGGTCTATCTCGGGCATCTGTTCGTCGGGTCTGTGCCCTTGAACGAGAGCCCGCTCAAAGACCATCCGCTGAATCCGATGCGCGATTCCAATCTTGTGCGCGTGTTGCAGAGACAGTCGAAACTTCCCGTTGGCCTCGTCACCTTGCCGACCGTCGCTGACGGAGGCGCGGCGATCGAGCGCCGCCTCGCTGAGCTGGAACGACAAGGCTGCGGCGCGGCGATCGTGGACGCGGTATTCGAGCGCGACCTTGAGACGATCGGCGAAGCGGCGGCGCGCACGCCGGTGTCGGTCGGAGCGTCGGGCCTGGGGCTCGGGTCTGGCCCGCGCTTTTGCGCGCGGCCCGAGGAATGACGCCGATGCGGCCCTGGATCCGGTCGGCGGCCTTAGCGCGATCCTTGCCGGCTCGTGCTCGCGAGCGACGCTCGATCAGATCGCTGCGGCCGTAAAGGACATTGCGACGCTGCGCCTTTCGCCGCAGGGGCTCGTCGAAGGCAAGAGCGAAGCGAAACGTGCGGTCGCTTGGGCCGAGGGCGTCTCTCCGAAGGGCCAGTGCTGATCGCATCCAGTTCGGAGCCGGTTGAGGTCGTAGCCTTGCAGGAGCAGTTCGGCCGAGACGCCTCCGGGCATGCGATCGAGACGGCTATGGCCGAAATCGCCGTCGGTCTTGTCGAAATCGGCGTGCGCCGGCTGGTCGTCGCCGGCGGTGAGACGTCCGGAGCGGTGGTCGATCGTCTAGGCGTCAATGCCTTTCGGCTGGGGCCGGAGATCGCCCCCGGCGTGCCGCTGATGCGGACAATCGGGCGCGAGGGCGGAGAGATGCAGATGGCGCTCAAGTCCGGCAATTTCGGCGGCCCAGACTTCTTCGCTCGCGCGCTGGCTATGACTTGCTGAAGAGGGCGGCATGAATGAGAGAGACACAAGTCCGGGACGCGATCTGCGAGACTGGCCTGTCGCTCTTCGCGCGCGGCCTGACCTTCGGCTCGACAGGCAATATCAGCGTCCGGCTGCCCGACGGCGGCTGGCTGATGACGCCGACCAACGCGTCGCTCGGCAAGCTGGACCCGGCCACGCTGTCGAAGTTCGACGCCGACCGGACGCTTTGTCTCCGGCGGCAAGCCGACCAAAGAAGCATTCCTGCATTTCTGCATGTATGGCCAGCGCTCGGATGCCCGCGCGGTCGTGCATCTGCACTCGACGCATTCGGTCGCCGTGAGTTTGCTCGCCGACGTCGATCCGAAGGACGCGTTGCCGCCGCTCACCGCCTATTTCGTGATGCGGGTCGGGCGGCTGCCGCTTGCGCCCTATTTTCCTCCCGGCGATGAGAAGCTCGCCAAAGCGGTAGAGGTTTTGGCCGGCGAGCACCATGCCGTGCTTCTCGCCAATCATGGGCCGGTCGTAGCGGGCACCTCGCTTGAGAACGCCCAGTACGCGACGGAGGAACTGGAGGAGACGGCCAAGCTCTTCCTCATGCTGCGTGGCGAGAAGATCAGGCCGCTCACGCCCGCCCAGGTCGCGGATTTGCGAGTCCGGTACAGTCTGCGATGAGCCGACGCGCGCCGTAAGACCCCTTCGATCGGCCCAAGTCAGGGCCGCGCCATACGCGCGGCCTCCTCTTTCCAGAGGTTCCAGGCTCGCTCCGCCTGTTTCTCGACGTTGCGAACCGCAGCTTCGCCCTCTTCCTTGGAGAGGTAGACCACCTCGCCGAGACCGGCCGCTTGGCATTGGTAGCGCGCGTTAAGCTCGGCATAGACAGCCCGAAAGACCGCCAGTCGCAGAGAGTCCGCGATGACGGTCGAGCCGTGTCCGCGCATCAGCACGATGTCGTGGCCGCCACAACATTGCGCGAGCGCGGCCCCGAATTCCGGACTGCTGATCAGCAGGTCTGTCGCCGGTCCCGCGGCATCCCGGATCTCGAACAAAGGCGCTTCTTCTCCGATAAATCCCGCCATATGGAAAACGGCCCGGAGTTGCGCTGTCTTTGAGATGCTGAGAGGTACGATGGAATGCGAATGGCTGTGAATAACGGCCATCGCCTCGGGACGAGCCTTGTAAATTTCGGAATGGATGAACCGTTCGAGATAGACCGGGCGGCCATTTGCGTTCAGCGGGGCGCCGTCCAACCCGAATTCAAGGATATCGCCCGCAGTAACCTGGCCGGGCGCCATGTTCCTCGCGAGAAGAAATCGCGTCGGGTCCAGCGGATGACGTGCGCTCACATGACCAAAGCCGTCGACAACTCCGCGGCAAAACAGGATATGGTTCGCGATGACGAGCTCATTCGTGACGTCTTGAAAGGCAGACGCGTCATGGAAGCCGTTGGCGCGGCGACAGCGCGGGACGGTGAGCTATGGGTGGCGGTTTCCATCGCAGGATCCTTTGCTGACGGGAAGGATGGGAGGCTCTCTTCGAACCCGTCAAAGTTTGATGTTGATGACTTTCGTCTCGGTGTAGCTGAGCAATTCCTCGATCCCCTCTTCGCGGCCGACGCCGCTGTTCTTCATGCCTCCATAAGGCACGCCCAGATAGTGGGGGCCGACCGTGTTGATCCAGACATGGCCCGATCGAACGGTCCTCGCTGCGTTCAGCGCGCTCTTGATGTCGCGGGTCCAGATCGAGGCGGTAAGCCCGTAGTCGACGCCATTGGCGCGCGCCAACACCTCATCGACGTCGCGCCAGCTCGCGATGGAAAGCACAGGCCCGAAAATCTCTTCGCGCCAGATTCGCATCGTCGGCGATACGTCGGCAAAGACGGTCGGGCGAACCCAATATCCGCTTTGGAACAGTTCACCGGCGGGCCGCTCGCCGCCGGTCGTGAGCCTAGCGCCGTCGCTCCGGGCGCTGTCGATATAGGAGATGACCTTGCGCAGTTGCCCGGCCGAGTTGAGCGGGCCCATATCGCTCTCTTCGCTCATCGGGTCGCCGACGCGTAGCTTGGCGACGATTGCTCGGTCACCGCATCGACGACCTTGTCGTACAGAGACTCGTGCACCAGCAGCCGGCTCGTCGAGCCGCACGACTGTCCCTGCCACGTGAAATTCATGCCGGCGACCGCAGCGCGCGCGATCTCCTCCGGATCATTGTCCGGAAACACGATCATCGGGTTCTTGCCGCCCAGCTCGAGCGAAACGTGCTTGACGCAGACTTCGGCGGCGGAGCGCTGGATCGCCATTCCTGTCTGGACAGAGCCGATGAAGGCGATGCGCTTGATCTCCGGGTGGCGGACAATCGCATCCCCGACAGTTTTTCCGAGACCTGTGACGATGTTGAAGAGGCCGGGAGGCAGCGCTTCCGCCGCGACCTGCGCCAGCACCATCGCCGACAATGGGCTCGTTTCGGGCGGCTTGACGATGACCGCGTTGCCCGAGGCCAAGGCGGCGGCCGTGCGGGCGACGGCAAACATCAGCGGATGGTTGAACGGCACGATCCGACCGACCACCCCGTAGGGCTCGCGGATCGTGATATGCAGATGATCCGGAGTCGCCGGAATTGTCTCGCCCTTCAGTTCGTGCGCGACGCCGGCATAGTAGTTGAGGCTGTCGACGGCGTGGCTGACGTCGGCGCGCATCGGCTTGATCGTATTGCCGCTGTCCGCAACCTCGATTTCGAGAATCTCACGGCCGCGCTCGAGGAGCTTCCGTCCAAAGCCGCGAATGACCTCGGCGCGCTCCTTGATCGGCGTGCGGGCCCAAGCGGGCCAGGCCTTCAGCGCCGCCTGGACAGCGCGATCGACGTCTTCCGCATTGGCCGACGGAACGCGGCCGATCGGTTGCTCGTTGGCGGGATTGAGCGTCTCTTCCCACTCGCCGCTCACGCTTCCGACAAGCTCGCCGCCGATCAGCATGCGATCGGCTTTCGTGACATAGCCCATTGCATCTCCTCTCGCGGCGTCGCCGCTCGGATTAAGCGGCGCCCGTCGCGCGTTGTTCAATCCTTCGACGGCGTTATCGGCGCCGCGCAAGTCAACGAAGTTGGGGGCAGAAGGCGGCGCGCGCCCGACATGCCCTCAATGCGTGATCATCCCCCCATCGACGTTGAGAAGCTGGCCGGTGATCCAGCGAGCCTGCTTCGAGAGGAGAAAAATCGCGGCGTCGGCGATGTCGTCCGGCGGCGCCGGGCCTCCGGAGGCACTGCGTCGCGATCATCGCTTCCTTCTGCTCGGGCGTGACGGTCGCGCGCTCGATCTCGGTGAAAGTCGGACCCGGGCGTCAGCGTATTGACGCGCACGCCTAACGGACCGAGTTCCCGCGCCATCGCGCGCGAAAGCCCCATGACGCCGGCCTTCGACGAAACGTAGTGGGCATAGTTCTGTCGGCCGAACAGGATCGTCGAGGACGAGACGTTGACGACGGACCCGCGAGCCCGACGCGACCAGCGCCTCGCGCGCGGCACGGGTCATGTTGAATACGCCCGTCAAGATTCACCTTCTGAACCTTGTCCCACTCGTCCGGCGGAATCTCCCAGAAAGGGCGCATCTTGAGCGTCGAGAAGATCGAGGCGTTGTTGACGAGGCCGAAGAGGCCGCCGAAAGCCTCGACGGTCTCGCGCACCGCCGCTGGCGCAACTCGCTTCATCCGCCACATCTGTCTTGACGAAGATGCGCCGGCCCTTTTCCGTCGGCGCCCTCGGTTCGTACGGCGTTTCCCTTTTCGTCGTTCCAATCGGCGATGCATACATCGACGCCCTCGGCGACGAGCGTCAGCGCCATGCGCCGGCCAATGCCTTGCGCAGCGCCGGTGACGATGACGGCCCCCTTATCGGGATATCGTTCCACGATTTATGTCCTCCGAACCAACTTCAAGCGTCGAGAAGCATAGAGACCAGCGACCGCTCGTCTTTGCGGACGACTTCGGTTTCGAGCAGGGAGCCGCAATCCCGGCAAACGTGTTCTCGCAGTTCAAGTTCGGCATGCGTGCGCACGTGCGGTCCGAGATCGCCGGGCTTGAGCACGTTGCTCCGGGCGCGCGCCTTCCAGTCACCGGAGGCGGGCCCAAGATCACAGCCGCACGAGCACGCGAATCGTCCCCCATCGATCGCGAGGTCGCCCTTGCCGGGCGGCCGTTGCGGCGCTCCGCCCAATCGCTCCGCCCGGATCTCCTCGCGACGCTTCTTTGTGGCTGCCTGGTCGGGGCCATTCCCGTTGAAAACGACTCCATATTGCGCGCGCGCGGCGTCGATCGTCACATGTCCGTTGGCGATGTCGGCGCTGACGGCGTTCGGGTCTCGCTTGATCGGATCGCCATAGCCTCCGCCGCCCTGGAAGGCGTAACCGAGAATGTCTCCCGCGGCGAGCGCCATCCGGCCCGGTTTCGGTCCCAGTTCCTCGACGCCGATTGTCATCATGTCGCCGAGGCTGCTCGGCGAGGCCGACGACCTCGGCGGGACCTCCCGCTCCGCGCAATCGGAAATTGCGGCCGCAGGCGCCGGGCAGGCCGCCGAACTGGCCGATCGAGTTCGGCACCTCGATTCCATGGCCCAGCATCATCGCGTGCAGGCCCTGCGTCTCGTAGGGCGTGATGGCGAGCGAAGTTCCGGCGCCTCCCCGTGTCCGCCCAGGGCCTGCCGGTGTCCGGCACGAAGCCGCGATAGAGATAGAGGAACGGGCCGTTCGCCTCGTTCGCTTCGACATTGGCGATCGCGGGCCGCGGCACGCAATAATCACCGGAGCCATCGAGGCCGTCATGATCTGGGATAGGCGCCGCCGCCGCCCGCAGTCGAATCGAGAAGGAAGGTGCCGAACGGACCGCCGTCGCGATCCTGCCCCGCCAGCGTCAGGACTGTCATGTGTCCCTTCGTCACCGCGGGGCCTTCGTTCGCATATTCCTTTGAACAGGCGACGAGGCGTGACAGCGCGGCGACAACGACGTTCTGCACGATCCAGGCGGTCGAGATCGTTCCGGAAGAAACCGGCGCCGGCCAGGACGCATTGCAGAGCACGCCCTCGGGCGCGACGATCGTTACCGCGCGCATTACGCCCTCGTTCCAGCGTATGGTCGGGGCGAGGATTGGCAGGAGGCCGGTGAAGGCCGCGCCGCGCATTCCGGAGGCCGTGCAATTGATGAAGCCGGGCGCCTGCGGCGACGTGCCGTCCATATCCAGCGTCAGGCTGTCGCCCCTTTTTGTCGCCGTCACGCAGACCTCGTAGAGACGGTTTTCATGCCCGTCGTGTTCGATGTAATCGCGCGCACGAAAGACGCCGTCGGGCAGCTTTGACAACATCTGGCGCATTTGCCGCTCTGAGGCGTTGATCTCCTCGTTCATGATCGTCTGGACGTCGTCCGCGCCGTAACGGTCCATCAGTTCGCAAAGCCGGCGGACGGCGACGTTGTTGGCGGCGATCATCGCCTTGAGGTCGAGACCCAGAACCTGCGGGAGCCGTGGTCATGCCCATGATCATCTGCCAGATGTCCTGCCGCAGGACGCCGCCCTCGACCAGCTTCACGCCCGGAAGGAGCATGGCCTCCTGCTGGATCTCGGTCGCGCCGATGGCCCAGGAGCCGAAGCTCATGCCGCCCACGTCGAGCTGATGCGCGCAGGAGCCGGCCCAGGCGACATGCTGGCCTTTGTGAAAGACGGGCGCGACGATCGAAACGTCGGGCTGGTGGATCGCGCCTCGATAGGGGTCGTTGAGGATGAACATGTCCCCCTCGCGGATCTCCGGGATTTTCGGAGAAATTCGCGATAATCGAGCGAATGACGCTCGACATCGTGCCGGTGTGGAAGATCACCTGCGGACCCATCGTGACGATCGAGCCGTCGGTCAGATAGAGGCCGTTGTTGAAGTCGGTGGCCTCTGTCACGACGGGCGAACCGGAAACGGACTTCAGCGTGATCGCCTGCTCCTCGGTGATGGCCTGCAGCTTGTTGCGGACGACCTCGAAGGTGATCGGGATCGATATCGGCATGTTGGCGGCCATCGTCATGCGTCTCCCCGCTGTTCGATCGTGATGTTGTTGTTCTCGTCCAGCCGCGCGATCTGCGTGGCGGCGACGAAGACCGAGGTTTCGGGATGCTCGATGATCGCGGGCCCCGAGACGGTCGAAATTCTTCGGCAGATCGCGCCAGTTGTAGACGTCCGCCTTCATCCAGGCGTTGGCGACCGGCTCGAAGATCTTCGCTGACGCTCGGCAGTTGGCGCGGCGCTCGACGCATGAAAGTCTGAGCTCGGGACGCCGGGCGCGGCCGAAGCGCTTCGACTCGAACGTTGGTGAGTTCGATACCGGCCTCGCGGAAGGCGGAGCCCTTGCCGTAGTTCTGTTCGTAAGTCTGTTCGAAGCGTTCTATCAGCGCTTCAAGCGTCGCCTGGGTCGCAGGTCGCTCGGGCATGGCGATCATGAGATCGTTCGTCTGGCGCGCGGTAACGCAGGTCGACGAGCGCGGCTCAGCGTCACGTCGGCGTCGGCGACGCCCGCGCGCGCTCATTGCATCGCGGCAATCTGCCTCGAGCCTCTGCGAACGCCGCTTCGATTGCCGCAGCGATCCAGCCCCTTCCAGAGCGGCAGCGGCCCGCCGCCGCCGCGCATCAGCAGCGACTGCTCGTTCGAATATTGCACGTCGGCGGCGAGCGCGCCGTATGCGGAATGGGCCATGGAGGTGACGGGCACGACGATCTTGCGCACGCCAAGCTCCGCCCCATAGCCCGCGCAATGCACCGGACCGGCGCCGCCATAGGCGAAAATGACGAAATCGCGTGGATCGTGCCCGCGCCCGATCGTCACCTCCCGCAGCGTGTCCGCCATCTTAGCGTCGACGATGCGACGAATGCCGGCTGCGGCTTCCTCCGTCGTCATACCGAGCGGGCTCGGCGATATGCCGGCGGATCGCCTCGGCCGCCGCGGCGCGATCGAGCTTCATTTTGCCGCCGAGGAAGGTATCGGGATCGATGACGCCGAGCACGACGTCGGCGTCGGTCACGGTCGGCGCTTGCCGCCGCGGCCATAGCAAACCGGGCCGGGCCTGGCGCCCGCGCTGTCGGGTCCGACCCGGAGCTGGCCGTCGACGACGCGGGCGATCGACCCGCCCCCGGCGCCGATCGCGCGAACCTCGATCATCGGCGTCGCGATGTGGAAGCCGCCGGCCTCATGGTTGGCCGACATCAGCGGCTTGTCGTCGACGACGATCGCAACGTCGAAGGAGGTGCCGCCCATGTCGGTGGTGATGAGGTTCTTGTATCCCATGCGCTTGGCGAGATGGACGGAGCCCATCACGCCGCCGGTCGGTCCCGGAGGTAACGAGCGTGACCGGGCGTCGTGCGGCCTCCGCGACTGGCATGACGCCGCCAGCGGAATTGAGAATCGAGAAGGTGCCCTTGAAGCCGCGCTTGCGCAGCATCTGCTCGATGCCGTCGAGATAGGACACGACCTTCGGCGCGAGATAGGAGTTGAGCGCCGCCGTCGCCGTGCGCTCGTACTCGCCGATGACCGGCGCGACCTCGCTCGACAGGCTCACATAGGCGTTCGGCGCCATTTCGCGGATGAATGCGGCGCGGCGATCCGCTCGTGCTCCGGATTGCGGAAGGACCATAGGAAAGCGACCGCGAAAGTCTGCACGCCGGCGTCGAGCAGCTCCTGCACGGCCTGTCCGCACGCTTGCCTCATCAAGCGCCACAAGCACCTTGCCCGAGTGATCGACGCGTTCGCGCACCTCGCGGACGAGGCCGCGCGGCACAATCGGATCGGGATAGCGGCGGCTGCGAATACCAGCCGAGCCGGTCGACCGGGACGCCGGCGGTAAATCCCATCAGTCGCTGGATGGCGAGGGTGTCGCCAAAGCCCGCCGTCGCAAGAAGACCCGTGCGCGCGCCGTCCCGCTCGATGACCGCGTTGGTCGCCTGCGTCGTGCCGTGACCGAACGCGATGACCTTGGCGAGCAGTTCCTCACCCGTCATGCCGCGCTGCTCGGCGGCGTTTTGGACCGCATTCGAAGACGCCGACCTCCAACTCGCCGGGAGTTGAGAGCGCTTTTGTCGTCGTCAGCTCGCCCTTTTCGTCGAGCAGCACGAGGTCGGTAAACGTGCCGCCGATATCAACGCCCAGAAACATTGTCATCCTCCCGTCAAACTCAGCGCCGCGTCGCGAGCGCGCGGCCTGCCATCCATTTGGCGAGCGCGATCGCCGCAAGCAGCGCTCCGCCATTGAAAAATTGCTCGACATAGAAGGCCGCGCCGAGCTGCTGCAGTCCCGCGATTCCGGCGGCCAGCGCATAGACCGCGATGACCGTGCCCCAAGCGTTGAAGCGGCCGGGACCCGCGGGCGCGGCGCCGAGGAACACCGCCGCGAAAGCCGGCAAGCAGATAGTTCATGCCGATATTCGGGTTGGATGAGCCAAGGATCGAGCACGAGAGCACGCCGGCGATCGCCGCGAGGAATCCCGCGGCCATGTACGACTGCACGACGATCCGATTGACCGGGATGCCGATGAGATTGGCGGCCTTCGGGTTGCCGCCGACCGCGAAGCACTGGCGGCCCCAGTCGGTGTAGCGATAGACTGCCCACATGAGCGCGGCGGCGATCAAGAACATAGATCAGCGCGAGCGGCACGCCCGCAAGGGCGGTGCGCCCGAAATCGAGGAAGAAGGATGGCATGTCGCCGAACAGCGAACTTCCGCCGGTATAGAGCTGGGTGAATCCCTGGACGACGATGCCCGTGGCGAGCGTGGCAATGAACGCGTTAAGGTCCGCCGCGTGCGACGAGGATGCCGTTGACGAATCCGATCGGGATCCCCAGCGCGAGCACGATGAGCGCGGCGAGGAGCTGGCGGAACGCCGCCTGGAACAGGATGACATCCCGCACAAAGGGATTGTGCGAGCGCCAGCTGAAATCCGATCGAGAGGTCGAACTGGCCGGCAACCAACGGCGGCACCGCGGCAAGCGCCAGGATCGCCAGCACCGCGTTGGTCGAGGCGATCATCTGCGCGTTCTCGGCGGTGAAGTAGGTGTCGGGCCGAATGAGTCGAAAAGATCGCGACCACCACAACGATCAAGAGCAGCGCAAGGCTGTTTGACCAAGCCAGACGAGCGATCTGTCGCGCAGCCCCGGCGGCTCGGCGGCCATGCTCATGAGCGAGCCTCTGCTTTCGGCTCGTTCATCGCCGGATCCACTGCGTGGCTCTGGTGACGATGGCCGCCATGAGCTTCAGCGAACAGGCGATCCCAGTGATATCGGCGTCCAGAAGCTCTGCGCCGATAACTCCGTCGCGAACGACGAGCACGCGATCGCTGATCGGCGGCGATCTCTTCGAAATCGCTCGACCCATGACGATCGCCGCGCCCATTCCGCCGAACGCGCAGCAGTTCGTGGAGATCGCTGCGCGCGCCGATATCAACGCCAGCCGTCGGATCGATCAGGACGAGGAGTTTCGGCTTCTGATTGAGCGCCCGGGCGAACAGGACCTTCTGTTGATTGCCGCCGCTCAGGCTCTGCATCTGGAATTCCGGCGGCGTCGTTCGGCCTGACGCCGAAACGCCCTCAGCACGGCGTGGACTGCCGCGCGCCTCGTCCGCGAGGTTCGGGCGTCCCATCCTTTCGCGCAACCTTGTCCGCGAACAGGTTTTCCCGCACCGTGCGCTCGGGGAAGGCGCCGCGGGTGCGGTCGCCGGAGACGACCTCACATCCCGCGTCGCGCGCGCTGCGCGTCGATCCGCTGCGAGCGTTGCTCCATCGAGGCGGATCGCGCCCTGTTCGGGCGCGTCGAGGCCGCAAAGCCACTCGCAGATCTGACCGTAGCCAGAGCCGATAATTCCGGTCAGGCCGACGATCTCGCCTTCCCGACCTCGATATCGAGCGGGCGTGCTCGATCACGCCGCCGCGCAGGCCCTCGCCCGCAGGCGAACCTGCGCCTGCGGTCTGGTCCCGGCACGGGCTTCGCGGCCCTGGTGACCGATCTGCCCGCGATCCATTCGATCACCTGATCGGAGCTGACGTCTGCCGCGTCGCTGTCGCGACAATTGCGCCCATCGCGCAGGACAGTCATGCGGTCGCAAAGATCGAAAACCTCTTCGAGCCGATGGGACACATAGATGAAGGCGACGCCCTTGGCTCGCGCGGCGCGGATCGAGCGGTGCAGGCACCCGGCGTCCGGGCTCGGCAGCGCGGCGGTGACTTCATCGAGGACGATCAGTTTCGCCCCGCCCTGCATGGCCCGCGACAGGGCGACGATGGCCTTCTCCGCATGCTCCAGATATCCGACCAGGGTTTGCGGAGGGACCGAGAGATCGAGCGATTCAAGCTGAGCGCACGCCGCTCGCTCGCGACGCGGCATGGTCGATCAGGCCGCCGCGTTTTGGGAAGCCGGCGACGAGGGCGATGTTTTCAGCGACGCTCAGAGTATCGACGAGCCCGAAATCTTGATGAACGAAGCGCAGACCTGCGTTCATGACGTCTTGCGGCGTGAAGCGGGGCGGCAGCGCCCGGCCGCTCACCGAGAACGTTCCGGAGTCCGGGGCGTGCACGCCGGCGAGCAGCTTGATCAGGGTCGATTTGCCGGCGCCGTTCTCTCCGAGCAGCGCATGGATCTCGCCAGGGCGAACCTCGAGATCGACGCCGTCAAGCGCGGCGACGCCGAAGAACGACTTCTTCGCGCCGGCGACGGAAAGAACGGCGCCGCCGCTCACTTTACGCCCCAGAGGCGCTTGTATTGAGACCGGAAGTCCATGTCGCCCATCCAGCCTGCGGTCGAGGGCGCATTTGTCTTCACGATAAGGCGATAGGGGACCGGCGTGTCGCCGGCGGGTTGGCCCGCGAAGGCGCGCGCGAGTTCGTCCGCGGCCTGCCAGCCCATCCATTCCGCGGGATCAGCGATCGTCATCGCGTATTTGCCGTCGCGGATCATCGCGATCGTCTGCGGATCGCCCTCGTACGAAACGACCTTGACCTTCCCGCTCTTGCCGGCTTGCCGAACGCCTTCGTTGGCGAAGAAACCGTTGGAATCGAATGGGGCGACGACATAGGTCGCGTCGGGGTGGCGGCTAAGGGCTGCGGCGATCGCGCCTGGCAGCCGCTGGCCCATCTCGGCAATGGTCGACTGCACCGTTTCAACGATCTTGCAGTCCGCGACATTTGGCCAGCGCCTCCTTGAATCCGGTCACACGCTCGACGAGTTCCGGAAAGATCGGATCGGAGACCAGAACGACTTTGGCTGCGCCCTTCGAGTCGACCGCGACCCAATCGGCGGCAAGTCGGCCCTGTTCGGTGTGGTCGGGCCGGACATATGCAAAGACATTGTCCTTCTTTGCGGGCGGCGGATTGAACACGGAAACGACCGCGATCTTGGCGGCGGCCGCCTTCTGCAGCGCGTCTCCGACAAGCATCGGGGGGACCGCGTCGAGCACGACGCCATCGGCCTTGGCCGCGACGGCGGACTGGATGGCCTTGTTCCATGTCGCAGGATCGCCACGGCCGTCGATAGTCCGCACATTCCAGCCGAGGACAGCGCCGGCCTCCTCAACGCCTTTGGCGGCCCGCACGCAGCCAATGCCCTGCGAGGCGCAGGTGACCACGAAGACCGTCTTGCCCTTCGGCGCGTTAACTGCGGAGGCAGGGCCTGGCCAACTGGAGATTGGAGCCTCGGCGGCGTCGACCGCTTTGGATGCCGTGTCCGCGAATGCGGCGGCGGTCGAAAGGACCAGCGCCGCGACAGTGGCTAGCAGCCGCCTTGTCAGCATCATTTCCTCCCCGGGCTCGGCGCAGGACGCGCTTGAGGCCACATCTCGACTTGCAGCCCGGGTTTTAGGTCGCGGATTTACATATCGTCCAATACAAGTTTATCTGCGATTTATAGTCATTTGGCTATATGAGTGGGCGATGCGACTCATTGGCGAGGAACTGACGCTCCACAAGCTGGAGGTCTTTTGCACCGTCGCGCGGCTCGAGGGCGTGACCCGGGCCGCCGAGGCGCTCCATGTCGCTCAGCCGGTCGTGACTGCGCATATCCGATCGTTGGAGGATAAGCTCGGCGTGAAGCTTTTTGCTCGCCAGGGCCGGCGTGTGCGCATCACCGACGAGGGCGCGCGGGTCCTCGCCTGGGCCGAGGACATCATTTCGCGCACTCATGAGCTTCAGCGCGAGCTTGCGGATTCCAGGCACGGCGAGAAGGGCACCGCGGTTATCGCCACCTCAATGACCCTCGGTTCCTACGTGCTTCCCGAGAAGATCGTCGCCTTTCGCCAGCAAGTCCCCCACGGGCTCATATCCGTTTTCACCGCAAGCCCCCGCGAGGCCATTGACGCAATCCGGGACGGCCGGGCCGATTTCGGCGTCACAATTCTCGATCCGCTGCAGGATGTCTCCGATCTCGACATCGAAACGATCAGCGAGGACGAACTGGTTCTCACCTGTCGCTCCGGCGGTCGATTCAATTCCGTCGCGCTCGCATTGAAGGATCTCGAGCGCCTGCCGTTCGTCTCGGCGCAGGCGAACTCCACGCGCCGGGCGGTCGAGGACGCAGCCTTGTTCAAGGTCGGGACGGTCCGGCGCAACGTGATTCTCGAATTCGGGCACGGCGAAGCCATCAAGCGGGCGGTAAACGCAGATGTGGGCGTCGCGCTGCTTTTCAAATCATCGATCCGGGAGGAACTCGCAAATCACTCGCTCCGGGCGCTCGCGACGCCTGCATTGAACGTCGTCGTTCCGATTTATCTGGTCAAGCGCAGTCAGGAAGTTCTTTTCGACTTTCCAGGCGAGGCTGCACGCCTTCATGAAGTCCGCCTTTTCCGAGCCTGAGCCCCAGGCCTGACGCTCGTAAAAGCGATGCAATATCAATGATGATAATGGTGGGCCGGGCAGGAACTCGAACCTGCAACCAGACCGTTATGAGCGGCCGGCTCTAACCATTGAGCTACCGGCCCGGCGCGCCCGGGCGTGAGGGTCACGCCTTTAAGCGGAATCGACTGGAGAGGCAATCGGCGGCCTCGCCGCCTGGGGCTGCGTCGTCCCGCGTTGTCCCTTGCCCTTCAAAAGGCGCGGGGCGAGCCCTAACTTAGCCATGCATTTCGGTTTCTTCCCCCGGTTATGGTAGTGCAAAATCCCTCGATGGAATTTCAGGGCGATGCGATGGCCCCGCGGGGCGACGATTCGCGCCGGCCGAGAGGCGAGAGCGCGGTCCGCGTCGGCGTGGTCGAGCCGCCAGACCGGGCGGGGGCTTTCCGCGCCGCGCAGCGGCGCTCCGGACGCGTGCGCTTCCTGCGCAAAGCGATTCTCGGCGGCGCCTTGGCGGCGGTCGCCGCGATGGTCGCGATCGCCATTTTCAATCCTTTCTCGGCGAAAATCAGCGGCATCAGCTTCTCCTCGCTCGGAATCGACGGCACCAAGGTCACCATTGTGAAGCCAAGGCTTTCCGGCTACCGCAGCGACGGGCAGCCCTATTCGGTGACGGCGGAGCGGGCGGTGCAGGATGTGAAGCAGCCCACCCAGGTCGAGCTTTACAAGGTTTCCGGCGAAATCGGCGTGACGGGCGGCGAACCGACCCATATCACGGCGGATTCCGGAGTCTATGACAGCGCAAAAGAGAAGATGCGCTTGAAGGACAATATCCGCATCGGTAGTTCGCGCCTCGACATCAAGTTGCGAAGCGCCGAGATCGATTTTAAGAGCGGAGTCTACGAGAGTGCGGACCCGGTGGAGATTCATACGGGGAACGACACCACGATTACCGCCGACCGGGCGGAGGCACGCGATAACGGTCAGCTATTGACCTTTGAGGGGCGGGTGAGAACCACAATCGTGCCGCAAGCCGCCGCCGCCGACGCGAAAGGGACGAAGCCATGATCGGGCGCACGAGGGGCTTCGTGGCGGGATTGGCGTTGGCGCTCGCCGCCTTCACGAGCGGCGCGGACGCCGCCACGAAGGAGCCGCCGGCCGATTCTTCCAGCCCGGTCCAGATTTTGCCGGGGACGGGATCGAAGGAGCCGATCACGATTGACGCGGACAAGCTGGTCTATTTCGACAAGGAGAAGAAGGCGGTCTATTCGGGCAATGTCGTGGTCGTCCAGGGCGACACCAAGATGACCTGCTCGACCATGACGGTCTATCTCGAGCAGATCGACGCCAAGGACGCGAACGGCAAGGTCGCCGCCGCGGAGCCCGAAGACGGCGAACGACGCGCGGGCAAGGCCCCGCCGCAGAATTCCGGCATCCGCCGCCTCGAAGCCGCGGGGCCGGTCACGGTCGTCTCGAAGACGCAGGTCGCCACAGGCGACAAGGGCGTCTACGAAAAGGCCGCCGACAGGGTGCAACTGATCGGCCACGTGACGCTGACCGATGGGCCGAACGTCACCAAGGGCGACAAGCTCACCTACGATCTCAAGACGGGTCAGGCGACCGTCGAGACCAGTGGCGGCAAGTCTGGCCGGGTGCATGGGCAGTTCACTCCGAATCCGGCGCCGAGCCGGGCAAGGCTGAGCCCGGCAAGCCCGCAAAGCCGAAGTGAGGTTTCGGCCTTGCCGTCCGGACGCCTGTCGCATCCCGTAAATCCCCCGGCGCGCTCATGAGCGACGACCTGGTCAGCGACAGGGTCGACGCGCCGAGTCCGGCGCCGGTGGTTCGGCCGGGAGAATCGTCTTCGGGCGCCCCCTGCGGGGCGGGAAGGGATGCTTGCCGTCCATAATCTCGGCAAGGGCTATCGCGGCCGCATGGTCGTTCAGGACGTCAGCATCTCCGTCCGGCGCGGCGAGGCGGTCGGGCTGCTCGGGCCGAACGGCGCCGGCAAGACGACCGTCTTCTATATGATCACCGGCCTCGTGCGGCCCGACAAGGGTCAGATCGAGCTCGACGGGCACGACGTCACCGGCCTGCCGATGTTCCAGCGGGCGCGGCTCGGCGTCGGCTATCTTCCGCAGGAGGCCTCGATTTTCCGCGGCCTCAACGTCGAGGACAACATTCGCGCCGTCCTCGAAGTCAACGAGCCCGACCGGCGGGCGCGCGAGGCGACCCTCGAATCCCTGCTCGACGAGTTCGACATCGCGCGGCTGCGCAAAACCCCGTCGATCGCGCTTTCGGGCGGCGAGCGCCGTCGCTGCGAGATCGCCCGCGCGCTGGCGGGCAAGCCATCCTTCATGCTGCTCGACGAGCCTTTCGCCGGCATCGATCCGATCGCGGTCGGCGACATTCAGGACCTCGTGCGGCACCTGAAGAGCCGCGGCATCGGCGTGCTCATCACCGACCACAATGTCCGCGAGACTCTTGGCCTCATCGACCGCGCCTATATCATCCATAGCGGTCATGTTCTGACCGAGGGACCCCCGGACGAGATCGTGTCGCACCCGGACGTCCGGCGCTTCTATCTCGGCGAAGATTTCCGGATGTAAATATTAATGCTTATTTTAACTTGCGTTAGCTTTGCATAAGACCCGAATAGCTTCGGTTAAGCCGGTTTAGCTTGGCGCCAGCTTGAGATAGCTTGGTTTAAGTCGCCCGATTCAGGTCTTTTCAAGGGGTTATGAGCGGATTTGCTCCCTGGCGGAACGCGATGTATCGGGCGTTTCAGTTCCGTCGGGCTGCAGAAGCCCGCTTCCACCCTCTCACAAAACGTCGATAACGACCTTGCCTTCGGCGGCGCCGGCCTCGACCAGGGCGTGCGCCTCTGCCGCCGTTTCCAGCGTGAAGACCCGTGGATCGACCATGACGGAAAGCTGGCCGGCGTCGGCGAGCTTCGTCGCTTCGCGCATGATCTCGCCGTGATGCTCGCGGCCGATCCCGGTGAGAAGGGGCAGCAGGGTGAAGATGCCTGAGTAGGTCCCGGCCTTGAAGGACAATGGCGCCAGCGCATGCGCGCCCCAGCCGAGCGCGCTGACAACGTGCCCGAAGCGCGCGACCGCCTTGAACGACGCATCCAGCACGGCCCCGCCGACGCTGTCGTAGACGATGTCGAACCCGGCCCCACCCGTGTGCTCGGCGACATATTGCTCCACCGGCTCGGCGTTGTAGTCGATCGCCGTAGCGCCGAACCGCTCGACGACTGCTCGCTTCCGCGCCGAGCTTGTCGCATAAGTTTCGGCGCCGAGCGCTCGGGCGATCTGCAGGGCGACATGCCCGACGCCGCCCGCGCCGCCCTGCACCAAAACTTTCTGTTTCGCTTGAACCCCGGCGCGGTCGACCAGCCCTTCCCAGGCGGTGATGAAGGCGAGGGGCGCCGCCGCCGCTTCCCGCATCGAGAACCGCTTGGGCTTGAGCGCGATGAGCCGCGCATCGACAGTCGCGAACTCGGCGAGCGAGCCCTGATGGCCGCCGACGCCGCCAGTCAGGCCATAAACTTCATCGCCGGGCGTAAAGCCATCGACGCCAGCGCCGAGCTCCACGATCTCGCCGGCGAGATCCATGCCGAGGATGGCCGGCAAGGGCTGCTTTGCGTGCGCCGCCGCGCCGGCCCTGATCTTGGCGTCGAGCGGATTGACCCCGCTCGCCCTGATGCGAACCAGGACTTCCCCGGCGCCCGGAACGGGCCGTTCGATCTCAGTGAGGCGAAACGGACCCCGAACCTCTTCGACGACAAGGGCGCGCATCGTGTTGCCGTGTCGCGACATGGGTTCCGATCCTTCCTTTTGCTCGTCCATCATCCCATCATCGCATCATTGCATCCTTGAGCGACCGAATGGATTCAATGCGGAATGCGCGAGCGCGAGGGTCGCGAGCCGAGGCTTCAAGACTTCGCATGTTTCCGCCGCTCACGATTGTGTTTGCGAAAAGGCTCCTTCCCGTCACGCTCGTGAGCGGGGCTTTCGCAGGGCGATGCTTCCCTCATCGATCGCCTCGGCCGTGCCCCAGCGCCGGTCATTAGCCGCAACGCCAAGAATACGGACGCGAAATACTATCGGTACGTGAAGAAAAGGTCGGATCGCTCAGGAGACGTTTTTTAATTCCGCCTCGCGTTCGAGCCCGCCCGGCTGATCGTCAATCGCACAAGGGCAAGCCTCGGTGGCCGGGAGCAATCCCGGCCTGAATTTGCGCGCGATCACGGACCCGAGGTTGTTTTCAACCGCCTGTCGCTCTCCGCGGGCGGCGGCCCGCAAACCCGATCGCGCCGAAGCCGGCGAGCAGCAAAACCCACGTGGCAGGTTCGGGCGTGGACGCGCTCAGGAAGTTGCCAGAAGCAGAGGTGAAAGTAACGCCGGGCGGGAGATCGTCAAAGGAAAAGACGGCTCTATCCTCGGCCAGCCCGAACTGTCCCGAAGCGCCCAGGGCCACGAGAATAGGAAAGGTCGCGGACTGCGTGTCGATAACGATCGAACCGTTGAAAGTTCGATCAATCGTCATGGGTGGGGAGCCGGGCTCGGATTGCCATTTGATCTCGGTCGCAGAGCTGACAGCGTCGGTCGTCTGAGGGCAGAATCCGTCATCGAAGCAAACCGGCTGATTGACGAGAACCTCAAGCGAGGTCTGGCCAGTCAACTTGTCGCCCACAGTCTGATAGGGAGGGATCGTTGTCATGTCACCCTCAATGCGCACCGAAAACTTGATGACGTTGTTTCCGGGACTTAGACCGGAAAAGGTCAATGTATCGCCGAATGCGGCGACTGCGTGAGCATATCCTTGCGCCGCGCAACCGCAGCCGCAATCGCAGCCAAAGCCGAAAATGGTCACGTAGTTGGTGGCGAGGGAGGTCAGTCCCGCCTCGGCGCTCAATTGCCCGGTGGACCGATCCGCGGACGCCTCAGACACCCCGGAGGCGATCGGGTCAGCGGGTGGGCCGCCATAGGCGAAGAAATTGTCGTCGGCGTCGTAATAGACTGTCGTGTGCGGATTGGTCAGCGCGGCCTGGGGGCGCCCGTCTGTCCTGTACTTACGGAGGGGATGGGGCGACGAGACTTGTCACGCGATCGAGCGGGCCTGCTCCAACCGCCTCGGAAAAAAAGTCGTGCGGCGCTCCCGCCTGCGCAGAGATTGGCGAAATCGCAATAAATCCAAGGAATAAGCCCCCTGCCAATGGAGCGAAGCTTCCCATTGTCGCCTCCCCAAGGTATCTTCAAATATGGCATCGAAATTATACAAAGCAGAAAAATAAATAAAGCTTCTTTCTAAATCAATTGCGTAAGTATTGGCGCGAAAAATATAGATCCGGCTGCGGAGATAAATGTAAACTTACCGAGCTTTCGATCGCCATCTGACAGCAAGTCAGTTGAACTCCACCAAGTGCGGTTCGTCGAGACTGACAAGTCCTGACGCCGGCCGTGCCCAACGGCGCGGGGGTCAGGGAAGCAACGCGGACGAAGGATCGCTTTCGCTGCCCGCGGGTTTCTGGTTTTGGCGCAGACCCTGAAAAAGAGCACACGACCGCTTGCGGTGATCTCGCGGTTTAAGTGTGCTAACATAGTAAGCCGAAGGGCAGTCGCGATGAGTGAGACCCGCAAGCTCGCCGCAATTCTTGTCGCCGACATCGTCGGGTTCAGCCGGCTCGCCGGGTCCGACGAGGAACGGACCCTGGCGCGCATACGCGCCCTGCGGGGCGATCTCATCGATCCGGCCGTCGCCGCGCATCATGGCCGTATCGTCAAAGGCACCGGCGATGGGGCGCTGATCGAATTCCGCAGTGTGATCGAGGCCGTCCGCTGCGCGCTTGAAGTGCAGAGCGGAATGATCGAACGCAACGCAGGCGTTCCGCGGGAAAGGCGCATCGAGCTTCGGATCGGCGTCCATCTCGGCGACGTGGTCGAGGAGAACGACGGCGACCTGATGGGCGATGGAGTCAATATCGCTGCTCGGTTGGAGGGGATCGCGAAGCCAGGGACCGTCTGTCTCTCGGAAGACGCCTACCGGCAGGTCAAGGGGCGGCTCGAGATGACGGTCCGCGATCTCGGTCCGACCCATCTGAAGAACATTGCGGAGCAGATGCGCGCCTACCTGGTGCAGGGCGAGTCGCCGAAGCGACCCTCCGTGCTCCGCCATCGGCTGGTCGCCGCTTTCGCGGCTTCCGCGATTCTGGTCTTCGCCGGCGCTGCGGGCTGGTATCGTTTTGTCGGCAATTCCTCCGCGACGTCAGGTTCGCCGGCGCCGCCTTCATCCGGGCCGGCTGTCGCCGTCACGTCATCCCCCAAGCCGACGGCTTCTTCCTTCGAACCGACTACCGACACCATCGTCCCCACCCGAGACACGCCGGTCGCGCCTTGGCATGCAGAGATCGAACATCAGATAAGGCCAGCATTGGCCAGCCAGCCTGAAGCTGAGCCTATGGCGAGAAAGCTTATGCGCTCGGCAAGGCTGAAGTCGCCACAAGCGGACCCGGCGCAATCTCCCTCCGTGGAAAGCGCATCGAATTCCGCGGAACGTTGCTTCGTTTCAGCCGCGCATACGAACCCGACCCACTCCTGCGCGTATTTGCATGCTCGACCGCTCCAGGTGGAGCGGGCGGCCCCTCGCCCTGTCGAAAGCGCTTCGGATTCCGCGGAATCGTGTTTCGTTTCGGCAGCACAAACCAACGGGAACCATTCTTGCGCGTATTTGCGCGGTCGGTTGCCCCAAGAAGAGCCGGCGCCTCCTCGCCCTGTCGAAAGCGCTTCGAATTCTGCGGAACCGTGCTTCGTTTCGGCGGCGCAAACCAACGCGATCCAATCTTGCGCGCATTTGCACGGCTATTGAAAACCCAGCGTCTTCCGACTTCCGGATCGGCGCTCGGCTGTTCGGCAGGATTATCGTGTCCGGGATCTTCAGCGTCAGCCGGGCTGATCGCCAATCTCATAACGGACCGCCTCGAAACCCCGACCGTCCCGCGCCGGCGCGCGGACGGGTCTACTCGTCCTCGCCGAACCGGTTTGCGACCAGAGCGTCGAGCGCGTCGAGCGCGTCCTGCGCCTGTTCGCCCATGGCGTGCACGACGATCGTCGAGCCAAGTCCGGCGCCCAGCGTGAGAATGCCCATGATCGAATCGCCGCCGACCGTCTCCCCGCAGCGGGTGACTTTGATGTTGGCCTGGAACCGGTCGACGCACTGAACGAACTTCGCCGTCGCGCGCGCGTGCAGGCCCTTGCGGTTGACGATTTTCATTTCACGGCAGAGGGCGCCCTCGAATTCCGGCGCCGGCGGACAATCCTCATCTGCGATGGAGGAGGTCATTTGCCGGCCAGAACCTTGCTGGCGATGGTGATGTATTTGCGGCCGGCTTCGCGCGCTTCGGTCACGGCGTGATCGAGATCGGTCGATTCGCGCATCGTCGCGAGCTTGATCAGCATCGGCAGGTTGACGCCGCAGATGACCTCGATCCGGCCCCCGTCCATCACCGAGATCGCGAGATTGGACGGCGTGCCGCCGAACATGTCGGTGAGGATCACCACGCCGGCGCCGTCCTGCACCTTGGCGGCGGCGCTGGAGGATATCCGACCGCCTCTGCTCCATGTCGTCCTCGGGACCGATCGTGATCGTCTCGAGCTGAGACTGCGGACCGACGACATGTTCCAGCGCCGCCCGAAATCCTGTGGCGAGCTGCCCGTGGGTCACGAGGACCATTCCAATCATCAAAGTTCCATCAGTCAACCGGCCGATGCTTTTTGCGTCGTTGCTGCTTTCCGCGTCGGTCTGGCCGGGAGAGAGGCGACAAGTTTTGCATTTTTGTGCAGTGCGGCGCAATGTTCAAGCGAAATTCACTTTCTGGCGCCCCATGGGAAACATCGCCAGAATTCTTTCCTCCACAATCAGCGAGTTGTCCATTGCGCTGTTCGAGCGACTGAGCCTGAGCCGCGGGATCGCGAGCCCCTCGACCGTCAGGACGTCGGGGCCATCGGGGAGCCGGGGCGGCAGGTCTTGGCCAAGCTCGGCGGCCAGGCGAACAACGGCGGCCGATTCGAAGGGGAGGGTCAGAATGCCGACGCCGCGGCGCTCGATCCGCCCTGCCGTTCGGGCGGCGCCGCGCGCGATCAGTCGTCCGTTTCGGGTCTCGAGCCAGACCCTATCGTCGCCGATCAGGGCTCCGAAAAAGCCGGAAATGCGGGCCCGGGCCAGCAACGCCAGTCCAAGCGCGCTCTTGCCCGCGCCGGAGGCGCCGGTGATCAGGACGCCGCATTCTCCGAAAACCACTCCCGTCGCATGGACGCCGGAGCCGCCCTCGCTCATCGCGCGTAGGGGGGAAGTTCGACGACGAAGCACGCGCCCGCGCCATGGCGCTGGGTCTCCTCGGCGTCCTCGCCGGAGGGCGTCGCAGCAACCGGAGTCGCTTCCCGCTCCGTCGCGCGGTTCATGGCCCAGATCCGTCCGTGGTGGGCTTCGACGATCTGGCGCGAGATCGACAGGCCCAGACCGGAGTTCTGGCCGAAACCCTGGTTCGGCCTGTCGGTATAAAACCGCTCGAAAATTCGCTCGAGCGCATGCGGCGGAATGCCGGGGCCCTCGTCGTCGACCGTCACCGCCACCACCTCTTCCGGTTCTTCACCTTCCGATTGTTTGCGCGATCCTTCGCTCGAGCGAGACACGGACGAGGCCGCCGGGCTCGGAGAAGGAACAGGCGTTGTCGATGAGGTTGGTGACGACCTGGGCGAGCCGGGAATCGTATCCGAGCACGAAATAGTCGGCGTTGGAGCGCCTTCCCCGCCGTTCGGGGATCGAAAGCTCGACCCTCGCGCCGTTGTTGCGCGGCGACTCTTGCGCCATTGCGGCGACGGCGCGCAAGAGCGCCGCCATATCGACAGGGCCCGCCTCACCGCGCGAAAGCTCCGCATCGAGGCGGGAGGCGTCGGAAATATCGGAGATGAGCCGGTCGAGCCGCCGCACGTCGTGCTGCATCACGGCGATGAGCCGGTCGCGCGATCCGCCCTCGCGCACGCGGGGCAGTGTTTCAAGCGCGCTTCTGAGGGAGGTCAGCGGATTTTTGAGCTCGTGGGCGACGTCGGCCGCAAACCTCTCGATGGCGTCGAGGCGCGTGTAGAGCGCCCGCGTCATTTCCCGCAAGGCCCGCGAAAGATGGCCGATCTCATCGGTGCGCCAGGTGAAGTCCGGAATCTGCTCGCGCGAGCGGATGCCGCGCCGGACACGCTCGGCAGCGTCGGCAAGGCGGCGGACCGGTTCGGCGATGGTGTTGGCGAGCGCCAGCGACAGTACGAACATGACGGCCGAGAGCACGGCGAAAAATCGCAGGATCGCCCAGCGCTCCGCCGCGATGACATGGTCGATGTCGCCGCCTTGAGTCGAAAGCTGGAGCGCTCCGCGCGTCGCCATCATGTGCTGGATGGGCACCGCGACCGAGACGATCGTCTCGCCGTCATGGTTGATGCGCGCTGCGCGACTCGGTCTGCCCGTGCAGGGCGGCTTCGACTTCGGGCATCGCCTTCAGGTCGACCGACCAGGAATCCTTGACACGGAGCTGGGAGTGCGAGGCGAACAAGCTGCGCAGATAGGCCGTGAAGCGTTCAAGGAGGTCCTGCTTGCGCTCCGGCTCGGGGAGGTCGGATCGCAAGACAAGGCCGCGAGCCGAAAGCGAGCGCGAATCCAGAAGAAGGCTGCCGTCGCGGTCGAAGATGCGCGCCCGCGTGTGGGTCGGCGTGACGAGACGGTGCAGGACCGGGCCGACCCGCTCGGGATTGATCGAGAACTCGATCGCGTCCTCATCGCTTGGCGCTGCGGACTGACCGGGCAGGAGCTGGAGCAGCTTGTCCGGATCGATGGTGATCGTGTCCGTCTCGACCGCGGCGGAGGCGGCGATGGCGGCGGCGATAATGTCGGCCTGGGTCGTCAGGCTCTGCACCCGGGCGGCGATGATGTCGGCGCGGAACTGGTTGAGCAGCAGAAAGCCGCCCATCAGCACGACGAGGCCGCCGAGGTTCAGAACGACGATGCGGCGGGTGAGCGAGGAGGAGAAGCGCGCGTTGAAAACCCGCAGCGCAAACCGGACCCGCGCGCGCAGCCACTGTCGCTTCGCGCGCCGAGGGCGCGCGCCGGCAGAGGACGCGCGGCGGGTCTCGATGTTCATGGGGCTTGGGCCCAGACTTATCCTTCTTTGAATCGATAGCCGACGCCATAGAGCGTTTCGATCATCTCGAACTCCGCCTCGACCACCTTGAACTTCTTGCGCAGCCGCTTGATGTGGCTGTCGATCGTGCGGTCGTCGACATAGACCTGATCGTCATAGGCCGCGTCCATGAGCGCGTTCCGGCTTTTGACCACGCCGGGTCGGGTCGCCAGCGCCTGAAGGATCAGGAACTCGGTCACCGTGAGGGTCACCGGCGTATTGTCCCAGGTGCAGGTGTGGCGCTCCGGGTCCATCTTCAACCGGCCGCGCTCCAGAATCTTGGCCTCCGCCTCCTTTGGCGTCGAGCCGTCCTTGGGGCTCGAGCGGCGCAGGATCGCCTTGACGCGCTCGACCAGCAGCCGCTGCGAGAACGGTTTGCGGATGAAATCGTCCGCGCCCATCTTCAGGCCGAAGAGCTCGTCGATCTCCTCGTCCTTCGAGGTGAGGAAGATCACCGGCAGGTCGGACTTCTGGCGCAGGCGGCGCAGAAGCTCCATCCCGTCCATGCGCGGCATCTTGATGTCGAAAATGGCGAGGTCGGGCGGATTGGCCTTCAGACCTTCGAGGGCGCTCGCGCCGTCGGTGTATGTCTGGACCCTGTAGCCCTCGGCCTCAAGCGAAAGCGAGACGGAGGTCAGGATGTTGCGGTCGTCGTCGACCAGGGCAATCGTGGGCATGAGGCTCCATTCGGATTGTTCTTGCGCCCCGCAGCGGCGCGTTTTGGACCATCATAATGCTTCGCGGCCGAAATGTGTTGTCTTTTTCGGAAGATCGGGCCGAAGCATAGGCGCCGACACGGCGGCGACGCGGTTTTTCCACAGGTCCGCCCTCAGACGGAGCCCGGGCGGCGACAGCCCGGGCTATACCCAGAACGGCTTAGCCGTATCGGCCGGCGCCGTCATGTCTGGGGGATTAACAATAGGTAATGTCAAGGAGTTCCGACGCTAGCCCGAAAAAACCACCGTTTTGCCGTGGTTGAGCAGCACGCGGTCCTCCAGCACGTTGGCCAGCCCCCGAGCGAGAACGCGGCGCTCGATGTCCCGCCCCTTGCGGACGAGCACGTCGGGCGTGTCGCGATGACTGATTCGCTCGACGTCCTGCTCGATGATCGGGCCTTCGTCGAGGTCGGAGGTGACGAAATGGGCGGTGGCGCCGATCAGCTTCACGCCGCGCTCATGCGCCTGATGGTAGGGTTTTGCGCCCTTGAAGCCGGGGAGAAAGGAGTGGTGGATGTTGACGCAGCGGCCTTGCAGTTTGGCCGCCAGGCCGTCCGAGAGGATCTGCATGTAGCGGGCGAGCACCACGAGCTCCGCCCCCGACGCCTTGATCGTCTCCCAGACCTGCGTCTCCTGCTCCATCTTCGTCTGCCGGGTGATCGGCAGATAGTGGAAGGGGATCTCGCCGAAATCGATATGGGCGTAAGTGTCGCGGGGATAATTGGCGATGATCGCCACCGGATCCATCGGCATTTCGCCGCTGCGCCAGCGGTAGAGCAGGTCGACGAGACAATGGTCGAAGCGGGAGACCAGGAGCGCGACCTTTTTGACGCGGTCGGACCGGACGCATCGACCAGCTCATGCCGAAGTCCGCGGCGATGGATTTGAAGCTGCGGTCAAGCGCGGCCGGGTTCGCATCCGTGGATGCGGCGTTGAACTCGACCCGCATGAAGAAATCGCCGGTCACGGTGTCGTCGAACTGCTGCGCATCGAGAATGTTGAACCCGCCGTCGAACAACGCCGCCGACACCCTCGCCACGATGCCCGGCCGGTTGGCGCAGGAGAGGGTGAGGATGTGACGGGGAGAGGGCATGGAATCTCGGGGAGGCGCGCGCGAGGCGGGCTTCGCGCTCGATAAGCGTCTCGCGCGCCGCGCGCAAGGCCCGGACGATGCGGTTGCAGGCGGGTCCGGCCGCCCTTACCCGCTAGCGCCTCAAGCTTCGGCGCCTTATATGTCGCTCAACCGTCATGACCGGAGGTTTCGGCCGTCGGGGAGGACGCTTTTTGAAACCTTACGGACGCCCATGACCGTACAGACCCCGATCTCGAACGTCGTCAACTTCACCCTCGACAACGGCCTCGAAGTCGTGGTCATCCCGGATCACCGCGCCCCCGTGGTGACCCACATGGTCTGGTACCGCAATGGCGCGGCGGACGATCCGCCGGGCAAGTCCGGCATCGCCCATTTCCTCGAACATCTCATGTTCAAGGGCACCAAGAACTCATCCCAAGGGCGAATTTTCCGAATTCGTCTCCGAGGTCGGCGGGCAGGAGAACGCCTTCACCGGCCCGGATTTCACCGCCTATTTCCAGCAGATCGCCCGCCAGCACCTGCGCGCCTGCATGGAGTTCGAGGCGGACCGGATGACCGGACTCGTCCTCACCGACGACATTGTCGCGCCCGAGCGCGACGTCGTTCTGGAGGAGCGCCGGATGCACTCCGACAGCGATCCGG
Organism: uncultured Alphaproteobacteria bacterium; assembly: GCA_963824465.1. Taxonomy (GTDB): domain Bacteria; phylum Pseudomonadota; class Alphaproteobacteria; order Rhizobiales; family Beijerinckiaceae; genus Roseiarcus. The sequence continues at coordinate 275,663 of CAWGPL010000010.1, forward strand.
GCGCCCAGCTTGGCGAGGCCGTGCAGGCCACGCTCTTCACCCACCACCCCTACGGCATCCCGATCATCGGCTGGGGCCATGAGATCGAGGGTTTGATGCGCGACGACGCGCTCGCCTACTACCATCGCTTCTATACGCCGGAGAACGCCATTCTCATCGTCGCCGGCGACGCCGACCCGGAAGAGACGCGCCGCCTCGCGGAGGAAACCTACGGGCAGGTGAAGCCGCGCGGCGAGAGGCCGCGCCGCGTTCGTCCGTCCGAGCCGCCGCCGGTCGCAAGCCGCGTCGTGACGGTGACGGACGAGAAAGTGATGCAGCCGAATTGGCAGCGCCACTATTTGACGCCTTCGTGCCGGACGGCCGCGCCAGGCAAGTCCGAGGCGCTCGAAGTGCTCGGCCATCTCATGGGCGGCGGCATGACGAGCTTCCTCTACCGGACGCTGGTCATCGAGAAGAAGATCGCCGTCTCGACCTGGGCTTATTACCATTCGACGGCGCTCGACGAGAGTCGCTTCATCGTCAACATCACCCCGGCGCCGGGCGTTTCTCTCGAGGCGCTCGATGCGGAATTCGACCACGCGCTCGCCCGCTTCCTGCAACAGGGCATCGAGCCTGGCGCGTTGGAGCGCGCCAAGACCCGGCTCGTCGCCGATGCGACTTACGCGCGCGACAGCCAGTCCGATCTCGCCCGCTGGTACGGCTCCTCGCTGGCGCTGGGGCAGACGGTGCGCGAAGTCGAGGAATGGCCCGCCAAGATCGAGGCGGTCGACGCCGAAGCCGTGATGGCGGCCGGGCGAAAATGGTTGGAACACAAGCCCGCCGTGACGGGTCATCTCAAGGCGCCGCAGGCCGAAGCCGCCTGACAGGTCGCCGGTAAAGAAGCCTTTTGGAAACGTCCATGCAGAAACACATCTCCGTTCCCGCCGCCCATACCGCTGTCAATGTCAAGACGGTGACGACGCCGGGCGGCCTCACGCTCTGGCTGGTCGAATCCTTCGCCGTTCCGCTCGTCTCGCTCGAATTCGCGATGCGCGGCGGCGCCGCGCAGGACGAAGCGGACAAAGCCGGGCTCGGCACGCTTGTCGCGGGCCTGCTCGACGAGGGGGCGGGAGATCTGGACGCGCAAGGCTTCCAGCGGGCCCTGGACGAAAAGGCGATCGAGATCTCGTTCCATAACGACCGCGATCACATGACCGGCCGCATGCGCACGCTCGCCAAGAACTTGGACCGTGCGGCGGAGCTTCTGCGCCTCGCCCTCAATGCGCCCCGCTTCGACGAGGAGCCGTTCCTTCGCGTCCGCGAGGCCTCGAACGCCCGCCTTCGTCACGACGCCAATGATCCGGCTTCGGTCGCCGCGCGCGCCTGGCGCGCGCGCGCTTTCGCCGGGCATCCTTATGGCCAGCCGGCGGACGGTTCGCTCGAGAGTCTTGCTCGCATCGATCGCGTTGACCTTGTTCGATCGGCGAAGCGCGTGCTGGCGCGTGACAATCTTGTCATCGCGGTTGTCGGCGCGATCGACGAGAAGAGCGCCGCGACGCTGGCCGACAAGGTTTTTGCCGACCTGCCAAAGAAGGGCGACCTCCAGCCTGTCCCGGAGGCTTCCTTCACGGGCCTCGGCAAGGTCGATGTGATAAGGCTTGACGTGCCCCAGTCGACCATCCGCTTCGGCCGGCCGGGCCTCAAGCGCGACGATCCGGACTTTATCGCGAGCGTGGTGGCTTCCCATGTGCTCGGCGGCTCCGGCAACATGACATCGCGCCTCTTCCGTGAAGTGCGCGAGAAGCGGGGCCTCGCCTATACGGTGTTCGGCAATTTCCATGCGCTCGACTACGCCGGCTATTATTACGGCGGGACGACCACGAAGAATGAGCGGGCGAAGGAATCCTTCGACGTCGCTTCGGCGGAAATCCACGACGTGGCCCTGAAAGGTCTTTCCGAGGAGGAACTGGAGAAGGGCAAGACGTTCCTCATCGGCTCCTATCCGCTGCGTTTCGACACGTCGCTCAAGATCGCCTCGCAGCTCGTCCACATTCAGCTCGAGGGCCGCTCGCCGGACTGGCTCGTGGAGCGCAATCGCCTGATCGCCGCGGTCACGCCCTCGAGCCTCAAGCGCGCCGCGGAGCGCGCCTTTGGAGACGGCTCGCTCTATTCGATCATGGTCGGCAAGCCCGAGGGCGTGTGAGCGGCGCCTATGCGCCGAGCTTCGCCAGTCCCTCGATCAACGCCTTGTCGAACCGCTCGGGCTCCTGAATCTGGGGCGCGTGGCCGGCGTCCGGGAATTCAATCAGCATCGAGCCGGGTATCGCGGCCTTCGTCCTCTGCGCCAGTTCGGGATAGCGGCCGAGCTTTGCGCGCAATTCCGGCGAGACGAGATCCTTGCCGATCGCGGTCGTGTCCTTGTCGCCGATCATAAGCAGGGTCGGGACGCGCACGAGCGGGAATTCGTAGACGACCGGCTGGGTAAAAATCATGTCGTCGATGAGCCCCATGTTGCGCGAGACGATATCCTTGCCAGGCCCCTGCATCATCCCTGCGAACATGTTTACCCACTTGTCGTATTCGGGCCGCCATTGGCCGGCGTAGTAGGTCGCTTTCTCGTAGGCGCCGATGCGCTCGGCGGTCGTCGCCCTTTCGCGAGCGATCTGTTGATCGACGGTGAGATAGGGAACGCCGAGCGCCTTCCAGTCCTCAAGACCGATGGGATTGACGAGCGCGAGCGCCGCGGTCGCATCGGGAAACATGAGCGCATATCGGGTCGCGAGCATGCCGCCGGTCGAGTGGCCGATGACGATCGCTTTCTCAATTCCAAGCGAAGCAAGCAGCGCGTGCGTGTTCGTCGCGAGCTGTTGGAAGGTGAACTGATAGCGCTCGGGCTTGGTCGATTTGCACCAGCCGATCTGGTCGGGCGCGATCACGCGATACCCCGCGTCGTTCAGCGCGCGGATCGTTCCTTCCCAAGTCGCGGCGCAAAAATTCTTGCCATGGAGCAAGACGGCCGTCCGGCCGTTTGCGTTCGCAGTGGGCGCCACGTCCATGTAGCGCATGACGACCCGCTGTCCCTGCGACTCGAAAGCGAAGTCATGCACGGGCCAAGGATAGGCGAAGCCCTGAAGCTCCGGGCCGTAGGTCGGCGACTCTGCCTGCGCGGGCGCGGCTCCGCCGGCGAGAACAGTCGCTGCAAACGAGAGAAAGAGCAGAAGAGAGCGTAACGCCATGCATGACCTCGGGGAAGAGCGGCGCGCGCCGCCACGAGGGAGAGATCAGCCGAGCAAATCCATCAAATGCGGAATGAGCGGGGCGTCGGCGGGAGGCATCGCATAGTCGCGCAAATTCTTCGCCCGCACCCATTTGAGCGCCTGCCCGTCGAGAGGCTGCACGAAACCCTCCCAACGCCGGCAGACATAGAGCGGCATGAGCAGATGGAAGTCCTCGTAGGCGTGGCTGGCGAAAGTCAACGGCGCGAGGCACGGCGGCTTCACCGTGATTCCGAGTTCTTCGCCAAGCTCACGGATCAGCGCATCCTCCGGCCCCTCGCCGGGATCGAGCTTGCCGCCGGGAAACTCCCACAGCCCCTCAAGCTGCTTGCCCTTGGGGCGTTGCGCCAGAAGCACGCGGTTGTCGGCGTCGATGAGCGCGGCGGCGACGACAAGCAAAAGCTTCACGCGACGACGCTCATCGGCGCGCCTTGCGACGTCACGAGCGATAGTCGCCGTTGATCGCGACATATTCCTTCGTGAGATCGCAGGTCCACACCGTCGCCTTGCCCGCGCCGATGCCAAGATCGGCGGTGATCTCGATGAAGTCGCGCCTCATATATTCGGAAGCGGCCGCCTCGTCGTAATCCGGATCGCGCAGTCCCTTATGCGCGACGCGGATTTTGCCGAACGAGATGTCGAGCTTGTCGCGCTCGGCCTTCTCCCCGGCCTTACCCACCGCCATCACCACCCGGCCCCAGTTGGCGTCCTCGCCGGCGCAGGCAGTCTTGACCAGCGGAGAATTGGCGATCGACATCGCGACGCGCTTCGCCGCCTTGCGGCTCGCCGCGCCCTCGACTTTGACGGCGATGAACTTGCGCGCGCCCTCGCCATCGCGCACGACCTGCTGCGCGAGATTGAGGAGAAGCTTGTCGAGGGCGCGCCGAAAGGCCGCGGCGCGCGGATCGGCGGCGTCGGAAATATGCGGTGCTCCCGCCGCCTTGCCGGTGGCGAAGACCATCAGCGTGTCGGAGGTCGATGTGTCGGAGTCGATCGTGATGCAGTTGAAGGAGCGATCAACCGACTTTGACAGCATCGCCTGCAGCGCCGGCGCGCTGATCGGCGCGTCGGTGAAGACATAGGAGAGCATTGTCGCCATGTCGGGCGCGATCATGCCCGCGCCTTTTGCGATGCCGTTGATCACGACATCGGCGTCGCCGAGCTTGACCCGGGCGGTCGCGACCTTGGGATAGGTGTCCGTGGTCATGATCGCCTTGGCGGCTTCGAACAGTCCGTCCTCGCGCGCCTCCTCATTCAGTTGCGCGAGCGCACGCGTGATGCGCTCGGGATCGAGCGGCTCGCCGATGACGCCGGTCGAGGCCATGAAGATTTCGCCGGCCTTCGCGCCGACGATTTTCGCGGTTGCGTGAGCGACCGCTTCGACCGCCGACACGCCCTTGTGTCCGGTAAAGGCGTTGGCGTTGCCGGAATTGACGACGAGCGCCTTCGCTTTGCCGTCCGCAAGATGCGCCCGGCACCAGTCCACCGGCGCCGAGGGGCATTTCGAGCGGGTGAACACGCCCGCGACCGCCGCGGGCTCGTCGAACACCGCCATCATCACGTCGGTGCGGCCCGTGTAGCGGACGCCGGCGGCGACAGTCGCGAAGCGGACCCCCGCCACGCGCGGAAGCGACGGGTAGGCTTTCGGCGCAAGCGGCGAGAGCGGAGCAGGGGCGGCCATCGGCGATCTTTCCTAGGGCGTGTAGGCGACGCAACTTTTGCGCAACGTCTCGGAGCCGATCGACCGCGCCCTGAAGGCGCGCGCCGAGAAACGTCCGAAAAGGCCCGCCTTTCGGCGGGTCGCGTTGCACGCTAGGCGTGGCCTGTCATGGCGTCTTCGACTTGTCGGCTCCGGCCGGCTCCTCGGCCGCAGCCGGCGCGTCGGGCGGCAGGGGCTTGCCGTCCGCATCAAACTTCTCGATCTTTGCAGCATTGTGAAGGGAGGTGACCGCCTCGCTCTGCGCCTTCTGGGCGACATAGCGCGCCGCCTGATCCTTCACCTGCTCGAAGGGCGGAAAAGTCTTCATGCGGGTGTCTTCGACCTTGATGATGTGCCAGCCGAACTGGGTGTGCACCGGCTCGGAGACCTCGCCCTTCTTCAGCTTGAAGGCGGCGTCGGCGAATTCCGGCACCATCCGGTCCTTGGTGAACCATCCGAGGTCGCCGCCCTGGCCGCCCGGATCCTTGGAAAGTTCGGTCGCGACCTTGGCGAAATCCTCGCCGGCCTTGACGCGGGCGAGCGCTTTCTCGGCTTCTTCTTTGGTGGGCACGAGGATGTGACGGGCGTGGATTTCCTCCTGCGGAGGCTCGGCCTTCGCCGCCTCGTCATAGGCCTTGTGTTCGGCTTCCTCGGTGGTGGCGTCCTTGGCGACCTTGGAGAGGTACTCCTCCATCGCCAGCTTCTCTTTATAATATGCGAGCTTCTGGGCGTAGTCCGGCGACTGGTCGAGCTTCTCGGCCTCCGCCTTCTTGGCGGCAAGCTTGAGGTCGATCAGATAGTCGAGCACATATTTCTGGCGCTGGGCGGGGTCGAGCTTCTGCGGCAGGCCCGGACCGATGTCCGCCAGGGCGATGGCGACGTCTTGCTCGGTGATCGGCTGCCCGTCGACCTTGGCGACCACCTTGGCGTCGGCGAAAGCCGGGGCGGCGAGCAGGAAAGTCGCGCCTAAGCCGAGCGCGCATGCGGCGGCCATCGAGCGCAGATGCGCGGTAAGCATTCGGTTCATGAACGTTCCTTCGGGGTTTCCTCTTCGCATGTGGCCGGAAAGCCGACGATGGAGACGCGATGAGGCTACGGCGCGGCAGGCGCTATAAAGGGAATTCGGCGAATTTGCGAGAGGAGCGCGGCGAACCCGCATAAAGAATTTGCGCTCTTCGGGTCTGCCCGCCGGCAGGTTTCGCTCGTCGGGAGTTGCGTCTGATATTTGACATTATTGTATCGTTATTAACTTTGAAAAAAAGGGGACGGAGTGCAGGGATTCCGACATATGCCCCTCGACACCCATTCGAGGGCGCCGGCAAAGCGGCCATGGCTCTTGCTGTTTTCGCTGTTCCTGATCGTGCTCGGATCCCGTGCCGCGCTGATTCACTACGCCGGCAATTCGACCCCGTTTATGGACGAATGGGACGGCGACGCAGCCGGCCTCATCGTCCCCTATGTTGACGGAAGACTTGCAGTCTCCGATCTCTTCGCGCCGTTCAACGAGCATCGGATCGTCTTCACCCGTCTCCTCGTTCTGTCGCTCCTCCGCGTGTCCGGATACTGGGACGTTGTCCTTCAGATGATCGTCAATGCGGTGCTGGATTCGGCGATGATCGTGGCGGCGGCCTTCGCGCTGACCCGCATCCTGAAGGGGCCTTGGGCCGCGGCGGCGATGATCCCGGTCGCATTGATCAATGCGATTCCCTACGGTTACGACAATGTATTGCTGGGCTTCAACACGCATTTCTATCTGCTTATCGGCTTCTCGCTCCTGAGCCTGTTTCTCTTGGTCAACAGCGAAGCCGGGTCGCCGCGATGGATCGGTGGGATCGCGAGCGCGCTTGCATCCTTCTTCTGCATGGCGTCCGGCGCGCTCACGCTTGCGGTCGCCCTGGCGCTCCACTTGCTGCAGGCCGCACTCGGCCGGCGCAGCGGGGGACGGGAATGGCTCGGCATGGCCGCACTGGCGGGGATTACCGCTATCCTGATCGCCTTCGTACCCCACGTCCCGGCGTCGGACGTCTTTCGGGCGCACTCTGTGGGGCAATTCCTGTGGGCGCTCGCGAGACTTCTCAGCTGGCCCGGCGACATGGGCGTCGAACTCGTGCTGATCGTTCCCTCCGTGATCTTCGTGTATCGCGCCTTGGTCGACCGGGCGGCCCTGCATGATCCACGCTGGTTCAACGTCGCGGTCGTGGGCTGGGTTCTTTGCCAAATTCTCTCGCTCGCCGCCGGCCGAGCTCAATATCCGATGCAAAGCCGATACTTTGACGGCCTCTTGATCGGACAAATGGTCAATATTGTCAGTCTTTTCTGGCTCGTGACGACCTATCCGGTCGAGTTTCGTTTCCGGGATCTCCGCTCTTGGGCCGCGGCCGTTTGGGCCGTCCTTGTTGTTGCCTCGATGGTTCATCCATTGAAACACACGCGCGAATCGATCCGAGAACGCCGCGATCTGGGAGTGAATGAGGAGCAGGCCCTTCGCCGTTACTTGTCGCCAGGAAACACTGCTCCTCTATCCGGCAGACCAGCCCTGGACATTCCTTACCTAAAGTCGGATCGTCTCCAGCAACTGGTTGATACGCCGGAGATTCGCGAAAGACTTCCACCCGAACTCCTTTCGCGCGAGGCGCCGTCAACCTGGGCCGAGGCCTTCAAGAGGGCGTTTCTCCGCTTCGGGTTCGGCTGGCTCGGGCTTGGCCTCCTGTTCTGTGCCTTGAGCCTAGTCTGGGACTATGAGCCCGGGCGCATTCGCAATTCGCGATCAAAGGATTTCACTTGACAAGTGCAAGAATCCCACTACATCCGCGCCATCCCGAAGGCAGACAGGGTCCCGGCGCCGGATTTCGAGCGTCAGGGACTTTTTGCGTTTGAGGGATTCTCGACATGGGCCGGCCTCCACCGGACGTCGAGACGCTTTGTCCCGCGGCGAATAGCCGCCGAAATGGAGAGCATGAGCGAATGGCTCGTATAGCTGGCGTCAACATTCCGACCAATAAGCGCGTCGTGATCGCGCTCCAATATATTCACGGCATCGGCCCGAAGAAGGCTGAGGAGATTGTCGAGAAGGTCCATATCCCGGCGGAGAAGCGCGTCTCGCAGCTTTCTGATGCGGAAGTCTTGCAGATTCGCGAAACGATCGACCGCGACTATATGGTCGAAGGCGACCTTCGCCGCGAAGTTGCGATCAACATCAAGCGGTTGATGGACCTCGGCGCCTATCGGGGTCTGAGGCATCGCAAGCAGCTGCCGGTCCGCGGTCAGCGCACGCACACCAACGCCCGCACCCGCAAGGGCAAGGCGAAGCCGATCGCCGGCAAGAAGAAGTAACCTCGGGGCAGCCAGGATTTCCGCGCCGCCGGGCGGCGCGACTGAAGGATCGTTGAAGATATGGCGAAAGAAGCAACCCGCGTCCGCCGCCGCGAACGCAAGAACATCGTGTCGGGCGTGGCGCACGTGAACTCCACGTTCAACAATACGATGATCACCATCACCGACGCGCAGGGCAACACGATCTCATGGTCGTCCGCCGGCACCATGGGCTTCAAGGGCTCGCGCAAGTCGACGCCGTTCGCGGCTCAGATCGCCGCCGAAGACGCGGTCCGCAAGGCTTCCGAGCACGGCATGCGAACGCTCGAAGTCGAAGTCTCGGGCCCCGGTTCGGGCCGCGAGTCGGCGCTCCGGGCCATCCAGGCTGCGGGCTTCACCGTCACTTCGATCCGCGACGTGACGCCGATCCCGCACAACGGCTGCCGCCCGCGCAAGCGCCGCCGCGTCTGATCTTCCCCGCGCGCCTTTTTCGGGCGCGCGTTTTTACGGCTTTCCGGCTGCGACCGGTCGGGGAGCCGTTCCCTGTTTGAAAGGCTTGGCCCCCGTGATCCAGAAAAACTGGCAAGAACTTATCAAGCCGAAGAAGCTCGAAGTGGCGCTGAGCGAGAATACTCGCCGCATCGCCACCGTCGTCGCTGAACCGCTCGAGCGCGGCTTCGGTCAGACGCTCGGCAATTCGCTGCGCCGCGTGCTGCTCTCCTCGCTGCAGGGCGCCGCGATCACCTCGATTCACATCGACGGGGTGCTGCACGAGTTCTCGTCCATCCCCGGCGTGCGCGAGGACGTGGTCGACATCGTCCTCAACGTCAAGGACATCGCCATCAAGATGCAGGGCGACGGGGTCAAGCGCCTCGTGCTCAAGCGTCGCGGTCCCGGCGCCGTCACCGCTGGCGACATCCAGGCGACCGGCGACATCCAGGTCCTGAACCCCAACCTCGTCATCTGCACGCTGGACGAGGGCGCGGATCTGCGCATCGAGTTCACGGTCATGACGGGCAAGGGATACGTCCCCGCCGAGCGCAACCGCGCCGAGGATTCGCCGATCGGCCTCCTGCCGATCGACAGCATGTTCTCGCCGGTCAAGAAGGTGAGCTACCGCGTCGAGCCGACCCGCGAGGGCCAGGACCTCGACAAGGACAAGCTGACCATGACGATCGAGACCAACGGGGCGATGTCGCCGGAGGACGCGCTCGCCTATGCCGCGCGCATCCTTCAGGACCAGCTCGCGGTCTTCGTCAACTTCGAGGAGCCGCGCCGCGAAGAGGCGCAGCATGCGATCCCCGAACTCGCCTTCAACCCGGCGCTGCTCAAGAAGGTCGACGAGCTCGAACTGTCGGTCCGTTCCGCCAATTGCCTCAAGAACGACAACATCACCTATATCGGCGACCTCATCCAGAAGACCGAAGGCGAGATGCTGCGGACGCCGAATTTCGGCCGCAAGTCGCTCAACGAGATCAAGGAAGTGCTCGCCCAGATGGGTCTGCACCTCGGCATGGAAGTCACCGGCTGGCCGCCGGAGAACATCGAGGACCTCGCGAAGCGCTTCGAGGAGCATTACTGAGATCCCCTCATCCCGCCGGCGGGAGAAGGGGATAACGAACGGCCGTTCCTTGGCACGGCGGCCGTAGACCCAAAAGGAGAACGCCATGTATCACGGACGCGCGAAGCGCCGTTTCAACCGCACCGCCGAGCATCGCCAGGCGATGTTCGCGAATATGGCCCAGGCGCTCATCAAGCATGAGCAGATCATGACGACCCTGCCGAAGGCGAAGGACCTTCGCCCGGTGGTCGAGAAGCTCGTGACGCTCGGCAAGAAGGGCGACCTGCACGCCCGCCGCATCGCCATCTCGCGCCTGCGCGATCGGGACCTCGTCAAGAAGCTCATCGACGTCCTCGGTCCCCGCTACAAGGCCCGCAACGGCGGCTATACGCGGATCATGAAGGCGGGCTTCCGCCAGGGCGACAACGCCGCAATGGCGGTGATCGAATTCGTCGACCGCGACGTCGACGCCAAGGGCAAGGATTCCGGACCGGTCCAGGCGCGAGCCGCCGAAGAGTAAATCTTTCGAACGGCGATCGGGACAGGGCCGGCCTCTAAAGGCCGGCCTTTTGTTTTGAGCGTCGCGCCCTCGTTTGCCAGCACGCCGCGCAGAGGCAGCCCGAAGGGTCGGCTCCTTCGCGCATCGGACATTTTCCTGCTGCTTTCCGGCGCTAGCTGCGCCGTTCCTGCAGCCTTCTCGCGGCTCGCCCGTACCGGCGGCGCGTTTCGTCTTTTGGAGGATCGTTTGATTCGTCTGGCGCTTGTCCTAGTCCTTGCGATCGTTTCAGGAGGGGCGGTTGCGGAGACGGCGCAACGGGTCGTCCCGGATAGCGGAGCGCAGGTGCGGCTCTCGCTGGCGCCGGTCGTCAAGATCGCGCAGCCGGCCGTCGTCAATGTTTATGTGTCGCGGGTGCAGACGATGCCGCGCAACCCGATGTTCGACGATCCGATCTTCCGCCGCTTCTTTGGGAACGGAGATGAGGAGAGCAAGCGCGTGCAGCGCGCTTTGGGCTCGGGGGTGATCGTCGACAAGTCCGGGCTCGTCGTGACCAACAACCACGTCATCGAAGGCATGACGGAGGTAAGAGTCGCGCTGTCCGACAAGCGCGAATACGAAGCCTCCGTCGTGCTGGCCGACCCGCGCACCGATCTTGCCGTGCTCAGGTTGAAGGGCGGGGACGGCAATTTCCCGGTGCTCGAACTCGGCGATTCCGACAAGCTCGAAGTCGGCGACTTCGTGATCGCTATCGGCGATCCGTTCGGCGTCGGGCAGACGGTGACGCAGGGCATCATTTCGGCGCTCGCGCGCACCGAGGTCGGAGCGAGCGACTACGGCTTTTTCATTCAGACCGACGCCGCGATCAATCCCGGCAATTCTGGCGGCGCGCTCGTCGGCATGGACGGCAAGCTCGTCGGCATCAATTCGATGATCTACTCGCGCTCGGGCGGAAACATGGGGCTCGGATTCGCGATTCCTGCGAACATGGTCAAGAGCGTCATTACCGCCGCCCGTGAGGGCGGCAAGACGGTCAGGCGCCCGTGGCTGGGCGCGACGCTGCAAAATGTGTCGAGCGACATCGCCGAGAAATCTTGGCATGTCCCGCCCCTCGGGCGGACTCGTCGTCGATATCGACAAGGACAGCCCCGCCGCTGAGGCTGGGTTGAAACGCGGCGACGTGATCGCTTCGATCGACGGGCAGACCGTGGACGACGCCCAGAGCGTCGGGTTCCGGCTTGGCGTGAAGCCGATCGGGGGCGAGGCCAAGCTGTCCGTCTTGCGCAGCGGCAAGACTCTCGACCTGACGTTGAAGCTGGAGGCAGCCCCCGAAACTCCTCCGCGCGATACTTTGACGATAAAGGGCCGCTCGCCCTTCGAGGGCGCGGAGGTCATGAACCTCTCGCCCGCGGTGGTCGAGGAGCTCTCGCTTGCGACGCATGACAAGGGCGTGGTCGTGGCCTCGATTCGGGACAATTCGACCGCAGGTCAGGTCGGCCTGCAGAAGGGCGACATCATTGTTGCCGTCAACGGCCAGCAGATCGTGACGACGCATGATCTCGAAAAGGCCTGCGCCGAGCGAGCGCGCTGGTGGGATCTCACCATTCGCCGCAATGGCCAGATGATCCGGACCGAACTCGGCGGATAGTTCGCGAAAAAAGAGGCAGGGCGTCCAGGGGACGTCCTGCCGAGGTAAGGGCGCGAGTGGGGAGGAGACCTCGCGCCGAGAACTTCAGGCCGCGCGCCGCGCCGCCGTCTTTGGTTTTACGCGCGCGAGCCGCCGCCGGATCGATAGCCACAGGCTGCGCATTTCTTCAGCGGCCGCCGCCGCTGCGGGTTGAGTTCGGTGACGCCCCAGCCCAGCCGGGCGGCTTCCTGATAGTCGACGCGCGAAAGAACCAGAGGCGCGATCAGCGCGCCCATCTCCTCGAGAAGTCTCGACGCCATCGCGTACGCGCGCGGTCTGCTGCGCCGGCGGACACTGATTGAGCAGGAAGACAAAATCGCCCCCGACCTCCTTCAGCGCGGCGCGGGTCTTGGCGCTGGCCCACAGATCGAACATCGAGGGGCGCGAGGGAATGACGTTGAGGTCGGCGACCACCATCGCCGCCGAGGAGGCCGGCCCTTCGGCGCCGGGCGTGTCGATAATGGCGAGCGTCATGCCGCGCGCCTTGAGCTGGGCCAGCGTCGCCGGAAGCCGGGCCGCGCCGGAGGCGACGACCTCGACATCGGTCGCGCCGCGGGTCTTCGTCCAGTTCATGAGCGACCCTTGCGGATCCATGTCGATCACGCAGACCTTCTCCTTGGCCTCGAGCGCCGCTACGGCGAGCGATGAGGCGAGCGTGCTTTTTCCAGCTCCGCCCTTCTGGGTGACAAACGCAATCGTCCGCATGATGGTTTCCGTCTCGGGGCTCTCGTGCGCGCATGTCGCGCAGGCGTTAAAGAAGCCTTACGAGTTGAGACGGATTTTCTTAACGGACGGTTACGATTGCCGGTCCGTCTCGGGATTGTCACAAATTGACACAGATCCGCTGTCGCGGCGTGGACGCCGCGCAAGCGACAAAGGAGCGTCGCCGCCCGTTGGCGGCGCCGCTTCAAACAAAGACTGGAAACAGGTTACCGGATCACTTCACGAGCCGGGGACCGTTGACTCGCGGCAGTTCGGATTCCTGCATGACGCCGAGGCGGCGGGCGACTTCGGTATAGGCCTCGATCATGCCGCCGAGGTCCTTGCGGAACCTGTCCTTGTCCATCTTGTCGTTTGTTTTGGCGTCCCACAGCCGGCACGAGTTGGGGCTGATCTCGTCGGCCAGCACGATCCGCATGTTGTCGCCTTCCCAGAGGCGCCCACATTCGATCTTGAAGTCGACGAGACGGATGCCGACGCCGAGGAAGAGGCCCGTGAGGAAGTCGTTGACGCGGATGGCGAGCGCCATGATGTCGTCGATCTCCGGCGGGGAGGCCCAGCCGAACGCGGTGATATGTTCTTCCGATACCATCGGATCATTGAGCTGGTCGTTCTTGTAGTAAAACTCGATGATCGAGCGCGGAAGCTGGGCGCCTTCCTCAAGCCCGAGCCGGGTCGCGAGTGAGCCGGCCGCGACATTGCGGACGACGACTTCGAGCGGAATGATTTCGACCTCGCGAATCAGTTGCTCGCGCATGTTGAGGCGGCGGATGAAATGGGTCGGGACGCCGATGTCGTTCAGGCGCTGAAACAGATATTCGGAGATGCGGTTGTTGAGGACGCCCTTGCCCTCGATCACCTCATGCTTCTTGGCGTTGAAAGCGGTCGCGTCGTCCTTGAAATGCTGAATCAGGGTGCCGGGCTCCGGGCCCTCATAGAGAACCTTGGCTTTTCCTTCGTAGATTCGGCGGCGGCGGTTCATGCGGTGCGACCGTGGCTTGAGAAAATCCATGCACGTGGCCTTTTCTGGTGACATCCCGTTTCGGCCGGGAGGCGCTTCAACGGAATATGGGGACTCGGGCCGCCTAAGCCAATCATTGGTCTTGTCCGGACCGGGGGCCAGCCCCCGGGGGGAACTTAGCCGATCGGGCCGCCTTTCACAAACATTCCGCGTCCGCTCCTCCGGCTCGCCACCGTTCGGATGAGCCATCCTCAAAGAGCCTTGAGGAAGGCGAGGATCGCCGCGTTGACCTCGCTTGCCCGCTCCTGCTGCGTCCAGTGGCCGCAGCCGGGCAGCATGATGGTTTCGGTCAGCTTGGGGACGAACAGTTTCAGGTTCGCGATCAGCTGGTCGACCTTCGGGAAGCCGACCACGAGATCGCGGTCGCCCGCCATGTAGAGGGCGGGGATCGACACCTTGAGGCCGGCGAAGGGGGCCATAAGCTCCCAGTTGCGGTCGATGTTGCGATACCAGTTCAGTCCGCCGCGAAAGCCGGCTTTCGCGAATTCGGCCGCATAGAAATCAATGTCGGCCTCGGTCAGCCACGCGGGAAGCTCGCCGGGGTCGAAGGTGCGCGTGAGGAAGCCGCCGTTGCGGGGAACCATTCCGGGCGCCCGGTCGCCTTCCGCCTTGCCGGGCTTTCGGGGAACGTCGCCCGAGGCGGAATAGAGCACGCGGCGGATCGTGTCGCGCGGGTCGCGCTCGAACTCGGCCTCCGCCACGCCCGGCTTCTGGAAATAGAGCTGGTAGAACCAGGACGCTTCCGTCTGCGGCATCGCATTCGTCGGCCGGCCCGAGCCGCGCGGGAAAAAGGGTACGCTCAAGGCCGCGATCGCCCGGAACCGGTCCGGCCTCAGCAGCGCGCAATGCCAGGCGACCGGCGCGCCCCAGTCGTGCCCGACGACGACGGCCTGCTGCTCGCCGAGCGCGTCCAGAACGCCAACCATGTCGCCGACGAGATGCAGGATCGTGTAGCGATCAATCTCCTGCGGCGCGTCCGTCTGCCCATAGCCGCGCATGTCCGGCGCGACGGCGTGGTAGCCCGCCTCCGCGACCGCCTGGATCTGATGGCGCCACGAATACCAGGATTTGGGAAAGCCATGGCAGAAGAGGACCAGCGGCCCGCTGCCCGCCTCCGCCAGATGGATGCGGATTCCGTTGGCTTCGACGAATCGGTGGGTGATTTCGGCCATTGCGTTGTCTCCCCGCTCAATGCAGCAAAGCCCTTCGCCTCAGTCTATCGCTCCTTTCTTGTTTCTTCACGCCCGCCTTTCCTGACTTACTAAATTTTCGCCGGGGGAGGGCGACGATAGCCGTACACGTTCGTTTCGAATAACTTCAAACGAGCGGCTCACCGCTCAGGTCCCGACCGATGGGCGGGTGCGCGCGTCTACAGGAATGGCCTCGGAAGGGCCGGACTCTGAGCGTATCGGGCGGGACGGGCAAATGTAAGCGGGAAGCCTTTGCCGCGGGCGCCGTCACGAGGCTCGCCCGTCGTGGAAATCGGGCGGCTCGCATGTGTTCACGAAAACGTTAACGCCGCTCGGCGCCAAAAAATGGTCCGAATGTCGTTCGTCGGTCGTTGAGTTGGGTAAGGGCGGAGTTTGCCCCGCCATAGGAGTCGTTTCATGTCATTCAACACACTTGGTCTATCCGTGGCGACAGTCGGGATGGCGACGTTGGCCTTTGCCATCGCCGCCCCCGCTTCGGCGCAACAGCCCCCCATGCACAAACACTACGCGCACACGCATTACGCCCACGGGCATTACGCGCACCCCCATTATCGCCACTATGCCCATTACGGCGAGAGCCGTCAGATCGTCGTTCATGCGCAGCCGATGCCGGCGCAGAGACCGGGCTTCGTCTTTGGGCCTGTGGGCGCGGTGGGCAGCGTCGTGAACGGAACCGGTCAGGCGGTGCAGTCCGTCTTTTACGGCGCCGGGGGCGTCGTGGGCGGGGTCGTCGGCGGAGTTTTGGGAGGCGTGTCGGCGCTCTTCGGCGGCCCCGGCTATGCTTACATCCCTGCTAGCGGCTACGGCGGACCGTTCGCGGCGCCGTTCAATGCGGCCGGCGGCGTCGCCGCAGCGCCCTTCCAGGTGGTCGGCGGCGCTTTCGGCGGAACCCCCGCCACTTACTAGCCGCCCCGACGACGGTGACCTTCGGGCGGCGAGGCGTTCGCCGCCCGACAAGGCTTCCGTTCGTGGCGCTTCAACAGACTCAGTTGTCGGACTTCTTCATTCCCTCGTCGATCGCCGGTTTGTCGGCGGCCTCGATCTGCGAGGGTCCGAGATGGAAAGTCAGCTTGTCGATCGTGCCGGTGAAGGCGAACGGAACGTCGTAACTATCGTCCACCGGCGTGCGCGTGTCCGCGCCGACATCGAAGGTCTCGTCGATCGACATGAGCAGCGGAATCGTGTGCTCGATGGTCTTCTTGGACAATTCATGTCCGTCGACGGAGAGCACGCCCGTTCCGCTTTTCGCGAGGCCCGGGCCGTCATATTTGAAGTCGAACACGATCTTGTGCTTGCCCGGCGAGAGCGGTCGGCTGAACACGTCCTCCCCGGTCAGGCCGCCCTCCCATCGCGTGTGCTTGAGAGCGAGGAAATTGTAGTCGAAGACCGGCTTGCCGTGGAGCAGATAAAGGCCGTAGCCGCCGAAGCGGCCGCCGAGCGTTACGATCATACCCTCCGCGCCGCCTTTCGGAATGGTGACGTCGGCGGTGATCGTATAATCGCGGTCGAGAATGCTCGGGGCGTTGCCAACCGGAATGCCGACATTTTCGCCGACATAGGTGAAATCGGTCTTGCCCGCGGTGGCGCTCGGGCGCGGCGTCAGCAGGCGGGAGAACCCGCTGTTGTCGAGCGGAAAGACGTTGTTCTTCTCCGCTTCGGTCTTGAACAGCGCCTGCATTTCCTTGAGCTTGTCCGGCATCTTCGCGGCTAGATCGTCCGCCTCGGAATAATCTTTCGCGATATCGTAGAGCTCCCAATTGTAGCCCGTTTCGAGGTCGGGCAGCTTCCCGGTGGCCAGAAGCCATGGCGCGGCGGGAGGCGTCGTCGCCGCGATCCAGCCGTCATGGTAGATGGCCCGGTTGCCGAGCATCTCGAAATATTGCGTGGCGCGCTTCGACGGGGCGTTGGCGTTCGCCTTGTCGAACGTATAGGCCATGCTCACGCCTTCGATCGGCCTTTGCGGAATGCCGTCGACCGTCGTCGGCGCCTTGACGCCCGCGGCCTCGAGGATCGTCGGCACGATGTCGATGACGTGATGGAACTGCGCGCGGATTGCGCCCGTGTCCTCGATATGCCCGGGCCACGAGATCGCCAGACCCTGCCGCGTGCCGCCGAAATGCGAGGCCACTTGCTTGGTCCATTTGAAGGGCGTGTCGAACGCCCAGGACCAGGCGACCGACATATGCGGATAGGTGTTGTGTGAGCCCCAGTCTTCGTAGTGCAGCATCTGTACGACTTCCGGCAGCGTCAGAATGCCGTTGTAAGCGGTCAGCTGATTGAACGTGCCTTCGAGCGTGCCCTCGGCGCTCGTGCCATTGTCGCCGACAATGTAGATGATCAGCGTATTGTCGAGCTTGCCTTCGTCCCCGAGTTCCTGAATGACGCGGCCGATTTCATGGTCGGTATAGGCGGTATAGGCCGCGAACACTTCGGCCTCGCGCGCATAAAGCGTCTTCTGGATCAGCGAGAGCGAGTCCCATCGCGGCAGCTTCGCGCCGCCATAGGCTTCCTGACCGTCCGGCCAAGGGGTAAGCTGCGTGCCGGGCGGGATCACGCCGAGCCGCTTTTGGTTGGCGAAAATCTGCTCGCGCAGCTTCTCCCAGCCCATGTCGAACTTGCCGTGGAACTTGTCGATCCATTCCTGCGTCGGCTGGTGGGGCGAATGGCTGCCGCCCGGCACATAATAGAGGAAGAATGGCGTATCCGGCGCCGAGGCGTTCAGCTCCCGCAGGTGATGGATGGCGTCGTCCGCGAGATCGGTGGTGAGGTTGTAACCGGGCTTGCCGACCCACGGATAAACCGGGCTGGTGTCGCGATAGAGATAAGGCGTCCATTGGTCGGTCTCGCCG
This sequence comes from uncultured Alphaproteobacteria bacterium, assembly GCA_963824465.1. Classification (GTDB taxonomy): domain Bacteria; phylum Pseudomonadota; class Alphaproteobacteria; order Rhizobiales; family Beijerinckiaceae; genus Roseiarcus. Next base: position 293,473 of record CAWGPL010000010.1, read on the forward strand.
CCGAGAAAGCCATAGAAGTACTGGAAGCCCATTCCGACCGGCCACTGAGTGAATGGCCCCGCCGCGCTGTATTGGTAGGTCGGAATATTGTGATCCTTTCCGAACCACGATGTCGCATAACCGTTGTCGCGAAGAATTCTGCCGATCGAGGCGCTGTCTGGCCCGATGATGAAATCGTAGCCCGGATAGCCCGTCGACAATTCGCCGATCACGCCGTAGCCGACCGCGTGATGGTTGCGGCCGGTGATCAGCGCCGCGCGCGTCGGCGAGCAGAGGGCGGTCGAGTGGAATTCGGTATAGCGCAGGCCCGCCGCCGCGACGCGATCGAGCGCCGGCGTCGGTATGACGCCGCCGAACGTGCCGGAGACGCCGTAACCCTGGTCGTCGGTCATGATGAGAAGCACGTTCGGCGCGCCTTTCGGCGGCACGACGCGCGGCGGCCAATAGGGCGTCGACCCGGCCGCGGTCTCCTTGATGACGCCGTTGAACGGCAGGGGCGGGGGCGGAAGCTGGTTTCCCTCAATCGTTAGCGTCGCGCCGGGCGAGCCCGGCGTGCCGGTGATCTGCTGGGCTGAAGCCGGAAAGCCTTGCAACAACGCCATGAGGGCGGTCGCTGCGACCGCGCCGGACAACCAATGGAGTTTCATAGCGTTCCCTATCTGCTTGCCGGACAGAAACGCTGACGGAGCAAGCTCCGCCAGCGTTCCTTTTTCTGCCGTCATATCTTTCGCGTCAGCGGCAGACGCGCACTCCGGCGCGATAGTAACAACGAGCGGCGACCGGCGCGTGATGGGTCACGACCGCTCCGCGCGGGCCCGCGCATCCGGCCCGATAAACGCCGCGCGCGCACACGGCCGCGTTTGCCTCCATCGGCAACGCCGCCATAAAGCCAAGTCCAAGCATTGCAAATGTGATCATCTTCATCTGTTTATTTCCTCCAGCCTCTTTGCAATCGCCGCCGATAGCGACACCGTTCCGTTTAAGGAGTCTTCGGCTCTTTAGGCTCCTTACTTCTTCATCATCATCGCCTCGGCGTGCATATCCTTGAAGACGACGCCGATTGCGTGGATGATCTTTTCGTCTGGATGAGCCTTGCAATATTCGATGACCAGATGCTCGGCTTCGCGGCCTTTCTTATAGTCAAGGAAGTGCTTGTGGGCGAGGCCGTTGTACCAGCCGCTGTACCACGTCGCCAGGGCGTTGGCGTCTTCCTGATAGGTGTTGGCAAGCTGCCCGCAGGTCAGCGTCTGGACATCAATATATCCATTGGCGTCGACGTAGGCTGAGAGATCGACGGGATCGGCCTTCGCCACGCCGGCTAGCGCTATCGCCGCCACCGCCGACGCAAGAAGCATCGTCTTCATGTTCAAAACTCCGGACTGTCGTGATTTCGAGGAAGAAAAGCCGGGACGGCCGGGTCAATCAAACAACCGTCCCGGCGGGGCGGAGAGGCTTGCACATTTGATCACGCCGGCCTTGCCCGAACCCCGAGCCCGTCTTATTCGCCGAGGCCGTTTCGGTCATTGACTTTGCGAGCAACATTTTGACTAAATGGGACAGGGGCGACCCGGCTCCAGTCGAGCCGCCGGGGGGGCAATGGATTCCATTTCTTCAATCGAACCCCACCGGGCGACGGTCAAGATCCGCAATATCGCCGCGATTCCCGATACGCTCAGAGAGTTTGGCGCGGACCTAGACGTCGTCTTGCGCCGGGCAGGTCTGAGCCGCAGCGCTTTCGACGATCCGGAATCCGTTTTAAGTTTCGCCGCCCTGGACCGTCTCGTCTCGTGTTGCTTGCAGGCGACGGGACGTGAGGATTTCGGACTTCGCGTGGGCGAGAAGACTGGTCCGACGGGCATCGGACTTGACGGGACTTCTGGCTCTCCACTCGCCCACCGTCCGCGACGCGCTTCAGGTCATCTCCGCCGGCCTGAAGACGACCGACACCGGCGGAACCGTGATTTGGGGACAGCGCAACGGGGTCGGCTCGTTCGGCTACGCGGTCGTCGCCACCAAGCTCGAGAACGAAGACCAGATCGTCGACGCAGCGATGGCGATTGTCTTCAACATCATGCGTTCGCTGTGCGGGCCCTCATGGCGTCCCGACCGCGTCCAGCTCACCCGCGATCCGCCGCGGGACAAGGCGCCGTTCTCAAAATTCTTCGGGGCGCCGATCGACTATGGAAGGGGCGCCGGCAACCTTGAGTTCGACGCGGCTTTGTTCGACGCGCCGGCTCGCGGTTGCAACCCGGATTATGCGGCCGTTCTGGCGCCGCTTCACCAAGAAGCCGTCGCTCACGCGCCGGGCGATTTCGTCTCGTCGGTCAGGTCGGTGTTGCGCGCCCGCATCGCCGCCGGCGCCCTTTCGCGCGATAGCCTTTGCCAGGCCATGGGACTGAACCCCCGGTCGCTTGCGCGCCGACTCGCAACGCATGGCGCGACCTATTCAGGCCTCGCGGACATGGCGAAATACGAGGCGGCGCAGTCCATGCTGCGGACGAAAAAGCCGATTGCAGAAATTGCCTCGATCCTGGGCTTTGCAGACCAGAGCGCCTTCACGCGCGCGTTTCGCGCCTGGTCGGGGACAACTCCGGCGCGCTGGCGTATCAAGCGCAGCGAGATGCGCACCGGCTGAGCTTGCTCAGCGGTCCGGCTCGCCAAAACCGACCCGCTCCGGGCCTGCAAAGCGAGCCTCGGGATGGATCCCGTCAGAGCCGAAGGGAAAGTTTCTCGCTCGTCCGACTCAAGCTATCGCCGCGAGGCGTACGTCGCGGGCCGCCGTGATCCCGGCCGCCTCGGCGATCAGCTCGAAAGACCTCAACCGCGTCGGATGGTCATAGACGTCGGAGACGACGATGAGTTCGTCCGCTTGCGTCTCGGCCGCCAGCGCGTCGATCCCGGCCCGCACGGTTTCGCGCGACCCGACGATGGAGCGCGCGAGCATTCGCATCGCCTGCGCCCTTTCCATCGGCGACCAATAGGTCTCGATGTCGTCGATCGGCGGCTGGCTCAAGCCTCGCGCGCCGCGAAAGATATTGGCGAAGGACATCTGCTGGGTGGTCGCGAGACGCCGCGCCTGCGCGTCCGTCTCGGCCGCCACGATATTGACGCCGACCATCGCATAAGGCCGGTCGAGCTGCTCGGACGGCTTGAACCGGCTGCGGTAGATTTCAAGCGCCGGAATCAGGAAATCCGGCGCGAAATGCGAGGCGAAGGCGTAGGGGAGTCCCAGTTCCGCGGCGAAGATCGCGCCGAAATTGCTCGACCCCAGAATCCATAAAGGCACGTCCGTCCCCGCCGCGGGCACGGCCTGAATCCGCTGCCCGGGCGCTGCGGGCGCGAAATAGGCTTGCAGCTCCATCACGTCCTGCGGAAAGGTTTCGGCCGCCTCCGGGGCGCGGCGAAGCGCGCGGAGCGTCAGCTGGTCCGTGCCCGGCGCGCGGCCGAGCCCGAGGTCGATCCGGCCCGGAAAGAGGCGCGCCAGCGTCCCGAACTGCTCGGCGATCACGTATGGGGCGTGGTTGGGAAGCATGATGCCGCCCGCGCCGACCCGGATCGTGCGCGTGCCGTCGGCGATATAGCCGAGCACGACCGAGGTCGCGGCGCTGGCTATGCCGGCCATATTGTGATGTTCCGCCACCCAGATCCGCTGATAGCCGAGCCGTTCCGCATGCGCGGCGACGGCGCGCGCATTGCGCAGCGCGCCGCCGGCGTCGACAGCTTCGGTCACGCGGACGAGTTCAAGGATGGAAAGCGGGATCATCATGGCCTTCAAAGAATAGGGGGCCGGCGGCTGGGGAGGAAACCGCCGGCCCGTACGGCGTCTAGCTGGCTTTGCGCTCGCCTGGAAAGGCTAGCAGCAAAGCGCGGCGCCGCAAGCTCCGCCCCGGACGAAGGTCAACGGTCCCGAGGGCAGGGGTGTTCCGAGAAACGAGGGCCGCACTCCCGGATCGGAGTTGCCGCGCGCCGTGGCGACGCGATGCACGAGCGACCGAATAGCTTTCGGCTCGACGCGGTCGGCGCGCATCACCTTCTGGATGAGCGGATCGGCGAGGAGGCTTTCGAGGGCCGGGTTCGTCTGCGGCGACATGACGCATTCCTTAGGTTCGTATGGTTTCAGATCAGATTGACTTTCGGCTCCAAGAGGTGTTACCGGTCAGTACCGTCCCTAGATACCGATCGGTAACAGGTCAGTCAAGAGAAATGATCCAAGAAAGTGCAATTCCCGAAATTCGCGTCGTATCGGGCGACGGCTGCGCGCCAAAACCGCGCGAACGGATCGTAGAGACGGCGCAGGATCTGTTTCACCGGCACGGCATAAGGGGCGTAGGCGTGGACGCGATCGCCGAGGCGGCTGGCACGAACAAGATGACGCTCTATCGGCATTTCGGTTCCAAGGACGATCTCATCCTCGAATATCTCAACTGCAAAGCGCAAAAATCGGACGCCGCCTGGGCGCGAATCGAAACCGCTCACCCTCATGACCCAGCAGGGCAGCTTTACGCGTTCGTCGACGAAGCGGCGCGGTTCATCGCGGAGGACAAACGGGGCTGCGATCTCGCCAATGCGGCGGTCGAGCTTACGGAGGAGGGCCATCCCGGATTGAAAGTCATCGGCGAGTTCAAGACCCGCCAGCGCGATCGGCTCGCGACCCTCTGCAAATCCGCCGGCGCCTCGCAGCCCGATCTGCTCGCCGACACGTTGACCCTGCTTATCGAAGGCGCGCGTGTGAGCCGCCGCAGCGTCGGAACCGAAGGCCCCAGCGGCAACCTCTGCAAGACAAGCGAAGCGGTCATTGCGTCGTTTGGAGTTCCCCCGCGCAAGAAGCGCCGGGCGGCGAAGGCGGGATAGAAGATCGACCCATCGGTCGCTCACCCCCTCACATTCTCATCCAGCCACTTCACAAGGTCCCGCGTCACTTCCTCGCGATTGATTTCATTCAGCGTCTCGTGCCGCCCCTCGGGATAAAGGCGCGTCGTCAGCCGCACGAAGCCTGCGGCGCGGAGATCGGCAAATAGCCCCTTGATGTTCGAGCCGACGGGGTCGAGCGCTCCCGAAAAGACGTAGACCGGCATATCTTTATGGATCGGGCCCAGGCTCCTGCGGCTGGTCACCTTGGGGAGCGCGTCGAGAAGGTCGATGGCGAGCTGCGTCGTGAAGGGAAAGCCGCAGAGCGGGTCGGCGACATAGGCGTCGACTTCCTTCTCGTCTCGCGAAAGCCAGTCGAGCGGGGTGCGGGCGGGACGGAACGGCTTGTTGAAATCGCCAAACATCATCTGGTTCAAAAGCGCGCTTTTTCCACGCGGCCCGAGCCTCATCCGCTCGATCCGCGCAAGCACCCGCCCCGCCGTGGCGATGGCTGGCGGCGCGCCGTTCGAGCCGGACAGCACGAGGCCGGATAGCGCCTGCGAGTGTTCCGCCGCAAACCCGCGGGCGAGAAAGGAGCCCATCGAGTGGCCGAGGAGGACGATGGGAACGCCCGGCGTCGCCTTTGCGATGGCGCGGTTGACCGTCCACAGATCGCCGACCGCTTTCGCCCACCCGTTCCCGTCGCCGAGATGGCCGAGATCGGCGGCGGACGCTGAGGGTCCGTGGCCGCGATGGTCGCTCGCGTAAACCTCATAGCCGGCGGCGTTCAGCGCCGCCGCGAGGCGCCCGTAGCGCGCGCTGTGCTCGGCGAGGCCATGCGCGATCTGCACAATTGCCCTTGGCTTCTTTGTCGGCCAATGGCGCACCAGGATCTTCGTCCCGTCGTCCGCGGCCAGGTGAGACACGTTTTCGGGCATTTCCCCCTCGTTTTCCCCATGAATTCGGGCCCTTGAATTAAGTCTGGCCGAATCGAGCCGGACCGGCTAGAGGTCAAATCCCATGGCGCGGTATCTTTTTATCACCGGCGGCGTGGTTTCTTCGCTCGGCAAGGGTTTGGCTTCGGCGGCTTTGGGCGCCCTTTTGCAGGCGCGTGGCTACACCGTCAGGCTCCGGAAGCTCGACCCCTATCTCAACGTCGATCCGGGGACGATGAGCCCCACCCAGCACGGCGAAGTCTTCGTCACCGATGACGGCGCCGAAACCGACCTCGACCTTGGCCATTACGAGCGCTTCACGGGGCGAAACGCCAACAAACAGGACAACATCACCACCGGCCGCATTTACCAGGAGCTGATCGCGAAGGAGCGGCGCGGCGATTTTTTGGGCGCGACGGTGCAGGTCATTCCGCACGTCACAAACGCCATCAAGGAATTTATCCTCGAGGGCAACGAAGGCGTCGATTTCGTGCTGGTCGAGATTGGCGGCACGGTCGGCGACATCGAGGGCCTGCCGTTCTTCGAGGCGATCCGCCAGCTTGGCAATGACCTGCCGCGCGGGCATGTCGTCTATGTCCATCTGACGCTCGTGCCATGGATTCCGACGGCCGGCGAACTCAAGACGAAGCCGACGCAGCATTCGGTGAAAGAGCTGCGCTCGATCGGCATCCAGCCGCATATTTTGCTCTGCCGCACCGACCGCGAAATTCCGCGCGAGGAGCGGCGCAAGCTTGGCCTCTTCTGCAACGTCCGCGAAAGCGCGGTGGTGGAGGCGCGCGACGCGCCCTCGATCTATGACGTGCCCGCGCTCTATCACGATGCCGGACTCGACCGGGAAGTGCTGGCGGCCTTCGGCATCGAGCCCGCGCCGAAACCGGACATGCGCCGGTGGGAAGCCGTGTCCAAGGCGTACCACAATCCGGAAGGCGAGGTGACGATTGCCGTCGTCGGCAAATACACCGGCCTCAAGGACGCTTACAAATCGCTGATCGAGGCGCTCAATCACGGCGGCATGGCCAACCATGTGCGCGTGAAACTCGACTGGATCGAGAGCGAGATTTTCGAGGGCGACGATCCGGCAGCCCATCTCGACGGGGTGCAGGGCATTCTGGTGCCGGGCGGTTTTGGCTCGCGCGGCGCGGAGGGAAAAATTCTCGCAGCCCGCTTCGCACGCGAAAGAAAGGTGCCTTATCTGGGCATCTGCTTCGGGATGCAGATGGCGGTGATCGAGGCCTGCCGCTCGCTTGCCGGGGTCGCGGGCGCGAATTCGACTGAATTCGGCCCGACCTCCGAGCCCGTGGTCGGCCTGATGACCGAATGGATGCGCGGCAACGAACTCGAAGTGCGCAAGGCCGAGGGCGACCTCGGCGGCACGATGCGGCTCGGCGCCTACAAGGCCGAACTGAAGCCTGGTTCTCAGATCGCCGAGATCTACGGCGACACCCAGATTTCCGAGCGCCATCGCCATCGCTTCGAAGTCAACACCGCCTATCGCGAGGCGCTGGAGGCCAAGGGGATGAGCTTCGCCGGCATGTCGCCGGACGGGTTATTGCCTGAGACGATCGAGTTTCCGGATCATCCGTGGTTCATCGGCGTGCAGTATCATCCGGAGTTGAAGTCGCGGCCGTTCAAGCCGCACCCGCTGTTCGCCAGTTTCATCGCTGCGGCCAAGCGGCAGAGCCGGCTCGTGTAAGACGCCTACCCCGGGAACAGCGTCTCTCCGCCGTCGACTCTCAAGACCTGCCCGTTGATGAATTTCGATCGCGGGCCTGCAAGAAAGGCGACGGCGTCAGCGATTTCGTCGGGCTCCGCGTAGCGGTCGAGCGAGCGGCCGGACGAATCCATCTTGACCGGATCGACGACGCGCGTCGCCTGGAAGCGCGCCGTCTTGGTCGCGCCGGGGCTGACCGCATTGATCCGCACGCCCTCTTTCCTGAGTTCGGCCGCGAGGCAGCGGGTATAGTGAATAACTGCGGCCTTGAGCGCCGCATAAATGACGCCGTTGGTCACGCCGAAATGCGCCGCCGCCGAGGCGATGTTGATGACCGAGCCATTGCCCGCCTGCACCATGGGCGGCACGAACGCCTGACACACGAGGATCGTCCCGTAGAGATTGTTCTCGGTCAGGGCGCGAATGTCCTCGAGCGGAATGCCGAGCGAATCATTGGGCACAGGCTTGCCGCCCGAAGCGCCGATATCGCCGCCCGCGCAATTCACCAGAATGTCCACCGTCCCGAGTTTCGCCTCGATGTCGGCCTTCATTTTGGCGACGGCGTCTTTGTCGCCGATGTTGCCGGTGACGGAAACGACGCGCCCGCCGTGGCGCGCCAGCTGCTTCGCCACCGCGTCGAGATCGGCCGCCTCGCCGTATTTAGCGGGCGCCTTGAAGTCGAGATCATGGATGGCGAGGTCAGCGCCAAGTTCGGCGAGACGCTCGGCCATAATCCGTCCGAGGCCGCGGCCCGAGCCGGTGACGAACGCAATCCTGCCGCTGAGTTCCTTTGTCATGCCTGCGCCTGTCCTTATGTCCTTCAAAGGCCGAGCGCGCGCATGTTCGCGGCGCTGCGACGGATCATTGCGAGTTCGTAGTCGGCGAGCGCGCCGTCCTCGCCCTTCTCCCAGGGCGTGCGGTAGTCGGCGTCGTCCGGCAGATGGTTCTTTCGCGCAGCGGCGAGGCAGCGGGCCAGCGCTTCGGCCGATTTTGGCGGATAGAAGCGCCACCACTCGGGCTTGAGGAAGCGCACGTGCCGCGCTTCGAGCGCGCCGGGCTCCAAGACCGCGGTGAGCTTCGGATGATGCGCGTGGAAGAGATCCAGCATCTCGGCGATCGGCACGGCGCCGTCGCCAATGGCGCAGCGCACGAGACGGTAGCCCTCGTCCGTGAACTGCACGCGATAATCCTTCAGATGCACATGCCGCACATGCGGCGCGACGCGGGCATAAAAATCCATCGGCGCTTCGGCGACGGGAAAGGTGTTGCCGGCGTCGACACAGATCCCGACGCCGCGCGTCGATTCGCAGAAAGCGACAAGTTCGTCGCTGCCGAAATCCTGGTGATTCTCTATGGCCAGCATGCGGCCGTCGTCGGCCACTTGCGGTCCGTACTCTTTCAGGGCCGCGCCGACCTTGGCGACAAGATCCTTCCATCCGTCTCCCAGCGCCGCCCGGTCGCCGCAAAGTACGGTGGTCAGGCCGCAGCGGATCGTCTCGGCGTCGAGGGCGCGCGCCGAGCGGATCGCGCTTTCGAACGGACCCATCATCAGGCCCCAGCTGACGATCGGCGTCATGCCGAGCCCCGCGAGCCTTTCCTTGAGCGCCGCAAGATCGCGATCGCTCATCGCGCGGAGCCACGGATCGAAGATTTCGAGCGCCCGCGCCCCAAGCTCCTGCGCCAGCGCGATGAAGCCTTCGAGGCCCGACCCGTGCGGGTTGGCGCGGGGTCCGCCTTGGCCCTGCAGGCCGAGGCGATAGGTCACGCCATAGGGATTGAGGCCGAAGACATAAGCGCCTGCGCGCGTGCTCCCGCTAACGGTCATCTCAGGCCTGCATCCACAGTGAAAGATTGCTTGGTGATCATCCGGCTATCGTCGGCGGCGAGAAAGAGCGCCGTGCGGGCGATCTCCTCGCCGAGGAGCACGTGTTTGATCGTTTGCTTCTGCACCATCGAATTGATCAACTCCTGGGTCTTGAACCAGAGCCGCTTCTGCCGCTCCGTGATCACCGCGCCGGGTTCGATGGCGTTGACACGAATATTGTCGGCGCCAAATGCGCGCGCCAACGCCCGCGTCAGGCCGACCACGCCAGCCTTGGCCGTGGCATAGGCCGGCATCTCGCCAGCGCCGCCGCGCCAGGCGATCGACGAGAGGTTGATGATCGAGCCGCCGCCGAGCGCTTTCATCTGCGGATGCACAGCTTGGGCGGCGAAAAAATGGTGACGCAGGTTCACGGCCTGCATGTCGTCCCAGAATTTTTCCGTGACCTCTTCAAAAGCGTGACGCTCATCAAGCGCCGCGTTGTTGACGAGCACGCCGATCGGACCGAGCCTTTCCCGAGTCGTATCGATGGCGGCTCTGAGGGCCGGCACGTCGGTGACGTCGCACTCGATGAACAGGGGCTTCTCGCCCTTCTCCGCCGTCTCCCTCACCAGCGCTTCCCCAGCCTCTCGCAAGAGATCGACAAAGCCGACGCGGGCTCCATTGCGGACAAACGCGCGGACGATGTCCGCACCGATCCCCGTCGCCCCGCCGCTCACGAAGACGACGCGGCCGGCGAGAACTCGGATAGGTCGCAAAAGTCAAGCGGCGGCTCGCGGGATCAGAGTTTCGTCGCTCGGGTCGAACAGGCAGGCGTTGGCCATGTCGACTCCGAGGTTGAGGCGCTCGCCGAGGCGGGGCGCGCCATCGGGATCGAAGCGGCCGACCACGTCGACCTCCCCGAGCTTCAAGACAGCGATCGTTTCGGCGCCGGTCGGTTCGACGACATCGACGGGCGCGACGAGCGCCGCAAGAGCAGGTTTGCGCGCCTTGAGGTCCGCGTCAAAGCGGAAAAGATGTTCTGGCCGCACGCCGAGCATCACCTTTCCGTCGCGCGGACGGCGCGCCGGAGCATAGGGCAAGGGCAGCGAAGCCTGGGCGCCGTCGTCGAGCGCGACGTTGACGACGAGCCCTCCATCCGATTCCGTCAGCATGGCGGGAACGAAATTCATCGCCGGGCTCCCCATGAAGCCTGCGACGAACATGTTCGACGGCCGGGCATAGATGGTCGCGGGCTCGTCGAATTGCTGTAGCGCGCCCTGATGCATGACGGCGATACGGGTTGCGAGCGTCATCGCCTCGATCTGGTCATGCGTGACATAGACCGTCGTTTTCCCGACGCGCTGATGCAGCTTCTTGATCTCGGTGCGCATGTCGACCCGCAGTTTCGCGTCGAGATTGGAAAGCGGCTCATCGAACAGGAACAGCTTCGGGTCGCGCACCAGCGCCCGGCCCATCGCCACGCGCTGGCGCTGTCCGCCGGAGAGCTGGCCGGGCTTCCTGCCGAGCAGGGGCTCGATTTGCAACAGGGCCGAGACGCGCTTCACCGCCTCGTCCTGCTGCGCCTTCGGCACGCGGCGGCTCTCCATGCCGAAGGTGATGTTCTGCCGCGCCGTCATCGTCGGATAGAGCGCGTAGGACTGGAAGACCATTGCGATGTCGCGATCCTTCGGCGGGACAGCGTTGACGAGCCTTCCATCGATGCGGATCTCGCCCTCGCTCACGGTTTCAAGGCCTGCGATCATCGCCAGCAGGGTGGACTTGCCGCAACCTGAGGGGCCGACCAGCGCCACGAACTCGCCCGTCTTCGCCTCGAGGTCGATGCCCTTCAACACCTCGACGGAACCGAAACGCTTGCGCAGATGGGAGATCGTCAGGGTCGCCATTGAGCCCTCGTCATTTGATCGCGCCCTGGGTCAGTCCACGTACAAAATATCGACCGCCAAAGAAATAGATGAGGAGGGGCGGCAGCGCGCCGATCAGCACCGCGGCGCTCGCGACGTCATAGGCGCGCGCGTTCATCTGGCTTGTCGAGAGCGCGACAAGCGCCGCCGTCACCGGCTGCTGCGGCCCGCTCGTGAACACGACCCCGAAGAGATATTCGTTCCAGATGCCAGTGAACTGCCAGATGACGGTCACGATAAGAATGGGAGGCGAGAGCGGCAGAACGATCTTGTAGAAGATGCGCCAGAATCCCGCGCCGTCGATACGCGCGGCCTTGATGAGATCGTCGGGAATGTTGACGTAATAATTCCGGCAGAAGAGCGTCGTGAACGACAGCCCCTGGGCGACATGAACGAGAATAAGGCCGTAGATCGTATTCGACAGATGCAGCGATCCCAGAATAAACGCCCAGGGCATCAGCGCGATCTGGCCGGGCATGAAGACGCCAAGCGTGATGGAGACGAACAGGATCTCCGAGCCGCGGAAGCGCCATTTCGACAGGACATAGCCGTTGAGCGCGCCAAGCAGCGTCGAAATGATCGTCGCCGAAATCGTCATCAGAAGCGAATTGTAAAAGTTCTGCTTGATGCCCGCGCAGGCGCCGGAGACGCAGAATTTGGACCACGCCTCAGGCCATGCGTGCAGGGTCAGTTGATGCGGAATGCCGATCAATCCGTTGCGCGTGATCTCCGGCAGGCTGCGGAAGGAATTGGCGACGACGACGAACAGCGGCAGGAGATAGATCAACGCGAAAATAGTCAGGAACCCATATATGGCGAGCCGGCTCATGAGATAGCGGCGGCTTTCGGCGCGCGAGGCCGCGACGATCTCGGCATTGAGGGCCATGTCAGCCATGGGCGCGCGCCTCCCGGCGTTGGCGCCAGACAATCCAAAGCGCGTAGGGCACGAGCACCACGGCGAGGGCTGCGAGCATCATGATCGCGCCCGCGGCGCCGATATTGATCTGCCCGCGCTGGAACATGAGGTCGTAGACGTAGTTGGCGGGAAAGGTCGTGGCGATGCCCGGACCGCCGCCCGTCAACGCCACGACGAGATCGAAAGTCTTGATTGCGAACTGCAGCAGCACGACCGCCACCGCGATGAAGATCGGCGCGATCGTCGGCAGGATGACTTTTCGGTAGATGCGCGCGCGGCTCGCGCCGTCGATTTGCGCGGCTTTTACGAGATCTGGGTCGACCGATCGCAGGCCGGCTAGAAACAGGGCCATCGCGAAACCGGAGGACTGCCAGACGCCTGTCGCGATGATCGCGTAGATCGCAAGCTCGCGATTGGTGGTGAGGCGGAAGGTGAAGTCGCTCCAGCCGAGATGGCGGACAAAGAATTCTATGCCGGCGTTCGGGCTATAGAGCCAGCTCCACACCGTGCCGGTGACCACGAACGACACGGCGAGCGGGTAGAGGAAGATCGTCCGCCACATGGATTCGGCGCGCACGCGCTGATCGATGGCGATGGCGAGCGCGAGCCCGACAGCCATCGACACCACCACATAGATCGCGCTGAAGAAGAAGAGGTTTTCGTAGGCGATCTTCCAGCGATGATTGGCCCAGAGATCGGCATAGGGCTGGAAGCCGACAAAACCATAGCTCGGCAGAAGGCTGCTGTCGGAAAGCGAGATGTAAAGCGTCCAGAGGGTGAAGCCAAACACATAGACGAGGCTGACGAGCGCGGTCGGCGCGATGACGAGGATGGGCGCCCAAGCGCGCACGCGAACGCGCCAGCCGGGTCCCGCCGCCACCGCATTGTTTAGCGCCGAGATATTCGCCATGGGCGAGCCTCGCGAACTTGACTGGCGCCTGCGAGGGCGCAAGGCCCTCGCGTGCCACCTGGCTGCTATTTCTGGGCTTCCACCGCGTCGGCCATCGCGTTGGCCGCCTGTTCGGGCGTCATCTTCGGGTCGTTCACGAAGGAGGTGATGACCTCCATCATCGCCCCGCGATACTTCTGCAGCACCGTCATGTTGTGCGCCATCGAACGCACCAACGTTCCGTCCTTGATCGAAGCCTGCAAGTCTTTCTGCAACTCCTGCTGACAGGCATTGAAGCCATTCGAAAGATCGACGTCGAGGCGCGCAGGGATGGAGCCTTTGGTCTCGTTGAACACCGTCTGGAACTTCGGCGACATGATAAGGTGGGCGAGCAGGGTCTGGCCGGCGATATAGTCGGGGTCGCTCTGCTTGAAGAAGGCGACCGAGTCGGAATTCAGAATGAAGCCCGGCTTGCCCCAGTCGGTCGGCGCCTGGCCGCAGACATAGTCGGCGCCCTGCTTCATGCCGGCCGCTTTGAAGATGCCGATCTGCCAGTCGCCCATGATCATGAACACGGCCTGGCCCTTGGTGATCATGCCGGTTGCCGTGTTGTAGTCGCGCCCGGCGATCGCCGGGTCCATGTACTTGTCGACGATCAGACGAAATTCCTTGAACGCCTTCACCATGTCGGGGGAACGCATGGCGTCCGCATCGCCCTGAACAAAAGCTTTACGGAAGAGGTCGATATTTTCGCCGTAGACGACCACTTCGAAGACCGTCGCGTCGGTCCAGTCCTGGCTGAAATGCGCAAGACAGATGAGCTTGGCGGCGATGGCTTTTTCGCAGTCGGCGTTGAACTCGGCCCAGGTTTTCGGCAGTTCCTTGATGCCGGCTTTCTCCATCGCCTTGGTTGAGCCCCAGATCCAGTTGATGCGATGGATGTTCATGGGCGCGGCGACCCAGTGGCCGGCCGGCTTCATCACGGGCAGAAGTTCGGGCGCGACGACCTTGTCCCAGCCTTCCTTGTTGGCGAGATCGTCGAGATTCGCCATCTTGCCGGTCTGGTTCCACTCGGCGATTTCCGGCCCCTTGAGCTGCACCGCGGGGGGCGCGTTGCCGGCGATGACGTCGGCGCGGAGCTTGGCCAGCGTATTGGCGGTATGGCCGGAGATCGGCGTCTGCTCCCACTTGCCTCCGGCGGCGGTGAACATCTCGCCGAGCTTGGCGATCGCCGCGGCGTCCGACCCTTCGGACCACTGGTGCAGAAGATTGGTTTTCGGCTCAGCGTGAGCGGCGCCTGAGAGCAGACAGACGGCTGCTCCGATCGCGGCGACCTTCCTCGTCAGCATCGTTTCCTCCGTTTCGAAAGCCGCGCGGTTATCATTCCGCCTCGCCGGCCCTTGCACCCTCTTTCAAAGGCAATTATTTCTATTTCGAAAGAAAATAAGAAGTCAATCCGGAAAGCGCAGGTTCGTGGGTCACGATCTCAATTCGCTGCTCGACGACCGTGACGTCGGAACGCCCGAGGCGCGCGTCGTCCAAATCTTGAGCGAGCGCGGTCCTGTTTCCGCCGGTGAGCTTGCTCGCGCCACGGGGCTGGCTCGCTCCACAATCTCTATGGCGCTTGCGGAACTGCGCCGTGCGCGCGTCATCGTCGAAGCTGCGCAGGATTCCGCCCGAGGCATAGGCCGGCCTGCGGCGGCCTTCGCGCTCAATCCGGAAGCGGGAACCTGTATTGGCGTGCATCTCTCCCGCGAGCACGTGCACGTCATGCTGGTGGACGTCTCGCATTCCGTCATTTCTGAAAGAAGTATTGCACTGGGTCTCGACTATTCGCCCGAGGCCGCCGTGAACTCGGTCCGGCGAGAGATCCGGAAAGTCTACTCTGAGCAACAATTGCCGTCGCGGGGTCTCCTTGGCGTGGGCGTCGCCTTTTCGGGGCCGATCGCGCCCGATGGCCGCGTGCAGAGGGCGAGCATCATCCCAACCTGGGCAGGCGTCAATATCCGGGAGGTCTTCGAGCCGGCAGTCGAGGCTCCGATCTTCGCCGACAACGAGAGCAATTGCGCCGCGATTGCGGAGATGACCTGGGGCGCGGCGGTTGGCTGCGAGGATTTTGTTTTGTTCAAAATCGACGTCGGCGTCGGCGGCGCTATTGTTAGCCGCGGGCAGGTCATCACAGGAGTCGCCGGGGCGGGCGGCGAGTTCGGCCACATGACGCTCGATCCCAATGGGGACCTCTGCCGATGCGGGAATCGCGGTTGCCTCGAACTGACCGCGAGCCTCAATCCTGCGCTCGCTTCGGCCTCGCGTCTATTCGGGCGGCCGGTCTCGATCGAGGACCTGCTTCGCCTCGCGGCCGAGGGCCACGTCGGATGCCGACGTCTGATCGCGGACACAGCGCAGGTGGCCGGCCGCGGCCTCGGCATGATCGGCGCCATCCTCAATCCGGGCCTCATTGTGGTGGCGGGAAGGGGCGCGCTTGCGGGGCCGCTCTTGATGGAGCCGCTGATCGAATCCTACGAACGACACACGTTGATAAAGCGCGGCGACGTTCCCGAAGCACAGCGGGTCCGGATTGAGCGCGGCAAATTCACCGGCAACGATTCGCTGATGGGGGCGGTGGCGCTGGTGCTGAGGCGACGGCGGCGGCTGGCGTGAGGCTCGATTTCCCTATGGCTTTTGGGCGAAAGCGCCCAGCCCTGTTTTCTCGGCCGAGGAAATGGCCTACATAGCAGGGTTTCCGGAGACCCTTGTTGTCTGAATCGATCCTTCTCGAAGATGTTCCCGCCGATGCGGCGCGGCCGCAGGGCGTCGCCCGCCGGGCCTTCATAAAATCCTTCGGCTGCCAGATGAACGTCTACGATTCGCAGCGCATGGGCGACCTCGCCTCGTCCGTGGGCTTCAGCGAGGCCGGGACCCCGGAGGACGCGGACCTCATCATTCTCAACACCTGTCACATCCGGGAAAGAGCGTCCGAGAAAATCTACTCGGAGCTTGGAAAGCTCCGCGAGCTCAAGGAGGGCCGCCGTGCGGAAGGCCGCAAGACGACCCTTGTCGTGGCGGGCTGTCTCGCTCAGGCGCAGGGCGCGGAAATCGTCAGGCGGCAGCCGGCGGTCGATGTCGTCGTCGGCCCGCAGAGCTATCATCGCCTGCCGGAGCTCTTGCGCGAGGCAGAGGGCCGGCCCGGAATCGTCGACACGGATTTTCCAGCCGAGGATAAGTTCCAGCGCCTCCCCCCGAGCGCGGAAAGGGCGATCCGCCGCCGGGGCGTCTCGGCTTTTGTCACCGTGCAGGAGGGTTGCGACAAGTTCTGCTCGTTCTGCGTGGTCCCCTACACACGCGGAGCGGAAGCCTCCAGGCCCGTCGCCGCGATTCTTGAGGAGGTTGGCCGGCTGACCGACGCGGGCGTCCGGGAGGTCATGCTGATCGGCCAGAACGTCAACGCCTATCATGGCCGCTCGCGCTCCGGAGGAGCCGCCTCTCTCGCCGAACTCATCGGCGAGGTCGCCGCGCTGGCCGACGTACGGCGCATTCGCTACGCCACCTCGCATCCGAACGATATGAGCGGCGACCTCATCGCCGCGCATCGCGAAGTCGAGAAGCTCGCGCCCTATCTTCATCTGCCCGTACAGTCCGGCTCGGACCGAGTGCTCAAGTCGATGAACCGGAAGCATCGCGCCGCCGACTATCTTGACGTGATCGCGCGGGTCCGGGCGGCGCGGCCGGATATCGCGCTGTCGTCGGACTTTATCGTCGGCTACCCGGGCGAGACGGAAGCCGATTTCGGAGAGACGTTGAGCCTCGTCGAGGCCGTCGGCTACGCCTCGTCCTATGCGTTCAAATATTCGGCGCGGCCAGGAACCCCTGCGGCGGAGATGGACCTTCAGATCGACGAGGAGACGAAGAGCGAACGGCTTGCCGCGCTCCAGGCGATTCTCGAGCGGCAGCGGCAAGCGTTCAACCAAAAAGGTGTGGGGCAACGCATGGAGGCGCTGTTCGAGAAGCCGGGGCGGCATGAGGGCCAGGTTATCGGCCGCTCGCCCTATATGCAGTCGGTGTTTGCGGACGGACCGGCTGCGGCGATCGGGCGGCTGGCGGAAGTCGAGATTGTTGGGGTCGGGCCGAATTCGCTTCAAGGGCGAATTGTCTCGCCAATGTCGTGAAAGCGGGCTTGAATGTCGCCAATCGGGATTCGTCGACTTGGACGCCGAGTCGCACAAGCGAAATGAGGAAATCGCCAATTTGAAGACGCAGGAAAGCTCTCCGACGCGCGTTGTCGCCCCGCCTGCCGCTTCTTCAACCCTCCGCGAATCCAAACCCGCAGAAATCGCGCTCGCTTTCCCGGACAATGCGGCGGCGTCCATTGTCTTTGGCCATTACGACCAGAACATTGCGCGGATCGAGCGCAGCCTCGGGGTGTCGGCCTACGCCAATGGAAATCAGGTTGTCATCAAGGGCCCCAAGGAAGCGAGCGAGCAGGCGCGCCGCGTGTTCGAGATGCTCTATGAGCGGGTGAAGCAGGGCCAACCCGCGGACGAGGGCGACGTCGAGGGCGCAATCGCCGAGAGCTCCTATACCGGCGTTCTCTTTCCCAGCGTCGAGAGTTCGAAGGATACATTCGGGGTCGTCAAGACGCGGAAGCGCGGCGTGGTGCGGGCGCGCAACGCCGCGCAGGACCGCTATCTCGCCGCATTGCGCAAGCATGAACTGGTGTTCGCCGAGGGCCCCGCGGGCACCGGCAAGACCTGGCTGGCGGTCGGCCATGCGGTGTCGCTTCTCGAACAGGGGTTGGTGGAGCGCCTGATCCTATCCCGTCCCGCGGTCGAGGCCGGCGAGCGTTTGGGGTTTCTGCCCGGCGACATGAAGGAGAAGGTCGACCCCTATCTCCGGCCCATCTACGACGCGCTCTACGATTTCATGGACGGACGCATGGTGGAGCGGGGCATCCAGACCGGCATGATCGAAATTGCGCCCCTTGCCTTCATGCGGGGGCGCACCTTGTCGAAGGCGGCGATTCTTCTCGATGAGGCGCAGAACGCGACCGCCATGCAGATGAAGATGTTTTTGACCCGGCTCGGCGAAGGGTCGCGGATGATGATCAACGGCGATCCCTCGCAGACCGACCTCGCGCCTGGCCAGAAGTCGGGGCTGATCGACGCGATCAAGCTTCTGTCGGGCCTAACGCGCATCGCGCACGTCCGCTTCGCCCACGCGGACGTCGTGCGCCACGACCTCGTTCGTCAGATTGTCGAGGCTTACGAGAGCCAGCATAACGCGACAAAATGACCCTCTCGGTGGAGTTCAGCGTGCGGTCCGCGCTATGGCGCGGCCTGCCGCGTCACAAGGCGATTGCGCGCGAGACGGTGGCGGCTTGCGTCGCGGAAACCGCGCTCGCTCTTCGGGATGGCGCGGAGGTCAGCGTTCTCCTCGCGGACGATCGGGAGCTGCGCGCCCTAAACGCGCAATGGCGCGGGATCGACAAACCGACCAATGTTCTCTCGTTCCCCGCAGTTTCGCCCGATGAGATCGCGACATCGCTGGCGCTCGGCGACATTGCGCTCGCCTATGAGACATTGGCGCGCGAGGCGGACGAGGCCCGCATAACGCTCAAGGACCGTTACCGCCATCTTGTCGCCCATGGCTTTCTCCATCTCATCGGGTATGATCACGGGGCCGACGAGGAGGCGGAGCGCATGGAGACGCTCGAGAAGCGCGTGCTGGCGCGCTTCGGCGTCGCGGACCCCTATGCGGTGACGGAGCCATGACCGAATCGGACGACGATCGGCCGGCGGGGACGACCCGCGCGGCGGCGGCGCGCACGCAGCCGGGCGGGCTGTTCGAGCGAGTTCGCGCGCTGTTCGGCATTGTGCAGCCTTCCGTTCGCGATGACATCGAAGATGCGATCGACGAAAGCGCCGGCGCGGAGTTCACCCCGCAGGAGCGGGCGATCCTCAAGAATGTGCTCGCTCTCCATGACGTTCGGGTCGAGGACATCATGGTGCCGCGCGCCGACATTATCGCGCTGCCCATGGATACGCCTCTGCACGGCGTTCTGGAGCTTTTCCGGACGGCTGGCCATTCCCGCCTGCCTGTTTACGGCGAAACGCTCGACGATCCCCGGGGTATGATCCACATAAGAGACTTCCTGGTTTTTCTGGCCTCGGACCCAAGCTTCGGATTGAGCCGCGAGGCGCCCCCGTCAGAACCGCCTGCCGCCGGCATCGGTTTGGACATGTCTTTGTCCGCGGCGAATATTCTGCGGCCGGTTCTCTACGCGCCCCCTTCCATGCCTGCCCTCGATCTCCTTCTCAGGATGCAGACCTCGCGGACGCATATGGCGCTGGTCATTGACGAATATGGCGGGACGGATGGCTTGGTGTCGATTGAAGACGTGGTCGAATTGATCGTTGGGGAGATAGAGGACGAGCACGACGAAGCGGAAATCCCTGCCTTTCAGGCAGCTGGCGATGGGGTCTACATTGCCGAGGCGCGCGCTTCGCTTGAGGAGGCCTCGGAGGTTCTCGGTTACGATTTTGCGTCCCTCCCGGATGCGGAAGGCGTGGACACCCTAGGCGGACTTGTGACCGCGGCTGCCGGCAGAGTGCCGAGCCGGGGGGAAATTCTTCGTGGCCCGGGAGACTTCGAGTTCGAAGTTCTGGACGCGGACGCGCGACGAATCAAACGCCTCAAGATCTGGCCCATATCGGTTCGCGAGGAGGAGGCTGTCTCCTCGCGGCGCGCCGTCGACAAGACCTCCAGTTCTTGATCCCTCTGCAGCGCCAGGCGGACTCGACCGCCCGCGGACAGCGCGCGAGCACGGCGTTTCCTGCTGCGAGGGTCATCGCATCTCTCGCGCTTGCGGTGATCTTGGCGTCCGGATGGCGCCGGCTCGCCATCGCTTTTGGCGCGGGAGCGGTGGGCGCGCTGGCCATGCCGCCGCTTTCCTGGTGGCCCGCAATGGTCGCGCCGATGACAGTCGCCGTCTGGCTCATCGATGGCGCCTACGACCGACGCGGAGGAATTCTCAGTCGCAGCGGGCTTGGCGCGACATTCGCCGCCGGATGGTGGATGGGCTTCGGCTACTTTCTCCTAGGTCTCTGGTGGGTCGGCGCCGCCTTTCTGGTCGAGGCGAACAAGTTCGCGTGGGCGCTTCCGCTTGGAGTGGTCGCCCTGCCGGCCGGACTGGCCCTCTTCTGGGGATTAGGTTTTGTGTTGGCGCGCGCATTGTGGAGCGGCCGCTTCACGCGGATTTTCGCCCTCGCCTTTGGCCTGGGCGTCCTCGAATGGGCGCGCGGAGTCGTTCTGACGGGGTTCCCCTGGAATGACGTCGGAATGGCGCTCGGCGGCAATCTGACGCTCGCGCAGGCAGGATCGCTTGTGGGCCTCCATGGCTTGACGTTCGTCTCGATCGTCATTTTCGCGATGCCCGCGACCTTATGGAGTTTCACGAAGGACCGGCTCGATCCCTATCCGCTGCTGTTCTCTTTGTTGCTCCTCGGCTTGATCGCTGTTTTCGGATGGACGCGGCTGTCGAGCCCGCCGAGTCCCAGCGTGCCGGGAGTAAAACTTCGCCTTATCCAGCCGAATGTTTCGCAGGGGGCTGACTTTTCACCCGAAAACAAGGACGCGATTCTCGCCCGCTATATTGATCTTTCCGAACAGGATGTCCCTGGCCGGCCGCCTCCGGAGACCACCCATTTCATCTGGCCGGAATCGGCGTTTCCCTTCATCCTCTCCCGCGACGCCGCGGCGATGACCGAGATTGCTGAATTCCTTGGCAAGGGGCGGATTCTCATCACTGGCGCTGCTCGCATGGAGGGAACGCCAGGACAGAATCCGCGTTATTATAATTCCATTCAGGTGCTTGACAATTCTGGCCTTATTTCCGCACGCTACGACAAGCAGCATCTCGTGCCATTTGGGGAATATATCCCGCTGCAAAGCCTTCTTGACTGGACAGGGATCACACAGTTCGTGGACGTTCCTGGCGGTTTTTCTTCGGGTGCGGGGCGACAGGTTCTGAACATTCCCGGGCTTCCGCCCGCAATTCCGCTCATATGCTACGAGGCGATTTTTCCCTCTCAAGCAGCAAGGGGAGCGGGCGGCGCCGGTTCAGGCTCCTGGCTTCTCAACGTGACGGACGACGCCTGGTTCGGCCTGACGCCTGGTCCCTATCAGCACTACGCCCAGGCTCGCTTGCGCGCCATCGAGCTCGGACTTCCGCTTGTGCGCGACGCTAATTCCGGCATTTCAGCGGTTGTGGACGGCTTGGGGAGGCAGCTTGCCAAGTCGTCGCTGGGCGTCGAAGCCGTGGTCGACGCAAAGCTTCCGGAACCGCTGTCGCCGACCTGGCAGCGTCGGTTCGGCTCGTTGGGAGCGACGATCATTGCCTTGACGTGCCTGGCCTTGAGCCTGACGAGAACCAACCGCTAACGATAAAACTGTCGATTGCAGCATCGATTGCTTGCGCGCGTGGCGGGTGTCGGATAGGTCGTTGACCTTACGTCACCGACCGAAAAGATTGGTGGACTCTTGCGGGCTTCGGAGCGAGCGGGAATGAAGAAGTCGTCCAACTTCGTCGACGCCTACGTCGGGGCCCGATTGCGAATGCGCCGTGTGATGCTCGGGATGAGCCAGAGCCGGCTCGGGACGATGCTCGGCGTCACCTTTCAGCAAATTCAGAAATATGAGAAGGGGTCGAACCGTATCAGCGCCAGCCGCCTCAAACAGGCCGCTGAAGTGCTTGAGACCTCGATTGATTTTTTCCTCGAAGGCGCTCCCGCACAGCCGGTGGTCAATGTGGGGTTCGCCGAGCGGCCATCCCAGTCGTTCGACGTCGCCTTTCTCGCGACCAGCGAGGGCTTTCAACTGAACCGCGCGTTCACTCGAATTCGGGATCAGAAGGTGCGCCGCCGGATCGTCGAGCTTGTCGTCGCGCTGGCCCCACCCGAAGATAGCGACGAAAAGTCCGTTCTTTAAACAGAACGTTTTCCCGATTATTGGCTTGACCTTCCGAACGAGCCCTGCCAAAAACCGCGCCGCGAATAGGAGCCGGTCAATGGCGCGTCAGAATTACGAATTCACGAGCGAGTCGGTTTCCGAGGGGCATCCGGACAAAGTCTGCGACCGAATCTCGGACGAAATTGTCGATTTGTTCTTCCGCGAGGGCCACGCGGCGGGATTGGACCCCTATCAGATTCGGGTCGCCTGTGAGACGCTTGCGACCACGAACAGGGTGGTCATCGCCGGCGAAGTCCGCGGCCCCAATCTCGGCCCCGACGCCATTGTCGACACCGCTCGCAAGGCCATCAAGGACATCGGCTACGAGCAGGACGGCTTCCATTGGAAAACCGCCAATGTCGAAGTGCTCCTCCATGCGCAGTCGGCGGACATCGCGCAGGGCGTGGACGCCGCCGGCAACAAGGACGAGGGCGCGGGCGACCAGGGCATCATGTTCGGCTACGCCTGCCGCGAGACGCCGGAATTGATGCCGGCGCCGCTCTACTATTCTCACAAGATTTTGCGCCTGATCTCGCAAGCCCGCCACAACGGCAAGGAAAAGACGCTCGGCCCGGACGCAAAGAGCCAGGTGACTGTGCGCTATGAGAACGGCAAGCCGGTCGAGGCGACGCAGATCGTCGTATCGCACCAGCATCTCGATCGAATCGCTGAGTTCGTCGGACGTCGAGGCGCTCGTTCGCCCCTATGTCGAGTCGGCCCTTCCGGAAGGGTGGATCACCAGCAAGACCGTGTGGCACGTCAACCCGACCGGCAAGTTCTACATCGGAGGTCCGGACGGCGACTGCGGCCTGACCGGACGCAAGATCATCGTCGACACTTACGGCGGCGCGGCGCCGCATGGCGGCGGCGCCTTTTCCGGCAAGGATCCGACCAAGGTCGACCGCTCCGCCGCCTATGCGGCCCGCTACCTCGCCAAGAATGTCGTGGCGGCGGGGCTGGCGGATCGCTGCACGCTCCAGCTTTCCTACGCCATTGGCGTGGCGCGGCCGCTCTCGATCTACGCCGACCTGCATGGGACCGGCCACGTCGAGGAGGGCAAGCTTGAGAATGCGCTGAAGGACATCATGAACCTTTCGCCGCGCGGTATCCGCGAGCATCTCAAGCTTAACAAGCCGATCTATGCGCGGACCTCCGCTTACGGGCATTTCGGTCGCCAGCCCGATGGCGGACGGCGGTTTCTCCTGGGAAAATACCGACCTCACAGGTGAACTGGCAAAACTCGCCTGAGCCGGGCCACGCCAAAGGCGTGCGCCTCGGGCCGCCTGGATGACAGCGCCCGACGAATCTGCGGGCGCAACGTCGACGCCGCGGCGCGTCCTTTATGGACGCAGCCGTGGCAAGGCGCTGCGCGATGGTCAGGAGCGCCTGATCGCCGAAATCCTGCCGGAAATCGCAATCGAGCCCGACGCTCTCAGCGCGCCCGGCCTCTTTCCGTTCGCGCCGCGCGAAATTTGGCTTGAGATCGGCTTCGGCTCCGGCGAGCATATGATCGCGGAGGCAACCGCGAACCCGGATGTCGGCTTCATCGGTTGCGAGCCCTTCTTGAACGGAGTGGCGGCGGCTTTAGCGGGGCTCGAACGCGCTGGCCTGTCAAACATCCGCATTCGCCGGGGCGACGCCCAGGCGCTGATCGAAGCCGCGCCGCCCGGCGTCTTTTCCCGCGTTTTCATTCTCTATCCGGATCCCTGGCCGAAGCGACGCCATAACAAGCGCAGATTGATCTCGGAAGACATGATCGGCGCGCTCGCTCGCGCCCTGCGGCCCGGCGGAGAGGTGCGCTTCGCCACGGACATCGACGACTACGCCGGCTGGACGCTCCGGCGTTTTCTTGCCTCTCCGTGCTTCCGCTGGACGGCGGACGGCGCCGACGACTGGCGTCTCCCATGGCCTGGCTGGCGCCCGACCCGCTACGAAGCCAAGGCGCATAGGGAAGGGCGAAAGTCGTCCTATCTGACATTTGCTCGCGTCTGACCGTCGAGTCGCCCCGAAATCGCCTGCCTTCTCGGCAACAGCGAATCGGGTTACGCAGATGTGGATTCGTGGAAAGGGCTGGGATGACGGACAGCGTCGATCGACGATCGGTTCTCAAGGGGGTCGCGCTTTCGGCCGCGGCGCTCAGTCCGATTGGGGAGGCGTTGGCCGCGGAGCCGCAGGGTCTGCAGTTCGAGCCGCCGGCTCCTTTTTCCTATGAGCTATTCAAGCAGCAGGCGCGGGAGCGCGTCCGGGCGCCCTATGAGCCGCCGCCGAGGCCGAGCCCCGAGGTCCTGCAGAAGATCAACTACGAGGAATGGGGAAAAATCCGCTTCCGCAACTCCTATGCCCTGTTCGCCAATGGGCCGGGACCGTTTCCGGTGACCTTCTTTCACCTCGGCCTGTTCTTCCAGAAGGCGGTCGGGATGCATGTCGTCGAGGGCGATCAGTCGCGCAAAATCATCTACGAGCAGGCCTATTTCGATATGCCGGCCAATTCGCCGGCGCACCAGCTTCCCGCCGGCGCGGGCTTTGCGGGGATCCGGATCCAGGAGTCGCGCACCGGCGAACTTGACTGGCACAAGAACGACTGGGTGGCCTTTCTTGGCGCCGCCTATTTCCGCGCCATCGGCGAACTCCATCAATATGGGCTCTCAGCACGCGGCATCGCGCTGGATGTCGCTGTGGACGATCGGCCGGAGGAATTTCCGGATTTCACCGAGTTCTATATCAATTCCGCAGCCAGACGGGGATACGCTGACCCTCTACGCCCTGATGGAGGGCCCCTCGATCGTGGGGGCGTTCAAGTTTTTGATGACGCGCACCAAGGCCGTCATCATGGACATCGAGGCCAATCTCTTCACCCGCGCCCAGGTCTCCCGCTTCGGGATCGCGCCCGTCACATCCATGTACTGGTTCTCCGAGACCAAGAAGCAGACCGCAATCGACTGGCGTCCCGAGGTCCATGATTCCGATGGACTTGAGATGTGGTCGGGGAACGGCGAGCGTTTGTGGCGGCCGCTCAACAATCCGCCCCACATCATGGTTTCCGCCTTTTCCGACAACAACCCGCGGGGCTTCGGGCTGATGCAGCGCGACCGCGTTTTCGACCATTATCATGGACGGCGTCTTTTACGACCGGCGGCCGAGCCTCTGGGTCGAGCCGCTGCCGGGCCCGGACGGCAAGGGATGGGGCAAGGGGTCGATCCAGCTTTGCGAGATCCCGACCGACGATGAGATTCACGACAATGTCGTGGCCATGTGGGTGCCGGAACAGCCCGTCCCCGCCAACGCCGAACTGCAACTGCACTATCGGCTCTACTGGACCGCTTACTCGCCCTTTCCGCCGGATCTCGGCATTGTCTGGGCGACGCGGCTGGGGCGGGGCGGCCAGCCCGGCCAGCCGCGGCCGAAGGGGGTGCGCAAGTTCATGGTGGAGTGGCTCGGCGGCCCGCTGAAGACCATTCCCTTCGGCGTCACGCCCGAACTCGTCGTCTCCGCGTCGCGCGGAAAGTTCGGCCCCTACCAACTGGTCGAAGCCGTGCCCGATGGCGTGCCGGGCCATTGGCGGGCGCAGTTCGATCTCATCGTTGAGGGCGAAGACCCGGTCGAGCTTCGCGCCTTCCTGAAGGCCGGCGATAAGACCGTCACGGAAACCTGGATGTTCCAGTATCACCCGTTCGAGAGCGGGCTCGGCGGCACATCGGGATAATTCGCGTTGACGCACTCGTGAGCTTGGAATAGCTTCCGGTAGCTTGGAAATAGCTTTGGCGAACTTGGGTTAGCTTGGGATAAGTCGCCCTAACCGTGTCTTTTCAGTAGGTTAGCGTGCATAGAGCGTGCTTTCGCGCGGAATTTGGCGCGCGCAGCTTATCCTCCCCTGCCGCGAAGCCGCGGCGGGAGGGAGAGTCGGTCATGCACGCAGCCCGCACGGATTTGCCGCGGGTTGCTCCGCTCGCCGCCCCGAGACTGTCCACACCCGGCGTTCCCACTTCCCACGCGCTGGTCAGGATATCAGAAATTCCGATATTTCGCAATATCATGCCTATCTTTTCAATTTTATCGGAGCGCGCTCACCATGACTTCGGGCCGGGCGGGTAAATTCGGCCGCTGGAACCGCGTCCCGCGCCCGGCGTTGCTCCGCACATGGACATCATCTGCCTCGCCAGCGACTATGACGGCACGCTTGCTCACGACGGGCGGGTGACCGACGCAACAATCGCCGCGCTCGAAGCCTTTCGCAAATCGGGACGCAAGCTCTTGCTCGTCACGGGCCGGGAGCTTCCTGACCTCGTGCGGGTTTTTGACCGGCTCGACCTCTTCGACCGTATCGTCGCGGAGAATGGCGCGCTGCTCTACACTCCTGCGGCAAAGAAGGAGCAGCCGCTCGCCCCTGCGCCGCCCGAGAATTTCGTCGCGCGGCTGAAGGCGGAGGGGGTCGCGCCCCTGTCCGTCGGCCGCTCGATCGTCGCGACCTGGGAGCCGAACGAAAAAGCGGTCCTGGCGGCCATCCGCGATCTCGGCCTCGAATTGCAGATCGTGTTCAACAAGGGCGCGGTGATGGTGCTGCCCGCCGGCGTCAATAAGGCGAGCGGGCTGAAAGCCGCGCTCGACGACCTGGGGCTTTCGGCGCACAACGTGGTCGCGGTTGGCGACGCCGAGAACGACCACGCTTTCATGAAGATGAGCGGCTTTTCCGTCGCGGTGGCGAACGCCCTTCCCGCAGTGAAGGAGGCGGCCGATCTCGTCACGGAGGGCGCGCGCGGGGAAGGCGTCGCGGAATTGATCCGCAGCGTCATCGAGAGCGACGTCGAGGCCTTCGCCGACGTCAAGGAGCATAGCGCGGTCGAGATCGGCAAGACGGTCGAAGGCGTGCCTGTCACCCTTCACCCCTTTGGCGGCGGGGCGCTGATCGCCGGCCTGTCGAGCGGGGGCAAGTCGACACTGGCGACCGCATTCGTCGAGCGATTCGTCGCGCGCGATTTCCAGGTTTGCATCTTCGATCCGGAGGGCGATTACGCCGGCTTGCGCACGGCCATCGTCGTAGGAGACGCAAAGACGCCGCCGCGCCTCGCGGAGGCATTGAAGGACATCGACAGGCCCGACGCCGATGTCGTGATCAACATGCTCTCCATCTCATTCGAGGATAGGCCCGCCTTTTTCGCCCAGTCCCTCGCGGCGATCGCCGAATTGCGCGCCCGCACCGGACGGCCCACTGGATCGTCGTCGACGAAGCCCACCACGTTCTGCCGGCCGAGCGCGACGCCAGCGTCACCGCGCTGCCGCCGACGCTGCCGGCGGCCATCTTCGTGACTGTCGATCCGCGCGAACTCGCGCGCGACGCGCTCGAACGCGTGGACGACGTCTTTGCGGTCGGAGACAAGGCGGAGGAAACAGATACGCGCCTTCTGCAAAGCGCTCGGCGCCGAGGCGCCGTCCTTGCCGTCGCGTCCGCCCGAGGCGGCGATTCTTCTGGCGCCGCCGCGCTGGCTCCGCGCCGCAAGCCTTCATCGCGCATCTGCCGGCCGAGAAATCCGAGCGTCACACGCGCAAATATGCGGAGGGCGAACTCGGGGAGGACAAGAGTTTTTATTTTCGCGGCGCGGAGGGCGCGCTGAATTTGCGCGTCCAGAACCTCACCCTTTTCCTGCAGATCGCCGATGGCGTGGACGATGCGACCTGGCTCCATCATCTTAAGAGGGCAGACTATTCCCGCTGGATGCGAGAGGCGATCAAGGACAAGGACCTCGCCGACGAGGTCGGCGCGGCGGAAGGGAGCGACGCGGGCGCAAAGGAAACGCGAAAACAGGTGCGCGAAGCGATCGAGCGCCGCTACACCGCGCCCGCGGGGGCGGCCGACAGCGCGCGGCGGGAATGAGACTTAAAGGCGCTTCAAGTCGCAGGCGCCGCGCTGATTGTCACGCAATATCCGTCGAGATCGCGGAGCGAAAACTCCATCGTTCCCGTATTGATGTTCAGATGGGGCTCTTCATCCAGCCGCTCGACAAGCGCGCGGCTTCTCGCCAAGCGCGAGATCGAAGTCGTCGACCCTGAAGAACAGGAGAAGGCCGTTGCCGGGTGTGGCGCCGTTGGGGCTTGTCAACGAAGGATGCTCGTGGGCGCCCCACGCGTGGAGACAGAGCAAAACCGTTCCGTCCGCGTCGAGAATTTGGCCAAAATAATCGTGGGCCGGAGCGCTCTCCGGCAGGCCGAGCAGCGACCGATACCATTCGAAGCTCCGCGGCATGTCGACGACGCCGATGATCGGCCAGATGCGCTTCATGGGCTTATGTTCGGTCGGCTCCCGCGCCGGCGCCTTGCATCCTTATTGCGCCTTCTCCAGCATGGCGCGCACCTTGTTCGCCAGCGTCGGCATGGCGAAGGGCTTGGCGAGGATTTCCATGCCCGCTTCCAGATGCCCGTCGCCCATCGCCGCGTTCTCGGCATAGCCGGTGATGAACAGCACTTTGAGATCCGGGCGCAGGCCAGCGCGCGGCGTCGGCCACCTGGCGGCCGTTCATGCCGCCGGGCAGGCCGACATCGGTGATCATGAGGTCGATCGCGGCGGCCGCTTTCGAGCATCTTCAGCGGCCGACGGCGCCGTCGCGCCGCCTCGACAGTATTCGTAGCCGCTCTCCGACAGCACCTCGGCGATCAGCATGCGCACGGTCGGCTCGTCGTCGACGACCAGCACGGTCTCGCCAAAGCCGCGCTCGACATTCGGCCCGCTGGGCGTCGTCATCGCTTTCGACCGCCTCGCCGCTATAGCGGGGAAGATAGAGGCACATGGTGGTGCCCTTGCCCAGCTTCGGAATCGATCCGCACCTGGCCGCCCGACTGGCGCACAAAGCCATAGACCATGGAGAGGCCCAAGCCCGTTCCCCTGCCCATCGGCTTGGTGGTGAAGAACGGGATCGAAGGCGCGCGAGATCACTTCCGGCGTCCATGCCGGTGCCGGTGTCGCGTGACGCAGAGCGAGACATACTGGCCGGGCGGCAGTTCGCGCTCGCCGCGCCGCGCGGTCGTCGAGCCATTTGTTGGCGGTCTCGATGGTGAGGCGCGCCGCCATCCGGCATCGCGTCGCGCGCATTGATGCAGAGGTTGAGAAGCGCGTTTTCCAGCTGCGAGGGGTCGACGCGCATCGGCCAAAGGTCCGGCCTGCGCCGACCACCTCGAGCTTGATCTGCGGGCCCGATGGTGCGGCGACAGCAGTGTCCTCCATGCCTGGCGATCAGGCGGTTGACGTCGGTCGGGCGCGGGTCGAGCGTCTGGCGCCGGGAAAAGGCCAGCAGGCGGTGGGTCAGCGGCGGCGGCGCGGTTGGCGGCCTCCAGCGCCGCCTTCAGGAAGCGGTCCGACATCTTCCGGCCGGCCTGGCGGCGATGCGGTGCTGCACCCGGTCCAGCGCGCCGGTGATGCCCTGCAGACAGATTGTTGAAGTCGTGCGCGATGCCGCCGGTGAGCTGGCCGACGGCCTCCATCTTCTGGGACTGCCGCAGGGCCTCCTCGGCGCGGCGAAGCTGGTCGGTGCGCTCGGCGACCCGCTCTTCCAGGGTGGCGTTGATGTCGGCGAGCGCGGCGGCGACCTCCTTTTGGTCCTGGATGTCGGTGTTGGTTCCGATCCAGCGGGTGATCTTGCCGTCTGCGCCCTTGATGGCGGCGGCGCGCGCGAGGTGCCAGCGCCATTGACCGTCGGCCCGGCGCAGGCGGAATTCGCTCTCGTAGATCGAGCCGGTCGCCACTGCTTCGGCCCAGCGTTGCTCGGCGCGCGGGAAGTCCTCGGCGTGGACGATCCTTGACCAGCCCGCGCCGTCGAGGGCGCCCCGGGGGGCGTCCGAATAGGCGTAGACCTGGTCGTTGAACCAGTCGAGTTGGCCGTTCGGCTTCGCCGTCCAGACGTGGTTCGGCATGGCCTGCGCCATGGTTCGGAACTGGCTCTCGCTCGCCCTGAGCAGCGCCTCGACCCGCTTCTGCGCGGAAATGTCGATCACGGTCCCCACGAAGCGGACGGGGGTGCGGTTTTCGAAGAACACGTGCCCGGTCGCCGCGACCCAGCGTTCGACGCCGTCCCGGAGGCCGATCGTCCGGTATTCGACATTATAGGCGCCCGGTCCGTCGGGGTCGAAGGCGAGGTCGACCGCACGTTCCGTCCTTTCCCGATCCTCCGGGTGAAGTCCGGCGAGAAACGAGCTGTCGTAAGTGACCTTGGCGTCTGGAGGCAGACCGAAAAGCGCCTTGCAGCGCTCGTCCCATTGCAGTTCGCCGCTGACCGGATTGTAGTCGAAGGTGCCGATCTTGGCGGCGGAGGCGGCGAGAGTGAGCCGCTCCGCGCTCTCCTGACGGCTCGCCTCGGAACGGACGCGCTCGATATGCGCCCAGGATCTCTCCGTCACCTCGCGGATGAGCGCGCGCTCGTCCTGCGTCCAGTGATGCGGGTGGCGGTGATGCATGGCCATGAGAGCGGTGAGCCGCCCTTCCTTCACGAGCGGCATGCATATCGTCGCGCCCACGCCGAGCCTCAGGAACTGCGCGGCCACGTCGGGCGCCAATTCGGCGGCGACGTCGTCGAGGATCAGCGGACGGCCGGCGCGCAGTTCCGCGCGCGCCGCCTCGCCGAAGGCGGAGAGGCGGTAATGCCCGACGAGCGAAGCGGAGCCGGGCGCCGACCAGTCGCCGCGGATCGTGAAGCCGTCTTCATCGCCGTCCATGTCGGCATAGGCGCAGATGGAAACGCCGAGGCGCTCCCCGACCATCCGGGTGGTCGCGGAGAGGATCGCATCCGCGCTTTGGCGTGTCGCCGTTTCCCGCGAAAGACTGTCGAGGAAGCGAAGGCGCGCCTCGTTGTCGCGCAGGGCGGCGACCGCCCGCTCGCTCTCGGTGACGTCCGTGCCTTCCACAAAAATGCCGGTGACGGCGCCCACCGCGTTGCGCACCGGCTGGTAGATGAAGTCGAGCAGCCGCTCTTCCGGAGCGGCGCCGGGCTGCCGCTGGAGCGTCGCGGCCATGGCGCGGCCGCGGAAACTCTGGCCGGTGCGGTAGACCTGGTCGAGCAACTCGTAAAAACCCTGGCCCTGGATCTCCGGAATGGCTTCGCGCACCGGCTTTCCCAAAATGTCCCGATGGGCGATCAGCTGCTGATAGGCGGCGTTGGCGAAGGTGAAGACGTGATCTCGCCCTTCGAGCCGGGCCATGAAGCTCGGGGCGTCCTGAAACATCTGGGCCAGCCGTTCGCTATGGGCGAGCGCCTCGCGCCTGGCGAGGACGCGGTCCGTGGTCTCGACGACGACCGCGATGACCCCGCCCGGCCTGTCGTCCTCCGCGATGACGGGTGAATAGAAAAGGTCCATCCAGGCGCGCTCGGGGAGGCCGCGCCGGTTCAAAACAAGCTCGTGGTCGCGATATTCCAGCGACCCCCCGGCGAGGCCGACCGCCATGACGTGACGGTTGAGGTCGGCGGCTTCCGGCCAGCCTTCGAGGACCTTGCTGCCGAGCAGACCCGGATGCCGGTTGCCGGCGAAGACGCCATAGGCGTCGTTGTAGAGCATGATCCCGTCCGGCCCCCACAGGAGCACAAGCGCGACGGGGGAGTGCAGCAGGAGGCCGACGGTCGTCTTGAGGCTCGTCGGCCAGTCTTCGATCGGGCCGAGCGAAGACGACCAGTCGCGCGCGCGGATAAGCCGCGCCATCTCGCTTTCCCGGGCGAGGGCGGCGAAAGGCGCTACCTGGTCCAACTTCGACACCAAAGCCTCAAAATCTGCGAGCCGTATACGCTGTCCCATGGATTCCGGCGACGCAACAGCATAGCCCACCGCGCGGACGAGAAGAAACTTCGAGGATAGGGCGGAGGTTCAGCGATTTCATCGCGTTCGCGCTCGTAACTGCAAGGGCGGACCGCCCCGGTCGTCACGGGCTCGCAGGCGCGGTATCGTGCCACGATTCGGGAGGATCAGCCCCATGCGTCGACGCGAAGCCCTTGCCCTTCTTGCCGGCGCGGCGGTCCCCTGGCCGCTCAGCGCCTGGGGCGCCGAGCCTCTGCTCGAAGAGACGGCCGGCTTCGCCGCGCAGATCTTTTTCCTGGCCGCCAAGCCCCCCGCCTTCGTCCTCGGCGTGACCCGGGATGGCGAGACGGCCGTCTTCGGCTTCGGCAAGCGCGGCGCGGACGCGCCGGAGGAGCCGAAGGCCGATACGCTCTTTCGCGTCGGCTCCATCACCAAGGTTTTCACCGGTCAGGTCCTCGCGAGCCTTGCCGCCGACGGGGTCGTGAAGCTCGCCGACCCGGTCACGAAATACGCGCCCGAGTTCGACGCCGTCCAGTCGAAGGATCGGCCGATCCGGCTCATCGATCTTGCGACCCATTCCGCCGGCCTGCCGCGCGAGGTTCCGCGCGAGGAGGGTCCGCCGGACAATCCCTTCCTGCACGTGACGCGCGAGGCCTATGCCGCGTGGATGAAGGCGAACCCGCTTCTGTTTCCGCCCGGCACGGCGGTCTCCTATTCCAACTTCGGCTTCGACGTTCTCGCGGCGGCGCTCTCTGCCGCCGGCGGGCAAAGCCTTATCCCGACCTGCTTGCCGAGCGCGTGCTGACGCCGCTCGGCCTCAAGGACACGACCTTCGCGCCCTCGGGCGATCAGTTGCAGCGCCTCATGCAGGGCCACAATTTTGACGGCGGTCCGATGCCGTTCGTCCCGACCGGCGATGCGATCGTCGGCGCCGGCGGCCTCTATTCGACGCCCGACAACCTCCTGCGGTGGCTGCAATGGCATCTCGACCGCTTCGCTGCGGATGGCGCCGCGACGCGCCTCGTCGATCACGCGGCCTATCTCTGGCGCGACGGCCTCACGATGGTTTCGGGCATGGACGAGTCGGGCCACATGGACGCGATGGGTCTCGGCTGGGTGATCATGGAGGCGCAAGGCAGCCGCCCCCTGATCCTGCAGAAGGCGGGCGCGCTGCAGGGCGTATTTTCCTACGTCGCCTTCTCGCCCGCGCGAAACATCGGCGTCGTCGCCGCCATCAACGCGTTTGACGTCAACGCCGGCATGGGCATGGCCAAACTCGCCAACGACCTCATCGCGGACCTTGCGCCGAGGTAGGATTTCCGGGCGTCCATGATTTCGGGCGCCGCACGCCCGAGTTCGATGACGGCCGCGATGGGCTTCGCCTAAAGCTCGGACTCGATGGCCCGGAGCAGCCGGAAGCGCAGCCCGCCGTCGGCGCCCGCGAGCGAAAACACGAAACGGACCCGCCCGTGGCTGGAGGTGTCGGCGTAGCCGGCGAGCGTGCGGATCCCCTCCATGGTGCCGGTCTTGTTCAGTCCGCCGTCATGGCCGCGGAGCAGGTCGGCGTGCGGCGCGAAGAGCGCGAGCACCTGGGCGAGGCCCTGGGCGGTAAAGCGGTTGTCGCGGCTGATGCCCGACCCTTCCTCGAGATGGATCGACCCGGCGAGGCCGTGGGCGGCGAGAATCTGGTTGGCGACCGCGAGCGATTTCTCGAGGCTGACCGGTCCGCCAAGCCGGTGAGCCCCGATTTCCAGGAAGACCTGGTTGGCGATGTAGTTGTTCGAGTCGCGAAGCAGCGCGACGAGAATCTCCGAAAGGGTGCGCGACTGCGCATGGACATAGACCGGCTTCAGTCCCTCGGGCACAGTTCCGGTTGAGATATTGCCCTTCACGCTGCCGCCGGCCCGCTCGATGAAGGCGGCGATCAGCTCGCCGGCATATTGCAGGCTCACCGCCGGGTCCTGACTAAGGCTGATCCGGCCGCTGCCGTTTGGGCCTCTCGTCCGGAACTGGCTGATCGCAAGCGGGGTGATCGGCGTCTGCTTCTCCGCGGAACGCACCCTATTGCCGTCGCGCACGGCGAAGACCGTATTGAAATTTACCGCCAGCGCCGAGTTCAGGGCATTGTAGGCTTCGTCGTCATCCTCGATGCCTGGGATGCGCAGGTTCGAAGGATAGTAGCTGGCGTCGAGCACGATGCCGGTGATCGGCGCCTTGCCGATCGCCGCCACGAGCTTGGCCGCGAGCGGCGCCAGCTCTTCGGAGACCAGGAAAGGATCTCCGCCTCCACGCACATAGAGCACGCGATTGCCGTCAAGATAGAAGCGGGTCTTGAACCGGTAGTCCGGGCCCAAAACCTCCAAGGCCAGCCAGGCCGTCACGATCTTGGTGACGGACGCCGGAACGAAAGGTTCATCGGCGTTCTGCGTCGCCAACGCATGGCCTTGGGCGTCCTCGACCAGCACCACCCCCGAAGGCGCGAGCGCCGCGACCGTCTCCTTCACACCCGCCAGAGCCGGGACCGGCAACAAAAGCAAGAGGAGGGCGAACAACGACCACATGGCCACTCCGGGGGACGCGATATCGGCGGCGCCCCGGCTGATCTTAAGGACGACCAAACGCCAGATCGCTATCAACATCGCGCGGCCGGGTCGCCTCAACTGTCCATCTTGAGCGCCGCGATGAAAGCTTCCTGTGGAATCTCGACCTTGCCGAACTGGCGCATGCGTTTTTTGCCGGCCTTCTGCTTTTCGAGCAGCTTGCGCTTTCGCGTCGCGTCGCCGCCGTAGCACTTGGCTGTGACGTCCTTGCGTAGCGCCCGGATCGTCTCGCGGGCGATGATTTTCGCTCCGAGCGCCGCCTGCACCGGGATCTGGAACATGTGCGGGGGGATGAGGTCCTTGAGCTTCTCGACCATAGCGCGGCCGCGCGAACTCAGCCCGGTCGCGGTGGACGAGCATGGAGAGCGCGTCCACCGGCTCCCCATTGACGAGGATCGACATTTTCACGAGGTCGCCGGCGCGATAGCCGGTCAGCGCATAGTCGAACGAGGCATAGCCTTTCGAGATCGATTTCAGTCGGTCGTAGAAGTCGAACACGACTTCGTTGAGCGGCAGTTCGTAGACGACCATCGCGCGCTTGCCGACGTAGTTGAGGTCGAGCTGGTTGCCCCGCCGGTCCTGGCAAAGTTTCAGGATCGCGCCGAGATAGTCGTCGGGCGTGAGGATCGTCGCCTTGATCCAGGGCTCTTCGATCTCCGCGACCTTCACGGGGTCGGGCATGTCGGCCGGGTTGTGCAGCTCGATCTCGGTCTTGTCGGACATCTTGATGCGATAGATGACGGAGGGCGCGGTCGCGATCAGATCGAGGTCGAACTCGCGCTCCAGCCGCTCCTGAATGATCTCGAGATGCAGAAGGCCCAGAAAGCCGCAGCGGAAGCCGAAGCCAAGCGCCGCGGAAGTCTCCATTTCATAGGAGAAGCTTGCGTCGTTGAGGCGGAGCCTGCCCATGGCGGCGCGCAGGTCCTCGAAGTCGGCGGCGTCCACCGGGAAGAGGCCGCAGAAGACGACGGGCTGCGCGGGCTTGAAGCCCGGCAGGGCCTCGGCGGTCGGGCGGCGGTCCTCGGTGATCGTGTCGCCGATGCGGGTGTCGGCGACCTGCTTGATCTGCGCGGTGATATAGCCGATCTCGCCAGGGCCGAGGTCGCCCGCTTCGCTCATCTTGGGGCGGAAGACGCCGATCCGGTCGATCTCATAAGACGCGCCTGCGCGCATCATGCGAATGCGCATGCCCTTCTTGAGGACGCCGTCCATGACCCGGACAAGCACGACGACCCCGAGATAGGCGTCGTACCAGGAGTCGACGAGCAGCGCCTTCAAAGGCGCCGTCTCGTCGCCCTTCGGCGGCGGCAGGCGCGTGACGATGGCTTCGAGCACCAGATCGACGCCGAGCCCGGTCTTGGCGGAAATCGGCACCGCGTCGGAAGCGTCGAGGCCGATCACGTCCTCGATCTGCTCCTTGATCCGCTCCGGCTCGGCGGCGGGAAGGTCGATCTTGTTGAGGACGGGCACGATCTCATGCCCCGCGTCGAGCGCATGATAGACATTGGCGAGCGTCTGCGCTTCGACCCCCTGGCTCGCGTCGACGACCAGCAGCGAGCCCTCGCAGGCGGCGAGCGAGCGCGACACCTCATAGGCGAAATCGACGTGGCCCGGCGTGTCCATGAGGTTCAGGATATAGGTCTTCCCGTCCTTGGCGCGGTATTCGAGCCGGACCGTCTGGGCCTTGATGGTGATGCCGCGCTCGCGCTCGATGTCCATCGAATCGAGCACCTGCTCGACCATCTCGCGCTCGGCCATCGTTCCGGTCTGCTGGATGAGGCGATCGGCCAGCGTGGACTTGCCGTGGTCGATATGCGCGATGATCGAGAAGTTGCGGATATTCTCTATGGCGTGGGCAGTCATGGGCGCGGGCCTTAGCAGGGAGGCCAGGCAGGGGCTAGTCCCGGCGCGGGCTCAGGCGCGCCGCCGCCGCTCGGCCAGCCCGTTGAGTTCGTCGAGCCGGCGGTTCCAGGACGTCAGCATGAGGTTCAGCCATGCGCCGACTTCGGTCAGCGGGCGCGGGTCGAGATGGTAGACCTGCTCGCGCCCACGCCGCTCGGCCTGCACGAGGCCGCTGGCTCTCAGCGCCTGCAGGTGCTCCGACGCCGACGAGCGAGCAACGGAAAGCGCCGCACAAAGCTCCGAGGCGGGGCGCGGCCCGCCTCTCAGCGCCATCAGGAGCTGTCGGCGAAGCGGATTGGCGAGGGCGTCGAAAACATCGGGCGCCGTCGCCAGCGGGCGTATTTGCGTGACCATGCATGTCTCTCCGTGGGGCCGGAGAATATGTCGGATATTTCCGACATATTCCAGCTTCGGCGCTGAACATTCGCGCCGGCGAGGCGTCGTGAGGCAGGCGTTGGCGTGCCTGTAACGTAATGAAATCGTTAGCTTTATCGCCGCTTTTTGCCGCCCTCCGTACTTTCGCGGCGCCCCGTCCTTTTTCGGGTCGCGGCCGTTGCGCGCGCCGGGGGGCTATGTTAGGCAACGCCCGCCTTCGGGGCCGGGCGCCCGACGCGCCCACTTCGCGGAGGAATGCCGCGAATTTCGGGTCCGGAACGCGCTTCGAACAATCCAGGCGGTGAGCGGAACGCCTTGCGTAGAGGTGAGGGGCTTTGGCGGAAGACAACACACTCGTTTCCGGCGTCGCCGGGCGGTATGCCTCCGCCCTCTTTTCGCTCGCGCAGGAGCAGCGCCAGACCGAGCCAGTCGCCCAGGCGTTGGGCAAGATAGACGCGCTGATCGCCGAGAGCGCGGACCTGCAGCGGCTCGTAAAAAGCCCGGTCTTCTCCGACGCCGACCAGATGAAGGCGATGGACGCCGTTCTCACCCGCGACGGCATCGACGGGCTCGCCGCCAATTTTGTCCGCCTCGTCGCGCAGAAGCGCCGGCTCTTCTGGCTCCGCGAGATGATCGCCGACTATCGCAAGCTCTATGAGGAGGCGCGCGGCGTCACGCGCGCCGAGGTCGTGAGCGCTTCGCCGCTCTCCGAAGACAACATTTCGGCGTTGAAGGATCAGCTCAAGGTGAGCTCCGGCGGACGCGAGATCGTTCTCGACTCCAAGGTCGATCCCTCGATCATCGGCGGCCTCATCGTGCGGCTCGGTTCCCGCATGGTCGACGCCTCGCTTCGCACCAAACTCAACGCAATTCGCCTAGCCATGAAAGAGGTCGGCTGATGGATATCCGCGCCGCAGAAATTTCCTCGATCCTCAAGAGCCAGATCGCCAATTTCGGCGCCGAGGCGGAAGTCACCGAGGTCGGCCAGGTCCTCTCGGTCGGCGACGGCATCGCCCGCGCCTACGGCCTCGACAAGGTGCAGGCCGGCGAGATGGTCGAGTTCGAGAACGGCACGCGCGGCATGGCGCTGAACCTCGAGACCGACAATGTCGGCATCGTCATCTTCGGCGCCGACCGCGAGATCAAGGAAGGCCAGACCGTCAAGCGCACCGGCGCCATCGTGGAAGTGCCGGTCGGCAAGGAATTGCTCGGCCGGGTCGTCGACGCGCTCGGCAACCCGATCGACGGCAAGGGCCCCATCAACTCCGCCAAGCGCTCCCGCGTCGATGTGAAGGCGCCCGGCATCATTCCGCGCAAGTCGGTGAACGAGCCGATGGCGACCGGCCTCAAGGCGATCAACTCGATGATCCCGATCGGTCGCGGCCAGCGCGAGCTCATCATCGGCGACCGCCAGACCGGCAAAACCGCCATCGCTCTCGACACGATCCTCAACCAGAAGTCGCTGAACCAGGGCGACGACGAGAGCAAGAAGCTCTATTGCGTCTATGTCGCGGTCGGCCAGAAGCGCTCGACCGTCGCCCAGTTCGTGAAGGTGCTGGAGGAGCACGGCGCGCTGGAATATTCGATCATCGTCGCCGCCACCGCGTCGGACGCGGCGCCGCTGCAGTTCCTCGCGCCGTTCTCCGGCTGCGCGATGGGCGAGTACTTCCGCGACAACGGCATGCATGCCGTGATCGTCTATGACGACCTTTCCAAGCAGGCCGTCGCTTACCGCCAGATGTCGCTGCTGCTTCGCCGCCCGCCTGGCCGCGAAGCCTATCCCGGCGACGTCTTCTATCTGCACTCCCGCCTGCTCGAGCGCGCCGCAAAGCTCAGCAAGGATTTCGGCCTCGGGCTCGCTGACCGCGCTGCCGATCATCGAGACGCAGGCGAACGACGTGTCCGCCTACATCCCGACCAATGTCATCTCGATCACCGATGGCCAGATCTTCCTCGAGACGGATCTCTTCTATCAGGGCATCCGCCCGGCGGTGAACGTCGGCCTTTCGGTGTCGCGCGTCGGCTCGTCCGCGCAGACGAAGGCGACGAAGAAGGTCGCCGGCAAGATCAAGGGCGAGCTTGCGCAATACCGCGAAATGGCGGCCTTCGCGCAGTTCGGCTCCGACCTCGACGCGGTGACGCAGCGCCTGCTGAACCGCGGCTCGCGCCTGACCGAGCTTCTGAAGCAGCCGCAGTTCTCGCCGCTGAAGATGGAAGAGCAGGTCTGCGTGATCTACGCCGGCGTCAACGGCTATCTCGACAAGCTGCCGCTCGAAAAGGTGCGGCCGTTCGAGGACGGGCTGCTCGGCTATCTCCGCTCGAAAGCGCCCGACGTTCTCGAGTCCATCCGGACGACGACCGATCTTACGGCCGACACGGAGAAGAAGCTCAAGGCGGCGGTCGACGCCTTCTCGGCCTCCTTCGCCTGACCTTTCCCTGAACCTCGCCCCCGCGCAGGAAAGCTGGCGCGGGGCGTGCGCGGAGTAAGCCCTAGCGATGGCCTCGCTCAAGGAACTCAGAAACCGGATCGCCTCCGTCAAGTCGACGCAGAAGATCACCAAGGCGATGCAGATGGTCGCCGCCTCGAAATTGCGCCGTGCGCAGATGTCGGTCGAGGCCGCGCGTCCCTATGCGGAGCGGGTCGAGGCGGTGCTGACCAATCTCGCCGGCGCCTCAACGGACGGGCAGGGGCCTCGTCTGCTCGCGGGGTCCGGCGCGAGCCAGACGCATCTGCTCGTCGTCTGCACCGGCGAACGCGGGCTTTGCGGCGCCTTCAACACCTCCATCGTGCGTCTGGCGCGCGACAGGGCCAACAGCCTTCAGGCCGAAGGCAAGACGGTGAAAATTCTCTGCGTCGGCAAGAAGGGTTACGACCAGCTTCGCCGCACCCACGAGCGCCAGATCGTCGAACTGATCGATCTGAGGTCCGTTCGCACGATTGTGTACGACACGGCCAAGCCCGTCGCGGACAAAGTGATCGGCATGTTCGAGAGCGGCGAGTTCGACGTCTGCACGCTCTTCTTCTCGCGCTTTCGGTCGGTCATCTCGCAGATTCCGACCGCCCAGCGGCTCATTCCCCCCGAGCTTGGCGAGAAGGACCCGAACGCCACCGTCTACGACTACGAGCCTGACGAGGCCGAGATTCTGACCGAGCTTCTGCCGCGCGCGGTCACGGTGCGCATCTACCGTGCGCTGCTTGAGAACAACGCGTCCTTCTTCGGCGCGCAGATGAGCGCGATGGACAACGCGACGCGCAACGCGGGCGAGATGGTGCGGAAATACACGCTCACCTACAATCGCACCCGTCAGGCGATGATCACCAAAGAGCTTATCGAAATCATCTCGGGCGCCGAGGCGCTCTGAATTCGCAATCGCCGCGCGCTCGCGGCCCCACGACTTTAAGGAACGAGGACGTTCAACATGGCCAATGTCTCCAACGCCACCGGCCGGGTCATCCAGGTGATCGGCGCCGTCGTCGACGTGAAGTTCGACAGCTATCTGCCGCCCATTCTCAACGCGCTCGTGACCGACAACAACGGCAACCGTCTCGTGCTCGAAGTCGCCCAGCACCTTGGCGAGAACACGGTGCGGTGCATCGCGATGGATATCTCCGAGGGTCTTGTCCGCGGGCAGGAAGTCACCGACACCGGCGATCCGATTTCGGTGCCGGTCGGCGAGGGAACGCTCGGGCGCATCATGAACGTCATCGGCGAACCGGTCGACGAAGCGGGCCCGATCCCGATGGAGGCGCGCCGCGCGATCCATCAGCCGACCCCGTCCTATGTCGACCAGTCGACCGAAGCGCAGATTCTCGTCACCGGCATCAAGGTGGTGGATCTGCTCGCGCCTTACGCCAAGGGCGGCAAGATCGGCCTCTTCGGCGGCGCGGGCGTCGGCAAGACGGTGCTCATTCAGGAACTGATCAACAACGTCGCCAAGACCCACGGCGGCAATTCGGTGTTCGCGGGCGTCGGCGAGCGCACCCGCGAGGGCAACGACCTCTATCACGAGTTCATCGAATCGAAGGTCAATGCCGATCCGCACAATCCGGACCCCAACGTAAAGTCGAAGTGCGCGCTCGTGTTCGGCCAGATGAACGAGCCGCCCGGAGCCCGCATGCGCGTTGCGCTCTCCGGCCTCACCGTCGCCGAATATTTCCGCGATCAGGGTCAGGACGTGTTGTTCTTCGTCGACAACATCTTCCGCTTCACGCAGGCCGGCTCGGAAGTCTCCGCGCTGCTCGGCCGCATTCCCTCGGCGGTCGGCTATCAGCCGACGCTCGCCACCGACATGGGCGCGCTGCAGGAGCGCATCACCACGACGACCAAGGGCTCGATCACCTCGGTGCAGGCGATCTACGTGCCCGCGGACGACCTGACCGACCCGGCGCCGGCCACCTCGTTCGCTCACTTGGACGCGACGACGGTGCTTTCGCGCGCCATCTCGGAAAAGGGCATTTATCCGGCGGTCGACCCGCTCGACTCGACCTCGCGCATGCTCTCGCCCGCGATCGTCGGCGAGGAGCATTATCAGGTCGCCCGCTCGGTGCAGCAGGTGCTTCAGCGCTATAAGGCGCTGCAGGACATTATCGCCATTCTCGGCATGGACGAGCTTTCCGAAGAGGACAAGCAGATCGTCGCCCGCGCCCGCAAGATCGAGCGCTTCCTGTCGCAGCCTTTCGACGTCGCCGCCGTGTTCACCGGCACGCCCGGCGTGCAGGTGAAGATCGAGGACACGGTCAAGGGCTTCAAGGGCATCGTCGAGGGCAAGTACGACAATTTGCCGGAGGCCGCCTTCTACATGGTCGGCACCATCGAGCAGGCGGTCGAGAAGGCCAAGAAGCTCGCGGCCGAAGCCGCCTGACCGGCGCGAACGGCGACAGGGATTTAAGCTTATGGCCATGTTCCATTTCGAACTCGTGTCGCCGGACAAGATGCTGTTCAACGGCCCCGCGCAGGCGGTGCTGGTGCCCGGCGTCGACGGCGACTTTCAGGTCTTGAGCGATCACGCGCCGGTCATGACGGCGGTGCGGCCCGGCGTCGTCGGCATCGACGACGCCGAGGGCAAGCATCGCCGCGTCTTCGTGCGGGGCGGTTTTGCGGATGCGAGCAAGAACGGCCTGATCCTGCTGGCCGAGACGGCGATCCCCTTCGAGGAGCTTAACGCCGAGTCGTTGAGCCAGGAGATCAAGAACGCCGAGGAAGACGTCACGGACGCGACGGAAGAAAACAAGCGCGCCGCCCAGGAGAAGCTCGACCGCCTGCGCGAACTGCAGGAATCGATGAAGCTTTGAGGGTGCTCGCGCCCGGCGCGCGATGACCCGCGAGGACTATGACGCCTTCTGCGCCGCTTTGCCGGGCGCGTCTTCGGTCGTGCAATGGGGCGGCGCCAGCGTCTGGAAAGTCGGCGGCAAGGTTTTCGCGATCGGCGGCTGGTCGGAAGGGCCGGAACTCGCCGTCACCTTCAAGGCCTCCGCCACGAGCTTCGCAATTCTCAAGGACATGCCGGGCGTGCGCCCGGCTCCCTATCTCGCGTCGCGCGGATTGCTCTGGCTCCAATGGACGGACGCGCGTTCGCTCGCCGATGCGGAACTCAGGGACTATATTCGCGCGAGCCACGCGCTCGTCGCGGCGGGGCTGACCAGAAAGGCGCAGCGTGAACTCGGACTCGGTCGTGAGCCCCGCACCTAGCATCGACGCGCCCGAGCCCGCCGATATTCGCGCGGCCTATGAGCGCATCGCCCCTTATGTCCGTCGCACGCCTCTTCTTGAAGTCGCGGCGCCAGCGTCAGGGGGCGAGCCGGTTTCCCTGAAGCTCGAATGTCTCCAGCACACCGGCTCCTTCAAGGCGCGGGGCGCCTTTCACAATCTTCTCACCCGCGCCGCTCCGCCGGTCGGCTGCGCCACCGCGTCTGGCGGCAATCATGGCGCCGCGGTCGCCTACGCAGCGAAGCGTCTCGGCGTGCCCGCGCGCATTTTCGTGCCGACGATCTCCACCCCGGCGAAAGTCGCGCGAATCAAGGCTGCGGGCGCGGACGTCGTCATTGGCGGCGCCGCTTATGCCGATGCGCAGGCGGCCTGCGACGCTTACGTCGCCGAGAGCGGCGCGCTCCTGATTCACCCCTATGCCGCGCGCGAGACGGTCGCGGGCGCGGGGACGGTCGCGCTGGAATGGGAGGAGGACCTCAAGGCGCTCGGCTCGCCTTCGTTGGACACCGTTCTCATCGCCGTCGGCGGCGGCGGGCTTGTCTCCGGCATCGCGGCCTGGTTTTCCGGTCGCGTGAAGGTGGTGGGGGTCGAGCCGGAGGGTTCGCGAGCGATGCAGGCGGCGTTTCAGGCGGGCGGCCCTATCGACGTCGAGGTCAGATCGGTCGCGGCGGATTCGCTTGGGGCTCGCCGGGTCGGGGCGATCAATTTTGAAATCTGCCGGCGATGGGCGAACGAGGTCGTCCTCGTGCCCGACGATGCGATCGTCGAGGCTCAGCGCCGCCTGTGGCGCGAATCGTCCATCGTCGCGGAGCCGGGCGGGGCGACGGCCTATGCGGCGCTCGGGAGCGGCGCCTATCGACCCGCGACGGGCGAGC
Source organism: uncultured Alphaproteobacteria bacterium (assembly GCA_963824465.1). Lineage (GTDB taxonomy): Bacteria > Pseudomonadota > Alphaproteobacteria > Rhizobiales > Beijerinckiaceae > Roseiarcus. The sequence goes on from CAWGPL010000010.1 coordinate 336,750, forward strand.
GGGTCGGCGTCCTCGTGTGCGGGTCGAATGTCGATCTCGCGACCTTCGCCGAGCTGTTCTGAGGCGCTCCGCCAGGACGAGCGGCGCTAACTTGCAGGAAGTCGTTGCGGCGCAGGGACCGCCGCACTATTGTCCGCGCGCTTTCGCCGGCCCCTCTGGCTCGACGGCGAATTGGGGCGTCGCCAAGCGGTAAGGCAGCGGATTTTGATTCCGCCATACGGAGGTTCGAATCCTCCCGCCCCAGCCAATGTCCGAAGCAACGCGACGCCAGTGAACGGAGCCTTCGGGTTCGGTTCCCGCTTGCTGTGTGGCTATCCTTGCCGCCGATCGTGCCGGGGCGGATCGTTCCCCTTTGATGCGGGGGCAAACGTCCCATCAAGCTGAAACCGTCGTTGGGATGAGCGTGAGCGGCGAAGCCATCTCGTGACGGGCCGGCGCGGGACCGTTCTGTGGAGCGCTTTGTTTCGTTCGCGAGGACGCTCTAAAATCCGATTGTATCCAAAAGCGCCAAATCATCGCGATCTTTGGCCTCGGTAGCGCGTTATTGGATACACGCATTGACTTTTGGATACAAAGCCGCCAGTCTCCCTCGACAAGCAAAATTCGTCCGGGGAGGGCGCGTGAGCGGGAGAATGGCGGCGACGGCGAGTCAGCCGCGCAAACCAACTCAGACGTTGGCCGTCCTGGTGATGTGCGCCGTCCTGATCGTCATCTTCGGATTGACGCTCCCGGGATTTTTCACCCTCGGCAATTTTTTCGCCCTCGCGCGCAACATCTCGATTCTCGGCATCCTTGCTCTGGGGATGGCGGTCGTGGTGATCGGCCGCGGCCTCGACCTTTCTCAGGTCGCCTCTTTCGCCGCCTCGACGGCGATCGCGATCATCATGATGAATGCGGGATATGCGACGCCGGTGGCGTTGCTGGTCGGCTTCGCGATCTCGGTCGGAATCGGCGTCATCAACGGATTTCTCATCTCCGTCGTCGAGATGCCTCCGCTCCTGACCACGCTCGCCTCAAGTCTGGCGGTGCTCGGAATCGTCCGAACGACCGCGGTGCAGCACTACGTCGTCTACCTCTCGAAAGGCCATGACGGCTTTCTGAAGATCGGCGGCAACGCGTGGGACGGCCTGCCTGTGCCCATCCTCATTTTCGCAGCGACTGCAATCGTCGTGCATCTCTTGCTCTCGCGCACCGTGCTCGGGCGTTTCATCTACGCACATGGCGACAATCCCGACGCGGCGCGCATGACGGGGCTGCCGACGCGCCCCCTCACAATGATGGAATACGCGCTCTGCGCCGCCATCGGCTACATCGGCGGCGTGGTGATGATCGCCGAGACTGCGCTCATGCACCTTCAGGTCGCGGAATCGACGCTCATCTTCGACGTCATCATGGTGGTTGTCCTCGGCGGCGTGAGCCTCGTGGGAGGCCGCGGCAATGTGATGAGCGTCATCGCCGGAACGCTGCTGATCGGGGTGCTGCTGAACGGCATGACCATCATGGACATGGACGTGCAGACCCAGAACATCATCAAGGGAATCGTGCTGCTGATCGCGATCGTGCTCGATTCCTGGCTTCATCCGCGTGACGAGGAAACCTCCAAGCAGGGAGACTGACCGCGTCGCGTCGACAGAGTCGGCCGCAAAAAGCCGCCGAGCAAGCAAGGGAGGATGCAATGAACACATCGACAAGAATGAGAGTCGTCGCGGGTCTCGGGCTGGCCGTCATGGTGGCGGCGGCGTCATGGAGCTTTGTCTCACCTGCGAAAGCTTCGGAAGCGCGTGAACAGCTCCGTGAGCAGTTCGACGCAGCGCTCAAGGGCAAGAAGGTCGCGTGGGCGCCGGTATGGATGGGCGTGCTCGAGTCCGAATGGACGCGGGTCATGAAGAACCGGTTCGACGACTACGGCATTTCGTTCGAGGCGCGGGACGCGAACTTCAAGTCCGACGTCCAGCTGCAGACGGTCGGCGATTACATCAACGAACATCCCGACGTGATCATCGTCCAGAACCCCAACGTCACCTTGCTTGCGAGAGAACTGAAGAAGGCGATGGAGGCGGGCATCTATGTCGTGCAGGTCAACATGGCCTCCAACACGCTGACCGACGCCTATGTCGGCGTCGACGCCAAGGATATGGGTCGAAAGATCGCGCACGCGATCATCGATCATTGCGGCGGCGGCAAAAGCTCGGGCGAAATCTCCATCCTCGAGGGCGAGGCGACCGCCGCCTATTCGCTCGACATGAAGAACGGCGCGATGGAGGTCTTCAAGACGGATCCCTCGATCAAGGTCGTCTCTTCCCAGCCGACGAGCTGGGACGCCAACAAGGCCGGCGAAATCACGGCCACCGTTCTTCAACAGCACCCCAATCTCTGCGCCGTATTCAGTGTTTGGGGTCCGCAGGCGGCGGGCGCCGCGCAGGCGATCAAGGCCGCCAACCGGGGTGACAAGGTCAAGATCTTCGTCGCTAGCGACGGACAGCCGGCGGACTGCGACCTCTTGGAGCAGGGAGCGTTCTACCAGAATCTGTCCTACCGCGCGGACGTTCAGGGCCAGACGATCGTCGACGCGGTGATTGCCCTCTTGCAGAACAAGGACAAGCCCGGCTCGAAGCACATCGCCTACTACACGACCCCTGCCTGGGTGAAGTCCAAGGACGACCGCGTGTACTGCTTCGTCGTTCCCAAGGACGCCAAGTGAGATCTCTCGCGCCCGCGCCCTCAGAAAGGCGCGGGCGCTTCCGCCCGCTGTGACGCGCACTGCGTCCCGATAACTCACGCGCGCCGCGCCTCGCCGCCCGCGGAGATGGATTCTTCTGGATGAAAAGCCTGCAGCGTTTCTGGCATCGGAACTCGCCCCAGCTGTTTCTCGGCGAACTGCTCGAGAAGCGCTGGATGGAGCCGATCATCCCGTTCACGCTGACGATTGCGGTCTTTGTCTTCTTCGCGCTTGCGCTTCCGAGCTACCTCTCGTCGGGCTCACTGCGGGAGCTGATGCGCAATTTCGCCGAGCAGGGGATGGTTGCGGTCGCCATGGCCTTTTCCGTGCTGTCGGGCGGCATCGACCTTTCGGTCGGGTCCGTCTTTGCGATGGCGAATTTTCTCGCGCTCTATTTCTATCTGATCCTCGGCCTGCCGCTGCCGGTGATGATCGTGCTTGTCATCCTGTTCGGCGCGCTGATGGGCGCCGTCAACGGCGGCTTGATCGCCTACGCCAAGACGCGGCCCTTTCTCACCACGCTCGTCGTCCTGATCATCGTGCGCGCCGCCTACAACAAGCTGACCGCCGCCTTCACCGATCAACTCGCCAATATCGACACCGGGTCCTCCACCTGGGACTTCATGGGCGCGGGCAGGATTTTTGGCGTCCCGACCAACATGGCGGCGCTGCTCGCGCTTGCGTTGCTCACGCATTTCTTCCTCACCCGCGTGAAGCCAGGCGTGCACATCATGGCCGTCGGTTCGAGCCGGAAGGCGGCGCGCCATGCCGGCGTCAACGTCAAACGCGCGCTGTTTTCCGCCTATGTGATCTCGGGCGCGATCGCTTCGCTCGCCGGAATTTTCTACGCCGCCCGGCAGAACAGCTCCGGCACCGACACCGGCGTTGGCTGGGAGATCAACGCGCTCGCCGCGGTCGTGCTCGGCGGCATCAGCCTTTCGGGGGGACGCGGCACGATCGCGCGCGCGGTGATGGGCGCAGCGATCATCTTCATGCTGATCAGCGGCATGGTGCGAACCGGCGCATCCGGCAATCTGACCACCGCGATCATCGGCGTCATTCTGCTCGCGGCGGTCGGCTTCAATGTGAAGTGGGTCAAGAACAAGGGCAAAGTGCTGCAGAAGGTCTATGTGACGCCGAGCTGGGTCGACTTCACGCCGCCCCCTTCGATTGCTCGCGACAGCGGCACGGTCTTTGCCGAGAACGACCGCCTGAAGAACGCCGAGGCGATCGCCCTCAACAAGATCGAAGGTCCCGAGGACGTCATCCTCGATCGCCGGGACAATCTCTACACCGTCAATCGCAACGGATCGATCATCCGCTTTCTCGCGCCTGATTACGCCATTCGTGAAGAGTTCGCACGCATCGGCGGCCGGCCTCTCGGCCTTGCCTTCGACAAGGATCAGAACCTTCTCGTCTGCATCGCGGGCATGGGCGTCTATGGCGTGCGCCCCGACCGGACGATCTTCAAGGTGACGGACCGGACGAACCGCACGCGCACCCGGCTCAAGGACGATTCGCGCCTCTATCTTGCGGACGATCTCGATGTCGCGCCAGACGGCAAGATCTATTTCAGCGAAGCCTCCACCCGTTACGAACTCACCGACTGGGCGCTCGATGGGTTCGAAGGGCGAGGCAACGGTCGGCTGATCTGTCACGATCCGAAAACCGGCGTCACAAAAACCGTCCTCAAGAACCTCACCTTTCCCAACGGGGTCTGCATCTCGCACGATGGGCGCTCCGTCCTCTGGGCGAGCACGTGGCTCTGCCAGATCAACCGCTACTGGATCTCCGGCCCCAAGGCCGGTGAGAACGAGCTTCTGATCGACAATCTTCCCGGCTATTGCGACAACATCAACCGCGCCTCCGACGGCAAGTATTGGCTCGCCTTCGTCGGTCTCCGGTCGCCCGTCTATGATCTGGCGATGAGGAAGCCGAGCTTTCGCACCCGCATGGTCAAGCAGATTCCTCCCGACGAATGGCTCTGTCCGGGCATCAATTATGGCTGCGTGATCAAGTTCGACGACAACGGCGTCGTTTCGGAATCGCTCTGGGATCCGGGCGGCCTTTCGCATCCGACGATCACCTCGGTTCGCGAGCACAAGGGCTATCTTTACATTGGCGGCCTCGAGAACAACCGGATTGGCCGAATTCGCCTGCCGGGCGCCGACCCTGCATGGGAAGCGCACACGTCCTATTGGGGAGCGGCCTAATGTCTCTTCTCGGCGACATCATCGACCGCCTGCTTTTCCCGAACCAGGAAATCCATGTGATCCCGGTGCTGGACGGCGCCTTCTCGCCGAACCGCCGGCTCGATGAGGCCAGGCGTCTCGGCAATGAGATTGAGCGGCCGGACGATCTCGCGCTCGGGCCAGACGGCGCGCTTTACGTTTCCTCGGAGACGCGCATCCTCCGGTGCACGGGCGCGGATTTCGGCGAGCGGGCCGTCTTCGCGACGCTCGGCGGCGCCGTGGGCGGACTTGCCTGGACCCGCGAAGGCCGGCTGCTCGCTTGCGTATCGAAAGAGGGACTGGTCGCGCTTTCGCGGACGGGCGAAAAAGTCGGCGGGCTCGACAGCGTCAACGGCGAAAAGATCGCCTGTCCGCTCTCGGTCGCCGTGGCGGCTGACGGCGCCATCTACCTGACCGACGGGTCGCGCGCCAATCCACCAGAACTGTGGCTCGCCGACCTCATGCAGAACCGGCCGCCGTCAGGACGATTGATCGTCTGTGGACCGGCGCTGAACGACGCGAGCGTGCGCGCCGACGGGCTCGCGTGGCCGCTCGGACTTACCGTCTCGCATGACGAGAAGGAGGTCTGGGTCGCCGAATCCTGGACCCATCGCCTGACGGCTTACGGCCGAAGCGGCGGCGACCCGCGCGTGATCCTCAGGAACTACAGCGGCTATCCCGCGCGCCTCGCGCGAGGCTCGGCGGGCGATTACTGGCTGGCCTTCTTCGGTCTTCGCACGCAGCTCACCGAGTTCGTTCTGCGCGAGCGGGCCTTCTGCGAGGAGATGATGCGGACCGTCCCGCCCGACCTCTGGATCGGCCCGGACCTCGACGGCCGATTCAACTATCGCGAGCCGACGCAGATCGGCCGGATCAAGAAGCTCGGTATCCAGAAACCCTGGGCGCCTGCGCGCTCTTACGGACTTGTGGCGCGATTGAACGGCGCGGGTGAAGCGGTGGAGAGCCTCCACAGCCGCGTCGACGGTCTCGTCCATGGCGTGACCGCCGTCCGGCCGGTCGGCAAGCAGGTTCTTGCGGTCTCCAAGGGGCGCAACTGCCTCGTCGAACTGCCGCTGGCGCGCGGCGCAAAGGAAGGGTGAGCCGATGCCCGCGCAACTGGAGGGCGGAGCGCCGCTGCTTGAGGTCGTGAACGGCAGCAAGGTCTATGGCGGCCTGCACGCGATCGAAGGGGTGAATTTCGATCTGCGCGCGGGTGAGATCCATGCTCTGCTCGGCGAGAACGGCGCCGGAAAATCGACCTTGTGCAAGGCGATCGCGGGCGCGATCACGCTGACCTCGGGAGACTATAAGATTCAGGGCCGCAAGGTTGCCTTCTCCTCGCCCAAGGAAGCGCTCGAAGGCGGCGTCGCCATGGTCTATCAGGAGTCGAGCCTCGTTCCCTCGATGACGGTTGCGCAGAACCTCGAACTCGGCATGGAGAAGTGGTTCACCGTCTACAGCAAGATCAACATCGCCGCGACGCAATCGCTTCAATCGATGAATTTCAACGTCGATCCGCTCGCCCTCGTCGAAAATCTCGGCACGGCGAAGCGCCAGATGGTGGAGATCGTGCGCGCGGTGCGTCACAACGCCCAGATTTTCATTTTCGACGAGCCGACCGCCTCCCTCACGCCGGAGGAGACGCAGCACCTGTTCCACCTCCTGCATACGCTCAAGGATCGGGGCGCCGGGATTATTTTCATTTCGCACGCGCTCGAAGAAGCGCTCAACATCGCCGATCGCATTACCGTGCTCAGGGACGGCAAGCTCGTCGCGACCCAGCCCGCCAAAGGCGTCACCCGCGACACGCTGGTGCGCATGATGGTCGGACGCGAGGAGACGGCCACTCAGTACGCCACACACGGCGCCGATCCCGACGCGCCGACGCCTCACGATGTGCGGGGCGAGAAAGTTCTCTCCGTGGAGAACGTGACGATGGGCGGGATCGTCAAGAACATGTCCTTCTCCGCCTTCGATGGCGAAGTCGTGGGCATTTTTGGTTTGGTCGGCGCCGGGCGCTCCGAGATCGCCCAGATCGTCTGCGGCGCCCGCAAGCGCAACTTTCTGCGTGGAGGCATGATCTATCTGCGCGGCAGACCGATTCGCTATCGCGTGCCGCGGCAGGCGGTGCAGGACGGAATCGCCTATATCACCGAAGACCGCAAGCTCGACGGATTCTTCGAGACGATGACTGTCGATCAGAACATCTATCTGGGCTACCTCTCCTCGCGGGGCGTGAAGCGGTTTCTTTTCTCGTCGCGCGAGATGAAGCGCGTCGCCGACGAATGGATCGCATCCCTGTCAATTTCGGCGCTGAAGCGAACGCTCAAGATCGTCGAATATTCGGGCGGCAACCAGCAAAAAGTCGTGGTTGGCAAGTCACTCGCCCAGGAGCCGACGGTCGTCATATTCGACGAGCCGACGCGCGGGGTCGATGTCAGCGCAATCCCGCAGATCCACGCCGCCATTCGCAAGCTCGCGACAGAGAAGAAGGCGGTCATCGTGATCTCTTCCTATCTGCCGGAAATCCTCGCGATCTCCGATCGCATACTCGTTGCGCGCGGCGGCCGGATCGTGGAGGAAATGTCGAGAGCCGAGGCGACCGAGGACAAGATCATGTACGCGGCCATCCACTAATGCGGCGCCCCGCATGAGCGTCTTTCCGCGCAGGCCGCCAGGCGCAGACGAGAGCGAGATGCCCGGAGCGAACGATCCGGAGGACGGTCGGCTGCTCAGCGAGCGCATCGCAGGCGAGATCAGGAGCGCCGTTCTCAGCGGCGAGATGCGGCCGGGCATGCGGATCCGTCAGGAGCTTCTCGCGGCGCACTTCGGCGCGAGCCGCATTCCCGTACGTGAGGCGCTGAGGCAGCTCGAAAACGAGGGGCTCGTCGTCCTGGCCCCGAACCGCGGCGCCTGGATCGCCGACGTCAATTCGGAAGAATCGATCGAGGTCTACAAGATTCGCGAGGCGGTCGAACCCCTCGCCATCTTCGAGAGCGTGCCGAACATGACCGGCGCGGATATCGACTCGCTAGCCGAAACGGTGAGGGAACTGGAGCGCGTCACCACGCTCGAAGATTACATCCAGCTCGATCGCGAGTTCCACCTGCGCACCTATTCGCGGGCGCGGATGCCGCAACTTTTGGGCATGGTCGAGCGCTTCTGGAACAGCACCCAGCATTTTCGACGGCAATTCGTGAAGGAGACATTCGCGAAAGACGGCCTTCCATTCTCCGATCCGCAGCATCTGCTGTTGATGGATGCGATCAGCGGACGCGACGCGGAAGGAGCGGCGATTATCGTGCGCCTGCACATTCGCCGCACGCGCATCATGATCCAGCCCACCGAGACCAATCGCGGCGGGTCTGGCCTGCGCCGGAACGCGGCGACGCGAACGCAGAAATTGAGCGTTTGAGAAGGGGACGGTTGTGACATCCGCTTCGGGTCCCTCAAGTCCTGCGAAAGCCTACGAGGCCGCTGCGGCGAGGCCGTGGACCCGATTTTACGCGCCTCACGAGAAGGCGCCGGAATCCGATGGTTTGACGGCGCTCGACCTCTTTCGCGCGGCTTCGGGGGAAGCGCCCGCGCTCTTCTATTTCGACGCCGTTCTCACCTATGCGGATGTGGACCGGCTGAGCGACCGATTGGCCGCGGCGCTTTCGCGAAGAGGCGTCGCGCGCGGCGACAGACTGGCGATCATCCTCCAGAACATTCCTCAATTCGCCATCGGGACGATCGCGGCATGGAAGCTCGGCGCCATCCTTGTCAGCCTCAATCCGATGTATCGGACGCAGGAGTTGCAGAAGCTTTTCGCGGACTGTCAGCCGAAGGCGGTCATCTGCCACGACGATCAGTGGGAGACCGTTTTCGCCGCCGCCGGTTCGCTTGACCCGGAGCTTGTCCTTTGGACGAGCGGGCAGGAGTTTCAAACCCGAAACGACCCACGCGTCATACCCCCGCCGGGCGGCGCGCCGGCGGGGCGCGCGCTGTCGCATCTCCTTGGCGAGGAGACCTCCCGTCCGACCCCCGTCGCGCTCTCCTGCGACGATGTCGCGCTGCTGCTCTATACATCGGGCACAACGGGCGTGCCCAAGGGCGCGATGCTGACACACCGCAACCTGGTGGCCAACGCGCTTGTCTGCAGCGCCCATTTCGAGCTTGACGGAGGATCGCGCATCTATGGCGTCGCGCCGCTTTTCCATGTGACGGGCTTCGAGATCCAGCTAGTCACGGCTTTCGCCGCTGGCGCTTCGCTGATCCTCACCTATCGCTTCCACGCGCAGACGACGCTCGAGGCTTTCCTCGAGCACAAGCCAACCTTCATCATCGGGGCGATCACCGCCTTCATCGCCCTGATGAATCACTCCGAAGCGACAAAGGATCACTTTGCGAGCTTCGTGCACCTCTATTCGGGCGGCGCGCCGATCGCGCCTGCGGTGGTCGAGGCTTTTGCGGCGCGCTTCGGCCGTTCGATTCGCAGTTCCTACGGTATGACGGAACTGACCGCGCCGAGCCATCTCGCGCCAAACGAAGGCCCAATCCCCGTCGACCCCGCGTCCGGCGCGCTGTCGATCGGAGTCCCGACGCCCGGTGTGGACGCGGTGATCGTGGACGATCAACGGCGGCCGCTTCCGTCCGGCGAGCATGGCGAGGTTGTGGTGCGCGGGCCGGGCGTCATGGCCGGCTATTGGGGGAAACCTGTCGAGACGGCCGAGGTTCTGGTCGCTGGCTGGATGCACACTGGCGACGTCGGCTTTTGCGACAAGGACGGCTGGTTCTACCTCGTGGACCGCAAGAAGGACATGATCTCCGCCTCCGGCTTCAAAGTATGGCCGCGCGAAGTTGAGGATGTGATCTATGCGTTTCCCGGCATTCGCGAGGCTGCGGTCGTCGGCGCGCCAGATCCTTACCGCGGCGAGACAGTCGTCGCCTTCGTCTCCGCGACGGCGGAGGCCTCAATCGATGTCGAAGCGCTGTCGCGCTTCTGCCGTGAAAGGCTTGCAGCCTATAAGTGTCCGGTCGAGATCCGGGTCGTCGACGATCTTCCGAAGACGGCGACCGGAAAGATCACGCGGAACACGCTTCGGCAGGACATGCGCGGCGGTTAGCGAAGCGCCAAACCGTCATTGCGAGCGCAGTCAAGCCATCCAGGACAGTGTCCGCTCGCCGCCATCGCTGGATTGCTTCGTCGCTCACGCTCCTCGCAATGACGGAAACGCTCCAATTGGCTTGCTGTCGAGGCGTCACGCCGCCGGAAAATTCTTCGCCACGGTCTCGATGGCGAAGGCCATGTGGTAGAGCGTGCTTGCGGGCATCATGTCGCTGATGGGTCTGTCCTCGGCGTCGACATGATCGATCCAGCCGCCTTCCAAGCGGTCTTCACAATAGACGGTTCGGAGCCGACTGAGGATGGCGGCGAGCAGGGCGGAATGGTCGGCGCCGCGATTCGATTCCTCGGATAAGGCCTTGAGGGCTTCAGCGTGCGGCCATGACCGGCTCGAAGCCGCGCGCGGCCCGCCGTCTTCGCCTATTTCGTCGATCACGCGGCCTCGCTCGGCGTCGACGCCATGGCGGAGCGCCGCTTCGATCAATTGCGAGACCGGCTCATCGTGGCCTTGTCCGCAATGCGCTCTCATAGCTTCTCAAGAGCCATGCCCATTCGAACAGATGCCCCGGCTCGACGCGACCGGACCGAGCCGCCGGATGCACATTCCAGGAATTGTCGAAGACCTCCCGGATCGTTCCGGACCGGGAATCGAGGAACTTTTCGATGGCGAGCGCTCGCAGGTCGCGACAGCGGTCGAGCGCGGCTTCGGAGCCGGTCGTCTCGAAGAGCGCGAGCATCGCCTCAAAGAGGTGCATGTGCGGATTCTGCCGCCTGAGCGCGTCTGGTCTCGGCAGGCAGTCCCAGTATCCCCCGTGAATGTCGTCGCGAAAATGCCGATCGAGACTCTCCAGCGTCCGGTTCGCCGCGGACCTGAGCTTGCGGTCGGCGTCGACGCGCATCGCCCAGGCGAGGGCGAAGAGCGCGAAAGCGTGCGCGTAGAGGTCCCGCCTTGCGTCGAGGGTCCGGCCCTCCCGGTCGGCGGAAAAGGTCCAGCCCGGCGCGCCGTCGGCCTCGAAATAAACGCGCACCATCGCATGGGCCGCGCGTTGCGAAAGCTCGGCGCCTTCAGGCCATGCGCCGCTCAGCGCCGCCATGGAATAGACCGAGACCTGACGCGCCTGCGTCATGAGCCGGCGAGGGGCGGCCTCGATCGGGGCGCCGGAGAAATCGAGGCGTTCCTCGAACGCGTCCCGGCGCCGGTCGAAACCGTTGGACGCCCACAGAGGGAGAGCCTTTTCGCGCAGCCAGCCGACCGCGTCCTCGATTGCCGGACGAAGCTCAGGACTTCTTGAAAGGCATCTCGAGCTTCGCGATCATCGCCAATGTGCCGAACCCCGCGGCCCTTCGCATATGCAGATCGGTGGTGCGATCGCGCCGCGGAAGAGCCCGATTCTATGAGCTTTCGCCGACATTCGCACGGCTGATGATCGAAGTCGTGCTGTGGCCGCTCTGCAGAGGCACGAGTATGACTTTGCCGCCATAGGATGCGACGAAATCCGCGCCGACCACGGTCTCCACTGTGTAGTCCGAGCCTTTGATAAGGCAATCGGGCCGAAGAAACTCGATCAATCGCTTGGGCGTGTCTTCGGCGAACAGGGTGACGAGGTCGACGCTGTCGATGGCGGCCATGACGATCGAGCGCGCATGCTGGTTTTGAACGGGTCGCGTCGGACCCTTGAGCCGACGCACGGACTCATCCGTGTTCAGCGCGACCACCAGCCGGTCGCAGAGCGCGCGCGAACGCTTGAGAAGCTCGACGTGGCCGGGATGGAGAAGATCGAAACACCCGTTGGTGAAGCCGACTTTGAGGCCGTGCGCCTTCCAGTCCGCGACGATCTCGGCGGCGACGCTGTCGTCGACGATTTTCGGGTCGCCGTCCTGCCGGGGCCCGCCGAGGGCGATCGCGAGTTCGCGGGCGCGCACTACGGCGGTTCCGCGTTTCCCGACGGCGATGCCCGCTGCGGCGTTGCCGATTTGCGCCGCCGCCCGGACCGGCGCTCCTGCGGCCAGCGCCAGCGCCAGGGCGGCGACGACCGTGTCGCCGGCGCCGGAAACGTCGAAGACTTCGCTCGCCTGGGTCGCGATGTGGGCGACGGGTCCTTGCGAATCGGCGGGGTCGAAAATCGTCATGCCCTGCGCGCCGCGCGTGAGAACGACGGACTCGACCTTGGCGCGCTCCCGCACGATGCGCACGGCGATCTCGGCGTTGCGGTCGTCGTGGCAATCGACGCTTGAGACGGCGGAAGCTTCCGCCGCATTCGGCGTGAGCACCGTGGCGCCGGCGTAGCGCGCGACGTCCGAAGTTTTTGGGTCCACCACGACCGGGACGCCACGGTCGCGCGCCATGCCGATCACCCGGCTCAGAAGCGCGGGAGAGAGCAGCCCCTTCGCATAATCCGACAGGACGACGTTCGAAATCCGCGGCGCCTCCTCATCGAACCAGTCGCAAATCGTATCGATGTCCCGCGCTCGCAATTCGAACTGGCGTTCGCAGTCAAGGCGCATGATCTGCTGGCCGCCGGAAACATAGCGGACCTTGGTCGTGGTCGGATGGCCTGCGACCCTGATGAACTTTCCTTCCACCCCGCTGTTGGCGATCAATTCCCCGGCGACGAGATCGCCCTCCGGGTCCTCGCCGAGCGCGCCGATCAGGATGGGATGGCCGCCGAGCGCCACGATGTTGCGCGCGACATTGGCCGCGCCGCCCAGCATCGCGCTTTCCGACTGACGATGGAGGATCGGGATCGGCGCCTCGGGCGAAATGCGTTCGACCCGCCCATAAACGAATTTGTCGAGCATGACGTCGCCCAGGACGAAAATCCTGGCGCCTTGCCATTTCGAAATCCAGCTTGTGTTCATCCGGGTCCCTGAAAGCTGGGATTATTATCAGATATGACCGGCTCGCGGGACGATGCGGCCGCTCCACGGGAAGAAAAAGCGGTTCTTCAAATTATGGGTTCTGCTTTATCCCAAAAGCCCCGTTCGCGTCGAGGGTTGGAGGTCGGCTTCCTCGCTAGCCCTGTCCCTCGATCTCCTCGCGGAGAATTTCGAGTTCGAGCCAGTCGTCTTCCAGCCTGTCGAGGTCCTCGCGGATACGGCCGTAATCAAGCGTCGCGGTTTGAAAGGCGGAAGGCGAGCGCGCGGCGAAGTCGGGATCGGCGAGTTTGGCCTCAAGGCCGCCAAGCTGGCTTCGCAGCGTCTCCATCCGTTGGGGCAGGGTGTCGAGCGCATGTTTCTCCTTGAAGCTGAGCCTGCGCTTCGCCGCTGACGGGCCGGGCTGCGCCGCCTTTGGCTTCTCGGCCCTCGCCGGCGGGGCGGCGGGCGGGGCGACGAGGCCGTAGCCGCGCTGGGCGACCATGTCGGAATATCCGCCCGCATATTCGATCCAGCGGCCGCCCCCGTCGCTGACGACGACCGAAGTCGCAATCGTGTCCAGAAAGCTGCGGTCGTGGCTGACCACGATCACCGTGCCTTTGTAGTCCGCCAGCAGTTCCTGCAGGAGGTCGAGGGTCTCGACGTCGAGGTCGTTGGTGGGCTCGTCGAGCACGAGCAGGTTGGACGGCGCCGATAGCGCGCGGGCGAGCATCAGACGCCCGCGCTCGCCGCCGGAAAGCCGCTCGATTGGCGTGCGCGCCTGCTCGGGTCCGAACAGGAAGTCCCGCATGTAGCCGATGACATGCCGCCGCTCGCCGTTGATCGTGACGTAGTCGCTGCCTCCGCCGGTCAGCGCATCGACGAGCGTGGTCGAGGCTTTCAGCGAGGCCCGCTTCTGATCGAGGGTCGCCATCAGCACGTTGGAGCCGATCCGCACCTCGCCCGAATCCGGCGCAAGCGCGCCGGTCAGCAGACTGATGAGCGTCGTCTTGCCGGCGCCGTTCGCTCCGATCACGCCCACCCTGTCCGCGCGCATGATGCGGGTCGAAAAGTCCTTGACGATGGGCCGGTCGTCATAAGCCTTGCCGATCTTCTCGGCCTCGATCACCAGCGCCCCGGACGCTTTGGCTTCCTGCAGGGTCATGTCGGCAAGGCCGGTGGCGCGGCGCGCCTCCCGGCGCTCGCGTCGCATGTCCGCAAGTTCGCCGACGCGGCGCATGTTGCGTTTGCGGCGCGCGGTCACGCCATATCGCATCCAGTGCTCTTCGTTCACGATGCGGCGGTCGAGCTTGTGGCGCTCCTGCTCCTCCTCCTCGAGCTTCTGGTCGCGCCAGGCCTCGAAGGCGGAGAAGCCGCGGTCGAGGCGATGCGTGCGGCCCGCGGTCGACCCAGACCGTCGCGTTGGTGAGGTCGGCGAGCAGCCTCCTGTCGTGGCTGACGATGGCGATGGCGGCGCGGCTTCCGGCAAGCTGGTTCTCCAGCCATTCGATGGCGATAAGGTCGAGATGGTTGGTGGGCTCGTCGAGGAGCAGGATATCCGGGTCGGCGGCGAGCACTCCGGCGATCGCCGCCTTGCGCGCTTCGCCCCCGGACAAACTCCTCGGGTGGGCGGACGGGTCAAGCCCCAGTTCGTCCATGAGCGCGCGGGCGACATGCACACGATCGCCTTCGTGCAATCCGCCCATGACGTAGTCGAGCGCCGTCGCGAAGCCGGCCATGTCCGGCTCCTGCGGCAGGAAGGCGAGGCGGGCCGAGGGCTGTTGGAAGCGCGCACCCCCGTCCGGCTCGAGGAGGCCGGCGGCGATCCGCAGCAGCGTCGACTTGCCCGATCCATTCCGGCCGACGAGCGCCACCCGGTCGCCGGCCGAGACGGCAAGCTCCGCCTTCGCGAGAAGCGGCTCGCCGCCAAGAGTGAGATCGATGTCGCGAAGATGCAGAAGCGGCGCCATGCAAGGTCCAAATGGTTCGATCCGGCAGGAGAAGCCGTCACGCCGCTTCCAGCGCCAGCCCCTTCGCCGTCTCGCTCATGCGGAGCCGGCCCGCCCGCACCATCGTATTCACATGCGCCAGAGCTTCGCCGAAGGCGAAGACGAGCTGGTGCGGATCGTCGATCGTGCGGCCGAATATCGTCGGCACCAGCTCCGCCACGGTGCGCGGCTCGACCATGCAGGCTTCGACAATCGCCATGCACCGCGCCTCGTGGTGCGCGATGAGTTCGTCAACCCGCACGCCGACACCGACGAAGGGCAGATTGTGGCCGGGCAGCACCAGAACGTCCTCTGGCAGGCGGCGCTTCAAACTCTTCAGCGAGCGAAGATAGAGGCCGAGCGGATCGCCCTCCGGCTCCATCGCCTCGACGCTGACATTGGGCGAGATCTTGGCCAGCACCTGATCCGCTGCGAAAATGAGATTGTCCTGAGCCGAATAGAGCATGACCTGTTCGGGCGAATGGCCGCCCCCCGCCATGGCGGTGAAGCTTCGCCCGCCGATGCGGATCCTGTCGCCCGGCACGACGCGCTCGAAGGTGCGCGGCGGAGACGACACCATGCGCAGATAATGCAGGCCGTTGCCGAGCAGGATCTCGGTGCTCTCCTCGCTCAGGCCCCGCGAGAGATAGAAGCTGCGGTAAGGCTCGGATTTTAGCGCCGCGGGGTCGAGCCGGATGTTGAGGGCCATGAGATATTCGGTGTGGCTCATGAGCAGCGGCAGGTCGAAGCGCTCGCTGAGCCAGCCGGCAAGCCCGATATGATCGGGGTGGAAATGGGTCGCGAGGATGCGGGTGAGCTTCCGCCCCTTGAGGGGGCCCGCCAGCAGCGCATCCCAGGCTTCGCGGGTCTGCTTGTTGTCGATGCCCGTGTCGATGAGCGCGAGGCCGTCGCCGTCCTCTATCAGGTAGACATTCACGTGATCGAGCCGGAAGGGCAGGACGAGGCGGGCCCAGAAGATGCCCGGGCGGACTTCGATCGTCTCGCCGGGAGCGGGCGGCGTCGGGAAAGGAAAATCGAGCGGCTTCGGTGCGGGACCAGTCATTGAACCTTCTTCGGAAACCTTCTTTGGCGCCTCAGCCCAGCGGGGAGAAGCGGGGCGCCGGCGCCGCGTCGATCTCTCCGCCCTCATTGGCCTTGTAGGTCTTGCGCGCGGCGAGATGGGGGTGCGCCGCGGCCTCTGCGTAAGTGAGGACGGGCGCGAAGCAGACGTCGGTGCCCTCGAGCAGCGCCGCCCATTCCGCGCTTGGGCGGCTCGCGAAAAGCTTGCGCAGACCGCTCCTTCAGTTCCGGCCAATGCGCCATGTCATATTGCGCCTTCGGATCGACGTCCGCGAGGCCCAGTTTTTCGAGGAGCAGCGCATAGAACTGCGGTTCGAGCGCCGCGACGGTGATGGAGCGTCCGTCCGCGCACAGGTAGGAATCATAAAAAGGCGAATCGTGAAAGATGCTGGGGCGAGCGGAGTCCGCCATGCCCCGCGTCCGCGCCCAGAGCGCGATGCCGCTCAAGGCGGCGGTCATGTCGAGAATCGCGCAGTCGACAACCGATCCCTTGCCCGTTCGGGTCGCGGCGAGGACGCCCGAGGCGATGCCGAAAGCGAGCCCGAGCGCGCCACCCGCATCGCCGAGGACGGTCGGGGGGGCCATTGGCGCGGCGCCCGGACGCTCGGTCAGTCCGAGCGCGCCCGTGAGCGCGATATAGTTGAGGTCGTGACCGGCCGCCTGCGACAGCGGGCCATCCTGCCCCCAGCCCGTCATCCGGCCATAGACGAGCTTCGGATTGCGCTTGGCGCAATCCGCCGGGCCGAGGCCGAGGCGTTCCATCACGCCGGGCCGGTTGCCCTCGATCAGGGCGTCGGCCGACTCGATGAGCGCCATCGCCGCCGCGACCCCCTCCGGGCGCTTCAGATCCAGCGTCACGACTTGCTTGCCGCGCCGAAGCGGATCATCCTGCTGTTTGCCGGTCGGGTTGCCGAGCGTCACTTTGTTGGGCCTGACCACGGCGATGACCTCGGCGCCATGGTCGGCCAGCATCCGCCCCGCGAGCGGTCCCGGCCCGATGCCCTCGAATTCGATGATCTTGACGCCGCTGAGGGGAAGCAAGTCCGACACGTCAGGCGCGCTCCGGAAAGAGTGCTCTCAGGCCTTCGGGCGAAGCGGCCGCGACGCCGCGCTCCGTGATCAGCCCGGTGACGAGACGCGCGGGCGTCACGTCGAAGGCCGGATTAGCGGAGGGGCTTCCTTTCGGAGAAATGCGCACACGGGTGACGGAGCCGTCCGGCGCCAATCCCTGCACCGTATCCACTTCCTCGGCGTTGCGTTCTTCGATCGGGATTTCCTTCACGCCGTCCTTCACCGTCCAGTCGATGGTCGGGGAGGGCAGGGCGACGTAGAAGGGCACGCCGTTGTCGCGCGCCGCCAGCGCCTTCAGATAAGTGCCGATCTTGTTGCACACGTCGCCTTGCGCCGTCGTGCGGTCGGTGCCGACGATCACCATGTCGACTTGGCCGTGCTGCATGAGGTGGCCGCCGGCGTTGTCGACGATCAACGTATGCGGCGTCCCCTGATTGACCATCTCCCAGGCGGTCAAGGACGCGCCCTGATTGCGAGGGCGAGTCTCGTCCACATAGACGTGGACCGGCAGGCCTTCCTCCATCGCCAGATAGATCGGCGCCGTCGCCGTTCCGTAGTCGACCGCCGCGAGCCAGCCCGCGTTGCAATGGGTGAGAATGTTGACCGGCTCGCCCGGTTTTTTCTGAGCGGAGATCTCGCGGATGATCGCAACGCCGTTGTCGCCGATCGCGCGGTTGATCGCGACGTCCTCCTCGGCGATCGCGGCGGCAAGCGCATAGGCCGCGGCGGCGCGTTCCTCTCCACGAATGGGGCGCAATTTTTCACGCGCCGCGTCGAGCGCCCAGCGCAGGTTGATGGCGGTGGGGCGGGTCGCGTGCAGGACTTCCCAGGCCCGGTCGAGGGCGACGTCGCTGGGGTCCGCGCGCATGGCGAGCGCCACGCCGTAGGCGGCGGTGACGCCGATCAGCGGCGCGCCGCGCACCCACATCTCGCGGATGGCGATCGCCGCGTCCTGCATGCTGCGGAGCGTCTCGATCCGGAACTCGTGCGGCAGCCAGCGCTGGTCGATGACGTCGACGCCCCAGCCGTCGCTATTGAGCCAGATCGTGCGCGTCGGCCGCCCGTCCACCTTCACCTGATCGCTCTCCCGATCCCTATCCGAGGCCCCCTGGGCAGGGCTGATAGCACAGGAGCGCGTCCGGGCAACTCCTTGGGCCCAACACGGAACCGGCGCAGAATTCGACCGGGTTCGGGTATATTCGCTCCAAACTGCAAGGGGACCGGCTGATGACGCCCCGAATGACGCGCAGAGGACTCCTGAAGGCGCTGGCGGCGGCCCCGGTTCTGGGCCGCCTGCGGGGCGCGTCCTCTGCGGAAGCCAAGACCGCCGGGCGCGTCCGCCCGCAAGATCCCGGATGGCCTTCCGATGCGGAATGGACCCGGCTTCGCCAGGACACCGACGGCGCCCTTATTCCGGTGCGCTCGCCGCTTTCGGCCTGCGTCGGCCAGACCGGGGCCGACTGCGCAAAGCTCTTCAAGGAACTGAAAAATCCCTTCTTTCTCGGCGACGAGCCGGGGCTCACCCAGACATTGGGCTGGGTCGGCGCCTGGACATCCCAGCCAAGTGTCTATGCAGTCGCCGCAACAAAGACCGCCGACGTGGTTGCGGCGGTCAAGTTCGCGCGCAAGCATAACCTGCGACTTGTCGGTGAAGGGCGGCGGCCACAGCTATCTCGGCCAGTCGAACGCGCCAGATTCGTTGCTCATCTGGACTCGCCATATGAACAGCATCGTCCTTCACGACGCCTTTGTCGGCGAGGGCTGCGCGGGACGGGTCGAAGCGCGGCCGGCGGTCTCGATCGAGGCCGGGGCCATCTGGGGGCATGTCTACGCCGCCGTGATGGCGAAGGCGGGCCGCTATGTGCAGGGCGGCGGCTGCACGACGGTCGGGGTCGCGGGTCTTATCAACGGCGGCGGCTTTGGGAGCCTGTCGAAGACTTTTGGTCTTGGCGGAGCGAGTCTTCTCGAGGCCGAGGTCGTCACCGCCGACGGCGAGGTCAGGATCGCCAACGCCTGCACGAACGCCGATTTGCTATGGGCGCTGAAAGGGGGCGGCGCCGGGTTTGGCGTCGTGACCCGCCTTACGCTCCAGACGCATGCGCTGCCGAACTTCGTCGGCGGCGTCTTCGCGACCTGCCGGGCGAAGTCGGATGAGGCCTATCGCCGGCTCGTCGCCAAGACGATCGATTTCTACGCCGAAACGCTCTTCAACCCGCAATGGGGCGAACAATTGCGATTTGCGCCGGGAAGCGTCCTTTCCATCATGATGGTGTTCGCCGACCTCGATCAGGGGCAGGCGCAGGCGGTCTGGCGTCCCTTCTTCGACTGGGTCAGCGCCTCTCCCCAGGATTTCGAGGTCGTGTCGCCGCCTGTCATTGCGGCGCTGACAGGCCGTCAATTCTGGGATCCGGCGGTGCTTCGGCGCTTCCCCGGTCTCGTCATCGCGGACGATCGCCCGGGCGCGCCGGACGACAATATCTTTTGGGCGGGAGATGGAGGACAGGCGGGTCAGACTCTGTACGCTTACCAATCTCAATGGCTGCCGGCCGCTCTGCTTGAGCCCGGGCAGCGCAGCCGACTTGTCGACGCCCTGCTCGTCGCTTCGACGCATTCCGGCGTCTCGCTCCATGTGAACAAGGGCCTTGCCGGCGCTCGGCCCGAAGCGATCGCCGCGGCGAGAGAGACCCCGATGAATGGCGCCGTCGCCGACGCTTTCGCGCTGGTCATCGCCGGCGCGGAGGGGCCGCCTGCCTATCCTGGCATAGCAGGGCCACGAACCGGACGCGGCCAAGGCCCGAGACCGCGCCGCGGCCGTGACCGCGGCGATGGACGAACTGCGCAAGCTCGCTCCCAAGCCCGCGTCCTATGTTTGGGAGACGGATTTCTTCGAAGCGGAATGGCAGGACGCCTTCTGGGGCGACAATTACGCGCGGCTGCGGGCGATCAAGGCGAAGTACGACCCGGACGGTCTCTTCGTCCATCACCACGGTGTCGGCAGCGAGGATTGGAGCGAGGACGGCTTCACGCGCAAGCAAGGGCGTTGAATGCTTCGCGCGACTCAAATACCGATCCGGGCGATGGCCGCCCCGACCGCGATTCGACCCTGCAACTGAGCGTATCCATGCGCTGAGCGTTTTGACGCCTGCGCCACAACGCACGGGCCGCTAGTCTCGCTGGCGGCAATCTTAGGCGCAGATGAGGGCCGCTTTTCGCAAGCGTAGATGAATGAACTAATCACGGCTTCACGCGGCTCGGGCGAGCCTCAAGGCTCACTCGTCGCCGCCAAAGAGCACGTCGTCGTCCGGGAAGGCTGGCGGAAGTTTCAGGCGCGCCTTCATCGCCGCAAATTCGGTTTCGAGCAGCATGGGCTTGGCCATCGTGGCGGCCAGTTCGTTGGCGCGCTTCTGCAGCGCCGCGACCTTGTCGGGATGGCCGTCGGCGACATTGGTCTTTTCGGCCGGATCGTCCGCGATATTGTAGAGTTCGATCGCTTGCGGCAGGGGCGTGCGCCAGATCAGCTTCCAATCGCCCTGCCGGACGCCGGCCCGGAAGGGTTCGATATTGTAAATGATCTCGGTGCGCGGCGAGGGCTTGCCTTCGCTGATCGTCCCCCAGACGTCGAGCCCGTCGAGCGGCTTCGAGCCCGAGGTCGAGGCCCCGGCGACATCCGCCAGCGTCGGCAGCATGTCGACGACGTGCATCATCTCCTTCACCGTCGTTCCCGCCGGGATGTGGCCGGGCCAGTTCGCGAGCGCGATGACCCGCGTCCCGCCCTCGTAGAGGGTGCCCTTGCCGTCCCGGAAGGGGCCGTTGTCGACCGGGATCTTGGTCTTCGACATGTCGCCCTCGCCGGCGAACATCGGGTTCGCGGTGCCCCCGTTGTCGCTTTGAAAGACGATCAGCGTGTTGTCGCGCACGCCCTTCGCGTCGAGCGCCTTGACGACGCGGCCGATCTGATCGTCCATCGCGCTGATCGCCGCCGCATAGGCGCGGCGGCTGGGGTCGGCGATGTCCTTGTAGCGGTCGAGATAAGCCTGGGGCGCCTGGTAGGGCGTGTGCGGCGCGTTGAAGGCGAAATAGAGGAAGAGCGGCTTCGCGAAATCGTGAGAAGTCGATCAACCGGACCGCGTCGTCGCCGAGGAGGGTCGTCGAATAGCCGGCCTCCTTGATCGTCACGCCGTTGCGGCGCCAGTCGGTGACGCCGTGCTGGCTATGGGTGAAATAGTCGATTTCTCCGATCAGCGGGCCGTAGGCATAGTCGAAGCCGCGCGCGTTCGGCCAGTATCTGCGGTCGCCATGGCCGAGGTGCCACTTGCCGATCAGCGCCGTGTCGTAACCCGCGTCTTTCAGCGTCTGTGGCAGGGTCTTTTCGTCGGTCGACAGACCGTAAGTGTGGGCGGACAGGATGACGGCGGTCTGGAGGCCGTATCGGAACGGATAGCGCCCTGTCATGAGCGCCGCGCGGGTCGGCGTGCAAAACGGCTGGGCGTAGAACTGTTCGAGCCGGACCCCGCCCTTGGCGAGCGCGTCGATGTTCGGCGTGCGGATGTCGGAGCCGTGATAGCCGACATCCTTCCAGCCCTGGTCGTCGGAGACGATATAGAGGATGTTTGGGCGCGTCGAAGCGGCCTCCGCCGCCAGCCCGCCGGTCCCGAGAAGAATGAGCGCAACCGCCGCAATCGCGTTGAAGACCGATGACGCCGGAAAAATGCGCATGAAGCCCCGTCCTCCAAAATCCCCGTGCGTTCCGGGAAACGGAATCGCGCCCCTTTATGCGCAATCGCGCGGAAAAGAGCCAGACGCGATCACGTTCGCTGCGAGGCCGGCTTGATGCAACCGCGCCTCTTGTCCGAAAGGAACGCGCGGCTTAGGGATGCGCGCATGGGAGGGTCATCCGACATGTCAGAGCTTGCGATGAAGGAGACGCCCGTCGGGCGGACGGGAATATCGGTCTCGCCGATCTGTTTTGGCACGTCGGGTCTCGGCGACATGCCCGACACCTATGGTTATTCCGTCGAGGCCGACCGCGCGGCGGCGACGCTGAAAGCGATCTTCGAGGGGCCAGTCAATTTCCTCGACACGTCCCGCATCTACGGGTTTGGCCGAAGCGAGGAGCGGATCGGCGCCGTCATTCGCGAGCGGGGCGGCCTGCCCAAGGGTTTTGTCGTCTCGACCAAGCTCGACCGCGACCCCGAAACCAACGTTTTTGACGCCGCGCAGGCGCGCCGCTCGATCGAGCAGAGCCTGAAGGCGTTGAACCTCGATGCGATCGACATCCTGCACCTGCACGATCCCGAGCATGCCCGCTCCTTCGAAGCGGCGACGTCCAAGGCGGGAGCGCTCGGCGAGCTTTTTCGCATCAAGGAGGAGGGGTTGGCGAAGGCCGTCGGCCTCGCCATGGGGCCGGTCGCCAAGATGACGCCCCTGCTGCGCGATTGGGATTTTGACGCGCTCATCACCCACAACCGCTTCACGCTCGCCAATCGCAACGCGAGCGAGATGCTGGATCTCGCCAAGACGAAGGGCATCGCCGTTCTCAACGCCGCGCCATATGCGGGCGGGGTGCTCGCCAAGGGCTCGTCGGACTTCAAGCGCTATGTCTATCAGGAGACGACCGACGCCGCGCTCGAGCCAATTCGCAAGATCGAGGCGATCTGCGCGAGGCATGGCGTGCCGCCCGGCGCGGCGGCGCTCCAGTTCTCAATGCGCGACCCGCGCGTCACCTCGACGATCTGCGGCGTCACCAAACCCGAGCGCGTGCAACAAACTCTGGAATGGGCCCGCTTTCCCGTGCCGGAAGCGTGCTGGCAAGAATTGATGGCGCTGCCCTTCGCGACCGACGACCCGGAAGCGACCCGCGACTATAAGCTCGGATGATCGAAAAGCCGATGAACGACCTCGCCGCCTCGATCCGCACGATCCCGGACTATCCCAAGCCGGGCATCCTCTTCCGCGACATCACCACCCTGCTCGGCGACGCCCGCGCCTTCCGCCGCGCGGTGGACGAGCTTGTGCAGCCATGGGCGGGGACGAAAATCGAGAAGGTCGCGGGGATCGAGGCGCGCGGCTTCATTCTTGGCGGCGCGGTGGCGCACCAGCTCTCGGCCGGATTCGTGCCCGTTCGCAAGAAGGGAAAGCTGCCTCACACGACGGTGTCGATCGCCTATTCGCTCGAATACGGCCTCGACGAGATGGAGATGCACGAGGACGCGGTGAAGCCCGGCGAGCGGGTCATTTTGGTGGACGACCTCATCGCGACCGGGGGCACCGCCGAGGGCGCGGTCAAGCTGTTGCGCAAGCTCGGCGCCGAGGTGGTCGCCGCCTGTTTCGTGATCGATCTGCCCGATCTCGGGGGCGCAAAGAAGCTCGCCGCCCTCGACGTCCCGGTCCGCTCGCTGATCGCCTTCGAAGGGCATTGAAGGCAGGGGCCCTTCGGGCTCGCGATGACGTTCGCCGTCATTGCGAGGAGCGTGAGCGACGAAGCAATCCAGCCTGTCGTGCGAACGGCCGCCGTTCGTCTGGATCGCCATGCCCTTCGGGCTCGCGATGACGTTTCCCGTCATTGCGAGGAGCGGAGCGACGAAGCAATCCAGCCTCACCCCGCGATGCGCGAAAAATCCGCGACCTCGTGCACCGCGTCGCGAAGTTCGCCAAGCAGCCGCAGCCGGTTCATGCGCAGCGCCGGATCGTCGGCGTTGACGGTTACGTCCACGAAGAACGCGTCGACCGGAGCGCGAAGGGATGCGAGCGCCCGCATGGCGCCCTCGAAATCCTCGCGCGCCACGCGTTCGCGCGCCGCCGCGCGGGCGGAGGCGAGCGCGTCGGCCAGCGCCTTTTCGGCCGGCAGAGCCAGCAGCGCGGCATCGTGGGCTTGCGCAAAGGCGCCCGCGCCATCCTTCTTCTCTTCCGCGCGCAAAATATTGGCGGCGCGGCGATAGCCGGCGAGCAGGTTCTTGCCGTCCTCGGTGTCGAGCAGTTTTCCGAGCGCCTCGACGCGCCAGACGATGGTGAGCAGATCGTCCTGGCCGGGCAGGGCGAAGACGGCGTCGATGAGATCGTGCCGCGCGCCCTTGTCGCGCAGGTAGACTTTCAGGCGGTCGGCGAAGAAGGCGAGGAGACTGGCGGCGAGCGCGCGCAGGCGCGAATCGTCGGGTCGCTCCGCGCGACGCGCGGCGCGACTGACGGCGCCCTTCACCGCTTCCAGCTCCGGGCCTTTCGGGAAGCCGCGCTTTTCGAGGCCCTCGACGATGGCGCCGGCCTCGTCCTCGCGCGCGAATTCCATGTCGACGAGCGCGCTCCAGATCGCCGCGTCGAGCGGACCGGCGAGCGGCAGCCTCAGCCCGTTCTCCAGCACGATGCGGATGACGCCGAGCGCGGCGCGGCGAAGCGCAAATGGGTCCTTGCTGCCGGTCGGCTTCTCGTCGATCGCCCAGAAGCCGCCGAGCGTATCGAGCTTGTCGGCGAGCGCAACGCGCGATCGAAACCGGCGCGTCGGGCACGCGGTCGTTCGGCCCCTGCGGCTTGTAATGATCCTCGATGGCGGCGGCGACGGCCGGCTCCTCGCCCTGCGCGTTCGCGTAGTAGCGGCCCATCAGGCCCTGAAGCTCCGGGAATTCGCCGACCATCTCGGTGACCAGATCAGCCTTGGCGAGTCTTGCCGCGCGCTTCGCCAGTTCGACGCTCGGCGCCGACCTTCGGCGCAAGCTCCTCCGCGAGCGCCTCGATCCGCTCGATGCGCTCGGCCTGCGTGCCGAGTTTTTCGTGAAAGACGATGCCGAGGGCTTCGAGCTTTGCGAGCCGCTGGTCGAGCGGTTTTGCGGCCTTGTCCTTGTAGTCGGGCAGGTCCGCGAGGTCGGTGCGCCAGAAATGCCGGGCATCGGAGAGTCGCGCGCGCACGACCCGCCCGTTGCCCGCTGCGATCGCCGCGCCGCCGTCGGAGGCGATGAGGTTCGAGACGAGAAGGAACTTGTTGGCGAGCTTGCCGCCGCCGTCGCGCAGCACAAAACATTTCTGGTTCGCGCGGATCGTCGCGCGGATAACCTCGGGGGGAATGTCGAGGAAGTCCGCGTCGAATTCGCCCATCAGCACGACCGGCCACTCGACGAGGCCCGCAACCTCTTCGAGCAGCGCCTCGTCCTCGATGAGGTCCAGCCCTTGCGCGAAAGCGAGGTTTTTTGCGTCGGTCAAAATGATCTGCTTGCGCCGGTCGAGATCGAGCACGACCTTGGCCTTCTGCAGCGCGTCGGCGTACTCGTGGAAGCGCCGCGCGATGATCGGACGCGGCGCCAGGAAACGATGGCCGTGCGTTGCGTCGCCTGACGTTATGTCTCCGACCTCGAAAGGGACGACCTCGGCCACATCGTGCTCCGTGCCGAGCGCGCACAAAATGCCGCGTAGAGGACGCACCCAGCGCAGGGCTTCCGGTTTGGCCGAGGCCGCGCCCCAGCGCATCGACTTCGGCCAGGGGAAACTCTTGATCACCGCCGGAACGATTTCGGCGATCGCCTCCTCGGTCGTGCGGCCGGGCTTCTCGACCACGGCGACATAGAATTCGCCCTTCTTCGGGTCCTTCTCGATTTTCGCGTCCTCGATGCGCGCGAGGCCGGCGCTCTTGAGGAAGCCTTGAATCGCGCCGTCGGGCGCGCCGACGCGCGGGCCTTTGCGCTCCTCGCGCAAGGTCGGCTGCGCGGCGGGCAGGCCCACGACATGCAGCGCAAGTCGGCGCGGCGTCACGAAACTCTGCGCGCCCTCATAGAGAAGATTGCGCTCGACGAGCGCATTGGTGACAAGCCGCTTCAGATCCTCCGCCGCCTGCCGCTGCATGCGGGCGGGGATTTCTTCGGAGAAGAGTTCGAGAAGAAGGTCGGGCATGTCGCAAACTTCTAAGTCTTGAAAGGTGGGTTAACCCTCACCCCGGCCCTCTCCCGCGAAGCGGGAGAGGGGGCGCTAGTCCCTTCTCCCGCTTCGCGGGAGAAGGTGGCGCGAAGCGCCGGATGAGGGCTCTCACGCGCCCCCTCCCGCCGTTTTCAGCCAGGCCGCGCCGCAAGCCTTCGCCAGTTCGCGCACGCGCAAAATGTAGCTCTGGCGTTCGGTGACCGAGATGACGCCGCGCGCGTCGAGCAGGTTGAAGGCGTGGCTCGCCTTGATGCACTGGTCGTAGGCGGGGAGCGCCATGAGATGCTTCTCGCCGGCCTCGCCCTTCGCGAGCAGCGCGCGGCACTCGGCCTCGGCGTCGCGGAAATGCTGGAAGAGCAGGCTCGTGTCGGCATGCTCGAAGTTGAAGCGCGAATATTCCTGTTCGGCCTGCAAAAAAACGTCGCCATAGGTCACGCGCTCGGCGCCCTCGCGGCCGTTGAAGTTGAGGTCGTAGACGTTCTCGACTCCCTGCACATACATGGCGAGCCGTTCGAGGCCGTAGGTCAGTTCGCCGGAGACGGGCGCGCATTCGAAACCCGCCACCTGCTGAAAATAGGTGAACTGCGACACTTCCATGCCGTCGCACCAGCATTCCCATCCCAAGCCCCAGGCTCCGAGCGTCGGGCTCTCCCAGTCATCCTCGACGAAGCGCACGTCGTGCAGCGCCATGTCGACGCCGATGGCGCGCAAAGAATCGAGATAGAGATCCTGAAGGTTTTCCGGCGAAGGCTTCAGGATGACCTGATATTGATAATAGTGCTGCAGACGGTTCGGGTTCTCGCCGTAGCGCCCATCCTTCGGACGCCGCGAGGGCTGGACGTAAGCCGCGCGCCAAGAATTCGGTCCGAGCGAGCGCAACGTCGTCGCGGGATGGAACGTGCCGGCGCCGACTTCCATGTCGTAAGGCTGCAGAATGACGCAGCCCTGAGCCGCCCAGAAGGTCTGGAGGGTCAGGATCAGGCCCTGAAAGGACTGGGTCGGGTCGAGCGAA
The DNA here is from genome assembly GCA_963824465.1 of uncultured Alphaproteobacteria bacterium. Classification (GTDB taxonomy): domain Bacteria; phylum Pseudomonadota; class Alphaproteobacteria; order Rhizobiales; family Beijerinckiaceae; genus Roseiarcus. The sequence goes on from CAWGPL010000010.1 coordinate 363,706, forward strand.
CGGTCGGCGGGGGGCGGCATGGCGCGTCTTTGAGGGTGGGGAATGGCGGCGGACCCTAGAGACGCGGGCGCGCCGGGTCAACGCGGGCATTGCCGGATTGACGCTTTGTTAACCGTGCGCGACGCAACGGCCCCCTGAAGCTAACGCTTGCGTAACGCATCTATGGAACCGTTTACCGGTTCGAATGAATCGAGCGAAAACATGCCGCGAGCGACGCCGGGCTTTCGCCTGTCCGTCGCGCAGCCATGACGGCCGCCTGAAGCGCATTAGCCAAAGATGCCTGATCATGGTCACGCGGCCGGTCCGCGACTCCGCCGTTCGTTTCCCCGATGAGGGCGCCCATCAGCGCGCCCCGGCGGGTTCCCCCTTGGTCGGGTGAGGCGCATGACGGATGTCGGCGCTCTCCTTCGCTATCCGCGCGGTCAGGCTGGGCTGAACTCCCGCCGGGTTCTGGCCGCGGTATGGCAGACCCTTGTCCGGCTCTTGCCGCGCGTGTTTGGGGGAGGCGTCCCGGCGGCGTCCGCACGCCGCCCGACGCCCTCGTCGGGACCGTCCGGACCGGTGGTTCGCGCCATCGACCGCCTGCGCGCCTCGGCCCTCAATGCCGCCCGGCTCCTGCGCCAGTCGGTCGTCGCCTTCGGCGCCGCGCTCATCGTCAGCTTCTGGGTCGCGGCCTTTACGCTCGCCTATCAGGATAGCGCCGCGCTGCGCTTTCAGACGCAGCGCGACGCGGACAATCTCGCGCTCGTCTTCGAGCAGAACGTCTCCCACACGGTGCATGACATCGACCGGGGGCTTCTCTTCCTCCGTTGGGCGCGCGAACATGCGCCGCCCTCGGTTGGATGGCCGGATATTCTGGCCGCCGATTTCGTCTCCAATCGCGAGATGGCGCAGACTTCCGTCATCGGCCCGGACGGCTACATGGTCACGAGCTCGGCGATGCTGCGCCCGCCCGCTCCGATGTATCTGGGCGACCGCGAGCATTTTCGCATCCATCGCGAACGCCGCGAGGACAAGCTCTTCATCTCGAAGCCGCTGATCGGCCGCGCGTCCGGCAAATGGTCGGTCCAGTTTTCACGCAAGCTCACCGATTCGGACGGGCGATTCGCCGGCGTCGTCGTCATCTCGCTCGACGCCGCGCGGCTTGCGCGAAACTACGGCGAACTCAATCTTGGAGCAGGGGGCGGGCTCGCGCTGGTCGGCGACGACGGAGACTTGCGCGCCGGGTCCGGCGTCTTCGCCGATCGGATCGGCAAACCCTATTCCGTCCCCGGCCGCAACGGAATTTTGAGCGATGCGGATGACGGGTCGCCCCCGCCCGCGCTCGCGATCGCCGAACGCCGCGTCGACGGCGCGCCGCTCAGCGTCGTCGCGGCGGTGCCAAACGAGGAAAACAACGGGCGGTGGACAGCCCGGCGCTACGCTTATTACCTGGCGGCGCTCGCAGCCTCCGTCGTCGCAATCCTCGCGACCATTGCGGTGGCGCTCAGGCGCCATCGATCGGAAGCGCGCATCCTTTACCTCGCGCGCTACGATTCGCTGACCAACCTCGGGAACCGCAGGCAGCTTGGCGAGCACCTCGACGCACTCTTCGCGCTGCCTTCGCGAGAGCGCTCGTACGCCTTGCACATTGTCGATCTCGACCGCTTCAAGTTCATCAACGATACGCATGGCCATCCTTTCGGCGACGTGCTTTTGAAACGCGTCTCCGAGCGCCTGCTGGCGATAACGCGGCCCTCCGATCTCGTGGTGCGGCTTGGCGGCGACGAATTCGCCATCGTCCAGTCGCTGCGCTTCGCCCGCCTCGAAGCGCAGGCGCTCGCCCAGCGGCTGTGTCGCGAGCTTGCGGAGCCGTTCGAGATCGGCGCGACGAGGGTGGTCATCGGCGCGACGGTCGGCATCGGCTTTGCGATGGAGGACGCGCAATCGGCGAGCGAACTCCTGAAGGCCGCGGATCTCGCGCTTTACGCGGCGAAGTCCGACGACAAAGGCGGCTTCCGCTTCTACGATACGAATATGACGCGCGCCGCGCATGCGCGCACCGACATCGAGAACGGCCTGCGCTCGGCAATCGAAAACGAGGAGCTGCGGCTCTTCTATCAGCCGATCGTGTCGCTAACCGAACAGAAGACGGTCGGCTACGAGGCGCTGATCCGGTGGATCAGGCCCGATCACGGCATGGCTTCGCCGCTCGACTTCATTCCCGTGGCGGAGGAAACCGGCCTCATCGTAAAAATCGGCGACTGGGTGCTGATGCGCGCCTGTTCCGACATCGCGGCGCTGCGTTCGCCGATGCGGGTTGCGGTCAATTGTTCGCCGCTGCAGTTCGAACTGTCGGATGTCGCAGCCAGCGTCCAGACGGCGCTGACCAAATCCGGCCTGCCGCCCGACCGGCTCGAAATCGAGATCACCGAATCCGCGCTCATGAAGAACAATCAGCGCGTGCTCGACCAACTGACGCGCTTGCGCGCTATCGGCGTGCGCGTGTCGATGGACGATTTCGGCACCGGCTTCTCGAGCTTGAGCTATCTCGAACGCTTTCCGATCACCACGATCAAGATCGACCGGTCTTTCGTGGCGAAGCTTGGCGAGCGCGACGGCGCCCGCGCCACGATCCGCGCCATCATCGAACTCGCCTCCGCACACAAAATGATCGCGCTGGCCGAAGGGGTCGAGACGGAAGGGCAACTCGCCGCGCTGGTCGAACTCGGCTGCGCCCATGCGCAGGGCTATCTTTTTGGCCGACCGCGGCCGATCTACGAGGTCTGGCAGGCGCAGGCTTTCCCGCCTCTGGCGCAGCCGGAGGCGGGGCGTCCTCGCCAAAAGTCGGCGCCGGGCGGCGCCTAAAGTCGGGCTTCGTCCGCCTCACGCCGCCGATATCCCGAATGCCAGTTTTGCGCCTTGCCGCTTGCGGTTCAAAAGCTGCGCCGCGACCACCCCGTGCACGACCAGGTAGAACGGCACGAGCACGGTCGGCACGAGCGCGAAGGGAAGCATCTGGATCGCCTGCGATCCCGCGCCGACATCGAAGATAAGCAGGGGGCCGCCTTGCGCGGAAGTCAGCCCGAGACCGACCGCAACGACGAGATCGAGCGCGCCGAAGGCGTTCCAGCGCCAGAGCTTGCCGAGGTCGCCCCGATCGGCGGCGCGCGCCGCGGAGACCGCCCAAAGCGCCGTCGCCATATCTCCGAGCCCGGCGAAATAGGGGAAGGGTCCGCCGAGCCGTCCGGCCGCGGCGAGCAGGAGAAACAGCACGCCAAGTCCGCGCAGGATGTTGAGGCGGATCATGAGCGGCGTCGGGATCGCCGTCAGCGCCTCCCGAAAGCCGGGGACGAAGAACCAACTGAGGAGCGCCGCCAGCAACGGCGTCCCCGCCAGCACGGCGATCAGAGGGACGGGCTGGTGCGATGAAAAGGTGAGGGCTCCCTGGGCCGCCAGCGCCGATGCGAGACCCACCCATCCGCCGGCTCCAGCCGCCAGGACGAGACGCTGGCGCAGAGATATCGGCAAAGCGCTTGCAATGGCGACGAGGTTGATGGCGATCGTAGAGAGGCCGACAACCGATCCGATCAGATCAAGCATTGATTATCTCCTATCCGTGTAGATACACTCACCTTGTCAAAAAACGCCCCTCAAGTATTCTTCGCAGTCATGGCATTCGTGTTCCGGCCAGCCGGTGCAAGGCGGATACGCCGGTCGGACCAAAAGCCTCAGCGACGCTCTTCTGGGCCTCGCGCCACGCAGGGAACGCCTGTCGCGCCAGCTCCTCGCCAGCCGGCGTGATCGACAAGATGTGGGCGCGGGCGTCTTCTCCGTGCGCGACGGCCGCGACCCATCCTTTGACGGCGAGCAGGGCGGCGTTCCGGGTCATCGTGGTGCGGTCCATGCCAAGCGCCTTGGCGAGCGCGCCAACCGGCGTCGGACCGCGCAGGATGAGGTTCGTCAGGATCGTGAACTGCGTGGCGCGAACGCCATGAGGGCGCATGCGGCGCTCGAAAACGGCGGTAATTGCCCGCGCCGCGCTGCGAGCGGCGAGGCAAAGGCAGTCGCGGCATTCGATAATGTGCGGTTCGGCCGTCATGGTCGATGAGTGTATATACACTTACATGCTCGCGTCAACCCGCTTGAATGTTCCCTTACGCGTCGCGCGGGCTCAGTAGACGCGAGGCTCGCAACCCGCCTCAGCTTCCCTGAAAGCTCAGGAAGCCGACCAGGGCGCCGGCAAGCACCACGACCGCCGGATTGATCTTGTAGCGCAACAGCACGAGGAGCGCGCCGACCGCGATCGCCGCCGTCTCCAGCCCGAAGATCGCCCCCTTGGCGATGGAAAAGCATCCCGACAGCAACAGCCCGATGGAGACGGGCGCAAGACCCTGCTGAATGGAGAGGCGCCAGGGCCAGTGTTCGAGTCGCTCCCAGAGGCGGCCGACGAAGAAGGTGAGAAAACCGGTCGGCCCGAAGAAGGCGACGAGGACGATGAGCGCGCCGATGACGCCCCCCGCCCAGTCGCCGACGGGCACGATCATCATCATGTTCGGTCCCGGCGAAAGCTGGCCGAGGCTGTAGAGATGAACGAGTTCCGAGAAGGTCAGCCAGTGATGGGCTTCGACCGTGAGATATTTCAGCTCGGGAAAGGCGGCCATGCCGCCCCCGATCGTCAGGAGCGACAGATAGCCGAAGACCCCTGCGAGGGCAGCCCATTGTCCCATCAGGCTTTCCTTTTCGGCCGTCGCCAGACGATCGCCACCGCGCCCACGACGATGAGGGCGATCGGCACGGAGACGTGAAAGTAACTGACCGCAACCACGGTCGCGGCGACGAAGACGAGATCCGTCTTGCCTTGGAGGGACCGCTCGCTGAGTTGGACGACGGTCGCGAGTATGAGCCCGACGGCGGCGGCCGCGACGCCTTTCAGCGCGGCGCTGGACCATGGCTGATCCGCCGTGCAGCCGGTAGAAGAGCCCGACGACGAACATGATGACGGCGCCTGGCGCGCACATGCCGAAGAATCCCGGCGAAGGCGCCGCGCGCGCCGCCAAGCTTGTCGCCGACCAGAATGGCGAGATTCGTCGCATTGAGGCCGGGCAGGCCCTGACTCAGCGAAAGAAGCTCGACGAAGCTTTTGTCGTCGAGCCATTGACGGCGCGCAACCAGCGCGTCGCGCAGGTAGGGCACGGCGCCGCCGAAGCTCGTTCCGCCGATGATCAGGAACTCGAGAAAAATATCGAAAGTGGAGATTCTTTCGGCCGCCGCGCCAAGCGGTTCGGCCGCGTCGGGCTTCGCCTCACTCATGGCTTTGCGGCGTAAAGCCGTTCAGCCGGTAGACCATCCCGGTCTTCGTCACTCCGAGCGCCACCCAGTCGGCGACAGCGCCCTGAAGGGCGACGTAGAAATTCGACCAGCGCTCTCGCGTTCGCTCGAACGTCGCCTCGTCCGAGAACTTGGCCTGGAAGGCGAACTCTCCGACCAGCGAGCGATGCTCCCCGCGCGTGCGCCAGATCGAAACGTCGCATTTCGCGCTAAGACCCTTGCCGAAATCGAGCACGCCGATTGGCAGCAGCACTTCCTCGACGATGCCCCCGTTGACCAGCGTCACGCTGTCGGCGTCCCGCTCAAGATTGGATAGCGTGGGAAAAATTCTCGACAGCGTCGCCATGGGGGTCTTGTCTCCCTGGGCGGTCTGGCTGAGGCCGAACTCGCAATTGTGGGAGAACAGAATCCGGTAGCCGCCGAGCTTTTCTTTCAGGGGAAGAACCTCGGCCTTGAATTTGATGCGGAACTTGCCGCCGATCTGCGGGCGCATATCGAGCGCCGCGGCCCGGGCCCGGTCGGGATGGCGAAACTTGAACACGATCTCCGGATCGCCGACCGGAAAGCCGTCCTCGTAGGCGATGCGCCGGCGCAAAATGTAGGCGGCGCCATAGAGAGCGAAATCCGCCGTGTCGAGAAAGACGATTTCGCGAATTTTCGGCGATTGCAGGAATCCGGGATCCTCTTCGAAGTCCACGCCGCACTTGGCCGCGGTCTTCCTGACGATCTTGCCGAAATCGCGAAAGTCTTTGACGCAGGTGAACCGGTCGGCTTTGAGGATGAGCTTGGCTTCGAGGTAGCCGACCGAATCGAAAGGCTTGCCGTCGTTGTAGGCTTCGGCCGCCGCTGTCGGTATTGAAGGCGCGGGTTGAGGTTTGGCTGCTTTCTTTTCCTCGTCCATCGCGCCCCCCTTTCAAGACCGCGCCTCTCGGCCTGAGTCGGCGCGAAATGGACATTGCAAATCCGGCGGCGCACGGCAAGAGGGATCCTCGCCTTAAGAGGCGCAAGCTGCGTTATGACGCAGCGGATCGCGCGCTTTTCTTCAGCCGGGTTCGCGCCGAAAGGGCAGGGCGGGCAGGACGCAGCGTTTGCTTCCCGCCCCGAGATTGGCAAATCTGCCGCGAGCAAAAGAGATTCGCAAGGATGTCGGCGATGGGAATTGTGTTCACGCGGCGCGCCGCAGCCCTGGCGGCCGCCTGCGCCGCGGCTCTTGCCTGGGGCCCGGCTTACGCTGAGGAATTTGAGCATCCGCCCTCCTACGCCCCCGCGGCGGCGCTGGGGCGCGCCTGGAAGGGCGACAATTACACTGTGCTCAGTCCGGTCACTTCGGACGGCTTTTTGCGCCACTATCGGACCCGTTCGGCCTTTGGCGAGTTCGAGACGACGGGCGATCAACTCATGGCCGCGCGTATCCGCGAAATGAACGCCCTTCGGGCGCTCGCCGGCGACAACACCGCCGGCGAGTTCGGCCAGGGCGTCGCGAGGGCGGCGACCGGCCCTCTCGTCTTTGCCGGCAACCTGATCCGCAACCCTCTGGGGACCACGCAGAAGACGGTGAGCGGCGTCGGCCAGTTCGTCGGCGGCGTCGGCTCGGGCCTCAACAACATGGGCAAGTCTCGGGACAATGCGGTCGAAAGCCTCACCGGGCAGAGTAAGCAGAAGCGCCTGCTGGCGGCGCGGCTTGGGGTCGATCCCTACACCGACTTCCAGCCGCTGGAAGCCAGGCTGAACGAACTCGCGGGCGCTTCCGCCATCGGAAACCTCGCCGGCGCCGGCGCCTTCATTCTGGTGCCCGGCGCAGCTGGCATCGTCCTGTCGAACACCTCGACCGCCGACACGCTGGGCACGCTCGCGACGGACTATTCCTCAGCTCAGCTTATGGACATGAACCGCGCCAAGCTCGCCGCGCTCGGCGTCGACGCGGCGACCGCCAACAGCCTGTTCGCCAATCCGTTCTACACGCCGATCGACGACACCGCGATCACGCGAGCCGCCGAGACGATCGGCGCGCGGACAAATCTCGGACCGATGCTGGCGCGGGCGGCGAGCGCGAACGATCGCGCGACCGCCTATTTCATCCGCAAGCGCATGGAGCTGACGGCGGCGCAGACGCGCGTCAGGGGACCGATCGTCGGCTACCTCGGGGTCGAGAGCCTGCGTTTCCCGCTGATGCGCACGGGGGACGGAGCGGCGCTTGGCGCCTACCCGGTCGATATTCTCGCCTGGACGCCGGACACGGCGGAGATCATCGACGGACTGGCGGCGGTCGCCAATTCCGCCGCGGCGAATGGGAAGACGCTGGCGATCACGGGAACGGCGACGCCGCTTGCGCGCCGCAACCTCGCTGCGCGCGGATGGAAGCTCGAGGAACGGGCGTCCTTTTGAACGCCAAGCGCGCGCCGGGAGGGCAGGCCGTCAGTAGCCGCCCTTCGCGCCCGTCGCCGCGACGCCCCCGGTCAGTTCGCGGAACCGCGTGACGCTCGCGCCTGCCGCGGCGGCGAGCAATCGCGTGTCGCCCGACACTGTCGTCATGTTGAAACCCCAGCGGATCGCGCGCGCCGCATAATCCGGCGTTCCGCAATGGATGCCCGCGAATATGCCCGCGCCCTTGGCCGCCGCGAGGATGCGCTTGATCGCGGCGACCATCTCCTCCTCCTCGCGGTCGAACCCCGGGGCGAGGCGCCCGCCGGTCAGACCGAGGGTGAGGTCGGCCGGTCCGATATAGAGGCCGTCGAGACCCGGCGTCGCCGCAATCGCCTCGACGTTTTCAAACGCCTCTCGCGTCTCGATCATGGCAAGGGCGAGGATCTCGGAATTGGCTTCGCCCGCATAATTCGCGCCGGCGGCCACGCTTACACGCGTCGGCCCGAAACTGCGCGACCCGAGGGGCGGATAGCGCATGTAGCTCACGAACTGCGCCGCCTCGGCCGCATTGTTCACCATCGGGCAGATGATCCCGTAAGCGCCAGCGTCGAGAAGCTTCATGATCGCGCCGGCGTCGAGCCAGGGCGCGCGCGCAAGCGGCGTGACGCCGGAGGCGCGCATCGCCTGAAGCATCGGGAGGGCCTGGCCATAGTCGAGCGCGCCGTGCTGCGCATCGACGGTGAGGCTGTCGTAGCCCTGCGCGGCCATGATCTCGGCGGTGAAGGCGTTGCCGATGGAAAGCCAGCCGTTGAGGGTGGGAAGCCCCTGCGCCCAGATGCGTCTCAGTTTGTTCGGGATCATGAAGCCTCTCTGAAATGCGTTCGCCGCGCAGGGCCGACGTGCTTATCCAACCACTTTTCCGTCCGCGGCGACGAGGCGTCCTTCCTTGAAAACCTTGCGTCGCTTGGGAACCGCGACAACGGCTTCCGGAACATGCTCGGCGGCGAGGGTCACGAAATCGGCCTTGGCTCCGACGGTCAAGCCATATCCTTCCAGACGCAGCGCCTGGGCGCCGCCCGCCGTCACCACGTCGAACGCGTCGGCAAGCTCCCGGTCGGTGAAGAATGCGCTGCGATAGCCGATCATCATCGCTCGAATTCAGCATGTCGCCGTCGCCGTAGGGCCACCAGGAATCGCGGATGTTGTCGCTGCCGCTGAACACGGTCACGCCCTCGGCGCGCAAGAGCGCGACGGGGGGAAAATTCCGCGCGCCCGGCGCGTTCGTCATGATCGAGACGCCGCTTTTTGCGATGCGCCCGCCGAGCCGGCTCGCCGCATCCGGCGCAAGGTCGCCGAGCGCATAGGCGTGGCTCACCGTCACCCGGCCTTGCATGCCAAGCGCGGTCGTCCGGTCGCAGATGTCCTCGATCGTGAAGGCGCCGAGAAGGCCGCCATCGTGGAGGTGGATGTCGATGTCGACGCCTCGCCGCTCAGCGACGCCGAACACGACGTCGAGATGACCCTTGGCGTCCCGGTCGAAGCTGGCCGGATCGAGACCTCCGACGAGATCGGCGCCAAGGCCGATCGCCTCGTCGAGAAGCTCGGGCGTTCCCTGGCTTCGCAAAATGCCGCTTTGCGGGAAGGCGACAAGCTGAATGTCGATGATTCCCCGGCACGCCTCGCGGACCTTCAAAATGGTTTCGAGCGATCTGAGGCCGACCGAGCCGTCGACCATGACGTGGCTGCGCATCTGAAGGCTGCCGTTGGCGACGCAAAGCGCGACCTGATTGCGCGCCCGCTCATCCATCGGCGCGGCCTGGGCCATATTTTCCGCCTGAAACGCGACGCGCTCATGCACGTCGAATCCGTCGGTGCACGGCTTATGCGCAATCCACTTGTCGCCGTAGAAGCTCGTATCGAGATGGATATGCCCCTCGACGAAACTCGGCGCCAGCAGCGCGCCTTCAATGTCGATGGTCGCCGTTTGATTCCCACGCAGGCCCGCAGGCGTGATCGACACGATGCGGCCGTTCGCGACCCCGATGTCCTTCAGCGACCCGTCGGCAAGCTTCGCATTGGTGAAAAGCGTTTCGATCGCGCCCAAGTAAAGGTCCTCTGTCCGGAATTCGCGCGGAGGCCGCGGCGTCTTCGTCTCTACAGCGCCGCTCGTTGCACGCGCGGGAACGGCGCGCAACCTGGGAGTGCGCTTCTCCGCGCTTTCGCAGCCACTTAAGGGGGGAATCGACATGCCACGGCGAGGAGGCGCAGCGCTCCCAACCGTCATTTACGACACAGGAAGCCTGGATTCCGGGACGAGAGCGCACTCCGGCTGAAATGGGCTTCTCGCCACTCCTGTGTCGCGGCCTATTGAATGGCTCGCACAGTAATATCGCTACTCTTTACTGTCGTAACTCTGTTGCAGATCGGACACCGAATTTCCGTGCCGCGAAGGAAGGGGCGGAGCGTCTCGTCGGCTTCGGCCAATAGCAGCAATTCCCTGCAATCGTCGGTTTGGCATTCGACCGCAAAATAAAGCGCGCCGCGTTCTCCGTGAATGGGATCCATCATCGATCATCGCCCGCGCGGAGGGCCAAAACTTTCAAGGGACATTCGCGCCCCCCGCGTGGACTTGCGACTCTCGGAATCGGGGTGAACGGGCGAATGAATGGGCGCGGAATAGGTCGGGGAAACTGCTTCCAATCGGCCGGACTCACAGGCAATCTTCCTGTCCCATTTGAGATTCGTCGACCTCGCGCATGCGTCGCGCCATCTGAAGCCGCGGGAAGGGCGCGCTCCCAACCCTGTGCGACGAACGCAGGTCTGGCGGCGAGTCATTTGATCCTTCAAAGACTTGCCGGGCGAAGGGTTACGACCTCATACACGCGGATTCAACCGGGCCTTCCGCCAAAAAAATCTGATCACTTTTTGTTACAAGATTTCTCATATTGCAGGAGGGGGACCGGTCTCGACCGCGGGAAGTCCGTCAGGCGCCCGACCGTCTATTGCAAGGCAGATCAAAGGCGTCAGTTTCAGGTCATACGAAGTGTAAATAAGTATATTTCGCTATATAGACTGCGATGACGGGTCTATAGGTAGTATTAACTTTCCTCTTCGGCGAGGATAGTTGATGACGTTAACAGGAATGGATGCCCTTTCATGATTCAGTCCCAATTGCAGGCATGATAACGGTGATTACCTGTGCTGCGGCCATATAAAATTGTACAACCCGCCAAATACTACAGTCGATGTAATATTAATGGTTCCGACGCGAATAGCCCCATTCCAATTGTGTCACTAAGGTGACGCCGCTTTGGACGCAAGGATCGTCGGTAGAGCCCTGAAGGAAGAACTCGTATGGCGCGCGGACGGCTCTCACCAGTTGGCATTGCGGAATCGGATGACGAAGGGAGCGGCCAAATCTGCCGTCATGCCTGCGACGGAGGCCCGCTTTGATCCTTCGTATCGTTGAAGTCTATTTCGCGCTCAGTGCGCTCGCCGGGTTTGCATTCCTCGTATGGGGTCGGGCGCTCGCGCGGCGGCGAACTCACGATGATCGAACGCTGCCGCAGGCTCCTGGCGCCGCTCGCCATATCCGTCCTGATAGGGCGTATGCGCGCTGGCCTAGCGCGAAGAAAGTCTAGTCTAGGCTGCGCGTCGGAATCCGACAGGGTCCACGCATTCGGCTGAAACGAGGCCTTCGACACCCGGCTTACGCGCAGAGGCGCTTCTTCGCCTCCGTATATTCGCGCTTAAGCTCGGCGATCCGCTCGGCGGCCGGAACCACGGCCTTGACCGCCCCGATGCCCTGGCCGCTGCCCCAGATGTCGCGCCAGGCTTTCGGCTTCGACCCGCCACCCTCCGCGGAGGCGAAATTCATCGTCTTGACGTCGCCCACCGGCAGATTGTCCGGATCGAGCCCGGAGGCGACGATGGAGGGACGGAGGTAATTGCCGAAGACGCCGGTGAAGAGGTTGGATCCCACAATGTGCGACGCGTCGCCCGCGACGATGGCCGCCTTGTAGGCGTCGATCGCGCGCGCCTCCTCGGTCGCGATGAAGGCCGAACCCAGATAGGCGAAGTCGGCGCCCATGGCCTGCGCGGCGAGGACCGCGCGCCCGGTCGCGATGGCGCCCGAAAGCAGGAGCGGCCCGTCGAACCAGGCGCGAATATCCTGGATCAGCGCGAAGGGCGAGATCGGGCCGGCATGGCCGCCGGCGCCCGCCGCCACCGCAATAATCCCGTCGGCGCCCTTCTCGACCGCCTTGTGGGCGAAGCGATCGTTGATGATGTCGTGCAGTGTGATCCCGCCATAGGAATGGACCGCGGCGTTGACGTCCTCCCGTGCGCCGAGCGAGGTGATGACGATCGGCGCCTTCCACTTGACGGTCAGCGCCATGTCCTCTTCCAGCCGGGCGTTCGACTTGTGCACGATCTGGTTGACGGCGAAGGGGGCGGCGGGACGATCGGGATGGGCGCGGTCGTGCGCGGCCAGCGCTTCGGTGATCTCGTGCAGCCACTCGTCGAGTTGCGCGATCGGCCGGGCGTTCAGCGCCGGAAACGAACCGACGATCCCCGCCGTGCATTGGGCGATGACCAGCTTGGGGTTCGAGATGATGAACAGCGGCGCGCCGACGACCGGCAGTTGAAGCTTGTCAAAAGCGGCCGGCAGACTCATTTCGCTCCCCTTTGTCGCAATCGTTCACTGTTAAACCAAATCCCGGTCGGACCGCAAGCGGAACCACGAGGCGGGCCTTACCTCGGCGCGGGTCTGTGAGCCAGCCTCCTTGCGGAGGCTGGGCGACAGGGCGATAGGCGATCAATGAGCGATCCGGTTCTCGAAAGCCTGCTGCCCGTTCTTCGCGCGACACCCGGCGTGGCGGCGATCGTGCTCGGCGGTTCGCGAGCGCGCGGAACGGCAACCGAGACGTCGGACCATGATATCGGTCTTTATTTCCATCGCGACCGCCCGGTCGATGTCGACGCTCTCCGTACGGGCGTCGCAAGTCTTGCGGACGCGCCGGCAACGATCACCGGCGTCGGCGATTGGGGGCCGTGGATCGTTGGCGGAGCGTGGTTGAAAATCGGCGGGCGGAAAGTCGATCTTCTCTATCGCCCGCTCGAGTTCTGTTGCGGAGGTCGTAGACGCCTGCAGGGCCGGTGAGGTCCGCATGGATTACCAGCCGGGCCACCCGCACGGCTTCTGCTCGGCCATCTGGGCCGGTGAGGTCGCTCTCGCGCGTCCGCTTCACGATCCTGACGGAGACATCGCGGCGCTGAAGTCCAGGACGATGCCCTATCCCGAGGCGCTACGAGCCGCTCTCCTCCGCCGCTTCTTCTGGGAGGTGCTGTTCAGTATCGAGAACGCCGAATTGGGCGCCGCGAGGGGAGACGAGACCTATGTCGCGGGCTGCGCCTATCGCGCCTTGGCCTGCATCGCGCAGACATTGTTCGCGCTCAATCGGCGATATCTCATCAACGAGAAGGCCGCGCTGATCGAAGGGGCGGGGTTTCCGGTCACGATTACCGATCTCATGACACGCGCGAAGACAGTCTGGCGGGACTTTGCGAAAGGCGCGTTCGCGGAGGGAATCCAAAGCCTGCGGCGAATGGAAGCCGAGTTGCGCGCGCTCATCGCCGAATAACGGCGCCGTTTCTTCTTCGAGAGCCCCGCCGGGGAAATGGCGTCGCCGACTTCGCTCACTTCGGCTCGGTCAGCCATTCGCAGACGAAGCGCCCCTTGCCGTGGCGGGCGAGGACTTCCGCAAACCAGGCGAAAAGGACGCGAGCCTCCGCGATGAGCGTGTGCGGGGGATTGACGATGATGAGGCCGGTCTTCGCGAGCGGCTCCTGTCCATGAAGGCCCAGCGCTCCCGGCCCGACGTCGAGTTCGAGCCGAAGCATGTTGGGCGCGCCGAGCGCGGCCATCGCGTTCAGGAAATGGGCGTCGGCCTCGCGCTCGCGGATCGGGCGCCAGGCCGCATAGATCCCGCTCGGCCACTTATGGAGCGCTCTCGTTATCGCCTCCTCGACGCGCCGTGGCTCGTCCGGCTCCTCGAAGGGCGGGTCGATCAGCACGAGCCCGCGCCGCTCCTTCGGCGGAATGTAGGCGTTCAGCGCCACGTAGCCGTCGGTTCCGACAATGCTGAGCCGCGCGTCGCGGCCCAGAGCGGCGATGAGCTTCTCGCGCTCCTCGGGATGCGCCTCTGAAAGCGCCAGCCGGTCCTGCGCGCGCATCAGCGCCTGCGCGATCGCCGGCGATCCCGGATAGGCAAGCGGCGTCCCGGCTCGCGTCGCGCGGGCCGAGCGTCGCCAGATAGGGCTCGAGCAGCGCCGCGACCGAAGCCGGCGGCGCGGCCTTCAGGACGCGCGAAATCCCCTCGCGCCATTCCGGCGAGCGGCGGGCCTCGACGCTCGTCAGATCATACCGGCCCGCGCCGGCATGGGTGTCGATGAAGCGGAAAGGCGCTTCCTTCCGGGCGAGATAGACCAGGATGCGAGCAAGGATCGCGTGCTTGGCCACGTCGGCGAAGTTTCCCGCGTGGAAGGCGTGACGATAATTCATGAGCTTTCTTAAGCTGGGCGCGGGTTCAGCGCACCGGCGCGACGGTGATCGAATTGCTCCGGCAGCCTCTCGCCGTGACTTTCGGACAGGTCGCGAAGGCGCGGAGATTTCGCGTCAGGCAGAAGCGCACGTCGACGAGTTGGCCACGCACGCAGGTGATCGCCATGTTGGTCGGCTTCAGATTGGCGTTGGCGTCGAGGAAAGCCTGCTGGATGGCGCGGGGCGACAGGCGTTGCGGCTGCTGCGGCGCCTGAAACATCGGGGGGATGGCGATGTTGTCGCGGACGTAGCGGACCGTCGCGAAATAGGCGCGCGCGCCAAGCCCCGTGCAGGTCCCATGCTTGCGATATTCGTAACGGGCGAGACCGGCGGTCGGATAGAGGCCGCGCGCGGTCGAAAGCTCCGCCTCGGAGGCGTTGGCGAAGCCGCAGTCCTCGGGATCGGGACCGCTGCGATTGTCGGGCCACAGGCCGTGCACGACAAAACCCGCGCCGGAGCCTGCGGCGCATTGCTGCGGGGATTTTTCGTCGCCGCCGAGGTCGCAGAAACCCGGCGACCACGACAGCGTCATCACATAGAAGTCGAAGGGCGCCGTCGCCGGGGGCGGCGGGCTTTGCGCCGAGACGGCCGCCGCGCCCGACAGCGTCAGAATGAGCGCGTGCGCGAGCCGCCGCAACGCCCGCATGGGGCGCATGGCGGCGCCCGCCTTCAGTAGCGGGCCTTGAGGCCGTAGGTCGCCAGCCACTTGTACTGACCGATCGACCGATCGAGGATGGGTTTGAGCACAAGGCAATCGGGCGCGTAAGCGCGCTCGCGGTCGAGCCCGATCACGCACCACGCGATGTTCAGGCTCTGACCGAACATGCCGGCGTCCGAGGCGATGGAATAGACGACCGTCCGCTCGCGCTTCTCGTAACCTGGATTCTGGGGCGGCTCGGCCATGATCGCGCGGCCGATGCAGTAGCGGCGCGGAATGATCGAAAGGCCGTTCGCCCTAAAGCCGATCTCGCGCACGCGCTCATAGCCCTGAATCGCGTGCTCGCCGTTCCAGTAGATGTGCTCCGTCTGCGAGAAGCGGTCCGAGATCGTGCCGAGCACGCCGGGATCGTCGCAGGCCGGCATGACGGCGAAGAAGGGCGCCCAGCGCCCCTCGGACGGCGTTTCGTAGATCGACATCTCGCCCGGCCCGCTTTGCGCCAGCGCGCTCGACGCGAGGCCCACGAGCAAAGTCAATCCGAGAAGCACGCGCAGCATCCGGCCGCCCTCACCTTTTGACCGAGCATTGCGTAAACCGCCCGGCAAGCCCATCGGCACAATGCTGCCGCCCTTGAGTCGAATCAAGGGAAGCCCTGTCCGCAGTCGAACGGCGGCGCGCGGCGTTGCGCAAAAGCCTCAGTTCAGGCGGCTCTTCAGCCCCGAGATTTCGCGCGAGACGAGGTCGGCGCCGCTTGCGCCCTGCATCTGGTCGCGCAGCACCACCTCGGCGGCCCGGGTGGCGCGGTCCGCGGCGGCGGCGCGCACGTCGGCGGCGGCCTGCGCCTCGGCAAGCGCGATCTTCGCTTCCGCCTGCTTGGTCCGCCGTGTGATGAAATCGCTGAGACGCTCGGCGGCTTCCTTCGCGAGCTGTTCGGCCTGGGCGCGCGCCTCCTCGACGATTCTCGCGGCGTTGGCCTCGGCTTCCTTGCTCTTCCGCTCGAAGCTGGCGAGAAGCGCGGTCGCCTCCTCGCGCAGTTTGGCCGCCTGCTCGAACTCGGCTCGTATCGCCTCGCCGCGCGCGTCAAGCCCCTTCAGGACCGTGCGGAACGCGCCGAAATAGACCAATAGCCCGATGAGAACGAGGAAGCCGAGCGAAACAAAGATTTCTGCGTTCATGGCGCGCGGGCTCCCTAGCTCTTGACCGAGTCCACCGCCGCAGCAATCGCAGCCTGATCGGCCGACTTGCCGCCTAGACGTTCGACGATGGCGCCGGCCGTGTCCCGCGCGATGGCGGAGACATTCCCCATCGCCTGCTCGCGGGTTGCGGCGATCTGCCTCTCAGAGGCGGCGAGCTTTTCAGCCAGTTCGTCCTCGAGCGCCTTGCGCCTGGCTTCGGCTTCCGCCGCCGCCTGGTCGCGGGCGGCCTGAGCGAGGCTCTGCGCCTTGGCGCGGGCGTCGGCCAGGGTCTTTTCATGCGCGGCGGCGGCTTCGTCGGCTTTCTGCTGCATCCGCGTCGCGTCGTCGAGATCCTTGGCGATTCGCGCCTTGCGGTCCTCAATCACCTTGCCGATCTGCGGCAGGGCGCGCTTGGACATGAACCAGTAGAGAGCGCCGAAAGCGATCGCCAGCCACAGCAACTGCGAGGGAAAGGTGCTTGGGTCGAACGGCGGGAAGTTGGAGTGGCCTCCTCCTTCGGCGCCGACGGCGGTCTGCGTGGTTTCGGACTGGGCCATCGCGGGGTCCTAAGGAAACAATTCAAGCGGGAAGGCGAGAGTCGCGCCTCCCCGCGGTCTTTAGGCTTTCGCCGCTTGGTCCCTCAGACCGCGAAGAGCAGCAGGAACGAGATCAGCAGCGCGAAAATGCCGAGCGCTTCCGTCACCGCGAAGCCGAAGATCAGGCGGCCGAACTGGCCGTCGACCGCCGACGGATTGCGCAGCGCGCCGTTGAGGAACTGGCCGAACAGCGTGCCGACGCCGATGCCTGCGGCGCCGGTTCCGATCGCGGCGAGGCCCGCGCCGACATACTTGGCCGCAATGGCGAGTTCATGCGGTTCCATGGGTGCTCCTAGCGTTTCTCTTGATGTTGCGGAAAGGTCGGAAGGTCAATGCCCGCCGGGGTGAAGCGCGTCGTTCAGATACATGCAGGTCAGCATGGCGAACACGTAAGCCTGCAAAAAAGCGACGAGCAGCTCGAGGGCGTAGAGCCCGATGATCATGGCGAAGGGCAGGACGGCGGCCGCCTTCAGGACAACGCTGGCGCCAAGCAGCATGACGACGAAAGCGCCGAACACGTTGAGCGTGATGTGGCCCGCCAGCATGTTGGCGAAAAGACGGACCGAGTGGCTCACCGGCCGGACGAAAAAGGAGAAGACCTCGATCGCGACTACGAGCGGCAGAATGTAGATCGGCACGCCCGAGGGAACGAAGAGACCGAAAAAATGCCGCCCGTGATCCTTGAGGCCGACGAAGACAACCGTGAAAAAGACGAGCAGCGCGAGCGCGGCGGTGACGATGATCTGGCTCATCACCGTGAAGGAATAGGGAATGAGCCCGACGATGTTGGCGACGAGAACGAAGAAGAAAATGCTGAACACCAGCGGAAAGAAGCGCATTCCCGCTTCGCCCGCCGCCGAGCGCAACATACCGGCCACGAATTCGTAGCCCATCTCGGCCATGGATTGCATGCGCCCCGGAACGCCGGCGCCGCCGCGCGCGCCGATGGCCGCGACAAGACAGCTCAGCGCAACGGCCAGCAGCATGTAGAGGCCGGAATTGGTCAGCGAAAAGTCGATATGGCCGATCGAAATCGGCAGGACCGGATGGATCGAGAATTGCTCGATCGGATTGATCGCCGGTCCCGCGTCAGCAGCCACGTCGCTTAGTCCTCGTCGTCGTCCGCCCCCGGGGGGCTACCTTGCGTCGGCGGGGCCGCCGAACGCCGCACGTCTTTATCTGGCGAGTTCCGGCGAGACAAGGGCGAATTATGGCTGAAAGACGCGTCTTTGGGCGAAGTCACGCGGATGACGTTCCAGAGGCCCGCCGCCGCCCCCAGCATGAAAAAGACAATGATAAAGAGCGGCTTCGTGTGGAGGAGCCAATCGAGCCCCCAGCCGAGCGCGGCGCCAAGGACGACAGCGGAGACGAGTTCGCCTCCCGCGCGCAGTCCGAGCGACATCGCAGAACTTGCCGCCGACGCCCCGCCGCCTGTCTGGCCCGCCGCTGCGTCGGGCCGCGCCGCGACGGGAGGCGGCGTGCGCCCCTTGAGGTCGCTGGCAAGCTTGTCGAGCCGCGCGCGCAGCGCCCGGTCCTCCTCGTCCGGATCCCGCTCCGGCATGGCTTCAGCCTCCCTCGCTCGACCGAACGCCAAAGGCCGAACGGCCGCGCCCCATGAGGTCGAGGCGATTTGCCGCGCTGTCAAGCGGGGCGACTGGCGTAGCGGCTTGCTGCCACCAGACCTGGCGGCCGCGCGACCGGGTCAAGCTTATCTCTGCAGAGCCGGTTTTGGGGGCAGCGCGTCGGTCGATGGCCGCCGATTGGAGAGCGACGTAGACAGCCGAATCCGGACAGCTAAACCTTCGACAAATCGGAAATCAGTGGTACGATCGTCAAATGGACGCCAAGTCTTTCCGCGCCGGAGCGCCCCGGCAGTTCAGAAGGGGGCCGCGCTCAGCAATAAGTCGCGCCTCATTTTCGCCCGAATCTCGCCGCGGCGGGCGTCGAAGTCGCCGCCATTTTTCTTTTGTTGCGATTCGCCCGTAACCCGTTGAAAAGTATCGTTTCCGCCGAGAGATTCCAAGGAAATCCAAGGGATTCCAACCCTGTTTCCGAGCGTTTCACGCGCCGGCAGGGCAGGGGGCCAAGGCAATCCAAGTCGCCACGATCTCGCCTAAAAGTCAGGCGGCGAGCGCGATGGCGGAGACGAGCCGCCCGTAGTCCGGCTCGGCGCGATGGGTCGTTCGCCGGTAGCTGTAGAAGCGCCGCTCGTCGGCATAGGTGTCGAGGCCGAGGGATGTGAACTGCCCGACGCCGGCGCGTCCGGCGCGCTCGCCGATATAGGCGGGCAGGTCGAACTTCGCGTGGCCCGGTTTGGAACTGGGGACGAAGAAGCGGGCGGCGTCCTCGCCCGCCTGGGCGAAGGTTGCGACGAAGTCCGGCCCGACTTCGTAGGAAGCTTGCGCGATGCAGGGTCCAAGCGCGGCCGTAATCCGCTCGCGCCGGGCGCCCAGGGTCTCCATCACCGCGACCGTCGCTTCGAGCACCCCCGATAGCGCGCCCCGCCATCCCGCGTGCGCTGCGCCGATGACGCCGGCGTCGGGATCGGCAAAGAGGATCATTCCGCAATCCGCCCCGGTGACGCCCAACGCAAGGCCGGGCGTCGCCGTCGCGACGCCGTCGCAACGCGGGCGGTCTTCCGGCCCCCACGGTTCGGCGACCGCGCGGGCTTCTGCCGAATGAACCTGATAGGGAACCGCAAGGCGGGCCTCCTCGACCCCGACGGCCGCGGCCATGCGGGCGCGGTTCTCCGCGACCGCTCCAGCGGCGTCGCGCGAGCCGACCCCGCCATTGAGCGAAGCGTAGACGCCTTCGGAGACCCCGCCTTGCCGGGTAAAAAAGGCGTGCGCGATTCCCGGCAGGCGCAAAGGGTCCGCGACCAGAAAAGGGACGCCGGTCATCGCGGCGCGGACGAGGGCTGAAACCCGGGCGGCGGCGGCAACCGCCGGTTGGCGATCGCCATCACCTTGAAGAGCGCGCCCATCTCGCCCTTCGCCTTGCCGACAAGCCGGGAGCGCCCGAGCTGAATCTCCTGCGCTCGCTCCGGGCTCGTCCGCTCGACCAACGCCCTGCACCGCTGGTCTATGCCGATGGTCCGCAGAAAATCGCCCTGATCGATCGGGCCGTAAACCGCGGCCCCGGTCGCCCCGGCGCTTCGCGCCATAGCGGCAAAATCGACATGGGCGGTGAGATCCGATTCGCCCGGGGCTTCGAGGGGATCGACATAGCGGTGCGCGCGGAGCGCCTGCAGCGTATCGCCGAAACTGGTCGCGGAATGGCCATAGTCGATGAGCAGCGCCGCGCCGTTCTGTTTCACCAGCCGCGACCCGAGTTCGAACATAAAACGGTGGCCGGCCGGGCTGACCTCGAGCACTTCCCCGTCCGGCGCCGTGGCCTCGATCAGCCGCTCGGGACTGCGTGCGACATCGAAGGCCAGGTTGCCGCCCTCGTCGAGCCGAACCACACGCTCGCGCCACTGACCGCCGACCCGGACGAATTGACGCACCGGCAGCGCGTCGAGGAATTCATTGCCGATCACGATCGCCGGCCCTTCGGGCACGTCTCTCAGGCTTTGCGCCCACGAGACCGCCACCCCGCAATCGAGCAGCAGTTCGTGCTGCATCATGGCGAGGGTTGGGCTCGTCTCGACGAGCCATACGTCGAGCGCCTCGCGAAATGCCGGGACGATGCGGATTGCGCGCAGCGCATCGCTCATCAGCGTCCCGCGTCCGGGGCCAAGCTCGACGAGACGCACGCGGCTTGGGGAGCCCATGCCTGTCCACACCTCGGCCGCCCAGAGGCCGAGAAGCTCGCCGAACATCTGGGAGATTTCGGGCGATGTGGTGAAATCGCCGGCCGCGCCGAACGGATCCCGGGTCATGTAGTAGCCGAGATCGGGATGGGCGAGCGCCGTCTGCATGAATTGCTCGACCGTTACCGGCCCGCGTTGGGCGATGAGAGTCTTGAGCTCGTCGAGAAGCGTCATTCAGCGCGCTCCCGCCGTCGGAGACTTATGGCGACGAGCCCGATTCCGATTGCAATGAGGGGAGCCGAGAGAACCATGCCCATCGTCAATCCGTGGCTGAGGGCTTCCAGTTGCGGATCGGGCTCCCGAAAGAACTCGCTGAAGATGCGGGCCAGCCCATAGACTATGCCGAAAACGCCCGAGACGAGGCCGGGGCGCTTGAGCGCGCCTTTGCGCGCAAAAATGATCACGATGATGAAAGCGAGAACCCCCTCCAGCAACGCTTCGTAGATCTGGCTGGGATGCCGGGGCACGCCGTCGGTTCCAGGGAAAATCACCGCCCACGGAACGTCGGTCGGCCGGCCCCAAAGCTCCGGCCGAATGAAATTGGCGATCCGCCCCAGGAAAAGCCCGATGGGCGCCGCGAGCGAGCAGAGATCGAATACGGTCAAGGCCGGGACGTGATAGCGGCGGGCAAACAGAAAGGCCCCGATCACCGCGCCGATCAGGCCGCCATGAAACGCCATGCCCCCTTGCCAGACCTTGAATATGTCGAGCGGATGGCTTGCGTAGTAGGAGGGGTCGTAGAAGAGGACATTGCCGAGCCGTCCCCCGATGATGACCCCGAAAGCGCAATAGACGAGCAGGTCGTCGATACTTGCCGGGCTCGGGCGGTTGCCGCCATTCCAATAAGAGTCGTCCGAGACGACGCGGCGGATGATGAGCCAGCCGAGGATCAGACCCGCGATATAGGCGAGCGCGTACCAGCGGATGGCCAGGGGCCCCCACTGCACCAGGACGGGATTGATGGCCGGAAACGGCAGGACGAGCGTTGGCATACGCGCGCCCCTGATGCGCCGGGCTCATGGCGGGGTCAAGGTCGGGCGAGGAGGCCGCAACGAACGGCCCGCTTGTCCGGCGTGTTTTCAACTGCAGGCCTTGAGGTTACGGGCTTGAACCGAGCCTCTGACGATGGCGTCGGCGCCGCGCCCTGCGCTGTCGGAGACGTATTCGATGCCGATCTCCTTTGTTTCCCGGCGAATCGCCTCGGCTGCCCGACGCTTGGTAACACGCTCGGGGGCGGGCGCCATCCGTCCTCTTGGAGCCGCGCATTTGCTGAGCCGCGCCTCCTCGTCCGATCGGAGAGGGCGGCCAAAAAGAGCGACTTTCCCCGCCTTGCGTTCGCCGCCTTACTCGGGCAGGGAGCGGGGGTGAATTCCCGGTTTCTGGCAACCGACCTATGCGTCGCATGAAGCGCGTTCAGGACGTCGCGTGGCCTCTCATCGGCATCGCCGCGGTGGCCATTTCGGCATGGCTTCTGCTCAAGGAACTGCACGGTCTATCGCTCGACAGTCTGAAGCAGGCGTTTGCCTCGATCACGGCTCTTCGGTGGCTGCTCGCCATAGGCGCGACGCTGATCGCCTATGCCGCGCTTGCCTGGTACGACCGGATCGCCCTTCTCCATCTCGGACGGCCTATCGACTGGCGATTTGTGGGACTTGCGTCGTTCACGACCTACGCAATCGCTCACAACATTGGGGCCTCCGTCCTGTCCGGCGCTGTCATTCGCTATCGCGCGTATTCGACCAAGGGGCTCTCGGTCGCGGAGATCGGCGGCCTTGTCGCTTTTTGCTCTTTTACCTTCGCGCTCGGGGTCATGACGGTAGGCGGGGTGCTGCTGCTGTGCGCGCCCAGTCTGGCCGGGCGCTTCGAGGGCGCGCCGGAGTGGGTCGGCCGCGCGGCGGGCGTTGCGCTGATTGCGGTCCCCAGCCTCTACGCCGCCGGTTCGCTCCTTCACTTCCCGCCCTTCCACCTCGGCCGGTTCCGGATGGTCTATCCACGCCCTCCGGTCGCCATCCGTCAGCTTCTCGCGGGGCCGCTCGAACTCCTGGGCGCCGCCGGCATCATCTATTTCGCGCTGCCGGAAGCCGCCAATCCGGGCTTCATCGCCGTTCTTGGGGTGTTTGTCGCTTCGTTCAGTCTGGCGCTGGTGAGCCATGCGCCGGGCGGACTTGGGGTTCTCGAAATCGCCTTTCTCGAGGGCATGCGGGACGCTCCACAGGCCAATGTGGTCGCGGCGCTGCTTGTTTTCCGGCTACTCTACCTCATTCTGCCGTTCATTTTCGCGCTCGGGGTCGTGCTTGTATTCGAGCGCAGCCATTGGCGGGCGCCCGCGGTTCTCGGAGGGACTCATGTCGTCGAAGATCACGATTGACGATCGCGAGGATGCGCTGATCGTCATCGACCTGCAGCCCGACTTCATGCCGGGGGGAGCGTTGGCGGTGGCCGGCGGCGACGCCGTGGTCCCGATCGTCAACGCGCTGGTCGCACGCTTCGCTCAGGTCGTCGTAACACAGGACTGGCATCCGCCGGGGCACGCGTCCTTCGCCTCGACCCACGAGGGCGCGAAACCCTTCGATACGAAACGGTTGCCCTATGGCGATCAGACGCTCTGGCCCGAGCATTGCGTTCAGGGAACGCCCGGCGCAGGCCTTCACCCGGATCTGGCGGTCGATTCCGCTTTTCTCGTGATACGCAAGGGCATGAACGAGGGGGTCGACTCTTATTCCGCCTTCGTGGAAGCGGACGGAACGACGACGACGGGACTGGCGCCGCTCCTCAGGGCGCGCGGCGTGAAGAGGATCTTCGTTTGCGGCCTCGCGACGGACTACTGCGTCGCCTTCTCCGCTCTCGACGCGGCCGCGGCAGGATTTCGAGACATTGGTCATCGACGACGCCTGCAGGGCGATCGACGCCCAGGGCTCGCTCGCGGCTGCGTGGGCGCGCATGGATTCGGCTGGGGTGCAGCGGATTTCTTCGACCGACATCCTCGGCTGAGCCGATTTCCAAAACAGGCGTCCGCGATTAACCCTCAGTTAACCCGCCATGACGCAAGTGAAGGGCGGCGCGCTTGAAGTCGCGTCCAGCCTCTCCCGAATCCCGATGGCCGGCGGCGCATGATCACCCTCTACCATCATCCTTTTTGCCCGCATTCCCGCTTCGTGCGCCTGGCCCTCGCCGAGATGGGGATCGAGCCGAAGCTGGTCGAGGAACGGCCTTGGGAGCGGCGGCGCGAGTTCCTGATGTTGGCCGCGGAGGGGGCGACCCCGGTCATGCTCGACGACAAAAGCGCCATCCTGCCCGGCGCTGAAGTCATTGCGGAATATCTCGACGAGACCCGCGGCCTCGGCTTAGGACCGCGGCGGTTGTTGCCGGAAGATCCGGCGGGACGGGCGGAGGCGCGCCGGCTCGTCTACTGGTTCAATGTGAAATTCTTTCACGAGGCGAGCCACTGGATCGTCCGCGAAAAGATTTACAAGCGTTTCATGAAATCTGAACACGGCGGGGGCGCCCCCGACATGGACGCCGTGCGAGCGGCGCGGAGCAATCTGCGCTATCATGTTCGTTATATTGGCCACTTGATCGGCTCGCGGAACTGGCTGGCCGGCGACAAGCTGACCTATGCAGATCTTGCGGCGGCGGCGCATCTGTCCTGCCTCGACTATCTGGGCGACGTGCAGTGGAACGAGAACGAGACAGCGAGAATCTGGTACGCGCGCGTGAAGTCGCGTCCGTCGTTCCGTTCGCTGCTAGCCGAGCGGCTCCCGGGGACGGCCCCGAGCGCGAGCTACGCCGATCTCGACTTCTAGAAGCGCTGCAATCCAAAGCCCGAACGCTTGGCTTCGACATCTGCCGCGTCACCTCCGCCGACCCTCCGACCCACGCGGGCCAGCGCCTCTCCGGTTGGCTTGCGTCCGGCGCACAGGGCGACATGGCCTGGATGGCTCTCACCCAGGAACGTAGGGTCGATCCGCGCGCGCTGATGCCGGCCGCCCGGCGCCTTGTTATGGTCGGCTTGAACTATGGCCCCGAAGGCGATCCGCTGGCGACGCTCGCCCGGCCGCACGCGGGCGCGATCTCAGTCTACGCGCGCAACCGCGACTACCACGACCTCATAAAAGGGAAGTTGAAGGAGCTGGCCGGCTTTCTTAGTTCGGCCGCGAAGCCTGAAACGGCGGACGTCAAAGTCTTCGTCGATACGGCGCCGCTCATGGAAAAGCCGCTCGCCGCGCGCGCCGGCGTCGGCTGGCAGGGAAAACACACCAATCTCGTATCCCGCGAATTCGGGTCCTGGCTGTTCCTCGGCGCAATCCTCACGGACCTCGACCTCCCGATAGACGAGCCGGAGACGGACCATTGCGGAAGCTGCCGCGCCTGCCTGGAGATCTGTCCGACGGACGCCTTCCCCGCGCCATATCAGCTCGATGCGCGCCGCTGCATTTCCTACCTCACGATCGAGCACAAAGGCCCGATTTCGCGCGACCTCCGTCCGCTGATGGGAAACCGCATCTACGGATGCGACGATTGTCTCGCTGTCTGTCCATGGAACAAGTTTGCAGCCGTCGGACGCGAGGCAAAGCTTTCCGCGCGCGCGGACCTTGAGGCGCCGCCGCTCGCCGAATTGGCGGCGCTCGACGAGGCGGGATTTCGCGCTAAATTCACAGGTTCTCCCATCAAGAGAATCGGTCACGCGCGCTTCTTACGCAACGTGATGATTGCGATCGGAAACGCGCGGGACCCAGATCTCGCTCAAGCGGCGCGTATCGGCGTCGACAATCCCTCGCCAGTCGTCCGCGGCGCAGCCATATGGGCGTTGGCGCGGCTTGTCTCGCCCGCAGCAATGAGGACGCTCGCCGGGGAGCGGGCGCACAAAGAAACCCATCCCGAAGTCATCCGCGAATGGGAGGCCGCGCTCGGGACCGGCGAAGGCTAACTGCTCTCTTTGGCGTGCGGAGCTAGTGCCGCGTCGCGGTTGCGTCCGCCTGCTGCCTCAAACGTTCGATCTCGTCCTTGATGTGAAGCTTTTTGCGCTTGAGTTCGTGAATTTTGATGTCGTCTGAAGCCGGGTGGTTCTCTTCGGCAAGTATCGCTTCTTCAATCGCCTGATGACGGCGCACCAGTTCGCTGAGATGCGAATCAATCGACATTGGGCTCGCTCCTGTGGAGGCTTCGGCGAAGAAATTGTGACACAACGAGCGTCCCTTGCAAGCGGCAAATTGGCGCCAGACCTCAGGCGGAGTGCGTAAGATTTATGACGCGTGTCGTTCGGAAGGCGAATCTCGCGGACCGGGATTTGGGTTTTTTGGGGTCTTGCGCGCCTCCGGGCGCGCGCCCATAGTTCGGGAGTTGCAGGCGCTGCGCTTCCACGCGCCGGGCGGCGGAGATCGCGGTCCGCGGCATGATCGGCAAGGAGTTGACGAATGAGGAGCGGCAGGCGCTCCTCACCCATATCGAGAAGCTGCGGGAAGAACACCGCGATCTCGACGACGCGATCGAGGCCCTGAAGGACGCTGGCCAGGCTGACCAGCTGCAATTGCAGCGGCTCAAGAAGCGCAAGCTTCTTCTGCGCGACAAGCTCACGCTGCTCGAGGATCAATTGACGCCCGACATCATCGCGTGAGCGGATTATGCCCTACGACATCAACGACGATTTGCCGCCCTCCGTTCGACATCATCTGCCAGAGCATGGGCAAGAGATTTTCCGCGAGGCCTTCAACCACGCCTTCGCTGCGCACAAGGGCGATCCGCGACAGGAAGAGGCGGCCTTCCGGATCGCCTGGGCGGCCGTCAAACGATCCTACGAGAAAATCGGGCAAGAATGGGTGGAACGCGGATGAGCGGCGACGCCGGTTTGGCAACCCAGAACGAGCCCTGGCTTGATTTAAACAACTTTAGCTTGGCTAACGCGGGAATGAGCCTCGGTTAATTTGAGCGTTATCTTGAAACGCTCCGAATTCGGCGCCCGCTGCTTGCGCCTTGGAGGAGAATTGGCCCTCCGACTCCGCCTCTCGCGCTTCGACGTCCTCATCGCGGCGATCTGCTTGGATTCGGATCCCTTGTGCGCAACCGAAATCTTCGCGCCGCCTTCGCTTGCGCAGGCATGTTCCTTCCGTTAAGCGCGGATTCATGGGAGCGCATCCCCAATCTCGCTGGCTCAGGACGTGCGGATGAGTGGCGACAAGCCCGTCGCCGTGATTATGGGCAGCCAGTCCGACTGGGCGACGATGCGCAGCGCGGCCCGGATCCTCGCCGAGTTCGACATTCCCTATGAGGCGTTGATCGTTTCCGCACATCGCACGCCCGATAGGCTTGTCGCTTTCGCCAAGAGCGCCAAGGGCAAGGGCTTCAAGGTGATTATCGCCGGGGCCGGCGGGGCGGCGCATCTTCCCGGCATGACGGCCGCCTTCACGACGCTTCCGGTGCTGGGCGTGCCGGTGGCGTCGCGGGCTCTTTCTGGCCAGGACAGCCTGCTCTCAATCGTTCAAATGCCAGCGGGCGTGCCGGTTGGGACGTTGGCGATCGGCGAGGCGGGCGCCGTTAACGCGGCCCTGCTCGCCTGCTCGATCCTTGCCCTTTCCGACGAGGCTCTCGCCGCGCGCCTCGAAGCGTGGCGGGCAGAGCGAACCGCCGCCGTCGCAGAGCGGCCCGAAGGCGGGGACGGCGGCTCATGATCCTCAATCCCGGCGCGACCATCGGCATTCTAGGCGCCGGCCAGTTGGGGCGCATGCTGGCTCTCGCGGCGCTGAAGGTCGGCCTGAGGACGCACATTTTTGCGCCCGACGCGGAGGCGCCGGCCTATGACGCCGCCGCAGGACGCACGGTCGCCTCTTACGACGATGAGGAGGCTCTGGCTCGATTCGCGGCGTCCGTCGACATCGTGACCTATGAGTTCGAGAACGTGCCCGTTCAAACGGCGGAATTTCTTGAACGCCGTTTGCCCCTGCGGCCCGGTTCGCGGGCGCTTGCGCTGACCCAGGACCGGCTGACCGAAAAGAGCTTTTTGCGTGATCTCGGCCTCAAGACAGCGCCTTTTGTTGGGGTCGAGGACGCAGGCGCGCTTGCCCGCGCCGTCGCCGAATTGGGCCGTCCGTCGATCCTGAAGACGCGCCGCTTTGGCTACGACGGCAAGGGTCAGTCGCTCATCCGTGAGGGTTCCAATGTCGCGGCGGTGCACCGTGCGCTCGGCGGCGCGCCGATGATTCTCGAAGGCTTCGTCGTCTTCGAGCGCGAAGTGTCCGTCATCGCCGCGCGCAGCCTGGAGGGCGAGACCGTCGCTTTCGACCTCAGCGAGAACGAGCACGAGCGACACATCCTCGCCCGTACGCGTGCGCCTGCCCGCGTTGCGCCAGAGACGGCGGCAGAGGCCAAGCAGATGGCCACACGCATCCTCGGGGCGCTCGATTATGTCGGCGTTTTGGGGGTGGAGCTTTTCGTCACTCGGGACCGAAACGGCGCCGAAGGCCTGGTCGTCAACGAGATCGCGCCGCGCGTCCACAATTCCGGCCACTGGACGCTTGATGGCGCTCAAACCTCCCAGTTCGAGCAGCATGTCCGGGCGATCGCGGGCTGGCCGCTCGGTTCCCCCGCTCGGCGCGGGCGGGCGGAGATGCACAATCTCATCGGCGAGGACGCGGAGGAATGGCGCGACCTGCTGGCCCAACCCGACCTCAGCCTGCACCTCTACGGAAAGCTCGAAATCCGGGAAGGCCGCAAGATGGGTCACGTGACTCGCATCTTTCCGGAATCCCGCGAAGAGTCTTGAGCAGCAGGGCTTCGCCTTGACAGCTGAAGCCTCCAATCTCTATATCGCGCGCTCGCTTGGCGGCCCGTTTTTGGCCGACGCATGGCGCGGCGGGATAGCTCAGTCGGTTAGAGCGGCGGAATCATAATCCGTAGGTCCCCGGTTCGAGTCCGGGTCCCGCTACCAGCCAAAAGCCCCGCAAAGCTGCCAATGGCTGACGCAAAATAGGCGGAATTGGACCCGCTACCGACCCCACCTTAGCGCCGGCGTCTCGACGGGCGCGTCCCATAAGCCCAAAAGCTCGTTGTCGAGCAACGAGACCGTGAGGGAGCAACCCGCCATGTCGAGCGAGGTGACAAAGTTGCCAACTAGCGAGCGTACGATCCGCGCGCCGCGCTTTTCCAGCTGCGCGCGCGCGGCGTGGTACATTAGGTAGAGCTCCATCAACGGGGTGCCCCCAAAACCGTTGACGAGCAGCAGCAAATCCCCGCGCGCCTCTGCGCCGAGATCGCCGGTGATAGCGGCGATCATTTCCTCCGCGATGGTGTCGGCAGGCGCGAGCGGCACCCGGCGACGGCCCGGCTCACCGTGGATGCCGACCCCCATCTCCATTTCCTTCTCCCCGATGTCGAAGGTCGGCCGACCAGCTGCCGGGACGGTGCAGCTTGTCAGCGCGACGCCCATCGAACGGGTGCGCGCGTTAACCCGGTCGCCCAGCGCTTTCAGCGCTGCAAGTCCGCCGCCCGCTTCGGCGGAGGCGCCGACGATTTTCTCGACGATCATCGTCCCGGCGACGCCGCGGCGCCCGGCGCTGTAGGTCGAATTTTCCACCGCGACGTCGTCGTCAATCAGCACCGTCTCGACCGGTCGATCCAGAATTTCCGTCGCCATCTCGAAATTCATGCGGTCCCCGGAATAGTTCTTCACGATGAACAGGACGCCCGCGCCGGTGTCGACCGCTGCTGCCGCCGCCGACATCTGGTCTGGGGTCGGAGAAGTGAAAACTTGCCCGGGACAGGCGGCGTCCAGCATTCCGTAGCCGACAAAGCCAGCATGCAGCGGCTCGTGCCCGCTGCCTCCCCCCGAAACGAGCGCAACCTTGTTTGGGGTAAGCCGAGACCGTCGTATGAAGGCGCCGCCTTCGCCGAGGACGACGAGATTTTCGTGCGCCGAGGCGAAGCCCGCAAGGCTTTCAGTCAGTATGGCGTCCACGGTGTTGACGAATTTCTTCATGGGGATGCGCACTCCCTGTCCGTCAGCGGTTTTCGGTAATGAGCGAAGCGATGCGATGCACGAAGTCGAAGATGAGCGTTTCCAGTTGTTGGTTCTTGGCCACACTCCCCAGTTCGGGAAGAGTTAGCGTGATCTTGCGTTCTTTCTTTCCCTCTGAAGCCACCGCGAGCCGTCCAGGATGCGCGCGGCGGTAGGCTCTGACGAAGGTCGAGCGCTCCTGTGGCGAGAAGTGGCAGATATCGAAAATGAGTGGGAGATGGATCGCGGGAATCGGCGCTGGGTAGGATGGATTGGAGATCTGCGACACGAAGCTGCGGTTCGTGCCAATCGCCTCCGCAAGCCGCTGTCGCATCCCGGACGGCCTGTTCTCCAGCACCTCCTTCAAGATATGCTTGTACTCGGTGACCGCGCCCGATGCGTCGCGCTTTGGCCGCGTCTCGCTCATAGCGCGCAAATCGCCGCCTTGAGGCGCGCGAGTGCGGGCGGCGCAACGGAAAGCGCGGTGAGACCGCAATCGAGGAGAGACGGAACGAGGCGCGCGTCGGCCGCCATATCGCCGCACAAGCTGACGGATGCGCCGGTCTTTCGACCGTGCGCGACGGTGCGCCGGAGGAGTTCGAGGACGCCCGGATTGAGCGGGTCGGCGAGCGCCGCGAGTTCGCCTGCGCCGCGGTCGCAAGCCGTCACATATTGCACGAGGTCGTTGCTGCCGATTGAGTAGAAGTCTGCGTCGAAGCCGTCAATCGCCAGCGCAGCCGCCGGAACTTCGACCATCATGCCGAGCGGCGGGCGCTCCGCCTGCAAGCCTTCGGATTGAAGCTCCATCATTGCAGCGTCGAGATGCGCGCGGGCGGCGAGAAACTCGCTTGGCGTCGTCACCATCGGTAGCAGGATCTTGAGATTTCCGTGCACAGCGGCTCGCGCAAGCGCGCGCAGCTGTGTGCGGAAAAGCTCAGGTCGGCGCAGCGAGAGACGAAGCCCGCGCACGCCCAGGAAAGGGTTCGGTTCGCCCTCGAAGGTGACCCCGGGAATAGGCTTGTCGCCGCCTGCGTCAAGGGTGCGAACGGTTACGGGCCGGGGACCCGCCCATGCGAGAATGCGACGGTAGACGGAATATTGCGTTGCCTCGTCCGGCAGAGGCCGCCCTGCCTCGAATAGAAATTCCGTCCGCACAAGACCAACGCCGTCGGCGTGCGCCGCCGCGGGGACGAGGTCGTCGACGCTCTGGATATTAATCAGCGTCTCGATCCTGACGCCCGAGCGAGTGATGGCGGGCCTGAAGGCGCGGGCCGCCTCGTTGGCGCGGCTCTCGGCTTGGGCAGCCGCGATCTCGCGCCACTCGGCGATACGCGTCTCCGACGGCGCAATCTCGATCTCACCGTGCTCGCCGTCGAGTAGCGCCCAAACGCCGTCGGCGGCCGGAATCTTTCCCAAGCCCACAACCATCGGGACGCCTCGCGCCCGCGCCAGCACCGCGACATGGCTCGTCGCGCTGCCTGCGGTGAGAGCGATGCCTTCCGACCGCGTCCAGTCGATTTCCAGGAAGCGCGAGGGCGCGAGGTCCTCGGCGACGAGGATCGCCGCCTCGGGCAAGGCGAGCGGCGCATCGCCGCCGTCCAGGTGACGGGCGACCCGGTCGCGAAGGTCGGCAAGATCGGCGGCGCGAGCTCGAAAGTACTCGTCTTCGGCTGATGAATAGTCGTCTATCTGCGCGCCGAGGGCCTGTCCCCAGGCTTTGCCCGCAGAGGAGCCGTTTCCGATATCCGCGAGCGCCGGCGCAGAAAGATCATCGTCTTCGAGCAGTGCGAGCTGAAACTCGAGGATCTCAGCGGCTTCGCCGCCGTGAGAGGCGGCCATCGATACGAGCTCTTCGGAAGCGCGCCCGATCGCATCGAAAAGCGCGCGGCGCTCCTCCTCCGGCGAACCGGGCCGCTCTCTTTTTCTCCACGCCGTCTGCAATATGTGCGAGGCGGCCCGCGGCAAGACCGGGGGCGGCGGCGCGTCCGCGCAAGCGCAAAGCCTCAAGCGTCATCGGAAAAATCCCGCTCCACGAGCGCGAGCAACGCGTCGAGGGCCGCCTGAGCATCGGCGCCCTCCGCGCGGAAATGCAGCATCGTGTCGCGAGGCGTCTTCGCCGCCATAACCTTGACGATACTCTTGGCGTCGATCCATGGCCCGTTCGGCGAAGCCGCGAGGGATATGCGCGAAGAAAATCTCTTTGCGAGCTTTGTAAGCTTTACCGCTGGGCGTGCGTGCAGCCCGGCTGCGTGGCGCAGACGTACGGAGGCCGTGAGGGCTCGCGCGGGCGCAGCGGCGGAGTCAGAAAACGCGGTCATGTCACCTCGGGGAAAGTTCTTCGGCGGTCGCCCGCACTTCCGCAAGACTCGCGCCGCCGGAGGCTTCAGTCGCGGCCATGATTGCTCCCTCGACAAGAGGAGAATCGCAAAGCACGACGCGGTTCCGCTTCTCCTCCGGCAAAAGCTCGATCGCCATCTCGCTGTTGGTTTCAGCGCCGCCCAGATCAACAAGGATCGCGACCCCCCGCGGCGACCAAGCTTCGTCGATCGCGTTGAGAATTTTTTGCACGTCCGTGCCGAGGCCGCCGTCGGGATTGCCTCCGCAGTGCGCAACCCTCACCTCGTTGCCGACCATCTGGCGGACCATGTCCGCCGTGCCGCGGGCAACGTCAGGCGAGTGGGAGACGATTACCAAGGATACATTGTCGGTCACGAGCGGTCTTCCAGGAAGGGCAAGAGGGCTTCTACAAGGATTTGACTCGATCTAGCGCCGGGATCGAGATGGCCGATGCTTCGCTCGCCGAGAAAAGCGGCCCGGCCTTTCGTCGCGCGCATCGGGATCGTTGCTTCGGCGGCTTGGGAAACGACTTCCCGCAATTTGCCGACGAGATCGGGGCCACCCGCTTGCAAAGTATTGCGCACGGGCGCGAGCACATCGAGCATCGTCTTTTCGCCGGGCCGCGACTTGCCCCGCGCAGCGACGGCTTCGACGCCCGCGGCGAAAATTTC
Organism: uncultured Alphaproteobacteria bacterium; assembly: GCA_963824465.1. Lineage (GTDB taxonomy): Bacteria > Pseudomonadota > Alphaproteobacteria > Rhizobiales > Beijerinckiaceae > Roseiarcus. The sequence continues at coordinate 396,215 of CAWGPL010000010.1, forward strand.
TGGAAGGATGTCGAGGCTCGCAAAGCGGTCGCCAAGCGCCTTTCCCATGCCGATGAAGAGGCTTCCGTAGAGGGGGCCCGAGGCGCCGCCAACCTTCATGACGAGCGCCATTCCAACCGCCTTTAGGGCCTCGCCGGGCGGCTTTCGCAGCGATCGAGTTCAGCTGCGCGAGAACCTCGGTGAAGCCGCGCTTCATGTTCAATCCATGATCGCCGTCGCCGATCGCTTGATCGAGCGCGGTCAACTCGTCCGCATGGTCGATGATCGCCTGCGCGGCGGCGCCGATCATCGTCTTCAAAGAAACCTGATCGAGAGTCATGCGGTTCGCCCTGGGGCGGTTTCGACGCCGATGCGCCGTCCCTCGGCGTCGAAATAGAGCGGATCGATAAAGGCGAGCCCGACCTTTTCACCCGCGGCGATCGGCTTGTGCGGATCCGCAAGGGTGACGAGCGTTTGGCCGCGATAGTCGATATGCACATGGTTCTGATCGCCGAGATGCTCGACTCGACGGACTTCACCAACGCGAACTGCGCCGAGAGGATTCGCGAGCTTGAGATGTTCGGTGCGAACGCCGATGGTATTTGCGCTCCAATCCAGGGTTTCGTAGATAAGCTTGGCAGGAATGAGATTGATCTGCGGCGAGCCAAGGCGCGAGGCAACGTAGAGGCTGTTCGGATTCTCGTAAATCTCGCGCGGCGTGCCGACCTGCAAAAGGTTTCCTTCGTGGATGACGCCGATGCGACTCGCCATGGTCATGGCCTCGATCTGGTCGTGGGTGACATAGAGGACAGTTGCTCCAAGATCGGTCTGTATGCGCTTGAGTTCCAGCCGAAGATCCGAGCGGAGCTTCGCGTCGAGCGACGACAGCGGTTCGTCCATCAGATAGATCGCGGGTTTTCTTACGAGCGCGCGTCCGATCGCGACCCGCTGCATCTCGCCGCCTGAGAGGCGCGTGGCGCGATTGCCGAGTTTGCTTGAGATGCGCAAAAGCTCAGCGACCTCCTGCACGCGTTTTTTGATCTCGGCTTCAGGGACGCGGCGAGCAGGCGCTCTCAGCGGAAAAGCCAGATTGTCGAAGACCGTCAAGTGCGGATAGAGGGAATATTGCTGGAAGACGAAGGCCACGTCGCGCGTGACAGGCGGCTCCGCAGTGACGTCGCGCCCGTCTATATGGACGGCGCCTGAGTCGGGCCGCTCGAGCCCCGCGACCAGCCGCAGGGTCGTCGTCTTACCGGCTCCTGAGGGGCCGAGCAGCACGATAAATTCGCCGCTCCGGATATGAAGCGTGAGATCGTGCAGAGCTTCGATATCGGCGAAGCGCTTGTTGACATGTTCGAGCGCGACGTCAGCCATAACGCGCTCCCTCATGCAGCGCGCTGCGCAAGGCGCGGCCGCTTGATGCATCAAAAAGGATGAGCGAGTCCGATTTGAACGCGACGCCTACCGTCTCGCCCACACGGGCCGATGCGCCTGACGGCAATCGCGCCTTGATTTGGCCCTGCGCAACGTCGAGCGTTACGATCTGCGTCGTACCAAGATACTCTGTCCCGAAGACGCGGCCGCGCACGGGAGACGAGTCCGACAAAGTGACGTACTCCGGCCGAACCCCGAGCACCAGACTGTCGGAGCGAGCCCCTTCCCGGGCCTCGGGGATTGCCAGGCTCGCCTCGCCCACCTTGATCGTCTGGGCGCGCGGAGCGAGCCGGCCCTGGAAGGGGATGAAATTCATGGGGGGCGAGCCGACGAAGTCCGCGACAAACATTGTCGCGGGCAAATCATAAATTTCCTGCGGGGCCCCAATCTGCTCGACGAGCCCGCGATTCATCACAGCGATGCGGTCCGCCATCGACATCGCCTCGATCTGGTCGTGCGTCACATAGACAGTGGTCGCGCCGATTCGGTTGTGCAGGTCGCGCAATTCCCCGCACATGTCGCGCCTAAGCTCGGCATCGAGCGCGCCGAGCGGCTCGTCCATGAGAAACGCCTTCGGCCTTCTCACGATGGCGCGGCCGAGCGCCACGCGCTGCCGGTCTCCCCCGGAGAGATTCGAGACTTTGCGCGTGAGCAGGGATTCTATGCGCAGGAGGCGGGCAGCCTCGGCGACCTGCCTCTGGATCTCGGCGCGGCTGACATTCTGACACTTGAGCGGAAAGCCGATATTGTCGGCGACATTCATGTGCGGATAGAGCGCGAATAGCTGGAAGACGAAGGCGATGTCGCGCTCGGCCGCGCGCTGAAAGGTTACGTCCTGTCCGTCGAGCAGGATCTGCCCCTCGGTCGGGAGTTCGAGTCCCGCAATCATCCGCAGCGTCGTCGTTTTTCCACATCCGGACGGACCGAGCATTGCGAAGAACGAGCCGTTCCCGACGGTGAAGGTCGAGCCCTGAACCGCGACGAAATCGGCGAAAGCTTTGCGAAGGTTCTGGAGGCGGATTTCGGCCATCGGGTCATTCCGGAAAATGGCTGACGACGACGAAGCCGAGCGTCCCGGCCAAGATCGTCACAAAAGAATAGCTGAACAACGTCAGCGACACCGGCTGAGTCAGCATCACGATTCCCGCGCCGATTAGCGTGACCGCGACGCCTTCCCACGGGCCCCTGCGGAACCAATGTTTCCAGCCCCGGCGGCCGGTCGCGAGCGGTTTGATCATTTGCGCACCGCGCCGAAAGTAATGCCGCGCAGGAGGTGCTTGCGGAGGATCACAGTGAAAAACACGATGGGCACCAGAAAGAGCGTTGTGGCCGCGGCGACCGCTGGCCAGTCCTGGCCGCCCTCGCCGATAATGAACGGGATGAAGGGCGGCATCGTCTGCGCTTCGCCGCTCGTCAGCAACAGGGCAAAGGCATATTCGTTCCACGAGAAGATCAGGCAGAAGATTGCGGTGGCGGCGATGCCCGTGACGGCCTGGGGCAACACGGCCTTGCGGAAGGCTTGCAATCGCGTATAGCCGTCGACGAGCGCGGCCTCTTCGTATTCACGCGGAATTTCGTCGATGAATCCCTTGAGCAACCATACGGCGAGCGACACGTTGACCGCCGTGTAGAGCAGAATCATGCCGAGCTTCGTGTCGGTTAGGCCGAGCTCCCGATACATGAGATAGATCGGGATCGCCACTGCGATCGGCGGCATCATCCGGGTCGACAGGATGAAGAACAGAAGATCGTCGGCGAGCGGAACCCGGAAGCGTGAGAAGCCATAGGCCGCGAGCGTGCCCAAAAGCACCGCCAGGAACGTGGACCCGAAGCCGATGATGATCGAATTCATGAATCGCGGCACAACCTTGGAGGGGCCGGCGATCACCATGTTGCGAGAGCGCACAAGCCGCTCATACCATGTCTTCGGCGGCGGCAGAGTCGCCATAAAATCCGGCGTCTGCCGCGTCCGCACGGTGAAGAGGTTGACGTAGCCTTCAAGCGTTGGGGTGAAGAAGACCTTGGGGGGGTAAGCGATGGCGTCCTCGGGCGACTTGAAAGCCGTCGCGCCGATCCAGACGAGCGGCGAAATCGAGAGGAGCGCATAGACGACAACCAGAAGTCCCGCGATTGCCTTGGCGCGGGGTGTGGCCTCGACGACCGAATGGGCTGCTGTTGACGCGCTCATCGCCGCTTCACCCGATTGAGAACCTTCACGTAGATATTGGCGGCGCCGAATATTGTAACGAACAGGATGATGGCGAAGGCCGAGGAATAGCCAGTGCGCCATTTCTCGAAGGCTTCGCGTTTCAGCGTGATCGAGGCGAGCTCAGTGGTCGACCCCGGGCCTCCGGAGGTCAGAAGATTGACGAGGTCAAACATCTTGAAAGCTTCGATGGCTCTGAAGAGCACCGCAAGCATGAGGAAGGGCAGCACCATCGGCAAAGTGATCGACCGGAACTGGCGCCATGGCGAAGCGCGATCGACCTCGGCAGCTTCATAGATGTAGTCCGGGATCGAGCGAAGCCCCGCAAGGCAGATCAACATCACATAGGGCGTCCACATCCACAAATCGACGAGGACGATCGTCCAGGGCGCGAGCTTTACGTCGCCGATCATCGAGAAAGATTGTGGGGATATCCCGAGCAGAAAACCGATCACATAGTTGAAGGGACCGATCTGCGGCTGCAGGAGCAATGTCCAAAAATTGCCGACGACCGCGGGCGACAGCATCATCGGAATCAGGATCACCGTCGTCCAGAAGCCGTGCGAGCGGAAGCCCCGGTTGATGAGCAGCGCGAGGCCGAAACCAAGCACGACCTGCAGCGCGATGGAGCAGACGACGAATCGAGCCGTCACCTGCATGCCGTGCCAGATATCGGGATCCGTGAGGATGTCGGAATAATTCGCAAGGCCCACAAAGCGGACGCGCATGAAAGCGAGATTCGACTTGTAGTTCGTGAACGAAAGTCGGAGCGCCCATATGAGCGGAAAGATGTTGATCGCCAGAAGCAGCAGGACCGTGGGTGCGATAAACAGCCAAGCAACGACGCGGTCCGACAGGCCGCGCGCTCTGCGGCTCAGCCGCTTGGGCGTCTGAGAAACGAGGCGGCCAACGAGGCTCGCGGCTGGGTCTTGAACGGCCATGTCGGAGTGGGGCTCGATATCGAAAGAGGCGAGACCCGGCGCCGATTCGGCGCCGGGGAAGCGGCGGGCTAGTCGGTGTTCTTGCCCTCGTCGGCAAAAACTTTCTTCCAGTCCTTCACCAACTCGTCGAGCGCCTGTTGCGCCGTGCCTTGATCCGCCACGACGTAATCATGGACGCGCTTCTGCATATCGAGCAGGAGATCGACATAGAGCGGCTCGGCCCAAAAATCCTTCACGAAGCCCATCGTCTGAAGGAATGCCGGAGCGAACGGCTGACTTGCGGGGAAACCCGGCGCCTGTACGACAGACTTGGCGGCGGAATAGCCTCCAAGCTCCCACCATTTCTGCTGCACCTGTGGCTGAGCAAACCATTTGATGTATTTGAGCGCGTCGTCCTTCTTGTCGGAGTAGGAGACGACGGAGATGCCTTGTCCGCCAAGCTGACTGAACTGTCCTTTAGGTCCCGCCGGATTGACGAAGAAGCCAATCTTATCGCCGCCGACATTTGGATCTTTGTAGAGGCCCGGGAAGAAGGCGAACCAGTTCATCTGCATGGCAACCTGGCCCGACTTGAAGGCGTCAAGCCCTTCCTGCATATAGGCGTTTGTCAGCCCCGGCGGCTGGCAGCACTTGTAGAGTTCCTTGTAGACTTCGAGCCCTTTCACCGCGCCGGGCGAGTTGACGAAGCCGTCCATGTGATAGGGATGCTTCGGGTCCTCGTATTCGAATCCGTACCCGTAAAGGGCGTTCGTCACGCCCATCGTGATGCCTTCAGATCCGCGTTCCGTGTAGATATAGGTCCCGTAGACCTTCTTGCCGTCGATCTCCTTGCCGGTGAAGAATTTCGCGACTTCGAGAAGCTCGTCCCAGGTCTTCGGCGGCTCAAGCTCGCGACCGTACTTCTGCTTGAATTCGGCCCGCAGTTCCGGCTTGGCGAACCAGTCCTTCCGATAGGTCCAGCCAACCGCGTCCGCCATCGCGGGAAGCGCCCAATAGTTCGGCGTGTTCTTCGGCCACTCGGAATAGCCGACCACTGTCGCCTCCATGAAGTCGTTCATGGAGATGTGTTCCTTGTCGAAGAAGTCATTCAGCTTCACATAGTGCCCGTTTTCCGCCGAGCCGCCGATCCACTGGCTGTCGCCGATGATGAGGTCGCAGAGTTTGCTGTGTGAATTGAGCTCGTTGATGAAACGATCAGCGTAGCTCGTCCAGGGGACAAACTCATATTTCATCTGGATGCCGGTCTGCTTGGTGAAATCCTTGCCTAGCTCGACCAACGCATTAGCCGGATCCCACGCCGCCCAGCAGAGCGTGAGCGATTTGTCCTGGGCCTGCGCTGCGCCAGCGCCTGCGAGAAGCGCAAGGGCTGGCGCGAGCGCGGCCGCCAATAGTTTTTTGTGCCAATTCATCGCCGTTTCCTCCTTGTCCGGCAGCCGTCTGTCAGCGTTCAGACGCCGTCGTCTCCTCCATCCGCAGCGCTCATTCAGGGCGCCGCGTGAGTTTAGTAATTATGTTTAGTACGAGGTTAGTCACTAAACTTTTTGCCTGTCAAGGGGCAGCGTTCGGTTGGGCGGCAAACTTCACTGTCGGCGATTCGACCGGAGAATTCTTTTCGGAGCGGCGACGACGGAACGAGGTGAGGAGACCGATACGCGGATTGACGCTGGCGGCGAGTTCTGCTCGAACTCGCTGAACGCCAATCTCTCAAAGACCGTTGGAGGAGCGTCCTGAGGATAGCCCCGCTGCTCTTGGCCCTCGTCGCTGTCTTTGTCGCGGCGCTTTCAAATGACGCGTTGGCCGTCGACAGCGCCGCAAAGGCCCCTATATCGATCGGCGTCCTCGACCTCGTCTATATCGACACGTCCGGCGAGCCGACCGACGAGGCGGCCGCTCACAAGAAGCGCGCCGCCGCGTTTGTCGCTGCGCTCAAGCGCGACCTCGCCGCGAGCGGCCGGTATCGCATCGTACCGTTGACATGCGGCGCAGCGCCCTGTGCCTCAGACTCAGACTCGGATGACGTGCAGAAAGCCGCGCGCGCGGCAGGAGCCAAGCTTGTCGTGCTTGGAGCCGTTCACAAAATGAGCACCTTGATCGAATGGATAAAGATAGATGTCGATGACACGGAGGAAAATCGTATCGTTTTCGATAAGCTCTTGACCTTTCGAGGCGATACAGACGAGGCTTGGCAAAAGGCGGAGAGTTTTAGCGCGCGCGAGATCCTGCACGCGTCTCCGCTTCAATAGTCAGCGTCTCACGGATTGACGGTCACGCCGTTCATCAGCGCTAGCGAAAGGCGCTCCGCTACCAAAGGGTCACGCCGCTGCTCCCGAGCGCGCGGGCCGCATCAATCACGCGCCGGCCTCCGATTAACCTGTCCGGCGCAATTTCCGCCAGCGGCGTTAGGACAAAGCTGCGCTGGAAAAGGTCCTTGTGCGGCAGCACGAGTCGGTCGTCGGCAAGGGCGCTGCCGTCATAAAAGAGAATGTCGATGTCGATCACCCTCGGACCCCAGCGGAACGTCTCGACTCGCCCCAATTCGCGCTCTACGCGCTTGACCCCATCGAGCAGCGCGTGCGGCGCGAGATAAGTCGTTCCGACCCCGCAGGCGTTGGCGAAGTCCTGCTGATCGGTTACGCCCCACGGCGCGGTGCGATAGATCGAGGAGATCGCCGTGAAGACGACGATCGTCTGCTCGGCAAGCGCCGCGATTGCCGCATGAATATTGGCGGGACTGTCGCCGACGTTGCTGCCGAATCCAAGGCCGATCTCAACCGGTTCAGGCGCTTTCGATGGCATGGAACACCTTGAACGCCGCCGCGTGTTCAGCGGCGTCATGCACGCGGAAGACCGAGGCGCCTAGGGCGAGGGTCGTGAGGTTAGCGGCGATCGTGCCGATGAGTCGTCCTTCGACGCTCGCGCCGAGAAGGTCACCGAACATCCGTTTGCGCGACACGCCGATCAGCACCGGCAAACCGTAAGCCTCGCGCAATCGTCGCGTGCCGTTGAGGGCGCGCAGGTTCTGGGCCTTGTTCTTTCCGAAGCCAATTCCCGGATCGAGCAAGAGTTCTTCGCGAGGAATGCCCGCCCGGTCCGCAAGAGCGAGCGAGCGATCGAAGAAGCGCCGCATGTCGGCCTCGATGTCGATTTCGGGATCGACGCCTTCGCGATTGTGCATGATCACCACCGCGGCTCCGCTTCCAGCTGCGACGTCGGCCATGGCCGGGTCTTTTTGGAGACCCCAGACATCGTTGATTACGGCCACTCCAAGCCCGACCGCCCGGCGGGCGATCTCGGCTTTAGAGGTGTCGATCGAAAAGGGCGCATCCACGCCAGACAGCAGTGGAGTGAGCAGCGGCTCCAGTCGGCGCCATTCTTCGTCCATGGGAACGGGCCTATGCCCAGGCCGGGTCGATTCCGCGCCGACATCCACAATGTCGGAGCCCTCGTCGACGAGCTTATTTGCTTGCGCGAGCGCGAAGTCGCGCGACTCGAAGCGGCCGCCGTCGGAGAATGAGTTCGGCGTCACATTGAGAATGCCCATGATCACGGGCCGCACGCCGATCAAGCTCAGGAATGCGTCGCGACGCCGCTCCCGCTGCCCTCGCGGTAGCGGGGCGTCGCTATTTGTCGTCATCGTATTTGATGTAGGCGAATCGCATGTCGCCGGTCGGGGTGCCTTCCAGGGCGCCATTTTCCTTGCCCGGGCGCCAGCCGACCACCTCCTCGATCTTGCGCGCGAGTTCAAAATCTTTGTCGGTCACGCCCTTGGCCGAATGGGTCTTTAACTTGACCTCGAGCCAGGCGTAGGAAGCCTTGATGTCGGGGTGGTGCCATGCGGCCTCGGCGAGATGGCCGACGGCGTTGATCGCCATCAGCGTGCCTTTCCAACTCGCGGTTTTGTAGGTGCGTCGGATCCAGCCGTCCTCGTATTTCCATCGCGGTAGTTCGCGGGCAAGCTTCTCCTCGATCTCCTCGGGCTCATAGACGCGCTCTTTTCGGTCCTCCGCCATGAAGCCGTTCTCCGATCGTTGTGCGGCGGTCTCCGCAAGCCTCCCTAGATCCATAGTCCAATGACGGTTCAAGGCAAGGCGCGAAGGGGCGGCGCGCAGCGTCTAGGCAGAGAGGGGGAATGCCGCTGCGAACAGGCTTGGCGGGAGTCGAGACGCGCAATTTCTCGTCCAGAGCCCGTTCGCAGCGGGCACGACACTATCGACCGCTGGCTGGGCGGCACAGTTCAAACATTCGAAACCTTGTTGGCGACCCCTCCCGACTTCTGCGGGAAAATATCCTGGCCCGCGTCGTCCCCGCCCGCGAAAGTTGCTTCAACCACTGTTCCCTGGCTAGTGTCCGATCGGATGGCGAACGCGCCGCCGAGCGCCTTTATCCGTTCGCGCATGCCCGCCAGCCCGGTCCCGTCGGCAGTCCTCGCGGGGAGGCCGTGACCATTGTCGCTCACGCTGAGCCTGAGCCCCGCCAGCGTTGGGTCCCTCATTCCGTGCCCGGACGCGCCGAAGTCATAGGCGAGGGACACCGCAACGCGACTCGCGCCGGAGTGGCGGAAGGCGTTGGTGAGCGCCTCCTGGACGAAACGATATACGGTGAGCGCGGCCCTCGGTTCGAGCGCCTCGGCCGCGTCTTCGCTAACGTCGAGCGTCACCTCGATCGCGGGCGCCGCCCGCCGCCAGCGCTCAACAAGCGATTGAAGGGCGGCGGCGAGGCCAAGCTCCTCGAGCGAGGCAGGGCGCAGGTCGGCAAGGATTCGGCGATTCTGCCGTTGTAGCGCCTCAGTCTCGGCGCCGATCGTCCGGGCCGCCTCGATCGCGCGGGCGTCAGCGCCGGGCTCAAGCCAACTCGCAAGCACGGAGGCGTTGGCGCGCAAGGCGAAAAGATGCGGTCCGATCTCGTCGTGCAGTTCCCGCGCGATCGTCTTGCGCTCTTCTTCGTGAGCGTCGATGACGCGGTTGATCAATTCGCGATTGGCCGAATTGAGCGTCCCGAGCGCCTCTCCGAGATGATTGATCCGTGAGCAGAGGGCGACGAATTCCGGGGCGCCCCCGCTCTTTGCGCGCACCTCGTAATCGCCGGTTCCGAGCCGGGTCAAGGTCTCTCCCGCGACGTCGAGCGGTCTTAGCGATCGTCTCACGAAAAGGCTGGTGGCGACCAGGAGAACCGCGGCAAGCGCGCAGAACGCGGCGACTTCAGCGCGGGCCTGTGCCCAGACCTCGTCGATCTCTTCGGACGGATCCGCGGCAATAGCGATGGAGCCGACCTTTCGGCCCTTGATAACTGCCGGAATGACCGCCACGCTCGCCGGCGTGGTGACCAGGGCGCGGAACCAGGCGGGGGCTTCGACGCGCGGCTCGTTATGAGCAGCGATCATCGCGGGCAGAGCCGTGGGGCCGAGTCCGACCCGCACGTGCCGAAGGAACTGCAGGCTGTTCACCAGATCGATCAGGTCGCGCTCCGGATTCTCCGACTGCTGCAGGCTTGCCAACGACGATTGTACGAATTCCTGGGTAAGGCGAGAGACGCTGCGTTCCTCGGCCTGAACGCGCGGACCGGCGCTCGCGAGAATCCGCGCAATATCCGCCGCGAGCCACAGGAGAAGCAGCGTCGCAAATATGAGATTCAGGCGATGCCGCAAAGGGAGCTTTCGCCACATGACCTCCTCCCGACCGCCCTAGCGTTGATTTTATTTGCGAACCCGTCAATCTCCGCCTGAATAGGCGGGGGCCTGGCGCTTCGGCCTCGTCCGGAGATCCAGGCTTGCGCGTTCTTATCGTCGATGACCATCCGATTGTTGTCTCCGGTTGCAAGGCGCTGCTTGCGGCCGATTCGACGATCGATGTCATCGATGCGGCCGACGGCGCTGCAGGCTATGCCGCCTACGTCGCAGAGCGGCCCGAGGTGGCCATTCTTGACATCAACCTTCCGGGCCTGTCGGGATTGGAACTCTGCCGCCGGATCCTTCATCGCGATCCCGCAGCTAAGCTCATCGTCTTCAGCATGAACGACGATCCGGTCGTGGCGGCGCGAGCGATCGAAGCGGGAGCGAAAGGCTACGTCGCCAAGAACGACGATCCGGCTCTGTTTGTTGAGGCGGTGCGGCTCGTCGCCAGCGGAGGCGTCTACCTGCATCCCGAGATGGCGAGGCAGATCGCCTTCCTCCGGGGTGGCTCCAACGCGAGCCGACTCTCGGACCTGAGCCCAAGGGAATTGGAGATCCTTCGGCTCCTCGCCGGAGGCAAGACAATGGCGGAAATCGCCGATGTGCTTAGCGTCTCGTACAAGACCGTCGCAAACAATTGCACGCAGCTTCGGCAGAAGCTTGGAGCGCGAAGCGCAATGGATCTCATGCGGATCGCCATCGACTCGAATCTTGGCTGACAGACCGGCCGCTCTATTTCGCGATGGCCACCCCCCAGGGCGCCTGGCCGACAGGAATCGACTTGATCACCTTGAGCGCCGCAATGTCGATGACCGATACGTCGTTGGAAATTCCGTTGGTGCTCAGGAGGTATTTGCCGTCGGGCGTCAGGCCGAGCTGCCAGACACGCTGTCCGACCAGCAGATATTTGACGACTTCCTTTGTCGCGGCGTCGACGACCGCCACGCGGTTTGCCGGCCCGAGCGCAATGAACGCATATTTGCCGTCCGCGCTGAAACGCATGCCGACCGGCTGAATCTGCTCCTTCGTGAGGCCGGGCACGGTGAAGTGGATCTTGGTTTTGACCTTGAGCGCTACAGGATCGATCACGCTGACGGTGCCTCCGACCTCGGAGCTCACCCAGAGCTCCGAGCCGTCGTGATTGTATTCGGCGTAGCGGGGACGGGCGTCGACCAGAATGTTGGCGATGATCTTTTTGTTTCTCCAGTCGATCAGGTGGGCCATCGACGTCGTCTCTGACGTGTTGACGACGATCGAACCGTCTGGGCTGACAGCAACGCCCTCAGGCTCCACGCCGACCGGAAATTGGCTGTAGACCTTGCGGGTCGCCACATCGATGGCGGTCAAGAGGGCATTGTCCTCGTTGGCTACGAAAAGCAGCTTGCCGTCGGGGCTCAGCCGCAGCTGTTCAGGATCCGGACCCGACGGGAGGTCGCCAATCCGCTTCAATGTCTTCGCGTCGAGAACGGCGATCGTGTCTTCGTCGCCCAGGCAGATGAAGAGTTCGCCTCCATCGCGGCTGAGCGCGATCCCGCGCGGCCGCTGTCCGACCTTGACCGTGCGCGTCGCTTCCATCTTGTCGACGTCGATGACCGTGAGCGAATCGCCTTTCTCGTTCGTGATGTACGCCGTTGCCGCCTCAGCCCCGACGGCGAGGGAGAGAAGCAGCGCGGCTGCGCCTATTAGCGTCGTCGCCGCGGCTCTCAGGGGAATTTGCATTTGGTCTCCGGTCGGTCGTAGCCGAGCGTATCGAGCACCGAGGTCTGGTGCAGAAAGCCCTCCTGCGGGGAGACGGAGACGTCGCCGCGGCCATCCGTCAAGATGATGGGTTGGCGCAGTTGCAGGTTCCAGGAGCGTACGGTCAGGCCCTGGCCTTTGAAGTCGCCGATCGAAAAATCGGGAGATAGCAGAAATTCGCGGACCAACTTCGGGTCGTCCGAGCGGATATGGGCGACGGCGTCGCCGATCATGCGCATCGCGACCCAAGCCTGATTGTCGCGCGCCGTCATATGTCGCTTGAAAGTCCGCTCGAATCGATCCTGCAACTGGATCGCGCCCCACAGTTCGTGCGAGGGATCCCAGCTTGTTGGCGTCAACCCGGCTGACCCCGCGACGGGGCGAGCCTGCCAGGTTCGATAAGGCAGATAGCCGGCAAACACTTGGTTTTCGTCCGCAGCGATCAGGACGTCATAGTCCGGCGCGCTCTGAGTGAAGACGGGCATTTGCCGCTGCACCTGGATCGCGCCCGTGTCGGAGCGCCGGCCGCCGCCCGTATCCTGGAATACCTTCTCGGCGACGATCTTGGCGCCGAACTTCTTCGCTGCATGACGATAGGCGTCCGCCAGCAACTCATCTTCGGGATGCGAGCCGACGACGAGAAACCAGCGCGGCCAACGCTTCCAGATCAGATATTGCGCGAGGCCGTCCGCTAGCATCGACCGGGTCGGCGCCGTGTGGAACAGGTTGGGCCGGCAGTCGTCCTCGCGCAGCCGATCGTCTGGTGCGTCTGCATTGAACACCAGCGCGCTTTTCTCGCGAGCGGCATCGGCGACGGCGAGGACCTTGGCTGCGGGCAGATCGACAATCAGGAAGCGGACACCCTCGTCGAACATTTTTTTGGCCGCAGCGACTGCGTCTTCGTCAGGGTCCAGTTTCGAGTCGGCGATCGAGAAAGACTGGTTAAGAAATCGACCCGTCGTGTTGTTGTCGTCCATCGCCATCTGGACTCCGGCAATGAAGTCGTTGGCGGCAGGAACGTCCAGGAGGGAAATGGTCTCGCGGCTATGGGATTGGCGAAGGACCCCAACTTTGACCGCAAGCGCGTCGCTCCCCATGGCGGGCGCGCCGAGAAGAGCGACGAGGAGAAATCCCAGGAGCGCGCTAAACCCCGGCGCCCGCGATGCGGGATGAGCATTGGATATGCGAAGATTTGCTCGCGACGGGAACATCATCTACCGAAGGCGAGCTTTCCGCAGCGAGCCCGACTGCACCGCCGCTCTTTCCCCGGGCGCGGCCGCGCTGACTTTGTCATTCCGATAAGCTGTCAACCGAAACGCCCAAAACAAGACGCCTGAAACACGCGGGCGCGCGGTGTGCCAAGTTGCGGGGCCGAGGCGTTCATCGTTCCGCTTTAGGCGGCAGCGATAGCTAGACTCCACCCCGGAAGCATCGTCTTATCTCTGTTCCGTCCAATTCGACCGCCTCTTGGCGACCTTAAGACGTTTCGCACGACAGGGAGGATTGCCTGCGATTGAGCGTTTCAGACGCGCTTCCCCGTCCGCACTTGCTATGCGGACGGACCTTTGGCTGGATTACAATTCCGCCGGCATATAGGCGGTAACTTCCATACCAGCGCAGACTTCTACGATAACAGGGGTATGCCAGCTCATGGCTCTCTCCTTTGACGCGTTGCCTCCCAGGGGCTCTCGCCCGAGGTTACGGTTAGCACCAAACAAACCCAGCGTCACCCCCAAACGCGCGATTCGGCGCCTCTTCACCGAGGTTTTACTCGTTCGATAGGGCTGCTAAACATAGGGTGACAGCCGGGCCAATCCGGCTCATGTTCCACAAATCAGGGAGAGAAATGTGACGCTTCTGAGGGCTTCCGTTGTGGCTGGTTTCGCGCTTCTCGGATCGATCGGCGTGGCTGTGGCTCAGGACGCGGCTGCCGGCGAGCAGATATTCAAGTCCAAATGCCATGTGTGCCATCAGATCGGCGAAGCCGCCAAAAACTTTGTCGGCCCCGTTCTGAACGGAGTTGTCGGCCGCAAGGCGGGAACCTATCCCGGCTATAATTATTCAGAGGCGAACAAGAACTCGGGCATCACGTGGGATGAGCCGACGCTCAAGGTTTACCTTAAGGACCCGAGAGGCCGAGTGCCAGGAACCAAGATGGTTTTCCCGGGTCTGCCCAACGAGCAGGATATCGACAACGTCATCGCTTATCTCAAGCAGTTCGGCCCGGACGGCAAGAAGAAGGAGTAGCCGTCTCAGCGGCCCTCTCAAACGGGAGAGTCGAGCGCCTGAAGGTCTTCACTCGTCAGTTGTCGGTCGTGCAGCGCGGACGCCACTAGGGCGCCCGCGACGCCGTCCCTCTTCAGCGCGACGCAATCGTCCACGTTCCGCACGCCCCCTGCAGCGTAGATTGCGGAGCTTGGCGCCGCGCTGCGGACGGACTCGAGCCGCGCGAAGTCGGGGCCGGCGCCGCTGCCGACTCTCGCAAGCGTCATGACGATGACGCGACTCGGCCATAGGCTTGGGTTCACGAAGATGCTTGGGGGGCCCTGGAACTGCGGGCCCCGAAAGTCGAGCGAGAGGATCGCCTGTTGCGAATTTCGATAGCGCGCGACGAGTTTCGCGTCCCGTTGCGTCTCGCTGCCGAGCACAGGTTCGCAGCGGAGGTCCGGCGCGGCGAGCGCATCCACTGACTCTCGCGTCGCGGCTCCGTTGTCCGCCCAGAAGCTGAGTTCGGGAAATGCCTTCCGGAGGCGACGAAGAGCCGGGAAGTTGTCGCCCCTTCCCTGGATAGCGTCGAGATCCGCAAGATAGAACGCTGAAAAGCGATGCAGGGAAAGGAACCCGCGCGCCACATCGACAGGATCGCTGCCCGGCGCAAGTGGCGTCTCAATGGGCCGATAGCTCGCGCGGTCTCCGTGGCGGGCGCGAACGACTTCGCCTCCGAGCAGATCAAGGACTGGAACGATCTGCATTTCCCCCCTCCGCCCTGACGAAGGCGAAGTGCTCCACCGCCTTCTCCCGGAGCCAGCCCCAGGCTTCGAATTCTTCGGGCCCCGCCGTCTTGCCGACAGCAATCTCGAGTCTGGCGAGTTCTTGCTCGATCTCGGAGCGCGGAATCATGTGCAAGCGGCTAATCAGTATGGCCGCTTCGATCACCGCGTTCTGTGCTCGGTTGAAGCCGCGAAATGGCGCGTGCGCCTCCATGTGCGAGACACGACACACGAACCGCGGCCTAAGCGCGTCGTCGCGAACCTCAACCACGACAAGCTCCAGATGAGCGAGCGCATTGGCCAGGCGCGGCGCCTTCACGAGGCGGGCCGAGGCAAGCGGCCAGTCCCGCCGGCCGGTCAGGCAACCGGCGAAAATGCGGACGTCATCTGTGAGGTTGGCGACCGCATAAGGGGCGGCCCGCAGGTTCTCCAGCGTTGTCGAAGGGTGAAACGGGGCGAGAATCCAATTTTCCCCCTCGGCGATAATCCCGAGCGGCGCGATATGGGGCTCACCGGCAGCGTTGACGGTCGTCACAACCGTCTCGCGGATCATCGGCATGCGCTCAATCCTTCCGCTCGCGGCGGCGAAGCGTATGGCCGGCGTCGCGAAGCCTCGTCCTGTCTTCCGCCGGCTTGTCAGTCGCGCAGCCCCAGTCAAGCGGCTCATCCTGGGTGTAACGCTTGGCAAGCTGCAAGGCGAGTTCGGCCTTGGCGAGTTCCGCTCCGAGATAGAAGGCGTGTGCGCCATCCTGTTCGACTGCGAGCTTGTCGAACAGGGAGAAGGCCTCGCGGGCGATGTGATGCCCGGCGCGATTGTAAATATGGATGCCATCCTCCGCCGTCTCGATGCGAAAGTTGGCGTCCTTCACCTGCGCAGCGATCTCTGTGATTTCGGCGGTCGTGTTCGGGAAAGGGCTGCGGTCATGGACTTGCAAGAGCGCCCTCCCATAGCCTTTGGGAAGCGCGCCTTCGGCTTTCGCGGCATGCATGATCCGGCGCGCCGCGTCATGCTCCTGGATGGTTCTGCGGGTATGCGGGCTGACCTGGACGGTCAGCACGTGATCGATGCGAAGCTCGGAGCAGATTCCAAGCAGCATCGCGGTCACACCGGCGCTGTCGGCGTCGGTGAGTTCCGTGAGGTTGCCGGTCCCCATCAGGATCTCGGCATTGGGCAGCCGGGCTCGCAGATCGCGGTAGCGGGCGAGCGAATCTGCGAAGCCAAAATGGATCGGGTCAAGCACAGGATCGAGGATGGGCCTGATGCCTCTCCGCTCCGCTTCCTCAGCGGCTCGGCAGAGCGAATTGAGATCGCCGTGGGTGGCGGGCACCAGGATCGGTCTCGCGCCCGTCGTCTCTGCGATTCCAAGCGTCTCTTCGGTGAGACTCAACAGAAAGTCGGCGCCCGCCGCCCCGCCGCGTTTCAGTTCCTCGGTCTCGTAGGAGTTCGACGCTGACCGCGAAGCCCACGCCCTTCAGGGCGCGCACCGCGTGTTCGAGATGGGGAAAGGGCGTGTCGGGCAAGCACCCGACGTCGATAACGTCCGCGCCCGCCGCCCTTAGAGTTTCGGCCTTCGCGACAAGCGCATCGACGCTCATGCGCGGCGCGTCCACGATCTCCGCGAAGATTTGCAGCGAGTAGCGCGAAAGGTCCGGCGGCGCGCCGCGCTTACCGAAGTAGGCCGGAAGATCCTTCAATTCCTCCGGCCCTCGCTCGAACGGCACGCCAAATGCGGCCGCAAGCCGATCAAGGTCTGCACGACAGCGGCCAGGGAGCACCACGCGATCCGTCTCGAGCGGACGAGGCAGCCGGCCCATGAGGATCGGCTCCGTCATGAGTGCGGCGACCTTTACGCCAATGTCGAGCACCGTCCAGTCGAAAGGCGTCGGCGCCATGCCTTGCAGCACCTTCTCCAGCCGCGGTCGCGCCAGCCTGCCGGTCAGGAACAGCAGGCGGTCGGTCACCTGAGTTCGGCCTTGCGACGCTCGATGGCGGCGCGCAGTTCCGACACGGAATCGGCGGCCGTCGCGCCCTCGAATCGGCCCAGGCGTTCGCGATTTTCAAGGTCGATCGGGCGCGGGTAGACCTTGACCATCCCTTTGGGCGCCTCGGTCAGAAGTTCCGGAGCCGTGTCGCAGGCGAAAACAATTGTCGGCACGCGGCACTTTCCCGCTTGCGCGAAGACGTTGCTGACAAGATCGTCCGAGATCCCGTAGACGAATTTCGCCACTGCATTCGAGGTCGCGGGCGCGACGACAAGTGTGTGATATACGCCGTAGTAAAACTGCCCAACCGCAGGCGAGCTTGCCGCGGTGTCACGGAAGATATGGACGGATTTCGGAAGGTTCAGTTCCTGCTTGTACATGCGCAGGACCTCGGCCGCCGCCTTGCTTACGAACAAGTCGACGTGTTCGAGGGCGCCGATAAGGCTGAGCGTTTCCTTCAAGAAGTGGCCGGAGCCGGTCAGCGCCCAGCCCCATCGAGGCGTCTCACGTTTGGCCATGACAATCGCGCGCCCCAAGCTTGCGGGCGGTTTCGCTCAGTCCACCCATCGCGCGCTTCGCCTCCCCCTGCGGCGCCACGATTTCAGGAAAAAGCGAACTGGGCAACTCTATAGCGAAACGTTCGACGGCGTCCGATGGCGCCAGAAAACACGGCGCGCCGCTGCGTGACAGGTAGTCGGGAAAGAGAGGGTCCACGACTCCGCGGTCCGCGAGCGCGTGAGCGTCGAGCGGCCCCGGTTCGAAGCGACCATGCTTGACCAGCATCAGCCGATCTGCGCCGATCGCGCCGGCAAGCCACGCCGCGAGGCTGTCGGACGTTAGGTCCCAGCTCTCGGGAAGGCCGGCGGCCTGCGCCATGCGCTCGGGCGTCCACACGGGGATCCTCCCATCCTTCAGAGCGCGGTCGATCGCCGCGCGCGAGGCGGCGAGCCGCATCCTGGGCTCCAGGCTCACGAGCGCGCGTCCGAACTGCGCCATCGCCATCATCGCCATGGCGTGCGCGGCGCTTTCGTCAAAACCCATCTGCTGCTGTGCGAGCCTCACCGCGTCGGCGAACGGGCCGCCGCCAGGCACGACGACGACCGACCCGCGGGCCTCGGCGATCGCCCGGAGCCAGGCCCGAAGCTCCGGCCCATCGGCATGGCTTCCCCCGAGCTTGATAACGGTGCGCGGCGGACGAACGGACGCGCCTTGCTGACGACTTCGTTCGCTTCTACGTTCGTCCCCGTCAGTCGAATGGGAGGAATTGTGGGCGTCGCTATCGGATGGGACATTGGCGGGGCGCATCTCAAGGCCGCTCGGGTGCGAGATGGACGGGTTGAAATGGCGGCGCAGGAGGCGACGCCGCTGTGGCTTGGTCTCCACCATCTAGACGCCGCCTTCGAGGCGCTCAAGTCGCGGCTCGGCGATCCCCTCGTCCACGCGATCACGATGACGGGAGAATTGTGCGACGCCTTTGCCTCGCGCCGCGACGGCGTCGCGGGCCTGGCGGCAATCGCTGCAAATCACCTTCGGGGAACCCCGGTGCGTCTCTACGCGGGTCGCCTGGGCTTCCGGCAACTCGATGAAGCGGCAGAATATGCCGACGCCGTCGCCTCGGCCAACTGGCACGCGAGCGCATCGCTCGTCGCTCTCAGGCTCCCCAACGCGCTTTTTGTCGACGTGGGCTCTACGACCGCGGACCTCGTCCCTGTGGTGGGCGGAGCCGTCGCCGCGGTCGGCTATACGGATGGGGAGCGCCTGGCCGCTGGCGAACTTGTCTACACCGGCATGGCGCGCAGCTTTGTGATGGCGCTGGCGGACCGTGCGCCTTTTCGTGGCGTGTGGACGCCGCTCATGAACGAATATTTCGCAAGCAGCGCCGACGTGCGCCGCATCCTCGGCGATTTGCCGGAGGGCGCCGACCGGATGGCGACGGCCGACAGCCGCGAGAAGACGCCCCTCGCATCGAGCGCCCGTCTCGCCAGGATGATTGGGCGCGACGCGAGCGAAGGGAGCCCGGCGGAATGGGAAGGGCTCGCTGCCTGGTTTGCCGAGGCGCAGCTTCGCGCGATCGCAGACGCGGCTTTCCTCCGTTTTTCGCGAGGTGACATTCCGCAGAAGGCGCCGATTGTCGCGGCGGGCGTCGGGGAAAGCCTTGGACACGAACTCGGCCGTCGGATGGGACGGCGCAGCGTTTCGTTCTCCGAGCTTATCGGCGCGGGAGTTGAAGCGTCGCATTGCGCGCCCGCAGCGGCGCTCGCGTTGCTCGCCGAGGAGGCGATGGCCTGAGTGCGGAGACCGGGCGGGAAGAGCGTTGAGGAGACGAGGAGAATCAATCATGCGCACGGGCTTTTTTTTGGTCTGCCTGGCCGCCGTCGGAGCCGCGAGCGCAGCCAGCGGCGCGACGATCGCCGGGAACGATTATCCGACCGCGACGCGGGCGGAATATGTCTACGCCTGCATGAAGACAAATGGCGAGACCCGCGAGTCGCTGGACAAGTGCTCGTGCTCGATCGACGTCATTGCCTCGCTGCTGCCCTACGACGGCTATGAATCCGCCGAAACGGTAGCGGCGCTCGAACAGGGGCCGGGTCAAATAGGGCGGGCGATGCGCAACACGCAGATCGCGCGCGACGACCTCGCCAAGCTGCGGCGTGCTCAGGCCGAAGCGGAAGTTCGCTGCTTCTGATGCGTCAGGCCCCGTTTCCCTGAGCCGGCCACGCGGCGGCAAAATGCTTGCCGGTGCTATCGGTCGCATCGAGGCGAATCGTCTTCGCATTGTTCGGGATATAGTCGAAGCGGAAGTTTGGGTCTTCCGAGATCGAAATGCCGGCGTCCATCGAGAAGATGAGGTCCGCGCCCTGATAGAGCGCGAGATGATCGACGTAGCGCGCGGGCGTGTAGAGGTGCGTGATCTGGTCCATCTGCATCCCGGAATTGTTGGGATGCCTGAGCATGATCTGCGCCTCGCGACGGCCTTCGGGAGCGTTGGGAAGGAGCCGGAACCGCGACTGACCCATGGTTGCGAGCGCCTGGTCAGGACTCTTGACCATCGGAGCGGAGCAGCCCCCCGCCGCCTTGACGTATCGGGTCGAACTATAAAGGCTGCCGTCATTCATCTCGGCCACGAGATGAACATTCGTGTAGGAATTGACGCGCACCCGCGTCTCGATGCTGGTGACCCCGGCCTTATCGCCGAGCGTGAAGGCGGCGGCGAGCGGGACCGGATTTTGATCGATGATGAGGCTCAATTTCACCGCGCGCCGTGGATCGCCTGCTGGCGGATGAACGGTAAGCGTCATCGGCACGAGCGCCGCGTCCTCAGCGCGTTTTGGAGCGTCAAGCGACACGACCGATGGATTTTCCTCGATCGGCCGATCCTTGAAGAAGGTCTTTCGCAGATCGGGCCACGGGTCCTCAGTCTGCCCGTCTTCCGCGGCAGAAGGCCGGACAAGAGCGGCAAAGGCCAGAGCAGCCGCGCCGCCCTGTAACAGCAAAGATCGCCGACTGGGCTCCATCTCTCATCCTCCCGCCGTCCGAGGGCCGCACCGTTCGCCGCCCTTACGGATCCCACTCGTATTCCGCGAAAGCCGCCGTGGCGTTACGCGGATTATAGTCGTCGAAAAGTCGCCAGTCATCACGCTGGGAGTCAGCGGCCGCCTTTGCCGCCTCGGACACGTCGTCGCCCTTCGTGATCATCGATCGAATATCCAGACTTAAACGCTCGAAATAGGACTTTTCCGCGTCGAGCGCTGCGGGCCATGGCACCGTGAGGGGCCCATGTCCCGGCACGACGCGAGTGGCGGGAATGTTCGCGAGCCCTGGCAGGTCGGCAAGCCACCCTTTAATCGACCCGTCAAGGACGGGAACGTGGTGAACAAACACAAGGTCCCCGGCGAAAAGCACGCGAGAGGTCGGATCGTATATTGTGAGGTCACAGTCTGTGTGGGCAGGCGGCCAGGCCTGAAGCTCGATCTTACGGTTGCCCAGATCGAGCTCGCGCTTATCGTCGACGAGCAGCGTCGGGGGAATGATTCGCACCTCACTCACGAGAGCATCGCCGATAATAGAGCGGAACGCCTTGAGATAGAATGCGCCGCGTTGTTGCAACGCACGCGGCATGTTGCGGTGCCCGACGAAAGTCGCCCCGACGCCTTCAAACGCTGCGTTCCCGAAAATGTGATCGGGATGAAAGTGCGTGTTGATGACATAGAGGATGGGCTTGTCGGTGGCGGATCGAATTGCCGCGAGCAGCGCTCGGCCTTCTTCAACGCTCCCGCCCGTGTCGATGACCGCCACGCCTTTGTCGCCGATTATGAAACCGACATTCGCAATGTCGCCTGCATTGGCTTCATCCATCAGCGCAATAGCGCCTTGATGCGCGTAAACACCCGGCGCGATTTGCTGCGCCGCGAAACGATCCTCGATCTCCCCTGCATTTGCGGGCGACAGCGCGAGAACGACGGCGAGCGTCAAAAGCGTCCTGTGCAAGACTCCCATTCGTCCAATGCCTCTTCAACGAGCGAATTTAGAGGTCGGGGCGGGTCAGCGCAACGATCGCGAAGTTGAAAATAAAAATTTCACTTGCGCGCTGCTTCTCGTTGGAAATATGGTTGCTTCGTTTTCGGCTTCATGAGGCGCGGCAGGTCGGGAGCCTCCGCGAATCTTCGAAGGCAGGCGAGACCTCCGCGACGGAGGTCGTGATCGTCTCGCCCTTGTCGTGACACGCTGTCGAAGACAAAATCCCATTGAACTAATCGCCCCGGCGACGGGCAAACGCTCAAGGAGCGTGAGCTTGCCGGCATCTGCGAAATCCAACGGGAGGAAACATATGCGCAAATACTGGCTTGCTACATGCTTCGGCGTAACGGCTCTGTTCACGGCCGGCTACGCCAGCGCGAACGACGATCTCTCCAAAATGGTGGCCGATCCGAATCAGTGGGTCACGCCGGCCCACGATTTCGCGGGCACGCGGTTCTCCGAACTCAAACAAATCAATGCGCAGAATGTGAACAAGCTAGCGCCTGTTTGGACTTTCTCGACGGGCGTTTTGCGCGGACACGAAGGTGCGCCGCTTGTGATCGGCGACATCATGTATGTGCACGCGCCGTTCCCTAATACGGTCTTTGCCCTCGACCTCAACAACGACGGCAAGATCCTCTGGAAATATGAGCCGAAGCAGGATCCGAACGTCATTCCAGTGATGTGCTGCGATACGGTAAATCGCGGCCTTGCCTATGGCGATGGGAAGATCTTCCTCCATCAAGCCGACACGACCCTCGTGGCGCTCGACGCCAAGACAGGCAAAGTCGACTGGTCCGTAAAGGACGGTGATCCGAGCAAGGGAGCCACGGGAACGGACGCTCCTTTCGTCTTCAAGGACAAGGTTCTCATCGGCGTCTCCGGCGGTGAATTCGGCGTGCGCGGCTGGGTCAGCGCGTACGACCTCAAGGACGGCAAGCTCGCATGGCGCGGCTATTCTGAAGGGCCTGACTCCGATCTGATTGTCGATCCGGAGAAGACGACCGATCTCGGCAAGCCGATCGGCAAGGATTCCAGCTTGAAGAGCTGGGAAGGCGATCAATGGAAGATCGGCGGCGGCGATACGTGGGGCTGGTATTCCTATGATCCCGAGACGAACCTCGTCTATTACGGCTCGGGCAATCCCTCGACCTGGAACCCGAAGCAGCGTCCGGGCGACAACAAGTGGTCGATGACCATTTGGGCCCGCGATCTCGACACAGGCATGACCAAGTGGGTTTATCAGATGACGCCCCACGACGAGTGGGACTATGACGGCGTCAACGAAATGATCCTCACCGACCAGAAGATCGACGGCAAGGATCGCAAGCTCCTCACCCACTTCGACCGGAATGGCTTCGGCTACACGCTTGACCGGGTCACCGGCGAATTGCTCGTCGCTCAAAAGTTCGACCCGGCGGTTAATTGGGCGACCGGCATCAACATGGACAAGTCGTCGCCCGATTTCGGAAAGCCGATCCGGGTCAAGAAATACTCGACCGAAGCGAGCGGCGAGGATGTCAACACCGTCGGCGTCTGCCCGGCGGCGCTTGGCTCGAAGGACGAGCAGCCAGCGGCGTATTCGCCGGAGACGGAGCTCTTTTACGTCCCCACGAACCACGTCTGCATGGACTACGAGCCCTTCAAGGTGAGCTATACGGCGGGTCAGCCTTATGTCGGCGCGACACTGTCGATGTATCCGCCTCCGGGCGACAAGAACATGGGCAACTTCATCGCGTGGGACAACAAGACCGGCAAGATCGCCTGGTCGGATCCCGAGCAGTTCTCCGTGTGGTCCGGCGCTCTCGCGACGGCGGGCAACGTTGTGTTCTACGGAACGCTTGAAGGGTATCTCAAGGCGGTCGACGCAAAGACCGGCAAGGAACTCTACAAGTTCAAGACCCCGTCGGGCATCATCGGCAACGTGATGACCTACGAGCACAACGGTCGCCAGTATCTTGCGGTGCTGTCGGGCGTCGGCGGTTGGGCGGGCATCGGCCTTGCGGCCGGTCTGACCGATCCACACGCGGGTCTCGGCGCCGTCGGCGGTTATGCGGCGTTGTCGAACTACACCGCGCTCGGCGGCACGCTGACCGTGTTCGCCCTGCCGCAAGACTAGAGGCAGTCCGGCAAGCGACTGACGAAAAACCGAGGGGTCCGGCGCGGACGCAAGGAAAGCGCCGGGCCCCTCATGTTTTCAGCGAGGCCCAAGGAAAATATTTGTGACGATCATGAAATCGCCCATCGCCGTCCTTACGATGTCTGTGCGCTGTGAGCGCACCCATCGATCGCGTTCGCCGATCCTCCGGGAAATCCGGCGGCGGTGACAAGTGAAGACGGCATGTGGAAGGACAAAAACGGCGATCCGACCTACAAGATCGAGCCGAACGGCTCGGTTGACTGGTACACCTATTCCGGATTCCGTCGATACAGTTCGGAATGCCTGCGTTGTCACGGTCCCGATGGCGAGGGATCGACCTATGCGCCCGCCTTGAAGGACTCGCTCAAGACGCTCGGTTACGCGGAGTTCTATGGCACGGTCGTCAGCGGCAAGAAGGATCTTGGCGCCGGGCAGGAAAAGGTGATGCCGGCTTTCGCCGACGACAAGAACGTCATGTGCTACCTCAACGATATCTACATCTACCTTCGCGCCCGTTCGACCGACGCTGTCCCACGCGGGCGTCCGATGGAGCACGCTCCCAAACCGGCCGCCTTCGCCGCGGCGGAAGACAAGTGCATGGGTGGGTCATAAGCGATGCGGCCGGTTCAGCGCCTTTTCCTTTGCCTCATCTTTTGTGTGAGCGCCGGCTTCAGCGCGGGCGCTCAGCAGCCGCAAGTTGGCGACACGATTGAATTGGTCGATCCGCATGTCTTCCGCGCCTGCGCGGATCCGCGGGACCTGCCTTTTTCCAACGAGGCCGGCGAGGGATTCGAAAACAAGATCGCCGAAATGTTCGCCAAGAAGCTAAGCAAGTCGGTCGCATACGCCTATTATCCCGACGCGACCGGCTTCATTCGCAATACGCTCAATGCGCATCGCTGCGACGTGGTGATGGGCATTCCGCTCGGCGACGATATGGTCCAGCCGACCAGTCCCTATTATCGCACCGCCTATGTCGCGGCCTATCATAAGGGCGCCCGGTTCGACGGACTCGACACACTCAGCGATTCGCGACTGAAGACGGCGAAGATCGGCGTTATCGCGGGCACGCCGCCGGCGAGCTATCTGGCGCAGCTCGGCCTGCTTCCCAACATCAAATCGTACCCCCTCGTCGTGGATACCCGCTTTGATTCGGCGACGGCGCAAATGATGCATGATCTCGACGACGGCGACATCGACGTCGCCCTGATCTGGGGCCCGCTTGGCGGCTACTATGCGACGAAGGCGAAGAATCCGACCGCCGTCGTGCCGCTGCTCAAGGAACATGGCGGCCCAAAACTCGTCTATCGAATCGCGATGGGCGTCAGGCATTCGGATCAGAATTGGAAGCGCGAGCTCAACAAGACCATCTCCGAGAACAAGAGCGAGATCGACTCGATCCTGCGTTCGTACGGAGTGCCTCTGCTCGACGAGAACGATCAGCCGCTGACACGCTGACGACGCCATGAGAGCCCTGGCTGTTTTGCTTGTCTTTCTCGCCGCGGCCGAGCCTCTCTGTCGCCAAGGCGGACGAAAGACCTGCGGAGCCTTCGTCATACCGGACGAGCGACTACCGCGCGCCAACCCCCGCCACATTGAAAGGCGCTCGCGTCCTGACCACCGAAGAAGCCTATGCATTGTGGAAGGCGCATACTGCGGTTTTTGTGGATGCATTGCCGGCTGTTCCGCGGCCCGCGGGCTTGCGGCCGGACGTCGTATGGCGCGACAAGCCGCGATCTGACATTCCCGGCAGCATCTGGCTTCCCGACACTGGCTATGGCGAGCTCGCTCCCGTCATGGAATCGTATTTCGAGACAGGCTTACGAACGGCGACGGCGGGCGATCCGGCGAAACCGATCGTCTTTTACTGTTTGCGCAACTGCTGGATGTCTTGGAACGCCGCGAAGCGCGCCGTCGGCCTCGGCTATCGCAATGTGTCGTGGTATCCTGACGGAACGGACGGCTGGTCGGAGGCCGGACATCCGCTCGAGTCCCGTAAACCTGAGCCTCGGCCTTGATTGACGAATGCTATATGCGACAGACGTTCGCCGTGAAGTTAAAGCGCGGCTTGGACCGCGCGCGCGATGGCGCCGATCCGATGTTCGATCTCGCCCGGAACCTCGCAGACATAAGTGATCGACTGACGCCTGTCGTCGAAGACTCGAAGATCCCAGTCAAGCCGCTTCTGCAGCGCGGTCTGTTCGGCGTCGGGCTGCCCGTGGTTTGCGTCGACGGCTTTTTGCAACGCGGCATTCTCCTGTCGGAGTTCGTCGCCCATCTCGCGCTGACGATGTCCGAAACGGTCCAGCCCCTCGATGACCTTCGATCTCTGGTTCGCCAGATCGTCGAACGCGGCCGCGAACGCGCTGAGCAGCTTATCGCGCGCCTGCGGCCCCTCCTTCTGCTTGAAGGCGCCGATCGACGACTCGACTTCGGCGATTGGCACCTTGCGCTGCGACATTCTTGCAACGAGGTCCGCGACCTCGGGTTGGTCGCGCCAAGCCTGCGCATTCAGGTCGAGTTGCGGGCCGGCCCATATCGCCGCGAGCGGAAAGCTCGTCACTTTGACCTGTTGACACGGCCAATCCGGATCGACATTCGGAGGGCCTCCCGCGGCTGCCGGGACAACGGCGTTGGCGAACGCCATCGTTGCAATGATGCCAAACGCAAGACGCATGGGCGATTCCTCTTGCGATCAGCAATAGATTTGCGGTTCGGCCAAATCAAGTCGAAGCCCCGCGGCCCTCGCGGTCGCACGAGGAAGGCGCAATCATGACTCGCATGCTCGCCAGCGTCCTCAACGCGAAAGAATCTGAAGTCGCATTGACGCTCGGCGCGGACATCATCGACCTGAAAGACGCGACCCAGGGCTCGCTTGGCGCGGCCTCCGTGGAAGTCGTACGCGAGGCGGTCGAGCTCGTTGCGCGCCGCGCGGAAACAAGCGCGACGCTCGGTGATCCGCCGTATGAAGAGGCGCCGCTGGTGTCGCGCGCGCGTGCGCTGGCCGCAGCCGGAGTCGACACGCTGAAGCTCGCCGTGGATGCGCCGAGCCTGCATCGGTTGAATGGCCCGCTGCGCGCTCTGGCGAACGAAGTCGCGCTCGTGGGCATGCTGTTTGCGGACGATGAGCCGGACTTCGCGATTCTTCCCGAATTGGCTTCCATGGGTTTTCGTGGCGCGATGCTCGATACGCGCGACAAATCCCGCGGGCCGCTGCGCTTGCATCTCGGTCCCGCGCGTCTTGAGACATTTTGCAGGATCTGCCGTGAGCAGGGCCTTTTGAGCGGACTTGCGGGTTCGCTCGAAGCGCCCGACGTGCCTCGCCTGCTGCTCGTGCAACCGGACGTGCTCGGATTCCGCACGGCCCTTTGTCACCGCCACGACCGCGCCGGTTCGATCGATCCGCAGGCGGTGAGGCTCATTCGCGACCTGATCCCGCGCGAGCGGTTGCCCGACGAATCGCCCAAAATCGACTGGCGCTTGATGGCGCGAGGGATCATCGGCGGCCGCGATCGCGAGGGGGAGATCGATCACGTTTTCGTGCGCGATTTTGCAGTGGCGGCCGAGATTGGCGCCTATGACTTCGAGCGCGGCAAATCACAGCGCGTGGTCTTCGATGTCGAGGCCGAAGTGCGCAGGCCCGGTTCGCACGCGGACGACATGCGGGCGATCTTCTCCTATGACATTATCATCGACGCCATTCGTCTCGTCGTCGGCCGAGGGCATGTTGATTTTGTCGAGACGCTGGCCGAGAACGTCGCTGCGGCCGTGCTTCAAAACGTCCGGGTTCGCGCCGTTTCCGTCAAGGTGCGCAAGCTCGACGTGATCGACGGTTCGGTTGGGGTGGAAATCCGCCGCGATCGCGCGGCCGGCCAGACGAGGGACGCGCGGACGCCGGGGTCAGCGGCGGGAATCTGACAGCGGACAGTTTGCTCAAGCCAGTGTTCGCGCCAGGGCAAACGCCTGTCGAAAGTCGAGCTTCAGCGCCTTCGTGCTTTCGGTCATTTGCTTGAAGAGTCCGGATTCGGTCCGGTATTTGACGTTGCCGATGGCGAGCGCCCCGACCCCGAGGGCGCCGTGCTCGCCCAGAGGCGTCCCGTTGGCCTGAAGATCGAGGCCTTCAACGCCGAGCGGCGGTACGGCGTTGACATCAGCGGCGACCAGCAATTTTTTGGCGGCTGCAATTTGCGCTCCGTCCAGCACCTGAACGCCGGCCTTGGCGGCGCACAAAGCAACCTCTGTCTTCGACAGGACGAGCGCCTTCCCTTCCGGGGACGCGCCGTCGGCGACCGCGATGTCGACTCCGAACCGGCTCTTCGCTTCGGCTGCGCGCATGGCGGTTCGATTTGAGGCGTCGTGACTGACAAACGTCACCAGCGCGCCTTCGAGCGCGCCGATGACGCCGGCCGCCGTGCCGACAACTCCCGTGGCGCCGAAGATCGAGATTGCGGCGCCCTTGAGCGCGCGTTCCTTTTTCTCGCGCAGAACTTTCTCCACGACGGCGATCATGGCGGCGGCGGTGGTGAAGGATCCGGCGGGATCAGCAAACAACGAGATCTCGAACGGCTTCAACAGCGCCTTGACTGCGTGATCCAGCATGTCGAGCGCCAGAAAAGCGTCCTTGCCGCCGATGAAGACAGCGGTGCGCGCCGCATCGCGAGGCGAACGCGAAAACATGGCGTCCTGCACCAAACCTGTAACGTCGGCGAGCGATACGTTGGTGTAAGGGACGGTCGCGTCATAACCGGCGTCAAGCGCCATGTTCACGTCGAATGGGCTCATATGCGCAAGCGGCGTCACCATGTGCAGGATGTTCTTGGCCATGAGTTCCTCCGATGACGGCGAGAGGCTTCAGTTCTCGCTCGCTTCGCTGATCTCGGCGCCGTGCGAGGGCGCGCTTGCTACGCGAATCTCGACCGCTCCATCGCATTCGCGCGCACGCCGCGCAAGAAATTCGGCTTCGTCTGGATCGGCGGCAAAGGCAAATCCGGTCGGACCCCATGAACTTTGTCCGACGCCGCGCGCGCCTGCGTCTTGAAGGCTCCGCGCGATGCGGCCGACAGCGGCGCTGGTGTAACGCCCTCCGCCCTGCGCGAGGGCAAAATGATCGCCTAGCTTCTCTTGGATCTTCGTGACGCCCTCGCCGAACGCCGCGAGATCGTGCTCCGCTGCGCCGGGCAGGACCTGCATGACGAGCCGCCGGCAAATCTCGGCGGCGGCGGATTCCGGAAACGGCGGCAGAGTCGCGAAGGCCTGTCGTTCTCTATCGCCATGCGCCCCTTCGAGGCGGTGGTCCAGCATGAGCACAATTCGCCAGTCCGCGGGGAATGAAAGGTGCGAGATCACCGGGGGCATGTCCGTCTTGGCGCCACGTCCGGCGTCCACCACCAGACCGCCGCGCTCGAAGAGGGCGGCGCCAACTCCGGAGCGCGCCCCGCGTTCAAGCAGACGCGCATCCCCCGCAGGATCGAGCGGCAGGTTCGCCAATCGACGGAACGCGGAAGCGATTGCGACGGCGAGTTGCGTGCCGGAGCCGAGGCCGGCATGGGCCGGAATAGCCTGCGCGACCGTCAATTCTCCCGCGGGCTCCAACCCGAGAGCGTCCGCGATTCGAAGGGCGAGGCGGCTCGCGCGATCCTGCTCCCCGCCAAGCGAAACGAGCCCAGCGGAAGCGCGCAGTTCGATCACCGTCATGAATGCGTCGATCGCAAGTCCGATCGAGCCGAACCGTCGGTTGAGACTGCCGCTGAGATCAAGAAAGCCGAGATGGAGACGCGCCGGCGCCCTGACCCGTATCACCCGCAATGCCGTCCTCGCGCTCGCTCCCGCCTAATCGATGTTCGCATATTTCGCACGGAGGCCAAAGCACGCGAACCCATTGACGGAACCTCGCAAAGAGATGACGATTGAGGGCAACAGGAGGACGACGCCCATGATCGTGTTGATCCTGACCGTTTGCGCGCTAAACGCGCCTAATCAATGTGACGAAAGGCGCCTAGAGTTTGTCGACGACGGCGGCTCGCTCATGCAGTGCATGGTTCGTGCGCCGCCGACAATTGCGCAATGGTGCGAGCAACATCCCGGAATCCGGGTGGCGCGTTGGCGTTGCGTCTTCCCGGGCATGGAGGGTCAGAAGACCTGACGCCGCGGCAGAAAGGGACTCTTGAGTTTTCGAGGCGCGGGGCGCCAGGCTGAAAATATTCAGCCCGGCCCGTGTGAGCGTGTTTCGCCTATGTCGGCTTCTTTCGCACGCAAATGATCTTTTCGAATTCCCCGTCCTTGGGTTTCGAGATTGAGCCGCCAGAAACCAAGAGGCCGTGTCTCAGACAGCCGAGTTCGGAGTGCTCTTCGCCGATTTTCTCGACGACGCGCGCGCCAGCGCCGGGCGTGCAGGCGCTTGGATCGACGCCCAGGGCGCAGATGAGGGCAATGATTTCGAAAGTCATGGAGACCCCATTTTGTGCAGTGCAAAAAAATTGATGCAATGCACGTGCCGCCACGGGTTCGGTTGTGCCCGGAATGAAAAATCAGGTAAGTGCTTCCAGATAATCAGAATATATGGTATGGTTTGATCCTGAGAGGAGCGGAGTTTTTATGAAAAACCAACACCGCCGGCTGGCCTTGTCCCCGATCCGCGGCCTCATTGACGGGGACGCTCGCCGGGGGAGCCTTCGTTTCCCGCGCATTCCTTGCGCTCGGTCTTGGCGGCCGGCAGTAACAGAAACGCGTTGAAAGTTGCACTTTTTGACACTTAAGTCTTTGAAAACACGAGCTCGATCACAAACCTGCGCATCGCCTGGGCGCCCGCGCTCCGGAGATCGGGAAGGCCAGATCAAATCGCGCCCGCGCTTTAATCGCGGGGGATGAAGATCTCACCTTTGCCGAGCGCGGCGAGGTCGCCGGCCAGGCGCTGAAGCGGCCGACGAAAGAGCCTAGCGATTCGCGAACTCGTCGCGGATATCGAGTTGGCAAGGAGGCGCGCGGCGACCAGTTCGTAGACCCCGCAATCCACGAAGGTTGGCGACAGGGTCGTGGCCCCGCGGCCTAAAAACAGGGTCCCTCGGTTCATGAGATAGCCCGGCAAATCGCCCGCCTGGCCCGCGATGGCGAGCGTGCCCGCGATCATGCGGCTTCCGGCATAGGGACCTGCATCGCCCTCGATCAGAATCAATCCGCGGCGAAGGCGGTCGCCGGCGCGCGCGCCTGCCTTTCCGCGCACATGGACGACGCCGCCAGTCATGCCTATGGTCTCGCCGGCGAGCGGCCCGGCCAACCGCTCGCCGGCATCGCCAAGAATTTCAATCTCCCCGTTCGTCATCCCGGAGGCCGCGAAGGGCCCCGCATTCCCGCGAATGGTGAGCCGGCCGCCGGACATCCGCCGGCCTGTTTCGACGCCGACCTCGCCCTCGACGAGGAGCGAGCCGGAGCGCATGTCCATGCCGACCCGGTCGAATCGCGCGACGCCGTCCTCGATCACGATGGCTTCGGCCTCTCCATCGCGGATGCTGAATATATCGCCGACTGCGATGCCTTCACGCGTGGTCTGCAATGGGATCCGGGCAATGTCGGACAGGCTTTTGCCGGCGAGGTTCGTTGGCGTCAGCGGCGAGAGGTCGAGGCGTTGGTTGGGCGCCGCGCGCGTGACGAACGTCAGCGGCTTCACGGCGCCAGGTCCTTCAGGTGATAGTGGTGCTTGCCGAGCTTGCCGCCATAGTTTCCGGCGCTGATCCGAAGCGCGCCGCGCTCGGGACCGAGGTTCACGATTGCGGCGATCCCCGCCCGCATCGCGGCGGCGACCGCCTCGCTGGTGAGTCCGTCGATGACGATCTCGAGCACGGAACCGATCTCCGGATCGAGCGCGCTGTCGACGGCGCCCCGGAGCGTTGGGCAGAAGGCGTCGTTGGTCGAGGCGCTGGCGCCCTTGTATTTCGAGCCGACCTTGGAGCCCGAGCGCACGATGCCGCCGGGAAAGGGTAGGATCACCCCGGCCACATCGCGCATGGCGTCGGCGGCCGCTTCTGCGGCGGCCAGAGTTCTTTCGGGGCTCGCGCCCAGAATGATAAGGTTTCCTCCACCGACCGCCTTCTTGGTCATCCAGGTTGTCGACTCGCAGACAAACTCGCCATCCATCACCGGCACGCGCCAGTAGCGCCGACCTCCGAAGCGCTTGGCGATCTGCCAGCCGTCGCCGAAGAAGCGGATTGCAGCGCCGAGATTGAGCTTCTCGTCACCTGTGTCGAGTCCGGCGTAGCAGGCCGAACCGGGACTGGTCAGGACGCATTGCCCGGTCCGGTTCTGCAGCTGTCTCTGGAGTTCGCTCGTCGAAACCGCAAACAGGATCACCCGAACGCCTGGACGTCCATCCGGCGTATCTCGGGGGGCGAGGACTTTGTCGACGCCCGCCTCGCAGCCGCAACCGATGACGGACGTCGCAAACCCGGTCATCGTGGTCGCCGCTTGCATGGCCCACCGTCGTGTCGGAGCCGTGATGACGAGCGCGGTCGCCCGCATGTCAAAAGCTTCTGCGAAAGTGTCATCGAGGGCGACGCCATTGGCCATCAGCCGTTGCATGGGACGACCTCGAAGGGATCCGGACGCTCGATGGCGAATTCGGGCACGCGCATGAAGTCCGAGGAGAGGCCATAGCGCGCGTCATAGTATTGCGCCATGCGCCGCTGCATAGCCGCATCCACCTCAGGAGAAACATTCAGCGCCCGGCCGAAACGGTAGTGCGTCACTTCGCCGTCACGAACGACAAGATCGCCGTCCTTGTAGACCCGCGCCGCGGAGCGGAACATCTGGGCCAGATCTTTCTGCGGCCGATAGACGGCGACGTCGGCCCGTGCGCCGGGCGCGAGGTGACCGCGGTCGGAAAGCCCGAGCAGTCGCGCGGGGGCGGCGCGGGTCATGGTTGCGATTTCGTAAAGGTTGTACTCCCGGTTCAACGCTGGGAGGGTCGTGACCGATAGCGCCTCCGGCGGAAGACGGGAGAGCCACTCCGCCCGAAGATCCCTGTCCATAAGCAGCGCGAACAGATCAGGATAGGCGGTGAAGGGCGCGCCGTTTGGGTGGTCCGTCGTGAAATAGACGCGCCACGGATCCTCGATCAGCAGGAATAGCTCGAGGCCGACGGCAAACTGGACCGCGTTGAAGAAGCTGCCCGCGCGATATTCGTAAGGCACGATTCCGCCGCCGTTGGAGTCCCCGTCGATGATTGCCCATTTTTTTGGACGGGCCTGCCCGCGCGCCATGAACTGCCTCAGTACGTCGGACGAGACCGTCACGGTCTGGCCGAACATCACCTGGCCAACGTCGATCGTCACATTGGGGGCCGTTTTGAGCGCCTCGGCAAGGCGCGGAGCCGCGGACGAAAATCCCTGTGGTCCCTCGGATCCGTAGCCGTAGAACTGCAGATGGGCAAGATGAAGGGGCGCGTCCTCCGCTGCCGCTATCGTGGAAAGAGCGGTCTCGAAGTTTCCGGGCAGGCCCAGATTGTTGCAGTGGACGTGCAGGGGGTGGGGCACCCCGAGTTCGCGAACCGCGCTCTGAAGGGTCTTGACGATTTGGCGGCTGGTTACCCCGTAGGAGGGAACAACGTCGTCGAAGGAGAAGCTGCGCATGTTCTCCTTGAAGGCGGCGACGCCGCCGGCGTTGATCACTTTGATTCCGAGGGCGCGCGCGCCCTGCAATGTCCAGGCGACATGGTCTGAGATGACGTCAGCGCTTTCGCCATCGCGAATGGCGCCGAGGACGAAATCGTCATTCCCCAGGATCGTGAGAATGCCCTTATCGATGATGGGAATGTCGGCGAGTTCGAGATGGGCGTGCAGCGCGTTATGCGGCGCGACGGCGGGCTCTATGACGGTGGTGAAGCCCATCTGCGCGTAGAGGCAGCCTGTCTCGAAGGTCGACCAACCAGCGTTCGACAGAGGAGTGCTGGCGGGACGCTGCGAGTGCGCGCGGTGTTGCTCAGGCAGGAGGAGCCGGGCCGTATTCGTGTTCGCGCCAGCGATATGGGAGTGAATGTCGATGGCGCCGGCCATGACGATGAGACCCGCCGCGTCGAACGTTTCGTCAGCTTCGGCAGAAGCTGGAGCCGCAACAATGCGTCCGCCCTCAATCCAGACATCGCCGATCGCGTCGCGGCGACTTGTTGGATCGACGACGCGGCCGCCCTTGATTTCTGGTCTTCATCGCGAAGCACCCTCACCCGCGAGCCGTTTCGCGATCAAGGACAAGATTTTCGCGACGCTTGGCGTGTCGTTTGCGGCGGTAGCTTTGATTGCGACCAGTGAGCCCGTGTCGGACGAGTGCAGAACGGCGTCATGGTCCACGCCGGGGCGCCCGACATCAATCCGTACCTTCGGCTCTCGGGCGAAGCGTGTCGCCGCATCGCAAAGCGCGACGGCGGGAGCAGGCCACGAAGAAGGGGGCGCCGCGCCGAACGATGAGATCCAGGCGATGCAATCCGTCTCGCCTTCGACGACAAGTCTGTGTAAGTCGTAGCGCCACGGATCATGCTGCGGCATTCCGAGGCCGAAACCCGTCCTCATTGGAAATCCGGTGGTCCAGCCGCAGGCGCTGAGGACGCCTAGTCCATTGTCTGAACAAGGCGCCGGCAGTGTGGAAAAACGCGTTGTCTCGTTGAGGTCTCTCGCGAGCCCATTGAGCATTTCAAGTTCCATAGCGTCGAATACAGCGGCGTTCCAGACCAAGACGCCGAAGCGCGCGCCGCGCAAGGCTTCAGCGACCGCGTCGATCTGCGTTACTGGGAGGTTCGCAATGGGCGTGACGGACCGTCCTTTCACGCGCGCCCTAAGAGTTGCCAGGGCCGCCGTGCGGTCCACGCCCCGTCCGACGACCAGCCGGTCGAGCTCGCCATCGTACCGCGTCAATTCTGCGTCGCTGGACGGCGCGAGCCATATGACGCGGCGCGCCGCAACGGAGCCATCAGGTCGCGTGGACTCTCGAAGGACTTTCCATCCAAGCCCGGGCCAGGTTTCGGCCGGACCCTCTCCCACGAGCAACACGACGTCTGCCCGTACATGAGCCTCTCCCGGCGCCGTGAGCATAGCTCCTGTTTCGCGCATCGAATCTAAATCCCGCAAGATCGCAGCTGAATGCATATGGTCGATCACGCCCCCGACTTGCTCCGCTAGCAGCCCGGCGGCGCGAATCCCGTGAATGTCGGTCCCCAGTCCGGCGAAAAGCGCCTGGCGGCTGGCGCCGAGAAGTGCGGCCGCGGCGCTGACAGCGGAGTTGCGCGACGTAGGCGCTCCATTAATCCAGGCTTGGGATTCGGTGCTCGACATCCGCTCGCTTGGCATCTCTGCAGATCTCGCTGGTCTTGTCGGCGCTGAACAGGCGTCGAATCAATTGCGCGCAAGCCTTTCCTCCCGATAGAGTTGCGCACGCGCACAGGCGAATGATTGGCGCGGCTCCACCTTAGACGGACTCGCCGGATGAATAAACACCGACGCTCGGACAACGCGTGAGCGCTGCCCTTGTATTCGAGCACACGCGGCAGCAACCGACACAAAGACTGCGCCTGCTGCTTTCCGCCCGACCTCGCCTCCGCTTTTGTGTCTACTCCGCAGGCCGATCGCATGCGAACGCATGACCCCTTGATAGTCGTCGCCTATTCCGCGCGCTCGCTCGCCCAATCTGCCGCTCGGGCCGGTTATGCGCCCTTGGCGATCGACATGTTCGGCGACCTGGATGCGCGCGAAGCAAGCCTCGCGATGACGACGGTCGAAGGGGGAGCTGGGACGGGCTTCAGACCCGACGCGTTATTGAGAATCGTCGATTTTTTTGTCGAGACCTATCATCCAATTGGCCTCGTCTATGGCTCGGCCTTCGACCATCAACCCGAAATCATAGCTTCGCTTGAGGATAGGATTCAGATCTTCGGCAATGAGTTTGCTGTTGTTAGGCGCGCGAAAGATCCGGAAAGCCTAGCTTCGCTCTGCAATTTGCTTTGCGTTGCTCATCCTGAAGTGCTCGTCTCCGCGCCGGACGAGGCGGAAGGCTGGCTCGTTAAGCGTCGCGGCGGCTCCGGCGGAATACACGTCCGCCCGGCTCGTCGAGATGATCGTCGGGCCGAGGATGAGTATTTCCAGCAAAGGGTCGAAGGAGCGTCGGTCTCCGTCCTGTTCCTCGCAAACGGACAGCAGGCTGACGTCGTTGGATACAGCGTTCAGTGGACGTCGCCCGCGGATGGAGTTCCTTTCCGCTATGGCGGCGCGGCCGGTCCGGTTGTCCCGGAAGATGCCGCGAAATTTGCGATTTCGCGCGCCGTCGAACGCCTGACCGCCGCGCTCGGACTGAAAGGTCTCAACAGCGCCGATTTTCTCGTCTCCGATGAAAACGTCTATCTCGTCGATCTCAATCCCCGCCCGGGGGCTACGCTTGAAATCTTCGAGGGGATCGACACGCCGCTCATTGCGCAGCATATTGCCGCGTGCAAGGGACGAAGCACGCCGCGCGCCGCCTTCGGAAACGTTCGCGCTGCCGAGATCGTCTACGCGCCTCAGCGGATCGTCGTTGGAGTGGAGGAAGACTGGCCAAATTGGCTTGCTGATCGCTCTCCACCTGGAACACAAATCGCGGCTGGCGATCCGCTATGTACCGTGCTGGCGGAGGGAAAGGACATCGTGGCGGCGCGCGTGGCGGTCGCGGCCCGAGCAAGAGAGGCTGTGGCGCTATTTTTAGGGAAACGAAGCGATGGACACGAAGAGCGCCATTAGCGTCAACCGCTTGAGCAAAGAACTCGCGGACGCTTTGAAGCGGGACGCTGCGGTTCTCAAAATCGCGGTGCGGGGAGGATCGCTTGGCGAAACTTTAATCGACGCCGGAGCAACGGCTCGCGGCAGCGTGTCGGCTGGCCTAAGAATCGCCGAGATCTGTCTCGGAGGTTTGGGCGTGGTGCGGCTGAGCACGGATCAAGCAACGCCCCGCTGGCCTTGGGTGGTTGAGATCGCATCTCCGCAACCGGTCATCGCTTGCCTCGGCTGCCAATACGCCGGTTGGAGCCTCTCGCATAAGAAATTCTTCGCGCTTGGCTCGGGTCCTGCGCGGGCGCTCGCCCAAAAAGAAACCGTGCTGAAGGACATCGGCTACTGCGACTCTGCCGAAAGCACGATCCTGGTGATCGAGAGCGGAGCACCCCCGCCGCCGGAGGTTATCGAGAAGGTCGCAGCGGACTGCCATATTGCGCCTTCTGGGTTGACGGTTGTCTACGCACCCACCCAAAGTCTCGCGGGCGGCGCCCAGGTTGTGGCGAGGGTGCTTGAGGTCGCGCTCCACAAAGCGCACGAACTGAAGTTTCCGCTCGACCGCATCATCGACGGCATGGGAGCCGCCCCGCTCTCTCCACCGCATCCCAACTTCGTTACCGCAATGGGCCGAACAAATGATGCGATCATTTATGGTGGTCGTGTTCAGCTATTTGTGACGGGTCCTATGGCAGAAGCCCAGGATCTGGCGAACGCTTTGCCGAGTCGCACCTCGCGAGACTACGGAGCCCCGTTCGCCGATATCTTCAAACGGTTCAAGGGCGATTTCTACGCCATCGATCCGATGCTATTCAGCCCGGCTGAGGTAATCGTAACCTCCGTGGAATTGGGCGTAAGCTTTCATGCCGGCGCGCTCGACAATGATCTCCTCGACGCCTCCTTCCGATAAGCCCATAGTCTCAGCTACGGCGCGCGTTTTGCTCGTGAGTGATCAGAACGACTGGCACGCGCGCCAGATGCAAAAGGCCTACGCGGCGCGCGGCGTGGCAGCCCGCCGGATCGACCTCGCGGATTGCGGATTCGTTACCGAAAGCCCGTCCGGCCTTGATCTTCCTGAGTTTGGATCGCATCTTCCCGAGGCGGTCCACGTTCGAACGATGTCGGGCGGCTCGTTCGAGGCGATCACGAAGCGGCTCGGCATTCTCCATGCGTTTCCTCGGCACGGCGTTCTTGTCTGGAACGACGCTCAGGCCATCGAGCGGTGCGTCGACAAATCTATGACGAGTTTCCTCCTTGCGCGGGCGGGATTGCCCACACCTCCAACCTGGACGCTCGAATCGCAGGCGCAGGCCCGTTCTTTGGTTGAGCGGGAGATGGCACGTGGGCCCCTCGTGCTCAAGCCACTATTTGGCGCGCAAGGGAAAGGGCTTCGGCTCGTTCGCAATCCGGATGAGCTTCCTCCCGCCGAGACGGTCGCCGGCGTCTACTACCTGCAGCGATTCCTTCCCTCCGAGGGCACAAATTTTCGTGACTTCCGACTCCTCGTGACCCGGCGCCGGGTCATTGCGGCCATGATGCGCACGCATTCAAGTTGGATCACTAACATCAAACAGGGCGGTAGGCCCTCTGCGGTTACGCCGGACGCGGCGATGGCCGCGCTCGCGATCCGGGCTGCGGAAGCCGTGGGCGCGGCGATCGCCGGAGTGGATATCTGGGTCGGAGCGGACGGGGCGCTGTCTGTCCTGGAGGTGAACAGCATGCCGGCATGGAGTGGGCTCCAGAAGGTGACGGCAGCCAACATTGCAGGGCTTATCGCGGACAGCCTCATCGAGGAGCTTGCTTCTCTCGACCGGAACCGGACCGCTTCGTGAAGATTTTGCCCAAGGAGGCAGCGGAAGCTTTTCTGTCGGCCTGCCTCGCGGAGCTTGAAGCGCCGAAAGCAGGCAACGTCCATAAATTTGCGCCGGGTCACGGAATGAGCGCGGAGGATTTCGTCCAAAGCGCGGAGGCGAGCGCCGGACCGTTGACAAAAGCCGGCGCCCGGGTCGGCGCGCGCGTCCGAAACGCGGTAGCGGCCACTCTTAAGGCAGTGGGTCAAAACACCAATCTTGGCATCCTGCTCTTGTGTGCGCCGCTGGCTGCGGGGGCTGAACGGGACGAGGGTGGCCTCAGAGATGGGCTCGAGGTGACGCTCAACGATCTTGACCGGAACGATGCAGCCGATGTCTTCGCCGCAATTGCCGTCGCAAATCCGGCCGGATTGGGCGATTCGGCAAAACACGATGTTCGGGCGCCTCCGGCCGTCACGCTTTTGGAGGCGATGGCCGAAGCGGCGGGACGCGACAGGATCGCGCGGCAATACGCGACGGCTTACGAAGATGTCTTCGCGATCGGGCTCCCAGCGCTTGAGGCGGGCCGTACGCGGGCCGGCGATCCAAGCTGGGCTACACTCGCCGTGTATCTGGCCTTTCTCGCGACGGCGCCCGACACCCATATCGCCCGCAAGTTCGGTGTCGACCTCGCGGAGACGGTCATGCGCGAGGCGGCGCCCTGGCGCGAGATCCTCCTGAGAGCAAGTGATCCGTCAAAACTGCTCGACGACCTGCTGGCGTGGGACGCGTCATTGAAAGCGCGTGGCCTCAATCCGGGGACGAGTGCGGACCTGACCGTCGCGACTCTGTTCGCTGACGCGCTCGTGAGGCTGCGCGCCGGCAAACCAGAGCGAAGCATCTTGCCCCGGGGAGGCAACAATGATTGATATGGGCCGCGGGGGCGTTTGCTCCCCGTGACTATCCGGCCAACCGATCCTGCGAAACAGGCGGGATGCTGAAAACAAGGATAGCCCGTTGCTTCGCAGCGAAGGCGGCGAGGCTTCTGAACGGCTGCATCCCAAGGGAGGAGCAAGTATGGCTAAAATCTCCAAGCTCATGGTCGGCGAATCGCTCGTTGGCGATGGCAACGAAGTGGCGCACATCGATCTGATGATCGGGCCGCGCGGCAGCGCTGCCGAGACAGCTTTTGCGACGGCCCTCACGAACAACAAGGACGGTTTCACCGCGCTGCTTGCGGTCATCGCGCCTAACCTGCCGTGTAAGCCGAACACCGTCATGTTCAATAAAGTCACGATCAAGGGCGCCAAACAGGCGGTCCAGATGTTCGGACCGGCGCAATATGCAGTCGCCAAGGCCGTCGCCGACAGTGTGGCCGATGGCACGATTCCGGCCGAGGAGGCCGACGATCTCTTCATTTGCGTCGGCGTCTTCATCCATTGGGAAGCCGCAGACGACAAGAAGATTCAAGACTTCAACTACAAGGCCACGAAGGAGTCGATTGAGCGCGCCGTTGCCGGAAAGCCAACGGCCGCCGAGGTCGTCGCCCAACGCAACACCGCGAAGCATCCTTTCGGCGCCAACGCCTGAATCTGAACGGTCTCCAAAGCCGCGCCTTTCGCTCTCGCAAGAGGCGATCGGCGCGGCGTCGCATCTCGTGCGCCGCGTCCTTAACCCCCTCCGCGCATGAAGATTCCTCGCTCCGGATCGTAGGCGATCACCGCTCCCAACAGAAAGACGGCGGCGCACCCGCATACGACTGCGAGTGAGAGCCAGTCGATCCGCATCCAGAATGCGAAGCGGATTAACTCCACCGCATAGGTGAAGGGGTTCAGCGCGCAGATCGTCGCCAGCGCCGGGCTGCCCTCCTGAACCCGCCACAGGGGATAGAGGGCGCTGGAGGCAAAGAACATCGGGAAGATCACGAAGTTCATCACGCCCGCGAAGTTCTCGAGCTGCTTGATGCCTGACGACAGCAGCATGCCGAGCGCTCCGAGCATCAGTCCGGAAAGCGCCAGCGCGGGCAGGATGGTGACATAGCCCCATAGGCTCGGCGGCTCGATGTCCCAGAAATACGCAATGAGCAGAAAGGCGTAGGCCTGAAGGATCGAGACAGCGACTCCGGCGATCAACTTTGAGGTGAGCAGCCACCAACGGGGAAACGGGCTTGTGAGCAGCATCCGCATCGAGCCCATTTCGCGGTCGTAGACCATGGACAGTGACGATTGCATGCCGTTGAAAAGCTGAATCATCGCGACGAGGCCCGGCGTGATGTAGACATCATAAAGGACGTAGGTTTCGTAGGGTGGGATGATCGAAACGCCAAGCGTCTGCCTAAAGCCCGCCGCGAAGATGAAGAGCCACACAAGCGGCCGGACGAGTGCGGAAATGAAGCGCTCGCGCTGATGCACAAACCTTAGGCTTTCCCGCCAGACGATCCCTGTAAGGCATGTCCAGTAGGCGCCGAAACCCAGCGTTTTTTCGGGCTCGGCGGTCACGCGGCGCGCCCTCCGCCCAGCGCGAGCTTTGCAAAGGCGTCGGCGATCGTTTGCGTTCCCGTTTGCGCCGTAGCTTCGCGGGCACGACCCGCCGCGCGCACACGCCCCTCGTGCAGGACGATCACCTGATCGTCGTCCTGAACCTCGTCGACGAGATGGGTCGTCCAGAGCACGCTCACGCCATCCCGAGTGACAAGTTCCCGCACGAGCGCGAGAATGTCGGCGCGCGCCTTGACATCAAGTCCAGCGGTCGGTTCGTCAAGCAAGACAAGGCGTGGCTTATGCAGAAGCGCGCGGGCGATTTCGACGCGTCGCATCTGCCCGCCCGACAGAGCGCTGATCCGGCTCCGCATCTGGTCCGCGAGGCCCACGCGGGCAATGAGGTCGCGCGCGCGGCCGCGGGCTTCCTGGCGTCCCATGCCGTGCAGGGCGCCCTGGTACAGCATGTTCTGCTCGATGGTGAGATAGGGGTCGAGTGTCCGACTCTGGAAGACGACGCCGAGTTCGGCGAGGGCGAAGCGGCTTTCGCGCGCCATATCATGACCGAGGACGCGCACTACGCCTGTGCGCGCGGCGTAGAGGTGAGTGAGGATCGCAAAGAGCGTGCTCTTGCCGGCGCCGTTGAGGCCCAGCAGGGTCGCGAAGGTCGCTGGCGCAACGGTGAAGCTCACATCGTCGAGCGCTTTTCGGGCGCCGTAAGAATGCGAGAGGCCGACGACCTCTAGGGCGAGTGTGCGGTTCGCGGGTTGGGCGAGGTCATGGGCCGTCATAGCGCCGCGCAGATTTGGCGCCGACGAAGCGATTTCAGAGACTTAGGTGTCAAAAACTGTCCATTTGTAACTGCGGAGCAAGAGGGTTGTGGAAGTCCCCTCGGCTCTTTGCAGGCGAGGGTCGCGGGTGAGGGGATCGGCGCGAATCACGTCCGCACCTAAAGGCGCGGATCCCTCATTCGGCGGGCTTGGCCTGCCGCTTCCCGTGAGCGCAGAACAGGCGCCAACGCGGCGTCAGAGGAGGTTCGGGAGTTACGTCCATTTGCAACTTTCACAAGCTTCGCAAAGCTGTTCCTGGGCAAGATGCAGAACTCACGGCGCCTATCTCGCAAAATCGCCGGCGTCCTCCCTTGCCGTTCAGGTTCACGGTCCTCACAGCATGAGGGCAAGGGGACGGTTTGGCAAGAAATTGTCGGGTCTTCGCTTGGCGTAATCGAGTGCGCGCCTCGCCAAAAGCGTCCGCGTCTAGGCGCTCGGCTCGACGGCCCGCTCCGACCTTAGCGCGCGCCAGTCGATCGCATCGGCATTCGCCTCCGCTTCTTCCTCGGCGAGCGCCCCTATCTCTTGATGATGAGGCGACAGCGAGCAGGCGGGGTCCGTATTCGCTGCGTCGCCGGTGAGCGCCATGGCCTGACAGCGGCACCCGCCCCAATCGATCTCTTTGCGGTCGCAGGAGCGGCACGGCTCGCGCATCCAGTCCGTGCCGCGAAAGGCGGCAAAGGCAAGGTTGTTGCGCCAGATTTCGCCGAGCGAATGCTCGCGTACGTTCCAGAATTCCAGGCCGGGAATCGTCTCCGCCGCATGGCAGGGCAGGGCCTTGCCAGAAGGCGAGACATTGATGGCGATACGCCCCCAGCCGCCCGCGCAGGGCTTTGGGAAGCGCGCGTAATAGTCCGGCACGACCATGTCGATGACGAGTTTGCCGCCGAGAGTCTTGCGCGCCTCGTTGACGAGATCGACGGCGCGCATCACCTCGTCGCGGGGCGGCATCAGCGCGGCGCGATTCTTGAGCGCCCAGCCATAATATTGCGTGTGCGCGATCTCGAGCCGTCGCGCGCCAAGCTCCTGCGCCAGCGCAATGAAGTCGCCGACCTGACGGATATTGGCGCGGCTGATGACGGCGTTGATCGTCAACGGCAGCCCAGCGTCCGTCACGCGCTTGGCGAATGCGCGCTTACGCGCCCAGGCGCCCTTGTAGTGACCGAGAAAATCGTTGGTTGCCTCGTCCGCCCCTTGAAACGAAA
Organism: uncultured Alphaproteobacteria bacterium; assembly: GCA_963824465.1. Lineage (GTDB taxonomy): Bacteria > Pseudomonadota > Alphaproteobacteria > Rhizobiales > Beijerinckiaceae > Roseiarcus. Next base: position 438,889 of record CAWGPL010000010.1, read on the forward strand.
GCTGCGCATGATCGAGCCCCGCCGCCACGAGTTTGGCCCAGAGCTCCTCGCGGACCCCGACGCCGGAGGTGATGAGGTTGGTGTAGAGGCCGCTCTCGGAAGCGGCGCGCGTAAGCTCTGCGATGTCGCGGCGCGCGGTCGGCTCGCCGCCGGAGAGATGCACATGGAGGACTCCGAGGTCGGCGGCCTCGCGGAAGACGCGCTTCCATGTTTCCGTGTCGAGTTCCGCGCCCGGCCGGTCGAGAGCGATCGGGTTCGAGCAATGCGGGCAGCCGAGAGGGCAGCGGTGCGTCAGTTCGGCGAGAAGCCCGATGGGGGCCTGCGGCGGCGGCCGCCGCTCGGAAGCGTGGATGTTCATGCGTCGAGCACCCGTTTCGACTGAAGGTCGGCGAGCATGGCGACTACGTCCTTCTCAATCAGGTCCTTGGGCGCATTGTAGCGGCCAGCCAGCTCGTCCACGATTGCGGTGAGGTCGCGCTCGCCGTCGCACAAGCCAATAACGGCGGCGCCAATATCGTCGATCTCGAAGATGCGCTCGGGCGCCAGCAGAGTCCAGCGCCCCCGCGCCTCGTCGCGCTTCAGCCGCACGCCGCGCGGCAGGCGCGGCCGGGAATCGGCGGCAATCGTCATGGCGCTGGCCTGAAGGCGCCGGGTGGAATGGCGCCGTGAACGTAGGCGTGCCAGAGCCCGTCGAGTTGGGCCCAGAGCACGTCGGTCTTGAACTTGAGCGCGGCGATCGCGCCCTGCTGTTGTTCGAGCGTGCGCGCGTTGTGCTTGACGAATTCGAGCGCGAAGTCCGCGTCCTTGGGGGCCTGATTGAGGCGGCGACGGAAATAGGCAACGACCTTCTCGTCGATGAAATCGTAATTGGCGAGCATGCCGTCGATGCGGCGGCGGTGGATCGAGGGCGCGAACAGTTCGGTCAGGCTGGACGCGACGGCCTCGACCAAAGACTTCTCGCGCACGAAATGAACGTAAGCTTCGACCGCGAATTTTGTCGCGGGCAATGCTCCCTGTTTCGAGATTACATAGTTCCGATCGAGGCCGAGACCGTCGGTGAGAATGAGCCAGCGCTCGATCCCGCCTGGGTCGTCTCCGTACCCGTCGTGATCGGTGACGCGGTGCATCCATTCGCGGCGCAATTCGCGATCCTCGCAGCGGCTCATCAGCGCCGCATCCTTGCGAGGAATGGCGGACTGGTAGACGTAGCGGTTGAGCGCCCAGGCCTGCACCTGCCCCTTGTTGAGCTTGCCGCCATGCAGAAGGTCGTGGAAGGGATGGAGGTCGTGATACCGCTCCGGCCCGACCGAGCGCAGCGCGGCTTCGAGGCCCTCGGGCGTCAGGACCTCGTTGGGAATGGGCGGCGTGACGGCGGCGGTCATAGGCGGATCTCCATTCCGTCGAATGCGACTTCCCAGCCTGCGGCTGTCACTTGTCGCTCCTCCGGCGATCCCTCGATCAGGATCGGATTGGTGTTGTTGATGTGGGTGAATATGCGGCGCGCGCATCCACCATGCGGAAAAGTTTCGAGCGTTCCGCCCCGGCCCGAAACGGGTATGTGGCCCATGCGGCGACCGGTCTTCTCGCCCAGGCCCGCGGCGACCATCTCGTCGTCGTCGAAGAGCGTGCCATCGAAGAAAACGGCGTCCGCGGCCGCGATCTGCTCGCTGAGCGCGTCCGTCATTGTGGCGCAGCCCGGCGCGTAGACGATTGTTCGGCCTGCGGCCTCAACGCGAACGCCCACGGTTCCCTCCCCGATTTCCTCTGTCTTCACCGCCTCGCCTTCCAGCCAGAGCGGAATTTTGCCTGGCGTGGAAAATAGCTCGACGGAGAGTCCGGGCAAAGGTTCAAAAGGCTGGTTGAGCCCCACGGCCTTGCGCGGCGCAATGTCGCGCCCGACAGCCTCGAATATGGGGTTCGCGCCGATCATGTCGAGGGTCGCCTGCGTGCCGAAGATGGTGAACGGCTGCCGCTCCCGCATGACGAGCAGGCCGCCCGCGTGATCGATGTCGGCGTTGGTTAGGAGCACGGCCGCGATGGGCGAGGAGCGGCCCTCCCCCTTGGGCTGGATGGCGGGCGTCGCCAGCACCTGCTGACGCAGGTCTATCGAGGCGTTGAGAAGGAGCCAACGGCCGCCATCGTCGGCGCTGACGGCGAGACTCGCCTGCGTGCGCGGTTTCACCCGCGCGTCTCCCGCCCAGACGAGGCGGCAGACGCGGCAGCCGCAGTTCCATTGCGGCACGCCGCCGCCCGCGCCCGAGCCCAGCACCAGCGCACGCAGACCGGAGTTAATGGGGGGCATAGCGGAAACTCGTCGCAATCTGGACAGGGCCGCCCGGCGGCGGCGGAAAGCGCGCGCCCGTCACGAGGCTGCGCGCCGCTGCGTCGAGGATCGGCTCGCCGGAAGAATGCGTGATGCGGAACGACGAGACCGCGCCGGACGAGCCGATGGTGAAGGCGACCCCGACAATGCCGCTCGCTTCGCGGGCGCGGGCCGCGGGCGGATAAGAGAGGCGGCTGTGGATGGCCGAGGCCACCTCAGCGCCGTAAGCCGCGCGCGCCTGGGGCGAAGCTGCGCCGCCCCCGGCCTGCGCCGGCCGGGACGCTTCCCGGGAGCTGGATTCGGCCTCCCGGCGCCGCTCCTGGGTTTCGGTCCGACGCTCCAGCCTGCGCTCGACTTTGCGCTCAGGCTTTGTCTCGGGTTTGGGCTCTGCTTTTGGTTCGACCCGTCGCTCGGGCCGGGGTTGCGGGGCGGGCGGCTCCGGTTTTGGCTCAGGCCGCGCAAGTTCGACAGGCGGGGGCGGGGGAGGCGGCAAAACCGGCTGCGCCTCGGCCGGCGCGGGGGGCGGGACAGTCTCCGGCGCAGGCGCAGGCGCTGCGAGAATGGGAGGCGGCGGAGGGGGCGGAAGATCGGGCTTCGGCTGCGTGAGGATCGGCGACTTCGGTTCAGGGGCGGGAGCCTCGACCGGAGGCCGAGGTTCCGGAGTTGCCTGCGGCGGGGATGCTTCCTGCGCGGCCGGGGAAGGGGGTGGCGGCGTCTGGGCTTGCGGCGCGGTTGGTTCAGCCGGGGTAGCGGCGGCCGGCTTGGATTGCGGCTGCGCCGCTCCCGCCGGCGCTTCGGCCGTGATGGTCTCTGGCACGATGTCGACGATCACCTGCTCCGGCTCTACGGGCTGTCTCGGCGAAAAATAGGGAAGCATGCCGATGGCCGCCGCATGCAGCGCGACGACGATCGCGATGATGGCGGGCCGCAGCCAGGGCGGCCGAAGGCGCTGCTCGATCAGGACCGCGCCGTCGAGCGCGCCCGCGGTCATGGTTTTGGCGCCGGACCTGAGACGGGGACGATCGGAGCCTTACGGCCGCTCGATACGATGGCGATGCGGGTGATGCCATTGGCGGCGAGTTCGTCCATCACGGAGACGACGTCGCCATAGGGCGCCTCCCGATCGCCGCGCAATTGCACGACGCCGTTCGAGGCGGCGAGCTTGTCCTTGACCGCCTGAACGAGCGCCTCGCGGGCGATCATGTCGCGGCCAACGGCCACCGCGCCGTCCTTCGCCACTGAGACGATCACCGGGTCCTTTGCTTCGAGCGGCGCCGCCGTGCTGGCGGAGGGGAGGTTGACCTTGATGCCGGTCGCCAGCATGGGCGCCGTGACCATGAAGATGATGAGCAGCACCAGCATCACGTCGACGAGCGGGGTGACGTTGATCTCGGCGAGCGGCTGGTAGAGGCCTTCGCCGATCTTGCGCGGGGCGAGCGCCATCAGGGCGCCTCCGCTCTGCGGCGCGGCGTCTCGCGCGCTACTTCGGCCGGGCGGGCGAGCAGCGCCAGCGCGCGCTCCTCGACATAGGCCGCCATCTGCTGGCCAAGCCGGGCATAGGCCGCGCCGATACGATTGTAGCCGATCGAGGCGGGAATGGCGGCCGCGAGCCCATAGGCCGTCGCCGCGAGGGATTCCGCGATGCCGGGCGCGACCGTCGCGAGATTCGTATCCTGTGCGTGGGCGATTGCCGCGAAGCTTGTCATGATGCCCCAAACCGTGCCGAAGAGCCCGACGAAAGGCGCGACGGAGGCGATAACAGCAAGGTTTGGCAGCCCGCCTTCCGAGCGGGCCAGCACTTCGCGCGCCGCCCGCGCCATTGCATCGGAGAAGCGGGCCCTGATTTCGCCGACCGTTTCCCCGGCAAGGCGGCGGCGCGATTCGTCCTCGCCCGCCTTGAGGACGCCGGCGAGAAGGGGCGGCGGCGGTCCGTCCTCGCTTCGCGCCCGCCGCACGGCGCGGCCGAGCCGCGTCACGGAGAAGACGCCCTCGACGATGAGCACCCAGCACCACAGCGACGCGAGAATCAGCGCGGCCATCACGGCCTTGCCGACAAGACCCGCGCTCAGGAACAACCCGATTGGAGAAAGATCGATACCCTGCATCTAAACGCCCTCTTCGGGTCTCCTCCCGCGTTGTGCTCTAGTTAAGCTGTAAACACGCGTGCATCAAACGCCATAGCGCGTCGATGGTCGAACGAACGCTCGCTCAGCCCCCAGCGCACCGCGATTCCAGAGGGGGTGCTCTATTGAAAACATTTCGCCTCCCACCCTCCCGTGTCCAAACCAAGGCGCTGGTCGCGACCTCATAGCGTCAATCGCATGCCCCCATAGATGGCGAAGGGTTTCCCCGGGCCGAAGCTCCGGGGGTCGGTCAGGGAGGCCGCCGCATTGGGAAACGAAGTGGTGTCGTACAAGGCGCCGGCCGTGTAGTAGCGCTGATCGAAAATGTTTTGAATAAGACCATAAATCTGCAATTGCTTGCCGACTTGGTAGGATGTGTGCAGGCCGAAGACGGCATAGCCCGGGACCTGAGGAAACGCGCCGTTCTCGTTGCCGAAGATCACCTGGCCTGAGGCGGCGACCATGTCGGCGCCGACCTTCCACTTGTCGGTCACGCTGTAGTCGACGCCCACTTTCACCGTATTCTTGGGGATGCCGGCGATAGGCGCGCCGTTCGTGATCGGAATGTTGCCGTTCGCGTCGGCGAGCGGATTGTAGGGCGAGGGCTCATTGAAGGTCGTTAGATAGATAGCGTCGATATAGGTGTAATTGGCGTAGGCGCTCCAGCGGTCGCCCTTCCATTGAGCGCTCGCCTCGACGCCCTGGCGCAAAGTCGTTCCGACATTGGCGTAATAGCCGAAGCCATTGTAGGGGCTCTGAAGCGGCAGGATGTCGTTGGCTAGCGTCGTCCGGAAAAGACCCGCCGACCATTGCAGCTTGCCCCACTGACCCAAATCGTTCTGGCCACGGAAGCCGGTCTCGAGAGTTTGGCCAACCACCTGTTTGAGCGGCGGGTCTGAACTCAGAAAATTGTCGATGATGCAGGGGTTGTTGGGGTCCGCGCAGCCGAGCTCGAGGGGCGTCGGCGCGCGGTTGGTCATTGCGTAGCCCGCGTAGAAGTTGACGTTGGGCGTGATCTTATAGGTGAAGCCGCCCGTCGGATTGAGATGGAAGTAGTCCGAGTAGCCGTTGAGAAGCGCGCTGTTCACGCCGTCGAGCGTGATCCCGGCGAAATTGAACCGCGCGCCGGCCGTTAGCGTCAGACGGTCGGTCAGGTTGAACGTGTCGAGCGCATAGAGGCCGGTATAGATGTTGTTCGCATGGACGGAGATCGGGTTCAGAAAGCTGTCCGGCTCGTCAATGATATAAGGGAGGCCGATCACGGGCAGCGAGTTATTGACGAACTGGGGAACGACGCCGAGCTGGCTGTTGCCGGTGAAACGCGTCCAGCCATAGTCAAGCGATGCTCCAACCGTGAACGTGTTGTCGCGGCCCGCGAGCTTGTCGGTGTCCACGGCCTGCACGCTGCCCCCAAGAGAGCGAGACTGCGTCCAGCTTCGGTCGATTTCGCCGAGATCGACTGTCCCGCCGTTTGACAGGTCGGGAATGACGTTGCCGAACGTGTCATGCACGACATTGCCGTTCAGGCAGGAGAACGGCGCACAACCCTCGACGTCCGTTGAATTGCCATCCACATGCGCCTGATTGAATCCACGGAAATAGGCGTTGCCCTGAAAACTCAGCGTGTTCGAATACGCGTAGTTTCCGGTCCAGTTGAGCATCATCATCTGATTGTAGGTCGTCTGGGGCACCGTGTAGACGCTGCTCCAGTTGTTCTGCAGCTCCTGAAGGGGCGTGTAGGCGGCAGCGCCGAACTGCGTGTTTCCCGCCGTCAATTGCAGGTGCAACTCAAAGGCGCCCGACTTGTAGCCGAGATCGCCGTAGAAGTTGGAAAGCTGCGAGGCGCTGTCGGTCCGCCAGCCCCCGTCGTTGATCTGCGTGGCGGCCATATAGACCGACCAGTCGCCAACCTGCTTGCCGAACTGAAATTCCTCCTGCGCGCGATAGAAGGAGCCGCCGCGAAGATCAGCTTCAAAGCCCTGCCAGGTAAAGCCATTCTTCATTGTGATGGTGACCGCTCCCCCAAGCGCGTTCAGTCCGAAGATCGGATTTCCGGCGACGATCGACATCTTGTCGATCGCGTTTTCGGGAATGAGGTCCCAGTTCACGGTATCGCCGAACGCCTCGTTGATGCGGACGCCGTTCTGATAGACGGCGAGGCCGATGGGTGTGCCGCTGACAGGCGTGGCGTCAAAGCCGCGATAGCTCAGGTCGGGCTGGAAGTCGTTGCCGGAGACATTCCCGACAGTGACGCCTGGCGCTTGACGCGCCAGGGTGTCGGGCACAGTCGAGTCGTTGAAGGTTTGGATGTCCTGCGCGCCCGTTTGCCAGACCGAGAACGGGGAGTGCGCAACTGTGATGTCGCCTCCGCCGAGCGGTGTGGTCGGGATCACATCGAAGGTCGGCAGGACGATGGTGTCGGCGCGGGCCGAGGACGCCACTCCCGATGCCAACGCAGCGCCAATGGCCAGAGTGCAAAACGTCTGAACTCGGGCCATCTCTCCTCCGGACGTCTTGGATTCTTGTCTCCTCCTGTAGCAGGAGGGCGCATTCTCAGAAAAGACCAAATTCCGCCTCGAATGCAAGCGTTCTAACAATTTCGTGACAAGTCTCCTTTCAGGTCTGGCCAAAACAGTCGGCGTCGCGGCGAGCGTCTCGTCGGGCGCCGTCCGGTTTTTCACTTGTAAAGAACTCAATCGGGAAAAAATCTTGCTACCATCGGGATAATTTCATCCTGGAATTGGGAGCGAATCGCTCCCAATTTATTCCTCTCTCGGGGAATTGCTGGCGGCCGTGAGCCCTACGGGCGCGGCGTCGCGCGGCATTCACGCAGGAACGCCGTTTACGACAGTCTTTCGTTCGCCCTTGTCGTGGCCTATCACGCGCGCAGCGATGTCGGGAGGAGCCGTGGCGACGAAGACTGGAATTCTCGCCCTTGCGATCGCGATCCTTCTTGGCGTGATCGCGCCCGCCCGCGCCGCCGACCGGATTCGCATCGCCATTCAAAAGACCGGAACCGTTGCCTGGGAAATCGAGACGATGAAGGCGCTCGGCCTCGACAAGGCGGCCAATCTCGACGTCGAAACGATCGAACTCGCGACCACAGACGCTGGCAAGATCGCGCTCCGCGGCGGCGCCGCCGACGTGATTGTCTCGGACTGGCTGTGGGCGATGCGCGAGCGGTCGCTCGGCGACAATCTGCTGTTTTCGCCCTACTCGACCTCGCTTGGCGCGATCGTGACGCAAAAGAATTCGCCGATCCGCTCGCTTGCGGATCTCTCGGGCCATTCGCTCGGCGTCGCGGGTGGTCCCCTGGATAAGAGCTGGCTGATGGTGCGGGCGGCCGCGCTCAAGGAGGGGACGGATCTGGCGAAAAGCGTCCACCTTGCCTATGGGGCGCCGCCACTTCTCGCCGAGAAGCTGGCGGAGGGCGAACTCGATGCGAGCCTCGAATACTGGCCCTATGTGATTGACCTCGAAAAGCGAGGCTTCCCAGTCGCCGTTGAGATGACCGACGTCGAAAAGGCTTTGGGCGCGAAAGGTCCGGTCGCCATGGTCGGTTACGTCTTCTCGGAAGCTTTTGCGAAAGATCACGTCGATGTCCTGCGCCGCTATTTCACGGCTGCCGACAAGGCGCGGGAGGCGCTCGCTCGCGATCCGGCGCTCTGGGCGCCCATCAAGGCGCGCCTGCACCTGACGGACGAGAGCGCGCTCGAGGCTTATCGCGCCCGCTATCTCGCCGGCGTCCCGAAGCGCCCGGTCAGCGAAGAGGCGAAGGACGCCGAGGCGCTCTATCGAGCGATCGCTGCGGTCGGCGGCACGGATCTCGTAGGGGACGCGAAAGAGCTCGATCCGACGCTGTTCTTCGACCCCAACGCCGCCGCGAGGTGACGCGTTGGTGTTGCGGCTGCTCTCCTTTCTCATTCTCATCGCCATCTGGATCGTCGCGGCCCACTTCGGCGACCCCCGGCGTTTGCCCGGGCCCGAGGCGGTCTTCGCCGCGATGGAAAAGGCGGCTCGGTCCGGCGAACTTTTCTACGCCATGGGGATAACAATGGCCCGCGTCGCGGCGGCCTTCGCGCTCGCCATGGCTTTCGGCTCGGCGCTCGGCTACGCCATGGGACGGCGCGAGACCTTCAACCGGCTCGCCGATCCCTGGATCGTGGTGTTGCTCAACCTCCCGGCGCTGGTCATCATCGTACTTCTCTATATCTGGGCTGGCCTCAACGAAGCCGCAGCGATTGCCGCGGTCGCGCTGAACAAGCTGCCGAACACGGCGGTCACGATCCGCGAGGGCGCTCGAACGCTCGACGCAAATCTCGACGAGATGGCGCGCGTCTTCGCCTTTTCGCCGCTGAAGCGTCTTCGACACGTCGTGCTTCCTCAACTCGCCCCCTATATTGCGGCAGCGACCCGCTCGGGGCTTTCGCTGGTCTGGAAGATCGTGCTCGTCGTGGAGCTTCTGGGTCGGCCGAACGGCGTGGGCTTTGAGATCAATGTCGCGTTCCAGCTCTTCGACGTCGCCCTCCTGCTCGCCTACGCCTTGCCGTTCGCGGCGATCATGCTGATGGTGGAAGCCTTTATGCTGCAACCTTTCGAGCGTCATGTCGCCCGTTGGCGTCCCCTCTCAGCTTGAGGCGCGCGTGGCGCGCAAGCGCCTCGCGAACGCTTCCGGCCAGACGACCGAAATCCTCGAGGACATCGCCTTCCGGCTGGGAGCGGGAGAAGTCGGCGCGCTCATTGGTCCGTCCGGTTGCGGAAAATCGAACTCTGCTCCGGATCATCGCCGGGCTGGACAAGGATTTCGAGGGCTCGGTCGATCGGCCTCCGGGTCCGCTGGCCATGGTATTTCAGGAGCCGCGGCTTCTGCCCTGGCGCAGCGTCGAGGATAATATCCGGCTCGCGGCGCCTGACCTTAAGGAGAGCGAACTTGTCGCTCTCCTCGGTTCGCTCGGTCTCGCAGAGCATCGAGCGCACTTTCCCGGTGAATTGTCGTTGGGGCTCGCGCGCCGGGTCGCCATCGCCCGCGCTTTTGCGATCCGCTCCTCACTCCTACTGCTCGACGAGCCTTTCGCGTCTCTCGACGCGCCGCTCGCTCAGGCCATACGCAAGGAGCTCGCCGCGCTTGTCGCTGCGCGCTCGCTGACGACGCTGCTGGTCACGCATAATGTCGATGAAGCGCTTGAGCTTGCGAGTCGAGTTTGGCTGCTCTCGCAGAAGCCGGCGCGAATCCTCGAAGAGATCGTGCTCCCAAAGCCCCGGTCGGCAAGATCGGCGGCCGATGAGCAACGGCTCAAGGCGCGAATCCAGGCTTTGCTCGGCTCGGATTTGCAAAGACCTGCAGAACACGCGTTCCATTGTCGTTGACGCCAGGTCCGCCATTGCCGACCCGACCTCAATCAGATCAAACATTTTCGAGCCAGAGTTCGGGTGTGGATTGGAACTGAACGACGATGCCAAAAAGCCCTGAACGGCCGCCCTCGCGTCGCGGAGGCCGACGGCGGGTCAACCGTCTGCCGCCCGCGAAACGGGTCGCCGACATTATGGCAGCTGCGCGCGAGGTGTTCACCGAAAAAGGCTACAACGACGCCTTGATTTCGGACATCGCGGAAAGAGCCGGGATCGTCGAAGGCAGTATCTATCGTTTCTTCACGAACAAGCGAGATCTGCTCATCAAGATGATCGAGGAATGGTACGAGACGATACTGGCCCGTGATGAACAAGCGTTTAACGGGATCAAGGGGACATGGAACCGCATCCGGTTTGTCATTCATCATCACCTGATGACCATTCGGGATGAGCCCGCGCTTAGCCGTCTCGTGTTTCAGGAGTTGCGCCCTGAACGTGACTATCGTCATACACGCGTGTTTCAGCTCAATCAGGCTTATACCCACCGCATCATCGACATAGTGAGATCGGCCGTCGCGTCGGGAGAATTTCGCTCGGATATATCCCCGTCGCTGGTGCGCGACATGATTTTTGGCGCGGTCGAGCATCGAACGTGGTCTTTCCTCAGAGGTGAAGGCCAGTTCGGCGCCGAAGAGACTGCGGATGAGATCACGAACCTCATCTACCGCGGCCTCGCAGCGAGCCAATCGTCCGATCCGAGCGGAACCATGAGTTCGGCTGGAAAAGGCGGTGGATCGCCTCGAGGCCTTACAGAAGGGCGGGGGAGGCAATTCTGTAAAACGGGCGAGCCGGAAGGCGCCGGCTCGCCCGAGGGTCTGAGCCGCCTCCGCTGGCCCTCTCACTCCCGGAAATATTCGGGCTTAGGAATCGTCCAGGTCTCGCCCCACAACTGTCCGCCGCCGTCGATCGTCATGAGTTCGCCTGTCACGAAGCTGGCGGCGGGTCCGCCGAGATAGGCGCAGGCCTCGGCGATATCCCATGCCGTCGCCCACTCGCATCATGGGATTGGAGCGGGGATAGGCGGCTCTGGCCTCGTCGGAATAGACCTTCCAGCCCTCGGTCTCGATGGCGCCGGGCGCAATGCAATTCACGCGTATCCGAAGCGGCGCCCATTCGACCGCGACCGCGCGGGAAAGGGCGATGACGCCCGCGCGCGCCGCGACGGTATGCGCTACGCCGTAGAGCCCGTGCGTCGTGACGACGACAATATTGACGATGGCGCCCGGCCGTTTGGCGTCTCGCCAGCTACGCGCCGCGGCCTGCATCATATGCCACGCGCCGTTGAGGTTGGTGTCGATAACCGCGTTCCAGCCCTTGAGCGAAAAATCGATAGCGGCTTGCGGATACTGTCCGCCCGCGCTGTTGACCAGCAGGTCGATCGCGCCTTGTTGCGCTGTCACGCGATCGAAAAGCGCCAAGACTTTTTCCGGCTGGCGAACATCGACCGACAGGCCCGTCGCCGATAATCCCCGCGCGGTCATCGCATCCACCAGCGCATCGAGCTTCGGCTGGTCGCGTCCGGCGACGACCACATGCGCCCCAAGCCGCCCAAGAAGCCAGGCTGCTCCCCGGCCGATGCCGCCCGCTCCGCCGCAGACAAGCGCCACCTGGCCTGCATATAAGTCGGAGGCGAAGACGGTCGGACGCGTGGCGAGCGCCTCGTCGTCGAGGCCGAACGCCTCCGAGGGATCGGTCACGCGCGCATATCCTTGAGAAGCTCGCCGGCAATGATCAATTTGCGCACTTCCGTCGTGCCTGCGCCGATCTCTGCCAGCTTGATGGATCGGTAAAGCCGGTTGATCTCCGCCTCCCAGATATATCCGGAACCGCCATGAATCTGCATGGCCTTATCGAGAACGGCATGGACGGATTCCGCCGCGTAGAGAACGGCCGCCGCCGTGAGCTTATGGATGTCGCCGCGTCCGCCCTCGCCGATTTCCACCCGGCCAGCCGCGGCGAGCGTGCGGTAGGTGAACGTGCGCATCGTCTCGATGAGCACGTACATATCGGCGAGCATGGCCTGCACCATCTGGAACGAGCCGATCGGCTTGCCGAACTGCTGGCGCGTTTTCGCATAGTCGAGGGACAGTTCGAACGCGCGCTCTGCGACGCCGAGACTGAGGGGCGCAACCATCGCCCGTTCGAGATCGAGGCCGCTCATGACGACCGCAACGCCGCGATTTTCGGCTCCGACGAGGTTCTCCGCCGGCACACGGCACTCCTCGAAGACGAGCTCACCCGTCTGGCTGCCGCGAAAGCCCATTTTCTCGAGCTTCTGTGCGACGCGGAATCCCGGAAAACCCTTCTCGACAATAAAGGCTGAGATCCCATGCGGGCCTTTCTCGCGGTCGGTCTTTGCGTAGACGAGAAGAACGTCGGCGACGGGACCGTTGGTGATGTAGAGCTTGCCGCCGTTCAGCACGTAGTCGTCGCCCTCGCGCCGCGCCGTCGTACGCATGGAGCCGAGAGCGTCCGAGCCGGCGCCGGGCTCGGTAAGCCCAAGCGCGCCGATCTTCCTTCCCGAGCATAAGTCCGGCAGGTATTTGCGCCGCTGAAGCTCGTTGCCGTTGCGATAGATGTTGTTGAGACAAAGATTGTCGTGGGCGACCCAGGAGATGGCGATTGCGTGATTCCAGCGCGCGATCGCCTGACCGATCAGGCCGGCCGCCAGGAAATCCATGCCCGCCCCGCCGTACTCTTGCGGCACGGTCGCGCCGAACAATCCCTGCTCGCCGATTCTCGGAAAGGCCTCATCGGGCCACCACTCATCGTCGTCCATGCGTCGGGAGAGCGGATAGAGTTCTTTGCGAGCGAACCGGTCCGCCTGATCGAGGATCAGCGTCTGGTCGGAATCGAGCTCGTAGGCCAGGGGGTTATTATCGCCAGGCGCCCGCATGCCGAAAGATGCCAAATCGATCCTCCCATTTTGTTTCGCACCCGAGATCTCGACTGCGCGGATTGTCGAGATCGTAATGAGTATATTTCATCATGGGTCACAGCCGTTTTGTCAATCGACGTCCGAGCTTGAGGAGCGTCAGGAGTTGAGGGGGTCGCGCCGATAAATGGACACGAAATCGCCGGCAGGTCATATCGCTGGCCCTGAGGCTTGACAGCTTTGATGAATTGAAATCATTTGCTTTCGTCTTCGCGGTCGCAGAACGGCGAAAGACAACAGGAAACGTAGCTTACAAGGAGGCTCGAACCCTTCATGGCGACGACCGGCCTTCTCCCCCCGCGGGCGCGCTTGTCGGTAGGTGTCGCGCATGCGGCCGCGCGCCGGCGTCATGGGATCGGGAAGGGCCAAGCGTCGAAGGCGCTGAGGAAAATTCTCTCATGACCCGCATCGACCCAGTGCGGACGGCGTCTCCCGTCTCGGCGATTCCCTTCCGCAAGGTCTTGATCGCGAACCGAGGCGAGATTGCCTGCCGGATCGAGCGGACGCTGCACGCGCTCGGAATTCGCTCTGTCGCCATTCACCATGCGGCCGAGGCGCGCGCCGTCCACGCGCAGATGGCGGACGAGGCTTTGGAGATTTCGGGAGACACGCCGGTCTCGGCCTATCTTGACGCCGGCCAGATCATCGGAGCCGCTCTGAAGGCGGGCGCCGAGGCTATTCACCCGGGCTATGGCTTTCTCTCGGAAAACGCGCGTTTCGCTGCGGCGGTGAGGGAAGCTGGACTGGCCTTCATCGGTCCGGACGCCGAGACAATCGCCCTCATGGGCGACAAGATATCGGCCCGCGATTTCGCCCGCGCACAGGGCGTTCCCGTCGCGCCGTCTGTCACGCCGACCGGCGATCTGGACGCATTCCGGGCGGCGGCGCAAACAATCGGATTTCCGCTGCTCATCAAGGCGGCGGCGGGCGGCGGCGGCAAGGGAATGAATATCGTTCGCTCGGTCGCCGAACTCGATGAAGCTGCGCGCCATAGCCGCCAGCGAAGCCCAGCGCTATTTTGGCGACGGCCGTATATATGCCGAAGCTTACGTAGAGCGCCCACGCCATATCGAAGTGCAGATTGCCGGGGACGGCGAAGGCGGCGCGATCCACCTCTTCGAGCGGGAATGTTCGGTGCAACGGCGCTTCCAGAAGATCATCGAGGAAGCGCCGGCCGCCAATCTTTCTGCCTCACTGCGTGACGACATGTGGGCGGCGGCGGTCCGGCTTGGCGTCCGCCGCGCGCTATCGCAATCTGGGAACCGTGGAATTCATCCTCGCGCCCGACGGGCGCTTTTTCTTTCTCGAAATGAATACGCGCCTCCAGGTTGAGCATCCTGTGACCGAGATGATCACAGGACTGGATCTCGTGCGGATGCAGCTTGAGATCGCCGGCGGTCTCGGCCTGCCAATCAGCGCAGGATAAAGCGCAAGCGACCGGCCATGCGATCGAATGTCGAATCTGCGCCGAGGACCCGGAGCGCGATTTCCTGCCGGAGACAGGCACGATCGCGCTTCTCGAAACTCCGTCCGCGCCCTACCTACGTTTCGAGAGCGGGCTTCGGGTCGGGCAAACGATCACGGCCGATTTCGATCCGATGCTGGCGAAACTCGTCGTTCACGGCGCGGACCGAGACGAGGCGATTGCGCGCGCAATCGCAGCGTTCGACGAACTCGTCTTGCTCGGAGTCCGCACCAATGTGGACTACCTCCAGCGGGCGCTCGACAATCCATCCTTTCGCGCCGGCGATCTTCATACTGGGTTCGTCCGCGAGCACGCCGCAGCGCTCGCGCCGCCCGCGCTCGGCGCCGCGGAGACGGACCATGCGCTGATCGCCGCCGCGCTGGGTTTCCGCGCCTTTCGCCAGACGGCCTTCGACACGCCGGAGCCCCATGCGACGATGGGCCGATGGAGGAATTGACGATGGCCTTCACGATCCATCTCGATGGGGTTTCGCATGACGTGGAGATCGTCGGACGCCGTCCGCACCTGCGGCTGAAGATCAAGGGTCGAGAATACGAGGTGACACGCGTTGACGAGGAAGCCGACGGCAGGCAGGTCATCGAAGTCTCTGGAGAGACCGTCCGTTTCACGCGCGCCCGCGGCGGGGGCCATCAATTCCTCCAACTCAATGGCCGCGTCTTCGTGGCGAGTCTCGCCGACCCGCGCGATCAGGCCGAAGGCGAGGCGGGCGGTCAGGACTATGTGCACGCGCCAATGCCCGGCAGTGTGGTGTCGCTTCACAAGCAGTCGGGAGACGCGGTTATGCGCGGCGAGACCCTGGTCACTATCGAGAGCATGAAGCTGCAGATCGCGCTTGGCGCACCGCGTGACGGGCGTCTTCGCGCGATCCTGTATGCGGTCGGCGAGAAGTTCGATAGGGACGAAATCGTCGCTGAGCTCGAACCGCTGCCGAAGGGTTCAGTCAAAGGTTAAGTCATGCGCAAGATACGTTCGGCCATCAGCGTTTCGAGCGCAGAGTTCCGCGCCAACGACGCCCACAACCGCGGCCTTGCCCGGCAATTTCGTGAAAGGCAGGACGCCGCGCGGCGCGTGCGTCCCGCTGCGGGATCTGGAGCGGCTGGCGCGACAAGGCAAGATGCCGCCGCGCGAGCGTATCGAGAAGCTGCTCGACCCGGGAACGCCGTTCCTCGAACTGTCGTCGCTCGCCGCGAACATGGCCTATCGAGGCGAGGCGCCTTCGGCGAGCACGATTGTCGGCATCGGCGTCGTATCCGGACGCGAGGTTCTCATCCGAGCCGACGATCCATCGATCAAGGGCGGCGCCTGGTATCCGCTCACCGCCAAGAAGATCGTGCGCGCGCTCGACATCGCGATGGAGAACCGTCTGCCCGTTATTCACCTCTGCGATTCCGCGGGCGGTTTCCTTCAGCTACAGTCGGAAGTGTTCCCCGACCGCTACATGGCCGGGCGCATCTTCCGCAATCAATCGCTGCTGTCGAAGATGGGTGTGAAGCAGCTCGCGCTGGTCTTCGGCCACTGCACCGCCGGCGGCGCCTATATTCCCGCGCTTTCCGACTATAACGTGATCGTGCGCGGAACCGGCGCGGTCTTTCTCGGCGGGCCTCCGCTCGTGCGCGCCGCAACCGGCGAGGAGGTGAGCGTCGAGGAGCTTGGCGGCGCCGACATGCACACCAGCGTCTCCGGCGTCTGCGACTATCCCGCATCTAGCGAGGACGAGGCGATCCACATCGGGCGCGAAATCGTTGCCCAGTGGGAGCTGTCCCCGCAAATGGGAATGCCAGCGGGAGTCGGTCGAGGCGCCGGCTTACGATCCCGAGGAGCTTTACGGAATCCTCCCGGAGCGACGTCAAGAAGGCAGTTCGACATGCGCGAGATCATCGCGCGCATCGTCGATGGCAGCCGGTTCCACGAATATCAGCCCAACTACGGCACGACGCTTGTCTGCGGCTTCGCCAATATCTGGGGCTACAAGGTCGGTGTCCTCGCCAACAACGGCGTGCTCTTCAACGATTCTTCGCTGAAGGGTGGTCATTTCATCGAGCTGTGCAACCAGAACAATACGCCGCTCGTGTTCCTGCAGAACATCACCGGCTACATGGTTGGCCGCGAATACGAGCGCCGGGGCATCACCAAGGATGGCGCGAAGATGATCATGGCGCAGTCCTGCTCGCGCGTGCCGAAATTCACGATCATGTGCAACGGCTCGTTCGGCGCCGGCAATTACGGCATGTGCGGGCGCGCCTTCGATGCACGGCTTCCTGTTCGCCTGGCCGAACCATCAGATCGGCGTCATGGGCGGCGAGCAGGCGGCCAACACGCTGGTCGAGGTCAAGGTCAACCAGATGAAGCGCAACGGTCAGGCGATCGACAAGAGGCCATTGACCGAGTTTGGGAGCAGACGCTGCAGGCCTATCAGGAGCAGCTTTCCGCCTATTATGCGACGTCGGAACTCTGGGACGACGGAATCATCGATCCTGTCGACACGCGCAACGCGCTTGGCGTCGCTATCTCTGCCTCGCTCAATGCGCCGCTGGGAGAGCCGGGCTATGGTGTCTTTCGATTTTAGATCCGGCGCGAACGCTCCCGCTCGCTGAAAGACGTGGGGATCGATGTCGATAAGGGAGGACAGGAATGGACAAAATCATCGGCCGAAATCTCATCTCACGCGTCAACGTCGGCGACATGCTTATTCGAAGTTGTGCGCGGAGCTCCTGACGCCTTGGCTCTCGTCGAGGGCGATCGGCGAATGACTTACGCCGATCTGAACGCCCTCGTGAACCGGACGGCCCATGCGCTTTCCGGGCTCGGGCTTGTCCGCGGCGACGCGGTCGCGCTGATGTCGACGAACAGCGTCGAGTTCGTTGCCGTTTATTACGCGTGTGCGAAGCTTGGTCTCGTCTGCGTGCCCATCAATCTGTTCTGGCGTCACAAGGAGCTTGGCTACGTCCTCGCGCACGCGGGCGTCAAAGTGGTAGTGGTCGAGGCAGCTCTCATCGCGCAGTTGCAAACGGGACTCGATGACGCGCCGAGCGTTCAGGACGTCATTGTGATTGGAGCGACGCCGGACGGGGATGTATCGGGACGACGGACCTACGACTTTGGCAACCTCGTCGAGAACGAGAAGGGGGCGGAACCTGAGGCCTTCGTGGAGGATCGCGATCCGCTGTCGTACCTCTATACCAGCGGCACGACATCCGCGCCGAAGGGCGTCGTCAGCAGTCATCTGGCGGTGTATCTGGAATCGCTCGGGGCAGCGCTCGATACGAGGCTCAGCAGCGATGATCGCATCACTGCGCTCATGCCGATGTTCCACACCGCGCAGCTGAACGCTTTCGTCACTCCGGCCATTGCAGTTGGCGCCGCGGTTTTCATCCAGAAGGGATTCGATGCGGACCGGCTTCTGGACCTGATCCAATCCGAAAGACTGACTGTGACGTTCGCGCTCCCCATGATGTATCGGGCGATGCTGGAGCAACTGGATGCGCGGCCTCGCGGGGTGTCGAGCTTGAGGCTCGCAGTCTATGCGATGGCGCCGATGCCGACGCATGAGTTGAAAAACGCGATGGCAAGGTTCGGCTGCGAGTTCTCCCTGATGTTCGGTCAGACGGAGATGAATCCGCTGGCGGTCTATTTCCGTCCCGAACATCAGTTGAGCCATGCCGGCGCGGTCGGCACGCCTTCGCCCAATACGCAGGCGGCAATCATGGATGAGACTGGGCGCTTGCTGCCCCAAGGGCAGTCAGGTGAGATCGTCTACCGCGGTCCGCAGGTCATGACCGAATACCTGCGGGACGAAGCGGCGACCGAACGCGCGTTTCAGCATGGCTGGTTCCATTCGGGAGATTGTGGCCATTTCGACGCCGACGGCGTCCTATGGTTCGAGGATCGCTTCAAGGACGTGATCAAGACGGGCGGAGAAAATGTCGCCTCGATCGAAGTGGAGAAGGCGTTATACGCCGCCGACCCCGCCATTCAGGAGACTGCGGTGATCGGCCTGCCGCACGATCGGTGGGGCGAAGCGGTTACGGCCGTCGTCATTGTGAAGGAAGGCCGCACGCTGGGCGAGGACGATCTTTTGGCGAAGGTTCGGGCGCATTTGAGCCCCTTCAAATGCCCCAAACGCATTCTTTTTGTCGAGCAGATGCCGAAGACGGCGACGGGCAAGATTCAGAAGGGGAAGCTTCGTGGCGAACTCGCCGGGACCTATGTATCCGAGGGCGCTCGCGAAGTTCCTGCCGATCGATAGCGGCGTGGCGAGTTTTCTCGTTCTACGAGCGCCTCGCCGGCGGCGGCCTGCGCCGTTGTTGTGGACGCAACATTGCGATTAACTCGGCTGTCGGAATCCTGTCTCACAGTCTCCAAACGCGCTTGGGCCTCCCTCTCGTTGTCGGACGGGCAAAAGAGGCGCCGGGCTTCGACAAGGGAGGACAATCGCATGACGCAGGCATTCGGCGCGACGCGCCGCCAGATGCTCGTGGGAGGCGCGGCGCTGGCTTTGGCGCCCCGAATGAGTTTCGCGCAGGATATGAAGCCGCTGAAGATCGGCGTCCTCAATGATATGTCGAGCGTGTATTCTGATTTCCAAGGCATCGGCTCGGTGATCGCGGCGCAGCTCGCAGTGGACGATTACTCCAAAAAGCTTGGCGTTCCGGTCGAGATCATCTCCGCCGATCACCAGAACAAGCCGGATGTCGGAGCGGCCATCGCGCGGCGTTGGTTCGACACTGAGAATGTCGACGTGATCATGGACCTACCAAACTCCGCCGTCGCGCTTGCCGTTATTGCGGTGGCGCAGGAGAAGAACAAGGCGGTGATCGGCTCGGGAGCCGGCTCATCGGTGATGACTGGGCCGAAGTGCTCGAAGAATTTTGTTCACTGGACTTACGATACGTATTCCTCAGGGACGAGCCTTGGCCGGGCGATTACTGAGAAGGGTGGAAAGACATGGTTCTTCATCACGGCCGACTACACCTTCGGCAAGGACATGGAGGCCAAATGCGCAGCGGCAGTTGAGGCGGCCGGCGGCAAGGTTTTGGGCTCGGTCCGCCATCCGATCAATACGGCCGACTTTTCCTCTTTCCTTTTGCAGGCGCAGGGGTCTGGCGCGGACGTTATCGCCTTCGCCAACGCGGGCGGCGATACGAGCGGCTGCTTCAAGCAGGCGCATGAGTTCGGCATCGCCCCGAAGAACGGTTTCGCCGCCTTTACCCTCACTGTCACCAATGTTCCGGCGCTGGGGCTCGCGACCCTGAGTGGGGCGCTCTGCCCGCAGTCCTTCTATTGGGACACGGATGACGCAACGCGGGCCTTCAGCAAGCGTTTTCAGGAGAAGGATCCGAAGAAGAACATGCCCGATGATATGCAGGCTGGCATGTATTCCGCGACCCTGCATCTGATGAAGGCAATGGCGCAGACGAAAAGCGCCGCGGATGGCGTCAAGCTTGTCGATGCGATGAAGGCGATCCCGACGGATGACCCGATCATGGGCAAGGGGAAGATCCGCGAGGACGGCCGAAGGCTGCAGCCCATTTTCATCTATAGGGTGAAGAAGCCGTCAGAGTCGAAGTACCCCTGGGATTATTTCGAACTTGTCTCGACAGTCCCGCCTGACGAGGCGTTCCGTCCGATGGATAAGGGAGGCTGTCCGTTTATCAAGGCGTAGAAACCGGGCGGCCGCGGGACGCCCGCAAAAACAGGAGAGCGGCTGGGTTCCGCATGCGGCCGAATTCGGATTCCTGCTTCGTCCCGCGTGTCAACGGGACTTAGTCCCCGTCGTCATATTCCTCATTCCACGTGCGACCGTCGCGCTCAATCAGCGCGACGGAAGCGTTCGGGCCCCAGGTGCCGGCGGCGTAGGGTCGTGGAGGCTCGGACGACGCCTTCCATGCCTCGCGGATCGGATCAATGAATGCCCAAGCCGCCTCCACTTCATCGCGACGCATGAAGAGCGCCGCATTGCCGCGGATGGAATCCATCAGCAACCGCTCGTAAGCGTCGGCAGAGGGCCCGCGGAACGTCTCGGCGAAGCTCATGTCGAGAGGGACATGTTGCAGCCGCATGCCTCCCGGACCCGGTTCCTTGATCATCATCCATAGCTTGATTCCCTCGTCCGGCTGAACGCGGATCACAAGGCGGTTCGCAGGCACCACGTCACGCGGCATATCGAAAATGATGTGCGGCACGCGTTTGAATCCGACGACGATCTCGGAAAAGCGCTGCGGGAGGCGTTTGCCCGTTCTGAGATAGAACGGGGACGTCCCGCCCAACGCCAGTTGGCGATGCCCATCTTGAGCGCGACAAAGGTTTCGGTCTCGCTCTCCTCCTCGCCGATGTCGTGCAGATAACCCGGGACGGGTCCGCCGTCCGCGAAGCCTGAGCGATATTGTCCGCGAACAGTCATGGTCGCCGCATTCGCCTCGGTGATCGGATCGAGCGCTTTCAGGACCTTGAGCTTCTCATCCCGCAGGGCGTCGGCCGCCATCGAATTGGGCGGCTCCATTCCCACAAGGCAGAGAAGCTGCATCATATGGTTCTGCACCATGTCGCGGATGGCGCCGGACTGATCATAATAGGCGCCGCGTCCTTCAACGCCGAGCGTTTCGGCGACGGTAATCTGCACGTGGTCGATATGCGCGTTATTCCACAGAGGCTCGAGCAGGATGTTGGCAAAGCGGAGCGCCATAAGATTTTGCACCAACTCCTTGCCGAGATAGTGATCGATGCGAAAAATGTTGCGCTCGAAGAAGGCAGCGCCGAGCGCGTTGTTGATGATGTCGGCGGTCTTCGCGTTCCGACCGATCGGCTTCTCGACGATGATGCGTGATTTTTCCGTAACCAAGCCCTCGGCGCTGATGCGGTTCGCGAGCGGACAGAAGAGGTCGGGACTCGTTGCGAGATAAAATGCGCGAATTCGCTCGTCGCCGTCTAGCAGCGTCTTGAGTTCGGGCCAGCCCGCATCGCTTGTCGCATCCGCGGCGACATAGTGAAAGCGGGACAGGAAGCGGTCGAGAGCGCCATTCCCCTTGATCCCGCTGAATTTGGCTAGCGCGTCCTTGACTGCGGCGCGGAACTCTTCATTGCTCAGATGCCGGCGTGAGACGCCGATAATCCGCGATGGTTCGGTGAACTGCTCGCTCTGGTCCCGATGAAACAGCGCCGGGTAGAGTTTGCGGTAGGCGAGATCTCCGGTCCCGCCGAACACGACAAGATCAAATGGGTCGACTTTGACGATACGCGCGGCCATTTCGCCTCACTTGCGTTGATTTCGCTGCGAAGGACATCGCGCAGAAAGCAGCGCGGCGTCCAGTCAATTCGCGTCAAACCGGGCGTGCGATGTCCTTGAGGAGAACCTCGCGATCGCGCCCGAAATTCTTAATCAGCGGCAGCGACGCCCCGCCGATCGCGCCCGCATCGGCTCCGATCACGCCCGGAACAATGTCGACGTCGCTCAGCCCGCGTCGGTCGAGAGACTGAAACACCTGTGCGGTTCGGGCGGTCAGTCGGTCTCGAACAGCCGCTGGCATTTCGCCATCTATGATCACTGCCTCGAAATCGATAACGGACGTCGCCGCGACGCTCGCGTAGGCGAGCGCCGAGGCAACGTCCTCGATCCATCGATCGACATGAACCCCGAAGTCAGCCCAGGCGTCCGGGGCAGCCCAGATCGGAGAGGGGTCGACGCCGGCGTTCGCCAGCGCACGTTCGAGTTGCGCGATTGAGGCGCAGGCCACGAGTTGCGGTGCCAGCCCGCCCACGCCTTTGGGAGTCACTGGCATCGAGCCGAGTGCCGCCGCGTTTCCAGTCCGGCCGAGGCGAAGCGCGCCGTCGAGCACAAGACCCCCGCCGATGAAAGCGCCGACAAAGAAGTAGAGAAAGTCACGATAGCGCCAACCCCGCCCAAGGAAAAACTCGGCCGCGCAGGCCGCGGTCGCGTCGTTGCAGAGCATCACCGGATAGGGACAGATGTCGGCGATCTTCTGCTCGATGTCAAAGTCCCGCCAGGTCTGCATTGCGTCTTTTGGCGCGCCGATTTCCGACTCCCAGGTCCAAAGCTGGAACGGTGCTGCAACGCCTAGGCCCGCCACGCGCTGCTCCTGCTGCGGCTCCATCGTTTCCGTCAGTCTTGGAAGCGCCTCTCCGACAAAGTCGAGGACGTTGGCTGGCGTCGGGAACGCGAAGGTGCGCCGCATCCGCTTCCGAACCGCGCCGCGAAAGTCAATGAGCACGAGATCGCAACTGCGCCGTCCGATTTTCAGGCCGACGGAAAACGCGCCCTCTGGATCGAGCGACATCGGCACGGTCGGCTGTCCTACTCGGCCGCGCAAAGGCGCCTCGCGTTTAAGCAGTCCTTCAGATTGCAATCGGTTCATGATCGCCGACGTCGACTGCACGGACAGGCCGGTCATTCGCGCAACTTCGATCTTCGATAGGGGTCCAAAGCGACGGACAAGCGACAGAAGCAGCCGCTCGTTGTAGACGCGAACTCCGCTCTGGTCGGCGCCGCTGGCTACCGGCGGGCCGGTTCGGGCGAAAAGCTGCTCGTGGCTCTCCGCGCGAGCGAGGCGTTCTGAGCGCCTAGCAAGCGCGGACTGCGCCTCTTTCATCCTCCGTCCCTCGTTCTTTATCCGAACTCATGCGAACCATGGCTAGATTGGAGCCATAGGTCGCGCAAAGTCAATAATTCAATCGCGAAGATTTATTCTTGACTTTCTGCTCAAAGTTTGACTCTATGAGCATACGACGACAGCAATATCGGCCTACGCGTGTCAGCGTTCAAGAGTCGGCCGCCCTCTTCGGGCGATTGCTGCGTCGCATGAGAACTCCAGGGAGGAACATCCGTGTCCATCTTTTCAAAGCTGTTTAGCGCCGCCGCTGCAGGCGCACTTTCCCTCGCTCTGGCGGGAGGCTCCGCGCAAGCCGCGGGCGATATCGTTGGTCTGGTCACGAAGACGAACACGAACCCCTTCTTCGTAAAGATGAAGGAGGGCTTCGAGGCGAAAGCCAAGGAACTCGGTCTGACCCCCCAGGCATACGCCGGCAAGTTCGACGGAGACAATGACGGCGAAGTTCGGGCGATCGAGCAGCTCATGTCGGCCGGCGCGAAGGGCATCCTGCTTGTGCCAAGCGAATTCGACCGCCATTGTGCCGACCGTCGAGAAGGCTCGCAAAGCCGGCATCGTCGTCATCACCCTCGACACGCCGCTTGATCCGATGACGGCCGCGGACGCGAACTTCGCCACCGACAATTTCAAGGCAGGCGAACTGATTGGCGAATGGGCGAAAGGCACTCTGGGGGACAAGGCCAAGACCGCCAAGATCGCGACCCTCGATCTCGCGGCCAACCAGCCGACCGTCGATTACCTGCGCCATAACGGCTTTCTGAAGGGCTTTGGGATCGCGGTGAAGGACCAGAAGCATTACGCGATGAGCGACAGCCCGCAGATTGTCGGTTCCGACGTCACCAAGGGCGCGACCGAAGGTGGCCGAAAGGCGATGGAGAACATCCTCCAGAAGACCGACCATATTGATCTGGTCTACGCCATCAACGAGCCGGCCGCTTACGGCGGATACGCGGCTCTCAAGGCGGCCGGCAAGCAGAACGGCGTGCTGATCGTCGCGGTCGACGGCGGCTGTCAGGGCGTGAAATGGGTCAAGGAAGGAATCATCGGCGCGACCTCCCAGCAGTACCCGCTTCTGATGGCTTCGGACGGCGTCGAAGCCATCGCCAACTATATCAAGACCGGCCAGAAGCCCGTGAGCAAGGACACCGGCGAAGCGCTGGTGACCGACCATCCGGTGCCGGGTGTTCCGTCCATTTCTGTGGAGGAGGGCCTCAAGAAGTGCTGGGGTTGATTTCCCCTGAGCTTCGGCGCTTAATCTTGTAAACCGCTAGGGAAAAGGCGCCCGTCGGAGATTCGGCGGGCGTCGATCCTAGAAGAGAATGCGGTCGCGGGAAACGAACGAGGACAGCCATGACCGACGCGTCGCAGGCCGGGCGGCCTCCCCAGCAGGAATTCGAGAAGGTTCTTTCCGGCGCCTCCACAGGGGTCGCGTCCTTCGAGGAAGCGCGCGCAACTCCTCTGCAGCGCATCCAGCGCTTCCTGCACGTTTATCCGACAACCGTTCCCTTCGTAGTGCTGATCCTCGGGTTGCTGCTCGGTGTCGCCGTCAATCCTTCCCGCTTCACGGCGGCCAGCAACATCTCGACCGTGTTCACTCAGGTCATGGTCACTGGCATTCTTGGCATTGGCCAGACGCTGGTGATCCTGACGGCCGGCATTGATCTTTCGGTCGGCGTCATCATGGTCATTTCCTCGGTGGTCATGGGTCGCCTTGGCGTGATCGACGGCCTGCCGGTGATCCTCGCGTTTCCGCTCGGCCTGCTTGTCGGCTCCGCCTTCGGTTTCCTCAACGGGGTGCTGATCACACGCCTGAAAATGCCACCCTTCATCGTGACATTGGGCACCCTCAGCATCATCGGGGCGCTCAACACCTTCTATTCGGAGAGCGAAACCATCGGCATGCAGGACATCCAGGATAAGGCCTGGTTCCTGCAGATCATGGGAAATCAGATTCAAATCGGATCCGCCCTGATCATGTGGGGCACTTTCCTTATGCTCATTGTGGCGGCGGTGGTCTGGTATGTCCTCAATCGCACGGCCTACGGACGCCATGTCTACGCGACTGGCGATGATCCCGAAGCCGCAAGGCTGGCGGGTATTAACACCGACCATATCCTGCTTAGCGTCTATGTGCTGGCGGGCCTCATCGCGGCCATCGCCGGTTGGGCGCTCATCGGGCGCGTCGGCGCGATCAGCCCGACTGCAGGCGAGAATGCGAATCTCGATAGCATCACCGCGGTGGTGATCGGCGGAACGAGCCTGTTCGGCGGCCGCGGCTCGATCGTGGGGACTGTGATTGGCGCGCTCATCGTCGGAGTGTTCCGCTCCGCGGTTTCGCTCGCGGGCCTCGACGTGCTGTGGCAGGAATTCGCCATCGGCGTCCTGATCATCATCGCGGTTGCGCTCGACCAGTGGATCCGGAGGGTTGCGAAATGACCGTGACGCCTGTTCTGCAAGCCCGGTCGCTCGTCAAACGCTACGGCCGGGTGACGGCTCTCGATCACGCGGATTTCGACCTGTATCCCGGCGAAATTCTTGCGGTCATCGGCGACAACGGCGCGGGCAAATCCTCGTTGATCAAGGCGCTCTGTGGCGCGGTCGTTCCGGATGCGGGCGAGATTCGGCTTAACGGCGAAATCGTCAAGTTCCATTCGCCAATCGAAGCCAGCGAGGCGGGGATCGAGACGGTCTACCAAAATCTCGCCCTGTCGCCCGCGCTATCAATCGCGGACAATATTTTCCTTGGCCGTGAGATTCGGATGAAGGGTCTCATGGGCCAGTGGTTTCGCGCGCTGGACCGGGCTGCGATGTCCAAATTCGCGCGCGAAAAGCTCAACGAGCTCGGGCTGATGACCATTCAGAATATCCACCAGCCGGTGGAGACGCTGTCAGGCGGCCAAAGGCAGGGCGTCGCGGTTGCGCGCGCGGCCGCTTTCGCCAAGCGCGTCGTCATCATGGACGAACCGACGGCGGCGCTCGGGGTGAAGGAGTCTCGCCGGGTGCTCGAACTCATTCTCGACGTTAAGCGGCGGGGCATGCCGATCATTCTGATCTCGCATAACATGCCCCACGTGTTCGAGGTCGCCGATCGCATCCACATCCACCGCCTCGGCCGCCGCCTCACCGTCGTGGACCCGAAGTCGGTTACGATGTCGGACGCCGTCGCCATGATGACCGGGGCCATGGCGCCGCCGGTCGATGCTCAGGCGGCGTAGGGACGGCAGGTCACTTTCCTGCGAGCGGAAGCGGCGGAGCGTGGGGCGCCTTGCGCGACGAATCCGTGACGCGCTAAGCTGGAGGCGCCCCTTTCGGCCGCTCCTGCGGCTCACGCTCCCTCCTCGCTTACAGGATCCAACTCATGCGCTATCGTCCGCTTGGCCGAACTGGCCAGTTCGTCTCGGAAATCTGTCTCGGCACGATGACCTTCAGCGGCGGCGCGGGATTCTGGCGCGCCATCGGCGATCTGGATCAGAAGAGCTCGACAGAACTCGTCGGCCGGGCGCTCGAAGCCGGCGTCAATTTCTTCGACACCGCGAATGTCTATTCGGAAGGCCAGTCCGAGGTTCAGTTCGGTCAGGCGCTGCGCGACCTCGGGGCGAAACGCGAAGACGTGATCATTGCGACGAAAGTGCGCGGCCGGATGGGTCCTGGGCCGAACGCGGTCGGTCTGTCGCGCGGCCACATCATGGACCAGATCGCCGCGAGCCTGAAGCGGCTCGGGCTGGAACACGTCGATCTCTATCAGATCCACGGCTTCGACCCCGTAACGCCATTCGAGGAGACGCTGCGCGCGCTCGACGATTGCGTGTCGCGGGGTCTCGTGCGCACGGTCGGCTGCTCGAACCTCGCCGCCTGGCAGATCATGAAGGCGCTCGCGATTTCAGACAAGCGCGGTTATGCGCGCTTCGAGACGGTGCAGGCTTATTATTCGATCGCCGGACGAGACCTCGAGCGCGAGATCATTCCGCTCGTCGAGGATCAGGGCCTCGGCGTCATGGTATGGAGCCCGCTTGCGGGCGGCTTCCTGTCCGGCAAGTTCACGCGCGAGAAGAAAGGCGACAACGCTTCGCGGCGCACGGTGTTCGACTTTCCGCCGGTCGATAAGGACCGCGCCTATGACGTCATCGACGGAATGGAGACGGTTGCGAAGGCGCACGAGACGTCGATTGCGCGCGTCGCACTCGCCTGGCTCCTTCAACGCAAAGGCGTGATGAGCGTCATCATCGGCGCGAAGAGCCTCGAGCAGCTCGACGACAATCTCGCCGCCGCCGAACTCGCCTTGACGGCGGACGAGATTGCGAAGCTCGATGCGGCGAGCGCGCTAAAGCCGGAATATCCAGGCTGGATGCTCGCCCGGCAGGCTGAGGGCCGCGTGCCTGCCCCGAAGGCTTGAGACGCCACGGCCAGACAGGGAAGGGGAGCTCATGCGGAAAGTGAAGTGGGGCGTGCTCGGCGTCGCCAAGATCGCGACGGAAAAAGTCATCCCCGCGATGCAGCGCGGCGAAGTTGCGGAAATTGCCGCCATCGCCTCGCGCGACCTCGGCAGGGCGCAGGAAGCCGCCGGGCGCCTCGGCATACCGGCGGCCTACGGCTCCTATGAGGCGCTTCTCGCCGACCCCGAGATCGAGGCGATCTATAATCCGCTGCCGAATGAGCTGCACGTCCCCTGGACGATCAAGGCGATGGAGGCCGGCAAGCCCGTGCTCTGCGAGAAACCCATTGGCCTCGACGTGGCGGAAGCGGAAACGCTGGTCGCGGCGCAGAAGCGTACCGGACGCCTCGTCGCCGAAGCCTTCATGGTGCGCTTTCATCCGCAATGGCGGCGCGCGCGCGAACTCGTAAGGAGCGGAGAGATCGGCGCGGCGAATGCGATCCAGACCTTCTTCTCCTACCGGTTGCTCGATCCTGAGAACGTGCGGAATCGGCCGCCCGGCGGCGGCGGCCTGTATGACATTGGCTGCTATGCCGTCTTGACTGCGCGCTATATCTTCGGCGCCGAGCCTATCGCGGGTGGTGGCGACCCTCGATCGCGATCCGAATTTCGGCACCGATCGGCTTGCTAGCGCAATCCTGGAGTTTCCCGGGCGGCCGGCATCTGACCTTCAGCGCCGCCACGCAGCTTTCGGGCCATCAGCGTGTCACGATCGTAGGCGAGAAGGGCCGCATCGAGGTTCTGATTCCCTTCAACGCGCCGCCCGACCATCCGACCCGGATTGTGATCAATTCCGGAGTGGATCTCATGGGCGGCGGCGCCCGATTCGAGGAGTTCGCGGTTTGCGATCAATATACGTTGCAGGGAGACGCCTTCTCGCGCGCCGTGCTGGGCGAGGCGCCGCTCGAATTCCCGATCGAGGACGCCGTCATGAACATGCGCGTCATCGATGCGCTCTTTCGCGCGGCCGAACGAAGCTCGTGGGAAACGCTTTGATCGCTTACGCCGTTGAGAGGTGAGGACAAGCAAGTGGGAGCGACGCGAGCGCGAAACGTTCTGCTGGTCGATCTCGACGGCACGCTGACCGATCCGGCCCAGGGCATCATCGAATGTTTCCGCTATGCGGTCGAGGCGATGGGTGGTGCGGCGCCCGCGCCGGACGACCTCACATGGATCATCGGGCCGCCACTAAGAACTTCCTTCGCCGAAGTCCTCGGCGAGGAGGCAGACGTCGAGAAGGCTTTGGGCTTCTACCGTGCGCGATATGGGGCGACCGGCCTCTTTCAGGCGACGGTCTATGAGGGTGTGCTCGGCGCGCTCGGGGAACTCAGGGCGAAGGGTGTTCGCCTCTTCCTGTGCACATCGAAGCCGGTCGACTACGCCCGAATCATTTTGCGCCATTTCGTGCTCGACGCCTATTTCGAGGAAGCCTTCGGCGCCCAGTTTGACGGTCGCTTCGAAGACAAGGGGACGCTCATCGGACATATCCTCGAAGACCGGCGGCTCGACGCTCATGATTGCCTCATGTGGGGCGATCGCAAGCACGACATCGTCGCCGCGCGCCTGCATTCTATTCCGACCATCGGCGCGCTCTGGGGCTATGGCGGCGAGCAGGAACTCAGAGCCTATGGCGCGGCGGCGCTTTGCGCCTCCCCGGCCGAAGTGCCCCTTGCTTTCCAGAAGCTGGCCGCTCCGCGCAGCGCTGCCCGGAGCGCCGCCCAGTGACAGCGCAAATCGTGCCGCCAAAGCCCCCGCGCGCGCGGAGTTCGGCCCGCGCAGCGGTCAGCTCACGGCGTAGAGTGGACGGACGAATACGCTTGGCTTCGCGCCGACAACTGGCGCGAGGCGCTACGCGATCCGGAGAAGCTGCCGAAAGACATCCGCGCCGTACTGGACGCGGAGAACGCCTACGCCGACGCGATCCTGGCCCCCACCCGCGCCTTGCAGGATGTGCTCGTTCGCGAGATGCGCGCGCGCATCAAGGAAGATGAACTCGTCTCCCCCACAGCTTGACGGGCCTTTCGCCTATTACAGCCGCTTCCGCGAGGGCGGGCAGCATCGCGTCTTCTGCCGGAGGCCGCGGGCGGGCGGCGATGAGACTATTCTCCTCGACGGCGACGAGCGTGCGAAGGACAAAGCTTATTTCGAGATCGAAGCCGCCGCGCACTCGCCCGATCACGCCAAATTCGCCTGGAGCGCCGACGTTCTCGGCTCGGAGATTCTCACCATAGCCGTGCGCGACGTCGCAGCGGGAATCGACCTTCCCGACAGTGTCGCGAACGCCACCGGCGCTATCGTCTGGACGCGGGACTCGAGCGCCTTCCTCTATGTCGAGCAGGACGAAGCCCACCGCCCCTTTCGCGTGATGCTACACCGCCTGGGGACGCCGCAAGGCGAGGATGTCGAGGTCTTCGCCGAGCGCGATCCCGCCTGGTTCCTCGGCATTTCCGCGACCCGGCTCGGCCGCGCGGCGCTCGTTTCCGTTCACGGACACGACGCTTCCGAAACGCATCTGATCGACCTTGACCATCCAAGGTCTCCGCCGCTGCTCGTTGCTCCGCGTCGCAGCGGGCATTTCTACGATGTGATGGACCACGGCGAAGAACTCCTGATCCGCACCAATGCGGGCGCGCGCGACTTTCGCATCGTGCGGGGTCCGCGCGTCCCGAATGGCGAGGCGCAGTGGCGGGACGTCGTTTCGCATCGGCCCGGCCGCTTTATTGCCGATTGTACGCTGAGCCGAGATTTCCTCGTCGCGCTCGTCCGCGAAGACAGCAGGCCCCGCCTCGCCGTGCAGGATCTCAGGAGCGGCGCGGTGCATGACATCGCCTTCGAGGAGGAGACCTACGATCTCGAATTCGCGACGACCTACGAATTCGACACTCCGCTCTTCCGCTTCCGCCATTCGGCCATGAACAGGCCGGAGACGATCATCGACTACGATTGCGCGACGCGCGCCCGCGACGTCGTGAAGCGCCAGGAGGTTCCCGGTTTCGACCCGGACCTCTACGAGACCCGCCTTGTCTTCGCCCCGGCCGGGGACGGTGAACGCGTGCCTGTGTCGCTGCTCATGCGGCGGGGCCTCGCCCGCGACGGCGCCGCGCGGTTGCTGCTGTACGGCTATGGCTCCTATGGCTGGAACGTCGAGGCGAGTTTCGGCTCCAATCGCGTGTCGCTGGTCGATCGCGGTTTCGTGTACGCAATCGCCCACGTGCGCGGCGGCACGGACAAGGGTTGGGACTGGTACGAGAACGGCAAGCTCGCGAAGAAGCCGAACACGTTTTCCGACTTTATCGCCGCCGCCCGTCATCTCGTCGCGGAAGGCTATACGTCCGCGGGCCGTATCGTTTCGCAGGGTGGGAGCGCCGGCGGGCTGCTCATGGGCGTCGTCGCCAATTTGGCCCCGGACCTTTTCGGAGGCGTTGTCGCTGATGTGCCCTTCGTCGATGCGCTCGCGACGATGATGGATGAGACGCTGCCGCTGACCCCAGCCGAATGGCTCGAATGGGGCGATCCGATCCGTGACAGGGCGGCCTTCGAGACGATCCGCTCCTATAGCCCGTACGACAATGTGAAGCCCCAGCGTTACCCCCCGATTCTGGCGCTTGCGGGTCTGACCGACCCGCGCGTCACCTATTGGGAGCCGGCCAAGTGGGTGCAGCGCCTGCGCGCCACGATGACCGGTGGCGGGCCGGTGATCCTCCGTACCGACATGGAAGCCGGCCATGGCGGCCAGCCCGGCCGGTTCGACCGACTGGGCGAAGTCGCGATGATCTATGCTTTTGCGATCGCCTGCTTGGCGGGAGAACTCGGCGACCCGTGAACGCCCGTTCTAATCCGGCTTCCGCTTCACCCGCACGACCAGATCGACGCGGGTGATCTCCATTCCGTCCGGCGCCTCGGGAAGGCCGGCGACCGAAATCCGTCCCTCGGGAATGTCGATAAGCGTCTGCTCGTCCTCAAGCAGGAAATGATGATGGCGCGAGGTGTTGGTGTCGAAGAAGGTTTTCGACCCGTCGACGCCGATTTCCGTCAGCAGGCCCGCATCGGAAAACTGGCGCAGAGTGTTGTAGACCGTTGCAAGCGACACGGGCACCCGCGCAGCCGTCGCCTCTTCGTGAAGGATTTCCGCCGTCACGTGCCGGTTTCCCCGACCGAACAGCAGCCACCCGAGGGCGATCCGCTGCAGGGTTGGGCGCAGGTCCGCGGCGCGAAGCCGCTCGCGCACCTCATGAACCGGGCAACCCACCATTCGGTCGCCGAGCCACTGCTGGGAAGGCGTTGCTTGCCGCTCGATCAGCCTCCGCGCCATCGTGTCTACTATCCCCCTGAATTCACGCCGCCAACGAGCCGGCCGCAGCGCCAAACTCGAACGATAGACACGCCACCGTGCATTGGCAATGTGGCGGCGTCATGGATTGCGGAACGCCCGCCGAACTTCATTCTGGACCAGCCGGACATAGCCGGGTCAATACGCAAATTCAGTCGCACCCTTTGCGCCGCCGGCCGGTCAAATGCCAACGCGGAGCCTTTGGGGCGACAATTCCGTTCGACGGGATTGGGTGTCCGGTCTTAGAGTTCCGGCTACAATCCGGCGCGGCTCCCGAATTCATCTCCGTCTTCGAAGCGCGCCCGGACAGGATTGCCGCGATCGTTCGAGAAGGAATATCGGCATGTATATCGCAATAAATCGCTTCAAGGTGACCAAGGGAAACGAGAGCGCGTTCGAGCAGGTCTGGCTGTCGCGCGACACGCGCCTCGATCGTGTGCCCGGCTTCGTCGAGTTTCACCTCGTGCGCGGTCCGGAGCGCGACGATCATGTGCTCTATGCGTCGCATACGGTTTGGGAGAGCAAGGACGCTTTCACCGCCTGGACTCAGTCGGAACACTTCCGCGAAGCTCATCGCAACGCGGGCTCCAACAAGCCGCTTTACCTCGGGCATCCCGAATTTGAGGGCTTCGAGGTGCTGCAGACGATCAAGAACCCGCATGTCAGGGACGCGGCCTGACCGGCTTTGGCCGCGAGCCTCGGCTACTCCGCCGCACGCATCTCCTGCTGCCGCAGATCCTTCTTGGAGATCTTGCCGACCGGGGTCTTCGGCAGCGCGTCGCGGATTTCGAGCGCGGAGATCATTTCGTGCTTGCCGAGCCGGTCCTTGAGGAATTCCTTCAGGGCGTCGAGCGTTAGGGGCGGCGCCCCCGCCCTCAGCTTCACGAAGGCCTTCGGCGCTTCGCCGCGATAGGCGTCCGGCACGCCGATGACGCTGACTTCCTCGACGGAGGGATGTTGATAGATCGCCTCCTCGATATTGCGCGGATAAACGTTGTAGCCGCCGCACAACAGCATGTCCTTGGTGCGATCGACGATGAAGACGAAACCGTCCTCGTCCATGTAGCCGACGTCGCCCGTGCGGAAGAAGCCGTCCTTCGTGAAGGCCGTCGCGTTGGCTTCCGGCGCTTTCCAGTAGCCCTTCATCACGTTCGGGCCCTTGACGCAGATCTCGCCGCGTTCCCCGAACGGGACTTCGCGCTCGGGGTCGGTCACGTCCACGAATTTCATCTGGACGTTCGGATGGGGAATGCCGCAGGAGCCCGCGCGGGCCGGCATGGAACGCGGCGTGAACGTGCCGGCAGGCGAAGTTTCCGACATGCCCCATCCCTCAGCCGTGCGGCAGCCGAGCGTCGCCTCGAGCTGGCGCAACACCTCGACGGGAAGCGGCGCCCCGCCCGAGCCGCAGAATTTCAGGGACGAGAAGTCGTAAGCCTTGAGATCCGGCAGGTTCAGGAGCGCGACATGCATGGTCGGGACGCCCGGGAAAACCGTGATCTTCTTCTCGGAAATGTCCTTTGCGACCGCCGCCGGATCGAAGCGCGGATGCAGAATCACTTCGGCGCCGATCCCAAGCGCCATGATGAGAACAGCCGAGAGCGCATAGATGTGAAAGAGCGGCAGCACGCACAGGATGCGCTCCTTGCCCTCTTCGAGCGCGGTCGCGCCGACGCCCGAGCCGGTAATCGTATATTGGCGGCAGGCTGACGTTAGGTTGGCGTGGCTGAGCATCGCCCCCTTCGGCGTGCCGGTCGTGCCGCCGGTGTACTGGATGACGGCAAGCGCATCGGCGAGGTCGCCCAGCGGGTGGGCGACGTAATGGCCGTCGTTGTCGAGAAGGCTCGCGAAGGTCAGGTGATGTTCGTCGCGCTTGACCTCGACGAGCATGCTCGCGGCCTTCATATGCGCCGCGACAGGGCCGGGCGCCGCGGCGAATTCCGGGAATTCGCCGACGATCAGCGCCTTCACGCGCGTGCCGATCAGCAGCGCCTCCGCCTGCGGCATGAGCGCGGCCAGGTCGAGGGTCACGAGAAAGTCCGTCTCGCTGTTCTCGATCTTGAATTGCAGCGTCTTCAAAACGTCGAGCGGAGAATAATTGACGACCACGCCTCCGGCTTTCAACACGCCGAAAAAGGCGATCACGTAGTGGGGTGTGTTGGGCATATAGAGGCCGACATGGACGCCCGGACCGACGCCGAGCTTCTGGAAGCCGGCGGCCGCGCGGTTGGCGAGCGCGTCGAGCTCCGCATAGGTGATGCGGCGGCCCATGAATTCGAGCGCGGGATGGTCCGCGAATCGCTTGGCCGAAGCCTCTAGCACGCTCTGCAGGGGCGCCGCGCGCAGGGCGGCGTCCCAGCGGACGCCAGCGGGATACGACTTTTCCCACGGATGAGCGTTCATCGATGCGCCTCGCGCTTCCTGCCTGTATGGTCGTCTTTCGCCGAAGTATCCGGACGGCGGCTGGAAGTTGAGTGCCGCGTTCGGCGCTGAGCGTCAAGCCTTGGCCGTCATCCGGCTCCAGAGTCGTCGCGCATTCGTGAAGGAGGATCGTTCATGGTCAAGGACAGGCCGCCCGTTTGCGCCGTCGTCGGGGTCGGTCCCGGCAATGGCGAGGCTATCGCGCGAAAATTCAGCGCCGATGGATACGCGGTTGCGTTGATGGCGCGACGCACTGACCTCACCAGCAAGCTCGCCGGCGCATTGCCGGACGCCCGCGCCTATGCCTGCGACGTGACCGAGGCGGCGTCTCTCGCCGCCGCCTTCGCTGCGCTGCGCGCCGATCTCGGCGAAGCGGACGTTCTCGTCTACAACGCGGGCTCCGGCGTCTGGGGGACGGTCGAGGACGTGTCGCCGGAAGACTTCGAGCGGGCGTGGCGAGTGAACGCAATGGGTCTCCATCTCGCTGCGCGCGAGGTCATTCCCGCGATGAAGAGCAACGGAAAGGGCGCAATCATCGTCATCGGCGCGACCGCCTCGCGGCGGGGCGTGGCCGGGACAGCCGCCTTCGCGCCCGCCAAAATGGCCCAGCGCGGCCTCGCGGAGTCGATGGCGCGGCATCTTTGGCCGGCGGGCGTTCATGTCGCGCTTATCATTGTGGACGGCGTCGTCGGCGGGCCCGACACCCGAAGCCGCTTCCCCGGCAAGCCGGACGACTTCTTCATCGATCCCGCGGGAGTGGCCGCCATCGCCGCCTCGCTCGTCGCTCAGGACCGTTCGGCCTGGAGCTTCGAGGTCGAAGCGCGGCCTTCCACGGAGAAGTGGTGAGTCAGCAGGATTCGGGCAATAAATCGGGCAGTTCGGCGAGCGTGCTCACCACGAAGTCCGGTGCGCCGGGCAGGCGTTCCGGCTGCTGGCCGTAGCGGTTGCACCAGACGACGCGCATCCCGAAATCCGACGCCCCATAGGCGTCCCAGCCGTTCGAGGATTGGAAGGAGATCGCCTTCGCGTCGAGGCCCAGCGTGTTCAGCGCGTATTGATAGACAGCCGGATGGGTCTTGAAGACGCCGACCGCATCCGCGGAGAGCACGAAGTCGAAGGCGTCCGAGAGTTCCGCGCGAGACACCATCGCGCCGAGCATATCGGGTGAGCCGTTGGAGAGAATGGCGGTGCGAAACCCGCGTTGGCGCAGGACCTTGAGAACGGCAGGAACTTCGGGGAAAGGCATAAGCTCGCGATAGAGCTCCATCAAGGTCCGCCGTCGATGCGGGGCCGCCAGCTCGAGGGTTTCCAGCGCGAAATCGAGCGCGTCGCCCGTGACCCGCCAGAAGTCCTCGTAGCGGCCCTCGAGGGTTCGCAGCCAGGTATATTGCAGCTGCTTGTCGCGCCAGAGCGCAGTCAGCGCTGCGCGTCTGTCGGCTGGCACGTCCTCGCAGCGCGCCGCGGCGGAAGCGAAATCGAACAGCGTGCCATAGGCGTCGAAGACGCAGGCCTGCACGCCCGCGAGCCCTGCCGTTCCGCTCACGCCGCTCCTCCGACCGTGCGGGGCTCGGCCCGCTGCAACTCGCGCTCAAGCGCTGCGATCCGCCTGCGCATCGCCTCGCCTTCGACCTGCGCATACGCCACCTGAGCGCTCCACGCCAGTTCGGCGATGAGTTCCCGCTCGGCACGGTCGAGCGCTGTTCCCGTCTCGTGGCCACTATAGAGCGCCACGGCGAAGCAGCGCCGCGGCGTCGCGACCGGCGCGGCGAGAACTGGGCGGGCGACGTCCTCGGGCAGGCTCTCGGTCCGCGCCGCGGTAGTGAGCGCCCTCGGCAGACTGTAAGGTTCGGGGTCAAATCGCCGCTTGAGCAGAGGGTCGTCGCCCGCGAGGCGGGCCGCATCCTCCGTTCCCCAGCCCGCGCTCAACGTTCGCACATAGACGCCGTCGTGCTCGCGAAAAAGCGCGGCTGAGGCGAGGCCGAGCGACCCGATCGGCTCCTCGATGAGCCGCCTTTCGATGTCCTCGATCGTGTTCGCATGGAGAATCGTTTCGCTAACCGCCCGCAGATGCCGTTCGGCGCGGAGAAACTTGCGGTCGAACAGTCGATCCAGGAGTTCCGTGGAGAATTCATGCGCGCGCGCCAGCAGGTAGACGAGACCCGAGGCGATCAGGAGCCATGCCCACTCGGGCATATGGAAGTACTCGTCGATCTCCTCCATCTGCCGGTGCAGCAGCAGGACCGGAAGGCTGAGGATGAGCCCGAGCCCGGTCGCGCGCCGCAGAGGGATTGCAACACTGACGACGCTGTCCCGGCGGATGGCCTCGACGACAAAAAGACAAAGCACGCCGTTGACCAGATAGAACGCGCCCGCCAGTTCCTCGAGCGGCGCGCCTTCGGGGAGGAAGTCGCCGAAGAACGACGTCTCCATTGCGGTCTCTGCGAAGAGATACGCCGGAAGCCCGATGAGGCAGCCCCATATCAGCCAACGGATGCGCTGATAATTGCGCGGCGACAAACTCTTGCGCCGACCGATCAGGATCAGGACGGCGGCGAGGCTGACAAGATAGCCGATCAGGATCGAGCTTTGCATCGCAAGCTCGGAGGGATAGCCGAACAGGCTTCCGAGGCTCGAGGCCGAAATGAGGAAAAGCACGGCCGCCACGACTGGCAACGCGCTCTCCAGCTTGCGCCAAACGCCGTCCGCCTCGTCCAACGGCGCCCGCAGCGCGAAGAGAAGAAGACCGGCGTAACCGGCCGCTTGTAGCACGCAATAGACGATGCTCTGGATGAGCTTCACAGCCGGCCATTGCTGGAGCAAGGCGATGTACTGAAAGTTCTGCCCAGGGTTGAAATACATCGTATAGAGAAAGAAACCCCAGGTCATCGGACCGGGTTTCTTCCACACCAGCCACGCCGCGCCGAGCACCACCAGCACGCCGGCGACCTGTTGGAAGAAGAGGATCGTCGACAGAAGGTGGTTGCTCTCCCGCGGCTCGGCGATCAGGCGCACCTTGCGTTCCGGCTGGCTTCCTTGCGGCTGGAGGACAATGACGCCCTGTGTGCCCGGCTGCACATAGCTCAATCCGCCCCACAGCGTGAGCGCGGTGGCGCAAATCTCCGTGTTCACCGGGACGCAGCGCATCGCCTCAAGGTCGAGACGATCGCCCGGACGCAGGCCGGCGGCCCAGGCGGGCGACTCTTCCTTGGTCGCAAACGGGCCGTTCACGTCGTAGATGCGCCCGTCCGCGTTCACCGTCAGGCCGAAGGAGGCGAGCGGATAGAAGACGCGCAGAAAGTCGGGCGTGATCAAAACGAGCCCGTAGGCCGCGAGAACCACGAGCAGAATGCGGGAGCCGAGCGATGCCCTGCCTGGCTGCTTCATCGTTCGATCGGCCTCCGTGAAAGCTCGACGCCGCAATCGCGCCAAGGCTACGCAGAGCGGAGGTCTTTGTACAAGAGGCGGGTCGCGTCGTATTTGTCCGGCGCCCGATAGTCCCGCGCATAAGCTGGGATCTCGCCGGCGATACTGTAGCCCATCGATCGGTAGAGCGCCTCGGCCGCTTCGCCGGCCGTGTCGAGAGTGAGGAGCCAGCGCTCCTCCGACATTGCGCGGCGCTCGATGTCGAGCATGAGGGCCCGTCCAAGTCCGTTTCTCCGGAAGGCGGGGTGGACCAGAACTTTCGAGACCTCGGCGTGATGGCGCTTGCTCGGCATCGCGTCGCGGTCGAGTTGGGCTGTGCCGGCGATCGCGGGGCCGAGCCGCGCCACGAGCACGATCCGGCTTCCGTTTCTCTGCGCCGGCGCCACTTTCGTCAGCCAGTAGACCCGCGCCTCCTCTAGGGAGAAAGGGAGAATGAAGCCGACGCTCGCTCCCTCAAGCACACAGCCGTGCAAAATCTCGGAAAGACGGTCGATAGCGCCGGCGAAGCCATCGGCGTCGAGCGCCTCCACAACCGCGGACCCGTTCATCGAAGCGCGAGGATATAGCGGGCGGGCGCCTCGCCCGGCGCGTGGAAGGCGCTCGCCCCCGCGAGGCGGTAGCGGAGGCAGTCGCCGGACGAGAGTCGGAATGTCTCGTCGCCGAGTGTTAAATCAAGCGCCCCGGTGAGCAGATAGAGGTGATGTTCCATCCCCTCATAGGGGGGCCGCGGATAAGCGATCCGAGCCCCGGCGGGCAATGCGCATTCCAGCATCTCGCAAGCGAAGCCCAAGGCAGGCGGGGAAATCGATCGGCGTCGAAATCCCGTCGCAGGATCGGTCCATTCGGGCTGGGCGTCGCGCGGGACGAGCGCTGGCGCGTCGGCTTCCGCCTCCGCGAAGAGGCGCGAGATTGTGAGGCCGAATGCAGCCGCGAGCCGGCCGAGCGTCGCCGCTGTGGGGCTGACCTCGCCGTTCTCGATCCGCGAGAGGGAGGCGCGACTGACGCCGCTTTTTTCCGCGAGCGCGTCGAGCGCCCAATGGCGTTCCGCGCGCAAAGCTCGCAGGCGGGCGGCGATACGGGAATCAATACCTGAACAGGGATCGACCATATCCGGGAATAAATCCCTATTATGGTCGAAGGTCAAGATGCGAAAGGCCAACTTTTTGCTCCATCACGAATTCGTAATTGGAGCCTTCGTGATCCTTCAAACGTTTGGCGTGGAGTTGGACGTCGGTTATGCTTCACACGGGGCGACGCGCGCCCGTCGACCTCTCAACGGCTCGACCATGGGGATCTTGCAAAATTTCATAACTGTTGCAGCGTTTGCCGCCAGCCTTGCCTGTGCCGCGCCCTCTTTCGCGTGGGCGGAAGGGCCGGATGCATTCCGCGTGGTGGGGATCGCCTCGGGCCATTCGCTGGTACTTCGCGCTGGGCCTGACCTTCTCTATCCTGTGGCGGGCGCGATCCCGGCCAATGCGACGGGCGTCCGGAATCTTGGCTGCAAGGGCGGTCTCACCCATCTTGAATGGGAGCGCGCGAGCACGCGCGAGCGCGCCATGAACACCGAGCGGCGCTGGTGCCGCGTCCGTCACGGTGGCGTCGTCGGATGGGCGCACGCCAAGTTTCTGCGCGAAGAGGGCGGCGACCACGAGCATCCGCATTAGGGCGCTGCAGACACCAAGCGGGACATCGAATTCTGCACGCAGCTCAATCCTCATCCATCGCGTGATCGGCCGGTCACTGACCCTTCAGACAACACACGGGTCTCCCGCTGCATTGGAGGCCGCCGGTCAACGGCCCGGTCAGGCGGCGCGCGAGTTTGTGATGCATCTAGTATTTTCAGAGGCTTGAGTGTCAAAAAGTGCAACTTTCTCGGCTCCTCGGTTCTTGCCGCTCGGCGCAACGCGCTGAGCTGTTTTGCTCAATAAGGCGCGGAACGAGCCAGGGAGGGCCTCCGTACGCCTCAATTCCTCTCCCAAGAAATTACCCTACCATAAGTTTCGATAATCAGAAATGTTTTGCTTGCCGGCAGATCGTGCCGGCGGGCGTCCGTGTCGCCGGGCGGTGGAAGTCAAACACCTCGTTCAGGCGCAAGGTTGGTTGGGGCGCCGGTCCTGGGATGGGGCGGCGGACAGGCGGCGCCATCGCAACAGAAGTCCGCGTTCCTCAAAAAGGCAAGCGCGCAGCGGACGCAACTTCGTGAAAGCTGGGCAGGGCGGCTTGGCCTCCCCGGCGCCCAGCCTGGGACGATCTCCAGCGTCTGCGAAAACAGACCGGCGGCGACGTTCCAGTCGCCGTCTTTCGCCCCCGGCTGCCCGTAGGCGAAGCGGCGCGTGGCGATGGGATCGGGGCACGCGCGAGAGGGCCGATGGGCATCCCCATCTTTAGCAAAAGCACGCAAGCCGCGCGCCCTGCCGGAGCCGGGCCTCCCCATCCGCCCGCCGCTTTGCGGGACGCCCGCGCGCATGCGCGCGGGCTGCCCGCTTCACCGCTTCCGGCGGCGCAATGTGTCGAAATAGACGACGATGATGATCAGCGCCCCGGTGATTATGGTCTGCCAGAAGGAATTGACGTTCAGCAGATTGGCGCCGTTGCTGATCGTCTGGAGGATCAGCGCGCCGATGACCGGGCCTTGCACCGAACCCACCGCGCCAAACAGGCTCGCTCCGCCGATCACAGAGGATGCGATCGACTGCAATTCGTCGCCCTGGCCTTGGGTCGGATTTCCGATGCCGATGCGGGTCGCGAGCAGCACGCCGACGAACGCCGCGAGGAATGAGCACAGAACATAGGCGAGGTAGGTGATCGCCTTCACATTGACGCCCGACAGCCGCGCCGCTTCCCTGTTGGAGCCGATCGCGAACAGGTAGCGGCCCCAGCGGCTGTGATTGAGGAAGATGTGGGACGGGATTCCCACAAGCACCACCATCCAGACGAGTGTCGGAATCTGGAACCACGATCCGTCGGTCCATGGAAATCCGAGAAAGGTCTGGCGCGAGAAATGCGTGAAGGCGTCGTTGTCGATCGAGATTGTCGCCCCGTTCGTGATGAGGAGGCCGATGCCGCGCAGCGCGTACATGGTGGAGAGCGTCATGATGAAGGGCGGCAGCCCCATCTGCACGACGCCAAAGCCGTGAAAGAGGCCGATGGCGACTCCGATCAGCAGCGAAATCGTAACAGCCCCAGTGATCGTGGAGGCAAAGCCGAGATGGTTCGCCAGAAGAAGCGCAACGATCATGCTGATGAAGCCTTCGACCGCGCCGACCGAAAGATCGATGCCCCCCGTAATGATAACGAAGGTCTGGCCGACCGCGAGGATCGCGATGAAGGCGGTCTGGCGCAGGAGATTGGCGATGTTGGTCGCCGTCCAGAACGTCCGCGTCTCAACCGACAACACGATCCACATGATGGCCAGGAGACCAAGCAGCGTAAGGCCAAGCAGCACACTCAGGCGCGCGCCACTCGGACGCGCCAACGCTACGGTTCGATCGGTCATGCTCGTTCCTGCGTTTCCGTGATCTTGTTCTTGTTTTACGTCCTAGACACCGATCGCCTCGCTGAGGATGGTCTCGTGCGAGGCGTCCTTGAAACCATGCGTGGCGACAATGCCGCCTCGGCGGAAGACGTGGAGCGTGTCGGCCAATTCATAGACTTCTGGCAGATAAGAGGAGATCATGATGATCCCGGCCCCGTTCGTGAGCAGGCTCCCGAGCAGCCGGTAGATCTCCGCCTTGGTGCCGACGTCGACGCCGACCGTCGGCTCGTCGAAGATGAAAAGCCGGGCCCCGTGGTTCAGCCACTTGCCGATCACGATTTTCTGCTGATTGCCGCCCGAGAGCGTCGATGCGGCCGAGGTTGGCGAATGGGTCTTGATCTGGACCTCGCGGATCTGCTTCAGGGCGGCGGCGGTCTCCCTTGCAGCATTGATGAGCGGGCCGACGCTGAGGCGCTTGTAGATCGGCAGGTTGAGGTTGAAGCCGACCCCGAGATTGAGGCACAGGCCCTGGTCCCGACGGCTTTCCGGCGCAAGCGCGATGCCGAGGTTCATCGCCTGGCGCTCGCTGCGGATCGACACCTCCTTGCCCTGCCAAAGGATGCGCCCGCTCGAACTCGGAAACCGGCCGAACACGCTCTGCACGAACTCGCTGCGGCCCGCGCCGATCAGGCCGTAAAGCCCGACGATCTCGCCCTCGCGCACCCGGATCGACACGTCATGGAACCCGTCGCCAGAGAGCTTCTCCGTCTCGATGAGGGTCTTGCCGATCGGAACCGCGTCCTTGTGGTAGACTTGGTCGATCTTGCGGTTGATCATCAGCGCGATGAGGTCCGCCTCGTTCGTATCGGCGACGCGACGTGTGCCAACCAGCGCGCCGTCGCGCAGGACAGACACCCGGTCGCAGAGTTCGAACACTTCCTCGAGCCGGTGGCTGATGTAGACGATCGTCACGCCGTTCGCCTTCAGCCGGCCGATCAGCTTGAACAGCGCCGCCGTCTCCTGACGGGTGAGATAGGCGGTCGGCTCGTCGAAGATCAGAAACTTTGCGCCGCGCCGCTCGGCCCGCGCGGTGGCGACGAGCTGTTGCTGGCCGATGGTCAGGGTCGATAGCAGCACGCCGGCGGGGATCTCGAAACCGAGATCGTCGAGCAGGCTCTGGGCGTCTCGCACCATCCGCTTGTCGGCGAGAAGCCCGCCGCTGCTCTCCTCGTCGCCCAGGAAAATGTTGGCGGCGACCGTCAGGTGCGGGCACAGCACCACTTCCTGATGCACCGCATTGATCCCGAGGTTGATCGCCTCGTGCGGATTGGCGAGCGGGACCGACTGGCCGCGCCAGTAGACCGCGCCGGAACTGCGGGGATGGACGCCGGTCAGAAGCTTGATCAGCGTCGATTTACCGGCGCCGTTCTCGCCGACGACGGCGTGAATCTCTCCCTCTTCGAAGGCGAGGTCGACTCCCTTCAGGGCATGGGTCGCGCCGAAGCGCTTGTCGAGCTTGTCGAGCGTCAGGATCGGCGCCCGGGGGGCGGCCTGGAGGGCGTCGGCGGAAGTCGGGATCGTCATGGATCGCTCATGAGCCGCGCGGCGGTTGGGCAGCTTGGCTTGTCCGGGACCGTTGCGCAAGGGCGAGGTAGCGCTTCCTCCCTTAGGGAGGAAGCGCGCCCGCGTTCGACCTTACTTGACCTTCGGGAACAGAAGGGCGTGTTCCTTCGGCTCGTCCATATTGGCCTTGGTGATGAGATTGGCGCCGGTGTCGACGAAGGCCGGAACCTTTTCACCTTTGGAGACGGCGAGCGCAGTCTTGATTCCGTCGTAACCCATCCGATACGGGTCCTGAACGACGAGTGCAGCGATCGTGCCGTCCTTGAGGAAGCCGATAAGCTTGTCGTCCGAATCGAAGCCGACCAGCTTGATCGTGTCCGCCTTCTTGTTCTCCGCGATCGCCTGGCCGGCGCCCTGAGCCATGATGAGGTTCGAGGCGAAGACGCCGCGCAGGTCGGGATTGGCGGTGATGAGGTCGGTCATGATGTTGAGGGCAGTCGTCGCCTTGCCGTCGGCAACCTTGTCGGCGACGAGCTTGAGGCCCGGATATTTCGCGGCCAGCTCTTCCTTGAAGCCCTTGGCGCGCTGATCGAGCGAGCCGACGCCGGGGATCGAGGTGATGAGCGCGACTTCGCCTTCAGCCTTGCCGTATTTCGCCTTGATCGCTTCGGCGAGACCGTCGGCGCCGATGCGGCCGCCCTGAACGTTGTCCGTGGTCAGGAACGAGGTGAAGGCCTTCGAGTTCGCGGCCGAATCGATGCCGATGATCGGCACCTTTTTCGCCGCTTCATCGACCGGCTCGCCGAGCGCCTTGAACTCTGTTGGCGAAATGACGATCGCGGCCGGCTTCTCAGCCACCGCATTCTCCAGGATCGAGATCTGGCCGTTGATGTCCGACTCGGACTGCGCCCCAAGCTCCGGGACCTTGACTCCGAGATCCTGACCGGCCTTCCGCGCGCCCGCGAGCACGATCTGCCAATAGAAGGACGTCGTGTCCTTGACGATGATCGGAATGGTTGGCTCGGCGGCGTAACTTGGCGCGCTTAAGGTCGCGGAGAGCGACAGAAGAGCGGCCGCGACAAAATATTTCTTCATGCTTTTTCCTCCTTTTTCGAGAGCCAACCCGGCTCCCTTTTGATTAACGAGTCCGGCGATCCGGATGATTGCGCCCTTACCCTGCGGCGTTTCAAGCGAGAGACGCTGCCCCTGCCGGGATCAGCGCCGCCCTCAAACGGGCGAGGCGTACGCCGGGAGCGTGGCTCTCGGCGAGTTCGATGAGACCGCCGAACCGGATGCGCTTCTTGGCTTCGTGGTTGGTGAAAATGTCGGCGAGCCGGTGGTTGAGGAAGGGGTTCGAGAAGCGCTCGACAACGGCGTCCCGATAGGCGCGCGCCTGATCGCCCATGCCGGCGCCTGCAAAGACCGGCAACACCTCAGCCTCGTAGAGGCTGTCGAGCGCAGGCCGAAGTTTTAGGTCCGCCATGGCTTGCCGGACAGTCATGTTGGGCGCCATTGCGTCGCGGCTCCACAGTTCGGCGAGCCAGGTATGGCCGAGGTTCAGGATGAAAAGCTTCAGGCGGAGATAGGGGCGCAGATCCTTCGTTACGATGATACTTTCGTGGCGGCAGGGCGCAACGAGTCCGGGCTGATCCTCGATCGCCCAGAGCGCATATGGCTCGGCGACAGCCCCTGCCGGCTCGAGCGGCTCTGAGACGATGCGATCGACAAGGGAATTGGCCCAGATGCATTCTTCCGCAATCCACCGCCTCGCCTCGTCCGGCGCGCGCCAATCTTCGAGCACGCGCAAAACCGTGTCGCGCAGCGCTGAGCCGTTCGAGACGACAAGCTCGCACGGGATCAGCGTCAGCGGGTCGGCTCGCGCGCGGTGTCGAGCGAGCAGGAGACTGGCGAGCTTGGCGGGAAACGAACGCGGCGGGTTGCTTTCAAAAGTGTCGGACGCATCGAGTTCATAGCCGCGGTCGCCCGTGTTCGAAATCACGCATCGCGCCGCGCAGAAAAGGCGCTCGACCTCTGGCCAATCGTCGTTCGCGTGTACGCCGTGACGAATGCTGTCGACCTGCACGCCGCGGTCCACGACCT
This sequence comes from uncultured Alphaproteobacteria bacterium, assembly GCA_963824465.1. GTDB lineage: Bacteria > Pseudomonadota > Alphaproteobacteria > Rhizobiales > Beijerinckiaceae > Roseiarcus. The sequence goes on from CAWGPL010000010.1 coordinate 483,527, forward strand.
CGCCTTTCGCAAGTCCGCGAATGCGGATGGTGTAGGGCCGGCCCGAGTCGAAGAACGAGAGGCGGCGGCGATTCTCCGCTGACTTTGTCGTCTGCACGACCGCAATCGGACCGAGCGCTTCGCCTCGCGCCATCGCCTCGCTGACAAAAAGATCGGCGTGCGCCTGCAAGAAGCGGCTCGTCCCAAACTGGAGGATTGGGAAGTCGCCCATGCGCTCAGATCTCGATCATCGCTTTGATCACGCCAGCCTCGGGGGTGATCCAGTGCGGAAAGTTCGCGGGCGCCTCTTCGAGCGAAGAGCGGTGGGTAAGCAGCGCCTTCGTTGGGATCTGCCCCACGCGCATGGCGTCAATCACTTCGGCGAAGTCGTCGGGCAGCGCGTTGCGGCTCGCAAGCAGCGTCGTCTCGCGCTTGTGGAACTCCGGATCCTCGAAGGCGATCGTGTCGCGCACGACGCTGACCAGCCCGTACCTTCCGCCATGCGCGACATAGGCAAGGCCCGCGATCATCGACTTGGCGTTGCCGGTCGCGTCGATGACGACATCGTAAAAATCGCCGTCCGTTGATGCGGCGAGTTTTTGACCGACGTCGCCTTCCGCGACGATGCTATGCGCGACGCCGAGATGCCGGACGCAGAAGTCGAGCCGATCCTGCCGGCGGTCGAGCGCAGTCACCTGACCGCCGTGCAGGCCCGCGAAGAGTGCGCAACCGATCCCGATAGGTCCTGCTCCAACGACGAGCACGCGGTCGCCTTTATGTACCGCCGTCCGACGGATCGCATGCGCGCCGATCGCCAAAAATTCAACCATCGCCGCTTCGTCAAGCGTCACACCTTCCGCAGAGGCGACATTGCTCTCCGGAACGCAGACATAATCCGCCATGCCGCCGTCCACATGGACGCCGAGCACCCCGATGCGAACGCAGCAATTCGTCTTGCCGCGCCGGCAAGCGACGCAGCGCCCGCAGGCGAGATAGGGGATGAGATAGACCGGGTCGCCCGGGGAAAAGCGCGAGCCGCGAGGAGCGTCCGCGACCTCGCCGGACAGCTCATGGCCGATGACGCGCGGATATTCGAGATAAGGATGGGAGCCCTCGAAAATATGGAGATCGGTGCCGCAGACGCCCGCACGGCGGATGCGCACCAGAACCTCGCCCGGCGGCGGGCTGAGGCGCCGCCCGTTCGGCCACGCGCAATTCGACCGGGCCTGACACACTCCAGAGCGCGCACTCCCGCCTCTTCCCTGCTCTTGTTTCTTATGGACAAAGAGCGGGCTCTTGCGTTGAAGTCAATCTGTTTTTTATACTTTGGCTCCGTTGAGAAGATACAGATCGGGCGGGTGGCGAAATGAAGCCCAATGCGGTCTTCAAGCGCGCATACAACCGGGCGCTCGTCCGGCTCAGTGAAGAGCGGTCGGCGCGGACCTTGGCTCGGAGCCCGAGTGGGCGAACGCGCTTGGCGTCAGCCGCACCACGGTGCGCGCCGTTTTCCGCGCATTGTCCGAGGCCGAGCTTGTCGGTTTCGATGGCCGCCGCAAGACGCTCCTGCGGCGGCCGAGAGTTTCCGACCGATTTCCCGAGGCCGAGACGCGCCCTGTGCGGGAGATCGTCGAGAAGCGCTTCATGAAGTGGATCCTCGACGGCGACTGCCGGCCCGGCCAGCAGATCAACAGCTTGGATCTCGCGCGGCAATTCGGCGTCTCGACGTCGGCGATCCGCGATTATCTCGGCGGATTCAGGCAGTTTGGTCTCGTCGACAAGCGCCCGAACGGGGGCTGGATATTCAAGGGTTTTACCCGCGATTTTGCGGAAGACTTGTTCGAGGTCCGGGTCATGTTCGAGCAGCGCTCGGCCCAGTGCTTTCTGGCGCTTCCGGACAGCGATCCCTCGTGGGCGAGCCTGGACGAGATTGGCGACGAGCATCTTACGCTGCTCGAGGACGCCGATACGCGGTTCGACGACTTTCCGGAACTGGACGAGCGATTTCACCGTCTTGTCAACGATGCGTCGCGCAACCGCTTCATCGTAAGCTTCTATGACATCATCTCGCTCATCTTCCACTATCACTACCAATGGAACAAGCGCGATGAGCGCGAGCGCAACATCGCCGCGATCCGCGAGCACATGGCGTGCATCGACGCCCTGAAGAGCCGTGACCGCGAGCGGGTCGCAGCAGCGGTCGAGGCGCACATGACGACTGCGCGGTCGACGCTCCTCAGGGCTATCGAGAATTTCGAGCGGGCGGCTTGAACCGGCGGAGCTTGCGAGGCCGCCGCGTAACGTCATGTTTTCCGGCGCCCCCGCCCGGCGTTTCGAAGCCGGGCGGTTTCCTGTTTGTCCGATCTCAGGCGAGGTAGGGCGCGGCCTCGAGTCCGAGCCCCGCCTTGACGGATTGCGTGAGCGGGTCGGCAAGCAGTTCGCTGCGGCCCTGTCCCAACGCCTGCACGATCTGGGCCGCCACGTCGCGCGGCGGCGACTTCTCCCCCTGGATGCCGGCCGTCATATCGGTGTCCATATAGGCGACGTGGACCGCCAGCACCTGCGTGCCCTGCGCCTTCAAATCTTTGCGAAGTCCGTTCGACACCTGCCAGGCGGCCGCTTTGGAGGCGCTGTAGGCTGTCGACCCGTCAATCGTCAGCCAGGACAGGATGGACAGGATATTGACGATCGCGCCCCCCCGCCATTGGCTTTCAGGATTGGCGCAAAGGTGTTGCTCGTTCGCCAGAGGCCCCAGAAATTCGTCTCAAAGATGGCGCGGGCGGCTTCGACGCTGTCTTCGGCGGCGGCTCCGCGCCAACTCGCTATTCCCGCGTTGTTGACGAGCACGTTGACGTCGCGAGCCTTGCCGCCGCCGCCGCCACGCTCGCGGGATCGGTGACGTCGAGCTGCACGACCTCCGCGCCCTCGATCGAGACTCCGTCCGGCTTGCGCGCCCCGGCGTAGACCTTGGCCGCCCCCGCCTCGCGCAGCGCCCGAACGAGCGCAAGGCCGAGGCCCCTGTTGGCGCCGGTGACGAGCGCCGTGCTTCCCTTGATGTCCATCGCTCTACCCTCTGACCATTGGATGTTGATCGACATCCAATTAGATGTCGACTATCATCCTGTCAACGGGGTACGAGAGCGAATGCGCAAATCAGCGAAGGAAGCGGCAAACACGCGGGCCCGGATCGTCGCGACGGCGGCCGAGAAATTCCGGGAGGACGGCATCGTCGCCACGGGCTTGAACGGCCTCATGGGCGCGGCGGGCCTGACACATGGCGGCTTCTACAAGCACTTCGCCTCGAAGGATCAGCTGGTCGCCGAGGTTTGCTCGCATCTCGCCCACGTGAGACGCGCGCGATGGTCGAGCAGGCGATGACGCGCCTGAGAGCGAACGGCTCGCGGTCTTCATTCGCGCCTATCTCTCGCGGTCTCACCGGGATGAGCCCGGGTCGGGCTGCGGCTTCGCCGCCCTCGCCTCTGAAATGGGCCGCATGGGGCCGCAGGTGCGCGCGGTCGGGACGGAAGCTTTTGGCGAACTCACGGGCGCCCTCGTGCGCCTGGAGCCAAGGCTCAAGGGGCACGAGGGGGAAGCCCGCGCCCGCGTCGCCGCCGCGACGATGGTCGGCGCCCTGATCTGCGCCCGCGCGGTCGGCGATGAGGCTTTGTCGCACGCCATCCTGAAGGATGCGCGGGAACGTGTGATCGCGCGGCTGGAAGTTTCTTGCGGCATTTAGGTCCGCCCAAAACCCAGAAAGCGGCGGTTTTTGGCGCCGATGCAGCTCTTTCAAGGGCTTAGGCGTTCATTTCTGTCCCTTTTCACCGAATCGAGGCAGGGCGGAACGGCAGGGCTTCTCTGGGGGCGCGCGGAAGCCCCAGCGTCTTATCTCAGCAGGCGGGCGCCGCGCTCTGAGGCGAAAATGGCTCTTATCGTGTTAGCCATTGTCTGAAGCCCGAATGGCTCCGCCGTCATGGCCGGCCCTTGCGCCGAGCATCCACGCGGCGCCGCCACGGATAAATCTGACAGGGAAATCATTCAATGCACTTCCGGCGATCAAAGTCGATGGCGGCCGCCTCAACGACGATCGCGACGGAACCCGGGGGCGACCTGACGGTGCGGGCCGCCGAACGAGTTTCTCTCGCCCCCGAAACGCCGGGAAAAGTGAGCGCTTATGAAGCGCCGCCTTTTTTGCCGGAGAGGCCGACAGAACCGCCCGGGCGGGTAGCGAACTATTGACTATTCGTCGAGACCGCCTGATTCCGGAAACGGAGACGCTCGCTCCAGGTGAATACGGGAGGGCAGATGCTGGCGCAGATCGGAACGCTCATCGTCGCGACCAGCCTCGTCCAGCTCGCAAACGGCTTCTTCAATACGTTCATTTCTTTGCGCGTGGGCTACGAGAACTTTGGGCCGCGCTTATCCGGTTTCGTGCTGAGCAGCTTCTTCGCGGGCTTCACGCTTGCAGCCCTGGTTTGCGAGCGGCTGATCGAACGCATCGGCCATATCCGCGCCTACGCTGCCTTCGCGGGGATGGCGATCGTATCGACCGCCATCATGTCACTCGTCGTCAGCCCGGCGGCCTGGCTCGTGCTGCGCGCGGTGATCGGGTTTGGGTGCGCGGGACTGTTCATCGCCACGGAAAGCTGGCTCAACGCCAAGGCTCGCCCCGAACAGCGCGGCGCGATTTTCTCTTCCTACATGGTCGGCACGTTTGTCGCGCTCGCGCTCGGACAGCTTTTGACCGCCCGGCCCAATCTGCAATCCGCTGGGCCATTCAGCGCAATCATCGGCGGGTTCGCCGTGGCGCTCATCATGGTGAGCATGACGCGGGCCGAGCCTCCCGTGCCCGTGTCGGGCGTCAGGCTGCCATTCGGCCATCTCTCCCGGGCGGCGCCCATTGCGGTCGCCGGCGCGGCGGCGGCGGGTTTTCTCGGCGCGTCTTTCTACGCGCTCGTTCCGGCCTGGATGCAGGAGGATGGCCAGGGGCGCGAGACGATCGCGCTTTTCATGCTGACGGCCGTCCTGGGAGGGCTGGCGTTTCAGATCCCGGTCGGGCGGCTCTCCGATCGCTTCGACCGGCGGATCGTACTGGTTCTGCTCAGCCTCGGGTATGCGGCGGTCGCGATCGCGCTGATCAATCTGCCGCATGGGCGATGGGTGATCCTGCCTGCCGCCGCCCTGCTTGGCGGCTTCATGTCGACCCTCTATCCGGTTTGCGTCGCCAACGCGCACGACCGGATGCCCGCTGACCGGGTAGTCGCAGTCAGCGGCCGGCTCATCCTGGTCAGCGGCCTGGGCTCGATCCTTGGCCCCCTGGTCGGCGCGGCCGTGATGGTGCGGTTTGGGATTGACGGCCTTTTCTATTTCATGGCCGCGACGACGCTGGCGCTCGCGGCCTTCGCCGTAGCTGTCAGCATGCGGACCTCGCCGCCCATAGCGCACGCGCGGACATTCGAGATTTTTCGCCCCCAGGCGACGCCGGTCGCCCACGATCCGGCCGGCGCAGCCGAGGATCAGGCACCGCCATAGCCGGTCCGCCTCACCAGCAGATCAGCGCCGCGCCCCAAGTGAAGCCGCCGTCCATCGCCTCGATCATCACCAAGTCAGTGTGGCTCACATCGAGCCCTGATCTCCGGCGCGTTCTTGAGGACGTTCGCGAGCTGGCCTGATGGCGGTGTTATCTCAAACCCCATCCTTTTCGGTTTTCCTTCGCATCGGCGCCGAGCCCCAGACCTTTGCCTGCGTGGGTCTCGCCCGTCGACCCGCCCAGATCGAAACCGGGCCGGTCAACTTGCTCGGAAGCATCCGTGGGCTCTGGTTTGTCGGTCTTGAGTGACGGCAGTTCTTGGGCAGTTGCCTCAACGTCAGTTTGCTGGCCATCGTCGCTCGATGGGCGACGATTTGCCGGGTTATCCATGTATTCATCTGCTTGGACGCCTTTTCCGTCCAGGCTTTGTCCGGGCCGTCTTTGCGCCTTCTGGCGATTGCTGAGGATATCGTTCTTCCTCACTTTCTCGTCTTCAAGCTCGGTCAACGCACCAGTTCCACTGGTTTGCCCTGCAGACATATTGCGCACTCCGTTTTGCCCCGCTCGATCGCGGTGCTTAACGGGAAGCAACGCGCAGCCTCAGCAAGGGTTCCCGTGCTGGCCCGTCCTTGCGAGCCGCACCCGCCGCTCTCCGCCAGCAATGACCGGTCAGGGTTCGATAGGACCAGTCACTCAGTCATCGGCGAATGTCCGCCCCTTGCGCAGGCTGCCGTTCGCCCAGCGGCGCTTAAGGCTCGCTGCCGGTCGAAGGCCGAAATCCGAAACCAAGACGCGACCCGCAAACAAAACCGGTTGATTTTTGCGTCCGTTTCTGCCTAGAAGCCTCGCCATGCGAACTCAGTGGACGACCCTGCTCCTTAGCTGCCCGGCGCGCTAGACGCGTCGGGATTGCTCGTTTTCGCTTTCTGAACCCTCAGAATATCAGTCTTTTCCGCGGCCGGCTCGCCTGAAAACCAAGGGCCGCCGCGCCGCCTCCCAAGGGTCCGTCCCATGCAGCCCAATTCCAAACCCTCCATGCCGGTCGAAAAGTACCGCGCGTTCCAGCCCATCCCGTTGTCTAATCGCCAGTGGCCCTCGAAGGTCATCGAGAAGGCGCCGATCTGGTGTTCGGTCGATCTCCGCGACGGCAATCAGGCGCTGATCGAGCCCATGGGCGTCGAGCGCAAGATGCGCATGTTCAAGCTCCTGACCGACATGGGATTCAAGGAGATCGAGGTCGCGTTTCCCTCGGCCTCGCAGACGGACTACGATTTCGTGCGCTCCATCATCGAGGGCGGCTTCATTCCCGAGGGCGTGGCGATCCAGGTGCTGACCCAGTGCCGCCCCGAGCTGATCGCCCGCACCTTCGAGGCGGTGAAGGGGGCGAAGAAAGTCATTCTCCACTTCTACAATTCGACCTCCGCCCTGCAACGCGAAGTGGTTTTTCGCACCGATCCGGAAGGCGTGAAGACAATCGCCGTCGAGGCGGCGAAGCAGGTGAAGGCGCTGGCGGAGGCCGCGCCCGAGACGGAGTTCGTCTTCGAATATTCGCCCGAAAGCTTCACCGGCACGGAACTCGAAGTGGCGCTCGACATCTGCGAGGCGGTGAAGGCGGTGATCCAGCCGACTCCCGAGCGACGCCTGATCCTCAACCTGCCCGCCACCGTCGAAATGGCGACGCCGAACAATTATGCCGACGCCTTCGAATGGTTCGGGCGGAAAATCTCGGACCGCGACAGCGTGATCCTCTCGGTTCATCCGCATAACGATCGCGGCACGGCGGTCGCCGCGGCGGAGCTTGCCTTGATGGCGGGCGCGGATCGCGTGGAAGGGCACGCTCTTCGGCAACGGCGAGCGCACCGGCAACGTCGACATCGTGACGATGGCGCTGAACCTCTTCACGCAGGGCGTCGATCCGAAGCTCGACCTGCACGACATCAACGCGGTCAAGGACGTGGTCGAGCATTGCAACCAGTTGCCCGTCCACCAGCGCCACCCTTACGTCGGCGAACTGGTCTACACGGCCTTTTCCGGCTCGCATCAGGACGCCATCAAGAAGGGCTTCGAGGCGCAGGAGAAGCGCAACGACCCGATCTTCCAGGTGCCGTACCTGCCGATCGATCCCAAGGATGTCGGGCGCGATTACGAGGCGGTGATCCGCATCAACAGCCAGTCCGGCAAGGGCGGCATGGCCTACATCCTCAAGGCCGATCACGGGCTGGATCTGCCGCGCGCGCTGCAGGTCGAGTTCTCGAAGATCGCGCAGGAGCGCATGGACTCGGAAGGCAAGGAGCTGACCTCGCCTGAACTCTGGTCGCTCTTCCGCTCAGCCTATCTGCTCGACGACGCGCCGCTGACGCTGGTGAAGTACCAGACGATCCCGACGCGGCCCGACTATCATGAGATTGTCGCGACGCTGAAACGGCCGGACGGCTCGACCTTCACGATCGAGGGCGAGGGCAACGGTCCGATCGACGCTTTCGTGGACGCGCTTCAGAAGACGTTCAAGGTCGAGTTCGCCTTCATCGACTATTCGGAGCATGCGGTCGGGCGCGGCGCCAATGCGACGGCGGCGAGCTATGTCGAGATCCAGGACCGGAAGGGCAGGGCGATCCACGGCGTCGGCATCGACCCGAACATCGTCATGGCCTCGCTTAAGGCGACGCTGGGGGCGGTGGTTCGCCTGATACGTCGGGACGGCCGGGTCGAGGAGGCCCGCGCCGTGGTCGAGTCGCTTTCGCGCTGAATTTGGCGCTGCGCCTCACGGAGCTTTAAGGCCTCTTTGCGCGTTTCTGCCGCAGCGACGGAATTTGCCCGGCGCTGTCCGAGGAGTTGCCTCCAAGGATGTGCTGGAAAAAGCGTTGTGCGACGGAGGGGTTCTCATGTTCACGAAGCGGTTGCTGTCTTTAGCCCTGCTGGCGGGTCTCGGCGGATCGCTCGCGGGCTGCAATCAACCTTACGATGCGTACGGCTACGGCTATGGCTATGGGGTGGGCCCCGGGTCGGGCTATTATTGGGGCGGAGCGAACCCCTATTATTATAACTGGGGCGGCGGGCCTTGGTACGTCGGCGGCGCGCTGTGGACCCCGCCTTATGCGGGTTGGCGCCCGCCTTATCGCGGCTGGCGTCCGCCGGGCGCGGTCACCGGTCCTCGGCCTCCCGGCTGGGGCCCGGGCTGGCGTCCTGGCGGCGCGGGTTGGGCAGGCGGCGCGCGTCCACCGGGTTGGGGCCCGGGACAGCCGGGCGTTCATCCTCCAGGCTTCGGTCACGCCGGATACAATCCAGGCCTTGCTGGCCGGCCGGGAGGCTTTGGCGGCCGTCCTGGTTTCGCGGGCCGGCCTGGCGGCTTCGGCGGCGCGCGGCCCGGGGGCTTCGGAGGTCACGCCGGCGGCTTCGGCGGCGCGCGACCGGGCGGCTTCGGAGGCGCCGGAATGGGCGGGGGTGGACCGGGCGGGCACTAAGCGCCGCCGTCCTCCCGTGGGCTACGACCCGAGGCCCCGCGTCGCGGCATAGTCCAGCGATTTCCGTGCGGTCCATGCGGTCGCGCATCTTGGTGAGCGCGCTGATGCGGCCGTCGACCTCGGCCGGCGCTCGCAATGTCATGCGTACCCGTGATTTCGACAAGCTGCGCGTGAAGATTAGTTGACATTTACAACTCACTAGATAGACAGGAGGGCGAGAGGAATTGGGAGGATCGGGATGGACACCACGGAAAGGGCGGCTGGCGGCGCGCCTGTCTGGGACGCCGATCCTTTCTCGGTCCCCTTTTTAAATGACCCGTTTCCGCCGCTGGCCGCATTGCGCGATCTCGGGCCGGCGGCCTACCTCCCAACTCGAATGCATGCGTCGGGCCGTTACGATGCGGTCGGCGCCGCGCTCAGCGACCCTGTGACTCTCTGTCAGCCGCGGGGTGGGCCTGAGCGGCTTCGCGAGAGAAAAGCCGTGGCGTCCGCCAAGCCTCATTCTCAAGGCCGATCCGCCGGCGATACAGGACCGCCGGGTCTGAGCGGATGCTTCGCCGGCGGTGATGAAGGCGCTGCGGAACGGGTTCGCGGAACAAACCGACGAGCATGTCGATGGCCTGCTCGCCCGCGAGACTTTCGATGGCGTCACGGATTCCGCCGGGATCTATCCGCTCTGGGTGTTTCCCGACGCGCTCGGCCTCCGCAAGGAAGAACGGAGCGTGCTGCCTTACGGCGCGACCGTTTCAACGCTTTCGGCCCCGACAACGCCAGTCGCCGCGAAGCGCTTGCGGCGGCGGCGGCACATGTAGAGCATGTCGCCGAACAGTGCCTCCGTGAAAACCTCGATCCTGACGGCCTCGGCGCCCGCATTTATCGGCGGCGGATGCCGGCGGGATTCCGCCTGAAGCCGCGCCGATGCTGGTCCGCTCGCTGCTCAGCGCGGGCCTCGACACAACGGTGCATGGGCTAGGGGCTGCGCTCATTGTCTGGGCGCTTTCCGGCGCAGGTCGAAAAGCTGCGCGACGATCCGTCGTTGACGCGCAACGCCT
>CAWGPL010000011.1:0-82938 GCA_963824465.1 uncultured Alphaproteobacteria bacterium
CGCGGCGGCAGGCAAGCATCAACCCGCTCCCGGCGGCGCGTCAGCACGAGGTTGGACTTGGCCTTCTTTCGGATGCGGCTCCTTCTTCGGGTGATGAAGATAGGTTGCAAGCCGGTGCGCGAAGGCGGTGGGCGTCTCGGCGAACAGCCGCTCGAATTCAACATGGGCTCTTTTGCGGAGCTTTGTCTGCTTTGCCTCCACCCGTTCGGTCAGACTTGCGAGAGCGTCTTCCGAAAGGGTGCCGCGATCGGTCGCGAATTTGCGAAGGACGTTCAGGTCGTTGAAATCGCCTAGTGTATCGCGCAACTCATTCAGTTCATCCGATTGGGCGGTCAGCGCCGCCGGCCAGGCGGGGGCCAGCGCCGCGAGCTGATATCTGAGATCGACCACTCGCGAGCGGAGCGCGTGCAGCGCTGCCGGATCGTCGGTCTCGAACGCCAACCGGCCTCGCTGCCGCGCCTGACGATAAGTGTGAACGACCGCCTCTGTTACGTCTCCGTCCGACATTCCGTCGAGGTCTAGCCCCTGTATTCGTTTCGTAATCGCCTCGAGCTGCGTCCGCGCCGCGCGCGCCGCGAGCCCCATATGGGTCCGGCGCGCCATAGTGCGATCCCGTTGGATCGCGGCCTTAATCGGCGATGCGACCTCGGCGGGCGGCTCTAGCCGCACGAGCCGCGCCTCGATGACATCGAGGTCCCGCGCCTGACCCACCCGCCGGCGGATGACGGCGAGGGAGGCGATGGTGACCCTGGCCGGCTCCCCCACCCTTCCCAAAAACAGGCGTGCAAGCGCTCTGGATTCCTTTAAAGCCTTGCGGACGTTATGGACTCGCTCCGGCGACGCTTCGCCCCGACCAGGGAAAAGTTTCGCGGCAGATGCGACCGAGCGGACGAGCAGCCCGCGACAATATTCGGGCCACCGATCGTGCGTCATGCCGTCAGCTCCGTCCCAGCGCTCTCGCGCGTTCGCGAAGCACGTACTTCTGCAACTTCCCTGTCGAGGTTTTGGGGATTTCCGCAAAGACCACTGTCCGCGGGCATTTGTAGCGGGCGAGCTTCGTGCGGCACCAGCCAATGAGGTCTTCAGCGCTCGCGGTCGCGCCCGGCTTCAGTTCGACGAAGGCGCAGGGCGTCTCCCCCCACTTCTCGTCGGGACGCGCCACGACGGCGGCTAGTTGCACGGCCGGATGGGCGAAGAGGGCGTCCTCCACTTCGATCGAGGAAATGTTCTCGCCCCCGGAGATGATGATATCCTTCGAGCGGTCGCGCAGCTGGATATAGCCGTCCGGGTGCTTGACGCCGAGGTCCCCCGAATGGAACCAGCCCCCCGCAAACGCCTTTTCGGTCGAAGCATTGTTCTTGAAATAGCCTTTCATCACGACATTGCCGCGAAACATCACCTCGCCCATCGTGCTGCCGTCTGCCGGCGTCGGCTCCATCGTTTCCGGGTTGAGGACGTCCAGAGACTCGAGAGCGGGGTAGCGCACGCCCTGTCGTGACTTCAACTCTGCCTGCTCGGACGCCGGCAACTCGTCCCACATATCCTTCCACTCATTGACCACGGCCGGTCCATAGACCTCCGTGAGACCATAGAGATGCGTCACCTCGAATCCAGCTTCGCTCATTGCCTGCAGGACCGCCGCGGGCGGCGGGGCTGCGGCGGTGAAGAATTTGACGCGGTGCTTGAGCGGCTTCTTCTCCTCTGGCTTCGCATTGAGAAGAACCTGCATGACGATCGGCGCGCCGCAGAGATGCGTCGCGCCATGCTCTGCCATCAGATCGTAAAGGGTCGCCGCTCGCACCTGCCGCAGGCAGACATGCGCGCCCGCCTTGACGCTGATCGACCAAGGAAAGCACCAGCCGTTGCAATGGAACATCGGCAGCGTCCAGAGATACACAGGATGCGGCCCGAGATTTGCGACGACCACGTTGCTCATCGCCAGCAGGTTCGCGCCGCGATGGTGGTAGACGACGCCCTTTGGATCGCCAGTCGTGCCGGAGGTGTAGTTGAGCGTGATCGCATCCCACTCGTCGAGCGGCGCGGTGCGCGCATAAGTTTCGTCCCCTTCGGCGAGCAGGGCCTCGTATTCGATCTCGCCGATGCGTTCGCCCGGTCCGTCGTATTCCGGATCGTCATAATCGATAACGAGTGGCCTGACCTTCGCGATCTTCAACGCCTCCGCGACGACGTTCGTGAATTCGCGATCCACGATCAGGACCTTCGCCTCGCCGTGCTCGAGCATGAAACCGAGCGCCGCCGCGTCGAGCCTCGTATTGAGCGTATTGAGGACTGCGCCGCACATCGGCACGCCATAGTGGCATTCGAGCATCGCAGGAGTATTGGCGAGCATCGCCGCCACGGTGTCGCCCCGCTTGACCCCTCGTTTGACGAGAGCGGAGGCGAGCTTCTTCGACCGCGCGTGAAAGTCGCGATACGTCCGACGGAGGCTCCCATGAATGACCGCAACGGCGTCGGGGAAGACATCGGCCGCCCGCTCGAGGAAGGATAAGGGCGTCAGCGGCTGAAAGTTAGCCTGGTTGCGGTCAAGATCGAGGTCGTAGGAGGCCTGGGACATTAAGCGTTTTCTTTTCAAATTTCGCGCACAACTGGCGCCTCAGCATAGCCCGGCCCGGGCGCGACGGCGAGCGCGATGGAACTCCGACCGCATCGTTTAGTCGACGGCCGGACCAAAAAAGAGGTCGCCCTAAGGCGGCCTCTGGGTCGGTGCGAGAACCCGCCGGTTAGGCGGAAAGAGCGACCTGTCGGCGCGCTGCGCGACGGCCGAGGAGGCCGAGGCCCGCGAAGCCCGCAACGAGCATCGCCCAAGTCGAAGCCTCTGGGACAGTCGATGTAAAGCTCACGTTGTCGATGCCCCACGCGTCATCGGAAATGTCCGCGATGGTGACGCTCTTGAAGCCGAGCGAGTCGACGAAGCCGAAGTAGCTCGCGCCTCCGTTGACATTGATCGGCAGGTCGAACTCCTGCTGACTGCCGTTGTTGTAGGTCACAGTGAGCAGGGAGGTGAGGACCGTCTGTACGCCGGTGGTATAGAAACCGAATGCTGTGGCCGTGTTGCCGAAGTCCAAATGTCGCGGAGCCGCCGGCAAAGCCGAGCCAGTTCGTGCTCCCTGAGGTGATGTTGAACCCGTACACGTTGGAGTCTCCCCCAGCGATTACACCACCGTACGGATAGCCGAACGGCGTTACGGTCTTGACGGTCGCGCCGCCTCCAATACCAAACATCCCACCATTGGCGCCGCTTCCGAGAGGAATGCTCTCAAAAGTCTCTGTATAGACCGGCCAGGCGGGCGCGAGGAAACTCGCCTCCGCAGCCGCGGAAATTGGCACGGTCCGGTGGTGGAGGCTCCATCACCCTGACCCGAGAAGACGGTCGCCGCGTAGGCGCTCGTGCCTGTAAATAGAGCGAGAACGAGCACAGATACGCTCAAACTGCGTCGCATCATTGGTGTTTCGCCTTTAAGTAGAATGCCAATTAATTTGGACGGCCGAACGTAAACACCGTCAACAGAATGTATATACAAATCTTACTCTAGGTCAAGGAACAGATAATCCGATATCGGGATTCGAGCAAAATCTTCAAGGGTTTAAGCCGAGCAACCCTTCAGCCCAACTCGAACGTCGTCACCCCGAAGCAGCGGTCGATCCGGACTTCCGGGGCCGCTTGGTGTACATGCGGGCTGTTTCGAATACGCGCGTCATGCCGTGGCGCCGGGCCAAAGCCAAGGCGGCGGGATTGGAATCCGGGCTGTCAAGAAAGACTGGCGCGCCGCCCGCCCTCGCTTCGAGCCCGCGCAGGAGACGGTCGGCAATTTCGGGGTCGTCGGCGAGCAGCGGCCCGACCTTGAAGCCTTCGCGGCAGGGGCGCATGAGGCCGTAGCCGACAAGATCCCCGCTCTCGGTCGCCGCGACCCCGACGGCGCCGTCCTGAGCGATCCATCCTTCCAGGAAATCGGGCCTCGGCGCTGGAAATGCGGTCGCGTCGTAGCGCGCGACCTCTGCGAAGGCGATCGAGGCGAGATCGACCAGGCCCCCCGGATCGGCCGCGCGCCCTTCGCCGCGATGGCGGATATTGCGATACGCAAAACGGAAGCCCGATTTCCGGTAGTTGGCCTGCTGCGCGACGACGCCGTCGAGCCCAACATTCCGCTCGCCGAAATGGTCCATCGCCCTGCGCCAGAGTTTTAGGCCGAAGCCCCGTCCGCGAAAGGGCTGCCGGACGATGTAGAGGCCGAGGAAGCCGAAGTCGGCGCCGTAGCGGACGGCGGAGATCGAGCCGACCGGCTCGCCGTCGATCTCGCCGATGAAGAAGCCCTCGGGATCCGCAGCGTAAAAGCATTCTGCGTCGCGCAAGCCCGGGTTCCAGTTCTCCTCCGCGGCCCAATCGAGCGCGAGCCTGAGATCCGCTTGGGTCATCCGGCGCACGGTCAGGGTCGGGCTCATTGGCGTTTCTTACCGTCTATACGGCTCGCCTTGGAGCCTTCGGAGCTGCGCAGTTCTGTTACCGAGCTCATGTTTTCAGAGACTTAGGCGCCAAAAACTGCAACTTTCTCGTCATCGCACTCCGACTGTGACCGAATCCCTGGAAATTACCCAACTTCTGTAATTCTCCAACGTCTCTGTCCGGTTTCGCATGGGGAGTTATGTGAACAGCGAGGAGGGCGCCACGCAACAGCGCTCCAGAGAGATAGGCGAGAAGTTTCGACTTCGCCGAGGGGAATGCGAGCCATGGGGCGATTCTCAATTGCTGCAATCGGCGCACCATAATCCATTTCTCGGAAAAACGGAAGATAATATCGATAAATTCTCTTTATCGAAATTTGATCGGGAGAGGCCGCAAAGGTTGCGGCGTGGGGACGGACGTCCATAGGCAAAGTTGCAAAGCACGACGTAAACAAGGGCGTCGATAACGACATCTGAACCGCTCGGGGAGGGATGGCGATGAACGGCGACAAAACATCTGCTCGCGGTTGGAGGACCGCCCTTACCGCGTGCCTTGGGAGCGCGATTGCCTTTGCCGGGACGCCAGCGCGGGCTGAGGCTGACGCCGGCCCGCATATGGAGCGGCAGGAGATATTGCAGCTATTCACCGCGGGCGGATTCACCTTCGCGAACAACCGCCTCACGAACCGATGCGGCGAGCCGGCCAATCCGCACATCGGTTTCGTGGACCTGAACGGCGACGGTCAGCCGGAAGCCCATCTCATGGACGTCAGCGGAGCCTGCTACAAAGGCCGCGCCTATTTCGCGATCCTCAGGCGCGCAGCCGACGGGCGCTGGGTCCCGATCCTCACGCAAGATGGCGTGGCGGGAGTCGGGCGCAAACGAACGAAGGGCTGGCTCGATATTGATGTCGTGCGCGGCCCGTGTCCGGGCCCGCGGCATTTCAATGGTCAACTCTATGTCGGCGTTTGCGACAATGGGGCTGGGTTGGTCGCCTCCGACGACAGGGTGCCGGCGAGTCCGCCGCCCGCGAACGCAGCGCCTTCGTCCGTCGCGAAGCGAGACGACGCGGCGCCCGAAAAGGCTTCCGCCGCGCCCGTCTCCGATGCGAAGGGCGCTGTTAAGCCGCACTACCCCCAGGCGGTCGACGGCTTCGACGAGAAGCCGACGCCTCAGATTCGTGCGTTCGTCAAGAAGGCCCTGGGCTCGGAATGGCCCGACATCGAGAGCGTCGAGGGCCATCGTGTCGATTTCGGGGTCGGCCATGCCGATCTCAACGACGACGGAAGGCCAGACCTGCTGATCCACTACACGGAATCCTCCGATTGCGGATCCCTGGGATGCGCCGGCGCGGCTTTTCTCGCGACTTCAGATGGCTACGCGCCGAGGCCGATCGACCTACCGCATTTCTACCAGCGGGTGGTCGTGCTGCCAAAGACCCATAAGGGCATGCATGACCTGAGATTCGACGACGCTCACTACATTTTTCGATGGAAGGGCAGCCAGTACAATTGACGGTGCGAGGCGCGCTTTCGAAGCGTTCAGCGCGAGCCGCAATCTTCCGCGCCATAGCTGCGCCGCTTTCGGCGCCCAAAGACCGCGCCGAAGATCGCAGTAGGGGACATCCGCGTGCAGTTTTCGAGAGAAAGGCGAAGCGTTCTTCTGGGGCTCGCCGGGACTTTGGTCCCCGCCGCAGCCTTCGCCGAGGACCCGAGCTTCGCGCGAGTTCAGCGCGCCGGAAGCAGGCTCGCCGAGATCGAGGCCGCTGAAAAATGCCGCCTCGGTGTGGCCGTGATCGACATGAGCAACGGGCCGAGCCTGCTTTACCGCGCCGACGAGCGTTTTCCGATGTGCAGCACGTTCAAGCTTCTCGCGGCGGCGGCGGTGCTGAAGCGGGTGGACGCGGGCAAGGAGAGACTCGACCGGAAGGTCGCCTACGGGCAGGCCGACCTGCTCGAATATGCGCCGGTCACGAAAGCGAATGTCGCGGAAGGGGGGATGACAGTCGGCGCGCTTTGCGCCGCGGCGATCGACTTCAGCGACAATACCGCCGCCAATCTCATTCTCGCGGACATCGGAGGCCCCGATGGCTGGACGAAATTTGTCCGCTCGCTGGGCGATTCGGCGACCCGCCTCGACCGCAACGAGCCGACGTTGAACACCGCCATTCCCGGCGATCCGCGTGATACGACGCTTCCGTTCGCGATGGCCCGCGACGTGCAAAAGGCAGTGTTTGGCGAGGTCCTGTCAAAACCGTCGCGGGATCAACTCAAGACCTGGCTGATCGGCGACAAGGTTGGGGATGCGCGGCTGCGCGCCGGTCTTCCACCGGGCTGGATGATTGGCGACAAGACGGGCAGCGGCGACCACGGCACGGCCAACACGATTGGCGCGATCTGGCCGCCCGGCCGCCCGCCTCTGATCGTCACCGTTTATCTCACCCAGTCGGACAAGCCGATGGACGCCCGCAACGCCGTGCATAAGCAGATCGGCGCGCTGATCGCGGAGACTTTTCCCGCGGGAGCGTGAAGTCGATCAGGAGGTCTCGCTGCGGCCGTCGAAACGAGGGCGGAGCTTTGCGTCGAAGACCGCGTTCACGATTGGGGCCTGGTCGGGTTCGATAATCAACTTGCCCGCGAAGCCGTCGCGGCGCGCGGCGAGAGCCTCCGCGCGCAACCTCTCGCCGGATGCGACGGTCGTCGTGTCGAAGGCCGGAACGCGTGCAGCCGTGGCGGCGAGAAGCGTGATCGCGCGCGCTTGCGCCACAGCGCCAGACGCGCCATCGCTGCTCATGTCCGCGCCGACCTCGGCGCCAAGCGAGTCCGCAAGAAAGGCAAGCCCTGCAAGGCGCGCGCTCGCGCGAACAAGACTTGGCGCCGAAAGCGCCGCCTCGGCCGAGTTGATGAGGGCGAGGATCTGAATCGCGCCGTCGGGCAGTCCGAGTTGGGCTTCGCGGACCGCGAGTTTCGACGATAGGCGTTGCACCGAGGCCGCGCCGGCGGATCGCTGAAGGAGAATCGCTGCAGGCGCGAAGGCCATTGCTGCGTCGAGGTCGTCATCGGCTTCGCCGAGCGCGTCGACGCGGGCAAGGACTCTGCGCTTTGGATGGATGGCGAGAAGACGCGCGGCGTTCGCCCTGGCGGCTTCCCTTGCGTTCGGCGCGAGATCAATCGCAATCACGATAGCATCCGCTTCGCTCGCGAGCGCCGCGGCGAGGGCGGCCTCGTCGTCGGCTTGGGTGATGAGGAGCGATCGCATCTGGGGAAGGTGGGCCGATCAGGTCGAGACAATTTCCGGCGAGCGGCGGCGCATGAATGCGGTGCGGCGGCATTCGGCAACGAGCGTGTCGTCCTGTTTAAATGCGCGATGGCGGAACTCGACGAGTCCTGCGTCGGGACGCGACTTCGAGGGGCGCATGCCCAACACTTCCGTCTCGGCGCGTATGGTGTCGCCCTCAAACAGCGGCGCGGGAAATGACACATCGGTCATGCCGAGATTGGCGATGGTGGTGCCGACGGTCGTGTCGTTGACCGAGATGCCAATCATGAGCCCGAGCGTGAAGAGCGAATTCATCAGCGGTTGGCCCCATTCCGTCTCGGTCGCGCAGAAATGCGCATCGATATGCAGCGGCTGCGGATTGAGCGTCATGTTGGAAAACAGCATGTTGTCCATCTGCGTCACCGTGCGCGTGAGGCGGTGGCGAAAGATGCGGCCGGGCGCGAAATCCTCGTAGTAAAGCCCGCCACGCGGATGGGTCGTCATATGGTCCTCCTAATGCCCTAACGTCATTAAGGCGCTCTTTACCATGACATGCAGAAAGTCGCGAAAGCACCCGCTTTCCACGAAGGGAGCCGCAGTTGAAAGTCTTTGCGATCGTTCGATCCGAAGCCCCGCCCAAGCCCGCCTTCGTTCTCCGCTTCATGGCGTGGGCTGCGCTTGCGGATGAGCCCGCGCGTGCTGACGCCGCAAGCGCGTTGGCGCGCGCATGTCTGCATTCGGGATTACCTCAGTCGCGGCGCGACGAGGTCGTGACGGCGATCGCGGCGTTGCTTGACGATCCGTCCGCGAACGTGCGCCGCGCGCTCGCGGAAGCGCTGGCCGGCGCTCGCGACGCGCCGCGAGCGCTCGTGGTGGCGCTCGCCAATGACCAGTCCTTTGTCGCGGAGCCTGTGCTGATACGGTCTCCGCTGCTTTCCGATGCGGAACTTGCGGATTGTGTCGTGGCGGGCGACGCCGCCGCGCGATGCGCCGCCGCGCGGCGACCCAATCTCGGCGCGCTCGCGGCGAGCGCGATTGCTGAAAGGGCCGGGCCTGACGCCATGCTGATCATGCTGAAGAACTCTGACACGACGCTCCCCGCGCGAGTGCTCAGGCGAATCCATGCGCGGTTCGGCCAATCCCAGGAGATCCAGGACGCACTCGTCGCTCGCTTCGATTGCCCCGCGGCTCTTAAGGCGGAGATCGCGATTCTCGACGGCGCACGCGCGAGCGGGAGCGAGGAAGCGATTGCGGAACGCCGCAGGCGTGAGGAGCGCGATGTGCGCGACGCCGCGCTCGTAGGCATCGTGACGGCCTGCCCGGATGCGGAGCGCGCCGAACTCGTCGCTTGCCTGCGGGAGCATGGGGCGCTCACGCTTGCGCTCATCCTGCGCGCGCTGCTCTCGGGAGATCGCACTTTGCTGTCGGCGGCGCTCTCCTCGCTTGCCGGTGTCCCTTATTCGCGCGCGGCCGCCCTTACTCACGGCTTCAAGGGAGAGGGGTTTGCCGCCGTCGCCTCAAAGGCGAACTTTCCGCGCCACGCCGCCGCGGCGTTCCGGGACGCGCTTTCCGCGCTCGACGCGTATAGCACGGCGAGCAGCAGGGGAATGAGAGCGGAACTCGTGAGCGCAACGATAGCCGCCTGCGAGGCGAGGCGCGATCCCGCTCTGGCGCCGATCCTTGCGTTGCTCTGGCGTTTCGCCGCGGAGGCCGCCCGAAACGAAGCGCGGGCGACGGCAGGGGTCGCTTACGCCGAGCGCCTTCGCTTGCCTTCGCGGCTCGACTTCCCGCCCGCCAACGACGCGGGGCCACAACTCCTTACCGTCGATGCCCAGCAAAGAACGCAAGGCGCTGACTCGGCCGCCGCTTGAAGGTCACCCGCGGCAGAGAGACAAGATCGTCCCCGCAAATTCGCGCCGACGGACGCGACCCCCGGCGCGCGTCCTCGCGCGACTAGTTCCATATCAGCTTGGCGCCTGGCGAACTGTGAGGAGGGCTCAGGGAACAATCCAGGCCCGGCGCCGGTTGCGTTTCTAGGAATCTTCGGGGGTCGGGAATGATCAAAGCCGTCATCTCAACAGCGTTTGCATCGGTCCTGGCGGCGGGCGCCGCGCATGCGGAAAGTCCCTCGCCCGAGGTCGACGCCTGTAAGGCAAGCGGGCTGATCGCGCTTCATCAAAGGAACCCTCAGATCAAGGACGTCGAGGTGGATCTCGACAGCGCCAAGGTCATCAAGGCGGACGCCAAGATCGAAGAAACCCCCGTGCGAACGGTCGTGATCGGCGACGCCTATATCGAGCGAGCGAAGAAGACGAAGCCGCAGACTCTCGTCTGCATCATCGGCGAGAAGGGGAAGGTGCTTCTAACGTTGTTTTCCGACCAGTAGCGCTTCACTGCTCGATATCCGCTCTCGCAGGGTCGTCTCCAAGCCTTGGGGCGACGCTTGGCTCTGATCCGATCTCATCGCGGGATTGCCCTACCGCCCGGCGAGGCGCTGATCCATGCGGGGCAGGTCGAGCTTGAGAACCACGATCTAGGACGAAGTCACGCATCGAGACGGTCGCGCGGGACAGAGAGACGAATGGCCAATCCCTCGGGGCGCCAGTCCCGGACAATTTCGCCGCCTAGCTGATTGGCGACGGCCATGCGCGACAGCACGCCTCCGAATCCCTCGGTGTCCTGCTGGGGAGGCGTGACTGAAGGGCCGCCTCGCTCAGTCCAGTCCACGACAACTCTGTCGCCCTCCAGAGAACAGGCGACCTCGACAGCGCCGGTCGCGTTGGCCAAAGCCCCGTATTTGGTCGCATTGGTTGCGAACTCATGAAACAGCAACGCGAGAACTCGTGACCGCGCCGCCGGAAATCCGCGCGTCATAGCCGAGGATCGAGATGCGGGAACGGTCGACCTCGTCGAAAGGCGCCGTCAGCGTTCGGATCAGCGCGTGGAGCGTGATGTCCTGCTCCGCCGGCTCGCCGTGCGAGAAGGTCAGCGAATGGGCTCGGGCGAGCGCCGAAAGCCGCTCGCGCGCCGAGTTCGGCGAGCTCTTTTGTCGATTTCGCGGTGCGGGCGCTGAGCCCCACGATGCTGCTTGACAGCGCGAACAGGTTCTTCACCCGGTGGCTCATCTCCCGCAGGAGGAGATATTGTCGATCGCGGGTCCGCTTCAGCTCGGTAATATCGCGAGCGATTTTCGATGCGCCGACGACGATGCCGTCCGCGTCGCGGATGGGCGAAACGGTCAGAGAAATGTCGATTGGCGTCCCGTCCTTGCGCAGCCGGACCGTTTCGAAATGCTCGACCGCCTCGCCGTTGCGGATCTTCCCGAGAATCGTTGGCTCCTCATTCAGGCGGTCGGGCGGAATGATCAGCGTGATTGGCCGACCGACGGCCTCGTCCGCGGAATAGCCGAAGAGCCGCTCGGCCCCTCGATTCCAGCTCAAGATAACGCCGTCGAGATCCTTCGACAGGATCGCGTCATCCGAGGATTCTACGATCGCGGCGTAATGTTGGGCGACCCGATCCAGCGGGAAGCTCGGCGGGAGTCCCCTGAACGCTTCTTGTTGACCCGATGACTTCGACATGCGTGGAAGGCAATACCTCGATTTGACGTTGCTCGACGGATGGCGATTGGCCCTGTCAGTCGGAGCCCCACAGTTTTTGCGAGCGACGGAACTGGTGAAAGCTACGATATGCGATCGCGGCGCCCCCTGGGGCTCCGTAACTCCAGCTTCTCTATGGCCTTGCCACGCATTATCCTTAGGTCTACGTTTCCGGAACAAATTCCGCAATGGCCACGTTCGCGCAAGAGTATCCGGTATTGGCGTTTGTGAGGCGAGTTCGATGGCGGCCCCGAGAGCGACTTGGAAAGGCTACCTTAAGATTGCGGAGGTGATCTGTCCGGTCGCGCTCTATGCGGCCGCTTCCTCCAATGACCGGATCGTTCTCAACACCATCAATCGCGCCACCGGAAACCGCGTTCAGCGGCAGTTCGTGGATTCGGTAACCGGCAAACCGGTTGAAAAAGAGGATCAAGTTAAGGGGTACGAAGTCTCGAAGGACGATTACGTGATCCTGGAGCCTGAGGAGATCGCGGCCGCCATCCCCGAAAACGACAAAACGCTCTCCGTCTCCGCCTTTATCAGCGAGGACGAGATTGATGACGTTTATTTCGACCGGCCCTATTTTCTGGGACCCTCCGATCGCGGCGCGGTCGAGGCCTATGCCTTGATCCGCGAGGGTTTGAAAAGGCAGAAAGCGGCGGCGATTGCCCAAGCCGTGCTTTTCCGGCGGGTGCGCCAGGTTCTCATCCGCCCCTATGAAGGCGGCCTTGCCGCGACGACCCTCAATTTCGACTACGAAGTCCGGTCCGCCGCCAGCGCATTCGCGGATGTGCCGAAGCTCAGAATCAAGGGCGAGATGCTGGAGCTTGCCGAGCACATCATCAAGACCAAGTCTGGCAAGTTCGATCCCGCCGCGATGCGCGACCGCTACGAAGACGCCCTCGCGGAGCTCGTGAAGGCGAAGATCGAGGGACGCGAGATCCAGAAGCCGAAGCCGCAGAAGTCGGTCACGGCGGAAGGTCTCCTCGAAGCGCTCCGGGAGAGCGCCGGCCTCGGCGCCAAGTCGCCCCGCAAGGCGAAGGCGGCCGCGTCCGAGCCAAAACCGGCCGTCCGCCGGAAAGCCAGCTGACGTATGGCGCTCGAACAATATCGCGCCAAACGCAATTTCTCGACGACGCCCGAGCCAAAACCGAAAGTCGCGCCGAAGGCGGAACGTGGGCACGCTTACGTTATCCAGAAGCACGCGGCGCGCCGGCTTCATTATGACTTCCGTCTCGAGCTCGACGGCGTCCTGAAAAGCTGGGCCGTCACGCGCGGCCCGAGCCTCATTCCGTCGGAAAAACGTTTGGCGGTCGAAGTCGAGGACCATCCGTTGGAGTACGGCTCGTTCGAGGGCACGATCCCGAAAGGGGAGTACGGCGGCGGCGCCGTCATGGTCTGGGACCGGGGGACCTGGTCGCCGGTCGGCGACCCCCACAAAGGCCTTGCGAAAGGCCATCTCGAATTCGAACTCAGCGGCGAGAAGCTGCATGGGCGCTGGCATCTCATCCGGATGAAGCGCAGAGCGCGCGAGAAGCGGGACAACTGGCTCCTCGTCAAGGGCGAGGACGAATACGCTGAGCCGGAAGGCGCGTCCGAGATTCTGGAAAAAGAGCCTGATTCGGCCGCGAGCGGGCGCTCGATCGAGGACATCGCGAAGGATGAGCCGGGTTGGTCGTCGAAGACCGGTAGGATTGTGAAAGATCCGCCGTCGGCGAAACCCAAGGCGACCAAGGCCGCGCAACAGGCAGCCCGCCCGAAGTCTCGGAAAGCGGCGAGCGACAGCGCCGGGGTTGGGCTTGACCCGTCCCGGGTCAAAGCCGCGAAACGAGGCGCGCTGCCCGACTTCGTCGAACCGATGCTTGCGAGCCTGGCCCAGGCGCCGCCCGAGGGCGGACGATGGGCGCATGAGATCAAGTTCGACGGCTACCGTCTCGAAGCGCGCATTGCGAACGGCGAGGTCCGGCTTCTGACGCGCAAGGGGCTCGACTGGACGAAGAAATTCGGGCCGGAGGTCTCTGGCGCTTTTCGAGCGCTCCCGATGCGCGAGGGAATGATCGACGGGGAACTCGTGGTCGAGAACGAATCCGGAGCCCCGACATTCTCGCTCTTGCAGGCTGACCTGAGCGAGGGACGAACGGATCGGTTTCGCTATTACGCCTTCGACCTTCTCCATCTCGACGGCTGGGATCTGCGGGAAGCGGCGCTCTCGGACCGGAAGGCGCTGTTGGAGAAGCTTTTGAGTGAAAGGGCGGATGGGATTTTGCGTTTCAGCGGCCACCTCGAAGAGAGCGGCGCTGTCGTCCTACGTCATGCCTGCCGACTCGGCCTCGAAGGGGTGGTGTCCAAGCTGGTTGACGCGCCGTACCGGTCGGGCCGCGGGAAAAGCTGGGTCAAGTCGAAATGCACCGCGAGCCAGGAATTCGTTATCAGCGGCTTTGTGCCCTCGACGGCGATGCGGGGCGCGATCGGCTCCTTGGCGCTCGGCGTCTATGAGGGCGACGCGCTGCGCTACGTCGGCCGCGTCGGCACGGGCTTCAGCGCCGAGGTCGCACAGTCGCTCTATCGCAAGCTAGCGGCGATGCAGACGCCGTCGAGCCCATTCGCCAGGAAGCTCAGCGCAGACGAGGCGCGTAACGTAAAGTATGTGAAGCCGGAAGTGGTGGCCAATGTCGAGTTCCGAACTTGGACGGCCGACAGGCTCATCCGTCAGGCGTCCTTTCAGGGTTTGCGCGAGGACAAGCCCGCGCGCGAGGTCGTCATGGAGGCGGCCATCAACCCGCAGTCGAACGCTGCGACCATGGAGGTCCAAAGGAGGGAGGCCGCTGTGTCGTCCGTGACCCTCACCCACCCCGACCGCATCTACTGGCCCGGCGAAGGCGTAACAAAGCAGGGACTGGCGGACTACTACACCCAGATCTGGCCGCACATCGAGCCCTTGATCGTCGGGCGAGCGCTTGCGCTCCTGCGCTGCCCCGACGGGATTGAAGGCCAGAAATTCTTCCAGAAGCACGCCTGGAAGGGCCTCAACAAGGCGATCGCGCTGGTCAAGGACCCGCAGGAACCGGAGCCGCTCATCAGCATTCGAAATCTCGACGGTCTGATCGCGCTTGTTCAGGCAGCGGTGCTGGAACTTCACCCTTGGGGTTCGAGAATCGAGGACTGGGAGCGCCCGGACATGATCATCATGGACCTGGATCCGGGCGATCATGTGCCTTGGGAGGCCGTGATCGAAGCGGCGATAGAAGTGAAACAGCGCCTTGCCGCGGAAGGCCTCGCCGCCTTTGTCAAAACCTCGGGAGGCAAGGGCCTGCACGTGGTCGCTCCGGTGAAACCGAAGGCGGAATGGCCGGAGGTGAAGGCGTTCACCAAAACAATTGCCGATTCTATGGCGTCCGACAGCCCCGATCGCTTTGTCGCGACCATCGCCAAGGCCAAAAGGTCGGGAAAAATCCTGATCGACTATTTGCGCAATCAGCGCGGCATGACGGCGGTCTCCGCCTATTCGACCCGGGCGCGGCCGGGCGCCGCCGTCTCGATGCCCCTCGAATGGGATGAACTGACGCCCGAAATCGGGCCTGCGTATTTCACCGTGTCCAACGCGCCGACCCGGCTCGCTTCGCTGAAACGGGATCCGTGGGAGGGCTTCCGCTCCGCCGCTGCGCCGATCGGTGGAAAAAAGGCGAAGCGCGCGACGGTGGCGAGGCGCTCAGCGGCCAGGTCGTGACCCGTTGGAGGGCTTCTTGCCCTTTGTCTCGGACGCAACGCTTCGCTTGAGCGCGTCCATTATGTTAACGACGTTGCCCGCGGCCGGCGCTTCAGGCTCAGCCTTGGGCTTCGGCGGCGGGCGCCCCTTTTTCTTCTCGTTGATGATGTCCACGAGCCGTTCCTGCACGGGATCGTGAACCATCTCGGGCGACCACGCCTTTCGCCGCTCGGCAATCAATTCGGACACGAGTTTCATCAGGTCCGGGTTCAGAGCCTTCTTTGCGTCCTCGCCGAAGATATCGTTCGCGTTCCTAACCTCGTCGCCGTAGCGCAGCGTCCAAAGTTCGATCCCATTGTCGCGAGGCTTCAGGAGCACCGCACGCTCGCGGCGGTAGATCACCAACCTCGAAATTCCGACTGTCTTCGTCGCGCGCATGGCGTCGCGAATCACACAAAAAGCCTCCTCCCCGACCGGATCGTCGGGGGTGAGGTAGTAGGGCGCATCGTACCAGATCCAATCGACACTATCGGCAGGCACGAAGCTTTCGATGTCGATGGTGCGCGCGCTCTCGAGCTTCACCAATTCCAGTTCTTCATCCTCAAGCAGGACAAAAGACTTTTCGTCGCGCGCGTATCCCTTCACCTCGTCGTCCTCATCGACCGGTTTTCCGGTTTCGCTATCGACATACTGGCTGACGACGCGGTGACTCGTCTTCCGGTTGAGCGTGTGGAACCGCACCTTTTCTGCATCGGTGGTCGCCGGGGTAAGAGCGACCGGACAGGTCACAAGCGAGAGCTTGAGATAGCCTTTCCAGAAAGGGCGCGGCGCCATTACGGCTCAAGCGCTCCGGGCAGAGCCGTTCGCCCGACGCTTGCGGGCGGCGTCGGAAATCGTCGCCATCGGCTTCTCCAGCTCACTCGGCCTGATATCGCCCGGCGGCTCGCCTTCGGTCGATTTTCGTTCTGGGTCGTCAGCTTCGAATATCGCCTCGGCGGCGATCCAATGCCGCTCCGCCGAGCCTTCCGGATGCCCTTCATCCTCCCACAGACGATAGGCAATCGCGCGAATGTTCGCTTCCCGATCGGCGTGCTGGCCGTCCATGTCTTCCTCCGTCTTATCCATGATATTCTGTTCCTTCACATACGTCATCCATGCGCTTTTTTCGCGGCGTTGTGCTTTCTTGTCGCGGCCGCCTTGCGTGCAAATTCCGACCGCGCGGCGGCGGAGCGGGATGTCGCGGCAGCGCCTCCCTTTCGTCCGCCGGTATGCGCAGCGGGGTGGCCAGTGGATTTGCCGCGGCCAGATCCTCCTGGCTTCTTGCCGCCTCCGTCATCCTTGTTCACCGTCGCCCAAGCTCGGCGTTCAGCCTCCTTTTCGGAGACGCCACGACTTTCATAGCTTTCGGCGATGTGATCGGCCTTGCGCTCTTGCTTGTCGGTGTATTTCGATTTGTCGCCTCTCGGCATGGCGCTCTCCCTTCTGGCCGGGATCGAGAAACACCATTGTTGCGGAAATGTTCCCAGCGGGGTCGGTGGCCTTTGATCGTTAACCGCGCCGACGTGATCGGCGGTTGGACCCGCCTCGACCCCTGGAACAAGGCCTCACGCCGACGGGTTCACCCCCGAGGAATTGGGCCAGAATCGGAATGCGCAAGCCATGAATGCCAACGACAATCGCGACGCCGCCGCGAACGACAATCGGTCGACGCTGGACGGCGTGAGGGTGCTCGTGGTCGAAGACGATCCGTTTCTGTTGATGGACCTCGAAGGGGTTCTTTCGTCGGCAGGCGCAATTGTAATCGGCCTCTGTCAGACGCTGAGCGAGGCTTTGGCCTGCGCCGAGCGGACGGATTTTTCAGTGGCGGTTCTAGATTTTCGCCTCGGCTCAGAAACCGTGACGCCGGTGGCGCAGCGGCTCGACAGCCGGGGCGTGCCCTTCGTTCTCTACACGGCGCAGGCGCGCCATGAATCGGCTATCGCGCGCTGGAGTCGCTTTCCAATCGTAGAAAAGCCGTCCCCGCCTCAGGTGCTGTTATCCGCTGTGGAGGCCGCCCTAGCGCGCTAGGGGGCGGCGTTACCCCGTCTTACGCAGCTTACCTTCGACGTCCGAGGTGGATTTCTCATCGAGGCCGAGCAAATCGACGAGTTTAGCTCGGGCCCGGCTCAGCCGGCTCTTTATGGTGCCGATCTCGACTTGGCAGATTTCGGCCGCCTCCTCGTAGGAAAGCCCGCTGGCTCCCACGAGCGTCAGCACTTCGCGCTGCTCCACGGGCAGTTTCGCGAGGGCCCTACGGAAGTCTTCAAGGTCGAGGTGGCTTTCTTGGTCGCCGGGGACCTCGACGCGGCGCGCATAGAGCCCTTCGCTGTCCTGAACTTCGCGCGACCGCTTGCGATAGTTGGAGTAATAGATGTTGCGCAGGATCGTGAACAGCCACGCGCGCAGGCTCGTTCCGGGCTGGAATTTGTCCGACTTGCTCCACGCGCGCAGGAGCGTCTCTTGAACGAGATCGTCCGCCACCGAGACGGATCCGGACAACGATATCGCAAACGCGCGGAGATTTCTTGATCTCCGCGATCAATTGGTCTCGGAAGCTATTTGACGGCATTACGCTTGCCTTTGGCGGCGGCGCGCTGCTCTTCGATCTCGAGCTGGGCCAGCAAATCCACGAATTTATCTGGGAGTGGCGCATACACGAGTTCATCGTAATGCGCTTTCAGGGCCTGCCCAATTGCGTCCAACGCCTTCGGGTCGAGCGCGGCGTCATCGGGCGCGCTGTCTCCGGCACTTCTCACTTTCATCCTCATTGCCCCCGTGCTGCTTGAAAGCAGGGCCGCTACAAATCCCCAGGCAAATCCCCTAAGGCGCGAAACGCTCGAGCGCGGATTTGGTTCCGCGTTCAGGCTAGAAAACTACCCCTGTATTTCGAGAGGCGGCCAATTCCTAGCCGACGACAAGGAAACATTGTGTCTATTTTTCGCGCTGTGCGCTTCCGCACATGCCTTTTTCCGGCCGAGCGGGAGGCGTCGCCGGCCTAAGTATTTTCCCCAATTGATCGTTCGCAAGCGATTTGCGACCTTCGCATCACCAAAGGAGCTGGGCGACAATCTTCGCTTCGTCGTCGACGCCTAGCCGAAAAAGCAAAAGAGGATCAAATGTCTATCTCGCAAGATATTGCGCCCCTCCTCCCCTATCTTCGCCGCTTTTCCCGCGCGCTCAATGGTTGCCAGCGGAGCGGGGACGCCTATCTGACGGCGACGCTGGAATGCCTGCTGGAAAGCCCCTCGGTGTTCAACCGCGAACTCTCGCCAAAGCTCGCGCTATACAAACTTTATCTCGACGTTTGGTCCGCCACCCATATCGTGGGCAGCGCCGGCGACGAGGCGTCCTCCTATGACCGCAATCTGGCGGCCCTGTCTCCCCGTACGCGTCAGGCTTTTCTGCTCAAGACGGTGGAGGGCTTCACGGTCGAAGAAATCGCGGTCACCATGGGCATTGATCAGGCTCGCGTGACGGCCCTCCTCTCCCGGGGCGCTCAGGATATCGCGCAGGAACTGGCGACCAAGATTCTCATCATCGAGGACGAACCGCTCATCGCGATGGATCTTGAATCCATCGTCGAAGACCTCGGCCACCATGTGGTGGGCGTGGCGCGAGCGAGGCGTCAGGCCGTCGCCTTGGCCGCGGAACGGCAGCCGGAACTCATTCTCGCTGACATCCAACTTGCGGACGGCAGCTCCGGTATTGACGCGGTTAACGAGATCTTGTCGACGACCAGCAAGCCCGTGGTTTTCATCACCGGACACCCCAGTATTTATCTCGGAAGCGGAACTCACCGACCAGAACCCGCCTTCCTTCTCCAGAAGCCGTTCAGCCCCGAGGCCGTGCGGGCGGTTGTAAGCCAGGCCTTGTTCTTCGACCGCCGCGCCCACGCGACGACCTAAATCGAAAAGGGCGCGCCTTACGGGCGCGCCCTAGCGTATATGATAACGCCGGCGGAAAATCCGCCGGCGTTATCATGCGTGTTAGCCGCCGTCATCTGCCGTCAAGGCATGCCTCTGCGAGTGAGGCCCATGACGCCCGAGATGAGGAAGGCGATGAGAGCCACTACGAATACGATTTTCGCAGCAGCCATGGCCGTGCCCGCAATACCGCCAAATCCGAGGACTGCAGCGATAAGGGCGATGACAAGAAACGTGATAGCCCAGCCAATCATGACGACCTCCTGAAACGTAACGCGTGCCCGCGCTTCGACTGCTAAAACGCGGAACGCCCTGTGCTGTTCCCTATGCTCGCAATTGATGCGGCAACGCCGAGAACGTCGGCGCGGGTTCAGGCGGAATTTCATCGGGCCTCGGCGGCGCCTCTTCGCCGGGAGATGGCGGCGTTACGATATCCGGTCCCGGCGCCGGAATGCCGGTGGGGACGTCGGGTTGGGGCTGCTCGGCCGGCGTCGGAGGCCGAATGATGTCTGGCTTTGGGGTCGGAACCGGGTCCGTCGGAAGGGTCGTAGGCATGATTCGCTCCCGCTAAAGGTCGGTGGCGCAATGATCCTGCGCAGGGTTTGTTCCTTGCGCGGTACTTTCGGCCTTTCTCTCTCCGCAAGGAACCTTCGCCCGGCGCCCGGGTTGGTCTGCATCACAAGCCACTCGAGAGGAGGTTCTTCATGCGCAATGCGCTTCTCACCGCCGCGGCGGTCACAGCTCTGGCCTATAGTACAGCGTTTGCGGCGGAAACGATGACCAATCCGCCTGCCAACACGACCCCCCCGGCCAATACTACGATGACGAATCCACCGCCCGCGAACACTGCGGCGACAGCTACTCCGGCGAACGGTGCGGAATTCGTGACTCTGCAGTCGAGCGACATGCTGAGTTCGAAGGTCGTCGGGCTCGACATTCACAACACCCAGAACAATGACATAGGCAAGATTCAGGATATCGCTTTCGATAGCTCGAAGAAGGTGACGGCCTACATTCTCTCCGTCGGAGGCTTCCTTGGCATGGGCACGCACTATGTCGCCGTTGACCCCGCAGCGGTGTCGGTCAGCTACGACGCCACGAACAAGGTCTGGCGCGCGACCATGAACGCCACGAAGGACGAGTTGAAGTCCGCGCCGGAGTTCAAATACGAAGGTCAGTGGAACGCTAGCCGAAGCTAAGCCGTAGGAGCGATCTCGGCATCCAAGTCGCCGCCTGTGGTCAACAGGCGGCGACTTTCGTTTGCCCGGGCAATCAGTCCGGGACCCGTGCGCGCAGCCAAAGGAAATAGAGCGCCATGGATGAGACCGCGCCAACGCTCATAACCAGCGCGATCGACAACGAGGAGCCGTCGCTGTAGAGCGCTGCAGCCAAAATCCCCCCAAGCGCGCCGAAGAGCATCTGCACAGCCTGGACCACTGCCGAAGCGACGCCTGCGATCTCCGGAAGCGGGTGGATCGCCTCATGTACGGCATTGGGAAAAACGACGCCGAAGGTGGAGATGTAGATCATCACGAAGCCGGCGACGACGAACACAGACTCCCTTCCCGCCAAACTTACAGCAAGCAGCCCCAGCGAGACGATCAGGATGAGGCAAAGCGCGACGTCGATCACTCTGCGCGGGCGCGCGCCCCAGCCGATCAGCGAAGTGTTTAACATCGAGCCTACAAGCACCCCGGAGGCGGTGATCGCGAAGAGGCCGGCAAAGCCCGCCTGCGAGACGCCGAACCCCTGCATGAACAGTAGCGGCGAGGTGTTGACGTAAGCGAATAGGCCCGCGAAAATTGCGCCTCCGACGAACGAGAATCCGAGACACATCGGATTGGTGAGCGCCTTGCGATAGCCCGCGAAGATCATCGCAGGCCTCAGGCTCCGGCGGTTTGCTCGCGGATGGGTCTCCCTCATGGCGATGCCGGATACGAGCGCGACAAGTGCGCCTATGATCACCAAGACCACAAAAATGATCCGCCAGTCGCCGAACATGAGGATCCCGGCGCCGATCGTGGGAGCAAGCAGTGGCGCGACGCTGAATACGAGCGATACGGCGGCAAGCTGCATCCTTGCCTGCCGTCCTTCGAACCGGTCACGGATCATGGCGCGGGGCAGAATGCCGACAGTCCCTGCGCCTATGCCTTGAAAGAGCCGAAACGCGAGGAGGGTCTCGATGGAGGTCGCAAGCGCGCATCCGAGCGCGCAAAGGGTGAAAAGCCCGAGACCGGCTAGCAGCACGGGCTTCCGGCCGAAGCGGTCCGCGATGGGGCCGATCGCAATGGGCGCTGTTGAAAAGCCGATAATGAAGATCGAAATGACGGCCGCAGCCTCCGCCGTCGTCGCCCCGAACTCTGCCTGAATCGTCGGTAGGCTCGGCAGCGCCATGTCGATGGCGAGAGGGGGAAGCGCCGACAACGCGCCCAGAAACAGCGTGAAGCCGAGGCCCGCGAATCGGGGACGCATCGGATCAGTGTGGCGCGCGAATTTCCCCTTTTCCGTATTGCAGCACCTGAACCTTTTCCAGTGTGACGAGCCCGCTTCCCATGAGCGAGTTGAGTTTGGGAAGAAACGCCCTGATTGTCTGCTCCGCGTCGACGATCTCGATAATCAGTGGCAAATCCTGCGACAGCTGCAGGATTTTGGTCGTGTGCAGCCGGCTGGAATGGCCGTAGCCCATGGGACCTCGCAAGACAGTCGCTCCCGCCAGCCCCGCCGTGCGGGCGGCGAGCACGATCGCTTCATAGAGCGGCTTTCCATCAGCCCTATCGTTCTCGCCTAGAAAGATGCGCAGGAGCATCGCGTCGTGTGGCACGACCATCGTCAAGCTCCCTTCAACTGATTGAGTGCGGTGGCGGCCATCACGCCGAGCCAGACCGCCACGAGACAGAGAACGACTGTCACGACGACGTTGACGCCGGCGAGCGCCCACTCACGATCGTTGGCGAGCGCAAGCGTCTGGAGGCTGAAAGACGAAAACGTTGTGTAGCCGCCGCAGATACCCGTCATCACGAATTGGCGCGTGTCGCTGCTGACGAAAATTCGGCCGTCCGGACCGGTCAAGGCGCCGAAAAAGCCGATAATGAACGAGCCCGAGATGTTGACCAGCATTGTCCCGATCGGAAAGGTGTCGCTGATATGGTCCGCCGCCAGGCCCGAAAGCCAATAGCGCGACGCGCCGCCAATGGCGCTCCCTATCATCACCCATATCCATGTCATTGCAGTGCGATTCCCGCCTCCGAGGTCCGTCCCGTATCAAAGCGCGCGAGCGTCGGCGCATGCAACCGCCCGCCAATCACGTTCGCGGCAGAAACGGGGTCTCGGGGCTACTTTCCCATATATTGCAGCGTCTGCTCGAGCGCCGCGGGCGGC
This sequence comes from uncultured Alphaproteobacteria bacterium, assembly GCA_963824465.1. Classification (GTDB taxonomy): domain Bacteria; phylum Pseudomonadota; class Alphaproteobacteria; order Rhizobiales; family Beijerinckiaceae; genus Roseiarcus. Next base: position 22,365 of record CAWGPL010000011.1, read on the forward strand.
ACGCGAAAGAGGCCGGTGTAGGGCATACCGAGTTCGAGAATGAGAAAGATGGCGAAGGCAATGGAGATGGCGCCGAAGCCGAGAGCGGTGATCACGACCGGATTGGATTCCGCGAAGAGGCCAATGCCGAAAAAGAGCGCTAAGGTCCAGAACACGAGCACCGCCACAACCACCCAGGAGACAGGCTGGCTCGCGACCTGAAGCGACATGATCAGCCGCGATTGCTCCATCAGACTCGCGTAGGTATTGGCGGTTGCGAGCGCCGCCTTCTGCGCGTCGGTCTTCGGTTCGAGTTTCGCGAGCGCCGCGCTAAGTTTGTCCCCGCCCTGGAGCGGGCCCTCCACGGTCAGGGCGGCCGGGTCGACGTCGCCGCCGCCCCAGAAGATGTGGTAACCGTTCTCGATTCCCTGCTTAAGGGTTTCTCGGAGCGGCTGAGCCTCCGGGCCGAACTGCTTTAGCGCCTGATCAAAGCGAAGGATCTGCGCAGCGAAAGTCTCCAACTCTGTCTTTTGGGTCGTGAAATAGGCGAAGCTGACGCCAACCAGCGTGCCGAGGACCAGCGCAAGCAGAAGGGTGATGAGGCCGGCGACCTGTCCTACGACCCCGCGCGCGCTCTCGCTTTTGTGGTGAGAGGGCAGTCTCTTCTGCACCGCCAGTCCGACGATGCCGGCGCCGAACGTCAGGACAAAAATAAGTATTCCGAGGAACACGATGCTCATTCGCCCGCCCAGCCCGATGCTTTATGCTCCGGCGGCTACTGCCGCAATTCTGCAACTCCGGCAAGCAGTTTGTGCTCCCTGCTTGAATTGCCCATGAACGGCGAGAAGACGAAAAAGCGGGCGCTGCCCGCTTCTTCGTCTTGCCGGTTCAAGCCGCCAAGATTCAGGCGACGTCCGCCTCGAAGCGCACCGGCGCCGCGAGCTTCAAGCAGGGGGCGACGAACAAGGTTCGTCTGAAGGCGCCCTGAAGCGTGCGGCTCGCCACGATCATCCAGAAGGTCGCAAGACAGATCGTCAGGAAGCCGCCGATAACGCTGAAGAGCGAAAGTCCCGTCATTCTCGCGAGCGCCAAGGTCGCCAGCGTGTACACCGCGAGGGGAAAGGTGAAACCCCACCAGCCCAGGTTGAAGGGAAGTCCGTCCCGCAGGTAGCGGATCGTCTTAAGGACCGCGAGTGCAAGCCACCACACGCCATATCCCCACAGAATGATCCCGCCGAGGATGCCGAGGCCAAACGCCGCCTCGCCGACGCTCGCCAGCCCGTTGGCCGCGAAGATAGCGGGGGCGTCCGCGCCAAGAACAAGAAGTCCGAGCGAGCCCGTGCCGATCGGCCCGAGCGCGAGCCAGGCGGAGACGCCAAGGTCCCGGTCCGGCAGCTTATGCAGCGTGAGTCGCAAGAATAAGAGCACCAGAATACTCATCGCCAGAGGCACCGAGCAGGCCCAGAGGACATAGCTCAGCACCAGAACGAGAAAGGCCTCGGACGCCCCGAGATGGGGCGCCACAAGCCCACCGCTTGCCGCGGCGACCTCGCAGGCGACGATGGGCAGCAGCCACACTGCCGTGAGCTTGTTGAGCGCATGGTCCTGCCGGGTGAACATGAAATAGGGAATGGCAATCCCGCAGACCAAAGACATCGCTGCATCCGCGTACCAGAGCCCATGCGCTATGGAGATCGCAGCCTTGCCAATCAGGGGCGGCCCGAAGGCCAAAAACCCGTTCACGATCGTGGCGAGACCCATCGGAATCGCTCCGAAGAACATCGACATCACCGGATGGCGGAAGACGAGTTGCGCCTCTTGGGGAAAGAGCGTCCAGCGCGCCGCGTAGAGCAGGCTGAACAGGGCGAACAATCCGATATTGGCCAGCCAAAGTCCGACCGCCGCCGAGCGCAAGCCCGGGATCGCCAGCGGAAATTGGTTCAGGGTCAGGGCGAGCGCGCCAGTTCCCATTGTCACGGTGAACCAGTTCGGCGTGAAATTCCGAATAACGTGGACGAGCGCGGAGGCGTCTCCGGGGACGCCCTCAACGTGGCTCTCAAGAATGCGCATCGGCCAGCTCCTTCTCCCTCTCGGGGTTTCGGTCGCCGACAAAGTAAGGAACGCAAATCAATCATTCCAATAGATGAATTCGTTCATTATGATCTCATTTTCAGATCGAGTGCGCGACTATGACCCTCGAACAGCTCCGAATTTTCGTGGCGGTGGCGGAACGGCAGCACGTCACGGAAGCCGCTCGCGCACTGAACCTTGCCCAGTCCGCCGCAAGCCATGCCGTCGCCTCGCTTGAACAGCGCCACGACACGAAACTATTCGAGCGGATCGGGCGGCAAATCGTGCTCACCGAAGCAGGCCGCGCGCTGCTCGCCGAGGCGCGGATCATTCTCGCGCAGGTCGAGCACGCCGAGCTTGCGTTGAGCGAATTCGGCAAGCTCGAGCGCGGGGCCCTTGCGGTTCAGGCGAGTCAGACAATCGCAGGCTATTGGCTGCCGCGGCACCTCGTCGCCTTTCAGCGCGCCCATCCCGGCATCCACATCCGTCTTGAGATCGGCAACACAGCCCAGGTCGCCGAGGCGATTGAGACCGGCTCGGCCGAACTCGGCTTCGTGGAGGGCGCGGTCGCCAGCGAACTGCTCCTCAGCACGGCTGTTGCTCGCGACCAACTCGTGCTTGTCGTGAACCCCGATCACCCGTGGGCGGACGTCGCGGCGCTGACGGGGGAGGACCTTCTCGCGGGTGAATGGGTGATGCGCGAGCAAGGGTCGGGCACGCGTTCGGTTTTCGAACAGGCCTTGTCACAGCTTGGAGCGCCGCCTCGGGATCTTCGGATCCGCATGGAGCTTCCTTCGAATGAGGCGGTGCGGGCGGCGGTCGAAGCGGGCCTCGGCGCGACGGCCATTTCTGCCTCGGTCGCGGCGCCCAGTCTCGAAGCCGGGCTTCTGCGGCGGGTTCGGCTTAAATTGCCACAGCGGGAGTTTCATGCGCTTCGTCGCAAGGATCGGCGCCTGACACGAGCGGCCGAGGCGCTGCTCCGGGCGGTCAGTGGGGGAGGTTCCTGAGACACGCCGGGCGCAGACGGGCGATATCGGCGCGCGACGCAGGATCGTTCTGAATATGGACTGCCTGTCCAATTTGGAATAAGAGCTTCGCGGCGGCGAGGGCCACCGGGCGACGATCCAACCGATCGTGAAGAAGCTCGTTACGGCTGGGGTTCCTTATTTATAGGCTAAGAGCTGGTGCGTTTTGTCGATGACGCACTCGGGGCTGAGCGCGCCATAAGGACGCGATCGCCGAATGGCGAAGCGTCGACGGGAGCAAAGGGGGCTGTGATGAATAAGCAGGTAGCGGAATTTGTGGGCACGTTCGCCCTTGTGTTCTTCGGATGCGGCGCTGCTGTCGTTGGCGGCATGGGGAGCGGGCCGACCGCTGTCGACCTGCTCGGCATCGCGAGCGCGTTCGGTTTCGCGATTGTCGCCATGGCTTACGGGATCGGGCCGATCTCCGGCTGTCACGTCAATCCGGCGGTGAGTTTCGGCGTCTTCGCGGCGGGTCGCATGAGCGGCGGCGAAATGATCTCCTACTGGATCGCCCAAGTCCTGGGCGCGCTAGTGGCGGCTGCGGTGCTCTTTCTGATCCTTTCCGGAAAGGCTCAGGGTTGGAACGGCGGCTTGGGCCAGAATGGTTGGGGGCCTGGCTATCTCGGGGAATACGGCGTGGTCTCCGCTTTCGTCTTCGAGGTCGTCGGGACGTTTCTGTTTCTGGTCTGTATCCTCGGCGTCACGCATCCGCTGACCCCGAAGGGCTTTGCCGGCCTCGCCATCGGCCTGACGCTGGTCGTCATTCATCTCGTCGGCATCAATATCACCGGCACCTCGGTCAACCCGGCCCGTTCGATCGGTCCTGCGCTGGTGGGGATCGGCTCGAACGCGCAGGCGGTCGCTCAGTTGTGGCTCTTCATTATCGCGCCGCTGATCGGCGCCGGCCTTGCGGGTTTTCTTTTCCGCGAGGGCGCGCTACTCGACGCGCCGCAGGTGTGAGGATCGAGAATTGGCGGGGCTTTGCGGAGCGAGCGCGGCTCCGCAAGCAACGCGCGAGAGGGGGAAGTCGATGCGCGTGTCGCGTACCCGATGCTTTGTCTCAGGCGGAGGGTTGGCGGCAGCCCTGGTAGCCATCGCAACCCCGGCTATGGCGGCAGAGCTCAAGATCGTTGACATCAAGGCCTATCTCTTCCTTCAGCAGGCCGGCAGATTATCTGACGACATCGCTGGCGGGCCGCCCCTTGTAGACGCGCCAAGGGGCGGGGCGCCGGGAGGCGATACGGCGACAGGTCTGTTGATCGACTTTGTCTTTGAGGGCGACAAGAACGCCGCGCCGAAATATGCGACCGCCACAGTTGATCTTACCCAGACCAATCATGCCGGGCAGAAGATCGTGACCCATAGGGCCTTCGCGAACTTCGTTTTCGGTCCGGACGGCGTCGAGCATCGGGCTATCTACCTCGACGGGGCGACCTGCATGCCGCTATCGATCGCGGTTCATGCGGGCAAAACCAATAAGGCCGCTCAACTGGATTTTGAATGCGCCCTGACGCGGGCGCCCGATTAGCAGCGCTTCGCCGCGCGGAGCCGATATTCGATTGGCCGCATCCCCGTCCTCCGGCTTACCTCGGACGGTATGGGCTTGACAAGACGGTTTTCGCCCTTGCCCGAATCGGTATCATTGTGAGACATTGTGCAGTGCACAATGAGAAGGGCCGTTCGCGCCTACGGGGTCGAAGGAACGCATTGCGATGATTGTCGGCGTTCTCAATCAAAAAGGCGGGGTCGGCAAAACGACCGTCGCGATAAATCTTGCCGCGAGTTTCGTGGAAACCGGCGCGCGCGTCCTGCTGATTGACGCCGACCCGCAGGGCAGCGCGATGGCCTGGTCGAGCACTCGCGAGTCGGAGCCGCCCTTTGCGATCGTAGGCATGGCGAAACCGACCCTGCATCGCGACTTGCCGAGGCTCGCCAAGGATTATGACATCGTGATCATCGACGGCGCCCCGCGAGTCAACGATCTCGGGCGTTCGGCGATTCTTGCAAGCGACAGGGTCCTGATCCCGGTCCAGCCTTCGCCCTACGACGTCTGGGCCGCGGCGGACACTGTGCAACTCATCCGCGAAGCGCAGATTCTGAAGGACACGCTGACCGCCGCGTTCGTTGTGAACCGTCGCATCGCGCGCACAGCAATCGGCCGCGACGCTGCCGATGCGCTGGCGCAGTTCGAGGATGTGCCGGTGCTCGCGTCCGCCCTCCACCAAAGGGTGATTTATGCCGAAAGCGCCGCCCGGGGGCTAACCGTGCTCGAAGCGGCGAGGTCCAGTGAGGCGGCCCGTGAGATCGAGGCGCTCGCCCGCGAGATCCTCGGCGGCGAAAAGAGGAAAGCCGCGTGAGTCGGAAGACGATCGCTTTCCCGAAATCCACGCTTCGGATTACTTCAAATGCGAGGGCGAACCCAACCGGGCCGATCGCGGACACCGACGCTTGGGTGCGCGAGAGAGCGCTCCAGTCCGAACCCGCGCTTGAATCCCTTCCCATTTGCGCGATCGATTTTGCGACGCCTCGTACGCTGATTGAAGTCCAATTTCTGAGCTTGTTGGCGCCAGCGGCGCTTTTCTGGTTCTGGTGGCTCAACGTCTTGGCGGGACGCACGCGTCTCTAGGTTCCTTTCCGGAGAGCGGCTGCGCGTCGCTATTTGTGAGCGCACTGCGCCGCTTCCCTCCAGTCGTGCGCTTCGCTGATCAGGGCGCGACACTCTAAAGAGATGTCCGCCGCCGCGCCGGCTCTGTGCGGCGTTACTGTCGCCTTCCTCCTCCCATTGTCCGTCGCCATATGCGCCGCCTCGCGCGGCCCGCGGGGAAGCGCTTTCTGAACGGCGCGCCGCAGGGCGTTCTGGGAGAGCGCCTCGATGAGGGTGGGTCATTTTTCTCTTGACAGCGCGGCTCGTCTGGAATGAAAATTCCAATAATTATCCATATTGGATTTTTCATTCCACGACGCGGAATGAAAGTCGCGAAATCCGCTTCTCGCGCTTCGCGCTCAAAACGGGAGGAACGTTCGATGGTGCGCAATTTAATTCGAAGAAGTCTCGTGGCTGCGGCGCTTGCTCTGCCGCTCGCGGTAGGAGTCGGAGCCGCACATGCGGATGGGGAACGGTTCGTCTTTGTGAGCCATGCGCCGGATTCGGATTCGTGGTGGAACACGATCAAGAACGCGCTCAAGAACGCCGAGCATGATCTTGGGGTAAAGGTCGAATATCGGAACCCGCCGAATGGCGACGTGGCCGACATGGCGCGCATCATCGAGCAGGCGTCCGCCTCCAACCCGACCGGAATCATCACGACGATCGCCGACTTCAACGTGCTGGAGGCGCCGATCAAGCATGCAATCGCCAAGGGCATTCCGGTCATCACGGTCAATTCCGGCACGGCCGACGCAATCGAAGAAGCTCGGCGCCCTGATGCATATCGGCCAGCCCGAATACGATGCCGGCAAGGGCGCCGGCGAGCGCGCCAAGGCTGCCGGCGTCACGAACTTTCTCTGCGTCAACCACTTCATCACCAACAACGCCTCGGTGGAGCGATGTCAGGGCTATGCCGATGGCCTTGGCGTCAAGCTCGGCGACCACATGCTCGACTCGGGCGTCGACCCGACAGAGGTGTATAACAAGGTGCAGGCCTATCTGAAGTCGCATCCGAAGACGGACGGCATCCTGACGCTTGGCCCGAACGCCGCCGACCCGACGATCAAGCTCCTGCGCGACACGGGCAGCGCGTCGAAGTTCAAGAGCTTCATCACTTTCGATCTCGACGAGCGACATCGCTCAGGCGATCAAGGACGGAATCGTCGAATCCGCGATCGACCAGCAGCCCTACCTGCAGGGCTATCTGCCGGTCGTCTTCCTGACCGAATATCATGCGTTATGGCGTCATCCCCTCCAATAACGTCAACACCGGCCCGAGCTTCGTGACCAAGGACAACATCGGCCTCGTCGAGAAACTCGCCGGCGAATACCGCTAAACACGTTCGCTCACTCCCTCCCGTTTTCCGGGGCGGGGGTGAGCCTGATCGGCCCGAGAACTGAAGGGGACGTGCGCGCCGTTTCCGCGTTGGCGCGCGCTCGTCTCCTGGCCAAGCGAAAGCGGACCTGACGCGGACGCTTGCGCGCCACTTTAGGAGGCTCGTCATGGCCCACACCTCCGACATTCCGAATTCCGCCGCCACGACGCCCGCCGACGAACGTCTGAAGCGCCAGTCGTGGCTGCGCCGGTTGCTTGGCCGCCCGGATCTCGGCGCCATGTCGGGACTCATCCTCGTCTTCGTGTTTTTCGGCGATCGGCGCCCATGGCACAGGGATGTTCGCGGCCGACGGCATCCTCAACTGGTCGACCGTCAGCGGCTATCTGATGATCCTCGCGGTCGGCGCCGCGCTCCTGATGATCGGCGGCGAATTCGACCTGTCGCTCGGCTCGATGATCGGCTTTGTCGGCATGATGATCGCTCTGCCGACCGTTGCCTTTCACGTGCCGATTACGATCAGCGTCATCTTCGCCTTCGTCTTCGCGTTGGCCATCGGTTACCTCAACGGCCTTATCGTCGTGAAGACGCGCTTGCCTTCCTTCATCGTGACGCTGGCGTCGCTCTATATCCTGCGCGGGCTGACGCTTGCGCTCTCTATTCTGTTCACCAACCGGACCATCGTCAGCGGCCTCAATGGGCCGGCTGAAGGGACGATCGTCGACGCGCTGTTTTCCGGGCTTGCGTTCCGTCCGCTGTTCTCCTGGATGGCGAATCACGATGTCATCGGGCGCCTGCCGAACGGCGATCCGAGCGTCAGAGGCATTCCCGCGCCGATCCTCTGGGCGCTTGGCCTGGCGATCATCGGCCATGTCGTTCTCACCAAGACCAAGCGTCGGCAACTGGATCTTCGCCTCCGGCGGCGACGCCAATGCGGCGCGCAGCGTCGGCGTGCCGGTCGCGGGCGTGAAGATCTCGCTTTTCATGCTGACGGCTTTCTGCGCCGCGGTCTTCGCGACCTGCCAGGTGCTGGAGTTCGGCTCGGCGGCGTCCGATCGCGGCCTCCTCAAGGAGTTCGAGGCGATCATCGCGGCGGTGATCGGCGGCTGCCTTCTGACCGGCGGCTACGGTTCGGTGATCGGCGCCTGTTGCGGCGCGATGATCTACGGCGTCGTGCAGCAGGGCATTGAGTTCATGCAGGTGCCGAACGACTGGTTCCGCGTCTTTCTCGGCTTCATGCTGCTCATCGCCGTGCTGTTCAACAACCTGATCCGACACCGCATCATGACCGGGAAGTGAGCGATGACCAACGCTGCCCCAATCGCCGCCGAAGCCGGCAGGCCGCTGATCGAGGTCACCGATCTCGTAAAGCATTTTGGACCCGTCGTCGCGCTGAACGGCGTCTCGCTGACCGTTCGGACGGGCGAGGTGCACTGCCTGCTCGGCGACAACGGCGCCGGCAAATCGACGCTGATCAAGACGCTGTCGGGCGTGCATAAGCCGACCAGCGGCCAATACAAGTTCGAGGGCAAGCCGGTGACCTTTTCCGGGCCGCGCGAGGCGCTCGACACCGGCATCGCCACCGTCTTCCAGGACCTCGCGATGATCCCGCTGCTGTCGGTCACCCGCAATTTCTTCATGGGCCGCGAGCCGGTGAAGAACCGGCTTGGTCTCTTCTCGTTCATGGACATGGAGAACGCCGACCGCATCGTGCATGAGGACATGCGCCGCATCGGCATCGACGTGCGCGATCCGCAGCAGCCGGTCGGCACGCTTTCCGGCGGCGAGCGCCAGTGCGTGGCCATCGCGCGCGCCGTGCACTTCGGCGCGAAGGTGCTGATCCTCGACGAGCCGACCTCGGCGCTCGGCGTCGCGCAGACCTCGATGGTGCTGAAATACATCCGCCAGTTGCGGGGCAGGGGGCTTGGCGTGATCTTCATCACCCACAACGTCCGCCACGCCTATGCGGTCGGCGACCACTTCACGGTGCTCAATCGCGGGCAAAACGCTCGGCACTTATGCGAAGTCGGAGATCGAACTCGACAAGCTCCAGCAACTGATGGCCGGCGACAAGGAATTGCAGGATCTGTCGGAGTTGGATGGCATGGTGTGAGGGGTTCAGCTGCCGCTCTCTCCCGTGTCGTCGCGAGCCCCGAAGGGGCGCGCGGCGATCCAGAGCGGACGGGTGACGGCTGGACTTCTGGATCGCTGCGTCGCCATCGCCCCTCGAAAGACGGGCGTCTTTCGACGGACTATGGCTCCTCGCGATGACGTCGAGGACGTTGCGGAAAACAAGGCGAGTCCGGGCAGCTTCCGCCATTCCGTCGCTCGGGATTCCCTGTTTTCAAGGACTTGCAAGGGGGATAACCGCCGCCCTGCTTTTTGCGCCGTGGTCCGACGCGCCCGGTGCCTGAAGTTGACGGACGCGACGATGCTCGGCGATCCGCGAACGCGCACGATCGCCTCGCACGAAGTTTCGTCCGCTTTCATAAGCCGATCTCTCTTATGCGCGGCGAAATCACCCTCTGCCGCTACCGCTCAATTCCGCTTCGCCCGAGCCAGGCTATGGCAGCGGAATCCTCACGATACCATACTTCTGATTTTCATCAACATATTTTACCAGCCTACTGTAAAAGCCGTCGGTGCTCCCCCCTTGCCCGGTCGGGCGGCGCACGAGCGTGTCCTACGCCGCCAGTTGCCGCAGCACGTACGCCAAAATGCCGCCGTTGCGGAAATACTCGAGTTCGTCGAGCGTATCGATGCGGCAGATCAGCGGAACTTTCAGCTCCTCGCCGTCGGCCCGCTTGATCTCGGCGTGCAGAAGTCTGGCGGGGCTTCAGCGTCTCGCCGAGGCCATGGATCGAGACGGTCTCATCGCCCTTGAGGCCAAGTGTCTGCCAGCTTGCGCCTTCCTCGAAGACGAGCGGCAGCACGCCCATGCCCACGAGATTCGAGCGATGGATGCGCTCGAAGCTCTGCGCGATGACGGCCCGGACGCCCAAAAGTTTGGTGCCCTTGGCCGCCCAGTCGCGCGACGAGCCGGTGCCGTATTCGCGGCCCGCGAAGACGACGAGCGGAACCTTTTCCGCCTGATACTTCATCGCCGCGTCATAGATCGCCATGCGCTCGCCGTCGGGCTGGTGCAGCGTGAAACCGCCCTCGACGACGCCGCCGTGCTCGTCCTTCACCATCTGATTCTTGATGCGGATGTTGGCGAAGGTGCCTCGCATCATCACTTCGTGATTGCCGCGCCGCGTGCCGTACTGGTTGAAGTCCACCGGCCGCACTTGATGCTCGATCAGATACTGGCCCGCCGGGCTCGCGGCTTTGATGGAGCCGGCGGGCGAAATGTGGTCGGTCGTGATCGAATCGAGGAATAGCGCCAGGACGCGCGCGTTCTCGATGTCGGAAACCGGCGTGATCTCCTTCTTCAATCCCTCGAAGTAGGGCGGGTTTTGCACATAGGTCGAGCCCATGTCCCAGGCATAGGTGAGGCCCGCCGGCGCCTTCACTTTCCGCCAGTTCGTGTCGCCGTCGAAGACGCTGGCGTATTGCGTCTTGAACATCTTTGCCGTGATCAGCGCATCGACGAGTTCGTGGACCTCTTCCGTCTTCGGCCAGATGTCGGCGAGATAGACGTCCTTGCCCTGCTTGTCCTTGCCGATCGGATCGCGCGTGAGGTCGATCTGCATCGAGCCGGCGAGCGCATAGGCGACGACGAGCGGAGGCGACGCAAGATAATTCGCGCGCACGTCCGGATTTACGCGGCCTTCGAAATTGCGGTTGCCCGAGAGCACGGCGGCGGCGACAAGATTGTGCTTGTTGATCGTCGCCGAGATTTCCGGCGCAAGCGGCCCTGAATTGCCGATGCAGGTCGTGCAGCCGAAGCCCACGATGTTGAAGCCGAGCTTGTCGAGGGGCTTCTGCAGGCCGCCTTCCTTCAGATAATCCTCGACGACCTGACTTCCCGGCGCCAGCGACGTCTTCACCCAGGGCTTGACGGACAAACCCTTGGCCACCGCGTTGCGGGCGACGAGGCCCGCCGCGATCATCACGCTCGGATTGGACGTGTTGGTGCAGGAAGTGATGGCGGCGATCACCACGTCGCCATTGCCGAGATCGTAATTCGTCCCCTCGACCGCAAAGCGCGCCGCGAGCGCGTCGCCCTGCTTGAACTCGGTCGTCATCGCGCTCGCAAAACCCTGTTTGGCCTCCGTCAGCACGACGCGGTCCTGCGGGCGCTTGGGGCCCGCCAGCGAGGCCGTAACCTCGCCGAGGTTGAGTTCGAGCGTGTCGGTGAAGAGCGGATCGGGGGAAAGGCGGGTGCGATACGTGCCTTGCGCCTTGGCGTAGCTCTCGACCAGCGCGATTCGCGAAGGCTTGCGGCCGGAGGTCCTCAGATAGCTCAGGGCCTGCGTGTCGACGGGGAAGAGCCCGCAGGTCGCGCCATATTCGGGCGCCATATTGGCGAGGGTCGCGCGGTCGGCGACAGTCATCTCATTGAGGCCGGGCCCGTAGAATTCGACGAACTTGCCGACCACCCCCTTCTTGCGCAGCATCTGGGTCACGGTGAGCACGAGGTCGGTCGCGGTCACGCCCTCGCGCAGCGAGCCCTGCAGCTTGAAGCCGATGACCTCCGGCAGCAGCATGGAGAGCGGCTGGCCGAGCATGGCGGCTTCCGCCTCGATTCCGCCGACGCCCCAGCCAAGCACAGCAAGGCCGTTGACCATCGTCGTATGGCTGTCGGTGCCGACGAGCGTGTCCGGGTAGGCGACCTCGACCGTCTTGCCGTCGCGCTTCTCCTTCGACGTCCAGACCGTCTGAGCAAGATATTCGAGATTGACCTGATGGCAGATGCCGGTGCCTGGCGGCACGACGGAAAAATTGGCGAAAGCCTGCTGGCCCCATTTGAGGAAGCGGTAGCGCTCCTGATTCTGCTCGTATTCGCGCGCGACGTTCTGGCCGAGCGATTTGTTCGTCCCGAAATAGTCGACCACCACCGAATGGTCGATGACGAGGTCGACGGGCACGAGCGGGTTGATCTTGTTCGGGTCGCCGCCGAGAGCCTGCATGGCGTCGCGCATCGCGGCGAGGTCGACGACGGCGGGAACGCCGGTGAAATCCTGCATCAGCACACGCGCGGGGCGGAAGGCGATTTCGTGCTCCGTCTTGCCGCGATTTTCGGTCCACGCCGCGACCGCCTCGATATCGGCCTTGGTTACGCTTCGTCCGTCCTCGTTGCGCAGCAGGTTTTCGAGTACGACCTTGAGCGAGAAGGGAAGCTGCGATACGCCCGCAAGTCCGTTCCTTTCCGCGGCTTTCAGCGAGAAATACTCATAAGATTTGGCCCCCACCGTCAGCGTTTTGCGGCACTTGAAACTGTCGAGGCTGGCCATTCTGGCGCTCCGGATCTTTGGGGAGGAATTTGCGCGGCTTATAGATAATCTAAGGTAGGCGGGCTACACAAACTATCGTCTTAAAAGAGCGACGCGCGCGCTTGTGAGGCAAGGGGACGCAATGCGCCTGAGCGCGCAAAACCTCACGATGGAGCGAGGCGGCCGGCGGCTGTTTTCGGGCTTGGGTTTCGTAGTCGAGGCCGGCTCGGCGCTGATCGTCACAGGGCCGAACGGATCGGGGAAATCGAGCCTTCTGCGAGCGCTCGCCGGCTTTCTGCCGCTGGCTGGAGGCGGCTTTTCCGCTGGAGGGCGGCGATTCGGAACTCACGCTCAGCGAGCAGGCCCACTATCTTGGCCACCTCGACGCTCTTAAGGGCGCGCTGACCGCTGAGGAAAACCTTACCTTCTGGGGAGTTCTGCTGGGTGGCGCGCCGTACGCGGCCGATGATTCGCGAAACTTTGGGGCGGGTCGGCCTCGCTCATGTCGCCGGTTTTCCGGTTCGGGCGCTCTCCGCTGGGCAGAAGCGGCGGGTCGCACTGGCGCGGCTTCTTGTCGCACGGCGCCCCGTATGGCTGCTCGACGAACCGACGACCGCGCTGGACGCGGCCGCGCAGGAGGCTTTTGCGGAGATCGTCCGCGGATTTCTGGCGAGCGGCGGCCTGGTCGATCGCCGCGACCCACGCGCCGCTCGGGCTCGTCGGCGCGCAGAGTCTGAGGCTGGGAGCGGCGGGGTGACGCAGGTCTCGCCCTCGCCCCGGCCCTCTCCCGCGAGCGGGAGAGGGGAAATCCTTCTCCCGCTCGCGGGAGAAGGGGGCCCGAAGAGCCGGATGAGGGCAAGACAATGACCGCCGCCCTCGCCCTTTTCGCGCGCGAATGGCGCATCGCTCGGCGGATCGGCGGGGGCGCTTCCGTTGGCGCGGTCTTTTTCCTGATTCTTGTCGCGATCATGCCCTTCGCCTTGGGTCCGGACCTCGTCTTGCTCGCGAAGCTCGGGCCCGCGATTCTCTGGGTGGCGGCGCTGCTGGCGACTCTGCTCGGGCTAGATCGGCTTTTCCAATCCGATCAGGACGACGGCTCACTCGATGTGATGATGACGGCGACGCTGCCGCTTGAGGTCGTCGTTCTGATCAAATGCGCGGCGCACTGGGCGGCGAGCGCATTGCCTCTCGTGATCCTGTCCCCGCTCTTCGGGCTAATGCTAGCGATGGCGCCGCTGCCGCTCGCGTTGGTCGCGGCGACCCTCGCCGCCGGCACGCCGGCGCTCACCATGATTGGGGCGATCGGCGCGGCTTTGACCGTCTCGCTGAGGCGTGGGGGCCTCCTCATGGCCGTGCTGGTTCTGCCTTTGACGATACCGGTGCTTATTTTTGGGGTGGCGGCGGCCTCTGCGGCGAGCGGCGGCGCCTCGCCGTTTCTGACGCCCTTCCTGATGCTCTGTGCGCTCTCTCTCTTTGCGATCGCCGCGGCGCCATTTGCCGCGGCTGCGGCGCTGAAGCTTGTGCGCGAGTAAGCCGCCGCGTCGCATCCAAAACGAACGGCGACGATTTCGACTGTGATTGGATGGGACAGATTTTGTGAATGGCGGCCACGAGGGAGCAGATGCGGCGGAGTCCCGCCATATCGACCCATGGATATGTGACTTGAAATCAGCCTCTGTCCGCGACTCGAAGAAGCCAGCCTGCGACTTCGTCAGCGGCTCCCGTTCGCCAACGGGTTCGTTCGGCGCTATGACAACGCGAACGTAAGGGAGGGGGAGCATGCTTTGGGGGATTGACCCGCTTCTGGACGCGGACCTGCTTTACGCGCTCAGGCGTATGGGTCACGGCGACGAGATCGCCGTCGTCGACGCCAATTTTCCCGCCGCCTCCACGGCAAACTCTACGATCACAGGCCAGCCAATCTTGATGGCTGGAGTGTCCGCTGCGCGCGCGACGGAGGCGATTCTGTCGGTTATGCCGCTCGATTCTTTCGTGCCCGACCCAGCCATGCGGATGGAAGTCGTCGACAACTCGAACGCGGTTCCCGAGGTGCAGCAGGAAGTCCAGCAGGCGGTCGATCAGGCGACGGGCAAGCCATTTCCCATGGTCGGGGTCGAACGCTTCGCTTTCTATGAGCGCGCGAGCCGCGCCTTCGCCATCGTCGTCACCGGCGAGCGCCGCCACTACGGCTGCTTCTTGTTCAAAAAAGGCGTGTTGCCCGAAGAGTAGGGAGTTTCGGAGCGCCGGCCGCGATCAGGTCTTCGACCTCACCGCCGCCGGCTGCTCCAAGCGGGACTATTCCCCGGCGAACGTTGCTTTCGCGCGCTGCCACCAACCCGTGCGACGGGGCCGCGGCGACTCCTCCGCAGCCGGGGCCGTTTCGGGCGCGGGGTCTGGATGGACCTCCGTTGGCTCGGCATGCGCCTCGACCGGAGCGGGCGCGAGCCTGGGCTCGGACGACGGCTCAGTCTCGACAGCGGGAGGCTCGACCGGCGCAGTCTGCGCCTCCGCCTCAAAGGGCGTCGCAGCGGCCTCGGCCGGAGCCGGCGGCGCTTCGGCGGCGATCGGCTCGGCCCCCGGCCCGGAATGAGGCTCAGCGGCCACTGGCGACAGGTCGCCATGAGTCTCGTGGCTCGGCGCTTCCTGCGCAGCCTCAGCGCGAGGCTCCTGCCCGGCCTGTTCATCCGACGGCAGGTCGCCCGAGGTCGAGCCCTCAGCCTCCTGATCAACGCGCGGGTAGCGATGGCGTCCTCGCGTTCGGCGTGACCGCCGACCGCGCTCGCCCTCGCCGCGCCATCCGCTGCGCTCGCCATTCGAATTCTTGAACCGGTTGGGCCAGGTCGCCGCCGATCTCGGCGACGACGGCTAGCCCATCGTCGGTGGGCTGGGGCGCGTCCGAAGAGGACGCTTCGCCATTTACCCGCTCGCCGCTGCGGCGCCGGCGCCGGCGCCTGCGGCGACGGCCCCCGTTCTCGCCTTCATCCTGCGAATCGCTCGTCGCCTCGCGCTCCGCCTCTCCGATTGGCTCGTCGTCTTCCGGCGTCTCGATCGGCTCCTCGAACGCTTCTTCCGCCGGAACGGGCTCGTTCACGATGGAGGCAAAGTCGTCCTGCGCCAACGGCGGCGGTTCGATCGCCTTGACGCCGGTCGCCGGCTCGCCGCGCTCGATGGCGTGATAATTCGCGCCGGTCAGCGTATCGTCGGCCTCGACCGTCACGACGACGCCAAAGCGGCGCTCGAGATCGCGCAGATGGCCGCGCTTCTGATTGAGGATATAGAGCGCGACCAGGGTGCGGGTGCGCACCGCCACATCATGCGTGGAACTCTTGATGAGCGCGTCTTCCAGCACGCGCAGCACATGCAGCGCGATCGAGGCGGTGGAGCGCACCACTCCCGCTCCCTGGCAGTGCGGGCAGATGACCGTCGAGCCTTCGAGCACGCCGGTGCGAATTCGCTGGCGGGACATCTCGAGCAAGCCGAAATGCGAAATGCGGCCGACCTGGATGCGGGCGCGGTCGTTCTTCAGCGCATCCTTTATGCGCCGCTCGACCGCCCGATTGTTGCGCGCCTCCTCCATGTCGATGAAGTCGACGACGATCAGGCCGGCGAGGTCGCGCAGGCGAAGCTGACGCGCGATCTCGTCGGCGGCCTCGAGGTTCGTGCGCAGCGCCGTGTCCTCGATATTGTGTTCGCGGGTCGAGCGGCCTGAGTTCACGTCGATGGCGACGAGCGCTTCCGTCTGGTTGATGACGATGTAGCCGCCGGATTTCAGCGTGACCTGGTTCGAGAACATCGCGTCGAGTTGGGCCTCGACGCCGGCCTTGGCGAAGACCGGGGCCGTGTCGCGGTAGATCTGGACGGTGTTGACATGGCTCGGCATCAGGAGACGCATGAACTGACGCGCCTCGCGATAGCCGGTCTCGCCCGCCACCACGATCTCGTCGACCTCCTTCGAATACAGGTCGCGAATGGCGCGCTTGATCAGCGAGCCCTCTTCATAGACGAGCGTCGGCGCGCTCGATGTGAGCGTCGTCTCGCGAACCGTCTCCCACATCCGCAGCAGATATTCGAAGTCGCGTTTGACCTCCGCCTTGGTGCGCGAAGCGCCGGCGGTTCGCAGGATCACGCCCATGCCTTCCGGCACGTCCAACTCTTCGGCGATGGCCTTGAGCCGGCTTCTGTCTTGCGCGTTGGTGATCTTGCGCGAAATGCCGCCTCCGCGCGCGGTGTTCGGCATAAGCACCGAATAGCGGCCGGCCAACGAAAGATAGGTGGTGAGCGCCGCGCCCTTGTTGCCGCGCTCCTCCTTGACGACCTGGACGAGCAGAACCTGGCGGCGCTTGATCACCTCCTGAATCTTGTACTGCCGGCGCATCCGGTGCGGGCGGCGCGGCACTTCCTCAAGCGCGTCGCCGCCGATCTGTTCGACCGGCTCGCCTTCGTCGTCGTGACGCTCCCTGCTCTTGAAGGCGACGCGTTCCTCGGAGCCGCCGTCGAGGGTCGTCACCTCATGATGGTCGTCGTCGTGATGGTCTTCGTCATGGTCCCCGGCGTCTTGATAATCGCCCGGAGCTTGGCGGCGTCCTCTCGATTTGGCTCCTTCTTCGGAGTCGGCGTCCTCTTCGCGCTCTGACGTCTCGGCGTCGGCGGGTTCAGACGAATAGGCGGAAGACGGGGCCTCGGAGACGGGCTCAGGCGCCTCCCCGGGCGCGGTCATCGGAGCATCGAGGGGTTCGGAATCCGGATGCAGCGAGGCGGGCTCGGCCCGGGCGGAGTCCGCGTCCGGGTGTGAGAAAGCCGCCTCAGCTTCCGCCTCTATCGCCGGATGCGCGAGGTCGATCGTCTCGGCTGGCGCCAGTTCGGAAACCGTTTCGTCTTCGGCGACGCGCGCCTCCGCTTCTGGCTGGCGATGTCGTTGACGCCGACGGCTGCGGCGGTCGCTGTTCGGCTCGAAGTCGTCCTCATGCTGGGTGACGGCTTCTTCTTCAAGGAGCGCCTGCCGGTCGGCGACGGGGATCTGATAATAGTCGGGGTGGATTTCAGAGAAAGCCAGGAAGCCGTGTCGGTTCCCGCCGTAGTCCACGAAAGCGGCCTGCAACGAAGGTTCGACCCGCGTGACCTTCGCCAGATAAATGTTGCCGCGAAGGGGTCTCTTGCTTGCGGATTCGAAATCGAACTCCTCGACGCGGTTACCTTTTAACACCACCACCCGGGTTTCTTCCGGGTGTGAGGCGTCGATGATCATCTTGTTTGCCATGGAAAACTCTCTCGCCGCGCGCGTGAACTCCCGCAGCCGGTCGCGGGGACCGGGCGGCAAGAAGGCGGGCGGCGTCTGTTTGGGGGAAGGGAAATTCGGAGAAACGAGCGCGACAGCGGCTCACGCGGAGAGACACGGAACGGAAAGCGAAACTCCCGTGCGGCGCAGCCGCCGCGTTCAGGATGCTCCAATTTTCGTGTCCGGACATTGTCGAGCAAAGAACCAAGATTCGTCGCCAAATAGGCGGCGCTTTGCGAAGCGCCTCAGCGTCACGAATTCAGGCCGCGCGGCCGAAAGCTCGGCCTTCGCATTTTCGTGTCAGTCCGCAAACCCCTGTTCGGGCAATCGCCCTCGCAAAAAGCTCCGCAACCACGGGCGGGCCCACCCGCCTCCGCATATCCGCCCGAAGCCTCCAGCTCCGCCGCTCGGCGAAACTGTTTCAAGATCCACGTCGCTGTTAGAACGAGACGGCCGGGCAAATTCGGTCCGAATTCATAACGCCCTCTAAATAGGCGCCCGCGGTCCTCTTGGCAAGTCGAAATGCGGGAACGGTCTCATGGCCTTCCGGTCCGGCGATTCCGCTAAGCGCTTGCGGCGAAACTGATTTACACATCGTAAAGGTTTCCTGCCGTTGAATTGCGCCAACTCGGGGCCCGCAACGGCCTCAAGGGACCCGGCGAGGGGCGAAAATGCAATTGCTCCAGCCCGCCGGTGAGCGGTAGACGATAAGGCGTCGCGAGGCGTGAGGTCCGATGGCGCGAACGAGGGGGCGATCACTTGCGGCGGGCGGGCTTGCGCTCGCGCTCGTTTCTTCCGTTTGGGTCGCCGCGCGGGCCGACGTCGCGATCCCGGTTGCGGTCGGCGCCAGGCTTTCCCAGGGCGAAACAGGCGCGGAACTGGTGTTCGATCTTTCGGGCCCCGTGAAGGCGCGCGCCTACGCCCTGCAGCAACCTGACCGCATCGTTGTCGATTTGCCGCAGATCAATTTCCAGCTTGACCCCGCCATCGGTCGATCCGCGCCGGACAAGGATAGGGGGTTGGTCAAAGCGTATCGCTTTGGCCTGCTTGGCTCCGGGCGGTCGCGGATCGTCGTCGACCTGACCCGGCCCGCATGTCCTAGCGCCATCGAATCCACCCCCGTCGCCGCGGGCGCTCCGGCGTCGCGGCTGAAAATAGCGCTCAGGCCCTGCGACGCCGCCGCTTTCGCGGCCCTTGAACGCACTGGGACGGCTTCGGCGTTCGACGCTTCGCCGGCTCCTGCGCCGGCGACGGAGCCGGTCATTGTTCTCGACCCCGGCCATGGCGGCATTGATTCCGGCGCTCGCGGGATTGGCGGGGTCGAAGAGAAGACGCTCGTTTTGCAGTTCTGCCAGGAGTTGCGACGCCAACTCGCGGCCGAGAACCGATATACCGTCGATCATGACGCGGAAGGGCGACGACTACGTCGGCCTCGACGATCGCGTGGACATCGCGCGCGCCGCCAATGCGTCGCTCTTCATTTCCGTGCATGCTGACATGCTTGGCGACGCCGCGACGGTGAGCGGTTCGACCGTCTACACCGCCTCGGAGCGCGCCTCGGACGCGGAATCAGCCCGGATCGCGGCGCGTGAAAACGCGGCCGACGGCGGAAGCAAAGGCGCGAAGTCCTCCCGCGATCCGGATGTCACCGACATCCTTTTCGATCTCAGGCGGCGCGAGACCCGCGCCTATGCCCATCTTTTTTCCCACGGCCTTGTCGGCCGGCTCGCCGGAGTGGCGCGGCTCAATCACAATCCCGAGCGGGCGGCGAGCTTCGTCGTTCTCAAGGCGCCGGAATTTCCCTCAGTCCTCGTCGAACTCGGCTACCTCTCCAACCCGCAGGATGTGAAGTCGCTCGAATCCCCCGAATGGCGGACGAAAGCCGCCGCCGCGATGACGAAGGCGGTTGACGCGTTTTTCGCCGCCCCGCCGGCGGGCGGTCCCCAGGGCGTCGCGCTCGAAGCGCGGCCGGAAAGCGCGTCGAATCACTGAGGGGTTGCGCGGAAAGCGGATTCCGCGGTATCGGCGTTGCCTGCGCGCACTTGCTGAGTTCCGACTGGTTCCGGGCCGGATCATCAGATTCGCCTTGTTCGCCGACAAAAGGAGGCGCGTCGCCGAACGGGCGTCAGGCGCGCCCGTGCGGTTCTTCCGGATCAGGTTCCTTATGGCCTTTTCGGAGGGGACTTGACCGCGGGGACAGGCGCGGGATTGAGTTCGTCTCGGCGCCATCGCGCGCTCGCCGACGGGCGCTGGATTAGGCTTGGATCGGCTCAATGCGCGGCATCGCCCGGTTGATCGGCTTTATATTTGCGACGGGGGCGATGCTCTTCGTCGTCGGCGCGGCGTTGGTCGCGGGCGTCGTGTGGAAGTACGAGCAGGATCTGCCCGACTACACCCAGCTTAAGAATTACGAGCCGCCGGTGATGACGCGCGTGCACGCCGAGGACGGAAGCCTGCTCGCCGAATATTCGCGCGAGCGGCGGCTCTACCTGCCGTCCTCCGAAATTCCGGACCTCGTCAAGCACGCCTTCATCGCCGCCGAGGACAAGAATTTCTATTCCCACCATGGCTTCGATCCGGAAGGCATCGCGCGCGCGGGCCTCGTCTATTTCCAAGGTTCGCGCCATATCCAGGGCGCATCCACCATCACCCAGCAGGTGGCCAAGAACTTCCTGTTGAGTTCGGATCGCACGTTCGACCGCAAGATCCGTGAGATCCTGCTGAGCCTCAAGATCGAGTCCGCCTATACGAAGGACAAGATCCTCGAGCTGTATCTGAACGAAATCTATCTCGGCCTGTCCAATTACGGCGTCGCGGCCGCCGCGCTGAACTATTTCGACAAGTCGGTCAGCGAGCTCACCGTGGCGGAGGTCGCCTATCTCGCGGCGCTGCCGAAAGAGCCCTCCGCGCTCAATCCGTTCCGCAATCACGATCGCGCCATCGAGCGGCGAAATTACGTGATCTCGCGCATGCTGGAGGACGGCTACATCACCGCCGATCAGGCGAAGGAGGCGCGCGAGGCCCCGCTCGGCGTCAATCCGCGCGTGCTGACGCCGAATTCGATCGCGGCTGGCTTTTTCGCCGAGGAAGTGCGGCGCGAACTGCTCGAGCGTTACGGCGAGAACAAGCTGTATGAGGGCGGCCTCTCGGTCCACACCACGCTCGATCCGAAACTTCAGTTGATGGCGCGCAAGGCGCTGGCGGACGGCCTGGTTCGCTTCGACGAGGCGCATGGCTGGCACGGCGTCATCAAATCGATCGACCTCGGACAGGATTGGGGCGCGCCGCTTGCCGAGATTCCGGCCTATGGGGACATCAAGCCCTGGCAGCTCGCCGTCGCGCTCGACACGTCCGGTTCGGTCATGCGCATCGGCATTCAGCCGGGCCGCGACAAGGCCGGCGCGGTGTTGCAGGATCGCCAGACCGGCGTCGTGACCGCCGAAGGCTACCGATGGACAGGGCGTCCGCCCCGGATGATCGCCAAACCCGGCGATGTCTTCTATGTCGAACCCATTGCGGGCAAGCCAGGCGAATATCGCTTGCGCCAGATCCCGGAAGTGAGCGGCGCCGCCGTGGCGATGGACCCCTTCACCGGTCGGGTGCTGGCGATGGTCGGCGGCTTCTCCTTCGACGAATCCGAGTTCAACCGCGCGACGCAGGCGCAGCGTCAGCCGGGCTCCTCGTTCAAGCCTTTCGTCTACGCGGCGGCGCTCGACAACGGCTACACGCCGTCTTCGATCCTGCTTGACGCGCCCGTCAGCATCGACCAGGGCAACGGCCAGATCTGGACGCCGCAGAACTTCGAAGGCAAGTCCGGAGGACCGCACACGCTCCGCTTCGGCATCGAGCATTCGATCAATCAGATGACCGTGCGTCTGGCCCGCGATATCGGCATGCCGCTCGTGGTCGAATACGCCAAGCGCTTCGGCATCTACGACAATCTGCCGCCTTTCCTCTCGATGTCCATCGGCGCCGGCGAAACGACGGTCCTGCGCATGGTGACGGGCTACTCGATGTTCGCCAACGGCGGCAAGCGGATCAAGGCGACGCTGATCGACCGCATCCAGGACCGTTGGGGCAATACGATCTACAAGCACGACGAACGCATCTGCGAGGGGTGCGACGCGCAGACCTGGCACAACCAGCCTGAGCCCACGCTGATCGACAAGCGGGAGCAGGTGATCGACCCGCTCACCGCCTATCAGATCACCTCGATCATGGAAGGCGTGATCCAGCGCGGCACTGGCATCGCGATCAAGGAAGTCGGCAAGACGCTCGCCGGCAAGACCGGCACCACAAACGACGCAAAGGATCTCTGGTTCGTCGGCTATTCGCCGAACCTCGCCTTCGGCGTGTTCATGGGCTACGACAAGCCCCGTTCGCTCGGCGGCAGCGCGCAGGCCGCGCTCTACACCGCGCCGATCTTCCGCGATTTCATGAAGATGGCGCTGAAGGACCAGCCGGATACGCCCTTCCGCATCCCGCCCGGCATCAAGCTCGTATCGGTGGACGTCCATACGGGCATGCGCGCGAAAGGCGCGGGCACGATCCTCGAAGCCTTCAAGCCCGGCACCGGGCCGCCCGACAGCTATGGCGGCGGTGGGGGCGGAGGAGGCGGTGGCGGCGAGGACGCTGCGGCGGACGCCGCAGTCGGCTCGGGCACCGGCGGCCTTTACTGAGGCGAGACAGGGTTGGCGCGTCTCTTCGTGGGATGCGCCGTTCTCTTTGTGTCGTCTTCGCGAGAGGGCGCGCCTGTGCAGCGCGGATCAGCTTAAGAACGCGCGCACAAAATCCGTCTGAGGGCGCTTCGCGACTTCATCAGGCCGGCCGATCTGCTCAATGCGACCGCCGTTCATGATCGCGACCCGGTCGGCGATCTCCATCGCTTCGACTTGATCGTGCGTCACGAAGATAGTGGTCAAGCCGGCGACATCGTGGATCTCCCGCAGCCATAGTCGCAGATCTTTCCGCACTTTCGCGTCAAGCGCGCCGAACGGTTCGTCCAGCAGGAGCACGCGGGGCTCGATGGCGAGCGCGCGTGCAAAGGCGACGCGCTGCTTCTGTCCGCCGGACAACTGCGCCGGATAGCGTTCCCGAGGCCGTCCAGTTGCACGACGCCAAGAAGTTCGTTGACGCGACGCTCGATCTCGTTGCGCGATGGTCGCGTGCGCCGCGGCCGGACCGTCAGGCCGTAGGCGACATTCTCGAACACTGTCATGTGCCGGAAGAGCGCATAGTGCTGAAAGACGAACCCCACGCGGCGCTCCTGAACCGAAAGCGCGCTCGCGTCCTGGCCATCGAAGATGAGCGTTCCATCCTCCATGGACTCGAGGCCTGCGATGAGACGCAAGCAGCGTCGTCTTGCCAGAGCCTGAAGGTCCAAGCAGCGCCACCAGTTCGCCCGGGCGCGACCGTGAGGTCAACGGTCTTGAGCACGCGCTGTGGGCCGAAGCTCTTCGAAACTCCCCGGACTTCCAGTCCGTGGGCATCGAAAGCCGGAGGGCTCGGCGCGTCGGTTTCAGCCCTCGTCGCGCAGCCCGGAGTGAACGCGTCCTTCAAGAAGGGCTTTGAGGCCGAGCGTGACCAGCGCCAGAAGGGCGAGGAGGGAGGCGAGGGCGAAGGCCGCCGACGATATTGTACTCATTGTAGAGGATCTCCACCTGCAGCGGCATGGTGTTGGTCAGGCCGCGGATATGGCCGGACACGACCGAGACCGCGCCGAATTCGCCCATCGCGCGCGCGTTGCAGAGCAGAACGCCAGTAGAGCAGCGCCCAGCGGACATTGGGCAGCGTCACGCGCGAGGAAGGTCTGCCAGCCGCTCGCGCCGAGCGACAGCGCCGCCTCTTCGTCCGCGTTCCCTGATCTGCTGCATCAGCGGGATCAGTTCGCGCGCGACGAACGGGAAGGTGACGAACATCGTCGCGAGCACCATGCCCGGCAGCGCGAAGATGATCTGGATGTCGTGGCTGCGAGCCACGGGCCGAACAAGCCCTGCGCGCCGAACAGCAGCACGAAGACGAGGCCGCGCGACCACCGGCGAGACCGAGAACGGCAGGTCGATGAGCGTATCAGGACGCTCTTGCCGCGGAAAGTCGAATTTGGCGATCGCCCAGGCCGCGCAGATGCCGAAGACCGTGTTGAGCGGCACGACGATGGCCGCGATCGATCAGCGTCAGACGGATCGCCGCGCGCGCGTCCGGTTCGGTCAGAGCGTCGAGATAGAAGCGCGCGCCGCCTGCGGAAAGCCTCGGTCGACGACGACCGCGAGCGGCAGCAGGAGGAACAGCGCGAGGAACGCGACGGACAGGCCGATCAGAGCCGATCGCGAACGGCGGCGCGGATCGCGCGACGCGCAGCAGGGCGGCCTCGTTCGACGCGCGTCAGACATGGCCGAACCTCGCGCGCGCCAAGCCTGAGAGGATTGATCGCAAGCAGCATTGCGAACGAGATCGCGAGCATGATCGCGGCGATCGCGGTCGCGCCGGCATAGTCGAATTCCTCCAGCTTGATCGACGATGAGCAGCGGCGCGATCTCGGAGACTCATCGGCAGATTGCCGGCGATGAAGATCACCGAACCATATTCGCCGACGCCGCGCGCGAAGGCGAGCGCGAAGCCGGTGAGCAGCGCCGGCGCAAGCGCGCGGCAGGATGATGCGCCGAAGCGTCTGGAGCGCGTCGGCGCCGAGCGTGGCCGCGGCTTCCTCGAGTTCGCTGCTCCAACTCCTGCGATGCACCGGCTGCACCGTGCGCACGATGAACGGCAGGCCGATGAAGACCAGCGCGACCAGGATGCCGAGCGGCGTGTAGGCGACTTTCGAGCCGAGCGCAGCGAGCGGCGCGCCGAGCCAGCCGTTCGGCGCATAGAGCGTGGTGAGCGCGATGCCGGCGACGGCGGTCGGCAGCGCGAAGGGCAGGTCGATCAGCGGCGTCGAACACCGCTGCGTCCGGAAAGCGATAGCGCACCAGCGCCCAGGCGATCGACGCGCCAGAAGACCGAGATTGATCGCGCGCCGCGAGCGCCATGCCGAAGGACACCCGCAGCGCCGCCGCGACGCGCGGCTGCAGGGCGATCTCAACGAATCCGCAAAGCCCGAGCGTCGAGGCCTTCAGCGAACAGCGCGGCAATCGGAATGAGCACGATGATGCCGAGATAGAGCGCGTGACGCCGAGCGTGAATCCGAAGCCCGGGGATCGCGCTTCGCCGCCGCCGGCCGAAGAGGCCGCCAGCGCCTAAGGCGAAGCTCACTGGCTCGCCTTCTGGAACTGATCGAAAACCCCGCCGTCGGCAAAGAATTTCGCCTGCGCCTTCGCCCAGCCACCGAATTTGCCGTCGACGGTGATGAGGTCGAGTTTTGGGAACTGCGCGAGGTCAGCCTTGTCGGCGAATTCGGGATGGAAGGGCCGAAAATGATTCCTGGCGATGATCGCCTGCGCCGGGGGCGTGTAGAGAAACTTCAGATAGGCTTCGGCGACCTTGCGCGTGCCCTTCGCGTCGACGTTGCCGTCGACAATGGAAACCGGCGGCTCGGCCAGGATCGGAGAGCGAGGGGGCGACAATTTCGAACTGATCCTTGCCGAATTCATCGAGCGCGAGGAAGGCGTCGTTTTCCCACGCGATCAGCACGTCGCCGAGGCCGCGCTTGGCGAAGGTCATGGTCGAGCCGCGCGCTCCCGTATCGAGCACGGGGACATTCTTGTAGATGGCGGCGACGAAGTCGCGCGTCTTCTTCTCGTCGCCGTCGAAGTGCTTAAGCCCGTATCCCCAGGCGGCGAGGAAGTTCCAGCGCGCCCCGCCCGAGGTCTTTGGGTTCGGCGTAATGACAGAGACGCCCGGCTTGGCGAGGTCATTCCAATCGTGAATTCCTTTTGGGTTCCCTTTGCGCACCAGGAAGACGATCGTCGAAGTGTAGGGCGAGGCATTGTTTGGCAGGCGCTTCTGCCAATCGGCCGGGATCTTGCCGGTTTTCTTCGCGATCGCGTCGATGTCGGCTGCGAGCGCAAGGGTCACGACGTCGGCCTCGAGTCCATCGATGACGGCGCGCGCCTGGGCCCCCGAGCCGCCGTGCGACTGCTGGATCGTTACAGTCTCGCCGGTCTTCTCTCTTCCATTGTTCCGCAAAGGCCGTATCGAGGGCGCGATAAAGCTCGCGCGTCGGGTCGTAGGAGACGTTGAGAATCGTCGTGTCCGCGAAAGCGGCGGTGGGCGCCGCTCCAGCGGCCGCGAGACCGGCAAAGGCTGCGAAAGCGAGGGCGCGCGCCGCGCGGCGGGGTTCGAATCTCATCATGATGGTCTCCTTTATGTCTATCATGTTTATAGACATTATCTGGAAACACAAGCGCAAGCTTGGAGGCGCATCGCGCCGACGCGGAATGGAAAACCCGTAGACTTAGATTTCCGTCAGGCGAGGCTGGCGATGAGACCCGTCGCCGAAGATCTCACGAGCCGCTTTTCGGCCTCCCATCGGTCGGCGCCCTCGAGATCGGCCATGAGCTGCACCTCCCCGCCGGCAAGGGCCGCGACGGGAATTCCGTCGCGATAGACGACGCGGTTGGCGGCAAGCCCCGCAAGACGCGCTCCCGGAAAAATGACGCCGACGAGATTCAGGGGGTCGGCGGCGGAGAGCGATACCCACTCGCCGGTCGCGGGCCTACGGCGAGCCTCACGCAAGGCGACGACGGCTTCGGGCAGGGCGTATTGCTCGCCGGAGAAACCGGCGACGAACCGTCCGCCGCGGAATCTCGCCCGCAGCTTCGAGCCGGCGGTAAACGCGCAACAGGTCGCGCCACGGCGGCAGCCAACCTGCTTCCCGCGCGAGGAGCCGCCAGAACACGACGCCGTATCGCCGCAGCAGCGCCCGCGCCGCATGTTCAATCGCGGTCTGCCGCAATTCCTCGCCCCAGCCCTCCGGCGGGGGACGCCGAATGATCGCCCAGCGCCCGCCGCTCTCGACTGCGAAGGGCAGCACGCGCCCGCGCCGGTTAGCGGCCATGCGGCTCTTGCGCTGGCTCGAAGGCGTCAGCAATGCGCGCAAACCGCCGAATGAATCGGACGCAACGAGGCCCGTCGCCACAAGCTCGCTCAAGCCCGCCTCGACCTCGGACGGCAGCAAGCGCGCAAGGTCGCCGAGTTCGTCGAAAAAAAGCGCGCCGTGCGAGACGAAACAGTCGAGCAGCGCCTGCGCGCGTTTGCTCAAGGGCGAGCCGCCTTCCGACGGCGCGAGCGCCAGCCAGAACGGCGCTTTGCGCCGGTCCACAAGCGAGATCGGCGTTGCGGGAACGGGGCTCGCTGAGCGCGTGCGTTCGGTCGCACGCGGCGGCGGCGTGAGGCGCATCCAGGCCGTTCGGCCCGCGAGACATTGCGCGTCGAGCCAGGACGGCTGGTAATGCTTGACCCGCGCTGCGAGAAGCTCGGTCTCCCAGGCTTTTGCCGGCGCCTCAAAACCTTCGAGCAGTGCGAGCGCGACCGGGACGGCGTCCGGACCTTCGAGTCGTGTTTCCGCGTCGGCATGTTGCCAGCCGAAGAGGAAGCGCATGAAATCGCGCGCCGCGACCGGCTCGATTTCGGCGCGAAGCCGGTTGATCGTGTAGCGGTGGATGCGGGCGAGCAGGCGCCGGTCGCACCATTGCTCCTCGTTGGCGCCCGCATCGTATCGCCCGCGCATCGCCGCGCCGTCCGTTTCCAACGCGACGAGCGCGCCATGGGCGGCCGAGGCGGAGACGCCGATCGCCTGCGCCAGCGACGAGGCCGTCACGGGGCCAGAGCCTTCGAGGCGGCCGCGGAAAATCTCCACGAGCGCCTTCTCCGGCGTCCACTCCGCGGGTTTCTCGCCAGGCGGCGGCGCGATCAACGGCTCGACCGGCGCGTCCGGCCACAGCGCGCGGAACTGCGTCAGCCGTTCGGCCGGGACCCATAAGCTTGCGGCTGGCGTCGTTAGACGCCCGACGCGCTTTGCGGCGGCGAGGGCAGCGAGCCACTCGCGCCATTCGGGATTGGCTTCGGCTTCCTCTTCCGTGACGCAGCCCAACCAGAGCAACGCGTCGTGCAATTCCTCCGCGTTCGCGGGGTCGGGCGCGGCCTCTTCGCGCACGCGCGCGATTGCCGACGCATCGAGCGCGCCAAGGTCCGAAGCTGTCGCGGGGTCGCGCCAGCGTCGCGCGATCACCGCCTGCGTGCGGCGCTCCTCCGCGGGTGCGTCATCGAGGAACGCGTATGGTTTTGTCGTCAGCGCTTCCAGCGCAAGCGGCGACGGCTCCGTGAGGTCCTTGCAGACGATCGTGACTTCGCCCGCTTCGATCCTTGCCAGCAGCCGCTCCAATCCTTCGATATCCATTGCCTCATTGAGGCAGTCGTCGATTGCCTGATTGGTCAAAGGATGATCTGGAATTTCTCGGTCGCCCGCGATGTTTTCGAGACACGCGATCTGGTCGGGGAAGACCGCCGCGACCAGATCTTCCGCCTGCATCCGCATGATCTGCGGCGGCACTTTCTTGCCGTTTCGGAAACGGGGCAGGGCAAGCGAAATGCTGGCGACCCAGCGCCAACGCGTCGTGAACATCGGCGAATCGAGCATCGCCTGCACCAGAACCTGCCGCACGCTCTTCGAATGGAGATATCGCGAGACCTCTTCGAGTTCGAAGGCGTGCGCGGTCGTCAGCGAAAGCTGCACCGCGTCTTCGGTCGCAGCCGCCTGGAGTTCGAAGTTGAACTTGCGACAGAAGCGCTTGCGAAGCGCGAGCCCCCAGGCGCGATTGATGCGGCTGCCGAAGGGCGAATGGACGATGAGCTGCATGCCGCCCGCTTCATCGAAGAAGCGTTCGAACACAATGGTCGTCTGAGTCGGAAGGCGCCCGAGCGTCCCCGCAGCTGCGGCAAGATAGTCGGCGAGTTGTTCGGCCGGCTCCGCCCCGATCCCAACCTCGTCGGCGAACCAGCGTTTCAGCGCGCCGCCTGCGGGGTCGGCGCGCAAGCGGACCATGGCGTCGGCGCGCTGACGCGAAACAGCAGCGGAGAGCGCGTCGGTGCGGCCTGGCGCCTCGCCGAGCCAGAAGGGAATGTTCGGCGGCTGGCCCTGCGCGTCCTCCACACGCACCTGTCCGCGCTCGACGCGCTGGATGCGGTAGGAGACATTGCCCAGCTGAAACACGTCGCCGGCGAGACTCTCGACTGCGAAATCCTCGTTGACCGTGCCGACGACGAGATTGTCCGGCTCGAGCAGCACCTGATAGTCGGAAGTGTCGGGGATGGCGCCGCCGGAGGTGAGCGCGGTCATTCGCGCGCCGCGCCTCCCGCGAAGCATCCCGTTCACTGCGTCGCGATGGATCAGCGCGCCGCGCCGCCCGTTGCGTCCCGCAAAGCCTTCGCCGAGCATTTGCGCGACGGCCTCGAAATCCTCGCGCTTGAGATCGCGATAGGGCGCGGCGCGCCGCATGAGCGCGTAGAGGTCGGACTCCTGCCAATCCCGCGCCGCCGCTTCCGCAGCGATCTGCTGCGAGAGCACGTCGAGCGGTCCGCGCGGCACGACGAGACGGTCGAGTTCACCCCGTCGGACGCTATCGATCAGCGCCGCGCATTCCGCGAGGTCGTCGCGCGAGAGCTGGAAAGAGCCGCCCTTTCGGCGTGCCGTCGATCGCGTGGCCCGACCGGCCGACGCGCTGCAGGAATGCAGCGATGGAGCGCGGCGAGCCGATCTGGCAGACAAGCTCCACTTCGCCAATGTCGATGCCGAGTTCGAGCGAGGCGGTGGCGACCATCGCCTTGAGTTCGCCATGCTTGAGCTTGCGCTCGGCGGCGAAGCGGCGCTCTTTCGAGAGGCTGCCATGATGGGGCGCGACGACATTGTCGCCAAGCCGCTCTGAGAGCGCCCGCGCCAGCCGCTCCGCCATGCGGCGCGTGTTGACGAAGACCAGTGTCGTGCGGTGGGCGCGGATGAGTTCGGCCAGGCGGTCGTAGACTTCCGTCCAGGTCTCGTTGGACATGAGGGTTTCGAGCGGCGAGCCCGGAACCTCGATCCTGAGATCGCGCGCGCGATGATGGCCGGCGTCGACGATGGCGACTGCGCTCTGCGGCGTGCTCGCCCCGACGAGAAATTCCGCCACCGCGCCGATCGGGTTCTGCGTCGCCGAGAGCCCGATGCGCTGAAGCTTTCCGTCGCAGAGCGCGGCAAGCCTTTCGAGCGAGAGCGCCAGATGCGCGCCCCGCTTGTTGGGGGCGACCGCATGGATTTCGTCCACGATCACCGATCGTGTCGTCGCGAGCATTTTTCGGCCCAACTCCGAGCCGAGCAGCACGTAGAGCAACTCCGGCGTCGTCACGAGGATGTGTGGAGCGCGCCGGCGCATTTTCGCCCGTTCGGAAGACGTCGTGTCCCCGGTGCGCACCCAGGCGCTGATCGCGACGTCCGGGAGACCCAGCCGCCGAAGTTCGGCGCGCACGCCTTCGAGCGGCCCGTCGAGATTGATGCGGATGTCGTTGGAGAGCGCCTTTAATGGCGAGACGTAGACGATTTGCGTCTCGTCCGGCAGCGGGCCTTCAAGACCGCGCCGGACGAGATCGTCGATCGCCGCGAGGAAGGCGGCGAGCGTCTTGCCCGAGCCGGTCGGCGCGGCGATCAGGGTCGGGCGCCCGGATTTGATCGCGGCCCAGGCCTCGATCTGCGCAGCCGTCGGGCTTGCGAAAGTCCCGGCAAACCATTCCGTGACGGCCGGATGGAAAAACTCCGCGAGACGGGCGCGTGTTTGCGCCCGCGCGCGCGCGGACCCCCGGGCGGGGCGGGAGGCCTTAGCCGCAGGACGCAACGAAACCGCGGATGCGGCAGGAGCCACGAGATTTCCCCTTTCAGCCGGCGAGCCGAGCGTGATTAGCCTAAACGGAAGCGAGAAGTCCGCAATATGGGGTTTCGGACTGCGAGGCGTTAGGCCTGCCCCCGTGAACCATTTCGGGCGAGCCTGTCCCGCGTCGGAGGGGGCCGTCCGGGCAGGGGGCGCGGACAGCGCGCATCGATTTTCCGCGGGGCGGCTGAAAGCCACGCCGGCGGCTTAGGCTATGTAAGTTATTGCAAAATAACGCTATTGGAAAGCCGTTAGCTCTCACCGCATCCGGCTATCGGGAAACGCCGTCTCACGAGCCCCTTCAGGACAAGCCCGCGAAAGGCGCCGGGCGATCCTCCGGACCAAGTCGTGCGCTCGCCAGCGCAGCGGAAAGTCGGCTGGTCTGCGCCTCCTCCCCAAGGCCCTTCTCGTCGAACAGGATGTCGAGAATTTCCACGCCGGCGCGCCGTTCGCCGATCGTCAGCCGAAAGAAGGCCGACACCAAGGCATACTGGAATTCGAGGTCGATCGCCACGACCGGCGTCGCCTCCCAGGGCGCTTTGTAGCTGGCGGAGAGCGCATAGCGCAGCGTCCCGCTCTTGAAAAAGAGTTCTGACGCCGAATTGACGAGATCCGCGATATTGGCCGCGTGATCGTCGCGGATCATCAGGATCAGCTCCGCCGCGTCGATCATGCGCAGTTCGCTCGCCACATCGATGAGCGCGTCGGCAATGATCCGTTCGCGGTCGAAAGGGCGCTCCGCCGACGGGAGGGCGTCGCGAGGGCTCATGGTTTGCGTTGAACCCATCCGGGTTTCCTCTGTTGAACCAGGTGCACGATTTCCGCGACCGCGCGATAGAACTCCGCCGGGATCGGCCGCTCGACCTCGACCGCGCCATAGAGCGAGCGGGCGAGCGGCTTGTCCTCGACCACGGGAATGTCATGCGCCTCGGCGATTGCGCGAATCTTGAGCGCGATCAGGTCGGCGCCTTTGGCCAGCACCATCGGCGCCCGGTCTTCGCCGCGAACGTAACGCATGGCGATCGCGTAATGAGTTGGATTGGCGACGACCATTGTGGCGCGCGGAACCGCCGAGAGCATGCGCCGGCGCGACCGGTCGAGCCGGAGCGAGCGGAGCCGACTCTTCACCATCCGGTCGCCCTCAGCCTGCTTCAGCTCTTCCTTCAACTCATGGCGGCTCATGCGCTGGTCGCGCCGCCACAGGATCTGGGACCAGACGAGGTCGGCGGCGGCGATGACGAGGGCGGCTACCATCACCGCCGCGACCGTTTTCGCGGCCAGACCCAGAATACGCTCGGGCAGCACGCCGGGGTCGTCTTCCATTGCGGTCAGGAGAACCGCTTTCTGCCCGATCAGCATCATGCCCGCGACAAAGATCACCGCAGTCAGCTTGACGAGGGTCTTCAGATATTCGATCGCCCCGCGCATTCCGAACAGGCGCTTGAAGCCGCTTCTCGGAGAGATTCGCGAAAAGTCCGGTAGGATGCGGTCGGGCACGATACGCGGAGCGGCCTGCGCCACCGAGGCGACGACGCTGGCCAGGATCAGGATCGCGAGCACCGGCCACAGGAAATCCGCCACGGCTCCCGCTATCCGACCTGCGAGCATCAAGACGTCCGCGCCGCGTTCGACTCGCCAGCCGGCCGGGTCGTCGATGAGGCCGATGAGACCCGCAAGCAGCACCTTCGCCCGCCCAGGGATGATGAAGACGAGCGCGATCAGCGTCGCGCCGAGCGAAGCAAACAGCGGCGCCTCGCGCGAGAAGGCGATCTGGCCGCGCTCGATCGCGTCATGCAGCCGCTTCTCTGTCGGCTCTTCGGTTTTGTCGTCGCGATCCTGGGCGTCGCTCATTCAGGAGAGCCGCGTTAGGCCGCGCGGTCGACAGGCGGAGGCGTGAGCTCGATTTCATTGCGGGCCGCCATGCCGAGCACGATTTCGGCGATCGCTTTGCGGGCTTTCGCGACGTCGCGCGGGGAGGCGGCGGAACCCGAAGCGAGCTCTCCCTCGACGAGACGGCGCCCACGCGAAGGCATCGAGGAGAGCACAGCGTTGCGGAACTCGCCGTCCGATCCGCGCAACGCCATGACGACAATGTCGATCGAGGCGCGGTCGAACAGGAGCGCGCGCGCCCGTTCGCTGAGCCTTGGCAGGTCGTTGAAGCTGAAGAGCATGGATTTGAGCAGCGCTGCGTCCTTCGGGCGCGCTTCGCCGATGGCGCGCATGACGTCCTCGGCCTCATCGGGATCGAGATTGTTAATGATGCTTGCGATACGCGAACGCCCTTCGGAACTTGCGCCGGGCTGTTTGGCCTCCTTGAGGAAAGCGCGGAGTGAATCTTCGACGATCGTCGCCGCAAGCGGGGTCACGGCGTGAGGCGCGACGAGCCCGCAAAGCGCGGCGTTGCGGCGCTCGCGGGGCAGCGCGCTCACGATCTTCGCCGCCAGCGGCGGATCGAGCCGGGAGAGCAGATAGGTCGCGGTGGCGGGGCGCTCGGCGGTCAGGAATGCGATGATGGCGCTCTCAGGCGTCTTCGCGAAGGCCTCCCACACGTCGACCTCGCGCGTTCCCCCAAGCGCCGAATCGATGAGTTCGTCGACTTCGGCGGGCGGCAGGGCCTCCGCGAAAAGGCTGCGCGCCTGGCCCGCGTCGCCGGTCAGATGAACGCCGCCCGCAAAGTCGCCCGCGAACTCCTCGACGAGCCGATCGAGAGTCGAGGGCGCGACGGGACCAAGGCCGGCGGCGGCGCGCGCCAGCACGCGCAAATCCGGCTGATCGAGATGCTTGACGAGCCGCGTTGCGGGCGGATTGCCCATCATCAGAAGCAGGGCTGCGGCCTTTTCGGGCCCGTTGAGGATACGGCCGCCTGCGATCGCCGGCTCGGGCATCGGTTCCTCCTTCAGGCCGCGTTGTCGAGGCCGGCGCTCGCGACGATCTCGAGCAGCGAGACCCCGAAGCGCTGGCTGGCCTCGTCGACGACGACGATCTCGCCCCGGGCCACGACCTTGCCATTGACCACCACGTCCACCGGATCGCCTACCCGTTGGTCCAGCGACACGACGGCTCCCCGGGCTAGCTTCATAAGACTTGCGACTGGCATGGAGGTCGAGCCGAGCACCACCTGCACCGTCACGGGGATGGAGAGAATGGTGTTGAGATTTGGGGGCGAGGACGCGACCGGGGAGGTCGCTCCATTCGCCGGATCGGCGGCTTTCGGGGATTCGACAATCGGCGTGGCTTCGTCCATCAGGCGGAGTCTCGTGAGAGGATGGCGGGAGGTTGTGAGTTCAGCGCCGCGGTCTCCAGCACGACCTCGGCGGATTCGGCGATTGGCGTCTCAAGTTCGAGTCGATAGCGCCCGTCACCCTGTCCGAGCCTGCACAGGAACATGCCGCGTCCTGCGCATTCGAGACGGACAGCGTCGAAGTCGCCGCTCTGCAACGAAAGGATTTCGCCGACCTGAAGGGCCGCGACGTCGCCCAGACTCATCGGCAGCTCCTCGAGCACGGCGGTGACAGGCAGACGGGTCTGCTTGACCTCCGCCTCCATGCGATGCGACCAGCGGCTGTCGGTCGCGGGCGCGGCGTCGACGGGCTCACGCTCCAGAGCTTTGCGGAACGGCGCCAGAAGCGCCTGGGGAACGAGGATCAGCCCCTCGCATGCGCCCTCGCGCATCGGCAGAGAAAAGCGCGCCGCGACGACCGGCTGGTCTCGTCTTCCGAGCGCGAACGCATCTGCGAGCAGGATGAGCTTCTCGAAGACGAGCGACAGCGTCCCGAAGGGCGCGAAGGCGGTTTCCAGGGCGCGACCGAGATCCTGCGCAAAGGCTTCGATCAGCGCGGATTCGATGGCGGTGCGGCCCGCCGGCTCTTCGCTCTCGGAGCCAGTCGCCGTCCCGAATACGGAGGCCACGACGAGATCGTCGATCCGATCGTCGAGCACGATCATGAGCCGCCCGGGCGGCTCTGGCGCTCGAGAAGATGGCCGCGACCAATCCCGCGCAGTCGCCGATCGCCTGGAAGCTCGTCGTCGCTTGTGGCGGCTCCACGCTTCCCCGCCTTGGCTCGGAGCCGAATAGCCCGGCGAGCGCATGGGGCGCCTCGCTCATGAACCGATCGAGCGTGATCGCCACGCCGGGCGAGCGCTCGGCCGCGAAGCCGGAATGTTCAAGCATCGCGCCGCTGAGTTTGCGCGCCGCTTCCGCTTCCGGAATGTCGACCGGCTCGGTCACGCCGCTTCCTTGATCACGTCGCCGCCAGAGCCGCCGGCGGCCGTCTCGCTTTCGACGGTATCGATGGTCGGCCGCTCCTTGCTCGGGATCGTCTTGCGCCCGAATTCGACGGCAACCTGCGGCATAGCGCCATTCATGAAAGCGAGCAGGCTCTGCTTGACGAGCGTGAAGAGCCTGAGCTGCTTCTGCCGGACGGCTTTCACCTTTTGTGCGATTGGCGCGATGATCGCGTAGGAGAGGAAGATGCCCGCGAATGTGCCGACCAATGCCGCGCCGATGAGGCCGCCAAGCGCTTCCGGCGACTGATCCAGCGCGCCCATCGCATGAATGATGCCGAGTACGGCGGCGACGATGCCGAGCGCGGGCAGGCCGTCGGCAACCGCCTGCAGGGCGTGCACCGGCTTCATGCGATCGTGGGTGAGCGTCTCGATCTCCTCATCCATCAGCGCCTCGATCTCATGCGTGCGCGCGTTGCCGATGATGATGAGGCGTCCGTAGTCGCAGATGAAGGTGACAAGATCCTTGTTGGCGAGCAGTTTGGGGAAAGCCTTGAAGATTTCGGACTCGTTCGGCGCGTCGAAATGCGCCTCGACCTCGCTTCGCGACTTCGCCCTCAATTCCCGCATCAGCGCATGCAGGACGGTCATGAGATCGAGATAGTCGCGGGGCTTCGGAACCTTGTCGAGCACCGCCTCCATCGTCGCTTTTCCACAGTCCTTGATGACGGTCATCGTGTTGGCGACGATGAAGATGCCGAGCGAGGAGCCGGCGATGATCACGAATTCGTAGGGCTGGACGAGCACTTCGAGATGACCGCCGAGCGCCGCGTAGCCGCCAAGGATGCATCCGATGGCGATGACAAGGCCGATTCCGAAATTCAAGGGCTGCGCTCCCGGCGGAGAAGGACGTCCAAGGATTTGCGGCGCGAGTCTTACGCGAGGCTTTCAGCGCCACGCGTCCGCGGCGGGTCAGCCCGAAGCAAGGCTTGAGGGCGAAGTTTGGCGCTCGAGAGCGGGGACTTGCGGGCAAGGATGCAGAACGGGCTCTATATCGCCGTGTCGGCCCAGGTTGCGCTGGAGCGGCGCCTTGAGACGATCGCCGACAATATCGCGAACATGAACACGGTCGGCTTTCGCGCGACGGGCGTCTCGTTCGAGTCCGAGATGAAGCGGGCCGGCGAGGCGAACGTCGATTATGTGTCGTCGGGCCAGGACTTCATATCCCGCCGCATCGGCGGCCTCATCAAAACCGGCAATCCGCTCGATTTCGCTGTGCAGGGCGACGGGTGGTTTGGCATCCAGACTCCGCAGGGCGTGGCTTACACCCGCGACGGCAGGGCCGAGATCGATGATTCGGGCCAGCTTCGCACCCTCAACGGCGACGCCCTTCTTGATGCGGGCGGCGCGCCGATCATCCTCGACGGGTCGGCCGGACCGCTCGTTGTCTCCTCGGACGGAATGATCAGCCAGGGCGGCAAGCAGGTCGGAGCGATCGGGCTCTTCGCGATCGATCCAGGCGCCAATCTTACCCGCGCGGAAAATTCCGGCGTCGTGCCGGACAAGGCCGCCACGCCCATTCTGGAATTCACCCGCGACGGAGTGGTGCAGGGGGCGGTGGAGGGCTCCAATGTCGATCCGGTCAAGGAAATGACGCGATTGATCGCGGTTACTCGCGCCTTCGACGGGGTTGCGGCGGAAGCGTCGCAATCCGAATCGTCGCTGACGGACGCGATCAAGGCGCTCGGGTCTTCATCATGACGACGCCTGCCGAAACCGATGCGCCAAACGCCCTCGAGCGGCTCGAGCAGCGGGTCGCCTGGGGACTGCGCAACCTTCAAGCCGCGCGCGTGAGCGGCGTCGTCACGGAAGTGGCGATGACGCATTATCGCGTCGCCGGTCTGTCGCGTTTCCTCAAGCTCGGCGAATGCGTCAGCGTCGATGTCGGCGGCCGCGTCCAAATCGGCGAGGTCGTCAAGATCGACGACGGCTTCGCAACTCTGAAGCCCTTCAATTCGCGCTGCGACGCCGCCATCGGCGCGCGCGCCTATCGCACCGAGACGCTGGCGCTAACGCCCGATCCGTCGTGGAAGGGCAGGGTGATTGACGCGCTCGGGCGCCCCCTCGATGGACTTGGCGAACTGACCTATGGGGACCGCCCGGCCCCGCTCGACGCGGACCCGCCTGCGCCCCTCAAACGCGCCCGCGTTTCGACGCCGATCCGCACCGGGGTACGGGTGGTTGACCTGTTCACCCCGCTCTGTCTCGGTCAGCGCATTGGCGTCTTCGCGGGATCTGGCGTCGGCAAGTCATCGCTGCTGGCGATGCTCACGCGCGCTCCGCAATTTGACACGGTCGTCATTGCGCTCGTTGGCGAGCGCGGGCGCGAAGTGCGCGAGTTTCTCGACGATACGCTGGGCGACGACCGTGTGCACGCCGTCGCCGTCGTCTCGACGGGCGACGAAAGCCCGATGATGCGGCGGCTCGCGCCGAGGACCGCCATGGCGGTCGCGGAATATTTTCGCGATCAGGGCGAGCAGGTTCTGCTCATCGTCGATTCGGTTACGCGCTTCGCCCACGCGGCGCGGGACGTCGCGCTTGCGGCGGGCGAGCCGGCGGTCGCGCGCGGCTATGCGCCGAGCGTCTTCAGCGACCTGCCGCGTCTCCTTGAGCGCGCCGGGCCCGGCGAGGAAGGGTCAGGCTCGATCACCGGCATCTTCTCGGTGCTGGTGGACGGCGACGATCACAACGATCCGGTCGCCGACGCGATCCGCGGCGCGCTGGATGGCCATATCGTGCTCGATCGCGCGATCGCAGACGAGGGCAGATATCCCGCCGTCAATATTCTCGCGTCGGTTTCGCGGCTCGCGCATCCGGCCTGGACGCCGGACCAGCGCAAGCTCGTTTCAAGTCTACGCGCGCTCATCTCTCGCTACGAGGAGACGCGCGAACTCCGATTGATTGGCGGCTACACGCCGGGGGTCGATCCGGTCCTCGACAAAGCGATCAAATCCGCGCCGCGAATCTATGAGGCGATGACGCAGCCGTTCGACGCGCCGCCCTGCGCGGATCCGTTCATTGATCTCGCCGCCGCGCTGCGTGGCGATCAGAAGCCCGGAGGGACTTAGAATGGCCTTTGGGGCGGATGTGGCGTTGCGCGCGATCGGCACGGCGCTCGCGGGACTGTCGTTGGCCTTCGCGGGCTATATGGTCGCTTACGGCGGCTATAAGATCCGGGTGAACGGCATGGAGTATCTGACGATCTTCGCGCAGCCGCGAGGCGCGAGTCCCGCGCGCCCCGTCTCGCCTCCGCCGCTGGTGCTGCCGCCGCTGGACATGACGGAAACCAGCTCGTTCACGCCTTCGCCTCCCCCGCCCCGCGCCCGATCGAGGCGATCGCCGCCCGCGCCGATCGGGTCTGGCTCCTGATCGACGGCAAAATTCGCACCGCGTCTCCGGGCGACGACGTGCCCCGTCTCGGTCATGTCGGCGCCATCGTCGCGCGGAATGGCGGTTGGGCTGTGCTCGACGATAACGGCGCGACCCTGCTCAAAGTCTCAAGGCAGGCGAACGGCGCGGCGATGTTCTCGAAGGGTTTGATCTTTCACTAGCGCGGCCCTTCCCGGTCTTGAGCGGCCTCGTCGAAGAGCGCATTCGCGATCGCGACCCGTGCGTGCGCGCCCTCCCGCTTCTCCGCGGGCAGCCGGTCGGGATGATTGCGCCAGAGGAAGGCGCGTCGCCGGGAGACGAGTTCTCTCATCGACAGGCCTAGGTCGAGCCCGAGTTCCCTCCGGATCGATTCGCAGTCTTCAAGCGGGAGAGCCGGCAGCGGCGCGCGCGGAAGCGGGATCATGGAAGTCTCAGGGTCCCCGCACCATGACATGGCCATGCGCCACCGCGCTTCCCCTCCGCCCCCGGGCGACAGGCCCAGGTCTTCCGGAACATGAATCTTGGGCGTCAGGGAGCATTCCGCGTCAGGCTTTCGAGCGGCGTGAGCCGTTTCCTCGAGCGCCTGCTCGAACCCGCCTGGCTCATTTTGCACGCGTCACTCGTTTGCTGCGCGAAGGCTCGTCTGCCGCCACGCGGGCCGCACCTCCTCGGCGACGTCCTCGGAGATGATCCGGTTTCGGCCCTTGGTCTTCGCCTCATAGAGGCTTGCGTCCACCCTTTGCAGGAGCCCAGTGCCGGTCTCGTTGGGCTTGAGCTTTCCGACGCCGAAGGACACCGTGACCTTTCCGATGCGCTCGCCGCTCGGTTCGAGCGTCCATTGCTTGGCTTCGAGCACGCATCGAATGCGCTCCGCCGCGGCGACCGCCTCGTCGAGTTCGACCCCCGGAAGCAGGATGGCGAATTCCTCGCCGCCAAAGCGCGCCACGCGATCCTGACCGCGGACGTTGTGGACCAGGATTTCGGCGAAGAGGCGCAGGACGCGATCGCCGATCAGATGGCCGAAGCGGTCATTGATCTGCTTGAAACGGTCGAGGTCGCCGAGCGCGAGACAAAAGGCGGATCCTGTCCGGCGCGCGCGCTCGATCTCCTCAGCAAACGCAGCTTCGAAAAAGCGCCGGTTGCCGACCATCGTGACGACGTCGCGCATGCCCGCTTCCTCGGAGCGGACGAGGCTGTGCTGGAGGCGCAGCACTTCGAGCCGAGAATCCTCAAGCTGTCCCCGGACGCGCGAAAGCCTCTCCTGCATTTCGCGATTGTCAGCAATCAGCGTCATCACGATTTCATGCAATGGTCCACTGTTCTCGTGTTCCGACAGTCGCGCGCTCGCGCCATTGAGTCGTTGCGAATAGCTCTCCGTCTCGTGGAGATGCGATTGGAGCAGTTTCGCAATCGAGCGCAACAGATGATCTATCTTCTCCGTCGTCGCTGACGACAGCGGCGCGGACGCGGCGCCCTGGCTGCTTGGCCGGAGCGCGAGACGTCCGAGCGCGAGCCCGAGCCAGCCAAAAACGATGAGTTCGAGCGTCGCCGTCGTCCCCGGAAGATCGAGCCGGAGCGCCGCAAGGGCGATCGCCCCTAGCACCACGACCGCCAGGGCCGAGATTGTCTGGAGCTGCGAACGAATGAGGAGCATCGCGTTCATCGCGCGTTCGACACGTCCCGCTTCCGGGCAGCCTCAAGCCAGATCCACGAGATGCGACGGAGGAGATGACGGGCGACTTCAGCGTCGCACATGGCAACCGACCCTTGATATCGATGCGCGCCGGAAGCCGTCATGGCGGCGGCGGCGGGTCGCAGATCGGCGGCCGGCCAAACGCTGAGGACAAGTCCGATTCATCCGGACCGTTCAATACTTAAGGCTTGCGGGTTACCGATTTTTAATCGCCGCCAGGCCCTTCTGGTCCGGCGTTTACACACGCAGGTCGCTTGGCTAAGACCGGCGGAGAGTTCGCGGAGGTTCTATGCCGGCGCCGACGCTTACGTTAGCCGAAACCCGCGAGATTGGGGGGGCCGAACGCGAGCGTCTGGTCGAGGCGGACGACGCCGTCCGCGACTGCGCGGCGACGGTGGAAGCCGCTGCCGCACAGGATGGCCTCGACCGGTCTCTGGTGGCGCAAGGTCTGGTCGGGGTGCTTTTGTCTGCCGGCGCCCGTCAGGCGTTCGACGCCTATCCGTCGGCGCCGCAACGGGAACTGCGCGCGGCTTTCGTTGCGCTGGCGGCCGAAGCGTTTGACTGGGCGGGCGGGCGTCGGAAGAAAGCGAAGTCCGGCAAGCCGGGCTCGAGGTAAGGTCGGATTCAAAAGGCGCGTCAGCGCCGATCGGGGAGGGAAAACATGACCATCGCAGGACGCAGCGACGCGCAAAAAGGCGACCGCATCAGGCTTGGCATGGTAGGCGGAGGCGAAGGCGCCTTCATCGGCGCCGTGCATCGAATGGCCTCTCGGCTCGACGACCATTTTGCTTTCGTCGCCGGAGCCCTGTCGGCAACCCCCGAAAAGGCCCGCCGCTCGGGCGAAGCGCTCGGCCTCGACCCGGACCGCAACTATCCCGACTACGAGACGATGGCGCGAGAAGAGGCGAAGCGTCCGGACGGCGTCGAGGCGGTGGCCATCGTGACCCCGAACCACGTCCATGCTGGGCCGACCTACGCCTTCCTGAAGGCGGGCGTCCACGTCATCTGCGACAAGCCGCTGACCGTCTCGCTCGCGGAAGCGAAGAAGATGAAAGCGGCGGTCGAAAAGTCCGGGCTGATCTTCGCGTTGACCCATAATTATACCGGGTATCCGCTGGTGCGGCGGATGCGCGAGATGGCGCAGGGCGGCGAACTGGGCGACATCCGGCTTGTTCAGGTGGAATACCCGCAGGGCTGGCTGACGACGCCCGTCGAGACGACCGGGCATCGCGGCGCCGAATGGCGGACGGATCCGGCCCGCTCCGGCGCGGGCGGGGCGCTTGGCGATATCGGCACCCACGCCTTCAACCTCGCCGACTATGTGACCGGCCTTGAGGTCAGCGAGCTTTCGGCCGACCTCTCCTCATTCGGTCCAGGCCGCAAGCTTGATGACAATGTGCAGGTGATGCTGCGCTACGCCAGCGGCGCGCGCGGGAGCTTGTGGGCGAGCCAGGTGGCCGCAGGCGAAGAAAATGAGCTTCGCCTGCGCGTCTATGGAACGAAGGGCGGGATCAACTGGCTCCAGAGCAACCCGAACAGATTGCTCTGGACGCCGCTCGACAAATCGACCCGCATCGTGACGCGCGGCGGGCCGGACGCAGGCGCGGCGGCCGAGCGGGCGACTCGCGTGCCGCCCGGGCATCCCGAAGGCTATCTCGAAGGTTTTGCGACGATCTATTCGGAGGTGGCGCTCGCCATCAAGGCGGCGCGCAGCGGCAAGAAGCCCCCGAAGGGCGTGAGCTTCCCCACCATCGACGACGGCGTGAAGGGTCTCGCCTTCATCGAAGCCGCGGTGAAATCGTCGAAGGCGAACGCCAAGTGGGTGAAACTCTGAGGCTTGGGGCCGCCCCTAACTCGTAGCAATTCCGTCGACGGCGGGATGGCCCTTCAACGCCAACGCGATGTCGACCTCCCGCGCCCTGTTGAGGCGGCGCATGGTCTCAACAAGTTCCGGGTGGGCCGCAACGCGGCGGGCGTAAATGCCGGCGACTGCGGCGGTGAGCCGGCCCTCTCGGCCAAGCAGGTCGTCGGCGAAGGCGATCATCCGCGAGTTCGGCCAGGCCTGTGGGCGGATTTTTATCAGCCGCTGGACCATCGCCTCTTCCGTCTCCTCCGGATGAGCCTGAGCCAGGATCATCAGCATGGCGGCGGTCGAGCGCGAGACGCCCGCGTGGCAATGGATGAGGAGGTGACGGAGGTCGGCGCCGGCGTCGCGCGCGAAGGCGAGAACCGCCTCGACATCAGCCCTTTCCGGCAACACGACGCCCGGTTCGGGTTCGATCGCGTCGTTGAATCGCAAAATCGTTCGAAAATGCGGGCTGAATGCGAGGAAGGCCTCCGGGTCCGGCCAATCCGGGTCGAGAATCGAGAGGACGTGCGTGACCCCGCGCGCGCTGTGGCTGTCGAGTTCGTCAAGCCCGCAGACGGTGAGGTCGGAAACAGAGAAGGATTGCATGGCGGCGACCCCTAGCACAAGGACCGCCCGGTCGGGAACCTCTGAGCCGTACGCCGGATTCCCGCTCCGCTAGTGCGAAAAGAGCACCGGCGCGGTCATATGCGCAAGGATGTAGCGGGTGCCCGCCCCGTGGCCGAAAAGGGCATGGGCGCCTGCGTCGAAGGCGCCGATCACGATGAGATCCGCTCCATGGTCGGCGGCGGCGCTCAGCATCGAGTCCATGACCGAGACTTCCTCGACGACGAAATGCTGATAGCGGGCCTGAACGCCATGGGCGGCGAGGTGAGCGAGGACGAGATCGGAAAATTCGTCCTGCTCTTGCCTCTTGCGCATCACTTCCACGACAAGACCTTCGGCGTCTTTCGCAAGCAGGGGAAGCGAATCGACCAGCGCGCGCGCGGAGCCGCGCGAAGCGTTCCAGGCAAACAAGGGACGATGGCCGACGTCGGCATAGGTCCCGACATAAGGCACGACGAGAACTGGCCGGCCGCTTTCGACGATCACATGTTCGGGGAGTTTTTCGGGAACGGGGCTGTCGTCCTGCGTCTGGCCGAGAATGACGAGGTCGAAATTGCGGGAGATGTCGGCAAACCGCCGCGCAATCTCCGCGTCGCTGCCACGGTTGACGTCCACGAACTCAGCGCGCTCTCCCAAGGCGGACGTTCCTTCGGTGAAGATCTTTCGGCCTGCGTCAACCGCCGCGACATAGTTGGCGCTTGGCCAACTCGCGACGGAGCCCACGCGATGCGCCTCAGCCTGTTCGGCAAACAGTCCGGTGATGCGGGCGTCTGTCCGGTTCGCGATCCGAGCGGCAAGGGCGAGTCTTTCCGTCGTGCGCGGCTTCGAATCGACATGCACGAGAATATTCGCATTCTCCATGACCGCTCCTCGCCTTCATGTTGGGCGGACCATAGTGGAGCGGGCGAGGCCAATCAACGAATGGGCTGCGCCAAGGCCCGCCGCCAGCACGTTCGAGACGATTTGTCGCGATGGGCCGAAGGACGGACCCCGAGTCCGTGAACTCCATCGGCAGTTGCCGTGGTCGGGCTGGAGCTGAGGCTGGCTTGTGCGACGAGGGCGCCGGTCGTTTGCGTCCCCGACTGGCCTCCTGAATTTGCCGTAGCGGAATGTAATCCGGTAACTTGCGTGGCCGAAACGCGGCCGCACACCGTGAACGCGGCGGAAGCGTCCACAGTCGCGCAGAACGCAAGGGCTGCGCCGAGACAACGCGAATGTCGCGCCCTTTGGATGGAAAGAAAGCAGGACACGATGAACGGGATGCGCTCGCATGGGCATCGTGGGTCTCCGCAAGGTGAGCACGGATCGGTCGCGTCGTCGATCTTCGGCGCCGCACCGGGTTCGGGGCAAAACTGCATTCCCCACGCAAAGGAAATCGGCGTTGCTCGCGGCGACCTCAAGGCGGCGCAACCTCCTGCAGCCGCTCCCGGTCAAGCCGGCAGCCCGAGCGCGCCCCGGGCTGTAGGCGCGTTCGCCGGCGCGAGGAGCGAGCGTTGACCGGCGGCGCGATTGCGCTCGGCGTGGCGGTCCTCGTGATTGCCGCGCTTCTCGAATTCTCCATCCTCGCAACGCGGCGTATCGAGCGCGCCATCCCGCCGCAGGGGCGCTTTCTCGATCTTGACGGCGAGCGCCTTCACTATGTCGATGCCGGCGCCGGGCCGTCTCTTGTCCTCATTCACGGACTGGCCGGACAACTCGGCAATTTCACCCACTCGCTGCTCGTGCCGTTGAGCGGCGATTTTCGTGTCGTCGCATTCGACCGCCCGGGTTCTGGCTATTCGACTCGGGCCGCGGGCAGCCCGGCGGGACTGCGCGCCCAGGCCGCGACCCTGGCGAGGGCGATCCGGGCGCTCGAACTGGATCGGCCGGTTGT
The DNA here is from genome assembly GCA_963824465.1 of uncultured Alphaproteobacteria bacterium. Classification (GTDB taxonomy): domain Bacteria; phylum Pseudomonadota; class Alphaproteobacteria; order Rhizobiales; family Beijerinckiaceae; genus Roseiarcus. Next base: position 66,592 of record CAWGPL010000011.1, read on the forward strand.
CGTCGGCCATTCGCTCGGCGGCGCGGTCGCACTCGCAATCGCCCTCGACCATCCCGAGAGTGTGAGCGGCCTGGCGCTCATCGCGCCGCTCACCCATCCGGTCATGAGGCCGCCGCTGCTCTTCCTCGGGCTCGCGCTGCCGTCGGGCCCGGCGCGCAAATTCCTCGCCTGGACGCTCGCCACGCCGGTTTCTCTTCTTGCCCGGGATTGGGGCGCCCGTCAGGTTTTCTCTCCCGAAACGCCGCCAAAAGACTTCGCCGTCGCGGGCGGCGCGCTGCTCGGCGTGCGTCCGCGCAATGTTTGGGAATCTGGCGCGGATATGCTGGCGGCGAACGGCGATCTTTCAGCGATGGCGCCCCGATATCCTTCGCTCGCAATTCCGGTCGGGGTGCTCTACGGCCACGGAGACGCGATCCTCGACTGGCGCGCGCACGGGGAAACGTTGGCTGCGGAAATTCCGGGGCTCGATCTCGAGGTCGTCGCGGGTGGCCATATGCTTCCTGTCACCGCCCCCGACGCGGTCGCGGCGTTCATCAGACGCATCGCGGCGAAGTCGCCGCGCGCGCAAATCGCGCCCACATCCGGCTAAGGCTTGATACGGCATTCAACCGCCCGAAACGCGGGCGCTCGATCAGCCGGAACCGATGAGAATTCCCGTCGCCAGCACCAGCGCGCCACCGAACACCACTTTAGCCGCCGCGGAAAGAGGCGGCGTCTCCATGTAGCGCCACTGGATCCAGGCGATGGCGAGCAGTTCGATCACGACGACGACGAGCGCCACCGCGGTCGCCGTGAAGAAATGCGGAATAAGGTAGGGCAGCGTATGGCCAATGCCTCCGCAGAACGTCATTGCTCCGCAGACAAATCCGCGCAGAAGAGGGGCGCCGCGGCCCGAGAGCTTGCCGTCGTCCGCGAGCGCTTCGGCAAAGCCCATGGAAATGCCGGCGCCGAGCGAGGCGGCGAGGCCGACCTGAAAGGCGGTCCATGGGTTTTGGGTCGAAAAGGCGGCCGCGAAGACCGGCGCCAGCGTCGACACCGACCCGTCCATGAGGCCGACCAGGCCGGGTTGGATGATCTGCAGGATAAACAGCCGGCGCTCGTCCTCGTTCTCGGTCTTGCGCGCGAAGTCGGTAAGCCATTCCTCCTCCAGTTGCGCCGCGGTCTGGTCGTGTTTTTCTTCCGCCTCGGCCAGGTCGCCAAGCAGTTTGCGGATGGAAGCGTCAGAAGCGCGTTCGATCGCCTGCCGGTAAAACCGCGCCGCCGCCCGCTCCATCTCGCGAGCGCGGGTGCGGACCGTATCGATGCTGAGCGGCAACATCTGCCAGACAGGTTTTTGCGGAATGTAGCCCCGGATGTCCTGGCGGCGCACGAGCGGGATGTGCTGCCCAAATTTCTCGACATAGAGATCGATCAGCGCACGGCGGTGCTCATTCTCCTCAGCCGCCATTTCGTGGAACACTTTCGCGCTCGCGGGATAATGGTCGACGAGACCGTCGGCGAAATCCGCGTAGACGCGTCCGTCCTCCTCTTCGTTGCTGATGGCGAGGGCGAGCATTTCGCGCTCGCCCAGATCCTCGAATTTGCGCATTGCGCTCCTCTCGCAAGCCTCGACCGGAGCGGCGCAGACTTCGCGAGGTGGTCCTTTTCGGAGATCGAAAGGCGACCGGGCCCGCACTCTGCGCCAACCCTGGGGAGCGGACAAAATTGCTTCCCGGGCAGATTAACTTAGAATGATTCTAAATTCATCCCGGAAAATGACATCCGGCGGCGCAGGAAAATGGTATAAACATTTCAATATGTTAATGGAGAATTCGGCAAGCATTTTTACATGAAGGGAATGATTTTAATTGGGTTCGGTCGTTCGGCTAGTGAATTTAGCTGAACCCCGTTGGATCCCTGGCCGCCACGATGGCTCGTCGCTCAAATCAGGATGAGGCTGATGGCTCCGATTGACAAGGCGGAGAGCCGTTGAACAAAGCTCTCAAGGCGCTTCCTGCGCAACAAGGGAGTTGAATCGCCCATGCCCGCGACCAAGCCGCGCGTCGCCGTAATCGGCAGCAACAATTTTGATCTCGTGACATACGTGAACCGCATGCCATTGCCGGGCGAGACGATCGAGGCGCGGGACTTCGAAATGGGGTTCGGCGGCAAAGGGGCGAATCAGGCGGTCGCCGCCGCCAAGCTCGGAGCTGACGTTGTGATGGTCACCGCGGTTGGGGACGACATGTTCGCTGACCGGACGATCGCCAATCTTTCCGCCCATGGGGTCGATACAACTTACGTGAAGCGCGTGCAGGGCAGGTCCAGCGGCGTCGCGCCGATCTTCGTCGAACCGTCGGGCGAGAATTCGATCCTCATCGTCAAAGGCGCCAACACCGACCTCAACTCGGACGACATAGAGAAGGCGGCCCCAGCGCTGCGTACTTGCAAGCTCATCCTGCTGCAGCTCGAGATCTCGCTGGAGACAGTGTACGCGGCCATCGATTTCGGCAAACGCAATGGCGTCCGAACCCTGCTCGTGCCGGCTCCCGCGACTCCGACGCTCGATCCCGACAAGGTGCGCACCGCAAGCTTTCTCGCGCCCAACGAAACGGAGCTTGCGGGCCTGACGGGCCTTCCGGTCGGCTCCGAAACCGAGGTCGTGAGCGCCGCGCGCAGCCTGATCGCGAAAGGCGTCGAGACTGTGATCGTCACCATGGGATCGCGCGGCGCGCTACTCGTGACGGCGGACCGCGTTCACAAGGTCGAGCCGGTCAAGGTCACCCCAGTCGATACGACGGGAGCGGGCGACGCGTTCGTCGGGGCCTTTGCGCGCTTCTACGCAAGCGACGCCGGGCTCGAGGAATCGCTGCGGCTCGCCGCGCTCTATGCGGCGGATTCAGTCACCCGGCGAGGAACCCAGAAGGCCTATGCGACCGAAGCGGAGTTTCGGATGTTTCAGGGAGCAGCCGGGGCGGGGGTCTAAGCGCCCGCCCAAACACACAGCCGCAGCCCAAAGCTGGCATGTTTGCGGCGCGGGAAACGCCGATCTTTCCATTGGTTGCGCTTCCTCCGGGCGCTGTGCCAGAGAGTTTGTGAGAAGGCGTGCCCGGCGCGGCCAATGCACGCGAAGAGGGAAGAGGCGCAGCGTCCGCCATGACTGAACTGCCCGCCCGCGAGGCGATGGAATATGATGTGGTCATCGTGGGCGCCGGCCCCGCCGGCCTCGCCGCCGCCATTCGCCTGAAGGAGCTCGACGCCGAGCGCTCGGTGGTCGTGGTGGAGAAAGGCTCGACGGTCGGGGCGCACATCCTGTCGGGCGTCGTCATCGACCCCATAGGTCTCGACAAGCTCGTTCCCGACTGGCGGAACGATCCCGAGCGTCCGCTCAAGCAGGAAGTCACCGAGGACCACTTTTATGTGCTCGGCTCGCCCGGCCACATCAAGGTGCCGAACATCTTGATGCCGCCCTTGATGAACAACCACGGCAATTTTATCGGCTCGCTCGGCGCCGTGACGCGCTGGATGGGGGCCAAGGCCGAGGCGCTCGGCGTCGAGATCTATCCGGGATTTGCGGCGACCGAAGTGCTCTATGGCGACAAGGGCGAGGTCGTCGGGCGTCGCGACCGGCGACATGGGGATCAGCCGCGAGGGCGAGCAGACCGGCAATTTCACCCGCGGCATCGAGCTTCGCGGGAAATACACGCTGATCGCCGAGGGCGCGCGCGGTTCGCTCGCCAAGCAGCTTCTGAAGAAGTTCAACCTCGAAGCCAATTGCGAGCCGCAAAAATTCGGAATCGGCATCAAGGAGATCTGGGAGATCGACCCGGCGAAATTTGTGCCCGGCCGCGTGCAGCATTCGTTCGGCTGGCCGCTCACGGGCACAGGCGCGACCGGCGGCGGTTTTCTCTATCACTACGACGAGCGGCTGGTCTCGGTCGGCTTCGTCGTCCATCTCAACTACACCAATCCGACGACATCGCCCTACGACGAGTTCCAGCGCTACAAGACGCACCCTGTCATCCGCCAGACGCTCGAAGGAGGCAAGCGCATCGCCTACGGCGCGCGCGTCATTTCGTCGGGCGGCTGGCAGTCGGTCCCGAGGCTCGTCTTTCCGGGCGGCGCGCTGATCGGCTGTTCGGCTGGCTTCGTCAATTTCGCCCGCATCAAGGGATCGCATAACGCGATGCTCTCGGGGATGCAGGCCGCCGAAGCCGCGCATGCGGCGCTGACCGAAGGGCGCGTCGGCGACGAGCTTTCCGCATACGACAAGGGCTGGCGCGGGTCCGAGATCGGGCGTGATCTCGTGAAGGTGCGCAACGTCAAGCCGCTCTGGAGCAAATTCGGGCTTTGGCTCGGCGTTGGCCTCGGCGGCTTCGACATGTGGACGAACCAGCTCTTCGGCTGGTCGCTGTTCGGCACGATGAAACATCTAAAGCCGGACTATGCGACGCTGAAGCCGCTCTCCGAGGTCAAGCCGATCGTCTATCCGAAGCCGGACGGCAAGCTGACCTTCGACAAGCCCTCCTCCGTCTTCCTCTCCAACACCAACCACGAGGAAAATCAGCCTCCGCACCTCGTGCTGGCGGACCCGACCATTCCGATCCGCGAGAATCTGCCGAAATATGGCGAGCCCGCGCGGCTCTACTGTCCGGCGGGCGTGTACGAGGTGGTCTATGCGAACGAAGCGCAGAAAAGCGACCCGCGCTTCGTCATCAACGCGCAGAACTGCGTCCACTGCAAAACCTGCGACGTGAAGGACCCCGCCCAGAACATCACCTGGGTTCCGCCGGAAGGCGGCGGCGGGCCGAATTATCCGGACATGTGAGGCGCGGCGGCTTCAGCGCCTCCTTCAAGACGAGAGCCGATCTCACTATCCGGCGCGGCTATCCGCACGAGATGACAGCCCCGCAGCCCGCCCGCGCTTGCGTCGTCAGCCGATCGCCATGAGGCTGGCGTTGCCGCCTGCCGCGGCGGTGTTGGTGGCGGTGGCGCATTCCTCGAGAAGATCGGCGAGGCTGTAGTCCTCGCCTGCGGCCAGCCGCTCCGGCGTCAGCGCCTGCGCTCTGACGATGGGGCCGGGGCGAGCGGCGAGGCTCTTCATCGCTTCGACAAGCGACGCCTCGTCGCCCTCGAAAAGCGCGCCTGCAATATCAGGCGCGTCGAGGGGATAGAGCGCCATGACGATGCGGTGGGCGAATTCGACCGGAAGCTTTCTCAGTTCGACGGTTTCGTGCGGGCTTACGACCGCGTCGTTGCCGGTTGCGAGGATGGCGCCGATCTGAATGAGAAGACCCTTTTCGGTCGCCGCGATCGCGGCGATGCGGCCGCGCCGCCGAAGGGCGTAGACGTTGCGCTCGCCGACGGGGCCGGGAAGCTCGACGCGGGCTCCAAGGGGAGAGCGAGAGAGGAAGCCGACGCAACGTTCAGCCTCGTCCGCGTGGCCGGTGTCGCGGAGCCAGCGGATGTAAAGCCGCAACGCGTCATGCGCCGCCGAGGCGCCTTCGAGGCCGTCGAGCGCATTGGCCGGAGGCTCGCAGACGAGCCGCGACAGGTAAAGCGGCCCTCCCGCCTTCGGCCCCGTGCCGGAAAGCCGCGAGCCCCCGAAAGGCTGCACACCAACCGTCGCGCCGATGATGTTGCGGTTGACATAGAGATTGCCGGCCTCGATTCGCTCGGCGACGCGGGCGATCGTCTCGTCGATGCGCGTATGGAGTCCAAAGGTGAGGCCATAACCGGCGGCGTTGATCGAGTCGACGAGCGTGTCGAGGTCTTGACGCCGATAGCGAAGCACATGCAGCACCGGGCCGAACACCTCGCGTTCGACATCGGCGATCTTGCCGACCTCGATCAGCGCCGGCGTGACGAAAGTCCCTTGCGCTGCTCCAGACTGCGGCGGCGCCTGCGCGACGGCGCAGCCGCGGGCCCGCATCGCCTCGACATGGCCCTGAATGTTGTCCTGCGCTTCTTTCGTGATGACCGGACCGACGTCGGCCGAGAGCTTTCGCGTATCACCAACTTCGAGTTCCGCCATTGCGCCCTTCAGCATGGCGAGGGTCCGATCCGCGATATCCTCCTGCAGGCACAGGATGCGCAAGGCCGAGCAGCGTTGGCCGGCGGAATCGAAGGCCGACGAGATCACGTCGCCAACAACCTGCTCGGCAAGCGCCGAGGAATCGACGATCATCGCGTTGAGGCCGCCCGTTTCGGCAATGAGCGGCAGCGGCGCGCCGGTGCGCGTCAGGCGCCCGGCGAGCTCCTGTTCAATGAGCCGCGCCACCGGAGTCGAGCCTGTGAACACAACCCCCTGAATGCGTGTGTCCCCGATGATTGCGGCGCCGACCTCGCCCGCTCCCGGCAAAAGCGCAAGGGCGTCCGGCGGGACGCCGGCTTCATGCAGAAGACGCGCGCCCTCGGCGGCGATCAGCGGCGTTTCCTCGGCCGCTTTTGCGACGACGGCGTTTCCCGCCGCAAGCGCGGCCGCGATTTGTCCAGTGAAGATCGCGAGCGGAAAGTTCCAAGGGCTGATGCAGGCGACGACGCCGAGCGCCGCCGGCGATCCGGGCGACAGCGTGCGCGCCGCCTCGCGCGCATAGTAGCGGAGGAAGTCGACCGCCTCCCGGACTTCTGCAACGGCGTTGGCGTAGGACTTCCCGCTTCCCGCACGATGAGGCCGACGAGTTCGTCATTGGCCGTTTCATAAAGGTCGGCTGCGCGCCGCAGGATCGCGGCGCGCTCGTTCGGCGGTGTGGCGCCCCAGGCGGAAGCCGCCGACGCGGCGGCGTCGATGGCGGCGGTGACTTCTTCTGGCCGCGCGCGGCGCACATGGCCGACGATATCGTTGTGGTTGGCGGGATTGGTGACCGCCTCGCCCGGTTCGTCGGGCGCAGGCGCCGGGCGGAAATGCGCGCCACGCTTTGGCGGCGCTGTCAGCGACACTCTCGGCAAGTCGCGCGAGCCGCAGCTTCATCGGAGAGGTCGACGCCGCGAGAGTTTTGTCGCTGAGGTCCGTACAGATCGCGCGGCTGGGCAATCCGTTCATGCGGCGCGCCGAGCGGCTCGATTTTCTTCGCGAGCGAAACCGGATCGACGACGAGCTCCTCGACGGGCACGCTGTGATCGGCGATGCGGTTGACGAAAGACGTGTTCGCGCCATTCTCCAAAAGGCGGCGCACGAGATAGGCGAGCAGCGTCTCATGCGAACCGACCGGCGCATAGACGCGGCACGGCCGGTCGAGCTTGTCGGCGCCCGACCACTTCTTCATAAAGCGGCTCGCCCATGCCGTGCAGGCACTGGAATTCGTATTGCCCACGATAGAAGTTTGGCCCCGCCATCGCGATGATCGAGGCGAGCGTCTGAGCGTTGTGGGTCGCGAATTGCGGAAAGATCGCGTCGGGCGCCGCGAGCAGTTTGCGAGCTGAGGCGAGGTAGCTCAAGTCCGTATGGACCTTGCGGGTATAGACCGGAAAGCCGTCCAGCCCGTCGAGTTGCGCGCGCTTGATTTCCGAATCCCAGTAGGCGCCCTTGACGAGCCTCACCATCAGCCGCCGCTGTCCGCGGCGCGCGAGATCGATAAGAAAATCGATCACGAAGGGGCAGCGTTTGCCATAGGCCTGGATCACGAAGCCGAGCCCGTTCCACCCGGCAAGATCGGGATCGAGCGACAGCGCCTCCAGAAGGTCGAGCGAGATGTCCAGCCGGTCGGCTTCCTCCGCGTCGATGTTGAGACCGATGTCGTACGATTTCGCGAGCGCGGCGAGGCTCTTGATGCGCGGCAGGAGTTCGCTCATGACCCGCGCGCGCTTGATCCGCTGATACCGCGGATGCAGTGCGGAAAGCTTGATGGAAATGCCTGGGCCCTCATAAATGCCGCGCCGGTGCGACGCCCGACCGATGGCCTGAACCGCGCGTTCGTAGTCCGCGAAGTAGCGGTCGGCGTCGTCGGCGGTCGTCGCCGCCTCCCCAAGCATGTCGTAGGAAAAGGTAAAGCCGCGCGCCTCCCGTTCGCGGCTGGCGTTCAGCGCCTCGTCGATCGTGCGCCCGGTGACGAACTGCTCCCCCATGAGGCGCATCGCGACGTCGACGCCCTTGCGGATGATCGGCTCCCCGCTGCGCGCGATGAGCCGCGTCAGCGCGGCGCTCAAGCTCTGCTCGCTGCTGGTCGCCACCAGCCGCCCGGTCAGCAGAAGTCCCCAGGTGGCGGCGTTGACGAAAAGAGATGGGCTGTGCCCGATATGCGAACGCCAGTCGCCAGGAGAGAGCTTGTCGCGGATGAGCGCGTCGCGGGTCGCGGCGTCCGGAATGCGCAAAAGCGCCTCGGCCATGCACATGAGGGCGACGCCCTCCTGGCTCGAGAGGGAATATTCGTGGATAAGTCCTTCGACGCCGCTCGATCGCGTCTTGGCGCGCAGCCTCTCGACGAGCTGACGGGTGGTCTTCTTCGCGGCCTTCGCCTGATCCGGCTTGAGCGTGGCCGCCTCGATCAGGCTCGCGACGCATTCCGGCTCCGGGCGCCGGTAGGCGGCGGTGATCGCCGCCCGCAGCGGGGTCTGTTGGACGATCTCATCCCTCAAGCAAGCAAAGGCGCCCCGCATATCGCAATCCATCTAGTCAGAGCCGCGATCCCCATGGGTCCGACATCGCGCGTCGCCTGTCCAGACCTTTGCGGGGCGCGGCCTAGCGGGCGGCCACCGCGAGCAGCGCAACGCCGCAGCCGATGATGGCCAGGGCGGCGACATGGGCCGTCGTGATCGGCTCGTCATAGAGGAAATGCCCAATCAGGGCGGCTCCGATATACGAAATAGCCGTGCACGGAAGGGCGACCGACATGGGAATGCGCCTCAGCGCCAGAATATAGAGAATGGAACTCCCAACATGAAGTCCAAGCCCGGTGATCGTCAGCGGACTGAGAAATTGATCGAGCACGTTTGCCGACGATGGCCGGATGGCGCCGGCTTTCAGCAACGCCTGACCGGCGATGCTTACGACGATCGCGGTCCAGAGAAAAATCCAGGAAGTCGTCATGGTCTCACGGCAACTGATGCAAGAAGGATAACGCCTTGCTCTCGCGCAAATTCGTCAACCAGCGTCATTCGCGACATGTGTAGCGTCCAAACAGCTTCGTACTCAACTTGCGCCAGGGTAACGGATCACATACCCCCCGCGCATCTCGACGCGGGGATACGCCCGCTCGATGGCCGCCTCTACGGCTGGCGTATAGAGGGTGACCATATAGCTCGGGTTTTGGACCACGAAGGCGAACCGGTGGTCTGCGATCGCGCTCACGTACGGGCTCTCGTCCCATTTTCCTGTCAAGGCGAGGTCACGGAATATCGACGGCTCTATCGGCACCTCCTGCCCAGCGCGCATCAGCAGCACCATATCGTCGGACAGCACCGGCTTCTGTTGTTTGGCAATCTCCTGGACCAGACTCCCTTGCAGAGCGTTCAGGGGAGCGTCGCTCGGAGCGAGCTCATAGTAGGGCGTTCGAAAGTTCACCATTTCGATCGCCATCGCCAGCGTCACGGCGATCAGGCCCAATTGCAGGGCCATCTTGCGCCGCCCAGAAGTCGTCGACGACGGCTTGCCAGCCAAGTCCGACGAACATGCCGACCGCGATGGCGCAGACGCACATCGGCTCGATGAAATAGTTTACGGACGCACCGTGCTTGCCGAGCGAAGCCAGCATCGCGAGGCTGAGGAACAACCACAGGCTAACAGTCTTAACGACGAACCAGGCTTCGTTTGCTCTGGCGTTGCGCCTCTTGCCGCGAGCAAAATGATCCAGCCACAACACCCCGAGCCCGCCGACCGCCGCCGCCAGCAACAACACGTAACGCAACTCACGACGTAGCTGCAAAGCCAGCGCCTCGAACGTCCACGGGTTGACGTTGTATTCAATGATATGGCGGATAAATCCTCCGTGGGTCTTCCATTCAAGCAGGCCCAACGCGGCAAGCCCGAGGATCGCCCCGCCAAAGCCGGCGAGAAGGGCCGCGCGGGGTTTCACCGTCAGCAGCAGCCCGAGCGCCGCCACCGGCGCGAGAGTTCGGTCTGCTTGGTATAGACGGAAAGTACGAAAAACGGCATCGCCAGCATGAGCCAGGCCGGCCGTCGCACGGCGCGCAGCGCAAACACGACGCCCAGAAAGGCCAGCGCGATCGCTAGCATGTCGACGCGCATGAGCAGCGACCAAAGCTGGACGGGGTGAAAGGTCAGCGGCAACAGTCCGCCGGTTATCGCGCCCACCGCGACGCCCGAGCGGCCGACGTGTCCGGCGAGACTGGCGGCCACGATCCAGCCGATGCAAAGCAGGATGACGACCGCGGCGGCGACCGACACCATTCGCCCTGCGGCCAATGGGTCGACCCCCAGCGCCATCACCGCCCGCACTGTCAGATGGTAGACCGGCGGATAGTGGAACACGATGTATGGCCAATGGTCGATCGGACCATACATGCGTGATCCCGGGATCAGGAGCGCCTGCTGCCAGACAATGCCTTCGCCGTAATCGAGGCCGAACGGATAGGCGATGACCTCGCGAGCAACGCGTAGCGCGTGTCCCGCAGAGTAAATCAACGCGGCCGCGAGCAGCAGCGCTCCCCCTCCGGCGACGAAGCGAATCAGCCGCGGCGCCAGTTGGCCCTCCATCGCGTCGTCGCCGCCTGCCGCGACATTTCCTTGCGCCTTACTCACCTAAATCAGCTCCTTCGCGCACTCCAAATGGACCTCGCGTAGCTCCAAATAAAACTCGTAAGAGGAGACTTCCGACCCCTCCCGCACCACACCGGCAATCTATCTCGCTGCACGCGCGCGGATCAGCATCTGCTTTCCGAGCGGCTTGAGCGGGGACGCAAGGTAGGCCCTGATAAGGCTTTCCCGAACAGGGATGCGCGATTTGATCGTCAGAGGGAGAAACCGCGGCACGACTTCGAGAATCTCAAACCCGTTCACGCGAAGGAAGTCGGGCAGACTAACGTGCGTGTAGACGGAAACATGCGTGTAATCGTCGAAATACTCCCGGTAGGCGTAGGCATAGTTGGGTTGAACGATATTCAACGTCCCGCGTGACGACAGGATGCCGCGCAAGCCGCTCAACAATTGCGCCAGCTCGGAACGCGTCAGGTGCTCGAACAGATTGCTGGCGAAGGCGAAATCGACAGGTCCTTCGATCAATTCGCCGACGTCGACCGCCGAGCCCACGACCGCCTCGACCCCTGGCGCGAGCTGCCTGCGCATTTCAGGCCAGGAATCGAGCGCGATCCTGCGGCGGGAGACGACTTCGTTTATGAACGCGCCACGGCCGCAACCGATGTCGAGCACGCAGTCGTCGGGAACGATGTGACGGCTGAAATAGTAGCGCCACAAAGTCTGCCAAAGAATGGTTCGCTTTGGATCGGTTGGCAGCCTCACCTGATGGTAGTCGTGCTTCATCGCGTGATCAGCCGCCAATCAAAAATAATGCCGATCATCATGCGAAGCCCGACCTTCAGGGCGCGCGAATTGTTGACGTTGCCTCCTTTGCTATCCCCCCAACGCGGATGAAAGGTGACCGGACATTCGATGACGGAAAGGCCGATGGCCAGCGCGCGATCGAGGAAATGCGGATTGAATTCAAGATTGACGTCGGGATTGACATGCGGGAGCAGGCGACGGAGCGCGTCCGCGTGGCAGAGCTTGTAGGTCGTGCCCACGTCCGTGAGGGTCGCGCGGCCGAGATGCTTGGCTTCGAGCAGCTTGCCGACGAAAAGATTTCCGTAAAACATGAAGGTCGTGAGCTGCGTCGTATGTGCGCGCAACCGCTCGACGGTTCGGGTGCCGTTGACGATGTCGGCATGAGGCGCGTAGGCGAGGAGCTTTTCAATGTCGGCGGCGCGAAACGTCATGTCGCCCTCGCAAAGCACGATCAGCCCGGTGTCGGAGGCCATGAGGGCCTCCTGAAGGCAGCGATGGACGCAGCTTCCGTATCCTTGTCTGGTTTCGTTGAAGGTCGTCGCGCCGGCCGCCAGGGCCGTCCCCATTGTGTTGTCGGTGCTGTTGTTGCTGACAACGATCACCGAGCGCACAAACGGCGAGTTGCGAAAGTCGGCGACGGCCTCGCCGATGCTCGCTTCGTCATTATAAGCCGTCAGCGCCACCGTCACATGACGGTCGGGGATCGGGTCGTCCCGCACGGGCTCATCGACGCGCTTATGAGTCAACAAGACCAGGAGGTCGACGAGCATGAGGCCTACGCCGAGCGCGACTGGGATTCCGCTGTACCAGACGATCTTTTCGCTGATGGGTCGCAGTTCCTCATTGAGGCCGAGCAGAAGTCGGGGAATAATCAGCGACACTCCAAACAGATACGCCGCTATCCCGACGCTCAATACGAGAACGCCATACATCAGCAAAGGCGTGTTGCTTAAAAGAGACGAGCGATAGTCTCGCGTTTGCGCTTGTTGCGGAAGAGCCTCGGGTTTCATCCAGCAATACTCCAGCCGCGAGTGGGTCCACGAAAGCATTCGCGCCTCGCATGGTTGGGGCCACGCGAATCGTGTTGATTGTTCCCTCCCTAGGGTTGTAGTCGCCCCGGATCGCTCATTTTCAGCCAGCGTCCCGGGATGAACATCCGCCGCCCCCCACGAGTCTCGATGAGGGTAGGCATGATCCCGGCCGCCGGCCTAGCCGGCGTACAGCGCGCGATCCTATCCCCATTGCAACCGCGCGAGCGCAATCCATACCATCGTATCGGGAGATACGCCACGCGCAGTTTTCCGCACCGCAACAACGCAAATGCTGCTCCGCTGGTCCTCGAGCAGCAACCCGACAATGCGAAGTTTGCGATGTCCGCCGTTTTTGTGTGAAGGTGCGAAGCGTAAATCGACAAGGCGCCCGCAAGGTTCTGTTCCCGGGGAAATCCAGAATTGCGGGCGTCCTGCTCGCAGGCGGCCGGGCGCGTCGGCTTGGGGGCGGCGACAAGGCTTTGCTCGAAGTCGCCGCCAAACCCATGCTCGCTCATGCGCTTCAGCGCCTCGCGCCGCAATGCGCGACCCTGATCCTGAGCGCGAACGGCGATCCTCGACGCTTTTCCGCCTTCGGGCTTGCCGTCGTCGCGGACGATCCGCCGGATTTTTCCGGGCCGCTCGCGGGAATTCTCGCCGGCATGGACTATTGCGCGAGGCGTGCGGCGCAATGCGCTTACGTGGCCAGTCTGCCCGCCGACACGCCTTTTCCTCCGGGGGATTTTGTCGCGCGCCTGGCATGGGCCGCGGCCGAGGGAGCGGACATCGCCGTCGCCGCATCCGGGGGGCGCCAACACCACGCTGCCGCCCTCTGGCCGGTGGCGCTAGCGTCCGACCTCCGGCGCGCGCTGAGCGATGGAATCCGCAAAGTCGCGCAATTTTCGCAAGCTTACCGAGTGGCGACAGTCGAATGGCCCGCGACGCCCTTCGATCCGTTCTTCAACGTTAATACGCCGGAGGACCTGAGAAGCGCCGAAGCCGCGCTTGCGTCAGGCGGCTTCTGACCGGGCGCCCGTGACGCCGCTCCACCACTGCTCGATCGCTGCGACCGAGGGAGGCAGCTTGACGTCGAGCCCGGCTGCAAATCGGTCCCAGCTCTGCAGGTAACGCTTCGGCACGCAGATCGCCACGGCAAGGCCGTCCGCGAAAGCCTGGCCGATCTCGGCCAGCATCCCGCCGCCTTCCGTTTCGAGCCGGCCGAAACGGTTGACCACCAGCAGATCGGGCGCCGTCTCGCGCCCACGATCGAGCATCCGGGCGGCGATCGCGATGGCGGCGGGATCGACCCGGCAGCCGGTCGCCTCGGCGCCGAGATTTTGCATGATCGGCAGGGTTTCGCCCGTTATGAGGTCGCGGACCCGCACGTCATGGAGCGCGCAGAGCGTGTCGTCCGCTCCCTCTTGGACGAGTCCGGCGATGCGCGCTCCTGCGCGCTGGGCCTCCGCGACGAAGGCGGCGAGCGCGGCGTCGGCGGATTCGTCCCGGTCGAAGACGATGGCCGCGAGCCGGCTGGGGGCTGGCGTCTCCCGCATCATTGCGCGCCTCGGCGGATGCGGAAGGTCAGAACGCCTCCCTCGGCGCTCTGACCTTCGAGCGTCGAGCCGTTCTCGAAAGCGCAGTGGGGCACGTCGATCGCCGCCATCGGATCCGTGCACTCTACGATCAGAACCGCTCCGGGCGTCATCTTGCGCAGAGTCTCTGGCCGTCCGCAGCGCCGGCAGGGGGCAATTGAGGCCCTTCAGATCAAGCACAATCGTCTGCTCCAAAGCCGGACGCGCCGCTTCCGCCGCTAACCCGGATTTTTGCCGGCTTCTCGCGATCGCGAGGCGCGGGCGCCGGAAGCTTTAGCCTCGCCTTCGCAAGCGAAGCCGCCCATCTTGGTGTGCCCGTAATAGCGGGAGCCTTCATAGTGATAGATCTTCGAATCGGTGTTGAGCCAGACGACCGCGTCGTTCGGGCACCGATAGTGCGCCGCCGCGGGCGACGAAAAGAGCGTTGGGCCGCCCGTCGTCGACGGGGCGGGTTTGGCCCACGGAAAGAGTGAGCCCGACTGCTGCGAAGGCGCGGGAGCGGCTGTCGGGGCGGGAGCAGGGGCCGGCGCCGGCGAGGTCTGCGAAGGCTTAAGCCACGGAAACAGCGAGCCGGATTGCTGTGAGGGCGCAGGGGCCGGCGCTGCAGGGGCGGGCGCTGGCGCTGCGGACGCCGAGCGCTGCGCCCGGCATTGGGCAAGGAACTGCGGCCAGGTCGCCCCGCCCGTCGTTCCCGCCGCTTTGGCCTGCCGCCATTGCTCGCCGCAAATCGCCATCACGCTCTGCCCGGAGGCGCCCACAGGCGCCGCGCGGCTCGCTTCGCTTTGGGGATGCAGCCACGGGAAGAGCGAGCCGGACTGCTGCGCAGGCGCAGGGGCCGGGGCCGGCGCCGCGGCATGCTGGGTTCGGCACTGCGCGAGGAATTGCGGCCACGTTTCGTCGCCGGTCGTTCCGGCGGCTTTCGCGGTCTTCCATTCCTGTCCGCATACCGCCATCATGCCTTCCGCATGGGCAGGCGCAGCGACCGCCAGCGCGGAGACAAGAAAGGCGGCCGCAAGCACGACACAACCGCGCATCGACGAACTCCCAAACGTAACCCTCTGCGGGTCCGTCGATATCCTAGGGCGCCCGAGCCTCCGGAGCCAACCTGTTTTCACCGATAGCGTTTATCCACGCGAGAAGGAGGGACGTCATGGACCGCTTCGATTGGCGCAAAGCCGAGCCGCTGGCGCTGGAGGGATTTTTGGAGCGACGCTATTCCGACGCCGGGACGCCGGCGGGCGACCTTTGGGCGTGGCTGGTCTCTATGCTTCGCGAGGCTCCGGAAGCCGCCCTGCCGGAGATCGAGGATACCTTCTTCCGGGGCGCTGACGACATTGCCGGGCGATGCAAGCCCGGTCCGGCCGAGCCGTGCGTTTTCATCTCGCACCAGCGGGCCGACGCGCATCTGGGCGAGCGGATCGCTTGCCTCGCCGATCATCGCGGCGTCGATACCTGGCTCGACGTGCACGATCCCACGCTCGCTGCGATCAATCGGGCAAGCATCAGTCCGCGCCGCCAATCGCTTCTGATCGCGGCGATCGTCGAGATTGCGCTGCTTCACGCGACCCACGTGATCGCCGTGCACACGTCCAACAGCCTCACCTCGAAATGGGTACCCTATGAGCTGGCGCGCGCCAAGGCTCGTCAGATCGCGTCGAAGCAGGCGGCCGGCTGGTTTCAGGGCGGCCCGCCGCTCTCTGCCTACCCTCCGATCCACGGCGACTATGTGCAACTCGTCGAGATGTTTGGAGACGAGGCCGGAGTGTTCGGATGGCTGCCGGGTTCCGGCAGCGCCATCCCGGCCGATCCCTGCCAAGCGCATAACAATGTGCGGGCGCTTCGATGATTCCGGGAGTCGGAACAGCGGGATCAACTTTCAACTCATCCACGGAAAAGCGAAGTCGCCGGCGCGGCTTTGCAGGCGCGCGCTCCGGGACAAGAGGGCGCTGCGGCCCGCCCTGAAGATCCAGCGAAAGCTTCCCACCACGCCCTAGCAGGGATAGTGTCCGCCCTTTTCCGGGAGGCCCGCGCCCTTGACCATCAATCCCCTGCCTGTTCGCAAGCGCTCCGGGCGCCTCTCGACCGACGAGGTCGCGGCGCTGAACGGGGATCTCGCGGCTCGCTTCGGCAACCGCTTCACGGCTTCCGACGCGATTCGCCGCCAGCACGGCCACACGCTGACCTGGCTCGAAGTCCAGCCGCCCGACGCGGTCGTCTTCGCGGAAACGAACGAGGACGTGATCGACGCAGTAAGGCTGTGCGTGAAGCATGACGCGCCGCTCGTGCCCTTTGG
>CAWGPL010000012.1:0-155275 GCA_963824465.1 uncultured Alphaproteobacteria bacterium
ACAAAATCTGTCTGTGACCGGGCCTCTCGCCAGCCGGCCGGCCGAACGCTCTTGCGAAACGCATCGGGCAGCGCCAATTTAGAACCAATCCAACGGGGCGGAGACCCCGAGCCGCATGAGAGGGCGCATGGCCGAACCCGAAACTGCGATTGGCAAGTCCGCGACCGTGCGTTTCGACGGGACGCTGTGCATCCACGCGCGGCGTTGCGTGCTGAGCGAGCCCGGCGTCTACAAGGCCAATGTGCAGGGCCCCTGGATCGACCCGGATGCGGCGAGCCCGGACGAGGTGATGCGCACCGCCATCGCCTGCCCCTCAGGCGCGATCCATGTCACGCGCACGGACGGCGGACCGCAGGAGCCGAAGCCGAAAGTCAACACCATCACAATCCGCGAAAACGGACCGCTCGCGGTCTACGCGGAGATTGAGCTCAACGGCGCCGCAATCGGTTACCGCGCGACGCTCTGCCGTTGCGGCGAATCCAAGAACAAGCCCTATTGCGACGGCTCGCACGCCGCCGCCCATTTCACGAGCACCGGCGAGACTGAGGCGAAGGAAAGCCAGCCGCTCGCGACGCGCGACGGCGTCGTCAAGGTCACGCCCTATCCGAACGGCCCGCTCGGAATCGCCGGCTCTGTCGAGATCCTGACCGGAACCGGCCACACGGTGGACCGCACCGAGCGCGCGGCGCTCTGCCGCTGCGGCCACTCGGCCAAAAAGCCCTATTGCGACGGAACCCATGTCAAGGTCGGCTTCGTCGCGCCCTGAAAGAGGAAGGCTCGCCTGCCATGCTGACGCGGGAAGAGGATGTGCTCGAGGCCGCTGAGGCCTGGGCGGAAGCCGGACGCGGCGTCGCCGTCGCGACCGTGGTCGAAACCTGGGGGTCCGCCCCGAGGCCAGTCGGCTCGCATCTCGTGATCGATTCGGACGGAAATTTTCTCGGCTCCGTCTCCGGCGGCTGCGTGGAAGGCGCCGTCGTCGAGGAGGCCGCCGACGTCATTGAGAGCGGCGCGCCGCGCATGCTGGAATTCGGCGTCGCGGACGAGACGGCCTGGCGCGTCGGCCTTTCTTGCGGCGGCCGCATCAAGGTCTATGTCGAGAAGCTTGCCTGATGCGACTTGATGTTCTCAAGGCCCTGAACGCCGCGAAGCGCGAACGGCGCGCCGGCGCCGTCGTCACGAAACTGGCGGGCGGCGAGCAGCGTTTCGTAGCCGCCGAGGCCTTCGCCGCCGACCCGCTCGCGGCCGAACTCGAAACAGCCTTGCGGATGGGCAAGAGCGGCACGGTCAGCGCCGGGGGCGAGGACTATTTCCTCACCGTTCATGCGCCCTCGCCGCGCCTCGTCCTGATCGGCGCCGTCCATATTTCGCAGGCGCTGGCGCCCATTGCCCGGATCGCCGGGCTCGATGTGACGATCATCGATCCGCGCACCGCGTTCGCGACGCCCGAGCGCTTTCCAGAGACGCCGGTCATCGCCGAATGGCCGGACGAGGCGCTCGCGAACGCGCCGCTCGACCGCTTTACGGCGATCTGCCTTCTCACCCACGACCCGAAAATCGACGATCCGGCGCTCATCGCGGCGCTTCAGGGCGAATGTTTCTATATCGGCGCCTTGGGCTCGCGAAAAACTCACGCCAAGCGCCTTGAGCGCATGCGGGCCAAGGGGTTTGGCGACAATGCGCTTTCGCGCATCCATGCGCCGATCGGCCTCGATATCGGCGCGGTGAGTCCCGCCGAAATCGCCGTCTCCATCGCCGGCGAGATCGTCGCGGCCATGCGCAAGAAGCCGCTCAGATCGGAAAGCGCCGCGGCATGAAATTTGGCCCCATTCCGCTCGCCGAAGCGGAAGGCGCGACGCTCGCTCACGCCATCCGGCTTAACGGACTTGCGGTCAAGAAGGGGGATGCGCTGACGCCGGCGCGTCGCGCGGCGCTGGCGGCCGCGGGGGTCGCGAGCGTGGTCGCGGCTCAGCTTGAGGACGGTGACATCGGCGAGAACGAAGCGGCGCTGAAGCTGGCGACCCACCTCGCCGGCGAGCATGTGCGCCTGACCGAACCTTTCACCGGCCGGGTCAACCTTTTCGCCGAGACAGCCGGACTCGTCCTTGTCGATGGCGACGCAATCGACGGGATCAACGCCGTCGACGAGGCGATCACGATTGCGACCCTGCCGCGCTTTCGGGCTGTCGCCGAGGGCGACATGGCGGCGACGGTGAAGATCATTCCCTTCGCCACGCGCCGCGAAAAACTGGTCGCGGCGCTGTCGGAACTGAGGCGCCCGGCCGTCTCGGTCGCGCCCTTCCGGCCGCTCAAGGTGGCGGTGGCCTCGACGATCCTGCCGGGACTGAAGGCGAGCGTCGTTTCCAAGACCTTGCGGGTGTTGGAGGCGCGACTAGCGCCAACCGGCGCCCGCATCGTCGCCCACGAGGTCGCTCCACACGAAACCGCGCCGCTCGCCAAGCTCCTGGCCCGGCTGGCGGAGAGCGCCGAGCTCGTGATCGTCTTCGGCGCCTCCGCAATCACCGACCGCCGCGATGTGATTCCCGCCGCGGTCGAAGCGATCGGCGGCCGGATCGAGCGGTTCGGGATGCCCGTCGATCCCGGGAACCTGCTTCTGCTCGCGGCGCTCGGGCACACCACGATCCTCGGCGCGCCGGGCTGCGCCCGCTCGCCGAAGGAAAACGGCTTCGACTGGATCCTGCAGCGAATCATCGCGGGCGTGCCGGCGACCGGCGACGACATCCGGCGAATGGGGGTCGGCGGCCTCCTCATGGAGATCGCCACGCGGCCGCAGCCGCGCGAACCGCAGTCGCAAGAACCCCGTGGCTGAGATCGGGGCGGTCGTCCTCGCCGCCGGGAGGGCGTCGCGCTACCGAGCTGCCGGCGGCCAGGAGCAGACGAAGCTCGTCGCCAGGGTGGACGGAGAGCCGATCGTGCGCCGCGTCGCCCTCGCCGCGCTAGCCTCCCGCACGCGGCCGGTTGTGGCGGTCGTCGGCCATGCCCGCGAGGCGGTCGAGGGAGCGCTGGCCGGCCTGCCGATCGATGTCGCCTTCAACCCCGAATTCGCCAGCGGGCTCGCGTCGTCGCTGCGGACCGGGCTCGCCGGCCTGCCGCCTGCTGTCGCGGGCGCCGTCATTCTGCTCGGCGATATGCCAAGGGTGGAGCCGGCGCTGATCGACGCGCTAATTGAAGCCTTTACGGCTCATCCGCACGTCCTGGCGGCGGCTCCCATCCAGAAAGGGCGAAGGGGAAATCCCGTGCTTCTATCGCGGGCGCTGTTCCCGGCGGCCATGCGGCTTTCCGGAGATGAAGGCGCGCGTCCCCTGCTCTCCGGGCTCGACCCGACGCAATTGATCGAAGTCATGGCGGACGGCTGGGACGCCTCGTTCGATGTCGACACGCCATGTGACTTAGAAACCGCAGATCGCCACCTTTCTGCACGACGGGAGAGGCTTGCGATTGACAAGTTGTGCTAAACACAATTTACTGTAAAATGAACGGATTATTTAGTTTTTCATTTGCGTGAGGGACATGGGGCGCCGGCGCGATGTCTGGGGGGCGATCCGCCTTGCGACCGTTATTGCGGTCGCGAGCGTCGGAGCGGTGCGCGCCCAGCCGTCGGCGATCGGCTCGACCGCTCTCGCTCAAAATCAGGTGACGCGCGAGATCCACGGAGCTTCCGGGACACTCGCGGCCGGGGATTCGGTCTATCTCAATGAAGTCGTGAAGACCGGCTCCGACTTGCTCGCCAAATTCGTCTTTCTCGATTCGACCAATCTGTCCGTGGGCCCGGTGTCGCGTGTCGTTCTCGACCGATTCGTCTATTCCGGCGATCCAGGCGTCCAAAAGGTGACGGTCAATCTCGCCAAGGGCGTCTTCCGCTTCACGACCGGCGGCCTGGACAAGAAGGCGTACACGATCAACACGCCGACGGCGGCGATCGGCGTGCGGGGCACAATCCTGGACATCAAGGTCGCCGGCCAGACGAGGGTCACTCTCGTCGAGGGCCAGGCGATCGTCTGCCCGCGCAAGCGAAACAAGACGCTGGAACAGCAACTCCGGGAATGCGGCCAGGCGCTTGACGGCCGACGCGGCGCCCAGTGCGATTGTCTCGATCTGCGGGACGCCGGGCAGACGGCGCTCGCCAAGAAGGGCGCTGTGAGTTCGTCGTCGGTCCCCGTCGATTTCGCTTCGCTTTGCGCCGGCGATTCGGCCCTCTGCTCGAGCACCAGTTCCGCCTCCAATGACTTCGGCCCGTCGGGAGGCGCTCTATGCGGCCGGTAGGAGCACGACAAAAACAACTTAACCCCGTAGTGGGGGAGCGATTTATGAGAACCATGCTTTCGGCCGCGGCCATTGCGGGCAGCGCGGCCCTGATCTTTTCATCGTCCGCGGCGCAGGCCGCGGTGCTGATCACCCTTACGAATCCGCCCAGCCAGCGCGCCACGCCTTACGAGCTCGCCTTCATCGCGACGGCGAACACGACGGTGATCGAGTTCAGCGGTTATCAGCAACACACCTACGAATATGTGTCGGGGATCAACGTCACCCTGGGCGGCGACGGGGCCAATCTTCTCGGGACCTCATGGACCTTCGAGGCCGCGGCGAAAGGAAGCGACGCGAGGACGATCAATGACGGAACGCCGGTTCCGGCTTTGTGGTTCGGCGGGTATGTTCCCGGTTATTACGACACGTTTTCACAGACGCTGGATACGACGCCGGGCGACACCTATGTTGTCGATTTCGAGTTCTCCAGCCTGTCCCGGTCTCGGACCGCTAACCCGAGGCTGTTCGCGGCCTTTGATGCGCTTCCCTCCGCCGCGTTCACGGTCGAAACGCCGACGGGTCTGCTCGGCCCGCTTCCCGTTCCGACTCCGGAGCCGTCGACCTGGGCGATGGCCTTGATTGGCTTTGCAACACTCGGCTTCGTCGGCTTCTGGCGACGGCGACGGGCTTCCTCGATCGGACGCGCTTCCTGTTGATGTGCCTCGGCCTCACTTCCTGCAGGGAGCGCGGCCCGATATCGCCCGCGAGCACGGCGGATCGTCTTCATCATCGAGCGCGCGCTTTGCTGAGCAGGCCACGCGTTAAAATGTGGCTCCTTGCGGGCGCGAGCTTGGCGGCGCTTGATCCGTCGGCGAAGGCGGCGTGTCCCGGCAATAACTCGCCGATCAGCATTGTGGCCAATGCGGGAGACAGTTGCGTCGTTAGCGGCGACTATCAGGCGGAGCAAGGGACCGCGATGCAGGCGTCCGGGAACGCCGAGCAGCCCGCGACGATCGATTGGACAAATGGCGTCGATCCCGAGACGCACGATCCCTCTCTCGCCACGATCTCGACACCCTCGGCGGCGCCGGCGGTGGCGGCTCTCGACTATGGCGACATCACCCTCCAGCCGACCTTCATCTATGGGTTGGTGACAACCACCAGCGACAACGCGCCAGGCCTTTTCGCGGCCGGCACTCAGGCGACGATCACGGCTTCCGGTCTTATCGTCACGACCGGCGATCCCGAAGTCGGGACTGGGGAATTTTCCTACGGCATCCAGGCGATGAGCGGGGGCAGCGTCTCGTTCGACGGCGGGGCCGTAACGACCTATGGGCCGAATGCGGCCGCCGTTCTCGCGACGACCGGCGAGGGCGGACTTGTCGGATCCGTGACGCTCACCGGCGGCACGACCGTCGAGACATCGGGCGACAATTCCGCGGGCCTCATGGTCGCCGGCGCAGGATCGTCGGTTAACGCAACTGACGTTTCCGTCAAGACGAACGGGATCGGCTCGGCCGCCGCCTACAACGGCTACAGCGCCGACGTCTCGTCAGGCGGCGCGATGACGCTCAGCCAATCGACTTTCGTCACGTTCGGAGACAGTTCCGACGGCGTCGTCACCAATAGCGGCGGTCAGACGACGGTCACGGGCGGGTCGGTGACGACCTATGGCGACAACGCACTGGGTCTGTGGGCGAGCGGCTCCTTGGCGGGAACGCCGTCGAAGATCACGGCGACGCAGACGACGATCGAAACGAACGGAATGTACTCCGTCGGCGCGCTCGCCGACACGGGCGCGTCGATCGCGCTGAGCGGCGGTTCGGTGACGACCGCTGGCGACTACGCACTCGGCCTGCAGTCGAGCGGAACAGGCTCCAGCATCACGGCGCAGGATGGGACGACAGTCTCCACCAGCGGCGCTTACGCTCACGGCGCGCAGGCCGACAGCGGGGGGTCGCTCACGCTGAACGGAGGTTCGATAGTCGACCTCCGGAGATTATGCAAACGGCCTGCAGTCCAGCGGCTCGGGCTCCAGCATCACGACGACCAACGCGACCTCGATCTCGACGACCGGATCATACGCAAATGGCGTCGAGGCAAACGGCGGCGCCGTATCGCTTGGCGGCGCCTCGATCACCACCCATGGCCTCGACAGCATCGGCGTCAGCGTCGACTCGGGCCAGGTCACGATGAATGGCGGCTCCGTCACGACCTACGGGAATGGATACGCCGAGGGGTTCGCTCTGAACGGCGCCGGCGCGACCCTGCTTGCGACAAATGTCGCCGTCACCACGTACGGGACGACCGATTTGGGCTTTTACAATATTGGGCTCACCGTG
Organism: uncultured Alphaproteobacteria bacterium; assembly: GCA_963824465.1. Taxonomy (GTDB): domain Bacteria; phylum Pseudomonadota; class Alphaproteobacteria; order Rhizobiales; family Beijerinckiaceae; genus Roseiarcus. The sequence continues at coordinate 6,606 of CAWGPL010000012.1, forward strand.
AATGGCGGAACAGCGACATTCATTGGGGGCTCCATTACGACCAATGGCGCGAGCGGGATCGGCGCGTCAGCAATCGCATATTCCGACGCGCCTCCGGAAGGCGCGAACATCTCGATCTCTGGCGGGACGAAGGTCGTCACACTGGCGGACGGCGGAGTTGGACTGAATGTTTCCGGCGCCGCCGCCTCGCTCAGCGCCAATGGAATCACAGTGACGACAAGCGGCGGCGTCAACGCGGCTGACGGCGTCGCGGCTGTTGGAGCATCCAACGGCGCTGCGCCCGGCGCCCCGAGCGGCGGGAACACTCAACTTGACAAACACCACGATCACGACGAGCGGCTTGGACGCTACAGGCGTAGTGACGAATAGCGGTGGAAAGACGACCATCGACGGCGGCTCGGTCCAGACATCCGGCGACTATGCGCTGGGCCTGCAATCCAGCGGCTCGGGCTCCAGCGTTACCACCCAGAATGGAACGACGATCGCCACCGGCGGGGTCAATGCGCACGGCGTGCAGGCCGATAGCGGCGGCTCCGTCACGCTTGGCGAGGGAACCGTGACGACGACCGGCGACGGCGCGATCGGCGTCTACGCCTATGGCGCCGGTTCACTCATCACGGCGAACAACGTGGACGTCTCGACTTCTGGCAATATCACCGAACTCAAGCGTGCCAGACGCATTCGTCGCCGCTAGCGGCGGAAAGCTCATCGCGACCGGAGGATCCGCGACAACGAACGGCCGAGACGCCGTTGGCGTCGTCGCCTACGCGGGCGGCATTGCGCAAATTTCGGACATGACAATCACGGCGCTCGGATTGGGTGACGGCGGATTGGTCCTCAACGGCTCCAGTTCGGTGCTGAAAGGCTCGAACCTTACGATCATCGTCAATAGCGTCGCAGACACGGAAAACGGCTGGTATCCGGCGGGACTCACGAATTATACCTACGGCGATGTCTCCGGCGGCGGAACCGCGACCCTCACGAACTCGACGATCAGTGTAAGCGGCGATCAGGGTGTTGGAGCGTTTACGGACAACGGAGGATCGACGACGGTCAACGGCGGGTCCGTTCTGGTCGAAGGCGCCAACTCCTACGGCGTTGTCTCCCTCGGCGGCTCTTCGACCGCTGTGAATGGAACGAGCGTCACCGCGACGGGACTTGGCTCCAAGGGCCTGGTCGTCGCTGGCGGCGCATCGCTCACCGCCAATGGCGCCGCCATCTCGACCTCCGGCGGCCGAGACGCGGAAAATAACTCGAACCCGTTCGGCGCTCTCAACGGATCGGGTTTCGGTTACCCCTCGGGCGGAAGCCTGTCCCTCACGAATTCGACCGTGTCGACGAGCGGCGACTATGGGATCGGAACGCTCACCAGAAACGGCGGTCAGACCACGATCACCGGCGGCTCTGTCTCTACGGCGGGCGACGCGGCTTACGCGGTCGTCAGCACGGGCCTGCCGGGAGACCCGACGTCCAGGACCACGGTCTCCGGAACACGGATCGCCACGACAGGCAACGGCTCGGGAGGCATCGGCGTCAATGGCGCGACCGCGGAGGTTGACGCGTTCAATGTCGCGATCACGACCCAGGGAGCCTTTGATCCGGTCAGCGGCCAACACTCCTACGGAGCCTACAACGGCTACTTTGACACATACACGTCAGGCGGAGTTCTGAGGCTCACAGACTCGTCGATTGCCACCTCCGGCGCCCAGATGTTCGGCGTTTTGACGGATGCTGGCGGCGTGACGACAATCCTCGGCGGCGCAATCGCAACGACTGGTTCCGGAGCCGCCGGGATTGTGGCGACGAACGGCGGCGAGATCAGCGTCGGCGCGAGCACGGCGGGCTCCACGTCGATCTCGACCCAAAACGCCGACGCGAATGGCGTCGTCGCGACAGCGGGCGGCAAGATTGCGCTGTCGGGAACGTCGGTCACAACGCAAGGGACCGGATCGGCGGGCGTCTCGATCGACGGCGCGGGATCGGAGGTCGATGCAACAAACATCGTCGTGAGGACGAACGGCGGCTACGACAGCGAAGAAAACCGCAACGCCATCGGGGTGTACAACGGACCCGGAAAGCAATCCGCTTCCGGCGGCGTCGCGAACCTGACGAATTCCACGATCACGACCGTTGGACTGAACGTCCCCGCCATTTTCACCTCGACCGGCGGGATCACGACCGTCATCGGCGGAACCGCCGCGACGACTGGGGCGCAGTCGCCGGGAGTCGTCACCTCGGGCGGCGGTTCGACCACATTGAACGGCGCCTCGGTCGCGACTTCCGGCGAAGGCGCAAACGCCGTCACGGTCCTGGGCGCGGGCTCCGCGACGAGCTTCGCGGGAACCACAACGCTGTTTACAGCCGGCGACGGCGCCATCGGCCTTTACGCCGCGAATGGCGGAACCGTCACCGCTGAATCCGGCCAAACCAACATTGCGACGAACGGCGGCGTTTCCGCCGCGACGGGCCTTGCCGCCTATGGCGTCTTCGCGGATGGCGCGGGCGCCAGCATCCAGCTCGCCGGCGCGGCAATCGCGACGACGGGCGACGAAGCGACCGGGCTTTACGCGGGCCTCTATCAATCCGAGGCGGCGACAGGCGGCGCGATCGTCGTCAGCGGGCCGCTCTCCGTCACGACGAGCGGCTCCGAGGCTTACGGCGCCTGGGCGCAGAGTCCCGGATCGACCATTGCGTTGCAGGGTCCGAGCACGTTTACCATCAACGGTTCCGCCTTTGGGCTCAACGCCACTGAGGGCGGCGTCATCACCTCCAGCGATTTGGTCGCGATCACCGTCAACGGCAGCGGCGGAGGCGGCGTAGAGGTCGCGAACGCCGGAAGCGCGATTACGCTGAACGGAACAACAAACGTTGCTTTGAATGGGTCGGCGAACTACGGCCTCTATGCGCTCGACGGCGGCGCGCTGGCGCTTCAGGGACCGACGAGCGTCGCCGTCAATGGCGGGGGCTCCGCTGGCGTCGTCGCGAGCAGCGCCGCTATCACCGCGAGCGGCGCGCTCAATGTGACGACGGCGCAAACGACAAGCTACGGATTTCTGCTCACCGGATCGTCGCCCTCGATCACGGCGACGGGCGGCGGAACGGTCATGACCGCGGGCAGCGCGCTGACCTTCGTAGACGCCACGAACGCGACGGCGACTTTCAACAATTTCACCTTCAACGCCATTGCCGGCGACCTCATCTTCGCCGACCCGTCGACCGCGACGGTGAATTTCAACAACACCGTCGCCAATGCGGGGGCCAACAATCTTCTCAACGCGACCCAGGGCAGCGCCTTCACGCTCAACGCGAATGCGTCGAATCTGACCGGCGCGATCCAGACGGATTCAACGTCCTCCACCAACGTCAACCTGACGAATCACACGCTCTGGACGATGACCGGATCTTCCTTCGTCTCGAACCTCGTCGTCACGAACAGCGGCGTCGTCTTCGCGCCGCCCAACGGCAGCGCGTTCAAAACGCTGACCGTCAACAACTGGATCGGCTCGGGGGCGACCCTGACCATGAACGCCATGCTCGGCGGCGCGAATTCAACCTCCGACCTTCTCGTCGTCAACGGCGGCAAGGCGAGCGGCGCGACCGCGCTGACCATCAACAACGTCGGCGGCGCCGGGGGCCAGACAACCGGATCCGGCATCCTGCTCATTTCGGCGGTCAACGGCGGCAGCATTGACTTCGAATGCTTTCGCACTGACGCACGACCCGGTCGTCAACGGCTACCGATACACGCTGACGGAGAGCAGCAGCGACGCGTGGTACCTTGTTTCCTCGCCGACTTCGACCCAGGCCGACATCGTCTCATCGCTGAACAACTTCGCTCGCACCCAGCAGCAGCAGATCGTCACCAACCGCATCTTGACCTCGATCCTGCTCGGCGCAACCGAGCAGATCAATTGCTCGAACTGCAGCTCGGGCTTTGGCTCGCTCGGCTCCTATTCGGTTGGCGCACACGGCCGGTGGTCGCTCAGCGACGAGCTCACCTTCATGGGGGGGTTCTCCTATGGCGGCTATTCCGCGGATGGGGTTGAGGTCAACAATGCGCCGATGTTCGCGGGGTCGCTTGTCTATGATTTCGTGAAGTGGGGCCGCAGCCGTCCGTTCGTCGAGGCCGGCGTCGGACTCACGCCCTATTCGGAAGCCACCTACACGCGCACCTATCTCAACGGCGACACGGTGTCGTCGGGATGGGGCAAGACGATCAACCGAAACATGGCGATCTTCGGCCGCGTCGGCTGGGTCGATCGTTTGACGCCGATCGACGAGGCGGCGATCTACACAGACATCAGCCGCAACTGGCTGCAAACGAGCGGCTACAGCGAAACCATGACGCCGGCCAACCCGTATCCCATGACGCTGGACTCGGGAACCGATGCCTTGAACATCGCGCGGCTCGGCGGACAATGGACGCATCTCTTCTTCGGAAAGCTCGAGGCCAATGTCAGCGCCGCCGTCGCTTACGGCTTCAGCCCGACCTTCGGCTCGCAAGTCAGTGTCACCGACTTCTCCGGCGCCGAGCCCTACCCGACGAAGAACTCGACCTGGCTCGAATACGGCGCCCGGGTCGGCTATCGCGTCAGTGAGCGGATGGTGATTGACGGCTTCATCCTCGGCACCGCCGGGGGCGAGGTCGGCAGCACGATCCACGGTGGGATGGGGTTGCGCTACCTCTTCTGAAGAACGCGCCGCTACTTCTCCTCGAGCGCGATCATCGGTGTCCAGGCGACGTCAAGCTCGAGATCCGAAAGGTCAGCGAAACGTCGCTGGCAGTAGCGATAAAGACCCCTGATTTCAGCCGGCGCCAGCGGCTCGATGGAATGGGCGAGCGCCTTGGCGGCCGCGAACTTGCGCGCCCGATATGCCGTCAGCATCTCTTCATGCAGGCCGCTCAGGCGCTTGAAGTCCTCGCCTTCAGCGTATTCCTTCCCACCGGCCAGGGCAAAGACGGCGACGGCTCGCGTCTTGTTCTTGAGCTTCACTTTGTCGATTTCGAGCCATGCGAATTGCGGCGCCTCGTCCCGGGTCGATTCGCTCGCGACAATGTCCACGCCGAACTGCTTCGAGGAACCTTCCAGGCGCGAGGCGATGTTCACCTCGTCGCCTAGCGCGGAATAGTCGAAGCGCAACGTCGAACCCATGTTGCCGACGCTGCACTCGCCCGTGTTGAGGCCGATGCCAAACTTGACGATCGGGAATGAGCGCCCGGATTTCTCAGCTTTCTCCTGCCATTCGGCGTTGAGCCTCACGAGCGTCTCGCGCATAGCGAGCGCTGAGCGGACAGCGTGAAGGCCATGAGCGGGATCATCGAGCGGCGCGTTCCAGAAGGCCATGATCGCGTCGCCCATATATTTGTCGATCGTCCCCAATTCTTTGAGGACGAGATCGGTCATCGGCGACAGGTATTCGTTGAGAAAGGTCGAAAGCTCGACCGCGGTGAACCCCTCCGACAGAGTCGTGAAGGAGCGGATGTCGCAAAACATAAGTGTGAGCGCCCGTTGTTGACCACCGAGTTGAAGGTTCTCGGGGTGCTCGGCGAGCCGGGCCACCACTGCGGGCGACACGAACCGCCCGAAAGCCGAGCGAATCTCATGCACCTGCTGCCGTTTCTCGCTGTAAAGCTGGCCGACGCCGGCGAGAAAGACGAAGCCGGCGGTCGCCGCCGGGCCGAGCGGATTGAGCAGCACGCCATGGCCGGCGAAGGCCGTCCAACTTACATAGCCGAAGGCGATCGTCAGGATGAGCCCAACGAACGCGGTCCAGTAGATGGGCACGAAAGGGACCAACGCGGCGAGCACGAGGGAGAAGGCCGCGCCCATCCAGACCTCGGCGCCGGCCGCCCAATCGGGTCGCTCCAGTGTCACGCCCGACAAAATCTGCTCGATGAGTTGCGCATGGGCCTCGACCCCAGGGGTCGAGGGATTGATCGGCGTCGCCACGATGTCTCCGAGCATCGTCGCGCTCGCGCCGACGAAAACGAGCTTGCCCGCAAGATCGGAGAGGTCGGCGTCGGGCTGCAGCACTTTCCATGCCGGGATCGAGCGGCGCGGATCGGACTTGCCGAACCACACCCGCAGTTGGCCGTCTGCCTGCACGGGCACAACGACATCGCCAATTTTGATTGCCGAGAAGACGGTGCTCTTGCCTGCCGTCGAGCCGAAGTCGGTCGTCGACTTGATCACGTAGCCAGGGGCGCCCTGCGCCACCCGCAACGTCTCGGCGGCGAGGCTCGGCTGGATCTGATCATGAATGTTCAGAAGAAGCGGCACGCGGCGCACCACGCGGTCGTTGTCCGGAAGCCAGTTGAGAAAGCCGAGCCCGCTCGCGGCTTGCTCGAGCATGGGGAATGGGAACCAGGATGCCGCTCATGCTCGTAAGAAGCGTGGTCGGCGGATCGCCCACATAGGAGAAGCCCGCTTTCGGCGTCAGGCTCGCCTGGGAACCGTTGTGAGTGGGCGTCAGAAAGAGGCCGAGGGCAACGGGGCGGTCCTTGATCGCATGCGCGAAGGCGAGATCGCCATCAGCGCGCTCGGCGCATCGCGCGGCCTCGTCGGCGCTTTTGCCGCCCGCGGCGCAAGCTTTCGCGTCGCCGTGCGTCTCATCGGGTTCGGAGAACAGGACGTCGAACCCGATGGCCGCGACGCCCGCCTTGGCGAGGGCGTTCACCAGAGTGGCCATGGTTTCGCGCGACCAGGGCCACCGCCCAATGAGGTGGATCGACTCATCGTCGATGTCGACGATCCGAACCGGCTCGGAAAAATCGTAAGGGCGCGGTTTCCAGCGTTGATACTGGTCGAAGACGAGATTGTCGAAATTGTCCCGCAAGGGGGCAAGCAGCGTCCCAAGCGCCAGCGTCAGCCCATACGCAAGCAGCACGACAAACATGTAGGCGCGCCACTGCCGTGTCTGCCTGAGCCTTGCCTGTATCGACCGGAAGCGCATCAAGATCGCGCCAAGACATTCCTCGAAAAGAAGAACATGCTAGCCGATCGAAACGCCCGGTCCAAGCGCCCGCCTTTTGGCGGCCTCCGCCTCGCGGGCTTTCTGGCTTTGGGCGTCAGCCGCCCGGTCGGGTCGCCGGTCAGCGGATCTGGTTCCCCTATTCGAGCCGGATATGCGGCACGCCCTTCGCTTCAATTTCCTCAAGCGACTCTTGATAACCCGCATCGGCGTAGCGGATGATCCCAAGCGCGGTGTCGTTGGTGAGCGCGTGTCCCAGCCGCTCGGCCGCCGCCGCGGTTCCATCGGCGACCACCGTCACGCCGGCGCTCGTCATGTAGCCAGAATACCCGCCTCCGCCCGAGTGGACGGCCACGAGATCCGCCATCGAGGCGCAAAGCATCATGGCGTCGAGCAGCGGCCAGTCGGCGATGGCGTCCGATCCATCCTTCATGCGTTCCGTCATGATGTTCGGATGCGCCATGGCGCCGGCGTCGAGATGATCGCGCGAGAAGGCGATCGGACCGGCTAGCTCGCCGCTGCCGACAAGCTCATTGACCCGAAGCGCCAGCGCGGTGCGTTCGCCATGGCCAAGCCAGGCGATACGGGCCGGCAGCCCCTCGAAGGGAATATTGGCGCGCGCAAGCCGAATCCAGTTCGTGACGATCGCATTGTCCGGAAACATTTCGAGGACCAATTCGTCTATGCGCGCGATATCGCTTGCTTCGCCTGAAATCGCCATCCATCGAAACGGTCCAATGGCGCGGGCGAACAGCGGACGCAGGTAGGCCTCGGTAAAGATCGGAATCTCGAACGCCCCCGCAACGCCCGCCTCCTTGGCCTGCGTGCGAATGAGGTTGCCGTTATCGAAGACCTCGGCGCCCGCTCGCTGGAATTGCAACATGGCGCGCACCTGGTCGGCGATCGAAGCCCGGCTTGCCGCCATCAATTGGCCCTGGCCCTCCTCCCGCAATCGGCGCGCTTCCGCAAGGCTCATGCCCTTTGGAACGTAGCCGTATACGAGGTCATGCGCGGAGGTCTGGTCGGTGACGATGTCCGGCGTGATCCCTCGCCGCGCGATTTCCGGATAGATATCTGCGGCGTTGGCGACGAGTCCAACCGAAAGCGCGCGCTTCTCGCTGACCGCTTCCCCGATGCGCGCGAGCGCGCCGTCGAGATCGGGCGCGATCTCGTCGAGATAGCCGATGGCCCGGCGCTTTTTAGCCCGTTCGGGATCGACCTCGACGCAAAGGATCGCCGCACCCGCCATCCGCCCAGCGAGGGGCTGCGAGCCGCCCATGCCCCCAAGCCCCGCCGTGAGAACGAAGCGGCCAGCCAGCGATCCGCCAAAACGCTTCTCGGCGATGCGCATGAAGATCTCGTAGGTGCCCTGGATAACTCCCTGACTGCCAATGTACTGCCACGCCCCGGCGGTGAGCCCGCCCCAAGCGATTAGTCCCTTGCGTTGCAGGTCATAGAAGACATCCGCCTTCGCCCACTGGCCCACAATGTTGCAATTGGCCATGATGACGAGGGGCGCCCGCGCGTGGGTCTTCATGAGGCCGACCGGCTTGCCGGACTGGATCAGCAGCGTCCGATCTTCGTCCATCGTCAGGAGCGTCTCCACGATCGCGCGATGAGAGGGCCAGTTGCGCGCCGCCTTGCCGAGCGCCGCGTAGACGACGAGATTGTCGGGGTCCTCGCCGACCGCCAGCACATTCTCGAGAAGGCGGAGCAGCGATTCCTGCCGCCAGCCTTTTGCGCGCAGCTCAGGGCCCCCGGGAATGGGAAAGCGTGGATGGCGGGCGTTGGGTTTCGGCATCAGGCGGCGCCACGGCCCGCAAGCGCGTAGCGGGCGATCTCGATCCCCATCGCCTTCTCCACAGACGGGTAGACAGTAGCATCGAGGACGCTCGCCGAGAGCGGAAGGATCTCTTTGGGCACATGGAGGACGAACACACGCATGCCCTCGTGAAGCTCGCCGACGCTGAGCGGCTCGCCATCCGGCGACAGGGTGGTGATGACGGAGGGAAACGTTGCGAGCCGCATTCCGCCAGCATCGTCGACGGCCATGTATTCGTTCATGACATGCAAAGTTACGGCCCTGGCGCCGTCCCCGACGACGAGCGAGCCGATGTCGAAGGCTTCGTTCATGTAGGCGACCCGCTTGGCGCGGATCGTCCCCTCCGCAAGGATATGGCCGCCCGTTGTTTTGCAGATCGCGTCGATTACGGCTGCCCCGCCACGGCGCTCCGCCTCGATGATCGCCTCGCCCAATGTCAACGCCAGCGATATGCCGCCGAGCGCCGCATGCGTGCGGACGTAAGAGGCGCGCAAGGGATTGCGGGCGGAAGCGATGAAGCCCCCAGCCTGATCCGCCGCGGTGCGCAAAACCGGAGAAACCTTCGCCGTCGCGCCCTTCACGACAAGCTCCATGTAACGGTTCTCCGCCCGGTTGCCGCCGACGGCCGTCTGGATCATCGGCTCCGGGGAGCCCGCCATGCCGATGGAGCCCATGTCGCCTGTCGGATGTGCGCGCACGTCGCCAACCGCGTCCAAGGCCTTGACGCCGAGGATCGCCGCGGGAAGCCATGCGTTCAACGTCGAAGATCGGCCGTTCTGTCCGATCATCAGCGCGGCCAGCGGCGCTCCCAGCGCGTCTTGAAGCAGTTGCACCGCCTTGACATAGTCGACGCCTCGCATCTCCCACGGCGTGGTCGACGCTGGCGCGCCGATGGCCGCTGCGGTCGCGACCCAGTCGTCGTCATTCAGTTCGTCGATCGTCACGAGTTCGGGCTTGCCCGCGTTGACCGCCGCGCGGCCGAGCATGCGTCCGTGGTCCGCCCATCCCCCTCCGCCCGCTGCATAGACCGAGCCGCCCTTGACGGCGGCCTCGACGTCTTTCTCGACCAGAATGCGGCCCATAGCTCTACGTCTCCGTCATCTCATGCATTGCATCGAGCGCGATGACCGCTTCGAACAGTACGGCGGCGCCACGCGCAATCGCGTCGTTGTCGGTCCATTCATCCGGTGTGTGGCTGCGCCCTCCCCGGCTCGGCACAAAAATCATCGCCGCCGGCGCCACGCGCGCGATCCATGCCGCATCATGGCCGGCGCCGGAGGCGAGGGGCCGCGTCGTCGCGCCAATTTCTCCCGCGGACGTCTCCAGGATTTTGAGAAGGCGAGGATCGCAGGCGACCGGCGGGCTGTCCGAGACGCGCGCAGGCGCGGAGACGGCGACTTCATGCTCGCGCGCGATATTACCAACGGCCTGCGCGAGCCAAGCGGCGAAAGCCTCCATATCGGGTCTCAATTCGGCGCGCGCGTCGATCAATAGCCGGACGTGACCTGGAACCACATTGGCGGCGTTGGGCGACATGGCGAACTCGCCGACGGTCGCGGCGAAATGGCCTCGCGTCCGTGACAAACGCAAGGCCTCGTCGTGGATCTTCAGCACCAAGTCCGAAGCCGCGACGAGCGCGTCCGCACGCGCGTCCATCGGCGTCGTGCCAGCGTGATCCGGTCGCCCCTCGACGAGAATCTCGAAGCGCGTGATGCCAACGATGCCGGTGACAAGCCCGATGTCGAGGCCCTCCCGCTCAAGCACCGGGCCCTGCTCGATATGCAACTCGAGGAAAGCCGCGATTTCGGGCGCCGTTTGCTCCAAGACGGCAGCCGGATCGCCGCCAACGGAAGCCAGCGCTTCAGACAGGACGCCGCCCTCGTTACGCCTCGTGAGCCACGCCTCCGGCATCTGCCCCGTCATGCCTCGGCTGCCGATGCAGGAGACGCCGAATGGACTGACCTCCTCGGCGAGGAAATCGACAATCTCCAGATCATGCCGGAGGGCGACGCCGCGATCCGCCAGCGACCGCGCGACTTCCAGCGCTGCGACGACCCCTGCGACCCCATCGAACCGGCCGCCATCGGGGACGGTGTCGGAATGCGAGCCGAGCATGAGCACGCCTTGAGCTCCGCCAGCGCCTGCGCGGCGGCCGATAAGATTTCCAGCGGCGTCGATGCGCGTCTCGAGACCCGCTGCGCGCATGCGCGCCTCGATATAGGCGCGGCCTTCGAGGAAGAGTGGGGAGAAGACGCGCCGCGTCCAGGGTCGGCCTGGCTCCGTTAACCCCGCAAGAGCGTCGATGTCTTCGGCGATGCGAGCGGCGTTGATCGGCAGATTGCCGCTCATGCGGCCTTGTCCACGACGAGAATGCGTTCGGGCGGGCGGACAAAACAACCCGTCCCAGGCTCGGCCAAAACTTTGGCCCCGTCGAAAGCGAGCTGTCCGCGCACATAAGTCGCGGCGACCTTATATGGCAGGCTCATGCCATCGAAGGGCGACCAGCCCGCGACGCTGTTGCCGCTCTTCGCCGTGTCCACCACATAGGTCTCGGGCGTCAGCACCATGATGTCGGCGTCGCGGCCGGGCGTAAGCGCCCCCTTCATATGATCGAGGCGGAAGTGCTTTGCGGGGTTTTCCGCCATCAGCCTCGCCATCCAGGTCAGCGGCACGCCTCGATCGAGCGCGCCCTTGACGAAGAGCGGCGCCATCGTCTCAAGACCCGGCAGGCCGGAGGCGTTGGCGAGCATGTCCGGGTCGCTCTTGCGGTCGAGCGACCAACTCACATGGTCGGTCGAGACAAGGTCCACGTCGCCCGCGGCGAGGCGGCGCCAGAGCTTCTCGACCTCGGCCCGGGGCCTCAGAGGGGGATTGCATTTTGAGCGGCCGCCGAGTTGGCGGGCGTCGTTTTCCTCGTCCAGCATCAGGTAATGGATCAGGCATTCCGCCGTCGCGGCGTAGCCCTGCGCCTTGTAGTTCGCCGCGATCTCGTACCCCCGGCCGAGCGAGCAATGCACAACATGGGCCGGGCAGCCGGTCGCGGCGCCGATTTCATAGATCGCCGTCATGGCCAGAAGCTCCGTCAGCGGCGGCCGCGAAAGACCATGCGCGCGCCAGTCCGTAACCCCCGCTGCTTTCACCTTCGCAAGACTCGCGCGAACATATTCATCGTCTTCATTGTGCACGCCGGCCGTGAGGCCCGTCGGCGCGACCGCCGCGAAACATTCCGCCATCAGCGGAGCCGGGATGCGCGGGAAACGCTTGGGATCGGTGCCGAAGGTCGAAAACTTGAATGCGGCGACTCCGGCCTCTGCTTGCTCCGCAATCCGCGCGGCGCCCTCGGTCGGATCGATCGTGCCGTAAAGGGCGAAATCGACTCGCGCCTGCTCTCCGGCATGCGCGGCCTTGCGCTTCACGGCCGCCGCCGAGCAGATGAGGTCGCCTTCGTCATATGGCATATCGACGATCGTCGTGACGCCGCCCGCCGCCGCGGCGCGCGTGGACCAGATAAAGTCCTCCTGGTTCTTCTGCGAGAGGGAATGAACTTGCGCATCGATCGCGCCGGGCAATATGAGCGCCGCGCCGAGACGATGGCTTTCGCGCGCCGAAGGCGGATGACCTTGCCCCACTTCAGCGATCCTGCCATCGGCCACTGCGACATAGCCGTTCGGCAGGATACGATCCGGCAGGATCACGACGCCTTGCAGCGTGAGCGCGAAATCGGTCATATCGATCTCCGATATTCAGGCGGGGATTGCGGGGCGCGCCGAGGCGATAGCTTCTGCGACAGCCGCCAGGGTCGGGTCGATGACCGGGACGCCGAGCCGCGCTTCGAGTTTCGCGCGTTCCGGCGCAAGCCCCGCGCAGCCGAGGACCACACATTCCGCACCGAGGGCCTTCAGCCGCTCGCCGGCGCGGGACAGCCGGTCGAGAATCTCGCCGCCTGAGCTCTCCAATGCGACCTCCGCGGCGAGCCAAGGGGTTGCGCGGAGAGCCTCAATGCGCAGCCGATGGCGGGCGATTGCGCCTTCAGAAAGCGCTATCACGCCAAAGCGCCGGCCCCGTGCGACGCCGGCTCGCACGCCGGCGTCCTGAATGCCGACGACCGGACAGCGTGCGCGAGCAGAGGCGGCGTCGAGGCCTGGCTGCGCATAGCACGCGATCACGAAAGCCGCGGCGTCGGCGCGTTCTCCAACGAGCGCGGCGACGCGCTCTCCCGAAACGGCGATATCTTCAGCCGTGATGATCTCAGCAGGATTCTCCGCAATGGTCAGGCATTCGACGGAAAGCGCAGAAAACGCCGCGGCGATCGCATCCTCAATTCCCCGCGTGACAGCCTCGACGCTGTTCGGATTGATGACGACAATGGGGGCGGTCATCGATGTGGGAAGAACTGTCATGACAGGCGATGCTCCAAGCGAGCCATGAGCCGCACGACGGGCCACAGCGCAACGAGATAGATGAGCGAAGCGAGGATGAGCGGCGAGGTGTTGTAGGTGAGCGAACGCGCCAGATCGGCCTCGTGCAGGAGTTCGGGCGCCGAGACGACGCTAGCCAATGTCGTCAGTTTCACGAGCTCGACGGTGTTCGAGATGAGATCGGGCAGCACATTGCGCACGCCTTGCGGGAACGTGACAAAGAGAAAGGTCTGAGTTGCCGACAGGCCGGTCGAACGCGCAGCCTCGGCCTGGCCAGGGGGAACCATTTTCATTCCGGCCCGATAGATCTCGCCATAGTAGCTCGCGGAATTGCAGAAGAACGCGACGGCGACGGCTGCGAGCGCCGGGATCTCGTAACCGAGAAACGGAATCCCCGCGTACACGAAGATGATGAGGACGAGCGGCGGAAAGGCGCGAAAAAGGTCGATGAAAGCGATCGCTGGCCAGCGCAAGACGCGATGGCGCGATGTCGCCATCAGCATGGCGCCCACTCCGGAGACCAGTCCAATGGGGATCAGGATCACGCAAAGCAGCACAGTCTCGCGAAGCCCTGCGAGGATCATCGGCAGGACGTGGAACATGATGGGGATGTTGAAGAACTCGTTCCGGATCGCCTCCATCAGCGCACTCCCCACGAGGTGCGCCGTTCGAGACGACGCGAAAGCGCGATCAACGGAATGAACAGAAGGATGTAAAATGCTGCGCCGATCGTCAGCGGCGTCGCGTTCGAGGTCAGCGAGAGTTCGGAAGACGCACGACCCAGAATCTCGTCGACTCCGATGGCGCTGCCGAGCGCCAGGTTTTTTGTGATCGAGATGGTCCGGTTGGTCAGGGGCGGTATCGCGAGCCGGAACGCCTGCGGGAAGACGACAAAAATCAACGCGCCCGCAAAACTCAATCCCGTCGATCGCGCCGCCAGCCATTGGCCTTGCGGCACGGACGTGATCCCGGCCCAAAAAACCTCTTCGGCGAAGGCGGCAAGCACGAGGCTCAGCGACAGCCACAGCACAAGAAGGCTCGGAAGGGTGACGCCGACGTTCGGAAGGCCAAAAAACACGACCAGGATGATGGCGAGGGGCGGAAGCGCGCGAAAAACGTCGACGAAAACGAGGATCGGCGCGTTCGCCACCCGGAAGCCGAAGGAGCGCAGGCCGGCGAGCAGGGCTCCAAGTCCTATGCCGGTCACGACCACTGCAAGGCCCGCGAAGACAGAAACGCCAAGCCCGCTTGCAACGTCGCGCCACGTTCGCGCCGCCACTTCGGCGTTGAAGAAGGTGAAGACGAAGCGGTCCCACGCGGTCATGGCCAAGCCCTCATCGCCTGACCTGCTGCAGGAAACGGCGCGTCCGCTCCTCCCGCGCGTCGCTGAAGATCGCTTCCGCTCCGCCTTCCTCGACAATCACGCCGCCGTCGAGAAACAGCACCCGATCGGCCGCATCGCGAGCGAAATTCATCTCATGGCTGGCGATGACCATGGTCATGCCCCGCTCGCGCAGATCCTTGACCACGGCGAGGACGCTGCCGACCAGTTCCGGGTCGAGCGCCGAGGTCGGCTCGTCCATGAGGATGATCTTCGGCTTCAGCGCCAATGCGCGCGCGATGCCAACGCGCTGCTGCTGTCCGCCGGAAAGCTGGCTCGGATAAGCATTCGCCTTTTCCGCCATGCCGACAAGCCCGAGCGTGTCCATCGCAACGGCGTTGGCGTCGGCCCGGGCCATTTTCTGCACCTTGCGCAGCGCAAGCGTGACGTTGTCGATGGCCTTGAGATGCGGATAGAGATTGAAGCTCTGAAACACCATGCCGATGCGCTGCCGCATCCTGTTGACGTCGACGCCTCGCGCCAGCATGTCGACGCCGTCGACGAACAGCGATCCTCCGTCGGGCCGTTCCAAGAGATTACAGCACCGCAGGAGCGTGCTTTTGCCGGAGCCCGAAGGTCCGATCAGGAATACGAGTTCGCCCTCGGAGACCAGAAGGTCAACGCCTTTCAGAACTTCGGTCTCGCCATACCGCTTGACGATCCCTTTGGCGTCGATCAGCGGACGCCCGTGCATCGGGAAATCGCGCCGGTCAGCACTGCGGTTTGTGCGGAGTTCGGGTCGTAGCCCGGCATGCCGGGCACGCCGTATCCTGGATAGACGGTGACCGCCGCGGAACCCGGCTCAGGTTCGACGCCGAACCATTTCACGTAGAGCTTCTTCAACGTGCCATCTAGCTTCATGCATTCGAGCGCGTTTTCGAGCTTGTCTCGCAGCGGGGCGTTATCGTTGCGGACCGGCATCGACCACACGAGACCGGTCTTGTACAGGAAGGCGTTCTTGAGCCGGGGGTTGTTTTTGACGACCCACGCAACGACAGTCGCGGCGGACACATTCGCGTCTGCCCGCCCTGTCAGCACCGCCTGGACCGCGTCGGTGCTGGTCGCGAAGGAAATAGGCTTCCAGCCCATCTTTTCCGCCTGAGACGTCGCCCACTGCTCGTAGATCGAACCCTTCTGAACCGCGATCGTCTTTCCCTTCAGATCGTCGAGCGAATGGATGTCCGGCGCGGACTTTAGCGTCAGGAAGCGATAGTCGGCGTCAACCAGCCCCTCCATGAAAAGCATCTGCTTCGCGCGCTCGGGCGTGACAGTCACGACCGCCGTCAGGAAGTCATAGCGGCCCGCCTGCAGGGCGGGAATGAGACCGGCGAATTGCGTGCCCTCGACGTCGATCTTCTGCTTGATTCGGCGGGATATGTCGTCGACGACATCGATATTGAAGCCCTCCAGCCCCCCGCCCACCTTGGGCATGGCGTGGGGGGCGAAAGTCGCGTCGATGGCGGACTTGAGGGGCGGCAAGTCCTCCGCGGAAGCTGCCTGAGCCAGCAGGGCGAGACCGAAAGCCGCAAGGATGGCGGGAAGAATGGGGGTCGAACGGGGCATCGAAGCCCTCCTTCGTGGCGCGATATTCAGCATGCTCAATTAATGCACGCTCGGCGAAACGTGGCCATATCCAAGTTCTGGAACGATATATGCTAACCTCCGAACACTCTGTTCGGACCGTAGACCTTCGTGGACACCACCACCCTCTGCCTCGTCAGTGTGCTTTTTCGGCGCTGCTCGATCCGCGAAACGGCGCGAGAGGAGAGGCGTGCGCCCTCCACGGTCAGCGCAGCCCTCAAGCGTTTCGAGGCAGCTCTGGCGGTCCCTCTCGTGCGCCGCGAGTCATCGAGCCTCACGCTCACGCTCGAAGCGCGCAAACGCACCGAGACGCTTGCCGAAACCGTCGAAGCGATCAACGCGCTGTTCGCGCTCACGGGAGCGCGCAAGCGCCCCACCGTCAGCGTCGACGCGCTTCTACGGTTCTCCGTAGCCGCACGCATGGAGAGCATTCGGGGGGCGAGCCGCAGATTGGGGATAGGGCAGCCGCAACTCACTCGCCAGCTCTCGAAGCTTGAGCGGCAGCTGGGGCGTCGCCTTCTCGACCGTTCCCGTCGGGGGATCGTTTGCAGCGAATATGGCCGGGCGGCGCTTCCGCTCGCCGACACGATCGTCCGAAACTGGGATTCGCTGTCACACGCCTCCACGGAACGCTTTCGGCGCGAAATCGCGACATGGCGCTTTGGCTCCGTGACGCCTTTGGGGCACGAAAGCAGCATTGCCGCGATGCTCGGCAGCCTGACGGCGGCGTGGGGACGCAAATATCCAAACCATCCGCTGGCGCTCTCCGGGGGCACGGCCGACGAACTCATGGTCGGCCTCAAAAGCCGCCGTTTCGACGCTGTGCTTCTCGATCACGGGCGTTTCCCAAGCGAATTCGACGGACGGATCGTCTACGCGGCAGAGCTGGCGCTGGTCGGCCATGAGAGCCTCATGGCCAGCGTTGCGAGCGACGTTGCGACGCTGCTGTTGTCCCATCCCCTTGCTTTGCTCAGCGCGAAGAGCGGCATTGGACAAGAGGCGGCGCTGTTCCTGGAGCACGCGCTTGGCGAGCGTGACCGTTCGCGGCTGCGTATCGTCGAGGTGGATTCCGCGCCGGTCATCGTCAATCTCGTCGCCCGGCACGGACACCTCACGATCCTTCCGGCCAAAGCGATGATGCGTCTCCCCTTCCGGTTGGCCGCGCGACCGCTCGACTGTCGGCGCGAACAAGTCCTCTCGGTCATCTGGCGAAGAGGAGCGCTCCCGCATACGGTCGCCGAGGACATGGTTTCGATGCTGATGGACGGCGCCGAAAAGGTCGACGATGCGCCGTGGCTGAATGTTCAGCCGTGAGGCGAACCGCCGCCGAACAGGACGCGCCCAGCATTCACGCGGAAAACTTCGCCGGTTCGAGCGGCGTGAGTTTTGTGACGGACGACGGGTCGATCTCGGCGAGATAGATCTCGCCAGCGCCTCCGAGAGCGATCCCATGCGCTCCATTCAAAGAGGGGCGCGCCCGACCCAGGCGCTCCCCGCTCGGGGAGAAAGCCGTGAGGCTGGGAACCTGGTCGCTGACCAGAATGACGCCGTCGTCGCGCTCAACGAGATCCATCGGCCGGCAGAGACCGCGCCAATCCATGAGCCAGCGCCCTGATCGATCGAAGACCTCAACGCGATCGTTCTCGCGGTCACAGACGAGCACCCGGTCCTGGCGGTCGACAATCACCGAATGCGGGGTCATGAACTCCCCCGCTGCGTGGCCGACCTTGCCGAAGCTCGCGGTCCACCTCCCTTGCGGCGAGAATCGATAAATCCGGGCGTTCCCGTAGCCGTCCGCAACATAGATGTCGCCATCCGACGCAACCGCGGCTCGCGTCGGATGATTGAAGGGCTCCTCCCAGCGGGGCTCATGGCGCTGGCCAAGCGTCAGGATCGGCTTTCCCTGCATGTCGAAAGCGACGACCTGATGCGCGTCACGATCGACCACCCAGATGCGATCGCGCGAATCGATGGAAATGCCGTGCGAATCGAAGATCGCGCCCTCGCCATAGCATCGGACAAAGGCGCCGTCCGCTGCGAAAACAAGCACCGGCGGATCGCCTCGCCGCAGCACATGAACGTGACCCTCGGCGTCGACCGCGACCTGGCTAACACGCGCGGGCGCCAAATCCGTCGGGAGTCGGCCGAAGTTTCGCTCCACCCGGTAGCGCCGGCCCGCCAGCACAATTCGGCCGACCTCAGTCGAAGCAAGGGAAATCGGTCCGGCGTTCGTCATCATGCGTGTTCCAAATAGGCGGCGAGCTTCGCGGAGAGGCCGGTCGAGACCTTAGGACCCGGCCGCCGGAAACTGCCGGATGTCGCTTTGACAGTACGCAGCGCGAGCAACGCTTCGGCCTGCTTCACAGCGGCGACGACCGGCTCGACCACTGGCACCTGAATGAGGTCGCGCGCCCGAGCGGAAAGCCCCGCTAGCGGCGCGCCGGCGAGAATGGCGACATCAGCGTCGTAGCGTGCGACCGCTTCGTTGGCGAGGTCGATCAGCGCTGGCCAGTTTGCCTCGCGCGTGTCCTCGAGGGCGCCGAATTCGCGGTCGAGCGCGACGACGCCGGCGCATCGGCTTTCGAGTCGGTGCATCGCGACACAATCGCGATACCAGCCGCTGAGCACGCTCGTGAACGTGACAATGAGAAATCGGCCGCCGAGCATGCAGGCCGTGAGCATGGCCGCTTCCGAGATGCCGACGACGGGGAAATCGAAAAGCTCGCGCGCGCCCATAAGTCCCGGATCGCCGAAGGCCGCAATGATCGCAGCGTCGAAGGTTCCGCGCAGGTCGGCCAGCATTTCGAGCGCGACGGCTCCCGCAATCTGCGCTTCCGCGCGGTTCGTAATGTATGGGAGGCCGCGAGGCGCCGTAACCGCCTTAACCTCGACACCTTGCGCCGCCGCCGCAAGCCCGGCCTCGGCCATCAAGGTTGTCACCGCCCCGGTGGTGTTCGGATTGAGGAGCAGAATGCGCATGGGAAAACCTCGGTTTCAGCGGACGCAAGTCCGCATGAGCCACGCGGCGGCGCGGACAAGGTCAAGGTCCCGGCCAGGGGCGCCCACCGCTTGCACGCCTATTGGAAGCCCATTCTGAGCGCGCATGAGCGGCAGGCTGATAGAAGGCGCACCGATCAGAGACCAAAGGGTCGCGAAGATCGGATCGCCAGTCCCCTCTGAGACGAGCGGCGCAGGGCCTGACGATGCGAAGGTGAGCACAGCATCGTAGGGCGCGACGAGCCGGCAACGGCCGCGCGGAGCGCATCGCGACGCGTCCACGCCTGCATGAGTTCGGACGGCGGAGAGCGCTCGACCCTCGGCGACAATCCGCTTCACCCGGTCTGGAACCCGATCGGATGAATGGTCGATGTCCGGGCCGAGAGATTCGGCGACTCCGGCGCACATGAGATCGGCCATAGCCGCCTCGGCTGTTGCAAATTCCGGTCCGAGCATCAGGGCCTCCGCTGGCTCTGACAGAGCGGCGACGAAGTCGAGGAAAGCCTTGCGGGTAGCGGGATCCGCGCGCTCTTCAAAAGGCCCCACCGTAAAGGCGAGCCTCGGGGCCCGGCCGTCGCCCAACGCCGCCGAAAGAAAGGCGCCCGGCAGTGGTCGCGAAAACGAGTTCCTCCGGGTCTTCGCCGCCGATAGCGTCAACGACCAGCGCCGCATCCGGCACCGTCCGTGCAAAGACGCCGGGATGATCCACAAGCGGCGCGTGGCGCAGAACGCCCGTGCGCGGCAGGAGCCCAAGGCTCGGCTTGAAGCCGACGACGCCACAATAGGATGCGGGGCGGATGATCGAGCCATTCGTCTGCGTGCCGAGCGCGATGGGCACGAAGCCGGCCGCCACCGCGGCGGCCGAGCCGCTCGACGAGCCGCCGGGCGTATGGGCAAGATCGTGAGGATTTCGAGTCGGACCGGGCACGAAAAGCGCATATTGCGACGTCACCGTTTTTCCGACGACAATGGCGCCCGACGCACGCAATCGGCTGACGATTGTCGCATCTCGCGAAGGGCGCCTGCCCGCGAAAATCTCGGCGCCATATTCGGTCGGCATATCAGCGGTGTCGATGATGTCCTTGACCGCAACGGGCAGGCCGTGGAGAGGCCCAAGCTGCACGCCCGACGCTTTGTCAACGTCAGCCTTCTCGGCGGCGGCAAGCGCGGGCTCGAAGGCCAGATGGGCAAAGGCGCGCACGTCCGCCTCCCGCTTCTCGATGCGATGGAGATGTACTCGCATCGTCTCGATGGCGGTCGTGTCGCCGCGCCGCAGGCGCTCCGCCAAGGAGAGCGCGCTTTCGCCTGCAGCAATCGCGTTCATCGCCGACCCTGCGTGGGCGGCGACCAGGCGAGCAGCCGCGCAAACAGACGCTCGATCGCCGAGATAACTCACCGAGGTGTAAAGGATGAACAGGAGCGCGACCAGAAACATCCGGTCGAGAAGTCCGAACTGCTGCGCATATACGATGATATAGCCAAGACCCGACTGCGCGCCGAGATATTCGGCCGCCAGGACTGCGCCCCAGCCCGCGCCAAGACTGAGCAGCGTTACCGAGCGTAGGGCGGGAAGGATCGCGGGAAGGATCACAGTGCGATAGAGCTGGGCTCGTGACGCGCCGAGCATGCGTGCGTTGTCGAGATAGATTTGCGGCACGTTGCGCACGGCGTTGACGACGCCCGCGAAGACGATGACGCCGACGCCATAGGCGACGAACAACACCTGTCCGAGAAAGTACGTGCCGAACCAGAGCTGGAACAGAGGCACCATGGCGAGAAGTGGCAGCGCACGCAAAAATTGCGTCGGCAGCTCTACAAGCCGGCGAGTCCATCGCGACCATGAGATGGCGAGCCCAAGCCCAAGTCCAAGAACGCCGCCGAGCAGAAGCCCGCTAAAGAGGCGAGCGAATGTCGCAACGGAATGCGAAGCGAGCGACAGAATGGCGGCCAGATAGCTGCGCTTCGCGCCCTCCGCTACAGAGGGCACGCCAAATCCGCCCTGCCAGTAATCGGAAAGGCTCAGCAGCGTATGCGTGAAGAGCGTACCCCAACCCGCGACCATCGGTTCGCCGGGCTGCGCCTCGGCAGTGTACAGCAGCGAGAGACCCTCCCAGAGGACCGCGAGCGCCGCAAAGACCGCGATAGACACGGCCCACTCCCGCTTGCGAACGAGGGGGCTCAATCGGAATGTCCTCCGCGGGCGGCCGCTCGCTCGAGGCCAAGGTGGCCGAGCAGCTTGTGCTTGATCGCAATCATTTCGGGCAGCAGCAGGGAGTCGGTATCGCGCGGGCGCGCGGCGGGGACCTGGATATCGTCGACGATCGCGCCGCCGCGCATTGCGACAATACGGTCCGCGAGCGTCAGCGCCTCGTCCACGTCATGGGTGACGAACAGCACCGTTGGAACCGCGCGGCCGGGTTCTTCCCAAAGGTCGAGCAGCACATCCTGCAATTGCCGCCGCGTCACATAGTCGAGCGCTCCAAACGGTTCATCGAGCAGCAAAACGCGGCCGCCGTTCGCGAATACGGCGGCGATCGCGACGCGCTTCAGCATGCCGCCTGAGAGTTCGCGCGGCCAGGCGCGCTCGACATGCGCAAGCCCGACGCGTTTGAGGTAGTCGCGCGCGACAGCGCGGCGCTCCTCGGCCCTGACGCCTCGGCACTTGAGCCCATATTCGACATTGTCCACGACGCGCATCCAGGGGAAAACGCTATCACGTTGGAACACCATGCCGCGTTCGCGGCCCGGCCCGTCGATCTCCTTACCGTCCACGACGATGGCCCCCGACGACGGCTCGATCAGTCCCGCGATCATCTGCAGAAGCGTGCTTTTCCCGCATCCCGATGGGCCGATCAGGCACACGAACTCTCCCTCGGGGATGATCAGCGACACGTTATCGACCGCCTTTACCGGCTGCCCGTCGGCCCGGGTATAGGCCCTCCCCACTTCGACAAGCTCGATCGTGCGGCGATTGCGTTCGGCTGTGTTGGCAATGTCTGGTCCTCAGCCTGCAGGCGCCCGCCACGCGGCGATGCGCGCGATCAAAAGCGTCGCGAGCCCGTCGGCCAGAATTGCAGCCAGACCCAGCACCAAGAGCGTCGCCAGAATGCCTTGCGGATCGGTGGCGCCGGCCAACACCTCAAGCACCTTGCCGATGCCGGATTGCGAGCCGAGCAATTCCGCAACCGCCTCGAGACCCCAGCACCCGGCAAGCGCGATGCGAAAGCCGCCGAGAATCTCCGGCGTTGCGCCAGGAATGAGGATCGAACCCAGCATCTGGCGCCGATCCGCGCCGAGCGTCAGCGCATAATTCTCGTAAATCGGATCGAGATTTAGTGCGGCGCGCTGCGCGGAAACGTAGAGCATCACCACGACATAGAAAGTGACCAGGCTCACCGCGCTCGTGCGCCCCACGCCGAACCAGATCAGCAGGAACGGGGCCGCGATCAAGATCGGCACGGTCCCAGCCGTCATAATGACGGGATCCATCGCCGCGCGGACGAACCAGATCCGCGCTGAGAGGAGGCCAAGCCCCACCCCGATAGCTGAGCCAAGCAGGACAGCGATGATTACGTTCTCCGTCGTATAGAGAAGATTGCCGGCAAGGCTTGGCTCCTCGACGCCGTAATAGGAGAGCGCGGGCGCGGACCAGAAGTCGGCGACTGCGCGCTGAAATACTCCGAACGGCCCCGGCAGAATGATCGGCGAGACGAATTCGGACGCCGCCTGCCACAAGGCAAGGAAGAGGGCGGCGCCCGCGAGGCGAAGCGGATCAAGGTCAGACAGAGCCAGCTTCGTCCGCATCCGTCGCGGCAGGGACGGACCGGCTCCACCGCCGGTCGCCCCGCTTGCCTCGGCGGTCATCGTCAGCTCGAGGCTGCGAGCGCGAGGCGATAGGCGTCGAGGAAGTCAAAATTCGCGTAGAACGTCTTGGCCTTCTCGACCTGCGCCTGCTTCTCCGGCGCGAGCTTGGCGCCGTCGAGCTTCTTCAAGAGATCGTCGGCCTTTGTGCGATACTCGACCATCTGCTTCCAGATTGGGCCGCCCCATACGACATCGTCCGGCGTCACTTTCCCTTCGGGGATAATCTTGTGTTCCTCGAAGTTCTTGATGATCGCATTCCAGACATTGGCGTAATAGGTCGTGCTCTGCTTGTCTTCGTAATATTGCTTGTTGTTGTCGAAGGTCGTGAAGGGATGCAGGATGGCGACCGTATCCGCGACGCCCTTCCCGTCGAGGCTCGTGCCGGCCATCGAGTTCAGGTAGGGCGCTTGCAAGTCGTAGAGCGAGGGGTCTTTCTTGGTCGCGTCTATGATGCGCCAGACGACCGACAGAAAGCGTAGAACCGTATTCGGGTTCTTATTCAGATAGTCGGAATTGCCGCCGATGCCGACGATCCCGATAAGCGGCTCGATCGGCGAGTCGACGCCGCCCGGTCCATATTTGATGAGGTCGCCAATGTCGACGAGATTGGTCCAGCCGGCCTCCTTCAGCGTATAGACGATCGGCGCGCCCTCTGGATTGACGAAATCCTCGCGCCCCGCCTTGGCCAGCACAAGTGACTTCGCGTCGTCGAGCACCTGCAGCTTGAAACCGGCCCCCGACGCCTTATTGAGATATTCCTCGAAAGGACGGTCGCTGAGTTCGGGGGCGCCGACGAGCGTCTTGCCCTTCATAGGCGCGAGCGCGAGCTTCAGCGCCTCCTCATAGCTCTTGCCCTCGGCAATATAGTCTTTGAACGTCTTCAGCTTGAGGGCCGGATTGGCGAGGATGGCGTTGGCGAGGAAGTTGTCGGTGAAGGCGATGCACTTGAGCTTGTCGGCATCCTTGTAGGTCGGCAGCATCAGCGGGCAGAATTCTGAGATGATGTCGAGTTGGCCGTTGAGCAGAAGCGTCGTTACGTTGGAATCGTTCGCCTTCAGCCCGTAAGGCGCAGGCTCGAATTTGATGCCGACGTCGTCGAACCATCCCTTCTTCATTCCGATGATATAGAAGGTATTGTCGGCATAAGGCCGCATGCCGAACTTGATCGTAGCGGAGGGAATCGTGGTCCCCGGCTCGGGAGCCGCGGGCTTGAATCGGTCGGTCTGATCTGCGGTAGCCGCGCTGGAGACAGCCAGCATCGCGGCAAGCGCGATCGGGGCGATGGTCGATTTCAAATGGGTCCACGGGCGCATGGGTTAGCTCCTCTCGCGCCCGCAGAGTTTCTGCCGGCGCCGATCCCGCGCGGGGCGCGCTCTACGCCGGGGCTCGTCCCGGACGTTGAGGCGATGACTGCAAGCCGCATGCCATACACTTCTGCGGCCTAACCCATTGACTTGTCTAAACAGAGGAGCGAAACAGTACGTGCAATCGTGCATACAAAATGCAAAATGCCGTTTTTCTATGCGCCGGCGCCGTTCCGTGCGACAGAGCGATACTCGTGACCAATATGACTCACACCGACTGGCCTGTTCGCGCCCGGCGCAACCCGCGGCGGTCTGCCCCCATCATCCGCGCCAAGCCCCTGCACGAATCCGCGATCGAGCGGCTGCGCGACATGATCGTCGAGGGGCGGCTGGCGGTCGGCGAGCGGCTCCACGAAGCCAATCTCGCCGCGACCCTATGCGTCTCCCGCACGCCGATCCGCGAGGCCATCAAACTGCTTGCGACTGAAGGCCTTGTCGATCTGCTGCCCGGTCGCGGGGCGCGGGTCAGCGGCTTTTCGGTCGACCATGTGCGAGAATTGTTCGAGGCGATCGCGGGAATCGAACGCAACGCCTCCGAACTTGCTGCGGGGCGCATGACCGAGCGCGAATTCGAGAAGCTGCAACGTATGCATGAGCGCATGGCGCGCCATCACGCGGCGGGTGAGCGACAGCCATATTTCAAGCTGAACCATGAAATTCATCTCGCTATTGTCGCGGCGGCGAAAAACGCGACGCTTGAAGCTATTCACGCATCCCTGATTACGCGCGCGCGACGCGCGCGCTATGCGGCGCTATCGACTCACGCGCGCTGGATGGAGGCGATGGACGAACATGAACGGCTGATGGCGGCGCTGACCGGGCGCGATGGACGGCTCGCAGGCGAGATCATGTATCAGCACGATCTCGGCACGGCGGCCTCAATGGTTGCGGCGCTCGAGAGGACGTCGCCGCCCAAGTCGGAAGCGGTCGCGCCCGCGCGTTGAGAGCGGCCGAGCGAGGCCGACTTAAGGCCCCACGATAAAGCATTGACGGGCGCCAATCGTCAGCGACGCAGCGGCTGCGAATGCATCGACGCGTTCATTGCTTTCGCTTCGTGCGTTCAGCCTCTCGCAGTTCCCGGCGCAAAATTTTTCCGGTCGTGGTCATGGGCAACGACTTCACGAATTCGATCTCGCTGGGCGCTTCATGCAAGGCGAGATGGCCGCGCACAAATTTGCGGATGTCTTCTCCTAGTTCGGCGCCGGGCGCATGATCGTCACGCAGCACGATGAAGGCCTTGATGACTTCCGTTCGCACCGAATCGGGCACGCCGACCGCCGCCGCCATGAGGACGGCCGGATGACGGCTGAGCGCGTCTTCGATCTCTGCGGGCCCTATGCGATAGCCTGCGCTGGTGATGACGTCGTCGGTGCGGCCATGGAACCAAAAATATCCGTCCTCGTCACAAAGCCCCAGATCCCCTGTGATCAGCCAGCCATTCGCATATTTGTCCCGCGTCGCGTCGGGGTTGTTCCAGTAGCGCAGCATCATCACCGGATCCGGACTTTTGATCGCGATATTGCCGAGCGTTCCCGATGGCAACAGCTCCCCGGAATCGTCGACGATGCCAGCCACATGACCCGGAACAGCCCGGCCGATCGACCCATATTTTACCGGCATGACCGTCGCGCTCGACGCGAGGACGAGGTTGCATTCGGTCTGCCCGAAGGCTTCATTGATTGGCGCTCGTAGCGCCTCCGCGCCCCACTCGTGCAGTTCCTTCCCCACGGATTCCCCGCCGGACATGACCGCGCGCAACCGCACGCCATGCCGCCCGAAGGGATCAGGAACCTGACGCATGAGCCGCAGCATCGTTGGGGTCAGAAGGGCGGTCCTAACCCCGTGGCGTCCCATCATCGCGCAAGCTTGTTCGGGATCGAAGCGCGGTGCACGGAAGGTGAGAACCGGAACGCCGTGATACCAGGCCGGCATCAACACATCCATGAGCCCAGCGAGCCAGGCCCAGTCCGCCGGCGACCACATGAGATCGCCCGGCTGCGGGAAAAAGTCGAGCGGCAACTCGACGCCCGGAAGATGCCCGAGCATCGAACGATGGGCCTGGAGCGCGCCCTTGGGGTTGCCTGTCGTGCCAGAGGTGAAGTTTATGAAGGCCGGATCGTCGGCTGCGGTATCGACATTCGTGAAGCGGTCGCTCGCGGGTTCGATTGCGTCAGCGAGGTTTGGCGCCTCTGAACCGATTCCGTCGATGACATAGATGCGCTCAACGCTATGCGCTCTCTTTCGCGCTTCTACGACCTTGGCCAGATTGGCGAGGTCGGTGATGACGACACGGGCTCCGGCCGTCTCGAGCCGGTATGCGATGGCGTCGGCTGCGAACAGAACGGACGCCGGCGACGAGACAAGACCCGCCTTCCAGCAGGCGACGTGGGCGATCGCCGTCCACGGGTCCTGGCTGAGAAGCAACATGACGCGATCACCTCTGGCGAGGCCCATCGCGACGAACAAATTCGCGAGCTTGTTGGCCTTCGCTTGTATCTCGCGAAAAGTCATCCGCCAGACATCGCCGCCGCTGCTTTCCCCAACGAAGGCGACCTTGTTCGGGTCCGAGGCGTGGCGGTCGCAGACATCGTGAGCGATGTTGTAGCGTTCCGGAATTTTCCAGCGGAAAGCCCGATAGAGTTCGTCGTAGGCCGGCGCCTTACCCATGGCGCCTCGCCTCTTTTGCGCCCTGCCCGAGAATACGGCTCGCAAGCGCGTGGCGATGCACTTCCGACGGCCCGTCGTAGATGCGGAAAGGCCGAATGTCCCGGTAGATTCGCTCAATGACTGTATCCCGTGTGATCCCAATGGATCCCAGGATCTGGAGGCTGCGATCGACCACTCTGCCGAGGGCCTCGGAGCAGAAGACTTTGACCATGCTGGTCTCGTTGCGGGCGCGATCGTGAGCGTCGAGGAGCCACGCCGCGTGCCATATCGCGAGGCGACAGAGATGGAGATCGATCTCGTTGTCGGCGATCATGAAGCCGACGCCCTGATGCTCGCCGATCGTCCGGCCGAAAGAGCGGCGGCGCCGTGCATGGTCGATCGCGATCGCATGACAGCGCTGAGCGGCGCCGAGCCATCTCATGCAGTGCGTGAGGCGCGCCGGCCCCAGCCGCACCTGCGCATTCCGGAAGCCCTGACCCACCTGTCCGAGCACACGGTCAGGCGTCACGCGCACATCCGTGAGCGAGACTTCGGCATGGCCCCCGGGGGAGTTCGAATCGATCGTATCGAGCATCCGGGCGAGCCTGAAACCCGGCATGTCCGCATCGAGAAAAAACATCGTCGCGCCGAGGTCTGCGCCCGAGGGATCGAGCGTACGGGCCATCACGATATGAACTGCAGCGCCAGGGACGCCGGTGATCATGTACTTGTCGCCGGTGATTACAAAGCCGCCAAACTCCTGCCGTGCGATGGTTTTCAGGAGTGAGGGGTCGGCGCCCGCGCCATCTGTCGCCGTTTCGGTCATGATGAAGGTCGAGCGGATTTCGCCGCGCACGAGCGGGGCGAGCCAACGTTCCTTCTGCTCGGGCGTCGCGATAGAATGCAGGAGATTGACGTTGCCTTCATCCGGAGCTTGGATATTGAGCGACAGCGGTCCGAGCGGCGACCATCCGGCGGCTTCAAAGACGACCGCCATCGACCGATGGTCGAGTCCGAGGCCCCCAAACATCTTGGGCCCGTGCGGCGACAACAATCCCGCCTGACGAGCGAGCGCCACCAGTTCGAGGCGCAGCGGCTCCTCGGGACCATGCGGACCCTGCCGTGGGTCATTCTCGTAAGGAACGATCTTGTCTGCGACGAAGGCCTCGACTCGCGAGCGTAGCTCCAGGAGTTCCTTAGGCAGTTCGAAGTCGATCATGAACGCGATCCCATGTCAGAAGCATCCCGCGCGCTTCGCGAGATCAAGGCCGTGCGCGAAGAGGCGGGGAATTCGAGAGCGCGAAGCGCTCCCATACCGGATCGACCCGCTTGCCGGTTCGATGCAGCTTCACATTGAGGCAGGAGATCGAACCGAGGCGGTATTGGGCGAGCGCCTGATACCAATCGAGCTGGCGGTTGGCCGGACCGCCAGCGAGGCGATAAGCCTGCATGAGATCGTCCTTCGTGACCGGCGCCACGGGGCGCCAGTCGGGATGCCAGGCGAGCGGGTCGAGCATCATCAGGAGCCAGCCCACATCGAGCCCCTGGGCGCCGATCGAGGCAAGCTCCCAGTCAATGATTTCGCCGGCCCGCCCATTGTCGTAAAGGATGTTGCCCGGCTGGAAATCGCCATGCACGAGGCCAACGGGATCGCCATCTGGAATGTGCGCTGCGAGCGTCGAGCCAAGCTTGGTTCCCGCGGCAAGCCACTCCGGCTCCTGCGCATGGCGCAACACAGAAGACCATCGGTCAACCTCGGAGCGAAGCGGCTGCGCCTCTTCCCAGCCAGCGAGGGTGTCGCGCCAATCGACGCGGTGCACGAGGGCGAGACGCGCCGCGGCCCGCAGCCAGATCTCGCGAAGCGGGCCCGGATCGCGGGGAAAGCTCTCGTGCGGCTGCCAGCTCACGAAGACGCGCCCCGGCAGCCGCTCCATGATGATAAAGGGAACGCCGAGCGCATCGTCGTCGGCTGAGGCCCAGGGAACGTCGGGGACTGGGAGACCCGCCCCCTTCAGCGCCCGCAACAGCGGCGCTTGGCGATAGACGTCGGTGTTGCCCCGGCGCGCGACGCCGGGAGGCGCCAGCTTCAAGATATAGCCGGCCGCGAGCCGGTCCTGCGGGTCGCGCACATCGAAACCATAAGTGAGGCCGGCGTGGCCATCCTCCATTACGGCAAGATTGGCGACTTTATTCCCGAGACCAAGCTCCTGCTCGATCAGCCGCTGGACACGCTGAGAAAGCGGGTCAGGCTGAACAGCCAAACTCCCCGGCATGCGATCCTCCACGGCGGGGTGGTCCGCCTTGTGGGCGCGGCCCTTGCGTCCGCATCCCACTTTTTCGCAGCTTAACAGAGGCAGCGAAAAAATCGAGCGCTCGCTCGATTTTTTTGCCCTCCCTCTATCGCGAACGAAAAATGTCTGGCATCCTCGGATGCAAGATTTGTCCTCCGGGTGAGAAGAAGGACACTTAGGGTGGAACGCGTGGTGATCACGCGGCGCGCGCCGTGGGAGGCTCGGGTGTCGATCAACGCCATGTGCGCGCGCATATTCGAGCGCCACGGTGAGACGATACAAGTCCGCAACCCGAATGTCGCGGTCGCCAAGCTCACCCTGATCATCGAGGCCACTCTTAGGCTCGGCAATCGCCGCGGCTTTCATGCGACGAGCCTTCGCGATCTTGCAAAGGCCTCTGGCGTCAGCATGGGCGCCCTCTATTCCTATTTCGACAACAAGACGACTTTGCTCTCGATGATACTCGGAGAGTTTTTTCCGACCGTGACGTCGATCCTGCGGGAAGCGCCAGGAGAGGTTAGCGGCGATGCGAGACGCCATCTGATCTGGCTCGTCGACACTCACGTCCGGCTGTCGGAAGCGATGCTCCCGTGGTTCGTCTTCGCTTTCATGGAGGCCAAGGCGTTCCCGCACGCGGAACGCCGCATGGCGGTCGCATGCGAGGCGGAGACGGAGGGGATCTTCGCCGACGTGATCCGCAGAGGCGTCGGCGAAGGCGTTTTTGCCGTTCGCGATGTCGACCTTGCCTCGGCTCTCCTCAAGCCGCTGTTGCAGGACTGGTATCTCAAGCGCGGCAAGTACAGGGACAGGGATACGTCGATGGACGCCTATATCGCGGGCGTCGTCGGCCTGTTGCGGACGGGTTTCGGACTTAAGGATCGCACCTGAAGGCGGATATCGAGGTCATGAAGCGCATCAGGCTCACACAGCAGGAAATCGTCTTCGCCGTCTTTGCGGCGCTCTTCCTTGTCTTCGCGGTGTTCCTTCCGGGCTTCTTCACTGCCGACAACATGCTGACCCTTCTCCAGAACGTCGCGGTTCTTGGCATTCTCGGCCTGGCGATGGCGATCGTCGTGCTCGGGCGCGGCATCGACATCTCGCTCATCGCAGCTCTCGCCGTCCCTCCAGGCTTGGTCCTGCAGATGGTTCAGAACGGCCATTCGCTCGCAAGCTCGATCGTGACGGCGCTTCTCCTGACGATAGCGTTCGGCCTCGTAAACGGCTGGCTGATCGCCTATGCAGAAGTGCCCTCCCTCTTCGCGACGCTGGCGACCGGAATTTTCCTCGCGGGGCTCGGCCAGGCGGCGCTCTTCTCCGTCGACGTCGTTCAGTGGAGCCCGGGTATGGCGGGCTTTCAGAGGCTCGGCCAGGGCACGATCCTCGGCGTGCCGACGCCGATCGTCATGTTCGCGCTCGCTTGTGTCGTCGTGGCCTTCTTCCTGCGCCTGACGCGATGGGGCGCTTATGTCTATGCAATCGGCGACAACCCCAATGCGGCTCGCGTGACCGGCGTCCCTACTCGCCCCATCATCGTGCTGCAATATGTTTTGGCCTCGCTCATCGGCTGTTTCGCCGGCTTCGTAATGGCGGCCTCCATCAACTCGATGCCGACCCGAATTTTCAATTCAACGCTCATCTACGACGTTATCCTGGTCGTCGTCCTCGGAGGCATTGGGCTTTCGGGTGGGCGCGGCGGGGTCTTGAACGTCATCATTGGAACCCTGCTGATCGGAACGATGCTCAACGGAATGACGATCCTGGACATTCCTTACGCGGGACAGAATCTGATCAAGGGCGTCGTGCTGCTCCTCGCCGTCATAACCGATTTATTTCTCAACCCGCGCAACGAGGAGACTGCTCAGCAGGGCGACATCTAGGGTAGCTTAAACAAAATCAAAACGAGGAGGAAGCGATGAAGTTCAAGCATGCATTGGCCGGGTCCATTGCGCTCGGTCTCTCAGTGGCCGCCGCCGTTCCCGCGCTCGCTCAGCAAGGACTTCGAAGAGCCTTTTCAGAAGGCGTTTAACGAGGCGCTCGCCGGCAAGACGGTGGCGTTCGTCCCAGTGGCGATGAATTTCGATTTGACGGAAGGCTGGTTCGCCGGGCTCAAAAAGGAGCTTGCGCCCTTCGGCATGAAGTTCGAACTGCGCGACCCAAACTGGAACACCAACGCCGGCGCGCAGGCCGTGACCGGACTGATCTCCGAGAAGCCCGCTGTGATGGTCGTTCACAACCCCGATGTGCAGACTTACGCCAAGCTTCTCCAGAGGGCGGAGAAAGAGGGAATTTTTGTCATTCAGGTCAACATGGGGTCGGCGTATCGCAGCTCGGGCTTCGTCGGCGCGAACTGGATCCAGATCGGCGAGCAGGACGCCGACGCGGTGGTCAATTTCTGCAAGGGTAAGTCTAACAAGATTGCGATAACCCAGGGCGCTCTGTCTGCGGCGGCGAGCGCTTACACGTTGAGGGGCGTCTACAACGTTCTCGACAAGCATCCTGAGATCAAGGTCGTGTCGAGCCAAGCCGCCGACTGGGACGCCGCGAAAGCGAAGGCGATTACCCAGACAGTGCTCAAGCAGAATCCGGATCTCTGCGGCATCGTCGGGTTCTGGGACGGCATGGACA
The DNA here is from genome assembly GCA_963824465.1 of uncultured Alphaproteobacteria bacterium. Lineage (GTDB taxonomy): Bacteria > Pseudomonadota > Alphaproteobacteria > Rhizobiales > Beijerinckiaceae > Roseiarcus. Next base: position 38,567 of record CAWGPL010000012.1, read on the forward strand.
TCGGGACCGCCGCAGCCGTCAAGGAGGCAGGTCTCACGGGCAAGGTCTTCGTCGCGACTTCGGGAGGCGGCGAGGAGAAGGCGGCATGCGACCTTGTCAAGAACGGCGCCTTCGACCTCGACATGAGCTACGACGTTCCGACACAGGCCAAGCAGATGGGGGGCCTCATCAAGTACCTGCTTTCATCGGGCGTGAAGCCCGGGGAGGTTAAGGGCTCGATCTATACGACGCTCATCCCGATCACGAAGGACAACGCCGACCGAGCCTGCTGGAAGCTCAACGAAATGAAGCAATGAGGTCTTGATCCTGGCGGCCGACTCCCTTCGGCCGCCATCTTCTCCCTTCCATGCGATCGGCTTTTCATGCGCGAGACTCTGACCCGCTGGCGATATCGATACTGGCCGCACCATCTGATTGGCGAGATCCTATCCAAGCGATGGACCGAGACTGCCATTCCCGTCATCGTCCTTCTAGCGGTTGGCCTTGCGCTCAGCCGGATGGACGCGCATTTTCTCACTGCATCAAGTCTCGCGGATACCGCCCGCCAGGCCGCCGAAATCGGCTTTATCGGCCTCGGCGAAGCGCTCGTGGTGATCGTAGGCGGAATTGATCTTTCGGTCGGATCGATGTTCGCGCTGACCGATTTTTGTGCGCTCTATACCCTCGACGTGCTCGGCTGGCCGGTCGTCGCAGTTGCCGCCGCGACGATACTTTGCGGGGCGGCGCTCGGGGCGATCAACGGTTTTCTGATCGGCTATCTGAAGCTCCGCGCCTTTATCACGACTTTGATCACGCTGATCATCTATCGCTCTGCCTTCGACCTTCTGATCCAACGGTATTCGAACCAGATTGCCTCCGCCTTCCCCGATTTCCCTTCATGGGATTTCGTCGGCGGCGGCAGCGTCTTGGGCGTTCCGAGCGTCGCAGTCTCCTATCTTCTCGTCGCCATATGCGGGCATATATTCCTGACACGGCTGCGGCCGGGCTGGCACATTACCGCGATCGGCGGATCGCGTCGCTCGGCCTACAATTCGGGCGTGCCCGTACGGCGCGTGATCGCACTCTGCTATGTGGCCTGCGGCGCGCTGACGGCGGTGGGCGCGCTGTTTTTCGCGGCTCGCCTTGGCACCGTCGGCGGCGACATCGGGGTGGGGCTGGAGGTCATCGTTCTGACCGCGACAGTGCTCGGCGGCATCACGTTAGGCGGCGGCAAGGGTTCGGTTACGAAATCCGCGGTCGGCGTTCTCATCGTCCTCCTCGTCACGAACGGTCTGACGATGATGAATGCGCGCGGCGGCGTCACACGCCTGGCGCTCGCAAGCATCCTCCTGATTGCGGCGGTCGTGGACATCCGCTGGCAGAAGAACAGAACACGCATCATCAGCAAGGTGTACGTCGCGCCGACTTATCATAACCTTCCACCGCCGCCGACGACGGAGGTTGGCAAGGGCGGCCCGTTCGAACAGAATGATCGGCTGCGCGAGGTCGAGCTCATCGGGCTGGGCCGCATCGAAGCTCCGGAAGATGTCATCCTCGACCGCAACGACAATCTTTATGCGGGTTCGCGTCACGGAGACGTCATTCGCTTTCTTGCGCCCGATTACCAGAAGATGGAGGTCTTCGCGCACATCGGCGGTCAACCACTCGGCATGGCCTTCGATCGCAGCGACAATCTCTACATCTGCATAGGCGGCATGGGCCTTTATCGCATCGCTCCGAACGGTGAGGTCGAGAAGGCGACCGACGAGACCAACCGGAGCCTGACCTCAGTCAATGACGATAGCCGTCTCCGCCTCGCCGACGATCTCGACATCACCGACAAGGGTCTCATCTTCTTCTCGGAGGCGACAATCCGCTACGAGATGGACGAGTGGCCGATCGATGGGCTTGAAGCGCGCGGCAACGGTCGAATCATCTGCTACGATTCGAACACGGGAAAGACGCATACCGCGGTTCGCGGTCTCAAGTTTCCGAACGGCATTTGCGTAGCGAGCGACGGGCAGTCGATCCTCTTTGCCGAAACATTCGGTTGCTCGATCAAGCGTTACTGGTTCGACGGACCGAAGAAGGGCGCAGTCGAAACCGTCATAGATAACTTGCCGGGATATCCAGACAACATCAATCTCGCTTCTGACGGCAACTATTGGCTGGCGCTCGTCGGCATGCGCAGCCCAGCGCTCGACCTTGCATGGCGAATGCCGGCGTTCCGAAACCGTATGGCCAAGCGTCTGCCGGTCGACGAATGGCTGTTTCCAAACATCAACACGGGATGCGTCGTCAAATTCAACGAGGAGGGCAAAATCCTCGACTCTTTCTGGGATCTTAGAGGCCACAACCATCCGATGATCACCTCGATGCGCGAACATCGCGGCTACCTCTATCTCGGCGGCATCTCCAACAATCGCGTCGGGCGCTACAAACTTCGCGACGCTGACCCGAACTTCGTGCAGTATGATCGCCGATGGGGGCGTGCGTCGTGATCGCGGGCGTGCGAGAGTTCGCCAACCGCCTGCTTGGGCGCGGAGATGCGACCATTGCGGTGCCGTCATTCGACGGCGCGCTCAAGCCCAATCAGGCCCTCGAACAGGCGACGCCGCTTCTCGATTGCGCGGCGCCCGAGGATCTCGCGACGGACGGCGCGAGACTGTTTCTCGCAGACGGACGGCGGCTTCTCAGCCTCGAGGGCGGGGCCCCTACAGAGGCGCGCGCCTTCGATGAGCCAATATCCGCGATTGCCTCGTTGCCCGGAGGCGGCCTTGCGGTCGCGCTCGGCGGTCGGGAGATTCGCGTCTATGCGAATATATCGGATTTTGTCCCGCGCGCGACATTCGCGGGAGGTTTCAGCGCCGTCAACGCACTCTCGCCAATGCGAGAGGGACTGCTGTTTGCGACCGACGGTTCGCAGACGCGCGGTGTCGAGGAATGGGCGACCGACCTCATGGAACTCGGCAAATCGGGCCGCGTCCATCTCCTCAATGCAGCCGACGGTACGACAAAGGTCCTTGCAAATGGGTTGGGGTACGCCCTTGGCGCCTGCGCATCGGGCGATGGCGCGCTCGTCAGCGAAAGCTGGCGGCACCGGCTGATCTTCGTCGGTCCGGATGGCGCGACAAAGATCATCCTGCCTCATCTGCCGGTCTATCCGTCCCGCATCTCACCCGCGGCCTCGGGCGGCTACTGGTTGACTGCTTTCGTTGCTCGCACCCTCCTCATCGAGTTCGTCCTGCGAGAGCCTGCCTTTCGCCGCAGGATGATGACGGAAGTCGATCCCCAGTTTTGGATCGCCCCGCGCCTGAGTTCTGGCGCCTCCTTCAAGGAGCCATTGCAGGGCGGCCATATCAAGACGATGGGCATGCTGAAGCCGTGGGCGCCGCCGCGCTCGTATGGTCTCATCATTCGGCTCGACGCTCAGGGCGCGCCGCTCTATTCGCTGCACAGCCGGGTCGACGGCTCTAACCACGGCATCGTGTCTGCTGTCGAATTCAAGGGCGATCTTGCTTTCATCGCCAAGGGACCGCGACGCGTTCTCACGCTTTCGCTTGCGTCTTTGGAGAAGGAATTCGGCGCATGAGCGGCGATGACATTCTGACGCTCAGCAAGGCGACGAAGCTCTATGGCGGCGTCCCCGCCATAGAGAACGTCGATTTCACGCTGCGTCGGGGCGAAATTCACGCGCTGGTCGGCGAGAACGGCGCCGGCAAATCGACGCTCACGAAGGTGATGGCCGGTGTCGTGGCCTTGACGTCCGGCGCCATGACGATCGACGGCGCCGAGGTGTCGCCGAAGACGCCGCTCGAGGCGCGGCATCTCGGGGTCGCCATGGTCTTTCAGGAAAACAGCCTCGTCCCTACGATGACCGTCGCGCAGAATCTGTTTCTTGGGCAAGAGCGCTATTACAACCGCCTGCGCGGAGTCTACATCGCCGCGCAGCAGTTCCTGCAATCGCTGAATTTCGATGTGCCGCCGACCACGATCGTCGGCGCGCTGGGGGCCGCGAAGAAGCAGATGGTCGAGATTGCGCGGGCCGTCCTTCACCGCGCCAAAATCATTATCTTCGACGAGCCGACAGCGACACTGACTCCGGAGGAAAAAAAATACTTCTTCGATCTCGTCCGCGACCTCCGCAAGCGCGGCGTATCGATCGTCTTCATTTCCCATGCGCTCGAGGAGGCGCTGACGCTTGCCGACCGCATCACCGTGTTGCGCGACGGGAAGAATGTCGTAACGGATGACGCGACGAACTTCGATCGCGCGCGCATCGTCCAGGCGATGGTTGGACGCGACCTGTCGCACACGCTTTACGGCGTCCGCAAGACGGTGGTCCGCAAGCCGGGCGCGCGCGTTCTCGTCGTGCAGAACTTGAAAATGGCGCCCGCGGTCAAGAACAATTCGCTCTCCGTATTTGCGGGCCAGATCACGGGCGTCTTCGGCCTCGTCGGCGCCGGCCGGACGGAAACGTTCAAGGTCGTCTCAGGCGTCCTCAAGAGAGATTTCTTTCACGGCGGCGAGATTATCCTGAACGACAAACCCGTCCGTTTCCGCGTGCCGGCTTCCGCGGTGCGCGCCGGCATTGCCTATGTGACGGAGGACCGGAAGGTCGAGGGCTTTTTCGAGACCGCCTCGATCGCCCGTAACATCTACCTCGGGCTTCTGGCCAAGTTTCCCAAGGGCCGCATGCTGCTCTCGAAGCGGGAGGGCTCAGCCGTTGGCGCCAAATGGATCGACAGCCTCAAAGTGCGCGCGATCGGCGACCAGGCGAAAGTCGTTGAACTTTCCGGCGGCAATCAGCAGAAAGTCGTAATCGCAAAATCGCTTGTCCAGGAGCCGAAGCTCGTCATCTTCGACGAGCCGACGCGAGGCGTGGATGTGGGCGCAATCGTCGAAATCCACGAGTTGATCAACCAGCTCGCCGAGGAGGGAACCGCGGTCGTCGTCATCTCTTCCTATCTGCCGGAGATCATGGCTCTCTCAGACCGAATTCTCGTGTCGCGGCACGGCAAGGTGGTGGAGGAATTTTCTGCGCTCGAGGCGACCGAAGAAAAGATCATGTACGCGGCCATACACTAGCGCCATCCGGTCGCCGGTTCGCAGTAGGAACGGCTGCAATCTGGCTTCGCCCCCCCAAGGTCGAGTTCTCGGACCAGATCATTCTCGCCGAGATCCCGGATCTTCACCGCAAGCAAGGCCGACTTGTCGCTGGCGGCCAGCCGACCGGACTGCGCCATGTGGAATCCAATCTTGATCGGGTCGGTAGCGAGACTAAATGGAACCGGTTTCGGCGTTGTCGCGAAAAATGCTTTCGGCGGCGCCCGCCAGTACTTGGCAGCCAAGCACGATGTCATCTTCGCGCGTGTCTTCCGCCCAATGATGGCTTATGCCGCTTATGCTGGGCACGAACAGCATCGCAGCAGGGATCTTTCGCGCAAGAATTTGTGCATCATGACCGGCGGCGCTTGGCATTGAGAGCGACATTCCGGGCGCGTTCGCGTCGGCCGCGCGTCTCAGGGCGTCCTGAAAGCGCTCGGACATCAGGACCGGATCGACCTTCCACGCAATATCGAGCCTCACTTCGCAAGGTCCATTTGCATCCGCCTCGGTGATGAGCGCATTCAGTGAGTTCTTCGAAACGCTGAAGCTGCGCCCTCTCGACGTCACGAACCTGAAACGACATCTCGGCGCGTCCCGGCACGATGCTCGGCTGGCCGGGATCGAGATGGATGTCCCCGATCGTCCAGACGCTGCGGGGCCCGGCGATCTGCGCGAATCGTTCGCGAATGGCATGCGCCAGTTCGACGAGCGCTGCGCCCGCGTCCTTGCGCTTGATCATGCGCGTCGTGCCGGCGTGATTCTGCTCGCCGGTGAATAAGATGCGGTATTGCCAGATGCCAACGATGCCGTTGACGATTCCAAGCCTTAGTCCCGCGTCATCGAGATAGTCGCCCTGCTCGATATGCGCTTCCAGATAGCCAATATAGGCGGATGGCGAGATGATTTCGCGCGCATGTCTCGCGAGGCCTGCCCGCTCCAGCGCCACTCGAAGCGGGGTCGCATCGTTCTGGTCGCGCGCACGGTCGATCTCCTCCTCCGTCACTTCACCGATAAAGGAGCGGCTGCCGAGGAAGAAGCCGAAATGTCCCTCCTCGTCAGCCCACGACACGACCTCGATGGGAAAGCGCGCCAAAGCCGGGTCTTCGCGGAATGCCCGCGCGACCTCAAGGCCGTAGACGACGCCGAGCGCACCGTCGAGCCAGCCCGCGTGGTTCTGGGACTCGCTATGCGAGCCTATCAGCAGCCTGCGTCCAGGGGCCTTCGGGCGACCATAGACGTTGCCGATCCCATCAATCGACGCCGCGAGGCCGGCCTGCGCAAAGCGTTCCGCAAGCCAATTGCGCGCCTCGACATCCGCCTGCGAAAACGTCGGACGATGTACGCCGGACTTGTAGGCGCCGAAGCTAGCCAGCGCGCGAAGATCCCCGATCAAACGCGCGCCGTCGATTCTCGGCATCAAACGAAACCTGTCACGAAGGGTTGACGGAGAGGATGAGTTTCCCGGCAACCTGCCGCGACAGCAGGCGATCGAGCATATTTCCAGCCTGCTCGAAGGGAAAAGTCTCCTCGATCGGAACCTTGAGCGTTCCGTCCATGATTCCGCCCGTCACCTCCTCAATCCCCCTCCGCCATGCTTCGGACGCGAAGTCGGCGTGGCCGAGATGAAAGCGGGTGAACGTGAGCGACTTTTGCACGAGCCGTTCCCATAAATTGGGAAAGGGGCGCCCTTCCGCTTCGCCGAAGCTCACGACATGGCCAAGTTTGCGAATTGTCGCAAAGCTGCGGTCTAGGATACTCGCCCCGGTGGAATCGACAATCTTGTCCACCCCCTCGCCGGAGGTAAACGTCATGACCGCGTCCACAAAATCCTCGTCCTCGCGGTTGATGACTTTCGCCGCGCCGAATTGCAGCGCGCGCTTCTCCTTACCGCGCGTTCCAACAGTCCCGATTACGATTGCGCCCGCCTTCACCGCAAGCTGCGTTGCGAAGAGCCCGACGCCGCCGCCGATCGCATGCAACAGGATGACGTCTCCGGGCAGCGTTGCGCTCACGTTATGCAGGAGATGCCACGACGTCAGACCCTGGATTGGAAAAGCCGCGGCGATATCCAGAGCCATCTTGTCCGGAACCGGAATGAGGCGCTCGACCGGAACCACGCATTGATCGGCAAACCCGCCGGCGTTCTCGGTGAAAGCCGCAACGCGGTCGCCGATCTTGACGCCGGCAATCCCCTCGCCCACCGCGGAGACGCGGCCGGCGATCTCGAGCCCCGCAACAATCGGATAACCCTTTGGATGAGGGTAGTCACCTCTGCGGATCATCGTGTCTGCGAAATTGCAACCCGCGAATGCGACGTCGATTAGCGCTTCGCCCGGCCCAGGAACAGGGGCCGGCGTCTCGACGATCGATAAGTTGTCCTTCGCCCCCGGCGTGGCGATCACGACGGCCCGCATTGGCTTATCCCTCTCCCACGATCACGCCGGCCGCGGAGCGCGCATCGTCTTGGTCGCCGCTTCATCGAGCGCTCCGCCAGCGACAACGACGCCATAGTCCTCACGCGCCTGCTCCGCAGTGATGTAGCCGTCGAGCAAATCGCTGAGCACCGCCGCGGGATCGCGCTCGAAAGGGTCTCCGTAGCCGCCGCCGTTTGGCCCTAGCGCCAGCAGCCGGTCGCCCTTGCTGGCGCCGTGATACGGCACCTTCGACGGCAAGGCAGTTTCGCCGCTCTGCAGGGCGACGAGCGCAAGCGATGCCGTCGAGCCCTCGGCTCCTCCGCCGAGACCCCACGGCCGATATTTGTGACCTTCCCCCTCGACCGAGAAGGCGCCGTCGGACAGGAAGACGAATTCGCGGATGGAGCCAATGCCGCCACGCCATTTACCCTTGGCCGGCGCCTGATTCCGCAATTCATAGCGACTGACGCGAATCGGCAGATGCGACTCGACATCCTCGATCGGATTGTTGCGGGTATTGGCATAGAGCGTATCGACCGCGTCCATGCCGTCCATGCCTTCGCGTCCCCCGTAACTCCCTTCCAGGATCTCCATCTGCACCCAGTGCCGGCCTTCGTGAAGGCCGGTAAACGCGACGCAGCGGAGATTGCCGATTCCTGCGCTGACCTGCCCCGGGACACATTGCGACAGCGCCTTCATCACCGTATCGGCCAGGGCGTTGCCGGGACAGAAGCGTGCAATCACCGGCGCCGGAAAATTCGGATTCGCCAGTGTGCCCTTCGGCGCGACGATCCGGATCGGCCGCGTCAGGCCGCCGTTCTGCGGCACGTTCCCGTAGACAGCGCTGTCGAGGAGTATCGAACGTAAAGTCAACCAGATCGCGCAATCAACTGTCCCCTCAAACGGCATATTGATCGGGCGGTCGTCGACCTGCGGGGCGGTCCCGGTGAGATCGACTGTGATCTCATCTCCGCGCACGTTTAGCGTCGCCTTTATCTTGAGGTCGCGACGCTTATCCTCGGGATCGTCCAGAAAGCCGTCGATCGTCGTCTCTGCAGAATAATCGCCGTCCGGCAGGGCCCGAATGGCGTTGCGCATCAGCCGCTCGGAGTAGTCCATCAGGTCCTGGTAGGCGAGCATAACCGTGTCGAGCCCGTATTGCTTTACGAGCGCGAGAAAGCGGTCGGCTCCGATTTCCGCCGCTTTGATCTGCGCCTCCATGTCGCCAACGACGAGTTGGGATGCGCGAATGTTGTCGCGAAGGAGCTGCCAGACGGCGCGATTGGAGCGCCCCTCCTCCACCACCTTGATCGCTTTGAATTGCAGGCCCTCGGCATAGGCGTCCACTGCGCTGACGATCCCCGCGCTGCCGGGCGTCGATGCGCCGATGTCGAGATGATGCGCCGTCGTGACCGAAAATCCGATCAGCTGTTCGCCCAGAAATACAGGCACGCAAAACGCAACGTCAGGGCCGTGTGACGCGCCGCCGTACGGATCATTGTGCATGATGACGTCGCCCGGACGGATCGTCTCGCCACGCTCAGCGAGCGCCCTACGTATGCCGCGAATGTATCCTGGAATCGGGCCGGACTGGAGCGGGGTGCTCATCTTGCATTCACAGAGCTGCCCGCCCTCGGCGTCTGTCAGCGCGGCGCCAAAATCCTCCGACTCGCGAATGATGCTGGAATAGCTCATCCGCATGAGTTTGTGACCCATCTCGATGGCGATGTTTTCGAGCGCGCCATGGATGACCGCAGCAGTCACGGGATCGACGCGCGTCGCCGGCGCGCCCCCCAAGGCGGGGGCTGGATGGGCGATCATGGCTCGGCTCCTAAAACGATGACGATGTTGCCGGTCCAGTCGAACTCGTGCGGTCGCGCCCGGCGGAACCAGCGTCGTGCTGTCGGTCTGCAGGATGATGGCCGGCCCTTTGAACGGCTCTTCCAATGGCAGCGCCGCGCGTTGATAAAAGGGTGTGTCGAAAGTCACGAGCTTGCCCCCAATACGGAAGGGACAGGGGCTCACGCGCACTTTCGCCTTGTCAAGCGAACCCCCCTTCGGCGCGCTCGGCGCCTTGAGCTTCGGAACGCGGCCGACACCGCTCACCCGCACATTGACGATCTCGATCGGGCTTGTCTCGAAGGCGCGGCCATATTCTGCGGCGTGGGCGGCGTGAAAGGCGCCCCAGATTTGTGGCAGCGTCTTTTCGTCGATTTCGCCCGCGGGAAAGGGCACGCGCAACTCATAACCTTGCCCGACATAGCGCAAGTCGCCCGCGCGCGCGAAGGTCACTTCCGCCAGCGGAATGTGATCCGCCTCGAAGCGTGCTGCAAGGCCCGCCTGCATCCCCGTCAGGCTTCGATTGAGTTTGGCGCAATCGACAGCGCCGCTTACCTGAAACTCCGTCTGGACCGAGTCGTATTTGAAGTCCGTTGTGAGAAGTCCCATCGCCGAGGTTATGCCCGGATAGGGGGGAACGATCACCTCCGGAATCCCCAGGACCGCGGCGACCTCCGCGCCCTGCAATGGACCGCCGCCGCCGAAGGCGACAAGCGAAAAGCCGCGCGGGTCAATACCCTTCTGGATCGTGCGGGATCGGATCGCGTTCGCCATATTCGCGTTGATCACCGTCAGAATGCCTTCCGCCGTCTCGTGGAGGCTAAGCCCGAGCTTCGCCGCAAGCGAGCCCACCGCCCGCCGAGACGCCTCGACGTCGAGCTTCATACCGCCGCCGAGGAAGTCCTCCGCATCGAGCCGGCCGAGCACGAGATTGGCGTCCGTCACTGTCGGCTCTTCGCCGCCCCGGCCATAGGCGGCTGGCCCAGGAACCGCGCCGGCGCTACGCGGCCCGACGCGGAAGGCTCCGCCGTGATCGACAAAAGCGATCGACCCGCCACCCGCGCCGATCGTGTGGATGTCGATCATGGGCGAGACCAATGGGAAGCCGGCGATGGAGGTCGAGCGGGCGTCCGTCTCGGCGAGCTTTCCGTCTACAATGATGCCGATGTCGGCGCTCGTGCCGCCGATGTCGAAAGTGATGAGCCGACGCCGCTCCGCCAATTCGCCAAGCCACGCGCCCGCTAGAACGCCTGCAGCGAGGCCGGAGAGAAGCGTTAACGTCGGCTTCTCGGACACCATAGCCGCGGTGGCGACGCCGCCGTTCGACGCCATGATCCTAAGATCCCCCCGAAGCCCCGCCTTCTTCAGCGCGCCATCGAGACGTGTAATGTAAGTTCTGACCTTCGGCCCAATGAAAGCGGCAAGCGCAGCGGTCGTGAACCGCTCGAACTCGCGGAACTGCGAGGAGACAAAAGAAGACGTCGTCACGAAGACGTCCGGCAGGATTTCAGCAACGATTGCTTTGGCGCGGTCTTCATGCGCGGAATTGAGATAGGAGAACAGAAAGCAGATCGCGACTGATTCCACTCCAGCGTCCCTCAGCGCGAGCGCGGCGCGGCGCACCGCCGCCTCGTCGAGGGGCTCGAGTTCATCGCCGCGCGGCGGCGCGAGCCGACCTCCGACCACCATGCGATTGCGCCGCTTGATGAGCGGGCGATTCTGCCAGGGCAATTCCTGACGGATGGAATAGTGCTCGAACTCGTTGATGACGGCCGATGTGGAGGATGTCGCGAAAGCCCTCGTTGGTGATCATCCCGGCGTTCGCGCCCTTGTCCTCCAGCACGGCGTTTGTCGCTGTCGTCGTCGCGTGGAAGATGAAATCGATTGCGCCGGCGCTCTGACCGATCGACGCGAGCAAGCCTTCGACGCCGTTCATTACGCCCTTCGACGGATCCTCCGGCGTGGTCGGCACTTTGTTGATGGACATCGATCCGGTGTCGAGATCGCAATAGATAAGGTCGGTAAACGTGCCGCCGACGTCGACGCCGATGACCTTCACGAACCGCAACTCCCGGATCGGAGCTCGCGGGCGCCCGCTGCTCTTGCCTCAACAATCGACTTTGACGGACAGCGATTCGGCGTTTGCATGGTTGGGCTCGACAGGTCTTCTGAGTTGGCGAAGGGCGGCGGGAATTGGCCGCCGAAATCCAAGCAAAAGCCTTGCCGCCGCCGACGCAGCGCAGATGTTTTTCCACCCTGCGAAAAGACGAGTAACGAGGCGGAAGAACCGGGCCCCTCGGCATGGCGTTTGCTTCCTCGCTGTCTGTCCGCCGGCTTCTCTTTTTACAAGTGATCGCCAGCGGCCGGGCGCCTTCCGAGGAGGAGAGAGTCGAATGGCGAGCAAACGATCGGCCTTGCGGGCCTTCGCTTTGAGTCTCTGGGGTATGGGGAGCCGCCGCCGGGATGGCGCACGCGGACGATCTGTCCTATTTCGAAAAGCAGATCGGGCCCTACACAACAAAACCGGAGTTTGTGGCGCCCGGTCCCGCTTTCGACGCGCAAGCCTGCATGAAGGGCAAGTCGATCCTCAGCATCCCGGTTTCGAGCGCCAACCCGTTCACCGCCAATATCGAGAAGGCCATGGCGGGGGCGGCTAAAAAAGTGGGCTTCAAATTCGTAACATGGGAAAATCAAGGGCAGAGTTCCCAATGGGTTCAAGGCATGGACACCGCCCTGAACCAGAAGTTCGATCTCATCGACCTCCTCGCGGGCACGGACCCGCGCGTTCTCGTGCCGCAGGTGAAGGCCGCACAGGCCGCGAAGATCCCGGTGATCGCGTCCCATTACAGCGGTATGGAGCAGACGCCAGAAGTCGAGAAATTCGCCGACGGCGACGTGCCGATTGACTACGCGAAGGCCGGATCGCTCTTGGTCGATTGGGCGGTCACTCAGACGAAAGGCCACATGAACGCGCTCGTTCTCATCGCGACCGGCGCGCTCTCAACGGACTCGATGATGTCGGGCATTACTGCCGAGTTGAAACACTGCGAGGACTGCAAGACCAAGGTGATGAACTTCCCAGTCGTCGACTGGGGAACCCGGATCACGCCCGGCGTGCAGGCGGCGCTGCTCGCGGACCCGACGATCAACTACATCATCGTGATCTATGACAGCATGGCGCAGTTCGTCGTACCGGCGGTCACGATCACTGGAAAGGAAGGCAAGGTCGGTATCGACGCCTTCAACGGCACTCCGTTCGTTCTTGGCCTCGTACAGCAGGGCAAGGTGCAGATGGATATCGGCGAGAACCTGGACTGGATCGGTCACGCGATCATCGACGCGGAGATGCGTCGCCTTTGCGGGCTGCCGCTCATCAAGGACCCGAAGATTCCGTTCTACATCTTCACGAAAGAGAACGCCAAGGATGCCGGCACGCCGCCGCAATTGTCTCAGGGCTACGGCGACGCTTATGTGAAAGGCTATGCGGATCTGTGGAAGCTGCATTGACCGACCGCGCCAGCCGGAGCGCCGCTGGCGCTTCGGCTCTGGAATCTCAGCAAGACCTTCGGCGGTCAAAAGGCCCTCGACGGCGCATCGCTCGAGATCGCACAGGGCGAGGTGCACGGGCTCCTCGGCCAGAACGGCTCGGGTAAGTCGACGCTCATCAAGGTTCTGGCGGGCTTTCACCCGCCAGACCCTGGAAGCCGGCTCTCGATTGGCGGCGCGGAGGTCGCTCTGCCTCTCGCCCCGGGAGCATTTCGCAAATATCGGATGAGCTTCGTTCACCAGCATCTCGGGCTCATCCCGACGCTCTCGGTGCTGGAGAATTCTGTTGCTGGGGCGCCTTTCGGAGCGAAACGCGTGGGCGATCAATTGGACGGCGGAGAGACGCGCCGCGGCGCGTCTCTTCGCATCCTACGACATTCCGATCGATCCTGACGCGCGCATAGCCGACATCCCGCCGGTGGAGCGCGCCCTGTTGGCGATCGTGCGCGCCGTCACTGAAATGAATGCGGAAAGCGGAGCGGGATCGGGTCTTCTCGTGCTCGACGAGCCGACGCCGTTCCTGCCGAAGCACGACGTCGATCGTCTATTCCGACTGGTTCGGACGGTCGTTGCAAGAGGCGCCAGCGTGATCTTTGTCTCGCACGATGTGGACGAGGTCATGGAGATTACCGACCGCGCCACCGTTTTGCGCGATGGGCGGGTCGCGGCGACCCTGGTCACGCGCAACGCGACCAAAACGGATTTCATCGAGGCGATTGTCGGACGCAGGCTCGCAGCTTCGGCTCCGCCGGTTCCCCCCGAGACGCGGGGCGCTAGCCACGCGATCGTGCACGATCTTTGCGGCGGGGTGATCGAAAATTTCTCGCTGGATCTGGCCTCGGGGGAAGTGGTCGGCGTCACCGGGCTTATCGGTTCGGGCTACGATGAGGTTCCCTATCTGATCTACGGCGCACGTAAAGCGCAGCGGGGTTCACTGGACATCGCCGGACGTAGCGTCAATCTCGTCGACATGACCCCGCGCATAGCGATTGATCACGGCGTGGCGCTCGTTCCCGCCGACCGGGCAAACGCCGGCGTCATTGGCGCGCTTCCAGTTACCGACAATGTGACCATGCCGACGCTCGCGACTCATTTCCGGCGCTGGATGCTGAACCGCCGCGCAATGGCGGCGGAAGCGTCGGACATGGGACGCAGATTCGAGGTCAAACCCGCCGACCCGTCCATGACGATCGCTTCCCTCAGCGGGGGCAACCAGCAGAAGGTCGTTCTCGCAAAATGGTTCCAGATGGAGCCAAAGCTGATCCTGCTCGACGAGCCGACCCAGGGCGTAGATATCGGCGCGCGGCAAACCGTGTTCCGCCATATCGCGGATGCTGCAAAAAACGGCGCGGCGATCCTCTGCGCCAGTTCGGATTATGAGCAATTGGCTACGATCTGCAGCCGCGTTCTCATCTTCGCCGCCGGACGCGTCGTCGCCACTCTCGAAGGGACCGAGATCAGTAAGGACGCCATCGCCGAGCGCAGTCTCGCTGGAATCGCGAGCGCCGCATGATCGACTCCACGCAGTTTTTGGAGGCCATGCAATGACCCAGCAGGCGCCTGCGGACGCGGCCCCTCAAGCGCGCAGGCTTGGACACAAGCCCTTCGTCTATCGTCTGGAGCAATCGGGCCTCATACTCGTCTGGCTCGCCCTTATCGCCGTGTTCGGCTATCTCAAGCCCGAAACTTTCCTCACCTGGTCGAATTTTTCCACGATCCTCGGGTCCCAATCCGTGCTCGTCGTAGTGACGCTTGGACTGCTGATTCCGCTCACCGCCAATGATTTCGATCTCTCGATCGCGTTCGTGATGACGCTGTCGTCGATGACGGTCGCTGTGCTCAACGTGAATTATGGGATTGGCATCGGCTGGGCAGTCCTCGCGGCGCTCGCCATGGGGATCGCAGTAGGGCTTGTGAATGGATGGCTCATTACGGTCTTCCGCATTCATTCGCTGATCGTGACCCTGGGCACTGGCACTTTTCTGCACGGATTGACGCTCTGGCTCAGCAATTCCCAGACGATCAGCGGAATCTCCTCGGTGCTCATCAATGTGGTGATTGTCGATCGTCTGTTCGGCGTGCCGCTGGAATTCTATTACGCGATCGTGCTCGCCGCGATCGTCTGGTATCTCCTCGAATATACGGCGCTCGGCCGCCGCATCCTGTTCGTCGGACGGGGGCGCGATGTCGCGAAACTGAGCGGCATCAACACGGATCGCATCCGAGTCGCCTGCCTGGCGGTCTCGGGGTTCTTTGGGGCGCTCGCAGGCGTGCTCTATGCGGGCACGCAGGGCGCGGCCGATCCCGTCTCGGGCGCGACCTATCAGCTTCCGGCCTTCGCCGCCGCGTTCCTCGGCTCGACTTGCATCGTTCCGGGCCGGTTCAATCCATGGGGCGCGACGGTCGCCGTCTATTTTCTCGTGACGGGCATCACCGGCCTCGTCTTCCTCGGTTTCAGCTCCTTCATCCAGGAGATGTTCTATGGCGGGGCGCTGGTCGTTGCCGTGACGCTCTCGCAACTCGTGCGCGGCCGTCAGGAACAGCAGTTCTGACTGTCTTTCGAACCGGAGCAACGCCTTTGATCCCTCGCTCGCTCGAACGCGATTTTGTCGGCTATGGGGGGAAACCTCCAAATCCGCGCTGGCCCGGCGGAGCCGTCCTCGCTGTAAATTTCGTTCTCAACTACGAGGAGGGCTCCGAGTACAGCATGATGGACAAGGACGGCGTCAGCGACGCCGCCCTCACCGAGCTGCCGAGCGCGAGCGTGCCGAGGGGCGACCGCGACCTCGCCGCGGAAAGCATGTTCGAGTATGGCAGCCGGGTCGGCTTCTGGCGTCTCCATCGCCTCTTTCAGGAACGCGGCCTGCCGATGACCGTCTACGCCTGCGCCCTTGCGCTTGAGCGCAACCTGGCGGCGGCTGAGGCCATCCGGGCTGCCGGCTACGACATCTGCTGTCACGGCTGGCGCTGGATCGAGCACTACAAGCTCGACGAGGCGACGGAGCGCGAACACGTCCGCCTCGCCGTCGAAAGCCTCAAGAAGACAGTCGGCCAACGTCCTCTCGGCTGGTACTGCCGCTATGGGCCAAGCGTCAACACGCGCAAGCTCGTGATGGAGGAAGGCGGCTTCCTCTATGACAGCGACTCCTACGCGGACGAACTGCCCTATTACGTGATGGGAGAGGATCGGCCGCAACTCGTCGTGCCTTACACGCTTACCAACAACGATCTGAAATGGGGAACCGCCAATCTCGCGAGCGGGGAGGACTTCTTCACGATCTTGCGCGAGGCCTTCGACTTTCTGTACGAGGAAGGCCGTGAGGCGCCCAAGATGATGAATATCGGCATGCATATGCGCCTGCTCGGCCACCCAGGCAGAGCGTCCGGGCTTGCGCGCTTTCTCGACTATGTCAAAAGCAAGCCGGATGTCTGGGTCTCCAAGCGCGAAGAGATCGCGAGACATTGGCTCAAAGAACATCCTTACGAGGCAGCGAAGTGATGCATCTGAGAATCGAAGGCGTAACCGCGGAGGCTTTCGCTCCCTTCGGCGACCTCTTGCCGCCGCGAGCCCCCGGCGAAGGCAGACAGGAGTTGATCGAGGAATTGCAGAACGGCCGTCTCTCGGCGCGGCCGCGACTCTCCATGGCGACGGTCGAGCCGAAGGCGCTTCCGCTCACCACCGCGAAGATGGAGCGCCACGCGCATTCGTCGCAGGCCTTTGTGCCGCTCGATTGCGCGAGCTATCTCGTGATGGTCGCCCCCAAAGGCGCCGGTGGCTTGCCGGATCTCACCCGCCTACGCGCCTTCCGCGTGCCAGGCGATACGGGGATCAATTACCGCGCCGACACCTGGCACCACCCGCTTTCGCCGCTTGACCGAACCGGCCGCTTTGCGATCCTCACCTTCGTCGATGGAACTGCCGGCGACGAGGAGTGGGCTGACCTTCCGGAACCGGTCGTGATCGACGCATAGCTCGTGCCGCCGCAAACACCCGAGGTCGCAGTGGCCACGCGGCCATCTGGCGGCGGCCTCATCGAATGGCAGCCGGAGGGAGTGGCGGCTTTCCGAGAATCATGTCGGACGCCTTTTCCGCGACCATAATGGTTGGCGCATTGGTATTGCTCGACGGGACAAAAGGCATGACGGAAGCGTCGACGACCCGGATGCCAAGGAGTCCGCGCAGCCTGAGATCTGGCGTCACGACGGCGTCCGGTCCGGAGCCCATCGCGCAGGTTCCCGCCGGGTGATGGTCGGTCTTGCAGGTGCGATAGGCGTATTCGGCCAATTCCTCGTCGGTGCTGAGATTGTCGCCGGGTAGACGCTCCGTGAGGACAAACGGCTTCAACGCAGGCTGCCGCAGGATTTCGCGCGCGAGGCGAAGACCCTTGATCGCGCAGTCGCGGTCGTAAGGGTCGGCCCAGTAGTTGGGATCGATCAGAGGAGCGGTGCTTGGATCGGCGCTCGCGATGCGTACCGAGCCTCGCGAGCGCGGCCGCAGGAAAGCCGAGTTCAAGGTCACTCCCGGATTTTTCATCGCCGGCACACCGGCCTCGATCCCCGAACCGAGCCCCAGGTGAAATTGGATGTCGGGCGAACGCGCCAGCTTGTCCGCGTACCAGAACCCACCTGTTTCGAAGAGAGTCGATGTGACCGGGCCCGTCTTGAAGAGGAGATACTCGAGGCCCGCCCAGGCCGTGCGATGCGGACGCGCGATCCGATCATAGGTGTGATCGCCTGTGCATTCCGAGATCGCATAGAGATCAAGGTGATCCTGCAGGTTGGAGCCGACGCCCGGGAGATCATGCACGACATTCACGCCGGCGGCGCGCAGGGAATCGGCTGGCCCGATGCCGGAAAGCTGCAAGAGACGCGGCGAACCGATGGCGCCGCAGCTGATGATCACCTCGCGGTCCGCATTCAGCGTTTCGGTTCTTCCGCCAGAAGCAACCGTCACCCCGATCGCCCTGCCATTCTGGACCTCGATTTTCAGGGTCTGCGCATTGAGACGCACCGTGAGGTTTCTGCGGCCTCGCGCGGGCTTCAGAAAGGCGGTGGAGGCAGAAGACCGCTGGGCGTTGCGGGTCGAAAGCTGGTAGTGGCCGATCCCGTCCTGCACGGCGCCGTTAAAGTCGTCGTTGAAAGGAATCCCGAGTTCCTGCGCGGCGCGCAGGAATGCGTAGCTGATCGGCGGCGGATTGATCGGATAGGAGACGCCGAGCGGCCCACCATAGCTGTGATAGGCATTGTGGAGCTTTTGGTTGTCCTCGCTGCGCTTGAAGTAAGGAAGAACCTCGCGATAGCTCCAGCCCGTCGCGCCCGCATCGCTCGCCCAGGCGTCATAGTCCTTGGCGTTGCCGCGCGCATAGAGCTGAGCGTTGATCGACGAGCCGCCTCCGATAACCTTTGCCTGCGTGTACCAGACGACCCGGCCGTTAAGATGCTTTTGCGGAACGGTGCTCCAACCCCAACTCGCGACGCCCTTGGTCATCTTTGCGAAGCCCGCTGGCATCCGGAACAACGGATTCCAGTCGCCTCCGCCAGCCTCAAGCAGCAGCACTTTTATCGACGAGTCCGCGCTCAAGCGATTGGCGAGCACGCAGCCGGCCGGACCGCCGCCGACAATGATGTAGTCGTAAGCCATAACCGTCGTTCCGACTTCTTCAGTGAGTGTTGGCCCTGTCGATGGGATCGCTACTGAATATCTCCAAACGGCGACCCGCGATGCCGATCATCGAAACAGAAAGTTCGATCTCCGCGATGTTTGGTCGTCTCAGCGCTCGCCGTCTGTCCTCGAGTTCACTGGTCTAGCCACGATCGGCACACCTTCGCGGCTAGATTCGCCGTGTTGTCTGCGGATCGAACAGCACGGCCTTGTCCAGATTCAGCGCAAAGGTATGATTCTCCCCCACGCGAACCTGCGTGTCGGCGCGCATTCGGGCTGTGAGTTCTTTTCCAACGGCGCGGGTCACGACATAGGTGTCCGACCCCGCAGGTTCGACGATCTCGACTTTGGCGTCGAAGGTCACGACCGATTTCGCGTTGCGATCGATGCTCTCCCTGTCGTTGACCGCTTCGGGCCGAATCCCGAAGATCACCTTGGCGCCATCCGAGAGCTTGCCGGCGTCGGCGCTGGGTGGGATCGGCAAAACGATCGGCGCGCCCTCCTGCCCGATCACGATCTGGCGCGCGCCGTTCACTCCGCTGATCGTTCCCTCGAGCAGGTTCATCGCCGGCGAGCCCATGAAGTCGGCGACGAAGAGATTATTGGGCGCATTGTAGATCTCGAATGGGGAGCCGACCTGCTGCAGTTCGCCGTCCTTGAGGACGGCGATCTTCGTCGCCAGCGTCATCGCTTCGATTTGGTCGTGCGTCACGTAAACGATCGTCGTTCCAGTCTGCTGGTGCAGACGCTTGATCTCGATGCGCATGTCCACGCGGAGCTTCGCGTCAAGATTTGACAACGGCTCATCGAACAAAAACACTTGCGGTTGGCGAACCAACGCCCTCCCCATCGCCACACGCTGACGCTGGCCGCCCGAAAGCTGGCTCGGGCGTCGGTTTAAGAGGTGCTCGATCTGAAGGGTTTTCGCGACAACCGCGATCGCCTTCTCGCGCTCGGGCTTCGGCACGCCGCGCATTTCCATTCCAAAGGCGATATTCTGCGCGACCGACATGTTCGGATAGAGCGCGTAGGATTGGAACACCATCGCGATGTCCCGCTTTGATGGATGCAGATCGTTGACGACATGACCGCCAATCCGAATCTCACCAGACGTTATCGTCTCCAGACCAGCGATCGTATTGAGAAGCGTCGACTTCCCGCAGCCCGAAGGCCCCACGAGCACGAGAAACCCGCCCTGCTCCAGCGAGATATCAATGCCTTTCAGAATCTCGACGGCGCCGTAATTCTTCCGAAGGGAACGGATTTCGAGCGTCGACATCGACTTATCCTTTCACGGCGCCGGCCATCAGGCCGCGAACGAAATAGCGTCCGGCAAGGACGTAGACGATGAGGGTAGGAGCCGCCGCGATGATCGCGGCGGCCATATTGACGTTATATTCAATGACGCCCGTCGACGTGTTGACGATGTTGTAGAGCGCAACCGTCATTGGTGCGGAATCGCCGGCCGCAAAGGTCGAACCGAATAGGAAATCGTTCCAGATATTGGTGAACTGATAGATCACCGTCACGATGAAAATCGGAGTCGAATTTGGCAACAGAATGCGCCGGAAGATCTGGAAGAAGCTCGCGCCATCAATCTGCGCCGCCCTGATCAACTCGTTCGGAAACGTCTCGTAATAATTTCGGAAGAAGAGCGTGGTGAAGCCGAGGCCGTAGACGACATGGACGAGCACGAGATTGACGGTCGGATTGCCGAAGCCAAGTGTAAGGCCGATCGTGTCTTGAAGCGTCCGGCCGAACTGCCCGAGCTTCCCCAAGATCGTAGCCATCGGGATCAGCACCGACTGGAAAGGAATGAAGCAGGCGAACAGCATCATGCCAAAGACGAGCTTGTGACCAGGGAAACGCCATTTCGTCAGCACATAGCCGTTCAGGGCGCCAAGCAGGCTCGAAATGAGGACGGCCGGCACGACCATCTTGATGGAGTTCCAGAAGTATCCTTTGATCCCCGTACAGGTCAGACCGACGCAGGCGGTGCCCCACGCCTTTTTCCAGGGCTCGAACGTCAAGTGCTCCGGGAACCAGAACATGTTCCCACCCGTCACTTCCGGGAGGGTTTTCAGCGACGTCATCACCATCACGAGCAAAGGCAAAAGGTAGATGATCGCGAAGACAATCAGGAGCCCGTAAATCACGATGCGCGACATCGTCATATTCCGAGCAGGCGCACGCACGGGCGCGGCGACGATCGCCTCGGCAGCGCTCATTGCGGCTTCTCCCTCAGTTCGGAATAGAGGTAAGGCACCATGATCGCGGCGATGGTCATCAGCATGATGACCGCGCTCGTCGAGCCGACCGCCATCTGGTTCCGGGTGAAGGTGTAGGAATACATAAAGGTCGAGGGCAGTTCCGCGGCCCCGCCCGGATTCTTGCCCGTCACCGAAAGAACGAGGTCGTAGGACTTGATCGCCATATGCGTCAGGATGATCAGCGCCGACATGAAGACCGGCCGCATCATCGGGATTACGATCCGCCGATAGGTCGCATAGGCGGTAGCGCCGTCGATTTGCGCGGCTTTCAGGATCTCGCCGTCAATGCCGCGCAGCGCCGCCAGAAACATCGCCATGACAAAGCCCGACGTCTGCCATATCCCGGCGATGGCCACGCAATAGATCATCATGCGCGGGTTGACGACCCAGTCGAAATGGAAGCTCGTCCAACCGAGATCGTGGACCGCTTTTTCAAGCCCGATGCGAGGGTCGAGGAAAAGCTTCCACGCTGTCCCCGTCACGATGAAAGATAAGGCGAGCGGATAGAGGTAGAGCGGTCGCAGAATGCCCTCGCCGCGGATCTTCTGGTCGAGCAGGATCGCAAGCGTCAGGCCGAGAAACAGGCAGAAGATGACGTACAGACCACCGAACAGCCCCATGTTGACTATGGCTGTGTACCAGTTCGACGGCGGGTCGTACTGGAACGTCCAGTTCCACAGCTTGGCGTAGTTCGCCCCGCCGACGAAATTGAAACTGGTGAAGGCCTTCGAATTGGTGAAGGACAGCAGGAACGTCCAGAAGTTGAAGCCGTAGACGAAGAAGAGCACGAGCGCGAAGGAAGGCGCGAGCACCAGCCGGGGGAGCCAATCGCGCGTCCGGTCCCGCCAATCCCGACGGGGACTTTGCACAATGGGTTCGAACGCGGCGTCCGATACCGTCGACATGGAATCTTCTCCTCCCGCGCCCGCAAGTCCTCCCCCGCCGAACGACGGGGGAGGACTTTTCTCCTTCGCGGTTTACTTCGCCCCTTCGAGCGCCGCCGCGAGTTCTTTGACGGCCTCGTCGGAGGTCTTGATCTCGCCGTGGAAGAACTTGGTCACGACGTCATGATAGGCCCCAGCGACCGCCGGCGGCTGGGCGTAGTTCTGGCCCATCGAGCCGACGAATGTTCCCTTGGCGTTCGCGGCTTTGACGTCCGCAATCGCTTTCTTGCCACAGGCGTCGAAGTTCGTGTCCGGCACATCCATGCGCGCGGGCACCGATCCTTTGATGACATTGAAGGCTGACTGCACTTCCGGATTCATCACCGCGTCCGCCAGAGCGAGCTGAGCCTTCTTGTGGTCCGCCGCGACATCAAAGAGCGCGAACATGTCCGTGTTGTAGATCACGGTGCCGTCCGTGCCCGGGAAACGATAGCAGAGGAAGTCCTTTTCCGCCTCCTTGTTGGCGTTCTTGAACTCTCCCTTCGCCCAGTCGCCCATGACCTGCATCAGGGCGTCGCCCTTGATGACCATAGCGGTCGCCAGGTTCCAGTCGCGCCCGGCGAAGTTCGGATCGACATATTGTTTCAGCTTGGCCAGATTATCGAACGACTTCTTCATCGTGTCAGACTTCAGCGCCGAGTCGTCGAGATCGATAAAGGCCTTCTTGTAGAAGTCAGGGCCGCCGGTCGACATGACGACGGAGTCGAACATCGTCGCCTCCTGCCAGGGCTGGCCGCCGAGCGCGAGCGGAATGACGCCGGCCTTCTTGGCCTTGTCGAGAAGCGTGAGGAGTTCGTCGAAATTTTTTGGCTCCGCTCCGCCGATCTTGTCCATCACGGCCTTGTTCACCCAGATCCAGTTCACGGAATGGATGTTGATCGGAACCGCGTCCCATTTGCCGTTAGTGACCGTGAATTTCTGCAGCGCAGTGGGGATGACCTTTGACCACCCTTCCTTGTCGGCCAGCGAATTGACGTCCGTGAGCTTGCCCGCCTCGGCGTAGTCGATCGCGTAGTAGCCGAGAATCTGCGAGGCGATGGGCGGGTTTCCCGCCGCAACCATCGCCTTGAGCGTGGTCATAGCGGCTTCGCCGCCGCCGCCGGCCACAGGCACGTCCTTCCAGGTATAGCCTTCCTTCGTCAGATATTGCTTGAGCACGTTCAGCGCCGCCGCTTCACCGCCTGACGTCCACCAATGCAAAACCTGAACTTCATTGCTATCGGCCGCCTGGGCGCCGCCGGCGAAGCCAAGCGCGCTGGCCGTCATGGCCCCCGCCATCAGAATTGCGCGAAATTTCATTGCAACCTTCCTTGTACGCTCTCCTCCGCCGGAATCGGTCCGGCCGCCGTACTCTTCGCGTTCATCCGTTTTCCAGCAGCGGGGCTATCCCGATCTGGCCTCAACGGGAAACGTCTTTCCTTGCTATGGCCGTCGCTCGCATTCCGTCGAGGTTCGTAGACATGACCAATTGAGCGGTCCAGGGGACGATTCATGAACATGTGTTGACCCGGATCCCGCCCCGCTCTCCTTTACTGCCCGGCCGAGAGCGCGCCCAACCTGGGATCGCGGCTCCAAGACCTTCGCCGACAATCCGTAGGCCGTAGAATTGGCCAATTCAACTGCCTCGTCCAGTGTGCAGACCGACCGCCGGGGACGAACGGAACACGAAGCCTCGACCACGTCCGAAGGTTCGGCGCGCACGGCGTCTGGACATGTCACGAGTTTCTCGAAACGGTCGCCGAGAGACAGATCGAAAACGGAGGTCACGCCGACATCTCCCGCGCCGGCCGCAGTTTCAGACCGAGAAGCTCGGGGTGGAACAGCGCGGGGTCCATCTGGCGGAGATCACTGGCCACGCGGAGAGAAAAGTCCGATTGCGCGAGGATGTCGTCCTCCAGATTCACGCCAGGCGCAATCTCCGCGACCGTGACCCCTTCGGGTTCAAGCCGAAGAACGCATCGCTCCGTGACATAAAGTATGTCCTGCCCTTGGGTGACCGCTCGCGGCCCCGAGAATGAGATTTGCTCGACTGCGTCGACGAGCTTGTTGACCTTGCCTTCCCGAAGGATTGAAACGGCGCCCTCCTGCACGTCGAGCTTTGCACCGGCGGTGAAATATCCGGAAAAGACGATCTTCTTGGCTCGCGCGGTGATGTCGACAAAACCGCCCGCGCCTGCCGTCACATGAGGGCGCACGCCGAGTTTCGATACGTTCACCGAGCCGCCCTTGTCGATCTGCAGAAACGAGAGCAGCGACATGTCGAAGCCCGCCCCCTGAAAATAGGTGAATTGATGCGGCGACTGAACAATGGCCTCCGCATTCGAGGCGCAGCCGAACTGAAAATCGAGCAGCGGAACGCCGCCGACCGCGCCCTGCTCGATGACCCAGGTGACCGCCCCGTGCTGGCCTTCTTCGATGAGGATTCGCGGAACATTGGCGGAAATGCCGAAGCCGATGTTGACCGCGTCGCCGTCACGTAGCTCCTGCGCAACCCGGCGGGCAATCACCTTGGCGATGTCGAACCGCGGCGTCTCGAACGAGGACAGCGGGCGGAATATCTCTCCGGAGATCGCGGGCTCGTAGACGGTATTCGTCGTCTGCAACTGGTCCGGCGCGACGACGATATAGTCGACCAATATCCCCGGAACGACCACATCGTGCGGCCGGAGCGTATCCGCAGCGGCAAGCCGCTTGACCTGGGCGATGACGACGCCGCCATTGTTGCGGACGGAGAGCGCCTGATCGAGCGGACCGAGGATTCCGCCTTCATGCTCGTAAGAAAGATTGCCACGCTCATCCGCCGTCGTCGCACGGATGATCGCGATTTCCGGCGTAATCGTCGGAAAGAAGAGCCAGTCGTCGCCGGCGAAATTGACACGGCTGACGATGGGATCGGCCAAAGCCTTGGCGTTCATCGCGCAACCTTCGTGGACCGGATCGACAAAGGTCTCCATGCCGACTTTGGTCAGCACGCCCGGGCGCTTTGCCGCGGCCTCGCGGTGCATGTCGAACAGAATTCCCGAGGGGACATTGTAAGCCGGGATCGCATTCTCCGAGATCATCGTCCAAATCGCAGGAGGCTCTGCTGAGGACGGACCGGACGGATAGGAGCCCGCGAGCACGCGGGCGAGGCAGCCGGGCCTCGCAAGATGGTCAACGCCTTTGACGCCCCACATGTCGCCCGCCGCGATTGGATGCAGGGTCGTGATGTTGCGCGGATGGCCCTCTGTCGCGAAGCGCTCGCCGATCGCTTTCAGAACCGCGTCCGGGCAGCCGAGGCCGGACGAGGATGACACGGTGACGATAGCCCCGTCGGGGACGAGGCGAGCCGCTCCAGCGGCCGAGATGACCTTTTGCCTGCTCATGCTTTACTTCACACCGAAAGGTCGATGGGAGCGACCGCGCCAGAGCGCGCCGCTTCGAGAGTTGAGATCGCGACGCTCAGCGATTTGACTCCGTCTTCGCCCGTCGCGGACGGCGCGCCGCGCCCGGCGACAGCGTCCTGGAACAAGCGCACCGAGCGCACATAGAGCTTCTCGTGATCGAGCCTCAGCGCTTGCTCGCCCGCGGCGGAGCGCAGGAGGACGTCGCCCTTCGGCGCCTGGGTCATGCAGTCGCGGCCGATCAGAGAGCCCTCTTCGCCATGAACCTCGAATCCGGTCGTGGCGTATTTGGTGGTGAAGGCGTCGTGGAATTGCGCCAGCAACCCGCTAGAGAAACGAACGACGCCCATGACGCCGTCTTCGAGTCCGGCCTGGCTCATCCCGCTGTTGGACGTCATCGCGGTGACGCTTTGCGGCTCATCGTCGAGCACGAAGCGCAGCGTATCCGCGTCGTGAACCGTGATGTCGAAGACGACGCCGCCGCCCGCGGCCGGCTTTTCGATCCGCCAGCCTTGCAGATGAGGCGGCAAATAGACGGCGTGAAAAACACGGGCGAAAAGGGGCTTGCCGATGCGCCCCGCCTTGATTGCGTCGCGCATCGCGCGGTGCGTCGCGGCGTTGCGCAGATGGTGGTTTGTGGCCATCGTCACGCCGTGTTTGCGGCATTCGGCGACCATCGCCCGCGCGTCGGCGAGCGTCAGGGCGAGCGGCTTCTCGCAAAGCACGTGTTTGCCGGCGCCGGCGGCTGCAAAAACCTGATCGCGGTGGAGCTCGTTGGTCGTCGAAATATAGACGGCGTCGATGGCCTTGTCTTCGACGAGCGCGCGGAGATCCGTCATGGCTTTGGCTATGCCGTGCTTGGCGGCGTAACGAGCCGCCCGATCGGAGTCCGTGCTCATCACCGCGACCACTTCGCCGCCATTGGCGCGAAACGCATCGATCATATGTTCCGCGGCAATCGTGCTGGCGCCGATCAGCCCCCAGCGAAGTCCAGTCATCGTTGAATTCCTTCTCGGGCGAAAGCCGAAGTTCCGCAAGACGCTCGAATGATGAGGCTCGTCGGGCAGAGCACGCTTTCGGGTTCGAGGTCGCCGCTGGCGATCTGCCGCATCAGAAGCTGCGCAGCGCGGGAGCCCAGGTTTCGCGCCGTTGACCGCGACGCTCGTAAGCCCCGGAAGCATATGTTTGGCTTCGTCGATGTCGTCAAAGCCGATGACGGCAAAGTCCTGTCCGATCGCGACGCCAGCCTGCGTCAACGCCCGCGTCAGACCAATCGCCACAACGTCGTTGAAGCAAAGCGCGCTCGTCACCGGCTCCGGAAGGGTCAAGAGACGCTCCGCCGCCGCGCCGCCGCCCGCATAATTGGTCGTCGACTCGACGACCAGAGTCGCATCGAACGGAACGCTAGCGTCGTCAAGCGCGAGGCGATAGCCGGCAAGCCGCTCGTCCCGCACCACCAAAGAATCCGATCCGCCCACGAAAGCGATTCGCCGATGCCCGTGCTCGATGAGATGAGCGGTCGCCTTGCGTGCGCCTTCGCGGTTTTCGGGGGTGACAAACGAGGCCTTGAGACCCGGCAGGCGACGCATCACCTGCACGACCGGCAAGCCGGCCACGAGCGGCTTCAGATCCTTCAGCGCTGTATTGATGGCTGGGGCGAGCACGAGCCCCGCCGCGCCATGTTCGCGCATGGAGCGAATGACTTCCTGCTGTCGAATGGGATCCTCGGCGGAATTGGCCAGAAAGGGGATGAACCCCGCTCCCTGGCATGCGCGCTCGATGCCGATTGCGAGTTCGACATAGAAGGGGTTCGAAAGGTCGTTGATGACCATCCCAAGGACCCCGGACTTGGCGCCGCGCAGCGTCGCCGCGCCGCGGTGATAAATGTAGCCGAGATCAGCCATCGCCTCGGCGACGCGCTCACGGGTGGTTTCCGCGACGAGCGAACTGCCTCCCAGCACAAGAGAGACCGTTGATTTTGAGACGCCGGCCACCCGCGCGACGTCAACAATGGTCGCCCGGGCCCCGCTCACCTCTAATCCTCCCGATTTTATGGTCTTTCTCGCGTCTATGTTGGAACGTTCCGATGAAAAAAATGCGACAACACACAATAAAAGACCATCACATGAACAAACATTGCGACAATTGCGCGATCTTTTGGAACGTGCTAATCAATAGTGAGTTTCAAGCCGCTCGTCAACTGCAAATTGCGGGAAACGCCTTTTGACCTCGATCGTCCCCCAATCGATCCTCGACGAACTGACCGACGTCGTCATGCCGAGGCTGGCCGAACGAGCGCCCGTCGAGGGAATTGATGACGGCGGCAGGTCATCAATTTCCGGTACACCGCGCCGAGGCGCTCGTCCTTGGCAGCGGCGCAGCGGGCTTGCGCGCCGCGGTTGAGCTCAAGCGTCGCGACGTCGACGTTGTGATCGCCAGTCAGAGCGCCTTTGGGGGCACGTCGGCTTGTTCCGGCTCCGACAAACAGACGCTTCACACCGCCAACACGGCTGGCCGAGGCGACAACTTCCGGGCCCTGGCCGATGCGCTCGGCGCGGGCGGCGCCATGGATGAGGACACGGCCTATGTGGAGGCTGTGGGCTCTCAGCGGGCCTTGGCGTCGCTCCAATTCATGGGCCTTCCCCTCCCGCAGGACCGACTGGGCGGCGTTTTGCGCTATCAGACCGATCACGACGAAGTCGGGCGCGCGACAAGTTGCGGGCCCCGCACGTCGCGACTGATGGTTCAGGTCTTGACCGCGCGAAGCGATCCGCCTCGACATCCCGATCTTCAACCATTCGACGGCCGTTCAGCTGCTGGTCGAGCCCGGCGACCAGCCCCGCGCTTTTGGCGCGCTCGTGATGGCGCCAAAAAGACGAACCCCTGAAAATCCGTATGGGCTGGCCGCGTTTCTTTGCGGCTCGATCATTATCGCAACCGGCGGCCCCGGAGAGCTCTATCGCGACAGCGTCTACCCCCGTCATTGTTTCGGCTCGCTTGGGCTCGCGCTGGAAGCAGGAATAGAAGCGGTCAATCTGACCGAAAGCCAATTTGGAATCGGCAGCCCTCGCGACAATTTCCCGTGGAACCTTTCAGGCACGTACGTGCAAAGCATGCCGTACATCTTCTCCCGCGACTCGCGTGGGAACGAGCGGAATTTTCTCGCGGATTACTATCGAACTACACAAGAACTCGCCTCCAACATTTTTCGCAAAGGCTATCAATGGCCGTTCCACGCGACGCGAATGCTCGAATTCGGGTCGAGCTTGCTCGATCTCGCCGTGTTCCGCGAATCGCAGGCCGGCCGCAAAGTCTACATGGACTTCAACCGCAATCCGCTGCCCGTCCCCGGCGACGTCGATTTCAGCCTCGAACGCCTCGACGACGACGTGCGGGCCTATCTGGCAAACTCCAACGCCCTGTTCGCCCTGCCCATCGATCGCCTGCGAAAAATAAATCCGCTGTCGATCGAGCTTTATAAGCGATACAAGTACGACATTACGCGCGACCCGCTCGAATTCGCGATCAACAACCAGCACATGAACGGCGGCCTCGCGGTCGACACTTGGGGCGCGACCAGTCTCGAGGGTTGCTACGCGGTCGGCGAGGCGGCGGGAACCCATGGAGTCACGCGGCCCGGCGGCGCAGCTCTGAACGCTGGCCAGGTGTTCGGCACGCGTTGCGCCGAGCACATCGCCGCGCGGCGGAAGCGGTCTCGGAGCGGCGGCTCAGAACAGACGCCCATCGAGGACGCTGTTGCAAAAACGCTCGGCCCGCTTCAAGCCGACAGCGGGATGAAAGCCGTAGCGATCCGCAAAGAGGTGCAAGATCGAATGAGCGATCATGCGGCCATCCTTTGCAACGCTCCCGATGTCAAAGCCGCCGCCGATGCCGCGCACCGCCTGAACGAGAATATTCGCCAGCACGGCGTCGCCTTCGATGGGGCGAACGAAGCCTTGAGAGCTCTGCAATGGCGCCAAAGCGCGATCGCGTCGGAAGCCATTCTGAAGGCGCTCGACTTTTACCTGGAGCGCGGCGGCGGCAGCCGGGGAGCCCGAACGGTCTGCTCCCCGGAGGGCGACCGCGTCCCGCAGTCCCGAACCGGCTCGCTTGAAGACTTCCGCTTCATACCGGAGCGAGACCAGGACCGAAACGAACAAATTCATGTTTGGCTCGTGGGCGGGAAGTTCGCCTGCGAGGCCCGGCCGATCCGACGCCGGGATCGCGATGACCAGCCGTTCTTCGAGCGCGATTGGCCGGATTATCTAACAGGCGCTATCCATGATCCGCCTGCATGAGTGGGAGCGCTCCCGCCGTCCCCTCCGAGCTGGCGATGGACGCGCTGCTGTCAGCAGCCCTTTCGCCGGCGCGACAAACGCTGCCGCCGTCTCAGCGCAGGAGCGCTCCGGTTGACCGCGACCACGCGCGGGTGGCCGTCATGTTGGCCGCCAGCGCAAGAGATAGGCTTCCGCAAGCGACAGTATCGCATTGGCGATAAGGCCCACTGCCCCGAGCAAGATGACGCCGGCGAAGACATCGGCCGATCGATAGGCCCGCGCCGCGAGCAGGACCCATTGGCCGAGCCCATCGACGCCAGCGATCATCTCGCACACGACGGCAAGGATCAGGGAGACCGTCAGACCAAGCCGAAGACCCGCCAGGATGTCCGGCGCCGCGGAGGGCAGAGAGATCTTGAAGATTCCCGGCGAGGCGGGACAGACCAAGCGCGCGCTGGACCTCAAGAAGGCGCGGCTCGACCGCGCCGAAACCATGCACCGCGGCGAGCAGAGCCGGCCAGATCGAGCCGAAGGCGATCACGCCGATCGCCATCTGCGGGGTCAGACCGAACATTGCGATCGCCACCGGGATGACGGCGGAGGCTGGCAATGGGCGCAGGAATTCGAGGGTCGGCGCAATATAGTCCCGCGCGGCGCGTGATGAGCCGACAATTGCGCCGATCGCGACGCCAAGGAGAGAGGCGACGACCCATCCGGCCAGCATGTGGCGAATGGTGCCCATGAGTTTCTCGAGAAGGTCGGACTGATGGAAGCCATGCACGAGCGCGCCCCATGCCCGCAGCGGCGTCGGCAGAAACACCGGCGACACGAGCTTCCATGCCGCAACCTCGCCCCACAGCAGCACCAGCGCCGCCAGCACGATAAGGCTGCCAAGGCGCCACGCCCAAGCGTTCATCGCGGCGCCTCGATCCGAGCCGCCTGGCCAAACAGGCGATGTTGGGCGGCCACCAACGCAACGTTGAGCGCGTAGCCGACGATTCCGATCCAGACGACATAGGCGAGCATCAGGTCCGGCCTGAGCGCCTGCCCCGCCGTCATCACCTGATAGCCGAGCCCCTGCGGATTGACGGCGATCTCGACTGTCACGGCAACGACGAGCGCGATCCCGGCCGCCAAACGGAACGCGACGAAAACGCGCGGCAGCGCCGCCGGAACGATGATCTTCAGCGTGCGCTGGGCGAGACTTAACCTCAGCGCCTTCGCGACTTCAATCAGGCGAGGCTCGATGCCCGCCACTGCAGTGCGGGTGAGAATGAGAAGCGGCCAGAAGCAGGCGTAGGCCACGATCACGATTTCCAGCCGATAGCCAAAGCCCAGCGCAATCAGCGCGATCGGGATCACCGCCACCGACGGAATGGGTCGCAGCACTTCGAACGGCAATTCCATGAGTCTGTCGAGCACGCGAATTGATCCGACCGCAATGCCTGCGATGAGTCCAAGACCGGCCCCAATGACGAGTCCGCCAAAGGCGCTCGCCAGCGTGTCCCTTGTTGCGTCAAGCATGGAGCCATCCGCGAGAGCTTGCCCGAGAGCGCGGATAACCGCGGTCGGGGGTGCAATGGAATCGCTTGTTCCCGCGGCCCGCGCGCCGATCTCCGCAAGCACGATCAGGACGATCGGCAGCGCGAGCGCTTTTATGAGCCTCACGCAGCCGCCCCCGCAGCGGCGCGCTCGCTCGTGTAGATGAAGTCGTAGAGCTTATGACGCAGCGCCAAAAATTCAGGCGCTTCGCGCGTCGTCACTTGGTTGCGCGGACGCGGCAGCGCGACCGGGATTTCCAGCCCGACGCGGCCCGGATGGGGCTTGAGACCGATCACCCTGTCGCCGAGATAGATCGCTTCCTCGAGATCATGGGTGACGAAGAAGATCGTGGCGCCGGTCGAGCGCGCGATATCCAGCATCTCGTCCTGCAGGGTCTGGCGCGTCATGGCGTCGAGCGCGCCGAACGGCTCGTCCATCATCAGCGCCTTTGGGTTCTGCGCGAGGCAGCGCGCGATCTGAAGCCGCTGCTGCATACCGCCGGAAAGCTGCGAGGGAAATTTGTCGGCGTGACTGGCAAGCCCGACACGCGTCAAAAGATCCGCGACGCGCCTCGGCCGTTTCGCGCGTGGGGTTCCCATCGCTTCGAGCGCCAGCGACACATTGCCCTCCGCCGTGCGCCAGGGCAGGAGAGCTTTGGAATAATCCTGAAAGACGATCGCCACGTCGCGTCGTGGTCCGGTGATGGGAGCCCCAGCAAATGCAACTTCGCCGCGCGTCGGCGCGATGAGTCCCGAGGCGACGCGCAGCGCGGTCGTTTTGCCACAGCCCGAAGGACCGACGACGCAGACGATCTCGCCCTCCGCGATTGCAAAATTAAGGCCGCCAAGAACGAGATGATCGCCAAAGGCGAGCTCGACATTGTGAAAGGCGATCAGGGGCGCGCCGCTCATGAACCTTGCTCCGCGTCCTCCGGATAGACGTGCCTCAGCGTCGAGGCGATATGCGCTTCGAGCAACGCCGTCGCCTGCGCGGGCCGGCGTTCGAGCGTCGCTTCCGCGAGACTGTCATGGGCTTCCAGGAAGGCTTCGCGATCAAACAGAGAGGCCATCATCAGCCTGCGGTAGCGGTAAGCTTCATCATAGAGGCTCGAACACCCGGCAAGCATCCGGGGTGAACCGCAAGCGGCGATCAACGCCATATGAAACCCTTTATGCAGCGCATCGAAAGCCGGCTCGCCTTCGCGAAAGCCGCGTGGATTTTCCCGCACGTAACGCTTGAGCCGGTGCAGCGCGGCAACGATGACGCCTTCCCAGGCATCATCGCCGGCCGCAATGCCGAGCCTCAGCGCTTCCCGCTCAAGGACCGTGCGCACACGCACAATATCCGCCAGGTCGTCACGCGACACGGGTTTGACCCGAAAGCCCCGGTTGCCGCTCGCGTCGACGAGACCCCGCGCCGCGAGGCGTGACAACGCCTCTCGCAGAGGCGTCGCGCCGACGCCATAGCGCGCCGCCGTTTCGACAATGCCGAGACGTCCGCCCGGAGGCAGCGCGCCGGCGAGGATGTCAGCCTCGAGACGCTGCGCGGCGCGCTCGGAAAGAGTCTCGACGTCCGCGGGGGTCAAGGCAGGACGAGTTTGCCGAGATCGACTTTCGTCTGCAACATGCCGAGCTGATTCATGGTCTCGACCCACCAGGCGAAATCCGACCCTTTGAGCTCCGGTTGCGACAGGCTGGGGGGATTGAGCTTCACAAGATCGATCGGCATCTTGGTGAACTTCGAGATCGATTCCGCCGCTTTCGCGTGGTCATCGTTGACGATTTTTGCGGCCTCCGCAATCGATTCCCGGAAAGCCTTGACCGCATCGGGGTGCGCCTCCGCGAAGCTTCGCGTGGCGACATAGGAGATGATCGGCGCCGTGCTGTGAAGGTCGGCGACATATCGTGCGGCGACCTCGCCGTTGCCGGCCTTTTCGATGCGCGTGATGAAGGGCTCCGCGGTCAGAACGGCGTCGACCGATCCCGACTTCAGCGCATCGTTCATCGTCGGAAACGTCACCTCCACGAAATGAACATCCTTCGGATCGACGCCGTTCTGAATCAGCCATTTGCGGAACAGCACGTCGAGGAAGGCGCCGATGCCCGGCGCGCCGACTTTTTTGCCGACGAAGTCCTTGGCGCTCTTGAGGGTCAGGCCCTTGCGGGCGACGGCGGCGATCAGCCCATCGGTGCCGGGACTCATCACCGAGGCGCCGTCGATCGCCACGAGGTCGAGCCCGCCGTCCACCGCCTGAAGGAATACGGTTGCGGTCGGGCCGCCGACCTGAATCGAATCGGACGCGATGGCTGGCGGGATGTTGGTGTTGATGCCGATCAGCGTCACGTCCGCATCAATCCCATGCTTGGCGAAGATGCCCTCGTCGCGGGCGACCATTGCGGAAGCGCAGTCGGAAGTCGCTGTGCAGGCAATCTTGAGTTTGATGGGCTCGGCGGACGCGGCCGTCACCGTCAGCGCGAGTCCGGAAGCGACTGCCGCCAGGACCATTCGTCGAACGCACACCATCCCATCCTCCCGTCTCGCGCACGATAAAGCGCTTGATTATCGATAAAAGATAAGATCATATATCGTAACCGAAGACAAGAGGGAGGAGCCTGTGAAGCTTGCCACATACCGCACGGACGGCGGAGCCAAGGTTGGCGCAGTCGACGCAGAGGCGCGGCGCGTTTTCGACCTCCCAGCGGCAGCCGCTCGCGCAGGCGCCGACGGCGCCTCTTTCACGTCCATGCTGAGCCTGATCGACGCGGACGATGCCGGTCTCGACCTTGCCCGCACGCTTCTCGACAAGCGCGGCGACGAAAGCGATCTATGGTCGCCGCTGGCTGAAGTTGAGTTGCTCGCCCCGCTCCCCGAGCCGCGCCAGATGCGGGACGGCATGTCGTTCGCCCTCCACATCCGCCAGTCCGGGCGCGGCGCGCAGGCCGTGCAGGCGCTGAAGACCGGGGGAGTCGAGGCGTTCAAGGAAGCCATGGCGGCGCCCCTCGGCGAGCTTGCTCCGATCTACCGCCAGATGCCGATCTACTACATCACCAACCGGCAGACAGTCGTCGGCCCTGGAACGGTCGTGCGTTGGCCGCGCTACAGCAATGTGATGGACTATGAACTCGAAGTTGCCGCGATCACCCGGCGCACCCGCGCCAACATTCCGGCCTCCGAGGCGGGCGCCCACATCTTCGGTTACACGATCTTCAATGATTTTTCCGCCCGCGACCGGCAGGCGCTCGAGATGCAGGGCC
This sequence comes from uncultured Alphaproteobacteria bacterium, assembly GCA_963824465.1. Classification (GTDB taxonomy): domain Bacteria; phylum Pseudomonadota; class Alphaproteobacteria; order Rhizobiales; family Beijerinckiaceae; genus Roseiarcus. The sequence continues at coordinate 72,786 of CAWGPL010000012.1, forward strand.
GGCTTGGGCCGGCGAAGGGCAAGAGCTTCGACGGCTCGAACGCAATGGGACCCTGGATCGTCACCGCGGATGAGCTGGGCGACCCGCAAACGCTCAAGGTCGAAGTCAAGGTCAACGGCGAGACACGGGCAACCGGCGACACAAGCGAAATGCTGTTCTCCTTCGCCGAATTCATTGCCGACGCCGCCCAGGACGAGACGATTCACGCCGGCGAAGTCTTTGGCTCTGGCACGGTTGGAAACTGCTGCGGCCTGGAAATCGGCCGCTTTCTCCAGAGTGGCGACGAAATCGCCCTGCATGTCGACCGGATCGGCGTTCTGCGCAACAAGGTCATCGCCCAGAACTAAGCTCCGGCCCGCAAACGCCCCGAAGAGAGGAAACAATGGCCCGTCGCCTGATCGACCTGTCCGTGCCGCTGCAAAACACCGTCTATGCCGATCCTCCCGGACACGGGCCGAGCATCGAATACATCAATCACGATCAGAGCGTTGGCGACATCCTGAAGTTCTTTCCAGGTCTCAAGAGGGAAGACCTGCCGGACGGCAAGGGATGGGCGGTGGAGCGGGTGCAACTCTCCACCCACAACGGCACGCATATCGACGCGCCATGGCATTATCATCCGACAATGAACGAAGGTGAGCGCGCCGCGACCATCGACGAGATCCCGCTCGACTGGTGCCTTCAGCCCGGCGTCAAGCTCGACTTCCGCCACTTCGCCGACGGCTATGTCGCGACGGCGGCGGACGTCGAGACGGAGCTGAAGCGCATCGGGCACGAGTTGAAGCCGCTCGAAATCGTCGTCGTGAACACGAGCGCCGGCGCCAAATACGGGCAGCCGGATTACGTCCCGTCAGGCTGCGGCATGGGCGCCGAAGCGACGCTTTATCTTCTGAACAAGGGCGTTCGCGTCACCGGGATCGACGGCTGGAGTTGGGACGCGCCCTTCGTCCACACCGCAAAAAAATACGCCGCGACCCACGACGCCTCGCTGATCTGGGAAGGCCACAAGGCCGGGCGGCACATCGGCTATTGCCATATCGAGAAGTTGCACAATCTCGAGGCCCTTCCCGCGAGCGGCTTCACCATCTCCTGCTTCCCGACGAAGATCGAGAAAGCGTCAGCGGGGTGGACGCGCGTGGTGGCGATCATCGAGGAGTAGCCTGGGTTCGCTTGCGTGTTCCCTGATCGGCTCCGCGAGAGCGTGTCCCCAACGCACCCGAGCGCCGCGCTAATTCTTGGTCGAACGCAGAAAGAGAAAGAAATCCGCCTCGCGCCCTCCGGTCAGGCCGCGCGGGCGAAACACGATGATCAGCAGCATGACCGCAGCGACCGCCACATCGCCCAGACCCGGCGCCGTCGCGATGCGCAGATCCGTCCCGGGAAGCGCAAAGCCGACCTCGAGAAGCCGGAAAAGCTCATTGAGCAGGGCGACGCTCAAAGTCCCGACGACCGCGCCCGTCAAGCTCCGCATTCCGCCGACCACCAACATCGAGATGAGCAGAAACGTCATATCGAGATAGAAATTGTCTATTCTCAGCGTTCCGAGGAAATGCCCATAGAGCGCGCCGGCGACGCCTGAGAGGATAGAGCTGACGACAAAGGCAAGGAGGCGTTGGGGTACGATTTGCACGCCGCTCGCGCGAGCCGCGATCTCATCCTCGCGCGAGGCCCTGAGGGCGATCGCCCAGCGCGTCTCCTGATAAATATAGGCGACCGCGATCGCGCCGATCGCCCAAAGACCGGCGGTCCAGAGTCCGACATAAGTGGGAAGGCCCATCAGCAACTCCTGCCCGCCGGTCACAGAGTTCCAATTGCCAAGAACAATATTGCAAATGATCAGGAAGGAGAGCGTTGCGATGCCCGCCCCTATTCCCGAAAGCCGCATCAGCGGCCAGCCGACGAAGCAAGGCGACGACACCCGCCACGGCGCCGCCAACGAACGCGCCAGCAACGGCCGGAAGGTGCGCGGCGGCGAGCCACGCCGGCAAATCCGGAAGAAACGTCTTCTTCATCATCGGCGCCATGGTCAGAAGCGCCGACGTATAGGCGCCGATGGCCATGAAGCCGACGCTGCCGAAATTCATGATTCCGGAATTGCCCATGAAGACATAGAGGCCGACCACGGCGACGAGATCGATCAGCCCAAGCGTCACGCGTCTTTGAAGAACGACCCCGCCAGACCCCGCCAGGAGAACGACCACAACCACAACGGCGGCAAGAACGATCAAGGTCGCGCCTCGCCGCAACGCCTCGCGGACCGGCGCGGCCGCGGGTTTTTCGAGCCGACCGGATTCGGACCGCTCCGACGACGTCATGATCGTCACACCCGCTCCCTCAGGCCCCTGGCGGGAAACAGCCCTTGAGGACGGGCGAGAAGGATGAGAATCACGGCGAGAAACAGGAACGCTTCCCGAAACGGCCGAAGGTCCGTCGGCAGAAAGGCTTGCAGGAGCGTGGAGACGACGCCGACGAGGAAACCGCCAGCGACCGCCCCTTCCAGGCTTCCGAGCCCGCCAATCACCGTCGCCACGAAAGCGATAATGACGAGTTGCACGCCAAAGCGCGGCTGGACGAAGCCGGTCTGCGCCGCGAAAAGCAGCGCAACGATCGCCGCAAGCACGCCGCTGAGCGCAAAGGCGGCGGCGATCACAAAATTCGCTCGCACGCCGACAAGACGCGACATCGTGAAGTTTTCTGCGGCGCCGCGCATCTGCAGGCCATAGCGAGTTCTTGCGCAAAAAAAGCGTTAGAAGCGCGAGCGAAAGCAAGCACACGCCGATCGTCACCAGCTTCAAAAGGCTGATTTCCACGCCGCCGAGGTGAGTGGGGTGGTTTAGCATTGGCAGCGGATCGAGCGTCTTCACCCGCGAGCCGACGCCAAAGATCAACGCCTTCTGCAAAAGCATGCTGACGGCGAATGAGGAGATGAGCAGAGTCGCCGGATCGGCGGCGCGCAGAGGACGAAACGCGAGACGCTCGGTCGCGAGCGCCAGCAGCACGGCGGCGCCGACAGAGAGGGGAAATGCGACCAAAATTGGTAGACCCGAGCACATAAAGAGCACATAGGCCGGGACGGTCACAAACTCGGCATGAGCAAAATTCGCAAGCCGCATTACGCCGAAGATCAACCCGATGCCGAGCGCGGTGAGCGCATAGAGACCGCCTACGCTCAAAGCGTCGACCATGATCTGGATCGCGGTCGTCACTGGACCTCCGAAGGATTCGAAAGCCCAAAGTAAGCCGCCTCGAAACGCGGGTCTTCACGGAGCGCCGCGGACGCGCCGGCAAGCCGCACCTTTCCGCCGTTGAGAACATAGGCGCGGTCAGCCGCGGCCAAGGCGCGATCAGCATTCTGCTCGACGACAAGGACCGATACGCCGCGCGCACGTATATCGGAGATGATGTCGTAGATCCGGTCCGTGATGAAGGGCGCGAGGCCAAGCGACGGCTCGTCAAGCATAAGGAGCGCAGGCTGCGAAAGCAGGGCTCGGGCGATAACTAGCATCTGCTGTTCGCCTCCCGACAGGCGGCCGGCCGGTTCATCGCGCCGCTCGCCGAGGACGGGGAAAAGCTCGCAGAACGCGCGAATATCTGCTTCGACCGCTTTGCTGCTTCCGCGGATCGTCGCGCCGAGCCAAAGGTTTTCGACGACGGTCAGGCTTGCGAACACATGCCGCCCTTCCGGCGTCAGCGCTATCCCGCGCCTGACGGTCTCCTCAAGCGGCCGTCCGACGACGCTTTCGCCGCGAAAGCGGATCGCTCCCGCGATAGGCTTCACGAGTCCCGCGATCGCGCCAAGGAGCGATGATTTCCCGGCGCCGTTCGGGCCCACGATCGCGACAATCTCGCCCTCGTCGATGTGTAGCGAAAGTCCGTCGAGCGCGGTGATGCGTCCGTAGCGCAACGTCACGTCGTCGACCGCAAGCAGCGGCGCGGCAGCGCTCATCGACCGGCCGCGCCGAGATAGGCGTTGCGGAAAGCCGTATCGGCCATCACCTCCGCCGGCGTGCCGACGGCAAGGGTTCGGCCGCTTGCAAGCACGTGCAGCCTGTCGCAAGTGCTCGCGACCAGGTTCATGTTATGCTCGATCAAAAGCACGCCGCAGCCGAAGTCGTTGCGTATCTGCTTGATGAGAGCCCCCAGAACGTTCGCTTCATTGACGTTCATGCCAGCGGCCGGCTCATCGAGAAGCAGGAAGTTTGGTTTGAGCGCCAGCGCACGCGCGATGCCGACGCGGCGCTCGTCACTATAGTTGAGGGTATTGGCGGGAGCATTCGCTCTATCGGCGACGCCAAGATAGTCAAGGAGGTCGAGAGCGCGTCGGCGGGCCGCGAAACGCCCGATCCGCAGGCTGCTGAGCGCGGCCTCGATGTTCTCGCTGACCGTGAGACCACGAAAGAGCCGCACGGCCTGGAAGGTCCGCACGATTCCATTCCTGGCAAACCAGGCTTCCGGTCTTCTTGACCCATCGACTCCCTCGACCGAGACGGAGCCCTGATGCGCCCTCTGGAAGCCCGTGAGAACATTGACCATGGTCGTCTTGCCGGCGCCGTTCGGCCCCACAAGACCCAGGATAGCGCCCTTCTCAAGGCTCAGCGAGACATTCTCGATGGCGACGAGCCCGGCGAAACGGACCGTGATGTCCGACGCGCAAAGCCCCACGCTCGCAGATCCGCGCTCAGTCGAGATGAACGTGTTCTGGGGAGATTTTGGTTACGAAGCTGAACTTGCCGTCCTGGCTCTGCACAATGGTCATGGGCCGCGTCGTCTGGATATGCAGTTCGGGCGTATAGGTGGTCGGCCCAATGACGAGGTCCTCGTTCTTGAATGTGTTGAGGGCTCCAGCCACTTTGTCAGCGTCAAACGATTTGGCCTGCTCCGCAGCCTTCGCGAAGGCCTGAATGGCGGAATAACCGCGGAGAGAATACGAGGCGTCGGACCGCTTTCCGTATTCCTTCTGGTATCGTTCAAAGAAATCCTTGATCTCCGGATTCGAGTCGTCCCCATAGACCGAGCCGTAGTCGATCACATAGAAGTTGCTCAGATTCGGCGTCGTGCCGGCCCAATAGTCGCCGTCCATCGACTCGCCGGTGATGATTGGCTGGTTGAGCCCGGCGGCTCGCAACTGTCGAATGGCGCTTGGACCGCCGGGCGCATAAGAGCACAGCAGAATGACGTCCGGCTTGTTCGAGAGCGCATTGATGCGCCCCACTTGCGCGGCGATCGTCGGATCGTTGTTCAGGAACGTATCCTGACCAAGGAGGGCCGAATCGCCGGCCACTTCCTGCCAGCGCTTGGCGAAGCTCCCGCAAAGGGACTTCGTATAGGAGATCGTGTTGTCCAGAAGAACGTAAGCGGTCTTCCAACCTTTGGCGTGGGACCACTCCGCCAGCGCCGCCCCCTGCGCCTGCGCCGCGTTGGAGATCGAATAGGCGTAAGGGCCAATTCCCTGGACGCCGAACTTGGGGTCCGAGGCGCCGGACAGCGAAATCACATTGTTCTGTTGAGCGACAAAAGCTCCGGGAGCGCCGAAATCAAAGTCGCTCGGAAACAGGATCGCCTTCGCGCCCTTGTTGATCACATCGAGCGCGCCGTCTGCGCCAAGCGAGGGCTCCGACTTGTTGTCGAACTTCAGGACTTCGATCGGATGGCCCATGACGCCGCCCTTCGCGTTGATCTCCTTGACCGCCAGCAAGGCGCCGTTGACCGTGCTCGCGTCAATCGGCTGGAACCAGCCGCTGAACGACATGACGAGGCCGATTTTCACCGGGTCGGCGGCCGACGCGGGCAAAGCCCCAAGAGACGACGCAGCAGCCAACGCTGCGAGAAGGCGTGCGGCGATTTTCATGCGTCCTCGATCTCCCTGAAGACTGCCTGCGCGTGCAGGTCGAACATAGCAGGATCCGGCCTTGCCCCTAGGGCAAGGACGCACTCGGAGCGATATATTCGTTATTGCACGAACGATCTCGACCTCTACCGCTAACGCCAAGAAATTTCAAGCCTAAACAAGTTTGGCGCGCCGCCCGGAACGCACTAAGTTTGAGCGACTTCGCCGGCGAAGCGTTCCAACGTCGTCACATTCGCGATCAGTCGCATGTTTTCGAGGCACGCCTCGTGAAGACGCGAATTTCCCGAGGAACAGGCATCGCCGATCACGGTGACCTCATAGCCCATGTCGGCGGCGCAGGCCGCTGTCGTGCACACAACAGAGTTCGTCGCGACGCCGGCCATTACGAGATGATCCGCCCTGAGCAGGCGGAGAATATCTTCGAGCTGCGATCCGTGAAACGCATTCACCCGCGTGTGCTTGACCACATGTTCGCCCTCGCGCGGACCAAGGCCTTCGTGAAACTCGGCGCCCCACGAACCGTCGACCATGGCGCCGCTCGCCACAACGTTCCGAAAAATTTGGCAGTTGGCGATGACATCCGCATGGTCGGGACGAAAGGCGATCCTCACGGAGATCACGGGAATGTTTGCGGACCGAGCGACATGCAGCAGATCCCGCGCACGCCCTAGAAACGCGTCCCGATCGCCGCTTTCGGCCATCCCGACGCGTATCTTTCCCTGAGCATGCAAGACCTCGTTCTGGTAGTGCATCGCGACCAGAACCGTGGTCATGGAGTGGCCGGCCGCCTCGTCTCCGCGAAATATCGGATCGCGAAATCGATCCACTCCGGGAAATGCCATTCCGGGTGCAGCGCGCGAACCTCGGGCGCAATCGTCGCGACCATCTGCGCCTCGTCCATTCCCGAAGCCCGCGCCTCGGCGACCCGGTTTCCGACGTCGACGATATACTCACGAACAGCCGTCAGGATTTCGGGGCCGCCGACGTCGCCGTGTCCGGGGACGACAATTTTCGGCCTCAAGGCGAGACAAGCGTCGAGCGCCCTTACCCATCCGTCGGCGTCGATATCGACGTCGTCAGGCGGAAACCAGGGGAAGATCGGGAACGTCCTTTCCTCTGCCAGATCTCCCGCGAACAGGATTGCGTCCTCCCTGACGAAAGCGACCTGATCGCCGTTCGTATGCGCCCTGCCCCAGGTGCGGAGTTCGACGGTTTTGCCGCCGAGATCCACGATATGAGAGCCGCCATCGTAATGTTCATCGGCAGCGACAAGCTCGACGCCTTCAAGAGCCGCCGCGATTCCCGGACCCATACCGCGAAACATCTCGAGATACGGCTTGCCCTTCCGCGCGAGGTCTTCACCTTGCGCTCTATTGTACACAATGTGAGCCTCAACTCTTAAAGACGCCCGCGCCATAGCCATGCTCGGGATGGAAGTAACTCACGGTTAGAAAGAGCGGCTTCGACCCTGCGAGGCGTCGGGCGGCGTCGAGCGTCGTACGGCCGTTCGCGTTCCCCATCCCGGTGTCAAAGATCAGCGCGCCGCGCGATCCCACGATAATGCCGATATTCGGAACGAGCGGCACGCGGCGGTCGGCGAGTATCCAAACCCCGTCGACGACTGGGCGAAGCGAGTCGGGATCCACAATAGGGGGCGGCGGTTCGGTCTCACTCATCGTTCGACGATTTCATCCCGGCGTGCTTGCAACAATTCGTTCATTCATTAATTGATTTGGTCAGGACCGACAAGCGTAGGATCGGAGACGCAGCCGTTCAACCGCGCGGCCTATGGAACGACCTTCCGTCGACCCGCTAGCGTTCGGTTCGACCCGCCCCCATAAAGCGAATTCCGGAGCGCAGGCGCCATGAACGAATCTCATTCCATTCTTCCGATGTCGCAGAGCTTCGGCCACAATCTGCGTCACGTGAACCGGCTCATTCAGCGCGATCTCGGCGCCCGTGTCGCGCTGCTCGGGATCACGCTCGGCCAGTGGTATGTGCTGAGAACCCTCTGGGACACGGATGGCCTGACCCAGAGCGAGCTCGCTTCGCGAACCGGCATCGCCAATCCGGCTATGGTCGTCGCCGTGCGGAGCCTGTTGGCCATGGGCCTGGTGACCAGGCGACGGCCGGTGGACGACAAGCGAAAATATCTCATTTCCCTTACAGAGAAGGGAGCGCGCCTGGAGCAGCCTGCCCTCCGCGCCGCGTTGGACGTCAATGCGGAAGCGCTTGCCGGCGTGGACCCGAAAGACGTCGCCATCTGCATGCAAGTGATGGACGCCGCGCGCAGCAACCTGCTGAACGTGGGGATCAATCCCGAGAGCCAGATGGAAGTGGACGCGATGATCGAATAGACCGGCCCCCTACTCGACTGCCTTGCCCCGCAAGGCCTTCACCGCGCCCCGCCGGCTCTTTTCATCGAGGCGGCGCGTGCGGGAGGCGGATGTCGGCCGGGTTGGTCGGCGCGGTTTCTCGCGCTCCTGCGCCTTGAGAATGAGCGCCGCAAGGCGGTCGCGGGCGTCCTCGCGGTTGCGAGCCTGGCTCGCGTATTTCTGGGCGAAAATCACGATTACGCCATCGGCTGTCAGCCGCGATCCGGCGAGTTGCATCAACTTGAGCGCAACATCGTTCTGCAGGCTCGGGCTCTGGCGCGCATCAAAACGAAGCTCGACGGCCGTCGAGACCTTGTTGACGTTCTGACCGCCAGGCCCCGAGGCGCGCGCAAAACTCTCGACGATCTCCCGTTCGTCTATGAGGAGATCGCCGACTTTCATGGGATCAGGTCCGCGAAGCTCCGGCGCCGAATGTCAACGCCACTCTCGGACGTCGACGAACCGCCCGGCGATCGCCGCCGCCGCCGCCATGATGGGGGAGACCAGGTGCGTGCGCCCCTTATGGCCCTGCCGACCCTCGAAATTGCGGTTCGAGGTCGAGGCGCAGCGCTCGCCCGGCGCGAGCTTGTCCGGGTTCATGGCGAGGCACATGGAGCAGCCCGGCTCGCGCCATTCAAAGCCCGCCGCGAGAAAGATCTTGTCGAGTTCCTCGGCTTCGGCCTGCGCCTTCACAAGGCCTGAGCCGGGCACGACCATCGCGTTCACGCGGTCGGCAACTTTCTTGCCCTCTACGATCTTCGCCGCCGCGCGCAAATCCTCGATGCGGCCATTGGTGCAGGAACCGATAAAGACACGATCGAGTTCGAGATCGGTGATCTTCTCGCCGCCCTTCAACCCCATATAGTCGAGCGCGCGCTGGATCATCACGCGCTTGTGCTCGCTCTGCCCATCCGACACGCGCGGCACATAGCCCTGCACGGAAGCGACGTCCTGCGGACTCGTGCCCCAGGTCACGATGGGCGGCAGGTCGGCGGCGTTCAGCTTCACCTCGGAATCGAAGAAAGCGTCGTCGTCGGTGCGCAGCAACTCCCAGTAGCGCACGGCCTCGTCCCACAGCTTGCCCCGCGGCGATTTGGGCCGATCCTTGAGATAGGCGTAAGTCTTCTCGTCCGGCGCCACCATGCCGGCCCGCGCGCCTCCCTCGATCGACATGTTGCAAACCGTCATGCGGCCTTCCAGCGAGAGAAACTTGATCGCCGAGCCGCAATATTCGATGACGTGGCCGGTGCCGCCGGCGGTGCCGATCTCTCCGATGATCGAGAGGATGATGTCCTTGGCGGTGACGCCCTCGGGCAGCACGCCATCGACGCTGACCCGCATGTTCTTGGCTTTCTGCTGTATCAGCGTCTGGGTGGCGAGCACGTGCTCGACCTCCGAGGTCCCGATGCCGTGCGCAAGGGCCCCAAAGGCGCCATGGGTCGAGGTGTGGCTGTCGCCGCAGACGATCGTCGTGCCTGGCAGGGTAAAGCCCTGCTCGGGCCCGATGATGTGGACGACGCCCTGCCGCATGTCGAATTCGTCGTAATATTCGATGCCGAACTCTTTCGCGTTGGCGGCAAGGGTCTCGACCTGCTGGCGGCTCTCCGGATCTTCGATTCCGCCGCGCCGGTTGGTCGTCTGGATGTTGTGGTCGACGACGGCGAGCGTCTTCTCCGGCGCCCGGACCTTGCGGCCGGCGATACGCAGACCCTCGAAGGCCTGCGGGCTTGTCACCTCATGGATGAGGTGACGGTCAATATAGATGAGGCTCGACCCGCCCTCGGTCTCGACGACGTGGTCGTCCCAGATCTTGTCATAGAGGGTGCGAGGCATTGGGATCTCCCGCGCCGAACCGTGCGCGATTTGTTCTGGGTTCACGAAAGTGGCCGCTATCTATGCCGAAGCGCGGCCGGGGGGAAGAGGTTTGAAAAGCTTTCAAATGAGAAAGGCCGCCCTGAGGCGGCCTTTTCAAGCCCGGGGCTCATCGCCCGAAGCCGCTACCCGATGGCTTTTGCGGGATTGGCCTGCGCGCGACGCCAAGCCGCGAAGCCGACGCCAGCAAAGCCGATAGCCATCAGCGCCCAGGTCGCCGGCTCGGGAACGGACGAAGCGATGACTTGATTGCCCGACGCGGCGGCATAGACCGCGCTCGGACTGTCGAAGGATTCCGGAACCGACGACTTGCCCTGATTGCAAACACCGGATTGCGAGGCATTGCACCAGTAGTGCATGCCGCTGCCAAAAACCCCTTCGATAAGGAAGTAGCTCTGGCTGTCTTGGCTGAAGTCGAAGGTGATCTCGGTCGGAGTCGCAGCGACGTCCGATCCCTGAATGAACACGCCACTGTTGGCCTGCGTCAGATTGTAGGTGACGCCGCCGGCGCCGGTCAGCGTCAGATCCCAGGCCGAAAAATCACCGGAACTCAGGAAGCCAAGGGCGCCGTCGGTTACGAGCGTTCCCCGCACGCTGCCGTCCCCAAAAGCCTGATCGACGAGATAGGTGATATTGGCGGAAGCCGCTCCGGAAGCCAGCAGCGCCGCTCCGATTGTGGCTGTGGCGGCAACCGCGCGCGCGCGTCGCTTCAAAACTTGCAGCATTGTTTTTGTCCCCGTGAAAAGAAGAAATCGCATTTCGCCGCCTCCGGGCGAAAAGCCCGCCAACAGCGCCTAGTCCCCTGACGTTACGGGCGGAAGGATAGAGGATGGCGCCAAAAAGAGCAATGCAACCTTGGCTTTGGCGTCTTTGGGGACGAACAACGGCTACCGGGCGTCCCGATTGACAGCAGCCGCCTCCGGCGTATGGTAAAATCGCGTCGTTTCAGGGTCGGAAACCGGTGGAAATCCGGCGCGGTCGCGCCACTGTGATCGGCAATGCCGAAAGTCAGACCTGGCCCTCAAGCACGGCGAAACTCGAATGGGGACGCGAACTTCCCGAGGAGCAGTGTTTATGTCCACCCCCGCGCTTTTTGCCCCGAGTCTCCCGTCCGACGGCCATTCCCCTCCGCGAAGCGTTGCCGTGGGTCGTGTTCGCGGGTCTGCTTCTCCTGCTCGGCGGTCTATTTCGTCGGCGCCGAAGAGGGCGCGACCTCGATAATCAAGGGCATGTATGTGCACGAGTTCGTGCACGATGGACGGCACCTGCTCGGCTTCCCCTGCCACTGACCGTCGTCGCGGCGGAGGCGCCGCGCTCTTTCCCGTTCGTTCCTGACGCCCGACGCGTGAGCGTTTTTGCGCGGGCGCAGCGCATTTTCCCCGAGGTTTTCATGACAACCGCAAGTCTACTCTGGCGCGGCATGGTCGTCGGCCTCGTCGCGGGCCTGCTCGCGTTCGGCCTGCTGAAAGCTGGTGGGCGAGCCGATGGTCGACCGCGCGATCGCCTTCGAAACCCAGATGGACGAAGCGAAAGCCAAGGCGGAACACGACGCCGCTGTCGCCCGGGGCGAAAATCCGCCTCCCGTCCAGGAGGAACCTGAGCTTGTGAGCCGGCCCGTGCAGGCGGGGGTCGGGCTCTTCACCGGCGTTATGGTCTACAGCCTCGCAATGGGAGGGCTTTTTGCGCTGGCCTTCGCGCTCTGCTACGGCCGGATGGGCGATTTCGGCCCCCGCGCAACCGCCGCGTTGATCGGCCTGTGCGGCTTCATCGCCGTCTATGTTGTTCCCAACCTCAAATATCCGGCCAATCCGCCATCGGTCGGCAATCCGGACACGATTGGACTGCGCACCCTCATCTATTTCGTCATGATCCTCCTGTCGCTCGGCGCCATGATCGCCGCCTGGGGCGTTCGTGGCCGCCTCCTGCCGCAGCACGGAGCCTGGGACGCTACGCTGATCGCCGCCGTCGCGTGGCTCGTCGCCGTCGTTATCTTCGCCTTCGCGATGCCGCCCTTGAACGAAGTTCCGGACGGATTTCCCGCAGTCGTTCTGTGGCAATTCCGCATGGCCTCCGTCGGAGCGCAGGCGATCCTGTGGGCGGTGCTGAGCTTAGGCTTCGGCGCGTGGATCGAGCGACAGTTCGCGGCGGCGCAGCCGGCGAAACTCCGAGCCGCGTGACAGCGCGGCTCGGCCTCCTCACGCACGGGGCGACGGCGGCAAACCGGGCGGCCGCCTTCTCCGCCGACGAACCCCTCGAGCCTCGGGCGATCGCCGCGCTCAAGGTCGTTGGCGCACGCCTGAAGCCATATGCTCGCACGCTCGTCGCGCCGGAACGCGCGGCGCGCGAAACGGCGGCGACGCTCGGACTACGGGGCGAAATCGAGCCTGCGTTGCGGGACTGCGACTATGGCCGTTGGCGGGGGCTTGCCCTCGCCGACCTCGCCGCCCGCGAGCCGGAGGGTCTGAAACTGTGGCTTTCCGATCCGGCGTCGGCGCCGCATGGCGGCGAATCGCTCGCCGCTCTTCTTGGCCGCGTGACGGCGTGGCTCGCCGAGCAGCAACACGTAAGCGGCGGAACCCTCGCGATCACGCATGCTGCTGTCGTGCGGGCGGCGATTGTGAGCGCGCTTGGCGCGGACCCTGCCGCGTTCTGGCGCATCGATGTTGCGCCGCTCACGCTGGCGAGACTGAGCGGCCGGGAGGGTCGCTGGAACCTGGTTTCACTTTCCGCGCTGGAGCCGGACGCGTGACTCGCCTGGCGCTCTTCCTGGTCGCGCTCGTCTGTCTGGCGGCGCCTGCTCAAGCGCATCGCCCGCCCGCAAGCGGCGGACCGCCGCCGACAGGCGTCGTGATCCCAAGCCTCACGCACGGCCAGATGGCGGTAATCGCCAGCAATCTCTCGGCAATCCGGACGCTCGCCGGCAATCAGATCGCTGGCGACATGACCCTGTGGCGGCTCGAAGACTATCTCAGCCTGCAATCCTTCGCCTGCCTCTGGGGACTCGTTCCCGGCAGCATCGCGGACGAGGCAAGTCCCTTCAATGAATGCGCCCACGCGTATCTGGCTGCAGCGCGGGCGATGCTCGTGCACCTCAGAAAGATGCCCAACGCCGACCATCCGGCGGTCGAGGCGCTCATCGGGCGGATCGAAACGGAGATGCTGATGAACGACGCGTCGCTGACTCTATGCCGAATTCAGCGACGAGCCGTTCAACACCAACACAATCGTTTGGCCCCACTGGCGCGAAATCCCGTTTCATCCGCCAAGCGCGCTCATGACGGGGGCGGCCCTGCTTGCGCTTGGCGGCGCGGCGTGGACTGTCCGGCCGAGACGGCGCCCAAGACTTCAGCGCGATAGGACCGCTGCATAGCTCTCGCGCACCTTGCGGCGAGCTTCCTCCAGCGCGGCGGCAAAAGCCTCGAAATCTGGGAAACCGAGCGCGGCGGCGATACGGCGCTTGACCCCAGCCGCGAGCGCCGCCGGATCGAAGCGGCCAGCGACCGCGAGCCGCTGAAGCTGTGTCGCATCGGTGAACAGCCGGTGCGCATCGACGAATGTTTCCGCCTCTTCGGCTGAGAGCAGGTCTGCCGCCCTGGCTTTCTCGATCGTGGCGCGCGTCGCCACGTCAATGATTTGAGGCTGCGCTTGCGCGAAAGCCAACGTCAGATACTGCGCGACGAATTCGATGTCGATCAGGCCGCCGGACGCAAGCTTGAGATCCCATGGATCCTTGTCGCCCTTCTCCTTCGCAATGAGCGCGCGCATGGTCTGGACCTCGCGCGCCGTTCTCTCCGGCGAGCGGCTGCGCGTGAGCGTCTCGCGGATCGCAGCGGCAACCTCACGCGCGAGGCTCCCGTCGCCCGCGATTACGCGCCCACGAGTCAGCGCCATGTGTTCCCAGGTCTCAGCCTCCTCGCGCTGATAGTGGGTGAAGCTTGCGAACCGTGTTGCAAGCGGTCCCTGCCGGCCTGAGGGCCTCAGGCGCATGTCGACTTCGTAGAGCTTTCCCGATTTGGTCGGCGCGGTCAGCGCCGAAATCAAGCGCTGGGTCAGGCGAGCGTAGTAGACGGCGGGAGGAAGCGGCCTGCGGCCGGTGGATTCGCCCGCATCGTCGGGAAAGTCGTAGATGATCATAAGGTCGAGATCGGAAGCGGCCGTCATCTCGCGCGAGCCGAGCTTGCCCATCGCCAGCACGACAATTCTTCCGCCGGGGGTTTTTCCGTGCTCCTCCGCGAACGAGGCCTCGACGCGTTTGAGCAGCGCCGTCGTGAGCCCTTCGGCGAGCGCGCTATAGGCGCGCCCGGCGCGATCGGGATCGAGGCGCCCCGAGAGCAGATTGAGGCCGATCACGAACATTTCTTCCGCCGCCAAGTCGCGCGCGCGGTTGAGCGCCTCCTCGAAACTCTGCGACTGCGCGACAAACGTCTCGACACGTTCGCGCGTCTTGTCGTCGTCGGCGATATGCTCGAAATCTGCGGCTCGCGACGGATCGATGGCCGCATCGAGCACATGCGGCCGGGTGGCGATCACCTGCGCGAGGCGCGGCGCCGATCCTAGCACATCGCCAAACAATTCACGGACGTCCGCGTTCGAGCGCAGGATCGAGAACAGTTCGACGGAAGCCGGCATCCGCGCCAGCGCCGCGTCGAAGGCGCCAAGCGCCGCGTCGCCATCGCCCGAACCCGCAAAGGCTTCGAGCAATGAGGGCGTGAGTTCTGTCAGCACTTCTCTCGCGCGTGCGCTGCGCACGGCGGCGCGGCGGCCGAAATGCCAACCGCGCACGGTCTCCGCGGCGACCTCCGGATTCTGGAACCCCATCGCGCGCAAGGTCGCGATCGTGTTGGGGTCATCGCCGACGCCCGTGAAAACAAGATTGCCAACCTCTCCGCTCAGAGCGGGCGCGTCCTCGAAGAGCCGCGCATAGTGGCGCTCCACTTTGGTGAGGCGTTGAGTGAGATCTTTTTCGAACGTCTCAAGCTTCGTGTAGCCGCAAAATTTTGCGAAGCGTGCGAGCGGAGCGCGGTCGTAAGGCAGGCGCTGCGTCTGTTCGTCGGCTGTCATCTGCAGCCGGTGCTCGACGCGGCGCAGATAGAGGTACGCTTCGGTGAGGTCTTGCACCGCTTCTTCCGTCACCCAACGGTCGTCCGCAAGCTGACGCAGCATGTCAAGCGTACGCGAGCCGCGCATCTGCGGACGCCGTCCGCCAAAAATCAACTGTTGCGTCTGGACGAAGAACTCGACCTCGCGAATCCCGCCCCGCCCGAGCTTCACGTCATGGCCAGGCACGACAACCTTGTCATGGCCCCGCACGGCGTGGATCTGGCGCTTCATGGCATGGATATCGGCAAGCGCCGCGTAATCGAAATATTTTCTCCAGACGAAGGGGGCGAGCGCCTTCATAAATTCCGCGCCGAGTTTCAGGTCTCCGGCGATGGGCCGCGCCTTGATCAGCGCCGCGCGCTCCCAGTTCTGCCCGACTGTCTCGTAGTAGGCGTAGGCGCTGGCGGTCGAGAGCGCGACGGGCGTCGAGGCCGGATCGGGACGCAGACGCAGGTCCACCCTCAACACATAACCGTCGCTGGTGCGCTCCTGCAGGATGCGCGCGAGCGCCTTCGTGATGCGGACGTAAAGCGGCGCGGGTTCGGCGTTTTCGGGAAGCGGAGCGACGGCGGGGTCGTAGAGCACGATCAAGTCGATGTCGCTCGAGTAGTTGAGCTCGCGAGCGCCATGCTTGCCGAGCGCGAGCACGACCAGACCGCAGCCAGCCTGCGGATCGAGGGCGTCCGGATCGAGCGCGAGCTCGGCCCGCGCGTGCGTAATCGCGAATGATGAAGTCCAGCGCGGCGCCGACGGCGGCGTCGGCAAAACGGGTGAGCGCCTCGGTCGCGGCGACGACATCCCAGACGCCGCCAATGTCGGCGAGCGCAATCAGCAGCGCCGCTTCCTTCTTGACGTTCCGCAGCGCGCGCATGAGCGCGCTTTCCTCGCCGTCCCGTCGCGCGCCAAGCCCGCTGACGAGCGCCGCCAGCGAATCTTCGGGCGGCGCGGAGAGAAGGCGCGCCATCCCGTCCGGATCGGCGGAGACGAGCGACCAGAGATAGGGCGAGTGGTCTGCAAGTCCGAGCAGAAGATTGCGGATCGGATGGCGCTCGGCGAACGAAGCCAGCGCGCCGCCGCCCTCGGCCGCGATGAGCGACGCCAGCCGCTTCTTGGCCGAGGCCTCCGCGGCGAGCCGCGGCGCCTCGACGATTCGATCAGCCAGCGACGCGCTCAACGACGCCCCCGTTGGCCGGCGCAGGCAATCGTGGAGCGGGGTCGGCCGGGAGCCGCAGGCGAACGATGAGGCCAGGGCGATTGTCGTCGAGTTCGACGGCGCCGCCGTGCATGCGCGCGACCGCCGCCGCCAACGACAGGCCGAGGCCGGAGCCAGGCCGCGAGCGCGAGCCTTCGAGCCGAACGAAGCGGTTGAGGACGCGCGCGCGATCCTCAGGCGCGATGCCCGGTCCGCGATCGGCGACAGCGAGCGTCACCCACTCGCCTTCACGGCGCGCGGAAATCACGACATCCGGATTGGCCAGTTCGGCTGCGTCCGCCTCCTTTGGCGCGGCGTACTTCAGCGCATTGTCCACAAGATTGGCGATCGCCTGACTGACGAGCTCGCGATTCCCGCGAACCACGAGCGGACCTTCGGCCTCAACGCGGAGTTGGCCGCCCTCCTCCTCTGCGATCGGTTCATAGAGCTCGGCCACTGCGCGCGCGGCTTCGCCCGCGTCGAAGCTATTCTGGGTTTCGACCTCGGCGCCGGATTCGACCCGCGCGATCAGAAGAAGCGCATTGAAAATCTTGATGAGATCGTCCGATTCATCGATCGTGCGCTCCAACGCCGTGCGGTACGCGGCCGCGCCGCCTTCGAATGCGAGCGCCGCCTCGGCGTGATTGCGCAATCGGGTCAGCGGCGTACGTAGGTCGTGCGCGATGTTGTCCGACACCTCGCGCAGGCCCTGCATCAAAAGGTCAATCCGCCCAAGCATCGCATTCAGGCTCTCGGCCAGCCGGTCGAGCTCATCGCCGGAGCCCGAAACGGGCAGACGCTGGGCGAGATCGCCAGCCATGATGTTCTGAGCCGAAGTGTTGATCGCGTCGATACGGCCAAGCACCCGCCGTGCGACGAAAAGGGCGCCAAGCGCCGCAAGAGCCGCGAAGAAGATGAGCGAAGTCGCCAGCGCCTTCACCATCACGGCGCCGATCCGGGCGCGGTCGCCAAGATCATGCCCGATGAGCAGGCGAAATCCGCCCGGCAGCACATAGATGCGCGCCAGCGCGCGCCGATAGCGGTCGTCGCCCGTCACCGTTCGATAGGGCGTATCGACGAAGCCGGGATGCTCGAGGACGCCGGGAGGAATCTGCGCGACATTGCCCGCGAGAGGTTCGCCGGCCGCGTCGGTCAAGAGATAGAGCGAGGAGCCCGGCGCTCGGGTCCGCGCCTCGACCACAGCGCCGAGGCGCCTGACGCCGCCCTGCTGGTACTGATCGGAAAGGCCCTTGGCGTCCGCCTGAATCGTCTGGGCGATCTCGCCGTCCACGACGGTCACGACCTGCCAGGCAATCACCGTCAGAACAATGCCGGCCCCAACGGCGCTCAGCGCCAGAATCGCCAGGGCAAGGCGGAAAGCCGTCGCTTTGAAGAGTTTACCGAGCGCCGTCACGGATCATGTATCCGGCTCCGCGGACGGTGCTGAGCAGGGGCGTGTCGAAATCCCGGTCGATCTTCGCCCGCAATCGCGACACATGCACGTCGATGACGTTGGTCTGCGGATCAAAGTGATAGTCCCAAACATGTTCGAGCAGCATCGTGCGGGTGACCACCTTGCCCGCATTCTGCATCAGATATTCGAGCAGCCGGAATTCACGCGGCTGCAGCACGATCTCCTCGCCCCGTCTGGTCACTTTGTGCGAGAGCCGGTCGAGGATCAGGTCCGCGACGCGGAAGACGGTTTCTTCGGGCGCGCCCTTTGGCCTGCGCCGCGCCAGCGTCTCGACGCGCGCCAGCAATTCCGAGAAGGCGTAAGGCTTGGCGAGATAATCGTCGCCCCCGGCGCGCAGCCCTTTGACCCGGTCGTCCACCTGGCCAAGCGCGGAAAGAATGAGAACCGGCGTTTCGTTTTTCTGGGCACGGAGCGAGCCGATCAGCGTCAACCCGTCCATCTTCGGCAACATGCGGTCGACAATGGCGACGTCGTAACCGCCTTCCAGCGCCATGTCGTAGCCGGTGACGCCATCGTAGGCGACGTCCACCACGTGTCCTGCCTCGCGAAAAGCCTTCACAAGATAGGCCGCGGCGTCCCGGTCGTCTTCGATGATGAGAATGCGCATGGAGATTCTATAGCGGTCCTGAGCGCTTTTGGCGAAGGAAGTGGCGGCAGGCCCTCGGGGGGCTTGAAATAGGACCTGCCGCCACCTTGCCGGGGCCGCGCGGGCGGGGAATTTGCGACCGCCGACTGAACAAGGGGGCGCGCGTAAAATGCGCCGGGCCGGGGACAAGCCCATAATCCCCCTCGTCCATTCTGTTCCTGCGCCTCTTCCGGGCGCTGGAATCTACGACGCGCGAGTTGGCAGGGCGAGGAAGCGCTCGCCGCTGTCGGACTTCACGCGAATCAACACGCTCTTCTTTCCGTCGCTACGTGCAGCCGCGAATGCATTGGCCACCTCGGATGGCCGGCTCACCGTCTTGCCCGCGACTTCAAGGATGACATCGCCTTCCTTGAGTCCCTTGTCGGCGGCCGCGCTCTCTGGATCGACGTCGGCTACAAGAACGCCTTCCTGACCCCGATTGACCTGCAGTGTCAAGCCAAGCTTCGACAGAGCGCCCGTTGGCGATTCGGTCTTGTCGAGGTTCGCGACAATCGTCTTGTCCGCGGGCATTGCCGCCAACGTGACGTCAAGGACCATTGGCGACCCGTTGCGTATCATCGCAAGCGCGGCGGTCTTCTTCGGCCCGAGCGCCGCGATGCGCTTGGCGAGTTCATGCGGATCGGCAACCGGCTGGCTGTCAACCGCGGTGATCACGTCGCCTGCCTTGATCCCAGCCTTTTCCGCGGGAGAATCTTTCTCTGTTTGCGCGACCAGCGCGCCCCCTGTGCTCTTGAGACCGAGATTGTCGGCAATATCCTGCGTGACGGGCTGAATTTGCACGCCTATCCAGCCGCGGGTGACGAAACCGTTCTCCTTGAGTTGGGAAACAACGTTCTTCACCACGTCGCTCGAAATGGCGAAGCCTATGCCGACGCTCCCTCCCGAGGGGGAGAAGATCGCGGTGTTGACGCCGACCACTTGCCCTTCGGAATTGAACGTCGGGCCGCCCGAGTTGCCGTGATTGACCGGCGCGTCGATCTGCAGGAAGTCGTCATAGGGGCCGGCGCCAATGTCGCGGCCGCGCGCCGAGACGATGCCAGCCGTGACCGTGCCGCCGAGACCGAACGGATTGCCGACCGCGATCACCCAGTCGCCGACACGCGGCGGTTTCGGTGCGAAGGTCTCGAAAGGAAAATCCGTGCCGTCCGCCTTGAGAAGCGCCAGATCCGTTTTGGTGTCCACGCCAATCACTTTGGCCGACATCGATTTGCCGTCGGCCGTAATGATCGTCACATTCGTCGCGTGATCGACGACGTGATTGTTGGTCACAATGTAACCGTCAGAGGAGATGAAGAATCCCGACCCTTGCGCCTGAACGGTGCGATGCCGAGGCGTCACTCCCCCATCGCCGTTCGGAAGTCCGAAGCGGCGGAAGAACTTTTCGAGCGGCGCAGGGAGATCGGGCGCTGCGTCGCCGTCTCCATTGTCATCTGCCTGGTCGCCTTCGTCCATTTTGACTTTAACTGACACGACGGCCGGCTTCACCCGGTCGACGACGTCGGCGAAGGAAGCTGGCCCGGCCGCCGGCAGTGGCGAGATGGCCGTCGGCGCGGAGGGTGAGGAAGTCGGAGAATTGATAACGGACGGAGCGGCGATGACCGGGAGCGGCGCCACTTCGCGCTCTAGCGCCATCCCGCCCAATGCGGCGGCCGCAACGGCGCCGAGGAGGGCCAGACGAACCGAACGCGGAGAACGGTTGACGGACATCAACACACCTCAAACCTGCTTGGACCGTTCTCCCAGCAGGATGCTCGCTCAAGCCTAACCCAATCATGGCGCAAACATGAACACTTTGTAATGGTCATGTTAGCTGTTTTTCCACAAGAACGATTGAGGGGGAATCAACGACTCCGGGCCGGAGCCTGGTTGCGACCGAGGAACATTTTCGTGAAGGGCGAGGCGCTGCTATTGCGATCGCCTATGTCTGCATCCGCCCTCGCCGCGCCCTCCCGAACCGTACCGACCCTTGTCGGCTTTACGGCCATCCTGCTTTGGTCCGCGCTCGCGCTCCTCACCGCGCTCTCAGGCGCCGCGCCGCCCTTCGAGATGGCGGCGCTCACCTTCGCGATCGGCGGCGCCTGCGGCCTCGCCTTCGCTGCCGCCAGAGGTCGCCTCTCCGCGCTCATTCAGCCGGGCCGGGTCTGGGCGGTCGGGGTGGGCGGACTTTTCGGCTATCATGCGCTCTATTTCGCGGCGCTCCGCCGCGCCCCGCCAGCCGACGCGAGCCTGATCGCCTATCTCTGGCCGCTGCTCATCGTGCTGTTCTCTGCGCTCCTGCCAGGGGAGCGCCTGCGACCCCGGCACGTGGCCGGCGCCCTCCTCGGCTTCGCCGGAGCAGCGACGCTGCTCCTGAGCAAGGGCAGGACGGACGCGGCCGCCGGCGACGGCGTGTGGATCGGATATGCTTTCGCGCTCGCCTGCGCCTTCGTCTGGTCAGGCTATTCCGTGCTCTCGCGCGCCTTCAAGCAGGCCCCGACAGAGGCGGTGGCGGGCTTCTGCCTGGCGACCGCGGCGCTCGCCGCCGTCTGCCACGTCCTCTTTGAAACGACGGTCGCGCCGCAAGGTTTTACGCAATGGGCGGCGATTGTCGGCCTCGGCTTGGGACCGGTCGGGCTCGCGTTCTATGTCTGGGACTATGGCGTCAAACACGGGGACATCCGCCTGCTCGGCGTCGGCGCTTACGCGGCGCCCGTGCTCTCGACGCTGATCCTGGTCATCGCGGGGGTAGCGCCCGCAACGCCTTCCCTCGGGATCGCCTGCGCGCTTATCGTCGGCGGAGCGATCGTGGCGACCCGCGGCGGTAAGGGCGCATAACGAGAAAGGCCGGCGCGAAGCCGGCCTTCATTCTTCGAAACAACAGAAGAGCTTACGCCTCGGCGGCCGGCGCCTTGGGCTTCAGAACCTGACGGCCGCGATACATGCCGCTCTTGAGGTCGATGTGGTGCGGGCGGCGGAGCTCGCCTGAATCCTTGTCCTCGACATAGGTCGGGGCCTTGAGGGCGTCGGCGGACCGGCGCATGCCGCGGCGGGATGGCGACGTCTTGCGCCTCGGAACTGCCATTGTCGTAACTCCTGCAAACAAAGGCGCGCGCAAGCGGATCGCCCACGCGCGCGAAATTGGATGGGCGGCCTCATACACGCATTTTCAGGCCCGCGCCACCCCCTTAGGCCGAACCTTTCGTATCGAAAGCCGCGAAGGCCATTGCCTCCTTCGGAGAGCGGTCAGCCCAGAGAACGAACTGAAAAGCTTGGTAATAGGTCTCGCAGGCGCTGACCGCCGCCTTGACGATGGCTCCGCACTGGGTGTCGGTCGCAATGGCTCCGCCCGCGAGGCAGAGCGCGTGACGGAACATCACCAGGTCTTGCCCGCTCCAAAGATCGAAATGCCCGAGCCAGAGCTGCTCGTTGATGAGTTGCATCAGTTCGCCGAGCGCCCCGCGCTTCCGCTGCGGCGCCTTAAGGTCGAACGAACAGGCGATGTGAAGGAACTCGAGATCCGGAATCCAGGTGAAGGCGATATCGTAATTCGCCCAGGCGCCCGCGACCAGGATGGAGATCTCGTCATCTTCCGCGCGGTCGAAGGCCCATTCGTTGATCGCGGCGAGCCGTTCCACGACGTCGACAGGATGCTCCGGTCGATCGCCGGCGACAGTCTCGATCAAATTCATTTTTGCTCTTTCGGCAAAGGATTCGACGCGGGACGCAAAGCTCGACAACGCCAGCCGAAACCGGGCTGGATCGGCGTTCCGCCGCGTCAAAACCAGCGCCGCGGACGGGAGGCAAACTCGTTGATTCGCCCGGAATCGTAAACCGCGCGGAATCCGTCGTCCACAGAATCTCCCAAACGAATCGAAACTTCTCGCTTCAAGTCTGAGCCGAAAGAGAGAGAGCTTTCAGAGCTTTGGCTCGCTCAGTTTCGCTTCCAGCGCGGCGATCCGCTGGGCCAGCTTGTCATTCTCTTCGCGGGCGCGCGCCGCCATCTCCTTGACCGCCTCGAACTCTTCGCGGTGGACCATGTCCATTCCCGACATCATCCGCTCGATCTGGCCCCTGGCGAAAGTCTGCGCCTCGCGCCGGGCGCCTTCCGCAAGCCCGGCCGCGTCTGTCATGAGGCGGGAAAGGTCGTCAAAAAAACGGCTATTGGTCTGGGGCATGGCGCTAAACTCCACATTGATTTCCGGCGCTTCGGTGGATGTGGCGCGAACGGGACCCAGGCGCAAGGCCGGCCCTGTGCTAGCATCGCGCCAATGCCCGCCGAAGCCCCTCTCTCCGCTCTCATCGCCGCGGCGCTGTTTGGCGCGAGCACGCCGCTCGCCAAGCTGATGATCGGCGGGGGCCTTGATCCCTGGATGCTGGCGGGCCTGCTCTATCTGGGCTCCGGGCTCGGTCTCGGCGCGCTGACGGTCGTCCACAACAGTCGCGGCGCTCCCGCCACGGAAGCGTCGCTTGCGCGTGCGGACCTGCCCTGGCTCGGGCTTGTTGTCCTTCTGGGCGGCGTCGCCGCGCCGCTCCTGATGATGTTCGGCCTTGCCCGCACCCCCGCTGCCGCGGCCTCGCTGCTCCTCAATCTCGAGGGTCTGGCGACGATGGCCATCGCCTGGATCGCGTTTCGCGAAAGCGTCGACCGCCGGCTTCTCCTCGGGGCCCTCGCAATCCTCGCCGGCGCCGTGATCTTGTCGTGGCGAGGCGGCGCGCTCGATGTCGGCGTCGGCGCTTTTGCGATCGCCGGCGCGTGCGTCGCTTGGGGCCTCGACAACAACCTGACCCGAAAGCTGTCGGCGGCCAACCCCACGCAGGTCGCCATGATCAAGGGGCTTGCGGCCGGCGGCGTCAATTTGGCGCTCGCCCTTTCGCGCGGCGCTCCGCTGCCCTCGGGCCCGCAAGCCGCCGCCGGCGCTGCGATCGGCTTCCTGGGCTACGGCTTGAGCCTCGTCCTGTATGTGAGGGCGCTGCGCGGACTCGGCGCCGCGCGGACCGGGGCCTATTTCTCGACCGCGCCGTTCCTCGGGGCGGCGCTCGCGATCGTCCTGCTCGGCGAGCCCGCCACGTTACAGCTCGGATTTGCCGCCCTGCTGATGGCCTTCGGCGTCTGGCTTCATCTCACCGAGCGCCACAAGCATGCCCATACCCACGAGGCGACGGGCCATGCTCACGCCCACATCCACGATGAACACCACCGGCACGCGCACCGCGCCGAGGACCCTCCGGGGGAACCGCACGCGCATTGGCACACTCATGAGCCGCTGACCCACAGCCACGCGCACTATCCGGACCTGCACCACAGGCACCGGCATTCCCCGTGAGCCCTGGGCGCTAGCTAAAGCCTCGCGACCCTTCCCCTGCGCTCGAGTTCGGCGATCACCCGGTCCGCCAATGCTTCCGCCGTTTCTGCCGCGGAATTCAGCGTGAGCTCCGGGCGCCTCCGGCGCCTCATAGGCTTGATCGACGCCGGTGAAATTCTTGATCTCGCCTGCAAGCGCCCGCTTGTAGAGGCCCTTGGGATCGCGCGCGATCACGGTCTCCAGCGGCGCCTCGACGTAAATCTCGATGAACTCGCCCTCCGCGGCCGTATCGCGCACAAGCCGGCGTTCGGCCCGGAACGGCGAGATGAAGGAGCAGAGCACGATCAGACCGACGTCGGTCATGAGCCGCGCAACCTCGCCGACACGGCGAATATTCTCGACGCGGTCAGCCGCCGTGAAGCCAAGATCCTTATTGAGGCCATGGCGCACGTTGTCGCCATCAAGCAGCGCCGTATGCGCGCCGCGCGCGTGCAGCTTGGCCTCGACCAGATTGGCGATGGTCGATTTGCCGGCGCCTGAAAGGCCGGTGAACCAAAGGATCGCGGGCTTCTGATGTTTCTGCGTCCGCGTGCGCTTCGCGCGTTACGGCGAGGCCGTGGCGGTGAACGTTGGTCGCCCGCCTCAGTCCGTGCGCGATCATTCCCGCCGCCGCCGTCTCGTTCGTCTGGCGGTCGATGAGGATGAAGGCGCCCATCTCGCGATTCTCGGCATATGGGTCGTAAGCAACGGGAGCCGTCGTCGCCAGGTTGCAGAAGCCGACTTCGTTCAGTTCGAGACTTTTGGCGGCGAGCTTGTCGAAATTGTTGACGTCGATGCGGTGGCGAAGTTCGGTAATCGAGGCGGGAACGGTGCGCGTCCCGATCTTCATGAAGTAGGAGCGGCCGGGCAGCATCGCGTCCGCGCTCATCCAGATGAGATGGGCGGCGAACTGGTCCGCCACTTCGGGCCGACTCGCGGGCGCCGACAAGACATCGCCGCGAGAAATATCCACCTCGTCCGCAAGCGTCAGCGTCACCGCGTCGCCGGCCTCGGCGCGTTCCTTCTTCTCATCGGCGACGAGAATGTCTCTGACTCTCGTCTCACGGCCCGAAGCCGCGACAACAATCGGATCGCCCCGTTTGACGGCGCCGCTCGGGATCGTCCCTGCAAAGCCTCGGAAATCGAGATGCGGCCGATTGATCCATTGCACCGGCAGGCGAAAGGGCGCGGTCTTCCGGTCTTCCTCGACTTCGATCGTTTCCAGCCGCTGCAGAAGGTGGCCGCCCTGATACCAGGGGGTCTTCGGACTGAGCGACGAGACGTTGTCCCCGAAGCGCGCGGAGAGCGGAATCGTGAACAGCGAGCGAAACCCGAGCGGCTCGGCGAACTTGCGATACGCGATGACGATATCGCGAAAAATGCGCTCGTCGTAGCCGACAAGGTCGATCTTGTTGACCGCGAGCACGACGTGCCGCACCCCAAGAAGCGAAACGATGATCGAATGGCGATGCGTCTGGGTCAGCAGCCCCTTGCGCGCATCGACGAGCACGATGGCAAGATCGGCGTTCGAGGCGCCGGTCGCCATGTTGCGGGTATATTGTTCGTGGCCCGGCGTGTCGGCGACGATGAAGGAGCGCTTCTCGGTCGAGAAATAGCGATAGGCGACGTCGATGGTGATGCCCTGCTGGCGCTCGGCTTCGAGGCCGTCGACCAGCAAGGCGAAGTCGATCGCGTCCTCGGTCGTGCCGAACTTCTTCGAAGTCTTTTTCGAGCGCCGAGAGCTGGTCGTCGAAAATCAGCTTCTTCTCGTAGAGCAGCCGGCCGATCAGCGTCGACTTGCCGTCGTCGACCGAGCCGCAGGTCAGGAGGCGCAGCGTCGGCAGCGCGGAGGCGCGGAGCGGCTTCGGTCATCAGAAATACCCCTCGCGCTTCTTCTTCTCCATCGATCCGGACTCGTCCGTGTCGATGAGGCGGCCCTGCCGCTCGGAGGTGGTGGAGGCGCGCATTTCGTCGATGATGTCGTCGAGCGACGTCGCATCAGATTCAATCGCGCCGGTCAGCGGATAGCAGCCGAGCGTGCGGAAACGAACGCGCATCATGCGCGGCGTCTCGCCAGGCTCCAGCGGCAGGCGGTCGTCATCCACCATGATGAGAGCGCCGGACCGCTCGACCACTGGCCGTTCCTTGGCGAAGTAGAGCGGCACCACGGGAATGTTCTCCGCGCGGATGTATTCCCAGACGTCGAGTTCGGTCCAGTTCGACAGCGGGAAAACGCGCATCAACTCGCCCTCGCGGATGCGCGTGTTGAAGAGCCGCCAGAGCTCCGGGCGCTGATTGCGCGGATCCCAGGCGTGAGCGGCGGAGCGATGGGAGAAAATGCGTTCCTTTGCGCGGCTTTTTTCCTCATCGCGGCGTGCGCCGCCAAAGGCCGCGTCATATTTGCCGAGGTCCAGCGCCTGCCGCAGCGCCTCGGTCTTCATCACCTGCGTGTGGACCTGCGAACCGGAGGCGACGGGCGAAATGCCGCGCCGCAATGCCGTCCTGGTTGATGTGCACCTTGAGGTCGAGCCCGAGCCGCTTCGCCGTCTCGTCGCGAAAGGCGATCATCTCGCGGAATTTCCACGTCGTGTCGACATGGAGCAAGGGAAAGGGCGGCTTGGCGGGAAAGAACGCCTTCATCGCCACGTGCAGCATGACGCTCGAATCCTTGCCGATCGAATACAGCATGACTGGATTGTGCATCTCAGCGACAACCTCACGCATGATGTGGATTGATTCGGCTTCTAGGCGTCTGAGGTGGGCGGGCAAGGAGCTGGGCATCTGAGATTTCCGGAAAGAGCGGGCTTCTAAGAGCCTTCGCCTGGCAACGCAACCGCGATCATGCCTTCCGCCGCGCCGCCGGGGACGCGCGGCCATGCTGGGTTGACCGCGGAGCAACGCTCTTTTCATAGCGCAGGGCCGTCGCCCCATCGGAGTAATAGTCCTCGTGCTCGCCGAAATGGCGAAAGCCGAACTTTTCGTAAAGCGCGATCGCCGGCGCGTTGTCGTAGCGGACTTCGAGCGTTACTGCCGCCCGCCCATGGCTCGCCGCATATTTTTCGCAAGCCTTGAGCAACGCGAAACCGACGCCGCGCCGGCCAAAGCGCGGATCGACCGCGATCGAGTAGATGCGTGCGGCGCGCGCTCCTTTCCTGAGCGAAATCAGGACGTAACCCGCGAGGCGGCCGTCGATGAGCGCGGCGATCACCGGGTGATGCGGCTGGCCCAGGAAATAACGGAAAGACCTGCGGGAAACCTGATCTTCCGAAAACGATTCTTTTTCGAGGGCAGCGATCGCGTCGAGGTCGTCGAGAACCGCCTCACGAACGACGAGGCCGCCCTGGCGCCATTTCTCCATGGTCGGCCCGGTTGAGGCGCCGGCCTCTCGCCGACTGAGGCGCGAGAATTAGCGGGGGAGGCGCGCCGCTGTCCATCCTCCGAACGCCGGCCCCGCGCGGCGGGCTTTGAGAAAGCGCCTCCGCGAACTACATGTTGCGGGAACGGCAAGCCCGGAATGCCCGGGCGCACGGAAAGGACCAAGCGATATGGCGGCCCAATTCGAGGGCGGCGTCGGCGGAGCGGCCGGCGCCCGGTCGATTAGCGACGCGGACGCCCAGGCGGCGTTCCGGACGGTGCTCGAATGGATCGGCGAAGATCCGACCCGCGACGGCCTGCGCGAGACGCCCAAGCGCCTCGTCAAGGCTTTCCGCGAGTATTTCGCCGGCTACGACGAGGATCCGCACGAGGTTCTGCGCAAGACCTTCACCGAGGTCGACGGCTACGACGAGATGATCGTGCTGCGCGGCGTGACCTTCGAGAGCCACTGCGAGCATCACGTCGCGCCGATCATCGGGCGCGCGTGGGTCGGCTATCTGCCCGACCGCAAGGTGGTCGGCATCTCCAAACTCGCCCGGCTCGTTGAGATTTTCGCCCGCCGCCTCCAGATTCAGGAGCGGCTGACGGCCCAGATCGCCAATACGATTCAGGAAGTGCTGAATCCCCAGGGCGTCGCTGTGGTGATCAAGGCGCAGCACCATTGCATGATCAGCCGCGGCATCCACAAACGCGGCGCGGATCTTGTCACGAGCCGCATGCTCGGCGCTTTCCGCGACCAGCCACAGACGCGCGGCGAGTTTCTGTCACTCGTGAATGCGGAGAAGATCGAGTAGCAGCGGCCGCTGGCCCGCTTCAGCTCGCCCCGCCTTCGTTCTCGAGAGCGTCCACGACATCCCAGGTCTGTGCGCCGACGACTCCGTCTACGACGAGGCCGCGTTCGCGCTGCAACTGCTTGACCGCCGCTTCCGTCTTTTGACCGAAGCGGCCGTCAACGCCGCCGAGGTCGTAGCCGACCGCGCTCATCCGGCTCTGGAGTTGTCGCACCGGCAACCCCGTCGAACCGACCTTCAGCACAGGATGGCTCTGATCCGCCTCATCGATGTTGATCCATGTCACTCGACCAACGACGCCATCGGACGCAATCCCCTCGGCGGACTGAAACGCTTTGACCGCGGCTTCGGTCGTCGTTCCGAAGGCCCCGTCGACCGGACCGGGACCGTATCCCAAAGTCGTCAGGGCTTGTTGGAGATCTTTCACAGCGGGCTCGTTGGACCCGAGTCTCAGCACCGGCTCAGCCATCTGCGCATCCTCTTCAAGGGTAAGGAAAAGTCAGAAGGACAGCATTCCGCTCGTAAGGGCCTGCCAGGTCACGGCCCCGACGATTCCGTCGACCACGACTGCAGGAATGTCGAGCGAGAGCGCCTGCTGGAAGCCCCGCACGGCGGCGTCGGTCTGAGGGCCGAAATCTCCATCGATCTGAACCCCCTGGGTCGGATCGCCGGAACCGTTGCGGAACTGAAATTCTTCCTGCACCCCGCGAACGGCGTCGCCGTGGCTGCCCTTTTTGACCTGCACGACGAGCGCTAGCCAGGTGACGGGACCGACAATTCCGTCAGCCACGAGCCCATTCGCCGATTGAAACGCCTTGACCGCAGCTTCCGTGTTCGGACCGAAGTCGCCATCGACGGCCACGGAATGTCCTCGAGCCCTCAATAAATGTTGCAGCGTCTTCACAGGATGCCCATTCAAGCCAATTTTGACGACCGGCCACGGGCTGATGTTTCCAGGCATGTTTGTCCTCCCGAGCGACATGGAATGGAACACGAAGTCTTCGAGTCCTGGCCGGAAAAAGACCATTGTGGTCAAGGGATCGGCGCCGGCTTGAACGAAGCAGATGTCAACCGTCCGCGATACCGGCGCACTGATCTGGAACTCCGTGCGCTCAGCGCCGATATCGACGACCACGGTTCCAGTCAGGCCTAGATAGGGCCACGCTTCGAATGAGAGACTCATGACGCATGGTCCGTCGGGCAAGCCTCGGGCAGTAAAATTGCAGCCCGGCATGAACTCCGTCTCGAAGCTCGAAGGGAGCCGCCACCAGATCTGATCAACGCCCGGGCCTGCGTTATAGGCGCCGTCAAATGCGTCGATCCAGGCCTCCGGCGCCGCCTGGTAGGGCGTTTGAGGCGTCAGCCGGTAGGATGGGCTCGTGAGGGTCGAAGGGTCGACGCGGATGCCGATGTCGGCAAGCCGTTCCGCCCGCGCCGCAGCCGTAAGAGGGCCTGTCGCGGCCGCCGTCTCTATTCTGCCGCTCGCAAGATCGACGGCGTCATGAAGCCGAAGCTCAACTTTCGGAAGCGCGGCTCCTCTCGGGCGGACCGCCCCTTCAAGGCCTTCGCCTGCGCTGGACTTTGCGTCCATCGCTGTCCTCCCATGAGAAGAGCAGCGACTATTCTACCGCTTTCTGGGCCCCTACGCGAGAGCGCCGCGTGTCGTCCTGTCGCTGACCCGGCGCCGCCCGGACTCGCTCACCCGAACCTTTCCGCTCGGAACGGTTCGGCGTCGACGAAGGGCGTGTCGCCCGACATCAGTTCGGCGAGCAGGCGGCCGCTCGCGGGTCCTAGCGTCAGGCCGAGATGCTGGTGGCCGAAATCGAGCCATAGGCCCGGTTTGCCCGGAAAGGCGCCGACGATCGGGCGCATGTCGGGCAGGCAGGGGCGCCGTCCCATCCAGGGCGCCGACTCCTTGGCCTTGCCAATGGGGAACATTTCGCGCGCGAAAGGTTCGAGCCGGTCGAGATGGGCCGAGGACGGAGGGTCGTCGCGGCGGGCGAATTCCGCGCCCGTCGTGAGCCTTAAGCCGAGCTTCATCGGCACGACGAGATAGCCCTTCTCCAGGTCCAGCACTGGGCGGTTCAGGCCCTGATTGCCGCGCGGCTCGTAGTGCCTGTGATAGCCGCGCTTGACGAAGAACGGCAGCTTCAGCCCGAAATGCTCGATCAGTTCCTCCGACCAGGGTCCGAGCGCGATCACCACGTCGGGAGCGGCGACGTCTTCCGTCCTCGGTCGTGACCGTCCAGCGGCCGCCTTCGGCGCGCAGGGTCTTCGCGTCGCCCTTCAAAAATTCGCCGCCCTGCTTCACGAAGAGCGCCGCATAGGCGCGCGCGAGCCCCTGCGGGTCGGGCGTCGTCAGCGGATCGGGAAAGTGAAAGCCGCCCTTGGCCAGTTCGCTGAGATTGGGTTCGAGTTCGATCAGCGCGGCGCGGTCGAGGGCGTTGGCATTCACGCCATATTGCCGCAATTCCTCGATGTCGCGGTGGGCCGCCTCCTCGCCCTCGCCCGTGCGCCAGACCTTGATCCAGCCCGTGGGCCGCAGAAGATCGGCGGCCCCGGCGGCCTGCGCGATCTTGAGATGTTCGGCCGTCGCGGCGAACACGAGCGGCTTCATCGCCCGCGCGGTCTCGACCACCCTGTCCGAAGTCGAGAAGCGGAAATATTGCCAGAGCGCCTCGGCGTTGGCCGGCAGCGCGCCGTAGCGGATGTGGGCGCGCGGATCGCGATTGAGCGCGGCGTTGGCGATCTCGGCCGGGTCGCGCGGAAACGTATAGGGGATGACCGCTTCGCTCTGGATGAGGCCGGCGTTGCCAAAGCTCGTCTCGTCCGCCGCCTCGCCGTGGCGGTCGACCAGCGCGACTTTTCGTCCGCGCGCCTGCAGCGCCAGCGCCGCCGACACCCCGACCATCCCGGCCCCGAGGACGATTGCATCATAGGAACGCGACGCCATCCCGAACACCTCTTTCGCCGCAGCCGCCTCGATTCCCGGCGCTCGTTCCTATAGACCCGCGGCGGAAAGCAGCAAGAGTTGAGCCAATGATCCCCCGTTATTCCCGCCCCGAGATGGTCGCCGTCTGGTCGCCGGAAACCCGCTTCCGCATCTGGTTCGAGATCGAGGCTTTCGCTTGCGAGGCGATGGCGGAGATCGGCGTCATCCCGAAGGAAGCGGCCAAAGCCATCTGGGAGAAGGGAGGCAAAGCCAAATTCGACGTCGCCCGCATCGACGAGATCGAACGCGTCACCAAGCACGACGTCATCGCCTTTCTGACCCATCTCGCCGAATTCATCGGACCCGATTCCCGCTTCGTCCATCAGGGCATGACAAGCTCGGACGTGCTCGACACCTGCCTCGCCGTGCAGCTTTCGCGCGCGAGCGACATTCTGATCGCGGATGTGGACGCGGTGCTCGCCGCGCTAAAGCGCCGCGCCTTCGAGCATAAGCTCACGCCGACCATCGGCCGCTCGCATGGCATTCACGCCGAGCCCACGACTTTCGGCCTCAAGCTCGCGCTCGCTTACGCCGAATTTTCCCGCGCCCGCGCCCGCCTCGTCGCCGCGAAGCAGGAGATCGCGACTGCGGCCATTTCCGGCGCCGTCGGCACCTTCGCCAACATCGACCCGCGCGTGGAAGTCTATGTCGCGAAGAAGCTCGGCCTGAAGCCCGAGCCGGTCTCGACCCAGATTATTCCGCGCGACCGGCACGCGATGTTTTTCGCAACGCTCGGCGTCGTCGCGTCATCGGTCGAGCGGCTCGCGACGGAAATCCGCCATTTGCAGCGCACCGAGGTTTTGGAGGCGGAAGAATTTTTCTCCGAGGGGCAAAAAGGCTCGTCGGCCATGCCGCACAAGCGCAATCCCGTGCTGACCGAGAATCTGACCGGCCTTGCCCGCATGGTGCGCTCGGCGGTGACGCCGGCGCTCGAAAACGTGGCGCTCTGGCACGAGCGCGACATTTCGCATTCCTCGGTCGAACGGATGATCGGCCCCGACGCCACCATCACCCTCGATTTCGCGCTGGCGCGACTCGCCAGCGTCGTCGACAAGCTCGTCGTCTATCCCGAAAACATGAAAAAGAACCTCGACCGCCTCGGCGGCCTCATCCACTCCCAGCGCGTGCTGCTGGCGCTGACCCAGAAAGGCGTTTCCCGCGAAGACGCCTATTCCCTCGTCCAGCGCAACGCCATGCCGGTCTGGCGCGGCGAAGGCGATTTTCTGACCCTGCTCAAGGCCGACAAGGATGTCGCCAAGGCTTTGTCGCCGGCCGAATTGGAGGCGTTGTTCGACCTTGGGTATCACCTGAAGGGCGTGGATGCGATTTTCGGGCGGGTGTTTGGGGAGGGGTGAGGGGGCGAGTTTGCGGACGGGTGAAGTCGGCCTGAGATGGTTTAGCGCCGACGAGTTGAGTAAGGGAATTTAGCCGGGAGTTGACTGGTGGCTGGCAGTGAGAGCGATCCACGAAGCCGCCGTCACAAGGAAGCTTCGATTGCGCTACCCTGGCGATTTACCCGCTCGTCGACGAGGTCACTCGAGCCAACATAGCGCGGATGCGTGTTCGCAAGAGGCAGCTTTTCCTGTCCTTGCTGGCAGCGTCATTCAGCACGGGCCGAGCAATGGCGTTCGGGCGATTAGTCTAGTTGCGCGGAAACAGATCAAGTTGCGAGCCCGGCACTTCCTCTCTGCTAGGGCCGTCGGCGATCTGCACTTGTAGCCCTCCCCCCCCGAGCGCTATCGAAAGCTGGACAGTCCGGCCTGCTAGTGCGAGCTCGACCGTCAGCGAATTGTTGGCAAGCAGTCGCGAGAACGAGACGGTGGCCGCAGAACCTTCGACCGCCATCACGCCGAGATCGCGAAGCTGGATGGCAGAATCTGTGTTCCCCTTAGATATTTCGAGAGTTCTCAGAGCGTTGGGCTTTGGTCTCTCTGTTTCAAGGAGGACAGTTTGCTGCTCGAATCCACCGCGTTTTGACCGCTTGACAAGTGCGGCATCGACAACTCTTTCCCAGCCGATGCCGGCGCTAGCTGCAAGACCGCGGATAACCTCAAGCACATCCGCCAGTTCTTCGAGACGATCTTCGTCTCGAACCGCAACGCTTAGTTCGAGTCCCTCCTCGAGCAGCTTGCCAATCAGTGCGACGAATGCCTGGTCGGGCGGCAGTCGAGCAACGCTGACCCGCTCACCCTTGGCCGCAATGTTCTGGGGGATCGCATCGCGCACAACTTTGAAATGACGCTGGCGTCCGCGAGCCCTTGGATACTTGGGTTGGGGAACGATCACCATCAATTCCTGCGCCGCGCAAGCGGTAATAAGCATGCCCGAGAACCGAGCCTGCCAGCTCGACAGGCAGGCTGTGCGCCTGAGCCAGAGCGATCACGCGATCGAGAAATTTGTCATCTTCCCTGACCAGATGAACTTCTGGTGCAACGCGGATGATGAAGCGCCCTCCGGCCCGCTCAAGTGTGTCGAGGTCCGCAAGGCTCTGTGCAAGGCGCTCAGGGATCGCCGGTCGCTCGCCCGAAGAAACACCCACAAATTCTTTTGATCGATACCACGGCAAATGCTGGCCTAGGCCCAATTCCTCGGGCAAATCGCAGAACCACATGACCTGTGCCCGGTCCTTTATCTTCTTAGCGATAGCAACGGTCTGGAGAGCTAATCCGCAACGCTTCACGCGACAGAACACGATCTCGGCCGAACTGACGCGCGACCGGGACATATCGCCATTCCCCGTCGTCCTGCTCCTGCAGGAAATCGGGTTTGAAACGGACCTGCGCCGCCAGCTCCACGCCGGTTCTGGCGTCGAGCTGAAAGGTGTCGTGGCTAAGAAACTGCAAGCCGTCGGGGAGGCCCCACAAGGCGTCAATCTGCACAAAATCGTCACCGGGTGCGTAGAATGTCCAAGCTGAAGCGCGCGCGGGAATGTATCGGTGCAGAATGATCGCAACTTCGTTGTCGGCCGCGCCCTTCCTGCGCATCTCGGCGAGCGTGTCAGGCAGCCATTTCGCCGCCACCGTCCCGTCAACCGTAAACGTGCGCGGCAAATTCATGGGTTTGATGGCAGGGTTGAGTGTATCGGTCCGCAAGACCGCCCGCCTCGCGGTCAGGGCGTCGATTTCCGCCGCAATCCGTGTCGCGCCGCCCTTGCGGGCCAGCGCTTTTGTGATCTCGTCGCCGCGCGCGAAGAACAGGCGGTGCCGGGGTGGGTCTCCGTCGGTCCAGAAGTCGCGAACATTGCGCAATTTGCGCCAGACCAAATCGTCCTAGTTCCGATAAAGCCTAAACACACCTGCTTGCGGCGGCTCGACGTCTTCTTGAGGGTGCCCGCACAACCGGCATGACATGCGGGTTGGAGCCCGCCGAAGTCGGCCCTTCCTGATCGAGCTGAACGATCCAGAGCCTGCCGCCCGCGCCGCACCATTCGAGATGCGACCTGCCGTCGACCCTCAGGTTAGCCCAGTTGCAGACCCTGCGAAGAGCCTTCGGAATATCGCGTTGCGAGTGAAGCGCGATCGGATCGACTTCGTCCAGCGACGACGCGAACTTCGAGTTGAGCCCGCGATCGGGTACGAACCCCGGCATCTCAAGGCCATACTTCCATTGGTTGCGGGTCGCGCTCAGATGCGTTTCGTTTGAGACGTGTCCCGCAAAGTCCGGATGCATGTAGCGCTGGAGGCAAATGCCCATCGCTGCATGACGCTGGCGGCTGGCAAAATGCGTGTATATGTCCTCTATCGCCGACAGCGCCGTTTCGATATCGGCACCGGCATTAATGCAGATCGATCGGTAAAGACCACGGTCGACAAGACCTTCCCCGACCGCGCTCGAGCGGACGATCACCGTGTGCTCGCCTGACCCCGACACAAGTTTCCAGGCCGCCTCGATCGACACGCCGCGCCGCCTCCCGTGCGCGAGCCAGCCATCCGGTTTGCCGGCCCAATCGAGTGACAGCCAAGCGGGTAGCGCGACATAGGTCGGAACCCAGGCGGGGGGCAGATTTGAAGGCCCGCGACCTTAGTGCCGTAGTTGAAGACGGTCGTGAAAAAGTCCTGAGTGGGCTCGTTATTGTCAGCCCGGAGCTCCGGGTGGACGAGCAGGCCAAGCGGATCTAGTGGGCAAACGACTAGGCTGTGTGGACCTCATCTGACTGGCATCGATGGTGGGGCGTCGGGCAATTCGCCTTTTGGTTCGTCGACCGTGCCGAACCATTTATGCGCGAGCTTCTGAAGGGAAGCGAGGACGTTGTCGGAGAAATAGCCGAGCAGCCAGCCAATTCCGACAGCCCCGTAGAAATTGTGGAAGAAGCGCTGGTCGATCAATGACAAAATGCCCGAGGCTACCAGCATGGAGACGAATACCGCGAGGGTGCCGGACAGGACAGGCACGATCAGCCGCCAAAGAGTGGCCTCGCGGTTCCAGAGAGCCTTGGCTACCGAATGATACAGCCATTTGAGCGAGAAGGATGTCCCACCGGCAATTCCACTCAGTCCGACCGCCGTCCACAAGAGAAAGGTCCGGTCGCGCGGATAGACCAATTCAATTCCGAAGAGCGGGATCAGCCGCTGGCCGAGCGAAGGTCGCGGCGCGATATGATAGCCGATCCACGCTAGTAGGAGGATCGCGCTGAACAGAACGATCATGAGGTAGGTGAATTCGACGCCGATCTGACACCAGGCGCCGGCGCTATACCGACTACCCCAATCGCCCAGATGGCGATGGTCGAGCTTATTGTCCTTGGTGTCCTCGACAGTCGAGATTATGCCGCCGGTTTCACCCGCAACGGTGCCAAAATCTCCAGCGTCCGGCTTACGGTTTGGGTTTGCGGATGGTTCCGGTAGTCCCATTCGTCGGCCATCCCGAGTTCATCCGCGACCACGCGTCGGATCCATTGCGATACGGGTCGGCGCACAGCGCCAATCATAGGGCGACCCTCGTCCGCACTCCAGAGGGCCACATCTCGCCCTCCGACGGCGGGTTTGCGCGAGCGTCGCGTCCTTGGTCAGGCGTCGCTGAACGCCGTCGATCGCGCCGTCCGTCCGCGCGCGAGTTGCGGCCAGCAGGTCGAACGGCAAAGGAACGATATGAAGATGGGCCTGATCGACACCGCAACCCGTGGCGCTCCCCGACCAGCCCGCGCCATGCTCGAAGCAATAGACGCGTAGACCGGTCCGCCAGCGAAAGGGCGAGGATCTTGATGATCAAGTCGAGCTCCGCTCTGCTCGCATCGTCGCAGAAGCCCGGCTAAATTAATCATGGCGGACCGCGGCACGACGAGCGTCCAGCCGGCGATCAGCGAGCCGGCCGAGGGCAACGCCACGAACCGGGCGGTTCGGAGGATTTCCCGATCGCATAACTCGACCGGGCGCGGTGCCGCCTCATCCATCACCCACGCGAAGCGCGTACCGTTCTTCATATTCCCACCGTGCCGGGAAGCGACTTGCTCGCCCTTATATAGAGACGGCCAAATCGGCCGCCAACCACGTTTTCTCGCTTGACAGAATAAATGACTTAGGCGCCAAAGGACGACGAATGACACCCCTCAGAGGAAGTCGCCGATAACACGCGAGGGACCACAGCTCACGGTCGATTGCAATGTCCGGTCTCCCACCGGCTCCGCGCCGCTGTTCGTGATGAACGAATGCCGACTTTCGGGTCGGGCGCACGCTCGGGGCGATATCGGAGATGGGCGCAAACTTGCCGGACCCGAGTGTGTGGCGTGAGATCCGCTTTCCACCTTTTGCGTCGTTTAGCGCGGCATTTAAGACGCGCGTTTCCCGTCGATCGCATACGGTCCCCAACACCCACAAAAATACACAAAACCCACGCGATGCTCCGCGCGCTCCGTCCCGTCCTTGACAGCCAAACCTACATCTTCGCCTCGACCGCCGACGACGCGGGTCCTCGCCGCCGCCCTCCCCCATGCGCTCGGGACGTTCCGTGAGGAGGAAGGCGTCACCTTGATCCTTGAGCGCGAAAAGGCGGAGGCGCTTGGCTTCGACGTCAGCCTGCCGATGCGGCGGATCGTGCTTGGCGTGAATTCGGCGCTGGACGGCGTCGGCTTGACCGCCGCCGTCTCCTCCGCGCTGGCTGAGGAAAACATTCCCTGCAATGTCGTGGCGGCCTTCCACCACGACCATATTTTTGTGCCCGCCGAAAAGGCCGAGCGGGCGCTCGCGATCCTGAAAACTTTGCAGGAGCGGGCCGGTTCGGAGCCCGGACTAGCGGGCGATGCGAGGCCCAAACAATTGCTTCCCAAAAACGCGTTTCGGGGTCATAATTCTGTTATCCAGGATCATTCATCAGGAGACATCGATTTTGCCGCAGATTTATGGACGCGTCCAGCCCGTTCATTATGTAAGCGCGCGAGGCGGCGTCCGTCTCTGACCATGGGAAGAAGGCGCGCAAAAAATACTTTTCTCGCCGATCGCCCGTAACCCATTGAAAAGGTTCATTTCCGCCGAGAGAATCCAAGACAATCCAAGGAATTCCAATAGCAAAAGAGTTTGGAAACACGGCGCGTTTGCGCATGCTCCAAGCTTTTCAAACCTCGGCCGGCGACAAGCCCTCCGCATGAGGCGCGGCCCTTACGCCCGCTCGCGCGGGGAGCCGGCGACGCGTCCGCCGGCGGTCTTGCGTCCCGCCGCGGGTTGCGGCACAAGGGACGCGGCTTTAGGAGTGTAGCTCAATTTGGTTAGAGCACCGGTCTCCAAAACCGGGGGTTGGGGGTTCGAGTCCCTCCTCTCCTGCCAGTAAGCGGGCGTAGTTCAATGGTAGAACGGAAGCTTCCCAAGCTTCATACGAGGGTTCGATTCCCTTCGCCCGCTCCAGTTTGATTTCGCCGGAATTGCGCTGCCTCCGCCAAGGCTTGACAAAAAATCCGGCCCAGAATTTTTGCTTTTTGGATAAACCTGCCGGGAGCGCGCCGCTTGTCCGAACGCTATGACGCCATCATCATCGGCGGCGGCCACAATGGCTTGACCTGCGGCGCCTATCTGGCCCGCGCGGGGCTCAAAACCCTCGTCCTGGAGCGCAGACATGTGCTCGGCGGCGCCGCGGTCACCGAGGAAATCATTCCGGGCTTCAAATTCTCGGTCTTCAGCTATCTGATGAGCCTCTTGCATCCGCGAATAATCGCGGATCTCGAACTTGCCAAATACGGTTACAAAGTCCTCCCCGCGACGGACATGTTCGCGCCTCTCCCTGGCGACGACTACATAATCTTTGCCGACGACATCAAGAAAACCCAGGAGTCCTTTGCCCGCTTCTCCAGGAAGGACGCGGCGATCTACCCCGAGTTCGACGCGTATCTGATGGATTCGGTGAAGATCATGCGGCGCCTCCTTCTCGAAACGCCGCCCGATCCCTCCTGCCGCGACTGGAAATCGTTCAAGGAGACCGCGAAGTTTCTGTGGAAGTATCGCAAGATCAACAACAAGCTTTTCCGCCTCATCGACCTCATGACAATGAGCGCCGACGACTATCTGTCCGAATGGTTCGAGCGCAGCGAAATCAAAGCCGTGCTGGCCTATTACAGCGGCATCGGCACTTTTGCCGGACCAAAAAGTCCGGGCTCCGCCTATGTCATCATGCATCATGTGATGGGCGAACATGCGGGGGCGGGCGGCTGGGGTTTCGTGCGCGGCGGCATGGGGGCGATCACCCAGGCCATCGCCCGTTCAGGCCAGGAAAAGGGCCTGGTCTGCAAGACAGACTGCGAGGTCGCCTCAGTGGACGCCCGGAATGGCCGGGCGACTGGCGTCACGCTCGCCGACGGCTCCCGCTACGAGGCCGGCATCGTCGCGAGCAATCTCTCGGCTAAGCTGACGTTCCTCAAACTGCTCGACAAGGCGATGCTGCCGGCGGAATTCGTGCGCGACCTCGAAGCGTACCGGACGTTCTCCTCCGCCTTCAAGATCAACGTCGCCTGCGAGAGATTGCCGCATTACAAGGCGTTCAACGCCGAGGCCTGCGGCTTTGCTTATCCCACCTACACGCACATCGGCCCGACAATCGACTATCTCGAGCGGGCCTATGACGACGCCAAATACGGCGACATGTCGCGCGAGCCTTTCGTAACCCCCGTGACGCCGACTTTTGTCGACGATTCCGTCGCGCCGCCCGGCAAGCACATCGTCAATCTGTTTGGCGGCCACGCTCCTTACAAATTGAAAGAGGGCGACTGGACGACGCGCAAGGACGAACTCGTTCGCAATGTCATGCGGCAGATCGATACCTATGCGCCGGGCTTCTCCGACGGGATCATCGGGATGCAGGTGCTGACGCCGCCCGACATCGAGGCGACGATCGGCTCGCCGCACGGCCATATCTTTCACGGCGAACTGCAGATCGACCAGCTTTTCTGGGCGCGCCCGGCGCCTCATTGGGCCGATTACCGCTCGCCGATCAAGGGTCTCTACCAGTGCGGCTCTTCCGCCCATCCGGGCGGGGGCGTCGGCGGCGTTCCCGGCTACAACGCGGCGCGCGAGATTCTGAAGGACCGGAAGCGGTGAGTTTCGCCTCCGCCCAGCGCGCAGGCTCGGCGCGGCAACGCCGCTCCTGATTTGGACTTGCTTGGGCGACCGGCCTTTTTGCGCGTGAAACCTTGGGAAACCGGCTTGGAAACGCCTTGGTTTTTCTTGGATTCTCTCGTCGGGATTGAACTTTTTCAATGGCTTACGGCGGATTCGCCCACAAAAGTTTTTTGTTCGGCGCTTCACCGGCGATGGGCCCAGCCGCCGACGCGAAACCGTCAAAGCCCGAGATCGCTTCGCAAAACCGTCTCATAGCGCGATTATAGCCGAGATACGGCTTTTCAGCAACCGCGCGGCGCTCCGCTCTAATTTAACGGAAAGTCTATGCGGACGGTAGGGCCAGAGATCTTCGCGCGGCTTTAATCCGCGCATGCGCCGCCGCCGGGTCGTAGGGCTGCGCAATCCCCTGTCCCCAGACCGGTCCAGGCCAGGCAGGATCGCTCGCGAAGCGCGCGACCACATGCAGGTGAAACTGCCTCACGATATTGCCGAGCGCCCCGATATTGACCTTGTCCGGGTTCGCCTCGCGTTCAAGAAAATTCGCCGCCGATGCGGCCTCCTCGATGAGCAAGACGCGGTCTGACGCGGCAAGATCGGTAAGTTCCACGAGACCTTCTTGCCGGGGGACGAGAATGAGCCACGGCCAGCGCGCGTCATTCATCAGCAGCAAGCGCGACAGAGGCAGGTCGCCGACGAGAAACGTGTCCCGCGCGAGCCGATCGTCGAGCACGAACGTCATGCCGCCCAGGCCCGCCCGTGCGCGCCTCTCGGCAGGCCGAGTTTGGCGGCAAGGGTCTCGGCGATGTCGGCGAAGCGTGGCGCGCCGGCCGATCGGCCCGGGCGCCGCGCCCGCGCCGAAGGCCAGAATCGGCACGTGCTCGCGCGTGTGGTCGAAGCCCCTGAAGGTCGGATCGTTGCCGTGGTCCGCGGTGATCAGGCAGAAATCGTGCGGGCGAAGCGCGGCGGCGATCTCCGGCAGCGCGGCGATCAAAAGCTTCGAGACAGGCGGCGTAGCCGGCGACGTCGCGGCGGTGGCCCCATTCCGTGTCGAAATCGACGAGGTTGACGAAAATCAGTCCGCCCTCCGGCGTCGTCCGCAAAGCCTCCAGCATGAGATCGACATTGCCGTCGTTACTCTTGCCCTTGCGCTCCTCGCCGGTGTCGTGATGGGCAAAGATGTCGCCGATCTTGCCGATGGAGACGATCGCCCGGCCAGCCTGTGCGGCGCGCTGCAAAAGGTTGCCGTCGGGCGGCGGCATCGCGAAATCCTTGCGGCGCGGCGTGCGAACGAAGTCCTTCGCATTCGTCCCCACGAACGGCCGGGCGATGACGCGGCCGATGCGCAAGGGATCGCAAAGCTTTCGCGTAAGACGGCAAAGGTCGTAGAGTCGCTCGAGTCCGAACGCGTCCTCGTGCGCCGCGATCTGAAGCACGGAATCGGCCGAGGTGTAGCAGATCGGCGCAAGCGTGCGCAGATGCTCCTCGCCGAAATCCTCGATGACCGCCGTGCCCGAGGCGTGGCGATTGCCGAGAATTCCCGTGAGCTTGCCTTGAGCGATCATCGCGTCGGTGAGCCACTCCGGAAAGGCTGGGATCGTTTCGGGAAAATATCCCCAGTCGAAATCGACCGGCGCGCCGGCGATTTCCCAATGGCCCGACGGCGTGTCCTTGCCGCGCGATGTCTCGACGCCATAGCCCCATTGGCCGCGCGGGGTGATCGAGCGTGAGACCGGGCGGGGAAACGCCGGTCGACGCCAGCATCGCGTGGTAGAGGCCGAGCGAGGCAAGGTGGGGAATCTGCAAGCGGCCCGCTCCGCAAGCCCTCCCGGTCGCCTCGTCCCTCCGCGCAGGCTTGCGCGATATGGCCGAGCGTATCCGAGCCTTCATCGCCATAGGCCGCCGCGTCCTGCGCGCCGCCACAGCCGACGGAATTGAGGACAATGAGAACCGCGCGGGTCATTTCCCTTCTCCCATGCGGAGAGCAGTCGGGGGTGAGGGGACCGGGCCTCGGCTGTTTGCCTCAGTCCCCTCATCCGGCCGGCTTCGCCGGCCACCTTCTCCCAAAGGGAGAAGGGAAAGGGCGGCGCTTCTCATTGGCTCACCACGTCGCTCATCGTCGCCTCGTTGGCGAAGGCGGCGGCAAACAGGGCGCGTGTGTAATCGTTCTGCGGCGCCTCGAACACCGCTTTCGCCGGACCGCTCTCGACCGCCTTGCCGCGCCGCATGACAATGATCTCGCTTGCCAGCGCCCTGACGACGCGAAGGTCGTGCGAGATAAAAAGGTATGCGAGTTTGCGGCGTTTCTGCAGATCGCGCAAAAGGTCGACGATCTGGGCCTGGATCGACATGTCAAGCGCGGAGGTCGGCTCGTCGAGCACGACAAACTTCGGGTCGAGCGCCATGGCGCGGGCGATGGCGATGCGCTGCCGCTGTCCGCCGGAAAATTCGTGCGGATAGCGGTCGAGTGTCGAGACATCGAGGCCGGTGTCGGCAAGCGCCTGCTCGACGACACGACGCCGCTCCGCCGCATTGAGCTTCGTCCCCTGCGCGATCAGGCCTTCTTCGACGATCTCGGCCACCGACATGCGCGGCGACAGCGAGCCGAACGGGTCCTGAAAGACGATCTGCATGTCGCGCCGTAACGGACGCATGGCCTTGCGGTCGAAATGCTCGATGTGCTTGCCCATGAAGACGATCGGCCCTTCGGACCGGATGAGCC
Source organism: uncultured Alphaproteobacteria bacterium (assembly GCA_963824465.1). Classification (GTDB taxonomy): domain Bacteria; phylum Pseudomonadota; class Alphaproteobacteria; order Rhizobiales; family Beijerinckiaceae; genus Roseiarcus. Next base: position 115,028 of record CAWGPL010000012.1, read on the forward strand.
GCAGGATCGCATGTCCGAGCGTCGTCTTGCCTGATCCGGATTCACCCACGACGCCAAGCGTCTCGCCCTCGCGGACTTCGGCCGAGACCCCGTCCACCGCCTTCACATAGCCGATCGTGCGGCGGAAGAAGCCGCGCTTGATCGGGAACCACACCTTGAGATCGTCGGCGCTTGCGATGACCGGCGCGGAAGCGTCGGCCAGCGGCGCCTCGCCCTTGGGCTCCGCGGCGAGCAGCGCCTTCGTATAAGGGTGCTGCGGATGGGCAAAAACCTCATTTGTCGAACCGGCTTCCACGATGCGTCCATGCTGCATCACGATCACGTCGTCCGCTATGCGGCGCACGACGTGAAGGTCGTGCGTGATGAACAGCATCGCCATATCGAAGCGTGTCTGAAGATCTTTCAGCAGCTTCAGGATCTGCGCCTGAACGGTGACGTCGAGCGCGGTCGTCGGCTCGTCGGCGATCAGAAGGTCCGGCTTGTTCGCAAGCGCCATGGCGATCATCACGCGCTGACGCTGACCGCCCGAAAGCTGATGCGGATAGGCGCCGAGTCGTTCGGTCGGATCGGCGATGCCGACCTCGGTCAGAAGCTCGACGATACGCGCCTTCGTTGCGGCATTGTGTCCGTGATGCAGCGCGATGATTTCGCCGACCTGCCTGTCGATGGTGTGAAGCGGATTGAGCGACGTCATGGGCTCCTGAAACACCATGGTCACGCCGGCGCCGCGCATCTTGCGCAGCTCCGCCTCGGTCATCTTCAGGACGTCCCGGCCTTTAAAGACGATCTCGCCGGTCGGATAGCTTGCGGCCGGCTGGGGCAGCAGGCGCACGATCGCCTGCGCCGTCACCGTCTTGCCGGAGCCGGATTCGCCAACGAGCGCGAGCGCCCTGCCCTTCTCGAGCTTGAACGAGACGCCTTCGACGACGCTCTTCCGTGTTTCTCCTTGCGAGAAGGCGATCGAGAGGTTGCGCACGTCGAGCAGCGGCCCGTTCATGAGAAGGTCTTTCGCGGATCGAAAGCGTCCCGCACGGCTTCGCCGATGAAGATGAGCAGCGAGAGTAGAAGCGCGATCACCACGAAGGCCGAGATGCCGATCCAGGGCGCGGACAGATTCGACTTGCCCTGAAGCAGAAGCTCGCCCAGCGACGGCGAGCCGGGCGGCATGCCGAGGCCGAGAAAGTCGAGCGAAGTCAGCGTCGAGATCGAAGAATTGACGATGAAGGGCAGAAAGGTCAGCGTCGCGACCATCGCGTTCGGCAGCACGTGCTTGACGATGATCTTCGCGTTGGTGAGGCCGAGCGCCCGCGCCGCGTTCACATATTCAAAATTGCGCGCACGCAGAAATTCGGCGCGCACGACATGGACGAGGCTCACCCAGGAGAAGAGCAGCAGAATCGTCAGCAGGACGAGAAAGCTCGGCGCCAAAATCGCGGAGAGGATGATGAGGATGTAGAGATGCGGCAGCGAAGACCAGATCTCGATCACCCGCTGCATCACAAGGTCGAGCCAGCCGCCAAAATAGCCCTGCACAGCGCCGGCGAAAACGCCGATCACCGATGAGACGCCGGCGAGGATGAGGCCAAACAGCACGGAGATGCGAAAGCCATAGAGGAGACGCGCGACAATGTCGTGCCCGTCCTGATCGGACCCGAGCCACAAAGGTTCGAGCCGGCTGCACGGCCGCGATATCGTCGCGGCGTCCTCGACCTTCTGCCGTTCGAGCGCGGCGCGACATTGCTTCTCGGTCAGGAGCCAGGTCGGCGGCGTCGGCAGGGGTGTCGGCGGGTCCAGGATGGTGGTCGAATTGGCGAAGCGGACCGGCGGCCAGATCATCCAACCATGCGCCTTGATCTCGTTGGCGACGAAGGGATCGCGATAATCCGTCGTCGCCTGAAAGCCGCCGAACTTGTCTTCCGGATAGCTGACGAAGACGGGGAATAGAAGCTCGCCCTTGTACGAGATGATCAGCGGGCGATCGTTGCAGAGGAACTCCGCGCCAAGCGAAGCAACGAAGAGGACAAGGAAGATCCACAACGACCACCAGCCGCGACGGTTGCGGCGGAAATTGTCGAGCCGCCTGCGATTCATCGGCGACAGTCGCGTTCTCGGGCGCGGCGAGACCTCCCTGTCGCCTGCGGGCGGCGAGAATTCGTCCGCAGGACCCGGCGCGAGAAAAGCCTGCGCCTCCTCTTTCGCTTGCCGGAGGTCGTCGGCGGGTGAGGGAGCCTCGTTCATTGGCCTCAGACCTCCCGCGTCTCGAAATCGATGCGCGGATCGATCCAGGTGTAGGTCAGGTCCGAGACGAGATTCACCACGAGGCCGATGAGGGCGAAGATGTAGAGGTTGGCGAGCACGACCGGATAGTCGCGCTGGATCAGCGAATCGTAGGACAGGTAGCCCAGGCCATCCAGAGAAAAGACCTGCTCGATCAGGAGCGAGCCGGTGAAGAAGGCGGCGATGAAGGCGCCCGGGAAGCCGGCGATCACGATCAGCATCGCGTTGCGGAACACATGCCCGTAGAGCACCCGCCGCTCGGAGAGGCCCTTCATCCGCGCCGTCTGGACGTAGGCTTTCTTGATCTCATCGAGGAACGAGTTCTTCGTGAGCAGCGTCGAGGTGGCGAAGGAGCCGAGCACGAGCGCGGTCACCGGCAGCGTGATGTGCCAAAGATAGTCGAGGATTCTGTGAGGCCAGTCGAGGTCGGCCCAATTGTCCGAGGTCAGGCCGCGAAGCGGGAAGATCTGCCAGAACGAGCCGCCGCAGAAGAGCACGATCAACAGCACCGCGAACAGGAAATTCGGGATGGCGTAGCCGAAGATCACGAGCGCCGAGGTCGCGGTGTCGAAGCGCGAGCCGTCGCGCACCGCCTTGCGGATGCCGAGCGGGATCGAGATGCCGTAGGAGATCAGGGTCATCCAGAGGCCGAGCGAGATCGAGACGGGCAGCTTCTCCTTGATGAGTTGCAGCACCGGAACGTCGCGATAATAGCTCTTGCCGAAGTGGAAGGTCGCGTAGTCGCGGACGAGAATCCCGAAGCGCTCCCACGCCGGCTTGTCGAAGCCGTATTGCTTCTCGAGCTCCTTGATGAACTTCGGGTCGAGGCCCTGCGAGCCGCGATAGCGTGAGGCGATGTCGCCGCCCGCCTGCATGCCGGAGGCGCCGATCTGGCCGCCGGTCCCGCCGACCCCCGCCATCGTGCCTTGGTCGGCCCCCTGCAATTGCGCGATGGCGCGCTCGACCGGGCCGCCCGGCACAAATTGAACGATGCCGAAGGAAACGGCCATGATCCCGAAGATGGTCGGGATCATGAGCAGGAGACGGCGCAGGATATATGCGAACATGGCGTCAGGCGGCCGCGCCGTTCCGCCGTTGCGGACCGGCTATATGCGGCGGCGACGCTGACGGCGAACGTTCACGAAACTCAGCCGTTGACCCCAATCGCCTTCGCCTTCTTGTCATCCCACCACCAGGTGCCGGGCGCCCCGACGCCGAGTTTGGGCTGGATATCGGGCCGCGAGAAGGCGTCCCAATAGGCGACCCAGTAGGTGTCGCGATACCACATCGGAACCCAGTATCTCCCCGCGCGGAGCACGCGGTCCAACGCGCGGCACGCCGTATCGAGTTCGGCGCGCGACTTCGCGTCCGCGATCGTCTGCACGAGCGCGTCCACGACCGGATCGGAGACCCCCGCCAGATTGCGCGAGCCATTCTGCGCCGCCGCCTGAGAGGTCCAGACGACGCGAAGATCGGCGCCCGGCGTCAGCGAGCCGCCCGAGGCGGCGGTGACGACGTCGAAGTCGAAGGCGTCGGTGCGCGCCTTGTACTGCGCGGGATCGACGACGCGGATATTGCCCTGAATGCCGAGCTTCCCGAGATTCTGGATGAAGGGCATCGTGTGCGGCTGGAGGGCGCTCGAAAAATCGAGGAACTCGATCGTCAGCGGCTTGCCGTTCGGCAGCTTCATGACCGAGCCGTCGCGCTTGCAGCCCGCGGCGAGCAAGAGGTCGTAGGCCTGTTTCAGAAGCTTGCGGTCGAAGCCCGAGCCGTCGCTGACGGGCGGAACATAAGGCTCCCCGAAGACTTCGGGAGAGACCTTGCCGCGGAACGGTTCGAGAAGCTTCAGCTCGTCCGGGCCCGGCTTGCCCTTCGCCTCCATGGGCGTGTTGGGAAAGAAGGAGACGATGCGTTTGTAGGACGAGTACATGATGTTCTTATTCGTCCATTCGAAGTCGAAGCAGAGGCCGATCGCCTCGCGCACGCGCGGGTCCTTGAACTGCTCGCGCCGGGTGTTGAGATACCAGCCCTGCGTGCGCGACGGCGACCCGTCGTGCAGTATCTCCTTCTTGACGCGCCCTTCCTTCACGGCCGGGAAATCGTAGGCGGTGGCCCAGAAGCGGGCGGTATATTCCTCGTGGTAGTTGATCGCGCCGGCCTTGAAGGCCTCGAAGGCGACCTGCCGCTCGCGATAATATTCGAAGCGCAACCGGTCGAAATTGTTCTGCCCGATGTTTACGGGCAGTTTTGTCCCCCAATAGTCCTCGCGCCGCGAATATTCGATAAAGCGGCCCTGCTCAAAAGTCTTCACCTTGTAAGCCCCGGAGCCAAGCGGCGCATCGAGCGTCGGGGCGGTGAAATCCCGCCCGTTCCACCAGGCGGCGGAAAAGACCGGCATGCCGACGACGATCAGATGGGCGTCGCGACTCCTGTCCTGGACGAAGCGCACGAACGCTACGTCGTCGCCCTCGGCCGACGCAGATTCCACCTCGCGCAGAAGCTGTGCGTAGATCGGGTGGCCCTTGGTCTTGAGGATGTTGAGCGAGAAGGCGACATCCGCGGCCGTCACCCGCGTCCCGTCGGCGAAACGGGCCTCAGGGCGCAGGCGAAAACGATAGTCGCGCTTGTCGGCGGAAACCTTCACCGATTGCGCCAGCAGGCCGTAGACCGAATCCGGCTCATCCCCGTTGGCGGTCATCAAGGTGTCGTAGGTGGCCGACATCCCGGCCGCGCCATTCCCCTTCCAGCTGTAAATATTGAGCGTATCGAAAGTGTCGAAGGTCTGGTTGCCGCTCGTGCCGGTGATCTGGAGCGAGAGCAGGCCTCCGGTCGGGGCGTTCGGGTTCACATAGGCGAAGTGGGGAAAGTCGGGCGGCAGCGCGAGATCGCCGAAAGAGGAAAGCCCGTGAACCTCGACCGCATCGTCCGCGAGCGCCGCGAAAGGCCGGGAGAGCGCGGCGGCAAAGGCGCCGCCTGCGCAAAACTGCAACGCTGCCCGGCGGGTGAAACGAATCGCCATGGAATTCCATCGCCTCCGCAAATGCGCGATCTACCCTGCCCTCAAGCGAATGACCAGCCAGCGCGGCGAAAAGGAGGCGCGGCGCCAGACGCGGGCTGAACCCTGGATTAAGATTTGGTCATGACCGCCTTCGACGCCGGCGCGAGCTCCGCGTGCGACGCAAGTCTCCCACTTGGGCGCGCTTGCTTGCTGCGAACGCCTCAAGGCGTGTAGGGCGAACAATTGATGTCGTCCTCTTCCAATCTGCGCGAACCGCCTTCGGGCCCAGGGCGTCTCACGATCGACCTTGCCGCGCTCGCCGACAATTGGCGAGGGCTGGCGAAGCGGGCCGAGCCTGCGCAATGCGCCGCTGTGGTCAAGGCCAATGCCTACGGAACGGGAATCGAAAAGGCCGGCCCGGCGCTCTGGGCCGCTGGGGCGCGGACCTTTTTCGTGGCCCAGCTGGCTGAGGGCGTCGTGGCCCGGCGCGTCCTGCCCGAGGATGCGGCGATCTATATCCTGAACGGGCTCGAGCCGGACGCCGATCCGGGCGACTACGCCGAATGGCGGCTAAAGCCGGCCATCGGGAGCGCCGAGGAGCTTGAGCGTTGGACGCGCTTCGCGACCGGACACGGGCGGACCTATCCATGCGCGCTGCATATCGACACCGGCATGCGCCGGCTCGGCTTCAATACGCTGGCCGAACTGCAAAAGGCCATGGCGCTCCATGGCGCGCCCTCGGGCGCCGACCTTCTCATCAGCCATTTCGTCTCTGCGGAACGGCCGGACGATCCCGTCAACGCTCGGCAAATCGCGCTTTTCGACGCCGCGCGCGCAGCCTTCCCGCGTCTGCCGGCTTCGCTCGACAATTCGTCCGGTCTGTTTTTGCCGGGCTCGCCGGTCTGTGACCTCGTGCGCCCCGGCTATGCGCTTTACGGCGGCAACCCGACGCCCGGCATCGCCGAATCCGATGCGCCCGGTCGCAACCCTGACCATCCCTATCCAGCAGACGCGTTGGATCGAGCCCGGCATGGCCTGCGGCTACAATGCGCAATGGACGGCGAAGCGCCCCACTCGCCTCGCAACCCTCTTGGTCGGCTACGCCGACGGCCTGCCGAGCGCCGCCGGCGCAACCGACACCAAGCCTGGCGCAGAGGTCTCCATCGCCGGCAAACGCTGTCCCCTGGTTGGCCGCGTGTCGATGGACCTCGCAATCGCCGACGTCACCGACCTGCCAGAAGAAGCGGTCCGGCCCGGCGTGCGGGCGGAGTTCTTCGGAAGCGCCATTCCGCTCGACGATTTCGCCGCTCGCAGCGGCGTCATCGGCTATCAGCTGCTGACCGGGCTCGGGCCTCGTTACAGGCGAGTTTACCGAGAGGCGTAGCTAGATGTGAGCGAAGGGCCTTACCGGGCAGGCAGAATCGGACTTTCGAACATGGCCTGCGGCCGGGGACTTACGCGCGCGACTTCGCCTTCAAGGTCCGCGTCCAGAGCGCGTCCTCCATGCGCTGGGCGATGTCGCGCAGGTGCGGATTGCGCGAACTCGCGGCCCGCCCGGCCGAGATCCAGGTCCGCCTGAAATCCGTCCCGCTGCGGCCAGTGCTCCGAAAGGAGTTCGAAACCGGCGTCCTCGATCGCCTCGACCGCGCGGGCGAACTGCGTTTCGGAACGGCCGACCTTCGACAGGACGACGACAAGGCGCCCCTCGGCGCCGCGTCGCGCCAGCTTGCGCGCGAGCGCCAGCGTCGGCCGCAGATCGTCCTGCGAGACGCCGGTCGGCAAGAATACGACCTCCGAATCCTCGGCGATTTCGGTCGAGAGATCGTCCGCAAGGCCCCGCGTATCGGCAACGATGAACTCGACTTCCCCATCCTCTTTCCTGAGCTTTTTCAGGCTCTTGAAAGCGCGCGCGTCGATCTCCGGCTCGATGCCCGCGCGTAGACGCGCCGCGCCCCATTCGACGCAGGTGAGCTGGTCGAGGTCAAAGTCGGCCAAGAGCGTCTTGCGTCCGCGATGCGCGCCGCCGACCGCAAGCACACGCGCAAGGGTACTCTTGCCGACGCCGCCTTTCTGTCCGACGAACGCCGCCGTGGTCGCCGGTTTCGATTTCGACATCCGAGGCCTCCCAACCTGCGTGAGTCGCGGTCATGCTATAGGCAAATCATGACTGTTGCGACCATCCTCGCCGATGCGGCGCTCGCCGTGTGGCTGGCGCAGAGCTTCGGCGCGACGATCGCTGCGGCTGGCTATCGGCGGGGATTGCCGCAGCCAGAATTCCCCGGGCGCGAGCCCGGCGTCGCGGTGATCCTGCCCGTTCGCGGATCTGGTCGCCTTGCGGGGTTTCTGCCCGCGTTGCGGGCGCAGGCTTATGATTGTTATCGGATTATCGCAGCCGTCGAGAGCACCGAGGATCCAGCCTTTGCGCTTCTGGAAGCGGAGAAGGCGCGGCCGGGCGCGCCGCTCGAAATCGTCGTGGCGGGCCTCGCCGATCGCGCCGGCCAGAAAGTCTGGAATCAGCTTGCGGCGCTCGACCGCCTCGCGCCTGACGATGAAATCGTGGCCTTCATTGACGCCGACACCGCGCCCACTCCGCTGTGGCTGCCCCGGCTTGTAGCGGTGCTGGTGAATTCCGGACGCCCCGTCGCGACCGGGTATCGCTGGATGATTCCAGCAGATTCGCGCGCAAGCTCCTGCGGCCTTGCCGCGGCGAACAACGCCATCGCCGCGCTTCCGCGCGGGGCGCTGCCGATGCCGCTCGTCTGGGGCGGCAGCGTGGCGATGCGACGCCAGACGCTGGACGCCATTCGGATCAGCGACTTCTGGCGCGGGGCGATCAGCGACGACCTCCAGATGGCGGAGGCGCTGCGGAAAGCTGGGCTTCTCGCCCATGCGCCCCGGCAGGGCCTGCTGATGACGCCCGTTTCCTGCTCGTGGGCAGAGTTCCTCGAGTTCGGATTGCGCCAGTATCGGTTCGTGTTCCTGCACGAGCCAGTGAGCTGGGCGACGGCGATGGCAGTCCTGTGGACGCCTCCGGTCTGCCTTCTGCTGGCGCTTCCCGCGTTCGCGTCGGGCTCGCTCGCAGCGTGGAGCGCGCTGGCGGTCGGGCTTGGGCTTGGCGAAGCGCGCCTGCGCATCCGCCGCTCGATCGAGCGGACTTTATGGCCGGCCGTCGCGGCGACGAGCGAGCCGCGACGCTGGCGGGCGGAACGCCTCACGCGACCTATTTGGTGGATGGCGCATGCGCTCAGCGCCGCGGGGGCTCCGCTTTCGCGCAAGATCGCCTGGGCGGGCATTCGCTACCGCGTCGACAGTCCGCAGGCGGTGGCGATCGAAGCGCGCGAGGCGCCGCGCTAAAGCGCGCCGCGAATCAGGATTTTCCGGCGCATTCCTTCGCGAGGCGCTCCATCGCCTGTGAGAAACCTGTCAGCGAGTAGCTGTCGACAGACGGATTGCCTCTTATCGATGACGCCTTGATCAGCAGCGTGACGCCCTTCTTCATTTCCGCGATCAGCGCGGTCTCGCGCGCCGCATTTTTCACCCAAAGGTTCGCGCCTTTGGGGAGAAGATCGAAATTCGCGTCGCCAACGACAGCGATCGGCGCAGGAATGGCCTTCGCCTTTTCGCTATGTCTCTTGCCATGCTTGGCTTTCTCTTCCGGCTTTGCGTCCGCCTCCGCTCCGCTCGCGACGTCGAAGCCCGTGATAAACGAGACCTCGTTGCGCACGCCTTCCGTCGGCCGGTCGGAGATGAAAGCGTAACCAGGATCGCGTTTGAGATCGTCCGGCTCGCGGGTTTTGGGCTGCGCGAGCGTATAGCAGATGCGTCCCTTGCCGCTCTGCCCCACGAATACGTTCCAGTCGCCGAATGTGGCGACGAGAGTTGGCTTGGCTTCCTCTTTCTTGCCAGCCTTTTCAGCCTTCTTAGACGCAGCGTGCACGAGAGCGGGAGCGCCGCACGCAGCAATGGCCACAATGCAGAGCGCGGCTGCGCGCGAGATGCGAATCAACGCAGGCAATGGTCGATCTCCGTCTTTTTTGGCTTGAACATGGTCCGCCAGCGGTCGTCGAGCCTCTTGCCGAGGGATCGGGGCGAAATTCCGACCTCCGCTTTCCCTCCGGGAACGAGGCCTGTAATGCTGACACGTGGTTAATGAAGAATGAGTAAACACGGGAGTCGTGGAATGAAAGCCCTGATCTGTGCGGCGTTGGGTCCCGCGGAGACGCTCAAGCTTGAGGATGTCGAGCGTCCCCTCGCCGGAAAGGGCGAAGTTCTGGTGGAGGTCGCTTACGCCGCACTGAACTTCTTCGATACGCTGATCATCGAAGGGAAATATCAACTCAAGCCCGAGCCGCCCTTCTCGCCGGCTGGCGAGTTCTCCGGGCGCGTCGCGGCCGTTGGCGAAGGCGTTGAGGGTTTTGCGGTCGGCGATCGTGTGATGGGCTCCTCCGGCTTTGGCGCGGCCCGCGAAGTCATCGCGGCTCCCGCCCGCAACCTCGCTCATGTTCCCCCGGGCCTCGCGCTCGATAAGGCCGCCGGCCTCTCCATCGCCTATGGCACGACCATCCATGCGTTGAAGCAGCGCGGCGAACTGAAGCCGGGCGAAACCCTTCTCATTCTGGGCGCGGCGGGCGGCACTGGCCTCGCCGCCGTCGAGATTGGCGCGATCATGGGAGCCAAAGTGATCGCCTGCGCCTCCTCGGACGAGAAACTCGATTTCACACGCAAACACGGCGCGACAGAAACCATCAACACGGCGTCAGAGGATCTTCGCGCCCGGATCAAGGCGATCACGGGCGGCAAGGGCGTCGATGTGATCTACGATCCCGTAGGGGGCGCGCTGACGGAGCTCGCCTTGCGTTCGCTCGCCTGGAAGGGCCGGCTGCTGGTCATCGGCTTTGCGTCAGGCGAGATCCCGAAAATCGCGCTGAACCTGACCCTGCTCAAAGGTTGCGACATCCGCGGCGTCTATTGGGGAGATTTCACCGTCCGGGAGCCGGCTGTGAATCGCGCCAATATGTTGGAATTGTTGAAATGGGCGGAAAGCGGAGCGCTCAGCGTCCATATTCATGCGAAATACAGACTTGAAGACTATAAGAAGGCCTTCGAGGCCATCTCGGGCCGAAAAACCCTTGGCAAGACGCTGCTGACCTTGAACGAGACGTTATAGCGCCCGCCAAGCGGCCTCTTGCATTTTATGTTGCGTCGCACAATATCCGGCCCGGAAACGCCGAGGACTTTCGAATCGGCGAGGATGGAATGACGAAAGCTCTCTCGTTCAACTTTCAGATCCGGCGGCTATGGCCGGCGGACAAGGACGCTTATCGCGACCATCTGCTGCGACTTGACGCCCGGAGCAGACACGAGCGCTTTGGCGGCGGCATGTCCGACGACTTTCTGGTCACCTATGCCGAGAATTGTTTTGGCAAGGGCGACCTGCTCTACGGCGCCTTCGTCGACGGCCATATGTGCGGGGCGGCCGAGTTGCGGTCGCAATCGGCCATCTGGACCGAACAGGCGCCCTTCGACCGTCACATCCACGCTGAGGCGGCGTTCTCGGTCGAGGAAGCCTATAGGCGGCGCGGGATCGGCGAAAAGCTTTTCAAGCGCATCTTGCGCGCCGCGACCAATCACGGCGTGGAGACGATCGAAATCGTGTGCCTTCCCGACAATATCGGCATGCGCAGGCTCGCCCAGAAGTTCCAAACGCATTTCTCCTTCGAGGAAAGCGCCCTGACGGGAACGCTGAAAGCGCGCGGGCCGACGCCGCTCTCGCTTTTCCGCGAGGCCACGAACGATATGGCGGATTTCGGCGCCTCTCTGTTCGCCGCGCAGATGCGCGCCTTCGCGCCGACCTCCGCTAAGGAAGCGGCGAAGCCAACGGCCCCCGTATAGAGGCCCGACGGAATCGACTTCAGCACGCGGCGTCAGAATTCAACGATCTGCCGGATAGCCGTGCCGTCGGCGAGGCGGTCGAAGCCCTCATTGATGGCCTCGAGCGGCATCCGGTGGGTCAGGAGCTTCTCCACCGGCAGCTTTCCCCGCTTGTAGAGGCGCGAGGAAGCGGGGAATGTCGCGCGAAGGCACGCCGGAACCGAGGTAGCTGCCCTTGAGCGTCCGCTCCTCGGCGACGAGCGAGACGGGATGCAGCGCAAGCGTCGCTTTCGGATTAGGCAGGCCGGCTGTGACGGTGACGCCGCCGCGGCGCGTGATCGCGTAGGCGAGTTCGAGCGCCTTGACGGCGCCGGCGAATTCAAGCGCCGCCTCAACGCCGCCCTTCGTCGCCTCTTTGACCTTGGCCGCGCAGTCCGGATCGTCGGCGGCGAACGCATGCGTCGCGCCGAGTGCGCGCGCTGCGACGAGCTTGGCTTCGAGACGGTCGACCGCGACAATCGTCTCCGCCCCCGCCGCGACAGCGCCTAGCACCGCGGCGAGCCCGACGCCGCCGAGCCCCACGATCGCGACGCTGTCCCGCCGGGCTTGACGTCGCCGCCGTTGAACACCGCGCCCGCTCCGGTCAGAACGGCGCAGCCCATAAGGGCCGCGATCGGCAGCGGCGCGTCCCTGTCGATCGGCACGAGCGAGCGCCGCGAGACCACGGCGTATTCGGCGAAGCAGGAAACTCCGAGATGATGGTTGATCGGCTTGCCGCCGCGCGAAAGGCGGCGGGCGCCGGTCAAAAGATCGCCGACGCCATTGTGCGCCGCGCCCGGCTCGCAAAGCGCCGGCCGCCCCTCGCTGCATGGCCCGCAATGACCGCAACTCGGGACGAAAACGCTGACGACCGGATCCCCCTTCTTGAGATCGTCCACAAAGGGCCCGACCGCCTCCACGACCGCCGACGCCTCATGGCCGAGCGCCATCGGCAATGGGCGAGGCCGGTCGCCGTTGATGACCGAAAGATCCGAATGGCAGAGGCCCGCCGCCACGATGCGGATGAGGACCTCGCCCGGGCCCGGGACCTTCCAGATCGATCTCCTCGATCGCAAGCGGCTTCGAGGAGGCATAGGGCGCGGGCAAGCCCATCTCGTTCAACACCGCCGCCTTGATCTTCATGCTCTCGACTGCCTCGGAATTCTCTAGCGGCATTATGCGCTTGTTTCGCGCGACTCCGTCGATTTCAAGCGCTCCCACTGTCCTCGAACGCTCCCAACCTCACAGCGTGCGCGCGATGAGCATCTTCATGATTTCGTTCGCGCCGCCATAGATGCGCGAGACGCGCGCGTCCTTGAAGATGCGCGCGATCGGATATTCGTCCATGTAGCCGTAGCCGCCGTGCAGTTGCAGGCAATCGTCGACGATCCGGTTCTGCATTTCGGTCACCCAGTATTTCGCCATGGACGCGGTGGGGCCGTCCAGCTTGCCATCGACATGCAGCCCGACGCAGTGGTTGACGAAGACTTTCGCGACCGTGGCATCCGTCTTCAGTTCCGCCAGCTTGAACTGCACGGCCTGATTGTCGAGGAGCGGCCGGCCGAAAGTCTTGCGTTCCTTGACATAGGCCAGCGTCGTTTCGAGCGCCCGCTCGATCATGGCGACGGCGCCGACAGCGATGATCAGCCGCTCCTGCGGCAGCTTTTCCATGAGCTGGACGAAGCCCCTGCCCTCCTCATGGCCGAGGAGATTCGCGGTCGGAACGCGCACGTCGTTGAAGAATAGCTCGGACGTGTCGGCCGCTTCGAGCCCGACCTTGTGCAAGTTGCGGCCGCGCTCGAAAACCCGGCGCATCGTCCGTCTCGACGACGATCAGCGAGACGCCTTTCGCGCCAAGCGACGGATCGGTCTTGGCGACGACGATGATCAGATTGGCGGTCTGCCCGTTGGTGATGAAAGTCTTCGAGCCATTGATCGCATAATGGTTACCTGCCTTGCGGGCCGAGGTTTTGACCGACTGAAGGTCGGACCCGTCCCCGGTTCCGTCATGGCGATGGCGCCGACGAGTTCGCCGCTCGCCAGACGCGGCAGCCAGCGCATTTTCTGCTCCTCGCTGCCATAGGTCTCGATGTAGGGCATGACGATGCCGGCGTGAACGGAGACGCCCCAGCCGTCCACCCCGCGCAGAGCGGTCTCCTCGATGAAGATCGCCTCGTGGCGGAAATCGCCGCCGGCGCCGCCATACGCCGCCGGCATTTCAAGCCCGAGAAGCCCCGCCTTGCCGGCCTTCGTCCACAGGTCGCGCTCGACCACGCGATCCTTGCGCCACTGATCCTGCTTCTCGGCGGGCGCATGCTCGTCGAGAAACTTATCAACGGAATCAGCGAAGAGCGTGAATTCCTCCTCCGCCCGCCACGCGGGCGAAGGAACATTCAGGACGGACGACGGCATATGGGCGCCCCTCAGAGGCGTTCGACGATGGTCACGTTGGCGAGACCGCCGCCCTCGCACATGGTCTGCAATCCGTAGCGCTTGCCGTGGGTGTGGAGCGCATGGATCAACGTCGTCATGAGCTTCGTGCCCGAGCCGCCGAGCGGATGACCAAGCGCGATCGCGCCGCCGTGCACGTTGAGCTTTTCCGGATCGCCGCCCGTGTGCCTGAGCCAGGCGAGCGGCACGGGAGCGAAGGCCTCGTTGACCTCGTAGAGATCGATATCGTCGATCGCCATGCCCGACCGCTTCAACGCCTTGTCGGTGCAGAAGAGTGGCTCTTCCAGCATGATGACGGGATCGCCTCCCGTGACCGTCATGGAATGAACGCGCGCCAGCGGCTCGACGCCAAGCGCCTTGAGGCCGCGCTCGTTGACGACCATGACGCCCGACGCGCCGTCGCAAATCTGGCTCGCGGTCGCCGCGGTGACGCGGCCGCCCTCACGAATGAGCTTCACGCCTTTGACGCCATCGAGGGTGACGTCGAAGCGGATGCCTTCGTCGACCGCATGGGTGTCCTTGCTGCCGTCAGGCAGCGTGACCTCAATGGGAACGATTTCCTTGCGGAAGTGGCCGGCCTGCGTCGCGGCGATCGCCCTGCGCTGGCTCTGGAAGCCGAAAGCATCGAGATCCTCCCTGGAGAACCCATATTTCTCGGCCATCATCTCGGCGCCCATGAACTGGCTGAACTGGACGCCGGGATAGCGCTCCTCCTGCATCGGACTTTTTGGGTGGCCAAAGCCCGACTTGGCCGGAAGCTCGACCGGCAGCCCCATGGGCACCCGGGTCATGCTTTCGACGCCCGCCGCGATCACCACGTCCATCGCGCCCGACATCACGGTCGCGGCCGCGAAATGCAACGCCTGCTGCGACGATCCGCACTGCCGGTCGACCGAGACCGCCGGCACGCTTTCGGGAAGTTTCGAGGCCAGAACGGCTCCGCGCGCGACATTGGACGCCTGCTCGCCGGCCTGGCAGACGCAGCCCATGATCACGTCCTCGACCAGCGCGGGGTCGGCGCCTGCGCGCTCGACGAGATTGTCCAGAATGACGCCGCCCAGATCGGCGGGATGCCAACCGGAGACGCGCCCATTACGCCGTCCTCCGGCGGTCCGCGCCGCCGCGACAATATACGCTTCGCCCATGGTGGTCCTCCCGTAACGGTTTGCTTTCAGCCTTTCGGCGCGTAGTGAGGCGCGCGGTTTTCAAGCCGCGCCTGAACGCATTCTCGCTGTTCCGCGCCGCCAAGCAAGGCCGCCTGCTCAAAAGATTCCGCGAGCAGGACACTCTCCGGGGGCGCGCTCGCCGCCAGATTGAGAAGCCGCTTCGCCGCCCTGACGGCGGCAGGGCTCTTGGCCGCGATCGCGCGAGCCTTGTCGAGCGCCGCGGAATAGGGGTCCTCTGCAAGCTCGGTGACGAGACCAAGGCTCTTGGCCTCATCGCCCGCAACGACGCGCCCAGTGAGACAAAGATCGCGCATGACGTCCTCGCGCACGAGCTTCTGCATGAGGACCATGCCGGCCATGTCTGGCACGAGGCCCCAGGTAATCTCCATGACGGACAGACGCGTATCGGCGCGCGCAACGCGAATATCGGCGCCGAGCGCAATTTGCAGTCCGCCGCCGTAGGCGACGCCGGTCAGCGCGGCGATCACGGGCACGGGCAATGTGCGCCACGCCCAGCCGGCCGACTGGTAGAGATTGGCGAGCCCGTGCGTACGGGCGGCGATTCCTCCGGCTGTGATCGATTCCCCTCCGCCGCCGAATGCCGAGAGATCGAGCCCAGCGCAGAAGGCCCGCCCCGCGCCGCAGAGCACCACGGCGCGAAGATCGGCTTCGCCCGCAAGCCGCTGGCCGATCTCGGCAAGAGCGCGAAATACGGCCGGCGTCAGCGCATTGAGCTTGTCGGGCCGGTTGAGACGCACCTCTGCGACTCCGGGCGCTGGCCGCACGACAAGAACCGGATCTTCCGACATCGCCCACATCTCCTCAGCGTCGCCTCCGAGAGGGGTTTGCGCTTTTCGTGGAAAGCCGCAAGCCCTTCATTTGCTTCCCTCAACAGCGCAAGGCGCACGCCCTCTTACGCGCCGGTTATGAGCGCTCCAGTCATCGCGGCGATCGTGCGCGCGATGATACGGTCGATCTCAACCGGCGGAAGGCCTGGGCCCGCGCATTGGGGAGCAAGCCTGCGGGCCTCCAGAAAAAACGTCAGGGCGCGCGAAGGCTCGCCAAGCGCATTGGCGAGGCGGCCGGATTGAACAGCAGCATCGAGCTGAAGCTCGGGGCCTCTGGTTCGAGCGAAATCGCGATAGCGCGCATAATAGCGCTCCGCCTCATCGAGGCGGCCTGTCTCCTTGCAGACGTTTCCGAGCACTCCGACGCGGTCCTCCTGCGCGTCCTCCTCCACCAGCCCGCGGATCAGACGGTAGGCCTCTTCGAACCGTCGCTCGTCGGTCAAGGCGTTCGCGAGCGCGCGCCGCGCGAGCTTGTCGGGACCCATGTCCGCGGCGGGGGCAAGCGCGTTCATGAGAGCCGGACGAAGCTCAGGTTGCGGATATCGAGCCAGTTGCTCTCCTCGGCCTCTTCGGGCTTGAAAAGCCTGAACTCCACGAAATGCCGCCACGGCTTCACGTCGACCCGCATCGAGCACTTTGCCGGGCCCATCAGCGTCGCGCGCAGAAGAACGTCGACGCCCGCATTCGCGATGACATCGAGCGTAACGCAGGCGTTGTCCGGCTGTGTGAGATCGACATCGAGACGCCACAGGCCAGGCTCGAAGGACCGCTTCGGGCCGAGCACCACCCAGCCTCGCCGGGTCTTCCACTTACCGTCCTCGACCGTCGCGGCGATGGTGACATTGTCGCCCGCAACCCATCCCATGCCCGGCTCGCGCCGGACAATCGTGACGCCAAATCGTCCGTGGCTGGTGAGGACATTTGCCCCGACGCGGCGCGGGCTTTCCGTCTCGGGCGCCACCCGCGACGAAAGTTCGACCCGCTCGCCCCGAGCCGCCCGCTTCGCCGCGAGGTCCTCAAGAAAGGCGCGCCGGTCCTTGGTGCGCCACAGAAACGCTTGCGCGGCTTCGAGCGCCTCAGCCGTCGGGGCTTCTCCGAGGACCTTCGACATAACGAACCGGGCGAACTCGCGATCGTCGTCGAGGGCGTAACGCTCCAGCAGATCGACGATGATGAATGCGTCGAGGTCGCGTTTGAGAAAAGCGGGGTTGGGCCGCGACAGCCGCGGATCGTCCGGGTCGACCCTGGCGATGAGAACATCCAAGGCGTCCAGCCGCGACATGCCGTCGCGAATCTCTTTCGCGAGCAGCTCGATCTCCACGGCCGACAGGTCGTCAAGGCCAAGAGCAGCCGCGCCGCGCCGGACAAACTCGTCGGCCGTCACCAGAAGATCGCCGGGGGTCAGGCCGGGGCCGCTCGCCGAGACCGGCGCCTGAATGTTCATGCCCTCTCTCTCAAATACTCGAAATGCGCTTTGTAGCGCTGCGCGGCGCGATGGAAGCTATTGCGGGCCACATAGCGGCGGCGCCGCTCGTCGTGCATCGCACGGAGGTCCCCATGGGCCGCCAGAACGAGGATCGCCTCGGCGACTTTCGAGGGATTCGTGTCGGAAAGGACATGCGCATAGGGATCGAGGTCGGCGAGAACCGAGGATTTCGAACACAGAATCGGCCGATCGGCCGCCATCGCCGTTCGCACGGCGCCCGAGGTCGATTCTTTGATTCGCCGTACGGAAAGCAAAGAAGGTCGCAGGACCTGAGGCCCTCGATAACCGCCTCGTCGGTCAGGAAATCGAAATGAACTTCGACACGGTCCCCAAGTCCGCAGACCTCGATCAGCGTCTCGACCCGCGCGCGCTCAAGCCGTGACAATTCCATCTTCTGCGCGCAGGTGAAGAGTTTGAGCCGGATTTCCGGAAGAATGGACCGCGCCCTGTCTATCGCCGAGATCAGATCGACGACCGCCTTGTGCGGATACAAAAAGCCAAAAGTCCCCACAGTGAATGCGGCGTGGTCCCGGCGCGCCGCTTCGGCCGGCTTCAGGATGCCGTGCGGGATAACGGCGGCGCGCTGATATCCGGCGCGAGAAAGTAGCTCGGCATCGCCCGGCGTATGCACGAAGGCCACGTCGAACGCATTGAGCCAGGTAGGAGATGGGTGCGAACTCGAGGACGTTGTGCAGCGTGACCGCGCGGACCGGATAGGGACTTGCCTTCACCGCGTCGCTAAGAACGAGCATGTCCTCATAGGAAAAGAAGCCGGGATGATGCTGAAGCCACAGCACGTCGGCGCCGCCGCCCTTCAGCGCTTCGGCAAGGCGAATGGCGCCGCTGCGGCCGTTCCCCCATGGACGCGCGACCGCCTTCGGCGTCGGAATGTCGGACAGTCGATCGGGGATCGAGTTGTCCCCAAGACGGCGCGCGAAGACCCGGTTCAGGTCGGGCCCGAGGACATCGGTTCCGAACAGGTGCTCAGAATAGGTGGCGACGCCGCAACTCTGACCCCATGTGGAAACAAGGTCGATTGTGAGCGCGGATTTGCCGGTCGCCGCCACGCCCGCCATAGCCGCACGGTCAAGGGCGAGCGCGACGCGACGCGCGACGTCGGACCATTTGAAATGCGCCTTGAGCAGAGCCTGCCCGTTGCGCGTTCGGCGGACCGACAATTCGGGAGCGGCGAGAACACCACGCATCGCCTCGGCGAGGCTCTCGGCGTCCGGCTGCGCCCAGAGGCCGACATCGCCTGCGACATGCGCCTGAGAGCGGACGAGTTGATAGTCGACAAGCCATGCGGTCTCGGGCGTGCAGAAGTCGGTCTGTCCGCCGGTTGCTGTTGTGATCACGGGCGATCCGGCCAGCATCGCTTCCGCGAGCGGCAGGCCGAAACCCTCGCCCCGGCTGGGCGCAACCAACGCGGACGCAGACCGGTACAGCGCCGCCATCTCGCGGCTGGACAACGTCCGGTTGACGATGTGGATCGGCGCGGCGTTCGGATGCCGGTCCCGAACCTCGTCGACGATCTTCTCGATCCGGTTGTGCGGATTGGGAAACGTCTTGATCAGGAGCTCGACCGGATCCTCCGCCCGAAAGGTCTTTGCGAAAGCCTCGGCCAGAATGTCGACGCCCTTGCGGGGAAAGCACGAGGACACATGGAGGAAGCGCGCCCGGTCCCGCCCACCGCCGGGAGCGGGCGCTCGCTCGAATTCCTCCGCGAGGTGGTCGGTCCCGTCGCCGACGACCGCGATCGGCGCGGTAACGCCCGAGTGCAGGAGGCTCAGTCGAACGAAATCGGACGTGACCATAACGAGATCGAGATGGGCGTTGAACGCCTCCACGTGCTCGGGCGGGTATTCCAATTCCTCCCATGCGTAGCAGACATAGGCGTTGAACTTGCCGATCATGTCGTCGGCCCGCGGCGGCCATGTATTGCGCAGGTGAATATCGAAGTCGCCCGCCGCAGGATACGCGCCCGAAAGCCGGGCTTTCACCTCGGGAAACGCGGCGAGCAGCTGATCCTCTTCCAGGCCCTCCTCCGGACAAAAGAGAAGTCAGGTCGACGCCATTTTTGAGAAGCGCTCGCGCGAGGTTGCGGTTCACGAGCGCCAGGCTGTAGTCGCCCTTGAAGACCCCGTCGAAGAAAACGCGCCGGCCACTGAGGCGCGCCCCGCCACCTGCTCCTCCCTTTGAGTCCAGCGAATAGGGGGACGGCGGACTATCCAAGGAAGGGATTTCGGGCATGCGCAATCTGTTCCAGCGGAGGGAGGTCCCTAAAACTGTCGCGTTACGACTTCAACAGAATTGAGGCGGGGTCCCGGCGATTGTTAGTCCCCGTAAACCTCACGCCGGGCGGCAAGAGACGAACACGGTTGTATGCGCATAAATTATCGCCGTGGATAGCGCTCGCTCAAGAGGTCGAAGAGCGCCCGCGCCGCCTGGATCTCGCCGCCGGCGGGGCCATGCGCGCGAGGTTTGGGATTCCAGGCGTAAACGTCGAAATGCGCCCAGGCCTTGGCTTTCTCCACGAATCGTCGGAGGAAAAGCGCGGCGGTGATCGAACCCGCCATACCCGCGCCGGTCCCGGAATTGCTGACGTCGCCGACCGTCCCGTCGATCATCGCGTCGTAGGGCCGCCATAGAGGCAGGCGCCAAACGGGATCGCGGGCGCCGAGCGCATGCGCGGCGATCGCCTCCGCCAAATGGTCGTCATCGGTGTAGAAGGGCGGCAGGTCCGGGCCGAGCGCGACCCGCGCCGCCCCGGTCAGGGTGGCGAAATCGAACATGAGGTCCGGCGCCTCCTCGTCGGCCGAAGCAAGGGCGTCGGCGAGGATGAGCCGGCCCTCGGCGTCCGTATTGCCGATCTCGACCGCGAGTCCCTTACGGCTCACGATTACGTCGCCCGGCCGCATCGCGCTTGCGGAAATCGCATTCTCGACAATCGGAACGACGACTCTGAGGCGCAGATCGAGTTCCGCCTCCATGACGAGACGGGCGAGCGCGAGCGCAGTCGCCGCGCCGCCCATATCCTTTTTCATGAGCTCCATGCCCGACGCGGGTTTGATGTCGAGACCGCCGGTGTCGAAGGTGACGCCCTTGCCGACGAGCGTGACCTTTGGCGCGTCTGCGCGCCCCCAGGTGAAGTCGACGAGCCGCGGCGCTTCCGCCGCCGCGCGGCCAACGGCGTGGATGAGCGGAAAGTTTGCGTTGGCGAGATCGTCACCGCGCAGGATTGAGACGCCCGCGCCGTGACTTTCGGCGAGCCGCAGGGCCTCCTGCTCCAGGCCCTCCGGTCCGAGCAGATTGGCGGGCGCGTTGACGAGATCGCGGCCGAACGCGACAGCCGCCGCGATGCGCTCGATGCGGAGCGCGTCGAGACCCTCCGGGGCGACAAGTTTCGGCTTCGCTGCGCCATCTGGCTTGAATCGCGCGTAGCGATATTGCGCCATGAGAAAGGCGAGCGCCGCAAGATTGGCGTCGGCTGGGGGGTTGGCGAAGCGCCAGACGCCCTCTGGGAGCGCCGTCCCGAGCTTACCGGCGGAAAAGGGATCGCGCGTCGGCGCATCATCGAGATCCACGCCGAAGAGCGCGCCCAAAATCCCGCCCGCAGAAGCCGGCAGCAGTTGCAGCGCCCCAGCGCGTGGCCGAAAGCCGCTCTGATCGGCGAACGCCGCCGCCCTGGCGCCGACCGAGGCTTTTACATCCTCAAAAGACTCCACATTGACGAACCAGACGGGAATCGCATCAGGCGTGGGCGGGACAAATCGAAGCAAGGGCAGGCCTCCGGCGGTTCCGGCCGCTTAGCACGAATAACCGGCGCGGCTCCATCAATCGGCGCCGCTGACACAGGTCGGGCAAAGTCTGCCGATATGGGCTGAAGTCCCTGCTGATCCCTTGACTTGTGAGGCGCTTGCTGCCCGTAAGGGCGGCAGGGCTTTAGAGAGCGCATAAATCGCGATTCGTTTGAGGAGAGTTTCTTTGGCCGACATCAGCGACGCAGCGAAAGTTCGTCTTCTCGGCGGCGGCCCGGGCGAAAAGCCGCCGGCGTCGCTGTCCGGACTCGCGCAAGCCCCGGCTTCGATGGACCAGCCGGCGAAACCCGTTTCTCCCTCCGGTCCCGCGGCCCCCGCCATGACGCCCTCCTCTCCGGCGCCTGTCGCGACCGCCCAGCCAATCTTCCTCACCGACTCGGCAGAGGGGGCCGACGCGCTTGGCGTTGCCGAAATGGTTCAACCGCTCGCCCAGCTCTGCGCGGCGGCCCAGACGCAAACGCCCTTCCTGGCGGCGATCCTGGGTCCGAGCGGGGCCGGCAAGTCCTTCGCGCTCGGCCGCCTCCAGCGGGCGATCACGGCGCTGCGGGGCGGACAAGGCTCTTTTGGGCGGGTCGTTGTCGCGCGCGTCGATGCGGCGGACGGCGTCGAAGCCGCGATCGCGCTTGCAAGCGCCGCTTTTTCTGCCCTCGACCGGGAGCCGGGCGGCGCCGACTATTCGGCGCTCCTCGACGAATCCGCCCATGCGGGCGGCGATCCGCTGCGCGCCGCCAAGGCCGCCTCCGACCGGCATGACGAGATCATTCGAAAACTCGAGACCGAGCGGTCGCAACTCGACGAGGCCGAGGCGCGCGGCGCCCGCCTCGCCGACGCGCTGCTGTTCGAGACGCCAGGCTCGCGAGTCGATGTCTTCGCCCGCAGCCGGCGAGGCACGATTGACGCCCGGCTGCGCCGCTTCGACCTCGCGGGGTCGGACGCTGTCGCGAGCTACCGCGAATTCGTCCGCGACATGGCGGGCATGGGGCCCGCCGGGCGCACCAGCCTGGCTTTGCGAGCCATCTGGGGATTTCCAAGCCAGCGTCGGCTCCTCTTCTGGGCTATCGTCGCGGCGCTCGTCGGGATGGGCGTCGGCATGCTCCCGGAGGAACTCGGTGCTCAACGCCATTCCGCCCCAGGCGCAAATGGTCTCCGACTGGATCAGCAATCACGTCGCGTGGTTCGCGACGGCCTCGAAAGTTCTCTACATCCTCGCCATCCTCGCCGTCCTGCTGAATCTCTGGCGGGCTGTCGGCATTTCCTCGTTGCTCTTCCGTGGCGCCCGGCTTCTCAATCAGGACTTGCGCGACCGGCGACGCGACCTCGATCAGCGGATCGCGCGGCTGAGCCAGAGGGTGACCGCGCTGACGGCGGACGCGGACGCGGCCGCGAAGCAGGCGGAAGCCGCGGCGCGACGCGCTGGCGGCAAAATCCAGGCGCGCGCCCCTGGTCCCGACTTCATCGAAGCGGGCCACGGACCGATCAGCGCGGCGCGTGCGTTCCTGACCGCGCTCGGCGAGAAGGTCGGGCGCGGACCCGGCGCGCCGGACCGGATCGTCTTTCTTATCGACAACCTCGACGCGCTCACGCCCGAGGCCGCGATCCGCTGGCTTTCGGCAGCGCATGGCGCAATTGGACAGGGCGCCGTCGGAGTCGTCGCCCTCGATCCGGAGCGCCTCGTGGAGCCCTTGGGCGGCAGACAGGAGGCGCGGCGGCGTCTCGACAAATGGCTTCAGGCAGTGGTCAACCTGCCCGCCCGCGCCGGAATCGAGGGCGAACGCCTCATCACCCGCTTGCTCTCGGTTGAAGGACCGCCGAGCCTGCCGGCAATCGACGCCAAGGCTGCGACCGCGCTGAGCGAGCCGCTCAGCGCCCCCGAAAGCAGCCTGCTCGCCGCGCTCGCGCCGCTCTTCGCCAGTTCGCCGCGCGGCGCGAAAAAATTCCTGAACGCCTATCGCCTCGCGCGCACGTCCAGCGTCCCCCGACCGGTTATGGCGCTGATGCAGGCGGTCGCTTTCGCGGACGAGGCCGTGCGTGCGGCGATGGCGCAGGAGCTGGCAGGCGCCGCCGGAGTGTTGAGCGACATACAGGCGCCGGAAACGCTGCAACGGGCGATCCGCAGCGCGCGGGCCGCCAACAATGGCGAAATCCTCATAGCCGACGCCCGCGCCGCGGGCGCGGTCGCGCAGCGCTACGCGCTCTCAGTCTGACGGCGGAACCGCGCCGCGGATCTTCGATTCCGCGGCGGCGTCCGGCAGCTTCGCTTCGCTCCAGCCGCCTCCGAGCGCGACGATCAGATTGACCGCGGCGAACTGGAGCTGCGCCCGCGTCGAAAGTTCGTTCTCCTCCGCGGAGAGCTGCTGCGCCTCGGCGGTCACGACGGTCGTGAAAGCCTGCGTTCCGGCCCGATATTCGTTGAGCGCGATCTGGGTGGCCTGTCGCGAGATGCGGACGTTCTCGGCCTGCACTTTCGACTGGCGCGAATAGATGCGGATCGCGGCCAGATTGTCCTCCACCTGCTGGATCGCGGTCAATACGGTCTGCCGGTACGTCGCGACGTCGGCGTTATAGGTCTCTCGCGCAGCCTCGACCTGAGCGCCTGTCAGGCCGCCGTTGAAAAGCGGCTGCGCGAGCGAGGAACCGAATGACCAGACGGGATTGTCGGAAAGGCGGGCGACGAAAGGATCGCCGGAATATCCGAACAGGCCTGAAAGCGAAATCTGCGGAAAGTAGCCGGCGAAGGCGACCCCGATCTCCGCATTGGCCTGGCGCATCGTTTCCTCGGCCGCGGCGACGTCGGGACGGCGTTCGAGCAGCTCGGACGGGATTTTGACCGGAATCGACGGAATCGAGCTTGCCAGCGCCCCGGGAGGAACGGAAAGCCCCGCGGGAGGCCGGCCCATCAGCACCGCGATCGCGTGCTCGCTCTGCGCCCGCGACACGCCCGCCGCAATGAGCTGCGACTGCGCGTTGAGGACCTGCGCCTGCGCTGTAATCACGTCCGACTTCGCCGCTGTTCCCGCATCATACTGATTCTGCGCAATCTGCAGGGAGCGCTTATATTCCTCGACCGTTTGTCGAAGCAGGGTTTCGAGCGAGTCCGCCTGTCTCATGGTGAAATAGGCGGTGGCGAGAGCGGATTGTTCCGCGAGCTTTGCGTTCGCAAGATTGGCGGCGGCCGTCTCGGCCCCGGCCTGCTGCGATTCGATCTCGCGCCGAATCTGCCCCCAGACGTCGAGCATCCATTGGCCGGACGCTTCCGCGGTCAGGTTTGTGCCGCCCGATGAGCTGCGGTTCGCAGAACCTGTACCCGAGACGGTCGGGTAGAGGCCGGCGCGCGCCTCGTTGATCAGCGCCAGCGCTTGCCGGTAATTGGCCTCGTCCGCCTTGACCGTCTGGTTGGAGATGGCGACCGCCTCCTCCAGCCGATCGAGGACGGGATCGTGGAAAACCGTCCACCAGGAGCCCTTCGCTTCGCTGGCGCGCGGAGCGGCGATTTTCCAACCGGCGATTTCCTTGTACTGGGGCGAAACGATCGCCGCCGGGCGCACGAAATCCGGACCGACCGCGGCGCAGCCGGCAAGAAGGGTCGCGGCGCCGAGCGACGCGAAAGGCGAGGCGAGCGTACGCACTATCGCGAGCGGCCCAAGGGAATTGGGTCGACGCGCAGGTAATAACGCTCCCACAACCGCCCCAGCATTTTTCCGAACCGATCCAGATAAAGGAAGACCACCGGGGTCGTATAGAGCGTCAGCGCCTGACTGACGATCAGTCCACCGACGATGGTGATGCCAAGCGGGACGCGCAACTCCGAGCCTTCACCGGTTCCGAAGGCCAAAGGCAACGCGCCGAAGATCGCCGCAAACGTCGTCATCATGATCGGCCGGAAGCGGACGAGGCACGCTTGCTCGATCGCCTCGCGCGTGCCGAGGCCCCGCCGCTCCGCCTCGAGCGCAAAATCGACCATCATAATCGCGTTCTTCTTCACGATGCCGATGAGCAGGAGCACCCCAATCGCCGCGATCACAGTGAACTGCGTCCTGAACAGCCAAAGCGCCAGCGCGGCGCCGACGCTGGCCGAAAACAACGTCGAGAGAATCGTCAGCGGATGGATAAGGCTCTCATAAAGGATGCCCAACACGATGTAGATCGTGAGAATGGCGGCGGCGAACAGCAGCGGCAGGCTCGACTGCGATTGCTGGAAGGTCGCGGCCGTTCCCGCAAAGACGCCATGCACGGTCGAGGGCATGCCGATGCGCTCGATGGCGTTGTCGATTTCGGTCTTGGCCTCGCTAAGCGCGCGCCCCGGGGCGAGATTGAACGAGATCGTCGAAGCGGCGAACAGGCTTTGATGGTTGACCCTGAGCGCCGCGTGGCCGGTCGAGAACTTCGCGATGGTCGATAGCGGGATCATGGTCTCCATTGCGGTCGAGACCGCGGCGCCGGACGAGGCGGTCGAACGGCCGCTGGCGGCGATGGAGTTGGTCGCGAGATTGCGAGCGGAATCGGCGGCGACCGCGGCGGCGTTTGAACTGCTCGCGGATGTCGTCGGCGTGAAGAGGGCGGAAGAACCTTGTGTCGTTTGCGCGCCGGTCGGATTGGCGCCTGATTTCGACACATAGAGCTGCGCAAGCGTGCGCGGGTTCTGCCAGTAGCGCGGCGCGACCTCCATCACCACGTGATATTGGTTCATCGCCTCGTAGATGGTGGAGACCTGGCGCTGCCCGAAGGCGTCGTAGAGGGTGTTGTCAATGGCGTTCAGCGTGAGCCCGAGCCGCATCGCGTTGTCGCGGTCGATGGTGACGTTCGTCTCGAGCCCCGCCTGCTGCTGGTCGGAGCTGACGTCCTTGAGCACATCATTGTTCGAGAGCGCATCGACGAGCTTCGGCGTCCACTTGTAAATCGCAGCGGAGTTGTCGGAAAGCAGGGTGTATTGATAGGCCGCATTCGCGGGCCGGCCGCCGGTCCTCAGGTCGGACACCGGGAACATGATCAGGCGCGCGCCGGCGACCTCTTCGAGCTTCTTGCGCAAGCGGGCGATCACTTCGTCGGCGACAAGCTTGCGCTCGCTGAAGGGTTTCAACGCGACATAGACGAAGCCGGAATTGGTCGTCCTTCCGCCAGTGAAGCCAACGACATTCGCGACGGCAGGATCGTTCCGCACGATGGTTTGGAACTGCGAGAGTTTCTTCTCCATCGATTGAAAGGATGAAGCTTCGTCGCCAATGACGACGCCGATCAGGAGACCCGTATCCTGCGACGGGAACAGGCCATAAGTGATCTCGTAGCGGAACATGTAGTAGTTGAGCCCGATTGTCGCGAGCAGAGTCATCGCGACGGCGCCCGGGTGGTTGAGGGCCGTGTGCAACGTTCGGCGGTAGAAAGCAAGCATCGCATCGAAGACAAGCTCGCTCGCCTGATAAAGGCGCCCGTGCCGCACAACGTGTTCGCGCGGCAGAAGATACGCGCACATCATCGGCGTCGCGGTGAGCGAGATCACCAGCGAAATCACGACCGCGATCGACAGCGTCAACGCAAATTCGCTGAACAGACGCCCGACAATGCCGCCGAAGAAGATAAGCGGCGCAAACACCGCAATGAGCGAAAGGGTGATCGAAAGAACGGTGAATCCGACTTCGCGAGCGCCCTGGATTGCAGCCTGAAGCCGGGTCTTGCCGAGCTCCAAATGCCGCGAGACGTTTTCGAGAACGACGATCGCGTCGTCGACCACGAACCCGGTCGAGATCGTCAGCGCCATCAGCGAGAGATTATTGAGGCTGAAGCCGATCAGATACATGACGCCGAAGGCGCCGATGATCGAGGTCGGCACGGCGATGGAGGGAATGGCGGCGGCTCGCACGCTGCGCAGGAAAGCAAAAACCACCAGCACGACCAGCAACACCGCGACGATCAGCGTTTCCTGCGTGTCCGTCAGGGATTGGCGGATGGTCGTCGATCGATCAATCACTACCTTGAGATCGACGTCGCCTGGCAGCGCGGCTTTGAGACGGGGCAATACCGCCCGCACATTGTCGACGGTATTGATGATGTTGGCGCCGGGCTGTCGCGAGAGGACAACGACAATGCCGGGCTCGCCATTCACAAGACCAGCGTTCCGCAAATCCTCGACCGAATCCACGACCTGAGCGACGTCCTTCAGTCGCACCGCTGCGCCGTTGCGGTAGGCGATCACAAGATCGCGATATTGCGCCGCTTTCGTCGCCTGATCATTGGCGTAAATCTGGTAGTGATAACCGTCGTCCTCGATCGCCCCTTTCGGGCTGTTGGCGTTGGCGGAGGCGAGCGCCGCGCGGATGTCCTCAAGGCCAATCCCGTACTGAAAGATAACGCCTGGATTAATCTCGACCCGCACGGCCGGCAGCGCCGAACCCCACACGTCCGCCTCTCCGATGCCGGGAAGCTGAGAGAGACGTTGCTGCAGAATGTTTGAGGCCAGATCGTAGAGTTGCCCGGTCGTGCGGGTCTTCGAGGTAACCGCGAGAATCATGATCGGCGCGTCGGCCGGATTCATCTTATGGTAGGTCGGATTCTGCCTGAGACTCGTCGGCAGGTCGGCGCGCGCGGCCACGATCGCCGCCTGCACGTCGCGCGCGGCGCCGTCTATGTCCCGGTCGAGGCCGAACTGCAGGATGATGCGCGTCGTGCCCTGGTCGCTTTCCGACGTCATCTCGTTGACGTCAGCGATCTGCCCGAGATGACGCTCGAGCGGCGCCGCGACAGACGTCGCCATCGTTTCGGGGCTTGCGCCAGGCATGTTCGCCTGCACCGCGATCACCGGGAAGTCGACCTGCGGCAAGGGAGACACCGGCAGACGTGAATAGCCGAGCAGTCCCCCGACGATGACCCCGATCATCAGGAGGACGGTTGCGACCGGCCGGCGAATGAAGATCTCGGAGAACCCGTTCACGGACGCTCCGCCGCGAGATCCGGCTCGACGGCGCCGAGCCCGAACCACCCGCCGATCCGCTCAAAGAAGAGATAGATGACCGGCGTCGTGTAAAGCGTAAGCACCTGACTGAACGCCAGACCTCCGACAATGGCCAGTCCGAGCGGACGGCGCAGTTCGGAGCCGACGCCCGAGCCCAGCATCAGCGGGAGCGCGCCGAACATGGCCGCGACTGTGGTCATCAGAATGGGGCGCAAACGAAGAAGGCACGCCTGATAGATCGCTTCGCGCGGCGCCAGGCCCTCGCCGCGCTGCGCCTCGAGCGCGAAGTCGATCATCATGATCGCGTTCTTCTTCACGATGCCGATCAGAAGCACGATGCCGATGACGCCAATGATGTCGAGTCCCGCCCCCGCGAAATCGAGCGTCAGCAGCGCGCCGACACCCGCCGAGGGAAGCGTTGTGAGGATGGTGATCGGATGAACGAAACTCTCGTAGAGCACCCCGAGAACAATATACATCGCAGCAATCGCGGCGATGAGCAGGAAGATCTCGTTGGTCAGGGTCGCCTGGAACGCCTGCGCGGCGCCCTGATAGCTGACCGCAAAACTCTGCGGGAGGCTGATGTCGGCGAGCGCCGCATCGACTTGCTTAACGGCCTCGCCGAGCGAGGCGCCGGGCGCAAGATTGAACGAGATCGTCGTCACCGGAAACTGCTTCAAGTGGGAGATCTGCAACGGCGACGGCTTGACGACGAAATTGGCGATCCCATTGAGCGGCGTCTGGCCGGTCGTGGACGCGGACGTCGGTAGATAGACTGAGTTCAATGAGCTCAGCGACTTCGTCATCTTGGGGTCGATGTCGAGAATCACGCGGTACTGGTTCGACTGGGTGAAGATCGTCGAAATGATGCGCTGGCCGTACGAATCGTAGAGAGCGTTGTCGACGGTCGCAGGCGTCACGCCGAAGCGTGCGGCCTGGGCGCGGTCGAGATCGACAAGCACCGACCGTCCGTTCGGCTGGAGGTCGCTCGCCACGTCAACGATCGAAGGAACCTGAGCCAGGCGCGCGAGAACCTTCGGGGTCCATTCCTCGAGAAGCTGAAGGTTCTGGTTCTCGAGGGTGAACTGATATTGCGTCGCGCTGACCGCGGTGTCGATCGATAAATCCTGTATCGGCTGCATGTAAAGCGAAATGCCAGGAACGTTCGCAGCCTCACGCTGGATGCGGCGGATCACCTCGCTGACGGTCGACTTCCGCTGCTCGTGCGGCTTGAGGTTGATGAGCAATCGGCCGGAATTGAGCGTGACGTTGGAGCCATCGACGCCGATGAAGGACGACAGGCTTTCGACGTCCCGATCAGCGAGAACGATCTTGGCGAGCGCCTGCTGGCGGTCGGCCATTCTGTCGAAAGAGATGTCCTGCGCCGCCTGCGTCACCGCCTGAATGACACCCGTGTCCTGGACCGGAAAAAAGCCCTTCGGGATTGTCACGTAGAGATACCCGGTGAGGGCGAACGTGCCGAGCGCCACGAGCAAAGTCAGGCCCTGATGGTCGAGCACGATCGAAAGCGTGCGCGCGTAAAAGCGAGTCAACGCCTGAAACAGCCGGCCCCCGCTCGCCTCATGACCGCCGGCCGGGCGCAGAAGCTTGGCGCAGAGCATGGGCACGAGCGTCAGCGATACGAAGGCGGAAAGGACGATGGTGGCCGCAAGCGTAATCGCGAATTCGTGAAAAAGCCGCCCGACCACGTCGCCCATGAAGAGCAGCGGAATGAGCACCGCGATCAGCGACACCGTCAGCGAGATGATCGTGAAACCGATCTGGGCCGAGCCTTTGATCGCCGCATTGTACGGGCTCTCGCCCCGCTCGAGATAGCGCGAGATGTTCTCGATCACCACGATCGCGTCATCGACGACGAATCCGGTCGCGACCGTCAGCGCCATCAGCGACAGATTGTCGAGGCTGAAGCCGAACTCGTACATGATCGACCAGCGCGCCCACGAGCGAGAGAGGCACGCACAGGCTCGGGATGATCGTCGCGGGAAGATTGCGAAGGAAGAGGAAGATCACCATCACGACCAGGCCGACTGCGAGCGCCAGCTCGAAGCCGACGTCCCGGACGGAGGCGCGGATCGTGGTGGTGCGGTCGGTAAGCGGGTTGATCGTGAGGCCGGCCGGCAGGCTCTCCCGCAAGGCAGGCAGTACGCGTCTTGATCGCGTCGACGACCTGGATGACGTTCGCGCCCGGCTGGCGCTGGATGTTGACGATAAGCGCCGGCTTTGTATTCATCCATGCGGCGAGCCGGCTGTTCTCCGGCGCCGATCTCGACGGTCGCGACGTCGGAGAGCCGGATCGGCGCGCCGTCGCGATAGGCAATGACCGAGTTCAGGTAATCTTTCGGGTCGCGAATTTGATCGTTGGCGTTGATCGTCGAGGCGCGCGCGGGCCCGTCGAAACTGCCTTTCGGCGTATTGACGTTGAGATTGGCGATCGTGGTGCGCAGGTCGTCGAGGTTCACGCCATAGGCCGCAAGCGCAAGCGGATTGGCATGGATGCGCACGGCCGGACGGTTGCCGCCGGAAATCGACGACGAGGCCCACGCCCGGGAGTTGCGAAAGTTTGGGTACGATGCGCGCCCTCGATAAGGTCCTCGACCTCAGTCAGCTTCATGCTGTCGGAGGAGACGCCGAAGGTGAGAATCGGCGCATCCGCCGGATTGACTTTCGCGTAGATCGGCGGCGCCGGCAGATCCGAGGGCAGCAGGTTGCCGGCGGCGTTGATCGCCGCCTGTACTTCCTGTTCGGCGACGTCAAGGCTGAGATCGAGCCCGAATCGCAGGGTGATGACCGAAGCGCCTGCAGAGCTCTGCGACATCATCTGGCGAGGCTCGCCATCTGGCCGAACTGCCGCTCCAGCGGCGCGGTTACGGCCGAGGTCATCACCTCGGGGCTGGCGCCCGGATAGAAGGTCTGAACCTGGATCGTCGGATAATCGACCTCCGGCAGCGCGGAGAGCGGCAGGAAGCGCAACGAGCCCAGCCCGATCAGCAGGATCGCGATCATCATCAGGCTGGTGGCGACGGGCCGGTCGATGAAGATGCGCGACGGATTTGCCTGCCCGCGCGGTTCGCCCTCGGCGAGGCTCATTGCGGAGGCGGCGCCTCTTCGTTGGCCGCGGGCGGACGACCCGTCGCCTCCCGAATTGCGCTGGCTGGCGGTGCGCCGATCCTTTGGCGCGCGGCGGCGGCGCCGGCTCGCCTCCGTCCCGGGCTCGGCGACCCGAACCTTGGCGCCGTCGCGAAGCCGGTCGACGCCGTCGATCACAACTTTGTCGCCTGGCTGCGAGACCTTTCGTTATGGTCGTCGCGTGACCGTCGGTCGGGCCGACAGTGACATCGCGCTTGGAAACGGTGGAATCCGACGTTCAGAACATAGACGAAATTGCCGGACGGGCCGATCTGGATCGCCGCGTTCGGGGCCAACGCAGCCCCCTTCAGCGTATCGACCAGAAGCTGCACGTTCACGAACTGGTTCGGGAACAGAACCCCGTTCGGGTTGTCGAAAGTTGCGCGCAGCTTGATCGTGCCGGTGGTCGTATCGACCTGCAAGTCGTAGGTCGTGAGCGTTCCGGTCGCGAGCTTGGCTTGACATTGGCGCGATCGAAGACAGTCGTTTCCAGTTTTGCGCCGGCCTTGAGACGGGCGGCGATGCGGGGCAGATCGTCTTCCGGAATTGGGAAGATGACGCTGATCGGGTCCATCTGGGTGATGACCACGATCCCGGTCGCATCGGACGGCTGAAGATAATTGCCGGGGTCGACGAGCCGCAGGCCCGCCCTTCCCGTCGATCGGCGAGGCGATATGGGTGTAATTGACGTTGAGCTGGGCGGTCTCGACCTGGGCCTGATCGACGATCGATCGCCGCCTTGTCCTGGGCGACCAGCGCCTGCTGGCTGGTGACGGTCTGTTTCGCGATCGAATCCTGTTTATTGAGCTGTTCGTAGCGAGCCAGATCGCTCTGGGCCTGCCCGAGCGCCGCCTGGTCCTTGGCCAATTGGCCCTGGGCCTGATCGAGGGCCGCCTGATAGGGCCGCGGGTCGATCTGGGCGATGAAGTCGCCCTTCTTGACCATCTGGCCTTCGGCGAACCCGACGTCCATAAGCTTGCCGGCGATCTGGGTGCGGATGGTAACTGTCCCGAAACGGAGTTACGGTTCCCAGCGCGTCGAGGGTGATCGGCATGTCCCCCTGAGTGATCGGGGCGACGCGGACCGCCTGCGGCGCCGCGTCCCGCTGGCCCGGTCCGAACTGGCCACGCGGGCTCGTGGGGGTCTCGATCCTGTGCCAGACGAGGGCCGCGGCGCCGAGTACGACAAGCAGGCCGACGCCACGGCCGATCCACTTTCCGCGGCGGCGCGCGGGCGGGGCGGGCGTCGCCATCGGCTCGTCAGGGCGGGACGGCCCGACGGGCTCGACCAGGCCCGGATTGGGCTTGAAAGCTTCATTCATCGTGATGCGCTCGCTCAATCCCCCGCTTCGCACGGGCGCAGCCGCCCGACAAATCACGCCCGCGTGTGCAGAATGGGCCGCGAGCCCCTGACATATCTGCATGAATTGCGGCGAAAGAAGGCGCAATTCATGGAAAACAATTTCCAGAGATCCCAGGATCGAGATGCACCTCGCGTTCCGCGACGGGCCGCCAGAGGGTGTTGCATTCCCGCGCCGCCTGAGCCATAAGCGCTCGGCCGGCGGCGACGCCGGGGCACGGATGCGGGTGTAGCTCAGGGGTAGAGCACAACCTTGCCAAGGTTGGGGTCGAGGGTTCGAATCCCTTCGCCCGCTCCAAAAATGTAAGCACTATGTAAGCAGTTGAGGGGAACCAGCAGGGGGCGGTTCCAGCGTGTTTGGGCGGGCATCCTCAGCCTGTCGTGCTCCCAGCCGCCTGCGCCTGTGGGCGTCGCGTCACGCCGGAAGCCTTGAAATAGCCTCGCTCGCTATTAAGCCATATGTCGATATGCTTTAATAGCAACAAGGCTAATTAAAGGATCGATCGTGACGAACGGAGAGAACCAAAGGCTCGGGGCCTATGTCGAAACGAGCGCGGGAGGCGAGCGCGTGAGCGCCTATCTGCCTGCCCCACTGCCGCCAAATCCGCCGCTCGAACTCGGGCGGTTCATGCGGGTCTACGAACGCGCCATCGCCGCGGTCGGGCGTCTGGACGGCGTGACGACGATCCTGCCTTCAACGCCTTTGTTCCTCTACATGTACGTCCGCAAGGAAGCCCTGCTGTCCTCTCAGATCGAGGGGACGCAATCGTCGCTGTCGGATCTGCTGCTGTTCGAAAATCACGAAGTGCCGACGGTCGTACTCGACGACGTGACCGAGGTTTCGAATTACGTCGCAGCGATCGAGCATGGCGTCTCCCGGATGCGCGGCGGATTTCCCTTGTCGCTACGGTTGATCCGCGAAATGCACGCCATCCTGCTCAAATCAGGGCGGGGCGCTGCAAAGCAACCGGGCGAGTTTCGCCGCTCGCAGAATTGGATCGGCGGAAACCGGCCCGGCAACGCGCTGTTCGTGCCGCCGCCGCCGAACCGGCTGGACGAATGCCTAGATGCGCTCGAGCGCTTCCTGCACAGCGAGGATGCCGCGCTTCCACCGCTCATCCGGGCGGGCCTGGCCCACGTGAGTTCAGACGATCCACCCTTTCCTCGACGGCAACGGGCGCCTGGGCCGGCTGCTCATCACGCTGATCCTGTGCGAGGCGGGGAGCTGCGCGAGCCGATCCTCTATCA
The DNA here is from genome assembly GCA_963824465.1 of uncultured Alphaproteobacteria bacterium. Lineage (GTDB taxonomy): Bacteria > Pseudomonadota > Alphaproteobacteria > Rhizobiales > Beijerinckiaceae > Roseiarcus. The sequence continues at coordinate 148,679 of CAWGPL010000012.1, forward strand.
GCCTGTTCCTGAAATCGCGGCGCGACGACTATTACCGGCTCCTGCAGGAGGTCCGCCAGGCTGGGACCTGGGAGACCTGGATGGAGTTCTTCCTGACCGGCGTCGCGGAGACCGCGGAACAAGCTGCCGCGACGGCGCGCGATCTGATCGCCATGTTCGATGCTCATCGACAGCCGATCGCCGGCCTCGGCCGCGCGGCCCCATCCGCGCTCCGCGTCCACGAATTGATGCAAGCCAGCCCGATCGTCACCATCCAGACTGTCTCCGAAAAACTCGCCGTCTCTTTCCCGACCGCCAGCACGGCGCTGGAAAACCTCGCCAAGATCAACGTCGTGCGCGAGACCACGGGACGGCAACGCGGCCGGATCTACGCCTATTCGGACTATCTGGCCTTGCTCGATCGCGGCACGGATCCGTTGCCGGCATGACGAGCCGGGGGAAATCGAAACCAAGCGCAACGTATATCAAGATGGAGGCGAACAGGGAGGGGCGGCAAAGTTTGTAGGAGGCGTCGGCGCGTATGCGGGCCGACGATGTGAACGGCGTGGACATAGAGCTTCGTGATTTGCGTTTGGCGCTCGTAACGTCACAGCACCGCAGCCTGCGACAGGCGGCGGAAGCTCTGAACTGTCAATCGGCATCGAAACGGGCCCCTAAATCGGCTCGGAAAAGGGACCCCTTTTTGGGACGGGTTCGGACGGTAGCGATCGCCCCGGCGGAGCTGGTCGGGGTTGCGCAGCCGGGGCGATCGCGGTTCGGCGATGCTGGGATTTCTTTGGGGTGGTCAGGCGCGGTTTTTGAAGCGCCAGCTTTCGTTGCCGGTCTCGACGATGTCGCAGTGATGGGTAAGGCGATCGAGCAAAGCGGTGGTCATTTTTGGTATCGCCGAACACGCTTGGCCATTCGCCGAAGGAGAGATTGGTGGTGACGAGGATCGAGGTTCGCTCGTAGAGCCGGCTGATCAGGTGGAAGAGCAGTTGGCCGCCGGCCTGAGCGAACGGCAGGTAGCCCAATTCGTCGAGAACGATGAAGTCGAGACGGGTGAGATGATCGGCAAGGCGCCCGTGCCGGCTGGCGCGGGCCTCGGTCTCGAGGCGGTTGACGAGGTCGACGGTATTGAAGAACCGCCCTCGTGAACCCGCACGGATGCAGGCTTCGCGCGATGGCGATGGCGAGATGGGTCTTCCCCGTGCCCGTGCCGCCGACCAGGACGACATTGCGGCGCAGCGTAAGGAAAGCTCCCGAAGCGAGATCGCGGACCAGGCCCTCGTTGATCGGCGTCTCCTTGAACGTGAAGGCGTCGACGTCCTTGGCGAGCGGCAGCTTGGCGATGGTGAGCTGGTACTTGATCGAGCGCGCCTGCTTCTCCGAGATCTCGGCCTTGAGCAGATCGCCGACCAGCTGTTGCGGCTCATGCTTGCGTTTGAGCGCTGTGGCGAGCGTCTCGTCATAGGCGCTCTTCATGCCATAGAGCTTGAGCGCGCCCATCATGTCGAGGACTTCGGTTCGCTCCATGGATCAGGCTCTCCTCAGTTGATCGTAGCGGGCGCAATCGGCGAGCGGCGCGTGCCGGAGCTCGAGGCGCGTCCGGGGTGAGGATTGTCGGCGCCGGACCTGGATCGCGTTGTCGCGCCAGAATGTTGCGAACAACGTCCACGGAATGAACGCCCTCGTTCAGCGCCTGCGCGCAGGCGGCTTCGACCGCCGGCAATCCGTCCGTGAGCACGACCGCAAGGATTTCCGCATGCCGTAGCCGTCCGCCGAACCGGCAAGCTTGCGGCGTATGCCGATCGAGCACGCGGGGCAACGCCAAGAATTTCATGAACGGCACGCCGTTGCGCAGCGCCCCCGGCTTGCGAGCCAGCACGGGCACGTAATGCCATGGATCGTAGATCGTCTTGTCGCGCCCGAAGGCTGCGCGCATGTTCGCCGACCACGACCCCGTCCTGCCGGATGACGATCCGATCGGCGTAGGCGTGGATTTCGACGGGGCGGCCTACGGCCTTGGCGTTGACCGGACCTTTGTTGGTGTCGAACCGCACGAGACAAGTCTTCGACACCGACGCCGGCAGCGCGTGGAAACCGTCAAATCGGCCGCGATAGGCGACGAGATGGGGGCGCTCGCTCCTCCTCGAACGCTTCCCACACGGTGTTCGGGGCGTTCGGGGTGCGGATGCGCCTTGGCGTAAGCGACGCACCTGTCCAGCAGCCATGCGTTCAGTTCATCGTAGCTCCCGAACCGCAGTCGCGGCGTGAAGAAGCGCTCACGAACGAGCCCGACCTGGTTCTCGACCTGCCCCTTCTTCCAACCCGACGCCGGCGTGCAGGCGACGGGATCGATGAGGTGGTGCGAACACATCTGCAGGAAGCGGCGATTATATTGCCGCTCCTTGCAACCAGAAGATCGCATCGAACCACCGTCTTCATGTTGTCGTAGATGCCGCGCGTGCACAGGCGGCCTCTGAAGAATGCGAAGGCGCGCTCGTGCGCGTCGAACACCAGTTCCTGGGTCTCGCGCGGATAGGCGCGCACGAACATCATCCGGCTGTGACAGAGGCGGACGTGCGCCACCTTCACGGTCGTCGTCACGCCGTCCATCAGCGCGACTTCGTGGCTCCAGTCGAACTGGTAGGCCTCGCCCGGCGCAAAGCTCAGTGGAATATAGGCCTCAGCCGTCGATGCGCCGCGCGGGTGCGCCAGGTCGCGCTTATGCCGACGGACGGCGTCATAGCCCCCGCTATCGCCCAGACCAGCGCAACTCCTCGATATTTCGGATCAGCGTCAGCCGGTGGCCGGCCGGCTTTCCTGCGTTCTCAAGAAGCAAAGCCTCAAGCCGGTCGAGCCAGGGGCCCATCTTCGGCAGAGGCTGGCTGCCTCGCTCGTACTGAACTCCGTCGCGTGCGAACGGAGGACCTTCCGAACCACCTTCCGAGAAACCCGCAGTTCGCGGCAGATCGCCTTGATCGATTTACCCTGAACAAAATAGGCACGACGGATCTTCGCGATCGTCTCCACAACCAGCATCTCAAACTCGGCCTCCGATAACGGCGGGAAGCCTATGTGGACCCTCGTTCCACGGGGTCCCGATTGGACGCCGATCACCCCCAAAACGGGGGCCTTATTCCATGCCAATTCACATATCGCGAGCAACGAACCATGTTGAATATGCTGAGGTTCATCGGCGACGACATCAAGGCCTCGCTTGTTTGCTTCGGGGTGATGGAAGCGCGTGAAGCTATACAAGGCGACGTGCAGTTGGCGCGGCGGTTCGATGTCTTGACGATGCCGCGCTGGTCGGCGGACGAAGCTTTCGAGGAGCTGGTCCGCGCCATCCTGCGCAATCAGCCTATGCGCGGGGGGAGCGTCCTTACGGCAAAGGCGCTGAGACATGTTTTTCTGACGACAGACGGCATTACGGCGCGGATATTCCGCATGATAAATGCCTTGGCAATCGTGATGAAAAACCCGCTCGAGCACCTTTTCACTGCTGCGCCAATCGCGAGCGTTCGGGCCTCAGTTCGATCGGGTGTTAGCGCAAGATCCAATCGTGAGGCCCAACACGCTCCCACAAAGCCATCTAATCTGAGAAATCTGCCACGCGCATTATCAAGTTAGATGGCTTTTCTCAAAGCCCAATTGCGGTTTCTCATCTCAAGGTGTCTGCCGACAGTCCGGCAGAGCGTCGGCAGGAGATTTCCGAGCGCCTGTCACGTCGCCGACTGAGCAAATTTGGGAGGAAAAATCGCCCGCAAAACAAGGGCGTGAGTCAATCCGCCGCAGCTTTTCCAGTCCTATCCCGCGGCCGTCGGACGCCAGGTCTCTGCGGCGCCCGCCAGTCGATGCCGGAAAGAAGATAACTGAGTTGCGCGGCCGAAATCGTCACCACCCCGTCGGCGATCGAGGGCCACAAAAAACGGCCTCGCTCCAGGCGTTTCGTAAAAAGACACGCGCCCTGTCCGTCATGCCAAACAACCTTGATCGGTCGCCTCTTCTCCCCCGAAAGACCCACAAATCGCCGGCATGCGGATCGCGCTTGAACGCTTCCTGCACCAGGAGCGCGAGCGAACTGAACCCCTTGCGCATATCCGTATGGCCGGTCGCCAGCCAAACCCGCGAGCCGCTCGGAAAGGCGATCACCGGCGGGGCTTTCGCGCCGTGAGAGCGCCGATCACCCGCGTCAGCGTCGCAGCGTCCGGCGCGCCCTCCACCGTCACCCGGACCTGCGCCCCAATCGAAATCACGATCGACGCTGGAGCCGGCGGCGCCACAGGCTCGATGGCCGGCGCGCTCATCCGTGCGGCGTCTCCATCCCCCGCCACATGCACAGGCACAAACGCCGGCGCCGCGATCGCATTCGCCAGTTGGCGCCGCCATCGATAGAGAAGGCTCACGTCGACGCCTGCGTCCCGCGCAATCTCCGACGCCGACGCTCCGGGTTCACCCAGCGCGGAGATCAGTCGCGACTTCTCCGCCGCGCCCCAGCGCCGACGACGCTCTACAGATGTGATGACCTCGATCCGGTTCTTCGCCACGTGGATAACCTCAGGCTATCCACGTGTCCTATCCTCAAGCCACAAGGTCACAAGGCGGCCCGTGCCGGATGCGTACCCAGCTCTCGACCCCGTGCCAACAGTATTGCATGGACAGATCGGATATTTACTAGCCGGGCAGCCTAATATGTTTGGACTATTTCCGTCGCCTCGGCGCAAAAGCGAGGCTAGCTGTTTAGTCCGGCGCCGATAGTTCGCATACACTGCTAAGTCGCGGAGCTGCACCGATCCGGCGACATAGCTGGACCGGGTTTCCCCGTTGCGTCGGGCCGTCTACCCTTGGGCTTGCCAACAACTGCGGACATTGGCGGTCGTGTCGGCACACGCGCCGAACGATGGTCCGACGGCTCCGACCGCCATAACCTGAAGTCATTTCATCCATAGGAAGATCTGTTAGCATTAGCTGTGAACGTGAAAGCCTGACAGCAAGACGCGGGCATCCTAAGGCGCCTGCATGAGGGGAGGACGGAACTTGTCCGTGCAAACTCTGCGGCGGGATGAGCCCGCCAGCATCGCGGATCCTTTGCCGACAGGCGGTCTGGAAAATGCGACCAAGCTCTCGGACGAAGATCTGAAAAGCCTTCTTCAAACGATGATGCTCATCCGAGAGTTAAGCTCGCGTGACGGACCTATTCAGGGAGGGGATCGTCAAGGGAACCGCTCACTCGTCTGCGGGCCAAGAAGCGATCGCCGCCGGCGCATGCTTCTCTCTTCAGAGGACGGATTTTGTCGCCACTCATCACCGCGGGCATGGCCACTGCATCGCCAAGGGCGCAGACGTCAACCGGATGATGGCCGAGCTTTTGGGTAGAAGCACGGGGATCTGTGGCGGTCTCGGCGGCTCCATGCATGTTGCGGACATCGACCTCAACATCATCGGCGCGAACGGCATCGTGGGAGCGAGCATGGGCCTCGGGCTTGGCGCCGCCCTTGCCGCCAAGCAGCGGAAGGCCGGGGACGCCGGCATCGCGATCTTTGGCGACGGCGGCGCCAACGAGGAATGTTCCACGAGGCGCTGAATCTGGCCGCGCTGTGGAAGTTGCCCTGGTCTTCGTCTGCGAGAACAATCAATACGCGCTCTCCACAGCCTTCTACCGGAAGCGACAGCGGGGGGCTCGATCGCCATGCCGCTCGGCGGCCTACGGGGTGCCCGGCAAAACGATCGATGGCAACGACGCTGCTCGGCGGTCTACACCGTCGATCAGTCAGGCGATCGAGCGGGCCCGTGCCGGAGAGGGGCCGAGCGGTAATCGAAGCGATGACCTATCGCCGGGGCGCTCACTCGCATGCGGGCTAACTTGCGCGAGCTATCGGACGGACCCGAGGAGGTCGAACAATGGACGGCGCCGCGATCCCATTACTCGGATGGGGACGGCTGATTCGGGCCCGGCGCGTCTCGCGCGAGCGAATTCGCGTCGATGAACATGGCAGTGTCGATCGAGCAGATTGAGGAGGCGGTGGCTTTCGCCAAGGACAGTCCCTGAGCCGAAGCCGATGGACTGCCTCTCTCGAGGTCGGCGCGTCTATGTGCCGCATCGCGATACCCTCGTCGAGCCCCAGCCATGGCGCGCGCGCAGTTGACCTACCCTGAGGCGATCAAGGAGGCCATGCGCCCAGGAGATGGCGCGGCGATCCGAGCGTGGTCATTTGTGATCGGCGAGGATATCGGGCTGAGACGGGCGGAAATTTCGAGGTGACCGGGGCTATACGAGGACCTTCGGCTCCGAACGGGTGCATGAACACCCCCATCTCCGGAGCCGGCGATCATGCGGCGCCGCGGATCGGAGCCGCCATCGCTGGACCGTCGTCTCGTCGTCGAGAGTCCAGATCTTCGATTTCGTGACCTTCATGATGGACATGATCGTCAATCAGGCGGCGAAGTTTCGGTACATGCTTGGCGGGACGGCCACGGTGCCTGTCGTCTTTCGTGGTCCCACAAGGAGGCGGCATTCGTCTGGCGGCGCCAGCGTTCGCAATCGCTCGAAGCCTGGTTCGCTCATGTGCCGGGGCTGGGCCGTTATCGCGCCCTCCACCCCATATGACGCGA
>CAWGPL010000013.1:0-312389 GCA_963824465.1 uncultured Alphaproteobacteria bacterium
ATCCCTTCGCCCGCTCCAAATTTCCTCAAGGAAAGTCAGCGAGTTAGAGTGGCCCTTTGGGGCCGCTTTTTGCTTCCTCGCCCGCTAGAACCGACGGCGCCGCAACGAGCCCGTTTTACAGCGCCCTGCTCTCGGTTTGCTGAAAGACCCGGCTCCGGCGAATGTCTTCGGCCTCGATGGTTGTCAGCGCGTCGAGCGTGAGTTCGCGGTCGCCCTCCGCAAAGAGGCGATCGGCCTGACGCAGGCGCGCCCGGTCCAACGCGTTGCGGATTGAACGCGCGTTGGCGAACAGCGGCTGCGTGCGGCGCCGCGAAATATACTCGTCGAGCGCGAGCTTGGCATCGGGGCTGAGCTTGTAGTTGAGGGAAGCGAGCATGCTCTCTCCGATAGCCAGGAGGTCGGAGTCGTCGTAGTCGGGAAAATCGATGTGATGGGCGACGCGCGAGCGGAAGCCCGGATTGGAATGAAAGAAGCGGTCCATCTTATCGGCGTAGCCGGCGAGGATCACGACGAGATCGTCGCGGTTGTTTTCCATGATTTGCAGCAGAATCTCGATCAATTCCTGCCCGTAATCGCGTTCGTTTTCCTGGCGATAGAGGTAGTAGGCCTCGTCGATGAACAACACGCCGCCCATCGCCTTCTTGAGCACCTCTTTCGTTTTGGGAGCGGTGTGGCCGATATATTGGCCTACGAGGTCGTCACGCGTCACCGCGACCAAGTGTCCGCGGCGCACATAGCCCAGCCGGTGGAGGATCTCGGCCATGCGCACCGCGACCGTCGTCTTGCCGGTGCCGGGATTGCCGGTGAAGCTCATGTGCAAGGTCGGAGCCTGCGAGGCAAGCCCGAATTTAGACCGTACGCGATCGACCAGCAGGAGCGCCGCGATCTCGCGGATGCGCTCCTTGACCGGCGCGAGGCCGACGAGTTCATCGTCGAGCTGTTGAAGCACCGGACCGACGCCCGACTGCGCGAACTCTTCCGCCAGGTTGGCCTTGACCGGGGCGGCCGGGAGGCCCTCGTTCATGTGTAGCGCTTTCCTTCTGGCCGGTCGGTCGCATAGGCCCTCGTCGTATAGCGCATGACGCGGCTTTGGGCTTCCGATCGATCGAGGCGGAAGCCCTCCTCGTTCTTCGGCCGGTTGACGATGAAGGATATGCGCACCGATTCCCAGCCGTGAGTGGAATCAAAGGCCGAGAGGCGGATGTACTGGTCGCCGTAGATCTTGCGGCAGGCGTGCAGCTCCATCAGCACGCCCTTCGCATCATGCAGGTCGAACATCGGTAGCCCCCACATCTCCCAGTATGTGTTGCGGGGATGCGGGTCGTCGGTGAACTCCAGATTCACCGCCCAGCCTTTTTCGAGGCAATATTGGATCTGAATGAGGATCTGATCGTCAGTGAGATCAGGCAGAAAAGAGAAGCAGCCTTGCGTAATGCGCATCGGAAAATCTCCTTGAGTTTGTAACGGCGGCGCAGCGGCCTTGATCCGGGGTTACGCGAGGCGCCGAAGAGGATTTCAGCGCCGGGATCACGCCACCGTCAGCGAGGGCACGAAATCCGGCTGATCGGTTGAAGCGTAGTTGAAGGTCACGTCGCCCCAGACGTCGAGCGCTTGGCGAAGCGGCGTGCAGGTCTTGGCGGCGTCCGCAAGGATCGTTGGCCCGTCGTTGACATAGTCGCGGCCCGCGTTGCGGGCAAAGACCATCGCCTCCAGGGCCACCCGGTTGGCGGTTGCGCCAGCCTGAATGCCCCCCGGGTGGCCGATTGTGCCGCCTCCGAACTGCAGCACCACGTCGTCGCCCAGCAGATTGAGAAGCTGGTGCATCTGACCTGCGTGAATGCCGCCCGAGGCCACCGGCATCAGCTTGTTGAGCGAGGCCCAGTGCTGGTCGAAGAAGACCCCGTGCTCGAGCTGGGTCGGATTAAATTCCTCCCGGCAGATGTCGTAGTAGCCCCTGGTCGTGGCCGGATCGCCCTCGAGCTTACCGACAACGGTGCCCGCGTGAATATGGTCGACGCCGGCAAGCCGCATCCATTTCGCAATCACACGGAACGAAACCCCGTGGATTCTTTGGCGCGTGTAGGTCGCGTGGCCGGCGCGGTGCAGGTGAAGGATCATGTCGTTCCTGCGCGCCCACTTCGCCATTGACTGGATCGCGGTGTAGCCGATGACGAGGTCGATCATCACGATGACGGAGCCGAGTTCCTTGGCGAACTCGGCGCGCTCGTACATCTCCTCCATCGTGCCCGCAGTAACGTTGAGATAAGAGCCCTTGACCTCGCCCGTCGCAGCCTGCGCCTTGTTCACTGCCTCCATCACATAGAGATAGCGGTCGCGCCAATGCATGAACGGTTGCGAGTTGATATTCTCGTCGTCCTTGGTGAAGTCCAGGCCGCCCTTTAGCGCTTCATAGACAACGCGCCCATAGTTGCGACCGGAAAGGCCGAGCTTCGGCTTGACGGTTGCTCCGAGCAGCGGCCGGCCAAACTTGTCGAGCCGTTCGCGCTCCACAACGATGCCAGTCGCGGGGCCTTGGAATGTCTTCACATAGGCGACAGGGAAGCGCATGTCCTCCAGCCGCAGCGCCTTGAGCGGCTTGAAACCGAACACGTTGCCTATGATCGAGGCCGACATATTGGCGATCGAACCCGGCTCGAACAGGTCGAGATCGTAGGCGATGTAGGCGAAATACTGCCCCTCGGATCCCGGCGCCGGATCGACGCGGAAGCACTTGCCGCGATATTTCTCAGCCGCGGTCAGCCGGTCGGTCCACACCACCGTCCAGGTCGCGGTCGAGGATTCGCCTGCGACCGCCGCAGCCGCTTCGATCGGATCGACGCCGTCCTGTGGCGTCACCCGGAAGCACGCGATGATGTCGGTGTCTTTCGGCACGTAGTCCGGCTCGAAATAGCCCATCTTGCGGTATTCCATAACACCGGCCTTGTAGCGATCCTTACCCTTCACGGTTTGCGACATTTGCTTGTTCATGGCTCTTCTCCCTGGCGAGGTTGAATTCGAAACTGCTATCGTTGAGGTCAATTGCGCAGCGTGCGTCGACGGCGCTCTACCAGCTTCAGGATCATCGGCGTCATGATGAGCTGCATCGCAATGTCGAGCTTGCCGCCCGGGATCACGATCGAATTCGCCCGGCTCATGAAGCTGCCGTGGATCATCGAGAGCAGATAGGGGAAGTCGATGCCGTGGGGATCCCGGAACCGGATCACAACCATTGACTCGTCAGGCGTCGGTATCCATCGCGCGATAAATGGGTTCGATGTATCGACCATTGGCACGCGCTGGAAATTGATGTCCGTTTGCGTGAATTGCGGGCAGATGAACTTGATGTAATCGGGCATGCGGCGCAGCACGGTGTCGGTAATCGCTTCGGTGGTGTAACCGCGCGAGTCGCGATCGCGATGCATCTTCTGGATCCACTCCAGATTGATGACCGGAACGACGCCGATCTTCAGGTCGGCATATTGAGCGACGTTGACTTTGTCGGTTACGACGGCGCCGTGAAGGCCTTCGTAGAAGAGCAAGTCCGAGCCCGGTTCGAATTCGGTCCAGGGCGTGAAGGTTCCGGGCGGGCACTTGTGCTGCTCGGCCTCCGCCGCGTCGTGGACGTAAGTGCGTGTTCGCCCGCCGCCGTGTTCGGAGTAGGCGGCGAATGTCTTCTCGAGCTCTTCGAACAGATTAGCGTCTTCGCCGAAGTGACTATAGTGATTGTCCCCCTTGGCGGCGGCTTCCTTCATCTTTTCCCGCATCTCGAGGCGGTCCCACCGATGGAAGGCGTCCCCTTCAATGTAGACTTGGTTGATCTTCTCTCGACGGAAGATCTGCTCGAAGGTCCGCTTGACGGACGTCGTGCCCGCCCCCGAGGAACCGGTGATCACGATGATGGGATGCTTGATCGACATCTTGCCACGTTCCGAAGTTCGAAGCTCACCGGCGCAGAAGGCCGCGTTTGGCGAATAGTGGCGAATCGTCTGCCGAGAGGCTGTCTTCGCGATAGTAGCGAGCGATGCGCGCGACTTTGCCTGTCGAACCAAAGATCAGCGGCGTGCGACCATGGATCGCCCTCGGCTCGACCTCCAGGATGCGCTGAAATCCGTCGATCGCCGCTCCTCCGGCTTGCTCGATGAGAAACGCGACTGGGTTGGCTTCATAAAGAAGCCTTAGGCGCCCTCGCTCGTAGCCCGGCCGCGAATCTTCGGGATATAGATAGACACCTCCGCGGATCAGAATACGGTAGACGTCGGCGACCATCGAGCCGATCCAGCGCGTGTTGAAGTTGCGTCGTCGGGGGCCTTCGTCGCCTTCGAGAAGATCCTCGATATAGCGCTTCACCGGGCCCGGCCAATGACGAGAGTTTGCAGCGTTGATCGCAAACTCGTTCGACTCCGCCGGAATCCGGGCGACACGGTCCGAGACCCGGTATTCGTTGGCGTCGGGATCGAGCGTCGCAATGCGGACGCCTTCTCCCGTGGTGAATACGAAGGCGACATGGGGTCCATAGACCAGGAGGCCAGCGGCGCGCTGACGTACCCCTCGCTGCAAGAATTTCGCGGCTTCGACTTCGCCCGCCGGTGCATCCAGCACCGAAAAGACAGTGCCGATGGTCACGTTGGCGTCGATGTTTGAGGAGCCGTCGAGCGGATCAAGCGCCACGAGCAGCGTACCGTCAGGATCGACTGCAACGGGATCATCGCGCTCCTCGGAAACGACGCCGCGCACGCCCGAGCCCTTCAAGCCATCGACAAAGGACTTGTCGGCAAACACGTCGAGCGCCGTTTGGGCGATTCCATCGTGCGCGGGGCCCACCGCTGCGTCGAGGGCGCCGCCTAGCGACCCGCGCCGGATGAGATTTGCGACCGGCAGCGAAGCCTCAGCCAGCGCACACAAAACAGGAGCGAGGTCAGCAGGGGCGTTCGCGCCTAGGAATGCCTTGAGGCCAACGCCCAAATCCGGGGTGTTCACGCGTCGGTTCCTCCCGTGGCGGGGCTGCGCCGCCGCACCGCACATAATTTATAGAGACGATTGCGCATCAAAGAGAACTGAATTAATTATTCCTTTGCATTCAAAAATATTGAATGGCTGTCGGGAGGTTTTTGATGCGCAACGTCTCGCTCCGTCACATCGAGACCCTGCAGGCGATCGCCGCAGAGGGTTCACTTGTGCAGGCGGCGGCGACGCTCAGCATGACGCCGGCTGCACTCACCGCTCGGGTCAAAGGTCTGGAAGAGGCGGTCGCGCTGAAACTCTTTGACCGGACTTCCTCCGGTATGCGGCTCACAAGCGCAGGAGCGGCGGCGCTCGAAGCCTCGCGCGCTGTCGAGCGGGCCATGCGTGATTTCGCCGATACGATGCTCGCGATCAGTTCCGGTGAAGGGGGCCGACTTTCAGTGGGCGCAACGTCCACCGCGAAATATTTCGCACCGCGGCTCATCTCTGCCTTTGTCCGCAGTCGTCCAAAGGTCGACCTGCGCTTTCAGATAGGCAATCGCGACGCGACGGTGGAATCGCTGCGCAGCGGCGAAGTTGAGATCGCGCTTGCCGGACGGCCTCCTCGAGACATTTCTGTCGAGACGTTTCCTCTCGGCCCACACCCCTACGTCCTGATCGCGCCTCCGGAACATCGCCTTGCCGGCGTCAGGGGATTGACGCGGGCTGACCTCGCCGGAGAAGCTTTTCTTTTTCGCGAGATCGGCTCCGGCACGCGATCCGTTTTTGACGGCTTCATAGGAGACACGAGGATCAACGCCGTTCAAATGAGCATGGAGCTCGGGTCGAACGAGACCATCAAACAGGCGGTCATGGCGGAGATGGGGATCGCTCTCATCTCAGCCCACACGATCGCCGCGGAGCTCACGAGCGGGAGGCTTGTGTGCCTGGACGTGCAAGATCTGCCGATCATGCGCCGTTGGTACGTTGTCCATCGAACCGACCGCGCCCTCTCGCCGGCCGCCCTCGCGTTTCGCGATTTTGCGACGAGCCAGGGATCGAGCTATTTGCCCTCACTCGGCTGAGAAGCGGGGACGCGAGCGACCTGATCGGAGAATCCGACCGAAGCATAACTGGTGGCCACAATGCGCCATTCGCAGTCCGCCCGGTTGACACCGCCACTTACCGGTCCAGGAACTCCCGCAAGATCGCCACCGTCGTCGGCGCTTCCTCCTGCGGGATATGCCCTATGCCCGGCAGGGCAACGAGCCTCGCTTGGGGCAACGCCCGCAGGTAGTCCGCCGAGTTTGCGAAGGGGATCATACCGTCCTTTTCGCCCCACATCAGCAAGGTTGGAGCCTCGATCGCCTTTAGCAGTGGGACTGGGTCCACAAGCACCATCTGGTCCATCCGATCGATGATGGCTCGTCGGACTCCCGGCGCAAGCATCATGTCGCGGTACCGCGTGAACACCGCTTGGGTCAGGACTTCGGCATTCGCGTAAGCGGGAGCCAGGGAGTCCGAAGCATAAACGACGGCAAAACATACGGCAGCGCCCGCATCAGGAGCGGCGCTCTCGACCTCTCCCCATAGTCGAGACCCGGGCTGGCGAAACCATCCGGCGATATGAGGACCAGCTTGTCCGTGCGCTTCGGATTTAGCGCCGCAAAGGTCCAGGCGATGCGCCCCCCCATCGAGTTGCCGACGATGGTCGCCTGCGCGACTCCGAGCTGGTCCATCAGCGCCAAAAGAACCGCGATGCTGCGACGGTCACTGTAGTCCGCGCTGGGATCAGCTCCCGTCAGCCCGAAACCCGGTAAATCGTAGCGGATGACTCGATGATCCGTTTCAAGGTCTCGCGCCCAATCGTCCCAGGTCTGTAAGCTCGAGCCAAAGCCATGCAGGAAAATGAGCGCCGGCGCCGACTTCGGTCCCGTGTCTCGCAGGTGCAGCCGTATTCCCCCGATTTCGATGAACCGGGACGGAGGTCGTGCATATTCGGCCTCCAGATCAGCGCGCCGTTTGTCAGGGGTATAGAGCCACGCCAGCGCGGCTCCGACTGCCATGACCGTAAATAAAAACCAATATCTCAACCGAACGCACTCCGTCTGGCGACGGAGGTCCGCGAGCCTTCGTCTCTAGTGATAGGGAACCCAAAAAGCGGCCATCGCCAGCGGCCCCAGAATCATCACCGCAGCCACAATCCCTGCGACGAAATCCAAGCTCTGGAAGATGGGTCCGGTTGTCACCAAGGGCGATCTATGGACGAGGGTCGTTCGGTCCGGGGCTTCTCTAACCGTTCGATTAAAGTCCGTCATGGCAATGATCCTCCTAGTTCAGACGAACTAGAAATCGACGGCTTTGTTCCGGGCGTCATCAACCTCGCTGGCCAGACACATTCACCGCGCCTGCAATAGGCGTAGTTCAGCATTTCCGCGATCAAGCGAAATCCGGAAGCGTAGATTTATGTATGAAGTTGTGCCTACAACCGCCTAAGCACGCGCCGATAGTCGAGGCCTTCTTAGCTCGGCTTCTTAACCCAAAGAAGGCAGTAGCCCGAAGGGGAAATAACCCCGTCTACTTGTTTGCAGGCGTTTGGCTCTACGAAGAAGTTACAAGCCGAGCACTGCTTTCCATCTTTTGGTTCAGTCTGATATTTAACTGCAGATTGTTGTATTTTTGCTTCCGCTATTCCGCCCATAAGCGTCAAAGCCTGCGTCGTCGCCGCCGCGATGAGGACTTTCCGACGAGTGATGCCGGCATTCTGACGTCCATCTCTCATGCTTTCCTCCTTTGCAATGTGAAGTCGCCCTCATTTCAGTGCTCGCAGAGTGCTGAGCTCTTGGATTTATTCGCGTGGGGCGTCCGTGGTTATACGCTTCGTCGCCGCCTTGCCGCCGCAAAGCGACTTTAAAATTGAACCGGGCCTTGACACATGTCAATGCAAACTTACAGTGCAATCGTAAAGGAAAAATGGATTGACAAATCCGGAGTCAATCGTCCCGAAATGTTAACCTCCGGGCGGGCGCCTGCAATCAAAAGGCGGCGCGTGGGCGCAAGGGGTTTGAGTTCGCGCGTTGTCAGCACCGTGTTGCCACGAAGACTGGACTGAAGTGGCTGATGCACAATAAGACTTTGATTGGCGGCCGCCGTCATCGGAAGAACCCCGGGCGACGGATATAGTGGGCGCATGCGCCAACCCCGCGATGGGCACTTCATGATCGACGATCCGCCATTTCGTCCTGACATCACCCTCACCGTCGACGGCGGTGGCGTGATCCGGAACGCGATTTCCGCCGAGGCGTTGGCGGGGGAACCGATGGAGCAGTGGCGGGGCCTGCGGTGGATTGACACCGTTCCCTCGGACGTAGCTCGGAAGGTCGCACGAGCCGTCGAGGGAGCGCAACGGGAGGGCGACTCATCCTGCTTCACGGTCAATCAGCGATTGCCCAGCGGTCGGGAGATTCTGCTTGAGTACACGACCGTCAAGCTCGGCGGAAAGTCCGGCCTCATCGCCGTAGGAAAGAACCTTGAGGCGATTTCTGAACTCCGATCGCGCCTCGCGGCCGTGCAGCAGGAACGTGAGCAGGACTATTGGAAGCTGCGCGAAATCGAGACTCGATATCGCGCGCTCCTCGACGCGTCGTCGGGAGCAGTCGCGCTTGTGCGCGTGACAAATCTGCGCGTGGTTGAAGCGAACGTGGCGGCGACAAAGTTGCTCGGCCTTGTTCCTGGCGGAGAATTCTTGCCCAGACTGGCAGACCAGGATCGCCGGAACCTCGAGGCGACGCTCGACACGGCGCGGCTGAACGGACGAGCGCCGAGCATTGCGCTGCATCTTCTGACCGACGGTCCGTGGAGCCTTCGCGCGTCGATGCTGACAAGCGAAGCCGGCGCATTCTACCTGTTTCAGATGGCGCCGCTTGCGGGGATAGGAGAGGTGGCTAACGGCGGCTCCCCGGGTCGCGAAAGCGAGCCGGTTTCTGTTGATGACCTTGTGCAGCGGATGCCTGACGGCTTCGTAGTCGTTGATCGCGAAGGAGTAGCCACCAAGGCGAACCATACGTTTCTTGATCTGGTTCAAGCGGGCGTTGAGAGCGCCGTGATCGGCCAAAATCTCAAGCGGTGGCTCTCGCAGCCAGGAACGGGCATTCGGGTGATCATGAACCTCGTCGAACGTCATGGCGCGGTGCGCGCAATGAGGACAACGCTTGACGGTGAACTTGGCGCGGCGACAGAAGTCGAGATTTCTGCAGTGGGCGACCGGTTGGGCAACCCAAACTATTTCGGTCTCGTCGTCCGCGATGTGGCGTCCCGCAGCCGCGGATCGGAAGAAGCGCTTTCTGTGACCGCCCTGCTCGAAAGATCGCCCGACGCGCCCCTCGAGAGCCTGATTAGATCTTCCACTGAAGCGATCGAGCGACAACGGATTGCCGAGGCGCTCGCCAAGGCCGGCCGCAACCGGACGATGGCGGCAAAATCTCTCGGACTGAGCCGGCAGAGCTTGCACTCCAAGCTCAAAAAATACAGGTTGGAGAACCAATAGGCAGCTTCGAACAGGAGCCGCCAGGGAGGTCCGGCCTTTGGCAGTCGCCCAACCTTCGCCGCCCGCGTTCGGGACAGCCAACCTGTCGAATTGCGAGAGGGAGCAGATCCACCTCGCGGGGTCGATACAGCCGCACGGCGCGTTACTGGTGGTTGGCGCATCCGACCCAATTATCGTGCAGGCGAGCGACAACGCCGCCGCCTATCTCGGTATCGACGCGAAGCTCCAGGGCCTCCGTTTGCGCGCGCTCGGGGGGACGCTGTGGGAGCGGGCGAGCGGACGCCTTCCCGATAGTCTCAAGACGATTCCGACTGCTGTACGGTGCACAGTTGGCACCCGAAATGAGCCCTGCACCGCGTTGCTTCATCGAGCCCCGGACGGCGAACTGGTCGTCGAGATCGAAAGAGCCGAACCCGCCAATGATTTTCCGGACGTCCTCGAAAGCGCGGTGCGATCGGTTGTCGCTGCGACAAACCTTCAAGCGCTTTGCGACGAGAGCGCAAGGATCTTTCGGAAACTGACCGGATACGATCGCGTCATGGTCTACCGTTTCGATGAAGCGGGTCATGGCGAAGTCTTTTCGGAAACCAAGCGGCCAGAACTCGCGGCTCTGCTCGGCAATCGCTATCCAGCTTCCGACATACCTCAAATGGCGCGCCGACTTTACGAGCGCAATCGCGTCCGGCTGTTGGCCGATGTCGACTACGCGCCTTCCGCGCTTTCGCCGCGGCGCTCGCCGATTTCGGGGAAAGAACTGGACATGTCGCTGTGCTACTTGCGCAGTGTCTCACCGATCCACCTTCAGTACCTCAAGAACATGGGCGTTGCCGCCACACTGGTCGTTTCGTTGATGGTCGGTGGTCGGCTCTGGGGCCTTATCTCCTGTCATCACTATTCGCCTCGAGTCTTGCATTTCGAATCGCGATCGCTCTGTGAGCTACTGGCGGAAGTGATCGGCACGCGGATTGCGGCGCTCGAAAGCTTCATGCGCGGTCAGGGTGAGCTTGCGGCGCGGCGGCTCGAACAGCGGATGACAGAATGGATCTCCCGCGACGGCGATTGGCGAGGCGCCCTGTTCGACCGCACACGCCCGTTGTTGCTGCCGCTCGTGGCCGACGGGGCGGCCCTCATATTTGAAGACGAGATCCTGACGACTGGCGATGTGCCGGGAACCGAAGAAATCCGCGACATTGCGCGCTGGGTTAGCCCAAAGCTGAAGCAGGGGCTCTTCTCGACCGCGAGTCTCGGAGGAGACGAATCAAGCTTCGCGCCCTTGGCCGGAGTCGCCAGCGGGGTTGTCGTGGTTCCGATTTCGGCTAAGGCCGACGAAATGTTGATTTGGTTTCGCAACGAACGGGTTCGGACCGTAACCTGGGGCGGAAATCCGTATAAATCACCGTCTTCGGATGACGACCCCTCGGAGCTTTCGCCTCGCCGATCGTTCGCCCAATGGCATCAAATCGTAAAAGGAACGTCCGATCCTTGGACTGTCGCCGACCTTAGCGCTGCTCGGCTCATCGGCTCAAGTGTAACCGATGTCGTCGTTCAATTCCGCGCTGTCCGCATCCTGATCGCTCAGGATCAACTGAAGCAGGTTCTGCGACAGGTTCGCGGCTCTGATCAGCAGGTTGTCGTCGCTGATGCGCGCGGCCTTATTCTTGAAAGTAACGCCGCCTTCAGCGAATGGTTGGGGATTGAAGACGGGGCTCTCCGGAGCCTCGACGAATTGCCGGACTTTTTCGCCGACCCTGATCCCGTCAGCCGAAGACTGAAGGCGTTGACTAGCGAAAATAAGTCGTGGCGCGGGGAAGCGGTCGTTCGCGCCGCCAAGGGTAGAACGACGCCGGTCTTGGTGCGGGCAGATCCGGTGTTTGCAGCTCCGGAACGCGTCCTTGGCTTCGTTCTGCTGTTCACCGATCTCACAGATCGCAAGGCGGCAGAGGCGGCGCGAAGGCGCTTTCACGACGGAATTCTTCGCAGCAATCGAAAGGTATCTGCTCCTGCGGGATCGCCAACGGACCTAGCGGTTCAAACACTCATGTCGTCGGTGATCGAAAACGCTCAACTCGCGGCGCTCGAGATTACCGATGCGACCGATATTTCCGAGGCTCCGGCACTGCTGGAGAGTGTCCGGAAGTCGGTCTCGCGCACCGCGGCAGTCCTAGATCAGCTTGCTCAAGTTGTCACAGATGCGCCGCGCGAAGGCGACGCACGATGACCAAGCTCGGCAGTTCGGCTATGCGCTGGCGATTGCGCGCTGCAACGACTCCCGCGCACGAACGAATGCACGCCCACGCGGGGTTTGGAGCCGCGGCAGCCGGAACGATCGACGCCCCCGATTATCGACGACTGTTGGTTCGCCTCTATGGCTTTCATCGGCCATTCGAAGATGTAGCGCGCTTGGCGGTGGACATCTTCCGGATCGATCTTGATATGAGCGTCCGCGCTCGCTCGCCCTTACTCCTCGCCGACTTGCAAGCTATTGGCTTCGACCCGAATAACGCGGCGACTCTCCCTCTCTGGCGTCCGTCGGTTCCCTTGGTAAGCAAGGGTTCGCTACTCGGCGCCCTGTATGTACTCGAAGGGTCAACATTAGGTGGTGTGCAGATCGCGCGTGTGCTGAAGGATCGGGTCAGCAACGGCCTGGGGAAAGCGCTGCTATTCTTTGTTGGCCGCGGAGAACGTCAGGGCGCGATGTGGCGCGAGCTCGTCGAAGAACTTGAGTCATTGCGCGAGGACGACGAAGAGGCAATGCGGGCCGAAGATGCTGCTGTCGCGACTTTCAGAGCTTTTGAGGATTGGATGGCCGGGTGGAGAAATGAGGTTGACGCTAAAGACTAGTCTTTAGCGCGAAGGCGGTTGACGAGTGAGAAGGTGGGAAGCCAGCACCACCGCGGTCGGCGCATCAAATCCTCCCGCATCGGCTCCGACCTGAGCGACAAGCTCCGGATGGTCAGTGAATGCATTTCCACCCACAAGGACCGCGAGATTGCGGTTCATAGAAGCATCTCGAACGACGGCTATTGTTCTGGCGGCTCGTTCGAGTCCCGAGGGCAGGCCGACAGTCACCCCAACGACGCCGATCCATTTCTCGGCGGCAGTCCGCGCGTTTTCTTCCGGAGAGCTCTGTTCTTCGAGGGTCACGTCCCAGCCAACAGCGTCCATGAGCTTGCCAACCATGTGCAGCCCAAGGATATGGGTCTCACCCGGCATGGCGATCAGGAGCGCACGGCGATCCCCGTCCTTTCTTTGTGAGATAACCGGAAGCTCCACGCGATTCATGAGCATCTGAAGTCGACCGACGCCAAGCGTCACATCGAAGAAGTCGCAGAGATCCTGTTGCCACAGTTCGCCGAGATGGAGCGCAGCCGGGGCGATAAAAAAAGTAAGCAGCGTTGCTAAAGGATGCTCTTGCGCCTTTACGCGCTCGAAGTACTCAAAAAGAGCCGCCTCGTCGCTTCCGATTGAAAGGCGGGCCAGACTCTCGATTTCATCTAGAGTCGGCCGTCGGTGAGGTGGCGCGACCGGGCAGTCGTGATGAACGAGCACCAGCCGGGGGCCAATTTCAATTTCGATAACGTGCTCGAGGCGCGATTCCAAAGGCCGGCGCGTCGTAGCAAAGATTGGCGATACTGGAGACGAGCGCCTTACCATCGACGCCTCGGAAGGCGGCGGACAGAGGTCCGCGCGGCCGACCCGATAAGATTCTCCCTCGACCCCCATGTCGAACCTCCCAAAGGCAAGCCAGCTTGATGTCGGCCGAAGATCTGGAAAGGAACCTCTTGTTGAGGCCGAGTGAACGCGAATTTTTTAGCGTTGTAAAGACCGATTGACGATTTTATGAACTGTAAATGAGACGTGACATCAGAGATGTGGATTGGATTTGAACGCCGTCGAACCGGGCATCAGTTTTTGAGCAACGTTCGCAAAACCGGTCCGACAAAGAGGGCAGCCGACCCAAAGCCGGGTTAAAAAATAAGGTCTCCTGAGGCCCGGCGAGCGCGATCAATCTAAAATCTCAGGCTCATCCCGCTCGCGTGCGATTAAGATCCCCACGCGAACCGCCTGACTGGGTCGTCCAGTCGCTTGGGCCACCGCGTCGCTGACAGTCCTAGACAACCCTGGCCCGCCAGAGCTTTCGCCGCTTTGAGCCGATCCGCGACACCGTCCCGAACGAATCCGGCAGTGATGAAGCAGACGAGCCCTCGTTGGGTAGGCGCTGCGGCGCCGATTCCCATCGGCTCGCGAGGTCGGCGAGGTGAGCGATGAGCGCAACCGATAGCACGGCAAGGACATATGCAGGCGAGGCGCCGGTGAGCGCCATGCGCAGGGCGAGCAGGAGAGCCGCGCCGGACGACAGATTGGCCAGGGTTTCCGCTATGGGGAGGCCGCCTCCAGTTAGCGCGCGCCATAGCACCAGGACAACTCCCTCGATTGCGACGAGCGCGATGATTGCGTCGACGATCCAGGGGTCAGGGAGAAATGCGGCCATCACTTCCAACCCTCCGTGAAGCTTCCCTTGCAGCTCCGCTCCCGAACGGCTTGTTCAGCTGGACGACGCGCCAGTTGAGCCATCCGGCAAAGGTGACCCAAGCCAGATAGGGAGCGAGCAGCCACGCGGCGAAACTCGAAACTTGAGCCACCGCGACGATGAGGACCAGAATGGATAGCCAGAACAGAAGCAATTCATAGAGCGCCCAGTCCGGTCGCCTCATTTTGAAGAACAGCGGGCTCCACAGAAGATTCAGCACACCGTTGATCAGAAAGAGAACGATAAGCCTAAACCGTATGGCCGGGCTTTCGGCGCTCTCCCAGGCGACCACGCCGGCCGCGGCGATCAGGATGAAGATAACCGTCCACGCGGGCCCAAAAAGCCAGTTGGGTGGACGAAGCCTGGGAAATCTGAGGCTTTCATACCAGGGACCGACGTCGGTCAGAAGACCTCCGATCACCGCAACCACGCTGACAGCCGCCGCGGCAATGACGATCTCGAGTTCCGCGTTGAGAAAAAAAGCCCATCATCATGGCGGCACAAGCCTCAGAAGATGAGCGAGGTCCTTTAGAAAGATGCGGACTTGCGCCATCGGATCGCGGCGGGGAAGCGCCTTGTTCATGTAAGATTCCCAAGTGAGCCGCTGGACGTCTGGATCCCGGCAAATGCTGACGAAGCGTTCGCGTCGCTTGTCGTTGCTGTACCAGAAATATTGCATCATTCCGAGAACCCAGAAAACGCGCCCGTGTTCCCGCATGAAACTCTTGCGCGCCTGCCGCAGCGCGCGGGTATCGCCGGTCGCGAACGCCCTCTCGGCCGCCTCCGCCGCCAGCCGTCCTCCAAGCATCGCGTAGTAGATCCCTTCGCCGGAAGCTGGGGCGACGACTCCCGCCGCGTCTCCGGCTAGAAGGACGTCGCGCCCGTTGTCCCAACGGCGCAGAGGTTTCATCGGGATTGGCGCTCCCTCCCGCCGGATCGTCTTGGCGCTCTGAAGTCCCGTCAGCGAACGCAGGTCCCCAACGGACGTCTTCAGCGAAAAGCCCTTTTTCGCACTACCCGAACCGACGCTCATCGTGTCGCCGTGCGGGAAGATCCATGCGTAGAAATCGGGCGACAGTGTCCCCCGGTAGTGTATCTCACAGCGAGACTCTCCTGATGGCTTCGCCTCGTCAACCGGGGTTGCGATGACCTCGTGGTAGGCGAAAACGAAGCGGCCACGGGTCGCGCCCGGCACTTCCTGCCGGCCGACCGTCGAGTTCGCGCCATCGGCGCCGATCACGAACCTCGTCTTGAGAATTTGCTCCGGAGAGCCCGCCTTGGGCGCAAAATGGACGCAAACGACGCCGTCGCTATTGCGCGTAATCTTCTCGTATCGGCCGACAAACCGTGTTGCGCCAGATTGGGCGGCGCGATCGCGCAGCCATTCATCGAACAAGTCGCGGTCCACCATCCCGACGAAGCCGCCGCCGCCGCCGATCGGCATGTCGACGGACTGCCCCTTCGGCGAGATCATGGTCGCAAGCCGCACCCGCGCCTTCAAAAGGTGACTCGGAATTGCAAAATCGCGGATCAACCGCGGCGGGATCGCGCCCCCGCAAGGCTTAATGCGTCCGCTCCGGTCGAGAAGCGCAACCTTGCGGCCCCGGCTCGCGAGATCGTCAGCCGCAGTCGCGCCAGCGGGACCTCCGCCGACGACGACGAAATCGAAGACCTCTTGGTGGTCGATCATAGGACGCCCTTCCTCATGATCCGACGGCAAGGGCGCCCTGCGGCGCCGGCACCGGCACCGGTGCATTCTGATCGCTGTAGGCGGCGCGGCCAACCTGGGAGGCTAGCATCGCCGCTGCGAAAAAGAGCGCGGATTCTAGCGCGAAGACCGAGGCGTATGCGACCAACGGGGACGCCGCGAACGCGCGCGCAAGATCGACCGATAGGGTGGCCACGACACCGCCGAGCCCGAATGCGATCGCCTGGGCCGCGCCCCAGAGACCCATCCGCGTGCCCTCCCGAGAGCCCGCGCCGGTCGCGGCGAGGGCCATCATGGAGCCAATGGCTGCGACGGCGAAAGCGCCGTTCGAAACTCCTAGTGAAAAGACGGCTGCCCGGAATGCGTTCGGGCCGAGTGATAGAAAGCCGCCGAGCGCGATTGCCAAAAGCGACAGCGCCGAAGAAACACACCCGCCGACCGTCCACAGCCGTAGAGAGCCCAGAATGCGCCCCCCAATCGAGGAAGCGAGAATCGCCGGCGCCCACCATCCCGACAAAGACGCCGCCATGCTGCAGGCCAGCGAGTTTGGTGGTCGACCCGGGCGACATGCCGAAGACGAGTCCGGCGAAAGGTTCGATGAGCAGCTCCTGCGCCCCATAGGCGAGCATTGAAACGAAGATGAAAATCGTAAACCGACGCGCCGCGGGCTCTTGCCACACCGACGCCAAAGCCTGTCGGAAGGGCGGCTTCGCGGTCGTTCGGCTCCCTAATTCTTTGGAAATCGCAGGAGCGGTCTCCACGCCCCAGACAGCGAGCGTCGCAACGGTGAAGGCGATTGCGCAGATCGTCGACGTCACAGCGATGAGCCGCGCGTTCGAAAACGGGTCGAGGAAGATGCCGGCGAGGGGCGCCGAGATCGCAAAGCCCAAAATCATCATCATCCAGACGACGGATGCTGCGAAGGCGCGCCGGCGCGACTCGACATGGGTTGCGAGCATCGCGAGGACCGAAGTTCCCGCCGAACCAGCGCCGATCCCAAGCAATAGAAAAGACAGCGCCGCGACCGACACGCCGAGCGGCCGCGAACTCGCCGCCAAGGCCGTTCCGAGCGCCGCCCCTATTCCGCCGAGCGCGAGGGCCCCCATCCCGCCGATGATCCACGGCGTCCGGCGTCCGCCGACGTCCGATCCATAGCCCCACGCCGGCCGCAGAATCTGAATGGCGTAATGCGCGGCGACCAAAAGCCCTGGAACGGCCGCAGGCAAAGCGAGCTCCACCACCATCACGCGATTGATCGTGGACGTCATCAGAACAATTATTGCGCCCAGCATTGTCTGAACAAGCCCGAGCCGGATGATCTTTGTCCATCCAAAGGACGCGCGGGTCATTTGAGGCCTATCCGGTTGAGCGAAGAGCGAAGGCGCTGACCAACATGCCGAGGACGTATAACGTCGTCCCCGTCGCGTTGTAGGAAACCGCCCATTTTCGCGGATTTTGGATGAGCCGGGGCATGAGCGCGATCTGGCCGATCAGGAGCGCGGCCACGAGTGCGGCAAAGATCGGGCGACCCCATGCGAGCAAGAGTACGATGACGACCACTTGCGGCGCTGCCATCACGGTGCAGGCGAGTTGCACCGCGTGCCGGACGCCGAGTTGGACAGGCAGCGAGCGAACGCCGAGGCGACGATCTCCCTCGATCGACTTGAAATCGTTCAGGGTCATGATTCCGTGCGCGCCCAAGCTATACAGGATCGCGAGCGTGATAATTCTGCCGTCAGGCAGGCCTGCAGCGACGACCGCCGCGCCGGTGAACCACGGCAAACCTTCATACGCGAGGCCCACCGCGGAATTGCCCCACCAGCCGTTCTGTTTCAGCCGGAGCGGCGGAGCCGAGTAAATCCAGGCAAGCGCCAAGCCGACAATCGCGGCATACAGAACCCACTGGCCGAGAAACACAGCCCAGATCAGCGAGGCAACCGTCCAGATGCAAGCGATGTAGAAACCCCACCGGCCGGGAATCCGGCCCGAAGGGATAGGGCGCTCCGGCTCGTTGATGGCGTCGACGTCCCGGTCATACCAATCATTGACCGCCTGACTGGTCGCGCAAATGAGGGGGCCTGCGAGCGCGATCCCGGCGAGGACGACTTTCCAGTGCGCAGGGGCGAAAAGCCCGCTTGAAACCACGCCGCAGCCGAACGCCCACATAGGCGCGAACCACGTAATCGGCTTGAGCAGCTCGAGAACGGCCGCTGGCTGAGGACTCCGCATGGGCCGAAGCGTAGGGGACGAGAGTCGTGCGTGTCAATACAAAATGACACTACGGTCGACAACCTACCTTGACGATCAGTCCGGCGCCGCCTAATTCTGCGTCTCTTCGTCGGGAACGTCCCCGCCGAGCCCGTATCGGCGCAGCTTTACGTAGAACGCTTGTCGGCTGAGCCCTAGCATTTCCGCAGCCGAGCGCCTGTTTTCGCGGGTGAGTTCGAGCGCCGCTTGAATACAGAGGCGTTCGATCAAGTCGGTTGTCTCACGTACGAGATTCTTCATTGGCACTCGTCCGACGAGCTCGGTGAATTGCTCGACAGTGCGGGGAAGTTCGCGCCCGCCGAGCTTCTCGCGCCCGCCTCGCCATCCTTCTGATCGAATCGCGAGGGCGTGGTAGGTCGCGCCGGCGCCGCCAGCCGCAGAAGCGGCGACTATTTCCACATCCTCCACTGTGCCGAATTCGCCTCGCGCGACAGTCGAAAAGTGGCGGACAGTTCCGTGCGCACGGAGGTTGGAAAACAAGACGTCGACCTCGGCTCCTTGGCGTCCGATCCAGCGTTCGACCGGCGCTCCTCGCACTTGAACCAGGCTCGTCACTTGGACAAGGTCGAGAAAAGCGGCATTCGCGGTGATGACGTTCCGATCCTCGTCGACGACCACGAAAGCCTCTGGAATGGCCTCAATGAGCCGCAGGATATTGGCGTCGTCATTCGAGGCCGCCCCCCCCGTCTCGCCAAGACGTGAAAGCAACACGACAATATGTGGAGCGTCATCCTGACGGTAAAGTGAACCTGTCAGCAGGACGCTCCTTTGGTCACGTTCAAGCTGAACATGGACATTGTCTACACGCGGCGCCACGCGCGTCGCGGAAAGGAAGGATTGCGAAACCTGCCTGCTGCTCTCGGTAACCAGGGCCTCGAACGCCTGTCCGATCAGCTTTTTTGGCTCGATTCCGAGGAAGGTCACCGCGGCCGGATTGGCCTCGATAATGCGTGAGGTGTTCGAGTCCAGAATCAGCACCGCCTCGGAGGCGAGCTGAAACAAAAGTCGGTATCGCTTTTCCGCGTTCCGAATGCGGATGTATTCGCGCTCCATCTCCTGTTGCGCTTCGGCCAGTCTTTGCTGCAGAACCGCCATGGGCCGGAGATCCCGGCCAACCGCGAGAAGCCGCCCCGTCGGTCCAAACCGCCCAATCCGGTAACGGACTGGGATGTCCGCGCCGTCGCCGATCGGATGATTGACCTGCCGCCAGCGCGCTAACGCTGTTGGGGAGGCAAGACTGAGCATCTCTTCGATCTTTTGGCGACTGTCTGGGCTAACGGTGGTGACCCAACGACGTCCGATCCAGTCACCGCCGATCCTACTCGCCAGATCAGCTTCCGAGAATGCCTTATCGAGAATGACGCCGTCCCGGTCCATTACGAGCGCCACGTCGGCCGCGGAGGCGATCAGCGCTCCGGCGTGTTCGGAATCCAGATGGGACAACGCTTCGCCGGGGTTCGAAAACCGGGCAAACGGAGCTGTGACTGCGGGGTCCATCACAAATTCGCCCCGCACCTTCTGATCGGAGTGACTGACATGACGTCCGCGCTTCGAATGCTTACAAATAGCCCCGCCGCTCTAACAAACTCCGTGCAGCATTGACAACTTTCCTGTGCCCAGGCTTCCGAAGCCGGCGGGACCGACTGCCCAAGCGCGGAACCCAAAGCGATCAAAGCGGGTCCCGAGCAGAACCGTGAACACCAAACATCGTCTTGGCGCCCCAGAAGAAAATGCCGGCGTCTGACCTTACGGGCTCAAACGCGAGCCGTTAGGGCCGTCGATATTTATTTCCATCAGCGTCCTCCGGAACTCCCGGAGGACGAATGGGCGCCTTTGGGAAAGACCTACGGTGTCCGACCCAGGATATACGTAGTGTAAATTAAAAAAGACGTCAAGATAGATTGACAGTTTTGCGCACCTGGTCCTACATTCGCTACCCGACGGCTTAGGCGCCCCAGCCTTGGTCGGCAACCTCAAGGACTGGAAACGCGGGCCGATGAGCCGAGGACGTCCAGCATCAGCGAAAAAGAGGCCGCTGTATTCGCCAGAGGAGCGCGCGCGGCGTGACCACACCCGCTGGACGCTCGTACAAGGCGCGCTCGCTCCGTTGCAGTTTGCAATCTTCCTGGTGAGCCTCGCGCTCGTTCTGCGGTTCCTCCTGACAGGGGCGGGAGAGTTGGCGGCGACGATCTCGGTCGTCGTCAAAACGATCGCGCTCTACGCGATCATGATCACAGGTTCGATTTGGGAAAAGGCTGTCTTCGGCAAGTACCTGTTTGCTCGGGCGTTCTTCTGGGAAGACGTGTTTTCAATCCTCGTCCTTTCCCTGCACACCGCCTATCTGGCGGCGCTTGCGTTAGGTCTCCTTGAGCCGCGCGCGCTCATGCTGCTCGCGCTTGCAGCCTACGCCACCTATGTCGTCAACGCCTCGCAATTCCTTCTGAAACTGCGGGCTGCGCGCCTCGACGCCGGCGCGAACCGCAGCCAACGTCGCGGCCTTCGCCTGGAACCCGCGTCATGAACGTGAGGGTTCCCCTGAACGTCGAGCATCGGACGCTCGCACAGGGTTGCGAGACGGCGCCGGTGCTGCGGGAGCGAGGACAGAGGGAAGTTTTCTGCGGACTAACGAGCATCGTTTGGCTGCATCGCAAGATTAAGGACGCGTTCTTCCTCGTCGTCGGTTCGCGAACTTGCGCCCATCTCATTCAATCGGCTGCGGGCGTCATGATCTTTGCCGAGCCGCGATTTGCCACGGCGATCCTCGGCGAACGTGATCTGGCGGGGATCGCGGATATCGACGACGAGCTCGACCGCGTCGTCGCGCGTCTGATCGAACGGCGGCCTGACATCAAGCTTCTGTTCCTCGTCAGCTCCTGTCCATCGGAAGTCATCAAGATCGACCTCAAGCGCGCCGCGGCCCGGCAGTCGACGATCCATGCTCCCGATGTCCGCGTGCTGGCCTACTCTGGAAGCGGGATCGAGACGACCTTCACGCAAGGCGAAGACTCGTGTCTAGCGGCCCTAGTACCAACTCTTTCGGACGAAGGCCCGAATGCGCGGCCAAACTTGATGATTGTCGGGTCGCTTGCGGATATCGTCGAGGATCAATTTGCGCGTCTGTTTGACGCGCTCGGCGTCGGCCCTGCGCATTTCCTCCCGATGCGCCGCGCCGACGCCAACCTGTCTGTCGGTCCAAACACCGTCTTCCTTCTGGCGCAGCCGTTCTTGAGGGACACAGCGAGCGCGCTCCAAGAGCGCGGCGCCAAGCATATTTCGGCGCCATTCCCGCTTGGCTCCGAGGGGACTACAGCATGGTTGCGCGCCGCAGCGGATGCGTTTCAGGTCTCGCCTGAGCGTTTCGAGGCGGTCACGGGCCAAGCGCGCTTGCGGGCCGAAGCGTCTGTCGCGCGGCAGCGCAGTCACCTTGCCGGCAAGCGCGTCTTCTTCTTCCCCGATTCGCAGCTCGAGATCCCGCTTGCGCGCTTCCTCGCGCGGGAACTGGGGATGGTCCCAGTAGAGGTAGGAACGCCCTATCTCAACCGAGCGCTCATGGCGGCGGAGCTTGCGCTTCTGCCGCACGGGCCTCAACTGAGCGAAGGTCAGGACGTTGATCGGCAACTCGATCGCTGCCGCGCGGCGTCCCCCGATCTCGTCGTGTGTGGGCTCGGCCTCGCCAATCCCCTAGAGGCGGAGGGCATCGCGACGAAGTGGTCGATTGAACTCCTGTTCACGCCAATTCAAGGCTACGAACAATCCGGCGATCTCGCTGGCCTTTTTGCGCGGCCGCTCATGCGCCGCGAGCGGTTGGAGGTCTGAGCGATGGAGCTCACCCTCTGGACTTACGAAGGCCCTCCTCACGTCGGCGCTATGCGGATCGCGGCCTCGATGAGCGGGCTGCATTACGTGCTGCACGCTCCGCAGGGCGACACCTATGCGGACCTTCTCTTCACGATGATCGAGCGTCGCGCCGCGCGTCCTCCAGTGACCTATACAACGTTTGAGGCGCGCGACCTCGGTGGTGACACCGCCGAACTCTTCAAGACCGCAGTGCGTCAAGCCTATGAGAGATGGGCGCCCCAGGCGATGCTCGTCGGCGCGTCATGCACGGCTGAATTGCTGCAGGACGATCCGGGCGGCCTCGCGCGTGCGCTGCGTTTGCCAATCCCGGTCATCCCTCTTGAACTCCCCGCCTACCAAAAAAAGGAGAACTGGGGCGCGTCGGAGACGTTCTACCGTCTCGTGAGGTCTCTCGCAGCAGCTCCGCAGGCGCGTGTGCCAGGCCCGCGGCCCCGCTGCAATATTCTGGGGCCTACCGCGCTTGGCTTTCGCCATCGCGACGACGTGCGCGAGATTTCCGGCATCCTTAAGCGGCTCGGCGTGGAGATCTGCGTCACAGCCCCTCTCGACGCCGCGCCTGAGGATATCGCGCGTCTCGGCGAGGCCGACTTCAACGTCGTGCTTTATCCCGAGATCGCCCTCCCTGCGGCGAAATGGCTGGAGAAGAACCACAATCAGCCCTTCACGCAAACCATTCCCATCGGCGTCGGCGCCACACGCGCTTTCATCGAAGAAGTGGCCGCGCTCGCCGGGGCCGATCCCGCGGCGGCGCTTGATGACGAATCGTCGCGCTCGCCCTGGTACTCGCGCTCGGTCAACTCAACCTATCTTACCGACAAACAAGTCTTCATCTTCGGCGACGCCACCCACGCCATCGCAGCCGCGCGCGTCGCACGGGCCGAGCTCGGCTTCAAGGTCGTGGGTCTGGGAACCTATTCGAGGGAGTTCGCCCGCGAGGTGCGGAGCGAGGCTGAGGCCTGCGGAGCCGAAGCGCTTATCGCCGACGACTACCTGGAAGTCGAGGCGAAGGTCACCGAGCTGCAGCCGGAACTCATTCTCGGCACCCAGATGGAGCGCCACATCGCCAAGCGGCTGGGAATTCCCTGCGCCGTCATCTCCGCGCCAACTCACGTTCAGGATTTTCCAGCCCGATATTCTCCGCAGATGGGTTTCGAAGGAGCGAATGTGCTCTTCGATTCCTGGGTTCATCCCCTGATGATGGGTCTTGAAGAACACCTTCTGGCGATGTTCCGCGAAGACCCGGAGTTCCACGATGGCGCAAGGCCCTCACACCTCGGAGGCGCGTTCGTCGAGCCAACCCACGCTTCCGCCCGTGAGCCCGCCGCAGCCGCGAGCCCTGGCCAAATCACCACTGGCCAATCACAGACAGTCTGGAGCGCCGAAGCCGAAAAGGAACTGAAAAAAATTCCCTTCTTTGTGCGGGGACGCGCACGGGGGAACACCGAGACATTTGCGCGAGAGCTTGGATTGGCAACCATAACGGTAAACACCCTCTATGAAGCCAAAGCCCATTTCAGCCGCTGAACGCGCGGGTCCGCGCTTCGTCATCGTGACGCTCGACAACCATCTGGCGGGCGCGGTGGATCGCGCGCGCCGGGCGCTCGAGACCGACATTCCCGGGCTCGATCTTTCCTTCCATGCCGCCGCTGAATGGAACGATCCCGCAGCCTTGCAGCGCTGCCTTGCGTCGATCGCCAAAGCGGACATTATCGTCGCGACGATGCTGTTCATGGAAGAGCATGCACAAGCGGTGCATTCGGCCATCCAGGCGCGTCGTGACACTTGCGATGCGGTTCTCGGCTGTATGTCCGAGCCGAACATCGTCAAACTCACCCGGATCGGCCGTTTCAATATGGACGGTTCGAAACGGGGCGCGCTCGACTTCCTGAAGCGGCTGCGCGGCAAACCGTCCGCCACCGGCGGGGCCCATCAGCTTGCGATGCTGCGCCGCATCCCGCGTATCCTCAAGTTCATCCCCGGTCCCGCCCAGGATCTGCGCGCCTATTTTCTCACCCTGCAATATTGGCTTGCCGGATCGGAAGAGAACATCGCCAATCTCGTCCGCTTTCTGCTCAATCGCTATGCCGGCGGCGCCAATCTCAACTTGCGCGGTAAGCTGAAGGCGCCGCCGCCGGCTGAATACCCCGATGTCGGTCTCTATCACCCTCGCATGATCGGCCGCCTCGGCGAGTCCGTCGATCATCTGCCGCGTCCGTCAGGCGGCTCGCGCGGGACCGTCGGCGTCCTGCTGATGCGGTCCTACGTGCTTGCCAACAACACTGCGCATTACGACGCGGTAATCTCGGAATTGGAGGCGCGCGGGCTCCGAACGATCCCCGCGTTCGCGAGCGGCCTCGACTCTCGCCCGGCCGTCGAAGCCTATTTCAAGGCTCGCGGCAGCGTGAAGATCGATGCGCTTGTGTCGCTGACCGGATTCTCGCTCGTCGGCGGCCCGGCCTACAACGATTCGAACAGCGCCACGAAAATGCTGGGCGAGCTCGACGTGCCTTATATCGCCGCGCAGGCGCTCGAATTTCAGACGATCGAGGAATGGGAGAGTTCCGACCGCGGACTTTCGCCGGTTGAGGCCACCATGATGGTCGCCATTCCCGAACTCGACGGGGCGACGGCTCCGATCGTGTTTGGCGGGCGGTCGAGCAGCGCCCTGACCGGCGCGGCCCGCGACATCCAGCCGCACAAGGAACGGATCGCGCGCCTTGCCGACCGCGTCGAGCGACTCGTGCGATTGCGGGCGGGCGAGCGCGCAAGGCGGAAGGTCGCCATCGTTCTCTTCAACTTCCCGCCCAACGCGGGCGCAACAGGCACCGCGGCATTCCTGGGCGTCTATGAGTTTCTGCATCGCACCCTAAAGGCGATGCAGGAAGCCGGCTACACCGTTGAGGTCCCGGAGACCGTCGACGCGCTGCGCCAGCGGATCGTCGAGGGCAACAACGCGCGCTTCGGCGCCGGGGCCAATGTTGTCGCTCGTGTCGATGTCGATGATCACATTCGGCGCGAGGCGCATCTCGCGGAGATCGAGGCGCAATGGGGCGCGGCGCCAGGCCGCCATCAGACGGACGGCGCGGCGCTGTTCGTGCTGGGCGAGCTTTTTGGAAACGTGCTGGTCGGCATTCAGCCCGCTATGGGCTACGAAGGCGACCCCATGCGCCTCTTGTTCGACCGCGGGTTCGCTCCGACGCATGCCTTTTCGGCCTTCTACCGTTACCTGCGCGAGGATTTCGGCGCCGACGTGGTGCTGCATTTCGGCATGCACGGTTCGCTCGAATTCATGCCGGGCAAGCAGGTCGGGCTCTCCGCCGCATGCTGGCCCGAGCGCCTCATCGGCGCCATGCCCAACGTCTATCTCTATGCTGCGAACAATCCGTCCGAGGGCGCGCTGGCGAAGCGCCGGTCGGCTGCGACCCTCGTCAGCTATCTCACGCCTAGCCTCGCCCATGCCGGACTGTATCGCGGTCTCGTCGACCTCAAGGCGGCGCTCGACCGATACCGCGCCAGTGAACCCGAGGCCGACCATGAGCGTGGCCTGCTTGCCGAACTTATCCAATCGCAGGCTGCCGCCATTGACCTCGTTCAGCCCGAGCCGCCCTGGGGGAGGAGCGCACGCGTCGAGATCGACAAGCTCGGCGCCGCGATCCTCGAACTCGAATACACGCTGATCCCCCACGGTCTGCACGTTCTTGGCGAGACGCCGAGCGCCGAGGAGCGCGCCGGTACGCTGTCGGCAATCGCCGAGAGCGCGTTCGGTGTTCGCGATGCCGGCGCAGCGGTGCGTGCGCTCATTGCGACCGAGTCCGCGGAGGCGGCCGTTGCAGCGTTGCCTGCTGCGCAGATGCAGGAGGCCCGCAAGGCTTTCGACGAACTGGCGCGCATCAACCAGCTGCTCGGCGAGGACCACGAGATTCCGGCGCTTATACGGGCGCTCGACGGACGTTTCATTGCCCCAGTGGTCGGCGGCGATCTCATTCGAACCCCCGCAATCCTGCCGACCGGCCGCAACCTGCATGGTTTCGATCCCTATCGCATTCCGAGCGCCTTCGCGATTACGGAGGGCGCCCGACAATCGGAGTGCGTCCTCGCCCGCTACGCCGCTGACGGCCATCCGTTTCCGGGATCTGTCGCGATCGTCCTGTGGGGGACGGACAATCTCAAGACCGAGGGCGTGCCGATCGGCCAGGCCCTCGCCCTCATCGGCGCCGAGCCGCGCTTCGACACTTATGGCCGCCTGAGCGGCGCGAGCCTTGTGCCTTTGCAAAAGCTCGGCCGCCCGCGCATCGATGTGATGCTGACGGTTTCGGGGATATTCCGCGACCTCCTGCCCCTGCAAGTCCGGCTGCTGGCGGACGCTTGCTTCCTCGCAGCGACCGCGGACGAGCCGGAGGAAAGCAACTATCTGCGCAAACATGCGCTGGCCCATCAGGCGGCGTCGGGCTGCGACATCGAGACGGCCGCGCTCCGCGTGTTCAGCAACGCCGAGGGGGCCTATGGCGCGAATGTCGGGATGCTGATCGACGCGGGCGTGTGGAGCGACGAGGACGAGATTTCGCAGACCTTCTCGCGGCGCAAATGCTTCGCGTATGGCCGCAAAGGCGACTGCGCGCCCCGTCTCGACCTTCTGGAGAGCGTTCTCGCGAACGTCGATTTCGCTTACCAGAATCTGGACAGCGTCGAACTCGGCGTGACGAGCATCGACCACTACTTCGACTCTCTCGGCGGCATGGGCCGGGCCGCGTCCCGCGCACGCGGCGGCCGCGTCGCCCCCATCTACATTTCCGATCAGACGCGCGGCGCCGGCAAGGTTCGCTCGCTGACCGAACAGGTCGCGCTCGAGACGCGAACGCGTGTGCTCAATCCGAAATGGTACGAGGGCATGCTGAAGCACGGCTACGAGGGCGTTCGGCAGATTGAAGCCCATGTGACGAACACGTTCGGATGGTCCGCGACCACCGGCCAGATCGATCCGTGGGTTTACGATCGCATCACTCAAACGTTCGTTCTCGACCCGGAAATGCGCCGACGGCTCAGCGAACTCAATCCCGCAGCTTCGACCAAGCTGACGAACCGGGTCATCGAGGCGCACGAGAGGGGCTACTGGTCGCCCGACGAGAAGACGCTTGCCGCGCTCCTCGAGGCTGGCGACGAAATGGAAGACAGGCTTGAGGGCGTCAGCCCGGGGGTTGCGGCATGAACATTCCGATTAGAAACGCAAGGCCCTTGGGCTCAGTCCAGGTCGAGCTCGATCCCAACATCGAGATCGGCGCAGCGAAGGTGTTTGCGGTCTACGGCAAGGGGGGGATTGGCAAGAGCACGACCTCGTCCAACCTCTCCGTCGCCTTCGCCAAGCTCGGACACCGGGTCCTGCAGATCGGTTGCGATCCGAAACACAATTCGACCTTTACGCTGACCAAGCGTCTCGCGCCGACCGTGATCGACGCGCTCGAGTCGGTGCAGTTCCATAGCGAGGAACTCCGGGTCGAGGACTTTGTCGCGACCGGCTACGCGGGCGTCATGTGCGTGGAGGCGGGCGGACCGCCGGCGGGCACCGGCTGCGGCGGCTATGTCGTCGGCCAGACCGTCAAGCTTCTCAAGGAGCACCGGCTGCTCGAAGACACCGACGTCGTCATTTTCGATGTGCTCGGCGACGTCGTCTGCGGGGGTTTTGCTTCACCGCTCCAACACGCCGAGCGTGCATTGATCGTGACCGCGAATGATTTCGACTCCATCTTCGCCATGAACCGCATCGTATCGGCAATCGACGCCAAGGCGCGGAACTATCAGGTGCGTCTGGGCGGCGTCATCGCCAATCGCAGCTCCGACACGAACGAGATCGACCGTTACAATTCCGCCGTCGGACTGCAACGCCTCGCGCATTTCCGCGATCTCGATGTCGTGCGTCGCAGCCGCCTCAAGAAGTCGACCCTGTTCGAGATGGAGCCGTCGCCAGAACTCGATGCGGTGCAGAACGAATATCTCTCGTTGGCGGAGCGGCTGTGGGATGGCGTCGAGCCGCTTCCGGCCAAGCCGATGAAAGACCGCGACCTCTTCGAATTCCTGGGCTTCGATTGATGACCAGCACGACATACTTCGCTCGACGCGACCAGCTCGAACGCTATTTCGACCGGACCGCGGTCGAGATGTGGAAGCGCATGACGTCGGACGCGCCGCTCAGCCGCGTCCGCGCGACCGTTCGGGCCGGGCGCGACGCAATGCGCGCGACGATTCTCGATTGGCTGCCCGCTCGACCTTCAAGGCGCTCGCATTCTCGACGCCGGCTGCGGGACAGGCGCACTCGCGTTCGAGCTCGCGAAGCGGGGCGCGACGGTCGTCGGCGTCGATGTTTCGCCGACTCTGATCGGGCTCGCGCGGGAACGAGCGCCAATCCGCTCGGGCCGTGGCGCGGCAACCTTCACAGTCGGCGATATGCTCGATTCTTCGCTTGGCGAATTCGACTACGTCGTCGCGATGGACAGCCTCATCCATTATGAGGGTGAGGATATCGCGCGCATCGTCTCGGCGCTGGCCGCGCGGACGCGATCCGCAATCGTCTTCACCGTGGCGCCGCGCACGCCGGCGCTGTCGGTCATGCATGCCGCTCGGAAGGCTTTTCCCCCGAGGGGATCGCGCTCCTGTCCATAGCCCCGATCTCAATGCCTGCCCTCCGGCGATGTTTTGGACGACCATGGTCAGCTCGCCGCTGGCGCGTCGGTCGCGGTGAGCCGGATCGACAGCGGGCTTCTATATTTCCCAGGCGGTGGAGATCACTCGCCTATGAGCCGCGCATCCGCCGCCATCGTGCAGGGATTCATGCGGCTCGGGCCGCAGGTGCTTCCTTTCGCCGACGCTGCGACCCCCGAACTGCCGCTTCTTCGTCTCCTTCGCCTGTCGCTCTTTCAAGTCACCGTCGGCATGGCGGCGGTGCTCCTGATCGGCACGTTGAACCGCGTGATGATCGTCGAGCTCGCGGTGCCGTCATGGATCGTCGCCTGCATGCTGGCGTTGCCGCTCCTGTTCGCGCCATTGCGGGCTTTGATCGGTTACCGTTCGGACAATCACCGCTCCGTGCTTGGCTGGAGGCGCGTGCCCTTCATCTGGTTCGGGACGATGGCGCAGTTCGGCGGCTTTGCGATCATGCCCTTCGCGCTGCTCATTCTCTCCGGCGACACAACCGGGACCCCTCTGGGCGGGGCAAGTCGCGGCCGCTCTGGCGTTCCTTCTCGTGGGCGCCGGACTGCACACCGTTCAGACGGTCGGACTCGCGCTCGCCACCGATCTTGCGCCCGAGCGCGCGAGGCCGCGCGTCGTCGCGCTTCTGTGCGCCATGTTGCTCGCAGGCATGGCCATCAGCGCGGTCGTCTTTGGCTTGCTGCTGAGACATTTCAGCGAGGTCCGACTCATTCAGGTCGTGCAGGGCGCCGCGGTCGTGACGATGGTTCTGAATTGCGCCGCGCTCTGGAAGCAGGAGCCGCGCACTTCGACCAAGGTTGCGTCGGAGCCGGCGCGTGCGACCTTCCGCGATGCGTGGAACGCCTTTGCGACGACGGCCCGCACCCGCCGGCGGCTCATCGCGACCGCGCTCGGCACCGCAGGTTTCAGCATGCAGGACATTCTGCTTGAGCCCTATGGCGGAAAGATCCTGCATCTCCCGGTCAGCGCGACGACGGCCTTGACGGCTATGCTCGCGCTGGGCGGCGGCGGCGGCCTCGCGCTTGCCGCGCGCCGCCTGAACCTCGGCGCGGACCCCCACCGGGTCGCCGGGTCGGGCGTACTTGTCGGCATTGTCGCCTTCTGCAGCGTCATCTTCTCGGCGCCGCTCGACTCGCGGCCGCTGTTCGGGCTGGGCGTGGCGTTGATCGGCTTTGGCGGCGGGCTCTTCGCCCACGGCACGTTGACCGCGTCGATGGCGTTCGCGAAGCCTGAGGACCGGGGCCTCGCGCTCGGCGCCTGGGGCGCGGCGCAGTCGACAGCGGCCGGCCTCGCGATCGCATTCAGCGGCGTGGTCAACGATCATCGGTTCGTCGCTCGCTTCGCGCGGCGCGTTCGGCGACGCGCTTGCGGACCCCGTGACCGGCTACACCATCGTCTATTCCATCGAAATCGTGCTCTTGGTTGTCACGCTCATCGTCATCGGGCCGCTCGTGCGCGCCCGCATGGATATGCGCGTTTCAACGCGGACGAGTTTTGGCCCGGCTGTCGTTGCGGGGCTTCGGTCTGGAGATTTACTGCAATGAGAGGCGCCGTCGGCAATCTGGACGTTGCACAGATCGTGCTCTACGCATTCTGGCTCTTCTTCTTCGGCCTCCTTTTCTATCTGAGGCGCGAGGATCGTCGTGAAGGCTATCCGCTCGAGAGCGAGGCCGAGCCAGGCCTGAAGGCTCGCGACATCATCTGGATTCCGAGGCCGAAGACCTTCCGTCGCTCGGACGGCCGCGAGGTCTCGGTCCCGAATTTTCGGGCCGACACGCGCCCGATCAACGCAACGAAGACGGAGCCGTGGCCCGGCGCGCCGCTCCAGCCCAATGGCGATCCGATGCTCGCGGCTGTCGGGCCGGGCAGCTACGCCGAGCGAGCCGACGAGACCTACAAGACGGCCGACGGCCATGACTTGATCGTTCCACTTCGCGTGGCGACCAATTATGGCGTTCCCGCCGACAGCGCTAACCCGATCGGGTTCGCAGTGTGGGGCGCGGATCGGGCCCAGGCCGGAACCGTTCGCGACCTCTGGGTCGACCGGGCGGAGTGCATGCTCCGCTATTACGAAGTCGAGACGGTGGATGGCAGACGCGTTCTGCTCCCCGTGAACTTCGCGAACGTCGACGCGAAGCGCCGCCGTATTGGCGTCAACGCCTTGCTTGCCGGGCAGTTCGCCGGAGTGCCGGCGATTCGCAACCCCGACAAGGTCACGCTGCTCGAGGAAGACAAGATCACAGCCTATTACGGCGCCGGGACGCTCTACGCCACCGCGGCGCGTGCGGAGCCTCTGCTATGAAAGCGGTCAATCTCGAAAAGCTGCTGCCCCACGATATTCCCGCTGGAGAAAGGATTCTCTGGCACGGCAGGCCGCGGTGGTTCAGCTTGACGCGTCGCGCCTATCGCGCCGATTTCGTCGTCGTCTATTTTGCCGCGCTGACCGTCTGGAACGTCTATTCGGCGGCAGGCGAGTCGGGGTGGGGCGCTGCCGCCGGGGTCGCGGCTAAGACGCTCGGAATTGGGGCGGCCGCCCTGGCGCTCGTCGCGCTCCTCAGCTACCTCTCCGCGCGCACGACGCTCTACGTCGTAACTTCTCGCCGCATCGTCATGAAGATTGGCGTTGCGCTGCCGATCTTCATCAACATCCCCTTCAAGCAGATCGTCTCGGCTTCCACCTGCGTTCGTGCTGATGGAACCGGAGATATTCCGGTGAGGCTGACGTCCAGCGCGCGGATCGGATATTTCGTGCTCTGGCCCCACGCACGTCCGTTTCACTTTGGGAACCCCGAGCCCTCCCTGCGCTCCGTCGCCAATGTGGCGGCGGTCGCCGAGACCTTGAGCCGCGCCCTTCGTGACGCCGCCGGCCAGCCCGAAGGCGCGATCGCAAGAGAGATCATCGTGCCGGCGGGAGCGCGCACCGGCGCTGTCGCCCTTCCAGAACAAGCGGCGGCGTGAGGAGACAAGTCCAATGAGCGACGTCGCTATCAGGCGCCCTCCGGCCGGAATGCCAAAGCAGGTCTTGTTCGGAGCAGCCGCGCTGATTGCGCTTACATTGGTCGGCGCAACGGCATCGCGACTGACTGGCGTCGGCAAGAATCCAGCAGCTCAATGCGACCCGCCATCCAAAGGCTGTCCCTGCGTTTTGACGACCAGCCAAACGGTTCGGTCCTTGTCCGCCGGGCGAGCGACAGGCATTGTAATCTATACGATCGCCCCGGAGACCAACGGTTTCATGCGCGCGACGCTTCGCGGTCTCGCTCAGGAGCGCCGGCGCTCGGGGATCGGCGAGACAACGCCGTTCCTGCTGACCCGATGGAGCGACGGCCGTATGTCGCTCGACGACGCAACGACCGGTCGGGACGTGGCGCTCGAGGCCTTCGGCGAGACGAACTGCGGGCGCCTTCGCCCGACTCTTTGTCTCCGGAGACCAGAAATGAGCCTCTTGCCCGCGCTCCGGCGCCAGACCTTCGAGTCTCCCTGCACCGTCGAGATCGAGCGCTCGGCTGAAACGCTCGAGGCGCATGTCGTGATTGACGGCGACTATGACCTTCGGCCGGGCGACGAGGTTCTGGTCCGCGATCCGCCGACCAATACGCCCTTCGGCGAGCGAATTACCGTCCGTCGCATGGCGACCATCACAAGAGCTGGGCTTCCGGAACGGATCTGGACTCGCCTAGCAGGCAATTTCGAGCTCGGCGAACTCTACGACGTCAGCTTCACCGAGAGGAGACGGCTATGAGCGCTTCCCCCAAATCAGATGCGTCGCTCGACGCCACGCGGGCAGCTCAGCAGGACACGGTGCTCAGCCCCCGCTTCTACACCACCGACTTCGACGAGCTCGACAAGACGGACGTCGCTCCAGTGCGCGCCGAGTGGGATGCGCTGATCGCCGAGCTGCGGTCCGACCCCAACAAGAAGCACTTCATCCGAACCGACGAGTTCGACGCCGATTTTTCGAATCTCCCGGCGGACCTCGACAAGGAGTTTCGCGATTTTCTCATCAGTTCGATCACTGCGGAATTCTCAGGCTGCGTCCTCTACGCCGAGATGAAAAAGCGCGCCAAGAACAAGGATATCCGCGACCTCTTCTCGTTCATGAGTCGAGACGAGGCCCGCCACGCCGGTTTCATCAACGATACGCTCAAGGACTTCGATATCGGCGTCGATCTCGGGTTTCTGACCAAGGCGAAGAAGTACACGTACTTCCGACCGAAATTCATTTTCTACGCGACCTACCTATCCGAGAAGATCGGCTATGCGCGCTACATCACCATCTATCGCCAGCTTGAGCGTCATCCTGAGCGAAGATTCCATCCGATCTTCAAATGGTTCGAAAAGTGGTGCAATGACGAATTTCGCCACGGCGAGGCGTTTGCGCTACTCATGCGCGCCAACCCGAAGCTCATCTCCGGCTTGAACGTTTACTGGATCAAGTTTTTCCTGCTTGCCGTCTTCGCGACCATGTACGTTCGCGATCACTGTCGGCCGGCCTTCCACAAAGCGATCGGCATGGATCCGACGGACTATGATTTCGCGGTCTTTCGCCTGACCTCGGAGATCTCGCGCCAGACTTTCCCGCTCACGCTCGACCTCGACAATCCTTCCTTCAAACGTGGTCTGGAGCGCCTCTGCGGGATCGCGCGATCCATCGAGGAAGCGCAAGCTCGCGGAGGCCTGGGAGGCAAAATTCAAAGGGCTTGGTTGACCGCGAGAGCTGCGCTTGCTTTCGGCGGCCTCTACATGTTGCCGAGCAAGGCCAATCCGCTTCCGGCCAATATCCGTCTCGCGCCGGCCTGGT
This sequence comes from uncultured Alphaproteobacteria bacterium, assembly GCA_963824465.1. Lineage (GTDB taxonomy): Bacteria > Pseudomonadota > Alphaproteobacteria > Rhizobiales > Beijerinckiaceae > Roseiarcus. Next base: position 33,356 of record CAWGPL010000013.1, read on the forward strand.
GAGGGCGCTCGGATGATGGCCTACGGACTGCCAATTCTAGCGACCCTCGCGCTCTGGCTGGGTTCGACGGGCGTCATCCTGCACCTCGACAGTCAAGACCGCCGCACGTTCGTGGGAAGCATGCTGGGCGCGATCGTGCTGATCGTTGTCTCGCTCTGGCTTGTTGCGACGACATCGGCCGAAATGACCGCGGCCTCGGCCTACATTGCGTTTGCCTGCGGCATCGTGTTGTGGGGGGGCCAACTCCTTGCGTTCTACACGGGCTTCGTCACCGGCCCGAACAAAACGGCTTACTCAGCCGGCGCTGCGCGGCAATCGCGGTTCTGGCAAGCCGTCAACACGAGTCTTTATCATGAACTCTCAGCGGCCGCAGGGGCGCTGATCCTGTTCTTCCTGACCAGCGGTCAGCCAAACCTGTTTGCGTTGTGGACCTATCTCATCCTCTGGCTGATGCATGAGAGCGCGAAGCTGAATGTCTTTCTGGGCGTTCCCAACCTCGGCGAAGACTTGCTGCCCGACCATCTCGCCTATCTCACGACTTTCATGAAGCGTGAGCCGATGAATGCGCTCTTTCCCTTCTCAGTGACGGCCGGGACGGTCGTGGCATGCCTTCTGTTTCAGCGCGCGCTCCGGATCGACGCCAGCTCGTTCGAGGCGGTCGGTTTCACCATTCTGGGCGCGTTGATGGGGCTCGCGGTTATGGAGCATTGGCTCCTCGTCACCCCGATCGACGCCAACGCCCTGTGGCGGAAATTCCGCAGACAGCCCGGCTCCGACGAGCTCGAACTCCGCTCTGCGTGTCGAACTTGAGCTTGCCGAAAGGCACGTGCTGGGTCCGACGCGGGACGTCAGCGTGAGCGACGAGACGCAAGCACACCAGCCGCATTCCGGCTACTCTTGGAGCGCGGATCCGCCAGCGATCTGCGACGCCCGCAACATCGAGCGGCTCCTTGAACTGATCGCGACGGGAAGCTTCGGCGAGGTCGACTGCATCCAGGGCCTCGTGCGGACGAAAGCCCATTGGGTTTGCTTTGAGCTGAGTGGGGGACGCGCTTCGATAGCGCCGCTTGCCCCGCGTCGGCTGCGTAAGCCTTTGGTGATTGCGAGAGGGCGCGGATTCGACCGGGCGCGGCTGCAGGCCGCGTTCGATGGCTGCGCCGCGCTCGCCTGACGGGATTGGACAAGATGATGCAGACGGAGGTTTCGATGCCCGCAATCAATCAGGACCATCGCGTCCACTTCGCGAAGGCGATACGGCGCCTGAAAGACGAGCAGCGCTATCGGGTCTTCATCGACCTCGAACGCGACGCGGAACGGTTCCCGATTGCGCTCTGGCGGCCTGTCGGGGAAGAGCAGCGCGAGGTCACAATCTGGTGTTCGAACGACTATCTTGGCATGGGAGCTCATCCAAAGGTGCGTGACGCCGCTATCTCCGCGGCGCAACGGCATGGCGCGGGCGCTGGCGGCACCCGCAACATTTCCGGGACACATCACCGGATAGTCGAGCTTGAGGAAGAACTCGCCGATCTTCACGGAAAGGAAGCCGCGCTCGTCTTCACCTCGGGCTGGGTTTCCAATCTCGCGGGCATTTCGACGATAGCGTCCCTGATGCCGGATTGCCTGATCCTGTCCGACGCCCTCAACCACAATTCGATGATCGAGGGCGTGCGGCGCTCCGGTTGCGAAAGAAAGATCTGGCGGCACAATGACGTCGCCGACCTTGAGCGGCTGTTGAGCGAAGCCGACCCGTCCAGACCGAAGCTGATCGTTTTCGAAAGCCTCTATTCGATGGACGGCGACATTGCGCCTGTAAGGGAGATCGTCGAGCTCGCCGAGAGATACAATGCGCTCACCTACATCGACGAAGTTCATGCGGTCGGCATGTACGGCCCACGCGGCGGCGGGATCGCGGAGCGCGAAAACCTTATGGACCGTATTGATGTCATCGAAGGAACGCTGGCTAAGGGGTTCGGCTCGCTGGGGGGCTATATCGCCGCCGACAGCGCGATCGTCGACGCCGTTCGCAGCTACTCGCCACAATTCATCTTCACCACCACCCTGCCGCCAATGGTGACCGCCGGCGCCTGCGCTGCGATCCGGCACCTGAAAGGGTCGGGCGTGGAACGCGACGGCCACCAGTACATGGCCGCTGTCACGAAGCACGCTCTGAGTGCGGCTGGCTTGCCGGTGCTCGAGAACCCGTCTCATATCGTGCCGCTGATGGTCGGCGATGCAGAACGCTGCAAGGCAGCGAGCGATCTTTTGCTGCGCAGGCACGACATCTACATTCAACCAATTAACTATCCAACCGTCGCGATCGGAGCGGAGCGGCTGCGCATCACTCCGACGCCGCGCCACAGCGAAGCGGACGTCTCCAATCTTGTCGAAGCTCTCGTTGATGTGTGGAAGACGCTCGAGCTTCCCCTCAAGACGGCGCAAATCGTACCCCTGTCGCGCCGGCGCCGGGCAGCGCTCGATTGCGCCTATCCGGAGATGCGCAAGGCGGCCGAGTAGTTACGCGCCAACAGAGCGGATCGAACTGTCCGACTGGGGCTGACTTCAGGGCCGGTCGGATCGTTTGACTCGATCGTTCCGGCTTGCTTAATCGGGCCCACGATTCAGTTGCGGGAGAGATCCCGCTCTAGCATTGCGAGTTCCGGTTCTCCGACTAAAATTTTAAAGCAAATTACAGTTGGGTCGAACCGCGATTCGTCATTGCGAGCGAAGCGAAGCAATCCAGGGAACGTAGCGCCCTTGCCCTCCGGTTCGAAGGCTTGAACGCCAATGTGAGATCCAAGTCATGGACTTCATGGCCGGCGTCGCTTCGACAATCTTGGCGCCCAGCTGCGAACACCGCGTCACACTCGTCTGAGCGCCGCCGCAGGGGCAAGCCCTTCTGCTTCACTCCGCCTATTTCTGCGGCGATCCGCCCAGTTCCGGATAGTCCTTGGCGAGGCTGACGCCGAGCAACGGCTTGTTCGCGCCCTGGTGGCAGGTCGCGCAATTGAGCTTCGGAGCATCGCCGAGAGGTCCGAGGCGCGTTGCGGGAAACACGTCCTTGAGCGGATCCAGATATTCGGTGTTGAGATTTCTCACCATCTGGATGCCGTGCCATGCCGTCACGCGCTGCGGCGTGCTCTCGGACCACTGACCGAATTCGCGGGTGTTGTGGCAGAAGGTGCAATTCACCCCAAGTCCCTTCGAGATGGACATCATCAGGGCGTAAGTGTCTTCCGTCGATTGGATCGACGATCCCATGCCTGTCGTCGGCAGCGCGTTCACCGCCTGGACGCGAATGTTGCCGTCCTTTTCGAGGAACGGCGAATAGGGATCCTGCAGAAGGCTCGTCGAGCCGTTCGCGGCGTCGGGATGGCCGAACCCGTAGTTCGTCGCGGCGAACCCGCCGGCGTGTGGCCAGCCCGGATTCTCGTACCAGACGTTCGTGGGAACGGGATTGCCCCGGTGGCACGTGTAGCAGACGACGCCGGTGGTCTGGACATGCGGCTTCCAGTCCTGATTGATGTGGCGGGTCATCTGGATCATCCGCCGCGCGACCTTCTTTGCGTATACGCTGTCGTCGGCAAGATTTTCCGTGTTGTGGCAATACGCGCAGCCCTGCTGGGGAGCGACCCAGGTAGTCATCGCAGCCATCAGCGTGTTGAACTGGTCGACGCTGAGGTCCGTCAGCACCTGCACGTTCTTGTAAACGTCGACTGCGCGGGGACCGTCCGGCGAGGCTTTGGGAATCTGGTCCGGCAGCGCGTTGAGAGCCTCCAAGCGCTCAACGGCCGCAGACGTCGTGACCTGGTCCATGCCGGTTCCCCGGAAGCCGATCTGTGTCCCGACAATTGGCGGATGACTCCATCCTGCGGTGAACAGCATCGCGATCGTCAGGAGCACGATAGCGACCGCGCCGAGAAAGGCAGACACGAGCCTCATTTGACAGCTCCCGAAGCTGCAGGGTCGATCACAGGGGGCCACAGATGGGGATAGGCCGGCGCTATGCCGTGCTGCACGCCCCACAGGTACCAGTTATCAACGACGGTCCCCGTGAGCAGGATGCCTATGCCTCCGGTAAACGGCACGAGCACCGCGAACCACCACGCCCAACGATGGATCAACTCCATCGTCGCGTTGAAACCCATGGTCCACCGCCAGAAGAGCGCAGCGCGTTCCGCCGCGGTGCCGCGATCAAGGATCTGCTCGACCTCGCGTTCGCCCCCGTATCGGCCGACCGCGAGGATCGTTCCACCGTGCATCGCAAACAGAAGAGCGGATCCGTAAAGGAAGGCGATGGAGAGCATGTGGAATGGATTGTAGAAGAGGTTGCCATAACGGAGGGAGAATGACGCGGTCCAGTCGAGATGCGGGAAAATTCCGAAGGGCACCCCCTCGCTGAAATGGCCCATCAAGAGCGGTCGAATGAAACCCAGAACCAGGTAGAGCCAGATCGCCGATGCAAAAGCCCAAGCGGTATGCGTCCCGAGTCCGAGCTCCCGCGCGCGTCGGTACATGCGCGCCCACCACAGGAGCAGAGACAGCGTGAGAAAGAACCCCGCCATCAGCCACCAGCCTCCCTGGTTGAGAGGCGGCATTATCGAGATCCCATATTCGGGTCTCGGCGGCTCAAGCGCCAGCCAGGGGAGTTGGCGGACGAATTGAATCGGGCTCCACTTGACCGAAGCCCACATGTTGAGGCCGATGATCTCAAACGCGGTGAACCCGCTGAGCAGCGATAGGATGCCAAGGTAGCCGAGATAGATCGGTCCGACCTGAGCATTGCCTATGACGCCGAGCCAGTAGGAGAACCCGCCTTCCTTCGAACGCTCTATCCGGTCAGCGGCAACGCCCATATCCAAGTCGGCGGGTCGCAACTGAACCTGGGTGAAAATATTCTGGTAGGTGGCCACGGCATTCTCCTTGATGCTAGCGCCAGACCGGAAGGTTCAGCCACCAGTCCCACCATTCCGGCCATCCCCGGGTCCAGAATGGACCGCTAAGGATGATGCAGACCGCGCTCCAAAACACAGCAGACATTGCGAGGAAGAGCCCCAGGCGATGAATGCCGAGGGTGCCGATCGAGTAACCGATCGCGTCCCGGAAAAATGTATCCTCGTATTCGGTCTCGCGCACGGCCTCCCCCTTCGCGGGATTGGCCGCCGACAAGATGAGCGATCCGTGCAGCGACAAGGCAAATGCAGTTGTGAAGAAGAACGACACGGCCAGCATATGCGCCGGGTTGTAGTGGAAGTGGAGGTATTGGTAGCCAGTGTTCGAAACCCAATCTAGGTGACTGAGAATCCCGTAGGGGAATCCGTATCCCCAAGCCCCCATCAGCACCGGCCGAATCACGACAAGGGAAACATAGGCGAAGATCGCCATGCCGAACGCGACCGGCACATGAACGCCAATGCCGAGCTTTCGGCAGATCTCCACTTCGCGCAAAGCCCAAGATACAAAGGAGCCAATCGCGCACACCGTTATGATCTGCCACAGACCGCCCTCTTTGAGCGGCGCTGCGCCGAGGCCATACTTTAGGTCGGGCGGAGCAATGCTGATACGCCAGATGTTCCACGTCGGGCCTATCGCGGCGCCGTAAAGGATCATCGACACGCCGATACCGATAAAAATGATGGTCGTAATGCCGAAGAAGCCGACGTAGAACGGGCCAACCCAGAAGTCGAAAAGGTCACCGCCAACGAGCGTCCCACCCCGAACACGGTATTTGCGTTCAAAATTCAGCATCGCCACGGTAGTGCCTCCGATGCGTTCCAATCACGCCTGTCCGCGGCTGGCGCCTGTGCGAAGCCGCGCTCATGCCCGCTAGCGGCATATTTGCGCCCGAACTAGAGTTGTGAGCGGGCGCGCGAGCGCACCCGCTCACGGAGTTTGGATTCGACGATCCTCACCCGATGTCAGTCACCACCAACGACTGAATCGTCGGGTTGATCTGACCGGTCTTGAGCGGATGGCCCTCCAACCAGTTGAACCGATCCGTGCTCAAGAGGATGAAGTGAATGACGAGCGCCAGGATGAACAGAAACGCGAACAGCCCGATGAGCGCGCGTCGCGGATCAAAGAGTAACCAAATTCGATACATTTACGTTCTCCTTAGCCGATGAGAGAGAGCGCGCTGTGCGCCGCGCTCATCGCGCCGTCGAGCAACGCATAGCCCTTCGCCCCAGGAATCCAGGGACGCCACATCCAAACGAGGATGTGCGCGATGATCGCGATGACGGTAAACACGATGAAGCTTGTCACGAACAGCGAATGGAACTCTTGCGCTTCCGCCTCCGTTAATCCGGATAAGGAAGATCTATCGTCGCTGGGCATGTGTTGACCTCCTGTTGCTTTGCCGTGAACGCCCTTCACAGCGACTTTGTCGCGACGTTTGTCACGACTGGCGTTCCGCGCGGTTCCGCCGCCCGGATCACTGCAGCATCGATCTAGCCAGCAACGCGTAAGACGTCGCGATCGACGCTTGAGATTTGGCCTCGGCGAACCAGGCCCGATGCGTCAAAGGCGCGGTGTCGTGCTTCAATCCGTACGCCGCTCGGCGAATCCCTTCGGACAAGAAAAAGAAGGGAAGAAGCGCGAAGTACAGCAAACGTCCGTCGATGGGGCGGAGGGTTTGCGGAGGGTCGGTCTTCAATTTCATTTCCATGGGTTCGTCTCGTTGATCGGCGCCCTTGTTCGCTAATTCAATGTTTCAACCTGCAGACTCGCTTTCCCGTGTTGTTCTCACGCGATAAGTCCATCGAGCAGGATCGATTGAACCCGTTCAACGCCGGCAAGACTTACGATCTCACGTCCGGCGTTTCGGGCCTCGCGCTCCGCAGCGTCACGCAACCGCTTGGCCGCGGAAATGCGCAGCATGACCGGAGCCGCGTCGACAATTTCGTTGAGCCGGGTTATCGCCGCGGGGTCCCACGCCAATTCGCGATGAATCCGAGCGGGAGTGGCCTCAACCTTGTCTAATTCGGCCCCGAGGGGAAGGATATTGAACAGAGCGTCGAAGAGGGCGTTACAGACCTCTTGGACGATATAGGTCGCGCCTGCATAGCCCATGAAGGGCGTTCCGGTGTGGCGGCGAATGATGGCGCCAGGAAAAGATGCTGGGATATAGATCGCCCTCGCGCCGGCTTCGGCGAGATAGAGGCGTTCGTTGTAACTGCCGAAGATTACGAGCGGAGTCTTCGTCCGCACAGCTTCTCGGACCGCCTCATTGTCTGTCTTCTCGCCTGGACGGCGCGGGATCGCGAACATGCAGGGCAAGCCCATTTCCTCTTCGAGGAAATGCCTGACGCCACGCGCATAGGTCTCATTGGCGACGATGGCGAAGGTTGCCGTGCCAAAGAAATCTTGCGTCACCGAGCGCCAGAGATCCCATATCGGTTTGATCGTCGTGTGCTTCTCACGCTCGATGAAAGGCTCGGGATTGATGTCGAGAAGCTCGCCGAGGCTGCGCAGAAATTTCGTGGTGCTATGCAGACCGATCGGCGCCTGCAGATAGGGCCGGTCCAGCGCCTCGCAAAGCCCGCGTCCGAACTCACGGTAGAGACAGACATTGACCTCCGCATTCGAAAGTCGCGGCACATCCTCGACGTGGCTGCCGAGCGGAAACACCATGTTGATGTCCGCTCCAACGCCTTCGACCAGGCGCCGGATTTCGGCGACGTCCGAGGGCATGTTGAACACGCCGTAGGACGGGCCGATGATGTTGACCCGCGGCTTCGCTCCCGCAGCCCTGGCCTTTGGCTTCGGCGCGCGCCCCTTCTTTGGGCCGAATTCGCTCCATAGCCAGGTCATTGCGCGGTCGGCGCTCTGCCATTGATCCTCATCGATCGTTCGCGGCAGGAAACGCTGAATGCCCGATCCTTCCGGGGTCACGCCCCCGCCGATCATCTCGGCGATTGATCCGGTGACCACGACGCTTGGCAAATCCCGATCGAGGGTCGCGTGCGCGCGCCGCATCGCGCCTTCGGTGCCGTGGCGCCGAGTTCCTCTTCCGAGAGGCCCGTGACGGTGATCGGCAATTCGTGCGGAGGCAGCGCGTCGGTATAGTGGAGCACTGCCGTGACCGGGAGGTTTTCGCAACCCACGGGACCATCGATAACGACCTGGAGGCCCTTGATGGCGGAGAAGACGTAGACTGCGCCCCAGTAGCCGCCTGCCCGATCGTGGTCGAGAACTAACACGCGCCCATCTCCTCGGGCTCGGGCTTCGCCATCTTTGCGCGCCGCTTCGCTTTGAACTCCGGACGGTCGCGCGGCTGCTCCTCCCAGACGCCAGCGGTGAACCCTTCTCCGACGCCCTCGAAAAAGCCGCGCATGGCGTCAAAGCGGCCTTTGTTGCTCATGGCGGCGTTGACCACTTTAGCGAGCGAGCCTGCGCCCGCTGCGCCCATCAGCGGGCGCGCCGAAATGAGGTTCGTGAAATAGAGCGCCGGGATCCCGCGCTCCTTGGCTTTTTGCACGACCGGCGTCGTGCCGATCGCGAGATCCGGCTCGTATTCGACCATCGCCGCAAGGTCGTGCTGCAAGGACGCGCGAAACTTGACGCCGACGCCCCTGGCCTCAAGCCACGCGCAATCGACCTCCGAGAATAGCGTACGCGGGCAGGCGGTTCCGACGTAGCGGACATCCGCGCCGCTCTCGATCATCAGGCGCGCGACCAGGAGTTCGGAGCCCTCGTAGCCGGACAGCGTGACGCGCCCCTGGATCGGGGTCTGCGCCAACGCCGCCTTGATCGCGGGAAGAACGTTGACCTTCGCGGCGTCGACCCGCGCACGCGGAACTCCGCAGGCTTCACCGATGGCTTCTAGCCAGGCAGCTGTGCCCTCCACGCCCACCGGCGCGGAGCCGATGATCGGCCGACCGGCCAGTTCGAACTCGCGCACGCTCGCTGAGTAGAAGGGATGGATGGCGGCGACGACCGCGCAGTCCAGCGCACCGTAAAGCTCGCGCCATTCGCGCGTCGGAACGACCGGTCCGGCCGCGAGGCCCATCGGCTCCAGCATCGCGCCGATCTGCACGGGATCCGCCGGAAAGACTTCGCCAAGCAACGTAACCGTCGGTTTCTCGGACCGGGGTCCACGCGGCGCCTGGACCGGACCGTGCTCGGCTTCCTCTCGGGCAAACTTGAGCATCGCGCCGGCAAGGACATCTTTGGCTTCCGCATGCGTCGGGACACCGAAGCCCGGCACGTCGATGCCAATAATGCGAACGCCGTCGATCTCTTTGGGTAGGAGCCGCAACGGCACGCCCGAAGCCGTTGGCACGCAAAGATTCATGACGACGATCGCGTCGTACTTGGCGGGATCCGCAAGCTTGAAGACCGCTTCCCGGATGTCCTCGAAGAGCTTTCCGGTGACCAGCGTTTCGGAATTGAAGGGAACGTAGCCCACCGTCCGCTTCGCGCCATAAAAATGCGAAGTGAAGGTCAGCCCGTAGACGCAACAGGCGGAGCCGGAGAGCACGCTCGCGGTGCGGCGCATGCGAAGACCGACCCTCAGCGATCCAAATGCCGGGCACATACTCTGCGGCTGATCGTGCGGCCCGACAGGATAGTCTTTCGCATAGCGCGCGAGTGTCTCGGTCATGCCCGCCGCCTTGGCGGCCTCGCGCAGCGTTTCTCGTCCTCCGTGGCACCCGGAAACCTCCGCGGCGGCGGCGGGCGCCTTCGACGCGCCTTCGTCATGACTCGCGTGGTCTATCAGGAGTTCAGTTTTCGCATTCTGCGTCATGACGGTCACGTTCCGAACTCTCCTCAGACCGTGTCGTAGACGACTTCGAGAGACGGCCTCGTCGTCAAGGCGGCGCCGCACATGTCGGTCATCGTGGCGGGCTCCAGCGTTACATGCCGCCCGACCGCCTCGCCTTTGAACAGGCCGAGCAACTGGTCCTGAGTGAGCGGTGTCGGGCGATGTGGAGCGGCGTCTGCTACATTGCTCGCCAACGTCTCGAAGAGCGACGCCCATTGGCCGCCCGGCCTGCCGATGATCTCGTAATTGGCGCTCTTGCGGCGGATGTCCTCGTCCGCCGGAATCGCCGCGAGGATTGGGATGCCAGCGGCCTCGGCGAAGGCTTGCGCCTCCCCCGTCCCGTCGTCCTTGTTGATGACGAGTCCACCCACGCCCACGTTCCCGCCGAGCTTGCGGAAATATTCGACCGCGGAGCAGACGTTGTTGGCGACGTAGAGCGACTGGAGGTCGTTCGATCCGACGACGATAACCTTCTGGCACATGTCGCGGGCGATCGGCAGGCCGAACCCTCCGCAAACGACGTCGCCGAGAAAATCCAGAAGTACGAAATCGAATCCCCATTCATGGAATCCGAGCTTTTCCAGGAGTTCGAAGCCGTGGATGATGCCGCGTCCGCCACAACCGCGGCCAACCTCCGGACCGCCAAGCTCCATCGCGAAGACGCCGTCGCGCTTGAAGCACACGTCGCCGATCCGCACCTGGTCGCCCGCGAGCTTTTTCTTCGTTGATGTCTCGATGATCGTCGGACAGGCGCGGCCACCGAAGAGCAGCGAAGTCGTGTCGCTCTTGGGATCGCATCCGATGAGCAGGACTTTCTTTCCCTGCTGAGCCATCATGTAAGACAGATTGGCGAGCGTGAAACTCTTGCCGATGCCACCCTTGCCGTAGATCGCGATAATCTGGGTGGTTTTTTTTGATTCCGTCGGAACCGGATCCGGCTCTATCGCTGCCTCGTCTCGCAGCAGATGGGCCGGCGGCGCGGCAAGTTCCGCCGCGGTCAGGAATCCCTCCCTGAGGCTCATGAGCACACACTCCAGTCCAGGACCATCTTGAGACAGGTCGGATCGTTGAAAGCGAGGGGGTAGGCGGAAGGCGCGTCCGCCGCAGACCGTTGATGGGTAACTAGACCGTCAAGCGAAAGCGTTCCCGCCTCGACGAGTTTCACGATCTTGGCCAGATCGCCGTCGCGCCAGATCGCCGCCACCCGGATGCGGGCTTCGCGCATGAAAGCTGGCGGAAAGCTGAAGCTCAGGCGATCATAGAATCCCGCGAGCACGATCTCACCGCCCGGCGCCAATCTCTGTACGAGCGCATCGAGGATCGCGGGATCGCCGCTGACGTCAAAAATCGTCCGGTAGTTGGCGCGCTTATCTGCTTCCGACGACGTGACGTCGTATCCGACGGCGCCTCGAGACCGATCGCTATTGGTTTCCCAGACGACGGGCGGCTCGCCTCCCGATGCGATAACGAGGCGCGCTAGCAGGCGGCCGAGGACGCCGTGGCCGACGACGAGGACGCCTTCGAGCCCCGACCCGCTGATCGCATGGAAAGCAGTCGCGGCAAGAGCCAGCAGCACCGCGTTCTCGCCAAGTTCGGCCGGGATAGGGACAACGCGGGAAGCGGGGGCGACCAGGAGGGATGCGGCGCCCCCATGCACGCACCGAACGGCGTCGCCGAAACACTTCGCGCCCGGAACGAAAACCTGGGCGCCGATCGCGATCTTGGCGTCGGGCCCGGCCTCGACAACTCGGCCGACGCTCTCGTAGCCGGGGACGAGTGGATACCCCATGCCGGGAAACGCAGGCATTCGGCCCGTGAATAGGAGGCGCTCGGTGCCGGCGCTTACACCGCTCCAAAGCGTCTCAACCATCACCTCGTCGGGCGCCGGCTCGTCCAGCGGGAGGCGAATCAGCGTCACCCGCTTCGGCTCCTCCAAAACCACTGCCAGCGAACTGCGCATGCCAAACTTTCCTGATAACGAGTGTCACTCTAAGAGGTCACCACTTGTTGTCAAGTACAAGTTACACTCGATGCGCAACGAAAACGCTGACGACCAGCGGATTGCGTGTTTTCGCCTCGCGCCCGGCGTCGAATCCTGCGTCCCGCAACAGTTGGGCAATCTCGCCCATCGTGCGTGGACGCCCGCGGCCCATCGCAAGGAGATAGAACCCGAAATAGGCGTCGCCCATCGGTTCCGCCCCGGGCGCGCCCGCCATCGGCTCCGCGACGACAATCGCGCCTCCCGGCGGGAGGGCGTCACGAATCGCGGCAATGATCGCCCTCGCCGATTCGTCGTCGTGGTCATGCAGAACCCGCACCAGCGAGATAACGTCGGCCCCGCTGGGGAGCGAATCGCGCAGCATGTCTCCGCCGATCGTTTCGACTCGCCCGCACGACCCAAGCGAACCCAGTAACTCACGCGCCCGCACCACGACGGCGGGGAGATCGAAGAGGGCGAGATCCAGATTCGGGGCCCGCTTTGCAGCTGCGGCGAGGAAGGCGCCCTCACCCCCGCCGACGTCCATGAGCCGCCTATGCCGGTCGAAGCGATAGGCGTCGAGGATGGTTTCCGCGACAAGCGCCTGGGTGCGCGACATCAATTCGCTGTATGGGCCGCAGCGGCCGGCGTCCGGCTGCGCCCCGTCCTCATTCGCTGCGCCCGGCCGATTGAAGGCGTAGGGCCAAAATCCCGAGAGGGCGGTGTCGTGTTCGCCCCGCAACAGCGCGACCGGATCGCGGAGATCGCTGTAGAGAAGATCGTGGTGCGCGACAAAGGCGGCAATCGCCGGATTGCCGATCATCGCGGCGCCGAGGTCGTCGAGCGCGAAGCGGTCGTTCGGCAACGCGCGCAAAAGGCGGAGCGACGCTGCGGCTTTGAGTAGTCTTCTCGCGGCCGGAACGCTCAAAACCATTCGCGGCGCGAGCGCCTCGCAGGTCTTCGGACCGCCCCGAAGAAGTTCGAAGACATCAAGTTTTACGCAGGCGCTGAGAACCTGCGAGTAGACGAAGCCGGCGCATAGGTCGAACAGCGCCCGAGCCTTGTTTTGCGCCACTCTCCGCGTGAGCGGGGAGTTCGTCGCCCAGCGCTGGAACCGCGGGTCGGCGATGATGCGGCTGCGCCAGTCGCGGATGCGCTCGACGACCGTCGCTCCGGAAAGGCCGGTCGAAAGAGCGGCCATCGCGGCCTTCGCCTTCAGGCCGCGAAGCGTTGAAGCTGCTTGGGAAAGAGCTGCGCACTGTGCGCTGCAATGACCTTGCCGAGATCAGCGCGCCTGGGGCAATCGGGAATGGAATCCGCAGCCGCCCTCACCAACTGCTCGAGCCGAGCCTTGGCGCCGCCGATCCCGAGTTGGGCCGCTGCGTTTGGGCGATAGCGCGCGGCGTCCTGACCGATTGGCTTTCCAAGTTCTTCCGCGTCGCAGAGGACGTCGCGCAAATCGTCGGCAACCTGGTAGGCCTCCCCGAGCGCCTCTCCAAGCCTCCGCCACGGTTCAGGCTGGGCGCCAGCTGCGGCGGCGCCAGCCATGGTCGAGCCCACGAATAGCGCGCCGGTTTTCGCGCGCTGGTAGTCAACCAGCGGCACCGCTGCTTCGCACTCCCAGGCTTGGCCGGCCACGATTCCGCTTGGCGCGCCAACCGCAGCGGCGACAATCGAGATCAATAGCGGGAGCCGCTCGGGCGGGGCCGCCCGCGCTAAAGTCTCGAAGGCAAGAACGATCAGAGCGTCTCCGGCCAACACAGCGATCGGTGTTCCAAACTGGGCATGAACGGACGGCTTGCCCCGTCTCGTGTCAGCGTCGTCAAAGCAGGGCAAATCGTCATGCACGAGCGAAGCGCAGTGCAACAGCTCGATGGCCGCCGCCGCCGCCGCCGATGCGGGCGCATGGCCGTCGCCGCATGCCTGTGCGACCGCCAAACAAAGATGAGGCCGGATGCGATGGCCTCCAGGAAAGACCGCGTAGTGCAGCGCCGAAGCCAGAAGGGGTGGCGCGCCCGCTCCCCTCGCCCCCACGATCACGTGCTCCAAGGTTTCCTCGATGCGGGCGCTGGTTTCCATGGGATCTCCCATTTCTGTATACTTTAATGGTCATTCTGAGTGTAATGTCACGTTGACATAAATTGAACTTCCACGCAACATGCCAATTTGGAGGGCCGCATGACGGTCAAACGGCGGGTCGTGGTCGTCGGAGCGGGGATGGGCGGCCTCGCTGCGTCCGTCGGCCTCGCCGCGCGCGGCTTCCAGGTGACGACGCTCGACGCCGCGGACGGTCCCGGCGGAAAGATGCGCGAGGTCGAGGCAGGCGGACGCCTGATCGACGCCGGGCCGACCGTGCTGACGATGCCCTGGGTGTTCGAGCAGATCTTCGAAGACGCGGGGGCGTCGTTGTCAGGCGCGGTCGCCTTGAGCCGAACAATGCGACTGGCCCGCCATGCCTGGGGGGACGGCTCGCGCCTTGATCTCTATTCCGACATCGACCAAAGCGCGGAGGCGATAGCGGACTTCGCAGGCGCGCGCGAGGCCGACGGCTACCGCGGCTTTTGCAAGCGCGCCGAGTCCATCTATCGGACGCTACGCGAGACTTTCATCAACGGATCCAAACCCGGCCCCCTGCAACTCGCAACGCGGGTCGGACTCTCGCGCCTCCCTGATCTTATGGGTATATCGCCGTTCACGACACTCTCGCGCGCGCTCGAAGATCATTTCGCCGATCCCCGGTTGCGCCAGCTTTTCGGGCGATACGCCACCTATTGCGGGTCGTCGCCGTTCCTCGCTCCCGCGACCCTCATGCTGGTCGCTCACGTCGAGCGTGAGGGCGTTTGGATCGTTGAAGGCGGCATGGCGCGCCTCGCCGAGGCGCTCGGGGAGTTGGCGAAAGCTAAAGGCGCCGAACTCCGATTTCGCCGGCGAGTTGCGCGGATCCTCGTCGAGAACAGCCGCGCAGCAGGCGTGGAAACGGACGAGGGAGAGCGGATCGCGGCCGACGCCGTCATCTGGAACGGGGATGTCGCCGCGCTTGCGGACGGAAGCGCGGGGCCCGAAGTCGCGCGCGCCGTCGCCGCAACCCCGGCGACACAGCGATCTCTCTCGGCCCTTACCTGGGCAATGACGGCTCGCGTGGAGGGTTTTCCGCTCGTGCGCCACAACGTCTTCTTTTCACGCGACTACCGGTCCGAATTCGACGATATCTTCGGGCGTTCGCGCCTGCCGGGAGGCCCGACCGTCTACGTCTGCGCGCAGGATCGCGATGACGCGGCGAGCCCCGCGGAATCGCACGCGGAAGAGCGCCTCTTCTGCCTCGTCAACGCTCCGACCCGTCCAGCGGACCGTCCCCTTACCGACGCGGAGATCGTCTCATGCGAGGAAACCTCTTTCCGAATGCTGGAGCGATCGGGCCTGAGAATCGCGCAGGAACCCAGGCTCGATTCGACGAACCACGCCGGAGGATTTCGCCAGCCTCTATCCGTCGACGCGGGGGGCGCTCTACGGTCAGGCGACGCACGGCTGGAAAGCGTCGTTCGCACGGGCGGGGGCCAAGACCCGGCTTCCGGGTCTTTATCTGGCGGGCGGCAGTGTGCACCCTGGTCCCGGCGCCCCGATGGCGGCGCTTTCGGGCCGCCAAGCGGCTATCCGAGTGATGCTGGACCTTGTTTCGACCAAGAGGTTGTATCCGGCGGCTATGCTTGGTGGTACGTCGACGCGATCAGCGACGATGGCCAACATGGACTGACCGTCATCGCGTTCGTCGGGAGCGTCTTCTCTCCGTACTATGCCTGGGCAGGACGACGCGATCCGCTCGATCACTGCGCCTTCAATGTGGCGCTCTATGGTCCGCGCGGCTCGCTATGGGCGATGACGGAACGGCGGCAATCAACCGTGACGCGAAGCCGCGACACGCTCGCGATTGGCCGGTCGACTGCAAGCTGGGATCGCGGCGCGCTTGTGCTCGACATCCGCGAGCGCGCCGCGCCGATCCCGCGTCGCATTCGCGGGCGGATCACGGTTCATCCCGAGGCGATCAACCCCCTCCCCTTCGTTCTGGAAGAACGCGGCCGGCACTGGTGGAGGCCTCTCGCGCCGCGCGCGCGCGTCGAGATAGAAATGGGCGAACCGGCGCTTCGTTGGCGTGGGTCAGGCTACGTTGATCAGAACGCCGGGGCTGAGCCAATCGAAGAAGCGTTCTCCGAATGGACCTGGTCACGCGCTGCGACCCGCGACGGGGCGTCGATTCTCTATGACGCCGTCCGACGGCGAGAACCGCCTTTGTCGCTCGCGCTCGCTTTCGACCGGAGCGCGCATTTTGACGACCGTCCTTCGCCGCCGTCCGCTTGCTTGCCTCGCACGCGCTGGCGTCTTGCCCGGACGACGCGCGCTGACGACGGCCGAGCCTCCGCCGTCCGCTCCTTCGAGGACACGCCTTTCTACTCGCGAGGCCTTGTCTCGCACGCCTTGTTTGGCGAGGGTGTCGAGTCGGTGCATGAGAGCCTCTCGCTCGACCGTTTTGCCAACCCTCTCGTTCGCCTCATGCTGCCGTTCCGAATGCCGAGGCTGTAGCGGATAGGGCGTGCCGCATTTGGTCGAATCGCCATTGCGAGGAGCGAAGCGACGCGGCGATCCAGATAACGCAGGCCCTTACGTCCCCCTGGGTTGTTTCGCGATAGCCCGTCCGGAAAGACGGACGTCTTTCGACGCCCTAGAGCTCGCAATGTCGGTCGCGGTTCGATCCAAGTGCAATTTCCTCCTAAGCGTGACCGGCCCGTTCGTCGGCCCTAGCGCGTTCGCGTTCTAGACGCGCCTTTTTCGCCTTCGATACCGACCTGAGTTGCCAGAACCCAAAGGCGAGCACCGCCCCGAAGGACAGCAGCATCTCGACAACGCCGTAGTAATTCTGGTCCATCTGGACTAGCCCTCGAAACGCTCCGAGCGCTGGAGCCGTTCGAATGTCTCGAGCACACGGATGAAGGACTCGCGCCAACCCGCGATCGAGCGCGGGACTCTCCTCGGAGCGCGGCCGCTTTCTGCCGCTTCAATAAGAAAGGTTGCGCAGGGAAGGGGAGGCGGCGATGCGGCCATCTCGGACAGCGTGAACGCCCCGCGCATCGCTTGAGCCATTAGGAGAAGTTTCCGGTTCGCTGAAACCCGCGCGCGTTGCGTGAAGGAATCGAGGGCGTTGCGTTCGATCTCGCGCGCGATCTCCTGATAGATGAGCGCCGCAGCGAGAATGGCGGGGCGACAATTCGCCGGCAAAAGCGCAATCCCCGCGCGGGCACGCGCATAGAGTGCGTCCGCCTCGCGGATCAACCGCGCGACGATCGGACGAAGCCGTTCGTCGAGGTTGGGTTCGGAGAGCCATGCGTCCGCGTCAATTCCGGCTTCCCGCAGCCATTGTCTGGGCAGATAGACGCGGCCGAGGCGCGCATCCTCACCGACATCGCGGGCGATGTTGGTGAGCTGCATCGCGATCCCAAGATCGCAGGCGCGGGAGAGCGCCTGCTGCGATCGTACGTCCATGATGAGCGCCATCATCGCGCCGACCGCGCCGGCGACCCGCGCCGCATAGTCGAAGAGTTCGTCGATCGTTTCGTAGCGTCTTCCTTCCGCATCCCAGGCAAGCCCCTCAAGCAGAGCCTCGGGCAGAGCGGCAGGAATCGCGCATCGGCGCATGAGATCGGCCATTGCGCGATCCGCTGCATATGGTTGAGGGCGGCCACTCGCGGCGCAGCCGAGACGCTCCCGCAATCGCTCCAGCGCCTCCTTGGAGCCGCCGCTAAGGTCGATTGCATCATCCGACAGGCGACAAAAGGCATAGAGAGCGAAGGCCCGCTGACGCGTCTGCGCGGGCAAGAGCCTCGAGGCGGCGTAAAACGACTTTGATCCATTCCGGATGGCGCGGCGACATTCCCGATGATCGCTTAAACTCGCGAGATCAAACGAAAACTGAGGCATGAGGCGCAACCTTGTCGAGAACGCGGGCTGAGGAAAGCACGCCGGGCAGTCCGGCGCCGGGATGCGTGCCGGCCCCCACGAGAAAAAGATTGCGCACGTCCTCGCTCGCATTGTGGGGCCGGAACCAGGCGCTCTGCGTAAGCGTAGGCTCGAGCCCGAAGCCCGCGCCGCGATAGGCGTTGAGCCGGTCCTGAAAATCGAGCGGCGTCGCAATCCTCGAAGTCACGATATGCCCTGAAAGGTTCGGCAGAACCGTTGTCTCGAGCGCTTGCTCAATCGCTTTGCGGTAGCGTTCGGACTCAACTCGCCAGTCCTGTCCGCCCTGCAGGTTGGGGACCGGAGAAAGCACATAGAAGGCGTCGTACCCTTCAGGCGCGAGCGACGGGTCGGTCGCAGTCGGGCGATGCAGGTAGAGGCTGAAATCGGGCGCAAGGCGCTTGCGGTCGAAGATATCGCGCAGGAGTTCGCGATATCGAGGACCCAGCAAGATGGTGTGATGCGCGACGTCGTCATAGCGGCGGTCGACGCCGAAATACCAAACGAAGAGACCCATCGAATAGCGGGCCCTGTCGATCTTGCGGTCGGTCCATCGTCTTCGGCTCGCGGTCGGCACGAGATGGCGATAGGTCCAGGCGGAATCGGCGTTCGAGACCACGACGCTTGCCCGAACGATCTCGCCTGACGCAAGGACGACTCCGTTCGCCGCGCCGTTCTCGACGAGAGATCGACGAGACCTCTTCTCCGCAGCGTATCTCTCCACCTTGCGAAGCGATCAGGCCGGCGAGACCCTTGACCAATGTCCCGGTTCCGCCCATCGCGAAATGCACGCCCCACCGTTTTTCCAGGAAGGGGATCAGGCAATAGATCGCGCTGGCGCGAAACGGGTTGCCACCGATGAGCAGGGGATGAAAACTGAAGACGGTCCGCAGCCGCTCGTCGCGAAAGTATCTCGAAACGAGACCATAGACGCTTCGGTGACCCTCGAGGCGGACAAGATGGCCGGCGATGCGCGCCATATCGGCGAACGAGCTGAAGGGCGCGTCGCCGAGCTCCTCGAATCCGATGCGGTAGATGGCTTCGCTTCGTCTCATGAAGCGTTCGAAGCCTGAGACGTCTCTCGCGTCGAAGCGCGCGACTTCCGCCCGCATCGCCGCTTCGTCCCCACTCATCGTGAAGACGTCGCCGTTGTCGAAACGAATTTGGTAAAAGGGATCGATCGCCCGCAGATCGACGTCGTCTTTCATGCGAAGGCCGCAGAGCGTCCACAGCTCCTCGAGCAGGAACGGCGCCGTGACGATGGTTGGTCCAGCGTCGAAGGTGAAGCCGTCCTGACGATGGACGTAGGCTCGGCCGCCGGGGGCATCGAGCTTTTCGAAAACGGTGACGCGGTAGCCGCGCGCGCCCAGTCGGATAGCCGCAGCGAGGCCGCCGAAACCGCTTCCGATGACGATCGCCCGGGGACGGGAATCGACGCTGGCCGAGCGGATCGGGCGCTGCTGAAGTGTCAACACAACGATACACTAGAAGTGTCAATCAATGTGATCAAGCGAAATCGCGACCCTACTCCGACCGGCGACTCGCCTGCCGAAAATCAGAAAATCTGGCGATCAGGATTCCCCTTCATCCGCGATCAAACCCGCCGCCGCCGCGTGGCGCATGATGATCCGGCAAACCTCGTCGGGCCGTTCCTCGTGGGCGAGGTGGCCGGTTCGGCGGATCGTTTCAACGGTGGCGCCGGGAATATCGGCGGCGACGACGCCAGCGTCGCGGGGCGGAACGGCCTTGTCGTTTTCGCCGACGATCAGGAGCACCTTTGCATTCAGGCCTGGGAGGTCCCGGCGCAGATCGGTCAGGTCCCAGTTCGCCATCATGCCCAGCGCGCCAGCGACATGGCCGGGATTGTGGAGAAGGCGCGCATAGAGATCGAGGCCGCGCGGTCCGATCTTCGATCCCGTCCCCTTGAGCAGGTTGGCGACGGCGGCCTTGTCGGCGGACCAGGCAAAAAGACGGGGCGCGAGCGGATTGAGAAACAACAGCTTCGCCATCGAAGGAAACAGAACGCGGCCTAGACCCCCGAAGGGCAGAAAGGCCCCGTTGAGGCTCACGAAAAGCTTCGGCGAAATCGTCCCGTCGAGGCAAAGACGCGCGAGAATGGCCGCCCCCGCCGAATGGCCGATCACCATCTGCGGGGAGAACTCCAGCACGCCGAGCAGGGCGGCAAGCGCGCGCGCCATGCCCGGAAGCGAAAGGTCAGGCGTTCGCTTCGCCTGGGTAAAGCCATGGCCGGGAAGGTCGGGAGCGACCAGCCGGAAACGCTGGGCGAGCAGCGGCGCGAGCCCCTCCCAGGAATGGGTCGAGGCGCCGGTCCCGTGAACCATCAACACGTCAGGACCTGTTCCCATCGTCTGAACGTGCCAGCGCAGGCCACGCGTCTCGACGAACTCGCTCGCTTGCCGATTGGGCCAGTCTGCGCCTTCGCGTGCAAAGGCCAACGGCTGGGCGGGGCCAAACATCGGGCTAGGCCTTCGAGTGCCGCCAGGAGGCGCGGACGGCTTCATTGACGTGCGCCGCGTTGGCGAGCGGCAGCTTCACATACCGAGCCTGCATTGCCTCTGCGATCTGCCTTGTCGCGGCGGCCTCGCCGCTGCGGAAGTGCGTTGAAGTGTCAATGGCCAGCGCCCGAATCTTCGCTCCGCGAAGCCGCTTCGCAGCGTCAATCGCGTCCAGCATCGCCTGCGCGCGGCCGCCTGCCCCGTCGCGGCAGACGTTGGCGCGGCCGTCGGTCATCAGGACGACCAGAGGCGATTGGCCCTTGCGCAGGACCTGATCGGCGAGGGCGACCGCCGCGTCGAGCCCGCTCGCGAGCGGGGTTCCGCCGCCGCCGGGCAATCCCGCAAGACTGCGCCGCGCCCTAGCGGTCGACCGCGTCGGGGGAAGCACGATCTCGGCCCTCTGTCCACGAAACGCGATCAGCGCCACGCTGTCGCGGCGAACATAGCAATCCGCGAGCAGCAATTCGATCGCGCCTTTGACTTCGGCGAGACGATGCATGGCCGAAGATCCTGAGGCGTCGACGACGAAGATCGCCGTCGCGCCGCGCGGCTCGTGATAGCGAACAATTCGGAAATCCTCCTTCCGGACCAGAACCCGGCGATTGTCATCCGGCCGTTCGCGACGGCGCACGGGCTGCCAGGGCGCAGCGGCCCGCAACGTGGCGATGAAACTGACCCGCCCCTCGCGCGGCGAGCCCGCTCTGGCGGCGATCGGGCGACCGCGGCGAGCCGAAATTTGGGACGCGCCGGATTTGCCCTCGCCTGCGAACTGGCTTCGCGTGATCGAACCCGTTTCGATTTGCGCCAGCAAAGCGGCCGGAATCGCAGCCTTCGCGGCGGCCAGCACGACATCCTCGATCGCAGCGGTCCCACGCTCGTCGTCCGCCGAAGCGCTGGATTCACGATCCGGTTCGGAATCCGCTTCGCTCTGCGGGTCCGGGTCCTCCGGCTCCGCTTGCGGCTCTTCTTCCGCTCCGGCCCCAGGCAGGCGGGTCGCGCGCGGCGAAAGCGTCAACGTGGCGGCGAGCGCGACGTCGTCGTCCTCGATCTGTGTTCGCCCGTCGAGCGCAGCAATCGCGCGCGCCGCCCGGAGCGCCATCAACGGGGCGCGCAGCGATGCGATTCCCATCCGGGCGGCGACGGCGACCAACGCGGTCACGACATCCGGATCGGTGGAAACGAGATCGACCCGCTCACGCGCAGCTTCGAGATCGATCTTCTGGTCGTCCTCCCCCTCGATATCCCGGAAGCCGACGTCGCTCAGATCCACCATATAAGTGCAGCGTTCGAGCAGAATGGCCGGCGGCGCCTCGCTGTCGTCGCATCCCTCGTCTAGCGCCACCAGCCCGACGCCAGCCTCCGACGAACAGGCCGGCGCCGCAGCCTTGTCCAATTCGAGCGCCGCGGCGAGTCGCGCGGCGACCCGCAACGAAGCCCGCTCCGCCATCGCGAGAACGAGAACCCCGCCGTCGGCCAGCGCGAGAACCCCCGGCTCGGCGACCGGCCTGCCGGACCGGATGGTGGCTGCGACATCAAGCCCGCCGGCAAGCCGGTCGTCGGAAATCGAGGCGGGGATCCGCCGCATGGGAACGTCCGGCGGAAGCGCATCGCGCAGGCGTTGCAGCCAGGCGTCCCGCGCTGGCCCCGGCCCGCTCCTCAGGACGATTCCCGAACCCAGCCAATCGAGCGCGAACGCATCGGCTGCGAGCTTGGCCCGCGCCCAGGCGGAGGGGCCAGCGCCGGCGCTTTCATGCGGGCAAGATCTCCTCCACGGCTCGACGCACGCGGATCGCGGAGCCGGAATCGTCGAGCGGATTACGCCTGAGCCGATGGCTGAGCGCCATCGGCGCGAGCCGTCGCAATTCCGCGTCGCCGACTTCCGCTTTGCCCTCGAGGCTTGCGAGGGCGCGCGCCGCGCGAATGAGCGTCAGTTCGCCGCGAAGACCGTCCGTACCAAGCGCAAGACACAGACGCGTGGCGGTGTCGAACAAGGAATCGGGCGTCGCGATCGAAGGCAGCGCGGCGCGGGCAGTCTCGATGCGCTTGCGGAGTTTCTTTTCTTCCCCCGACCATTTCTTCAGGAAGGCCTCGGCATCGCGCTCGAAGGTGTCCCGGCGTTTGACGACTTCAATTCGCTCCGGCACGTCCGAAGGCGTCCGGACGTCGACGGCAAGCCCAAACCGGTCGAGCAATTGCGGGCGCAACTCGCCTTCTTCCGGATTGCCGCTGCCGATCAGGACGAAGCGCGCCGGATGGCGGATGCTCAAACCCTCGCGTTCGACGACATTCACGCCGCTTGCGGACACATCGAGAAGCAGATCGACGAGATGGTCCTCGAGAAGATTGACTTCGTCTATGTAGAGAAATCCGCGGTTGGCCTGCGCGAGCAGTCCCGGCTCGAACGCTTTCTCGCCGCTCGACAGCGCGCGTTCGAGATTGAGCGCCCCGACGACGCGGTCCTCTGTCGCGCCGAGCGGGAGGTCGACCACGGGGACAGGCTGCAATGCGGTCTTGAGGGCGCCCCGTGGGGCGGCGCCACAGGCCGAGCACAGGCCCGCCGGCGCTGTCGGGTCGCAATGATAGGGGCAGCCGACGACGGCGCGCATTTCGGGCAGAAGCGCAGCCAGCGCTCTAACTGCCGTCGATTTTCCGGTTCCCCTGTCACCGAAAGCCAGGACACCGCCGACCGTCGCATCCACGGCTGCGACCAGGAAGGCCAGTTTCATCTCTTCCTGTCCGACAATCGCAGCGAAGGGAAACGGCCTCCCCATATGTCTCAGCCCTATTTTGGAATAGCCGAAGATTGAATCGCCGCCGTTCCACGTCCCGCGTGAGTAAGTGGAATTGGGGGTTTTCCAACTGTCCGATCTGTCGAACATGCCGCCGGGGACATGTCAATTCAAGTTGCCAAAAGGGCCCGGCTTTCGACGACCTCGGCCCTCCAGCCCGTTCGTTGCAATCAACGCAACGCGCTTCGCCCATGCAAAGCGAAAGCCGCAAACAAGCCGTTCTTCCTCTACCTCAATCCGACACGCATGCACGTCGTAACGCACCTCTCACCGAAATACGAGGGCCTGCGCAATTCGAAGAACGGCTGGACTATTCAGGAAGCCGGCATGGCGCAGCTCGACGACATCGTGGGCTCGGTCATGCAATACCTGAAGGACAAAGGGCTGGACGACAACACCATCGTCTTATTCACCACCGACAACGGCACCGAGGCCTTTACCTGGCCGGATGGCGGAACAACCCCGTTCTACGGAGCCAAGGGTACGGGCTATGAGGGTGGTTTCCGTTGCCCCGCAATCATTCGCTGGCCAAGCCGCGTCCCCGCCGGCAAGGTCGAGAATGGGATCATGTCAAGCCTTGACTGGTTCCCGACCTTCGTGGCAGCCGCCGGCAACCCGAATATCAAGGATGAACTACTCATGGGCGTAACGCTTGGCGACAGGACCTACAAGAACCACCTCGATAGCTATGACCAAACGGACTTGATCACTGGCAAAGGCCCATCGGCTCGCCACGAAATCTACTACTTCACGGAAAATAACCTCGCTGCCGTGAGGATCGACGACTACAAATATCAATTCATCACGCAGCCCGGCGGCTGGCTCGGCACCAAGGACCATCCGGACATGCCGACTCTGGTCAACCTGCGTTTGGATCCTTTCGAGAAAACGGGATTTATCGGCGTGGACCCGAATAGGGGTAGCTTCAGTTATTTTAACTGGTTTGTATATGAGTTCTGGCGCTTTGTTTTTGTACAGCAGGAAGTGGCGAAACTCGCCATGACTGCCATCGACTATCCCCCCATGCAGAAGGGCGCGAGCTTCAACCTCGATGCCGTGAAGGAGAAGATCGCGGAAGCGATGAAGAGACATGGGCAGTAGGCGGAGCGTCAATGCAAAATCAACCCGCGAAAGCGGCTTTACGCGTGGTGTCTCCGGATGACTGGAGCGGGTCGATCTGACCAGTTCAACAACGGCCAGTGTATGACCGCTATTGCGCGAAAGAGACGGCTGACGATTAAGTCTTGACCTTATAGCTGAGACAGTTCCCCTTAAGATCGGCTCTGCCAAACCACATCATCGTTGTGCATACGAACGTAAACGCAGAGGGCCTGGGCGGAAAAGACCCTTATCGCGGTTGCTGCTGTGGTTCGCTCGCCGGCCAACGGACTAGACATGGGCGAATGCCTCCCCCGTCATGGCGGGGCTCGACCAGGCATACACGCGTCGTCGGAGCCTTTTCAGTTAGAGACCCTGTCAGAGCCCTGGCCACATAGTTCGGCGTTCCTTCGGATCGCCGGATCAAGCCCGGCCCTGACGAACGACCGAAAGGCAGGGTGATGAAGCGCGACGAGCCATAATGCGCGGGCGCCGAATGAGGCCCCGACAGCGAGCCTGATCCGCAGTTCCCGTGGACCTTGACGGAAACGGAAGCTCGGTTTGACACCCGAACCGCACGGTCGCAAAGTAAAGACGCGATGTCCACATTCCTTTCGCTTTATTGGTCCGCCAGCCAACCAGAAATGGCGGCGTCGTCGAATACGACCTTGGGCACGACCGGTGCATCCCGGGCAAGCGGCGGCGTTGTTGATGCGCGTCCTGATGATGTTTTATCCCGATCAAGCGACTGGCAGGTCGAACTGGGTTCGGAGCCATAGCCTCGAGGTCGACTAGGCGATAAGCGCGCGGAGGAACGAGGAGGGCAGAATGGATCGACGCGATATTCTCTTGGGCACGACGACGGCTGCGGTGAGTTTGGCCCTGCCCGCTCTAAGCCCGGCGCAGGCAAAGTCGCTGCAAGACAGGCTTGTCGGCGCCTGGAGTCTTCGTCGACATTTACGATAAGGGCAAAGACGGGTCGCAATATTACGTCTGGGGAGAAGGCGTCCAAGGTCTCGCGATTTACACATCCGGCGGCCATTTCTCGACGCAGATCATCTCGGCGAATCGCGACAAAGGCGCGTCGAAGACCCCCCGCATGCCAGTTGGACAGTCGATCGGCTATTTTGGGACGTACACGATCGACGAGGCAACGATGAGAATCAAACTGAAAATCGATCGGTGCTCCTTTCCCGGTTGGGATGGTGTCGAGCGAGCGAGCAAGATCGCTTTGCTTACGGGTGACGAATTGAAAATCGAAGGCGCCACCGTCCATGATCCCGTCAACGGCGACATTATCCCGAAAGCGCAATACAAGCGCGTTGGCTAGTCGGCGGTCGCGAATTGCCGCGGGCTGGGAGTCCGGCAGGCCTTGACGCCCCTTCGCGCCGTCTCCGGAAAGCTGTGCTTTACCCGTCTCGGGGGATCACGCCTCGGTCGCAATAGATTATGGATCGAGCCCATACAATTGGAGGTCCGAACCAACACCCAGGAAGATTGCGATCGGCAGTTGAACCACTCCGGATCATAATCGCGGACGGCGCGTTGAGAAAAACTGGTTAGCGCGCCAGCACGAAGGAGAGTGAAATGGGCCTGATGATCGCATTGTGGATAATTGTCGCTCCGGCGGTCGCGTTCGTGTTTCTAAGCTGGCGGGCGTAAAATTTGCCGCGCCGCTCTGAGGGCGACGCCACCCTCAGGCGGCTCGAGCGGCGTGCTGGGCCGCCTGGTCCTTCTCCGAGCGGGCAAGGTTGATCGGACACATCAACGGGCCTGACGGCGCGCTCTCCTCTTCCCCTATGCCTCACTCGCGCCCCTTCGAGGCGAGTTCGCTGTAAACGAGCTGTCCGAAGCGATTAAGCTGGTCACGCCCTTGGGGTTTGAGAAACGCAGGCGTCTTGGCTTCGAGGCGGCAATAGGCGAGCATGAGGCCATTGATGATGTCCGCCTGAGGCTTGTCCGGGGAAATTTCCTTCACGCGGGCGATCAGCGATGGAATTGTCGCGAGCATCGTTTCGGGGCTCATCGCAGCAAGGGTCTTGTTGATCTGGGGGTCTTCGATCGAGGGGACGGGCGTGGAATCCTGCCGGATCAGGCAAGGGTTGTTGTTTTCTTCCCGGGCGCCGGGGCCTGCGAGCCCGGTAACCATTTTCGCACGGATGTCACCCACGAGGCCGGTCTTTTGGATCACCGGGGCGGCGTTGGACCATGCGTTGCGGACGTAGTCAGTGACGTCGGCGATCTCCTTGTCTGTCAACCCGGCCCCAACCGGAGGCATGGGGGCGAAGGTTCCGGTCGCCAGATGGCCGCCGAGGATCACGCGGATGACGTCCTCTGGCCCCTTGGCCTGGACTGCCCCATTGCCCGCGAGAGCAGGCACTGCGCCCTGCCTGCCCCTTCCGTCCAACTGATGGCAGAAGCTGCAATGTTGGATGTAGATAGTCTCCCCCGAGGGATGGGGCCCAAGTTCGGCGCTTGGCCGGTCGGCCTTGTAGCTGGCGAGGGGCGGGATGGACTTGACGTAGGTGGCCATCGCCTGAAGGTCGCTGTCGGAAAGATGGGCCAGACTATCGTGCACCACCTGCGCCATCGGTCCCACAACGACGCCCTTTCCGGGCGCCATACCTGTCTTGAAATATTGAACCAGCGCCTCTTCGGACCAGCGCCCAATTCCTTGCGCGGGGTCGGAGGTTATATTCGGCGCATACCAGTTGTCGATCGAGCCGCCTGAAAAGGCTTTGGAATTTATGGGCTCCATCGCAAGCCCCTTGGGCGTATGGCAATCGGCGCAATGGCCGAGGCCCTCGACGAGATAGGCTCCGCGGTTCCACTCTGCCGACTTCGCCGGAGCGGGCTTGTATTCGCCGGGATGGAAATAAAGAGCCTGCCATGGTCCTAGGCCTGCCCGGATGTCGAACGGAAACATCAGCCGATTTGGCTTCGAAGGCTCGCTCGATGGCGCGACTGTTTTCAGGAAGGCTCGGATCGCCAGCACGTCATCTCGCGTCACCTTCGTGAACCACTGATAGGGGAAGGCCGGATAGAGATATTCGCCATGGCGCCCGACGCCGTTGTGCATTGCGCGGTAGAAGTCGTCGTCAGACCAAGCGCCAATCCCATGCACCGGGTCCGGCGTGATATTGGGCGGATAAAGGGGCCCGAAGGGCGAGTCGAGCGCCTGACCTCCGGCAAAAGGCGCGCCGCCGGGCTTCGTGTGACACGCTTCGCAGTCCCCCGCCCGAGCGAGGTAAGCGCCTCTTTGCTCGGGAGAGGAACTCGAGACGTCAGACGCATCGGCCGCTCGGGAAACGGCTGCCGAGAAGCACACCGCCAAAATCGCCGCGGTTATGAGGGCACAGATCCTGATCCTCTGCATCTCAGCTCCGGCGAATTCTGTGGCGGCACGATAGTGTCAAATAGCTGTGACGGTCAACGCCAGTGTAAACGCATTTGGACGCTTGGCGTTCCCATGAGTTTGATGGGCTCGGTCGCTGACCGGCCCTGCTGCGGCCACTTTGGCCGGGCCCTTCCAGCGCTGGATCGCCTAGCTTCGGTGGGCCGAGCGTCTCAAAGGGTCTCCCCCGTCTCGACATGGACCCCGTTTTGAGTGTCGCCGCCTCGCGGCTGCGGACGCCCACGCCGACGTAGAGAGGGTCCGGCTCGACTTCGCGAAAACAGGCTTGGCTTTTTTCGGCGGCGATCAAGGTCGAAGCTGGAGCCGACAAATGTATCGGCGATAAAGTCGCCGCGTCGCAAAATGCGAGGATTTGGTCGCTTGTGCTGAGAGAGGTTTAGATAGGCTAAGCACCTTCGACTTGTCGGCGCGACGTTCTCGGACTTTCGATGCAAGCTACGAGCGAAGCGACTGAGAGACGTTCATGAAACGTTATCGCGGTCTGGCGACGCCCGCCCAATCCACGAGCGCCCGTCGCCCGCAGAAAATGCCACAGCCGACGATGCCGACGCCCGTGTTTGGACAAGCCAAAAGCCTGCGCGGCGCGAACCTTTGCTCGAAGGAAATCGTCGGATCATTGTGCGGCGGCGCGCCGGAAGCCATAAAATCCGACGTCGACAACGCCCGCCCGGAATCCGCCTTCGGAATAACTCAGGTAATAGTCCCACATCCGTTGAAACTCTTCAGAAAAGCCCATTGCCTCGATCGATTTGCGCGAAGCCAGGAAACGCCCACGCCACTCGGAGAGCGTTCGCGCATAACTTTGTCCAAAGCGTTCGGAGGCGAAAAGCGAAAGCCCAGCTTTCTTCGCCGCCCGCAGGAGGGCGCTTCTGGTGGGGAGCATGCCGCCTGGAAAGACGTGGCGCTGGATGAAGTCTGGCGACTGGCGGTAGGATTCGAAGCGGCCCTCCTCAATCGTGATGGCCTGCAGCACCGCGGTTCCGTGGGGGCGTAAGCGATCGTGGAGCGCCTGAAAATAGTCAGGCCAGAACGCCTCCCCGACGGCCTCGACCATCTCGATCGACACGATGCGGTCGAAGGAGCCAACAACATCACGGTAGTCGCGGAGCTCAAGCGTGACCTTCTCCCCGAGACCGTTCTCGCGGACGCGGCCTTTCGCATGGAGGAGTTGCTCGGCGGATAGGGTGACCCCTGTCACGCTTCTGCACAGCCGGGCGAGAGAGATCGCAAGCGCGCCCCAACCGCATCCAATCTCGAGGACCTCGCTGTCACTGTCGATGTCCAGAAGCTCGGCGATGCGGCTGATCTTCCGGGCTTGTGCGTCTTCGAGCGTATCGAAAGGGCCTGCATAAAGGGCGGACGAGTAGGTCATGCTCGGGTCGAGCCAACATTGATAGAAGGCGTTGCCGAGATCGTAGTGAAACGCGATATTCTTGCGGCTGCCAGTCCGCGTATTGGCATGTGCGAGATGGCGCAGGCGGCCAATCAAACGCGTTGCAAAACTACCCTCGATCTTCGCTTGCAGCGATTCGACATTCCTCGCGGCGAGTTCGATGAATGTGGGCAGATCACGGCTCGACCAGTCGCCTGAAATGTAGCTCTCCGCGAACCCGACATCGCCGAGCAGGATCAGCCGCCAGATCGCCCGCCAGCGATGGATTGTGAGGAATGCGTTCGGACCTGGCCTCGCGCCTTTGTGGACCAATCGGGCGCCGGAAGGGAGTTCGACCGTCAGATCGCCGACGTCGATTTGCGCAAGGAAGCGTCGAACCAGAGGCTCAAGGAATAGGCCGCCCTCAATCCTGACAGCGGCGGCGGTCCGATCAGGAGACGACATGGGTCGCCTCCTCGGTCAGGAGCGCGCCGGGCTGCGACGCACGGCCTATCGTCGTTCGACCCGTGATCTGGGTTGGCCGCTCGGTGGGACGAACGCCCTTGAGCCAAAGCCGAAGCGCCTCCCAATGGATCGCTGCGACGACTTTCAGCGTAAGGAATGGATATGCAAGCAAGACGCGCAGTAGCGTCCCGTCCGCAAGTGGAACGCGATTAGCCGAAAGTCTCGCGAAGAGAACCGGCCCCTCGGCGTCACGAGCCGTTATCGAGATCGCGACACGTTTCTTTGGCGGCGCCGCCACAAACGCATAGCTCATATCCGTATCGAGGAACGGCGACACATAGAGACATTTGTCGCTCTCCTGGCGCACGAGTCCGTCCGCGTCCTCAATTGCCGGAATGAGATAGGTGTGGCGTTGCCCGAAGGTGTTGTTCACCTCGTAGAGAATCGCCGCCAACGCCCCGTCCCTGCGATAGCAGAAATATAGGCTCAGCGGATTGAAAGCGTACCCGAGCATGCGCGGCATCGTCATGAGGACAACAGCGCCCTTGGCGTCGAGCCCTGCGGTGCGCAGTTTCGCTCGAACCTGCTCGAGGAGGGGAAAACTCGACCCGTCCCCGTGATCGCGCTCATGGAAGCTGAAAAAGTTGAAGCGATTGACCGAGAACAATCGCAAAGCCGCGCCGACATTCGGCGCCTCTTCCAGATCGAGAGCCAAATAAAACACACTGTATCGAAGCCGATGCCGTTTGGGCCGCGTCCGCTGATGCACGACATGACCGGCAAATAGGGAAGAGCGAAAACACTCCATCAGGCGACCTCGAGGCGGACCGACGCTTGCGCTTTCCTCGCTGCAGCCTCGTCTATAGAGATGCGGCCCGACTCATTCGCGACGATCCAGGGCCTTCGATCACCGCCCAGCGCCTCGGCGACCGCAAGGCCCGCTTGCAATCCGTCTTCATGAAAACCAGCCCCGAAATAGGCCCCGCAGAACCAAGTGTTCCGTTGGCCCTGAAGCGACCAAAGACGCCTTTGCGCGTCCATGGCGCACACGTTGAAGACAGGGTGCGAATAGTCCGCCTTGTACAGAATCGAATTCTCACGAATTGGCCGGTGCGCATTCAGAGTAACAAACATTGGCTTGGCGTTCGGCAGCCCCTGAAGACGATTCATCCAGTAGCTGACCGCAAGTCTGCTGCTGTTCCCCCGATCGCTCGACATATAATTCCAGCTGGACCACACGCGGCGTCGAAGCGGCATCAAGGTTGCGTCGGAATGGAGAACGGCGCTGTTCGCGCAATAGCCAAAAGCGCCAAGCAGTTGATCCTCCTCGGGGGTCGGGTCGGCCAGCATCGTGAGCGCCTGATCGGCGTGTGTCGCCAGAACGATCTGATCAAAACGCCGCGTCTCTCCTCTATGGGACACAATCTCTACGCAATCCAGATGGCGCCGGACGGCCACAATAGGCGTGTTCGTGAGAATCTCGGGGATCGTTGCGGCGAGCTTCTCGACATAGGCGCGGCTCCCGGCTGGCAATGTTCTCCAGACCGGACGGTTGACCAGCTGCAACAGACCGTGATTCTCGCAGAAGCGGATGAAGGCTCGGGCGGGATATTCGCCGATCTTCGCTGCCGGCGTCGACCAGATGGCGGCCGCCATCGGGTACAGATGATCAACACGAAACGCAGCCCCGTATCCGAAAGCGTCGAGGTAGGCCTCGAGCGATAGATCGCCCATATCATCGGCCACATGCGGCGCTTCACGGTAGAAACGCAACAGGTCGCGCAGCATTCCCCAAAATCTGAAGCTCACGGCATTTCGAGGTTGCGCAAAAAGGCCGGTCAGGCCCGTGCCGG
Source organism: uncultured Alphaproteobacteria bacterium (assembly GCA_963824465.1). Lineage (GTDB taxonomy): Bacteria > Pseudomonadota > Alphaproteobacteria > Rhizobiales > Beijerinckiaceae > Roseiarcus. The sequence goes on from CAWGPL010000013.1 coordinate 64,608, forward strand.
AATATTCCAGGCGGCCGTCATCGAGTGAGACGGCGAAAGTCATATTCGAGGGTTTGGTCGCCACTCCCAGATGATCGAGCAGCGCAGAAAAATTCGGATAGGTCGCTTCATTGTAAACAATGAAACCGGTGTCGACCGAGACGCCTCCAATATCGACCGTGTTGCTGTGCCCCCCTAGCCGAGAGTCGGCTTCATACAATGTGACACGATGGCTCTTCGACAAAAGCCACGCTGCTGAGAGGCCGGATATCCCGCTTCCGACGACCGCGACCTCCATCTTCCTTATCCCTTGGCTCACGGCGCTCTGCAAAGCCACCTCCGCGGTTGACGGCTGGGCTCCCAGTCTCGCGAGAACCGGATAAGATACGCGCGTCGCGGCTTTCTGGATCACTCGCAATCGATACGGGATGATCCAATCAGAGCGCCGTCTCGTAGAAGGGTCATGGCTCTTGCAGGAGTTCCATCCGGGGAGAAGCTTGCGAACGCTGCCCCGCGCTCGGCGCGGATTGTGACGTTGAAACCGGCCGATCGGAACGATCGCGTTCCCTCCGAGGAGGAGTGCTGTCGATTGTTGAGTAGCATCGCCCTGAACAAGGATCGAGCCGCATTTGCCGAACTGTTCGGTCATTTCGCCCCGCGGGTGAAGGGATTCTTGATGCGCTACGGCCTTTCGGATGTTCTGTCGGAGGATTTGGCCCAGGAAACAATGCTGACGGTGTGGCGCAAGGCAAACCTTTTCGATTCTAGCCGGGCTGGCGTCTCCACCTGGATTTTCACCATTGCCCGCAACAAGCGCATCGATCGCCTGCGCCGGGACCGAGGTGGCGCAACGGCGCGTTTCGACGTCAGCGACGAGATGGAGAATTGCGGATCAAGCGAAGAATTCGCTATTGCGGCGGAGACCGCCGAACAGGTGCGGACCGCCATCGCCGCCCTTCCCGATAACCAGGCTCAGATCGTTCGCCTCGCCTTCTTCGCGGAGAAGCCTCACGCGGAGATCGCGCGCGAACTCGGTATTCCGCTCGGCACCGTGAAATCGCGAGTGCGCTTGGCGCTCGCTCGCTTGCGCGGCCTGTTGGAGGGTCAGATATGACGCTCGAGCGCCACCCGAGCGACGAGAGCCTGCTGCGTTTCGCCGCAGGCTCACTCAGCGCCGGCCCCTCGCTTGTCGTCGCCGCGCACCTCGAAGTGTGCTCCGCTTGTCGAGAGCAGGTTGCGAATTTTGAGCGAGTTGGGGGCGCCTTCCTTGCGGACACGGCGCGGGAGCCGATGCGGGCGGATGCGCTCGGCCGAGCGCTGGAAAAGCTCGACCAGGCGCCCTCGGCGACATCTCGAGAATCGCCCGCAAGGCCCGCGCGTCGCGCTGATCTCGGAATAGCGCTTCCGGCCTCCTTGCGGGACTGCGGCGTCGGCCCATGGCGGTGGCTCGGGCCCGGCTTCCGATGGAGCTGGATCACCGTTCCGGGGGTTCCCGATGCGAGGGTCATGCTTCTTCGGGGACGGCCAGGGCTGAAACTCCCTGCCCACGGACACACCGGCGAGGAGTTCACGCTTATTCTGAAAGGGCGGCTCTTTGACGATCGTGGCTCCTACGGCCCTGGAGACTTCGACGAGGCGGGCGACGACATCGACCATCAGCCTGTCGTTGGCCCAGACATCGAATGCATCTGTCTCGCGGCGCTCGACGGGGATACGCGGCTCCACAGCCTGCTTGGCCGTTGGGTGCGTCCGTTTGTCGGATTCTGAACCGCCGCCGCATGGTTTCTTCTGAAGGTTGGCAATGGATTTTGCTCCCAGGGCTCTCGCTGTCGCTATCGTTCTTTCGGCCGCTATGGGAGTCGCTTGGCTGGTCGCGGAACGAACGGAACGCTCGGGATGGATCGACGCGATCTGGACCTTTGCGACCGGACTTGCAGGCGTGACCCTCGCGCTGTCGCCCGCATCGCCCGGAACTATGCGGCCTGTTATCGTCGCTGGCCTCGCCGCATTGTGGTCCCTTCGCCTCGGCTTTCATATTGTTTGGCGCACGGCCCATGGAGGCGACGACCCGCGCTATCGTCAGTTGCGCGTCGAATGGGGCGACAGGGCGAGCCGGCGGCTTTTTCTCTTCCTTCAGGTGCAGGCGGCGGCTGGTCTGGTTCTTGCCCTGTCGGTCGCCGCGGCCGCTCATCGGCCCGGGATCGGGCTGGACATTCGTGACGCGCTCGGCGTCGCGCTCTTTGCGGTTGCCGCCCTCGGCGAAAGGACAGCGGATCGGCAATTGGCTCGCTTCGGCGCAGACCCCAGGAATCACGGCAAGATCTGCGATGCGGGGCTCTGGGCCTATTCTCGCCATCCGAACTATTTTTTCGAGTGGCTCGTCTGGGTCTCCTTCGCAATCATCGCCATTGCGCCTGCCGAACAGTACCCCTGGGGTTGGTTCGGCCTTGCGGCGCCCGCTCTCATGTACGTGCTGCTCGTCCACGTGTCGGGCATCCCGCCGTTGGAGGCCCACATGCTTCGGTCGCGGGGCGACGCATTCCGCGTCTATCAGGCGCGGGTGAATGCGTTCTGGCCCGGGCCGCCGAAGGCCACAGCCGAGATTGTTCGATCAGGAGCCGGCTTATGAGCCTCATTGCTGCGGCGACACGATTTGTGGAGCGCGCGTCGCTCCCGGACGGTCTTTCAAAACTGGGAGTGGCGGCGCTCGTTGATCGGGCAAGCCGCTCTCTTTCCAATCGATCGGGGACGAGCGAAGTCGAATTCGTCCGAGAGATGGATCGGTTCCCAGTCGCCCTGCATGTTCGGGCCGCGAACCAGCAGCACTATGAGCTGCCCGCGGACTTTTTCGCCCTCACGCTCGGGCCGGCGCGAAAATACTCCTGCTGCTTCTATCCGACCGGCGAAGAGACGCTCGCCGAAGCGGAAACCCTCGCCCTTGAAGCAACCGCCGAGCGAGCCGACCTCAAAGACGGCCAGCAAATTCTCGAACTGGGATGCGGCTGGGGCTCGCTCAGTCTGTTCATGGCGGAGCGCTTCCCATCGGCGCACATCACGGCCGTGTCGAACTCCACCTCGCAGCGGCGCTCCATCGAGCACATCGCAACCGAACGTGGCCTTACAAACCTCCGCATTATAACCGCCGATATGAACGTCTTTGAGCCGGATCGCGTGTACGACCGCGTCGTTTCGGTCGAGATGTTCGAGCACATGTCCAACTGGAGCGAACTGCTGTCGCGTATCCGCACCTGGCTCACGGGGGACGGACGACTGTTCGTCCACGTGTTCACCCATCGCAGCAAACCCTATCGCTTCGATCACGCTAACGAAGCCGACTGGATTGCTCAGCATTTCTTCACCGGCGGCATGATGCCGAGCCACGGGCTCATGATGCGCTTTCCCGAGTTTTTCGCAGTCGAGCAAGATTGGCGTTGGAGCGGAAGCCACTATCGGAAGACCGCGCTGGACTGGCTTGACAACTTCGACAGCGAACAGGGCCGGCATCGACGCGATCTTGGATGAGATCTATGGCGCCGACGCAAAACTATGGCGACGTCGCTGGCGTCTGTTTTTCCTCGCCACCGCGGGCCTGTTCGGGCACGCGAATGGAGAGGAATGGGGCGTCAGCCACTACCGCTTGCGCCCCGACTTGACGCGCCTCGGCAGGCTTTGCGCGCGATGTATGGCGCGGGATCGCCGCCTATGCAGCGAACCCCGACCCGCGCGTCGCAAGCTGCAATACGATTGCACTCTTGGTCGCCTCGAACCAGCCGTTTTATCCGCTATACGTGTATTTCGCCGTGAGCGGACATATCGCGCCCACCCTGCTGACGTTTCTCTCGACCCCGTTTTTCCTGGCGGTCCCTGCAATTTCGCGACGGTTTCCAGTTTTGGGTCGTGCGCTTCTGCCGCTGACCGGCCTCGCCAATGTGATCGTGAGCGCAAAAGCGTTTGGCGCGGCCTCCGGCGTGGCGATATTCATCATCCCGTGCGCACTGATCGCCGCGGCCTTTTTCCGGCCTTCTGAGAGGATCGTTGCCCTTGCGCTGCTCGCACTGGCTCTGGCGATCTTCCTTGGGACTCGACAGTCTTGGATCCGTCCCTATCCACACCTACTCGAAGGCTGAATATGCCGCCTTCGTTCGATTGAACGCCTTGAGCGCCAGCGCGCTCGTGACATTCCTGGGACTTATGCTGTCCGGTCTGGTGAGAGACTGAGCGCGATCATCTCCAAGAGCCCACAACGCGCACCGCCAGCAGGCCCGCAATCGCGGCGACTGCTGTCAGGAGCGTGCCCCATAAGAGATCGGCTACGGTGACCGCCACTGGCCAATTCCGAAGCGTCGCCTGATTGGTCAGGTCGTAGACCGAATAGCCGAACAGGCCCAGGAAGGCGCCGCGCATCCCAGCGGTGGTCCAATGGCCCGATACGAAAGAGGGCGAGACCGCGAAGACGACGATGCCGATTGTGTAGATTAAATAAAACAAGGCCGCCGGCGCGAAGACAAAATCGTCCCGCAGGAGGCCTCCAAGCAGAGGTCGATAGAGAAGCGAGGCGCTCAGACTAAGCCACACGGCGTCCAGACCAAGGAAAACAGCCGCCGTCGCAACCCACGCCACTCCATAAGCTCGCATGCCGGTCCCCAAACGCCAATGCAATTCTACGGCGCGTAAACGAAACTGGATCACCGCCGCGTTGATCCAAGGCGGAGCCCGCAACGTAAGACATTTAGTTCAACGTGGCGAGGCTAGACAATGCTGACCGGGCTACGAGAGACTTTCGTCGGGCTTTATCTCGTCTTGGGTGCTCAAGTGGCGGGAGCAGAAGCAGCCGATATGGACGGCGTATGGATGCGAGATGACGGGAACGCCCGCGTTAGGATTGCGCCGTGCGGGGACAAGATCTGTGCGACGAACCTTTGGATACGCGATACGAGCAAAGGCGAAGCGCGGGGAGACAGACTGATTTTATCGATCAAGCGGTCGTCCGACACGGAGTTTACTGGAACCGCCTATGATCCCAAACGGGGGATGACATTCTCGCTTGACGTCACGCTTGGAAATCGGACCATGACGACAAGAGGATGCGTACTGGCTCGCCTTCTGTGCAAGACGGTGGGTTGGGCGGAAATCCGATGAGCTGACTGTCGTCGCGTCCTTCGACAACATCCGAACGTGGTCGCATTAAGAACCGGAAGGCGCGCTCGTGTGCGTCGAACACCATATCCTTTTCCGGGAACATGCAGATCCCGGCAGATCTCCTTGATCGCTTTCCCTTGCGAAAAAGGCCCGCCGTACCTTCTCGCGATCGTTTCCGCAACATGCATTCCAATCCAGGGCCACCCAGCGATCGGAAAACCGATGTGAACCCGCCGCCAGGGTTCTATTGGATGCAAATCAGCGCCGCAGCGGGGTCCCATTCTAGGAACAATCACAGTCAAGCCGCTTGACCGCATGACAGCTGAGCCTCAAGGCTTCGGGAAAGGCGCGTGGACGCGCCTGGAGACACGATGTCCGACGCCTCTGCTCCGCCAAAGACGCGACGTGCGCCGGCTTTGCGCCCGCGCGACGCGGCGACGTTGATTATTGTCGACCGGAGCGGATCGGCGCTCCGCGTTCTCATGGGCAAGCGCCACCCGGGCCACAAATTCATGCCGGGCAAATATGTCTTTCCCGGCGGGCGGTTGGAGGCCGAAGATCGGCGGATGGCCGCGGCGGGCGCACTCGATCCGAGCGTCGAAGCCAAGCTCAATCTTCGCGTGCGCCGCCCATCGCCCGGTTTCGCCCGGGCGATCGCGCTCTCGGCGATTCGCGAGACATTTGAGGAGACGGGTGTCGTGATCGGCGTCGCGGGTTATGGCGGGCCCGACTTGCCGCCTCCGGGCGCCTGGCGCCGGTTCGCCGACACGGGCGTCTATCCCACGCTCGAAGGCGTCGATTTCCTCGCCCGCGCGATCACGCCGCCCGGAAGGCCGAGGAGATTCGACGCCCGTTTCCTGGTCGTGGACGCGAGCCTGATCGCAAAACAGGTCGGCGGCGTGGTGCATCCCGAGGCGGAACTCGTTGATCTCGTCTGGACTCGAACTCGACAAGGCGCGCGAACTCGACCTGCCGAATATCACCCATATGGCGCTGGACGAACTGGCTGTTGCGCTCGCGGGCGGGCTCGACCCTCGTCGTCCCCGCCCCTTTTATCGCGAGTTGCGGGGCAAGCGACTGAGGGAAGAGTTGTAGCAGGCTGGCGAGACGGTCCGCTAATACTGCAGTATAATTGATCAAAACTACGGATCGCTCTTCGTGTTGGCCGCCGTCCAAATGCGGACCGGGCTTGCACGACCTCGCAGGGTCTGCTCGCCTCCATCCTCCAATCGGCTGACAAGCTTGTCCGCGAATTCCGGCGACAACGCCTCTACTGCCTTAACGAGCGCATCGCCAACGACCAGCGGGGTTCCGAGGGATCGGGTTAGCGTCTGCAACCGCGCCGCAGTGTTAACGGTGTCTCCGATCACGGTGAACGACATGCTGTACCGGCTGCCAACATCGCCAAGAACGGCGGGTCCGTAGTTGAGGCCGATGCCGATATCGAGACGCGCGTCTCCGCTCTGCGTGCGTTCGTCGTTCCAACGTTCGAGCGCATCGTGCATCCGATAGGCGCAATCGAGCGCATGGGCGGCGTCATTGGACTCCGCCGACGGCACGCCGAACACAGCGACAATTCCGTCACCGATATATTTGTCGACCGTCCCGCCGCTGGCGAAGATCTCAGCCGTCATTCGGGCATGGAAGTCACGCAACAAGGCCAAGACGCCCTCAGGAGCCATAGTCTCCGCCGTTCGCGTAAAGCCGACGATGTCGGCGAACAGGACAGCGACCGTTTCGCGGCGAATCGCCCCGAGCGGTTCGTCCTGAGCGGCGAGCAACTCGACGACGTTTGGTGAAAAATACCGCGAGAGGTTGTTGCGCGCCCGCTCCGCCGCCATGCGCAGCCGGTCCATTTCGCGCAACTCCGCGATATTGGCCAGCGCCTTACGCACGGTGATTTCCAGATCGCTTAGATCCACGGGTTTAGTGACGAAATCAAAAGCTCCACGGTTCATCGCGGTGCGCAGATTTGTCATGTCGCCATAGGCCGAGACAATAATCGCCCGGACCTGGGATCGTCGCTCCCGAAGTTCGGTCAGCAGGGTCAGCCCATCCATCACGGGCATATTGATATCAAGCAGCATCAGGTCGATATCTGGTTCGGCGGATAGCGCGGTCAGCGCTTCCTCGCCATGACGGGCAAAGCGGAATTCGAATTCTTCGTCGCGAATTTGGCGGCGAAAACGTTGCTTTATCAAGAGCTCGAAATCCGGCTCGTCGTCCACCGCAAGGATTTTGGCTGAACTGACCACGACCGCCCCTCAGATCAATGATGCATGAAGCTCGCGCAGACGAACCTTCAAGAAATCGAAATCGACCGGCTTCGTGACGAAGTCGGCGGCGCCAAATTCCGCAGCCCGGCGGCGCCGTTCATCGTCGGCATAGGCGGTCAGCATCATCACCGGCAGATCCGGTCGGCGGGTCTTGATCTCCCGCAGGAGCGCCAGACCATCCATGCCGGGCATATTGATGTCCGACAAAATCACGACGAGTTGCGGTTCGATGTCACGTTCAAGACGCTCAAGCGCTTCCGTGGCCGAGTGGGCAAAGTGCAGGACATAAGTCCCCTCCCGCGCTTCGCGGCGGAACTGCTGGCGAAACAGAACGATTACGTCGGGTTCGTCATCGACGATCAAGATGCTGACTGTCATGAATTGTCGCTCGTCGTCGATGAATGGCCCCCGGCCTTGGCGGGGAAGCGGCGTGGCAGACGCACAGTGAACTCGGTGAAGTCTCCCGCTTTGCTGGCGACAGCGATCGTCCCGCCGTGCTGCTTGGTGACGATTTCGTAGCTGATCGACAGCCCGAGCCCGGTGCCTTGACCGGTTGGCTTCGTGGTGAAGAAAGGCTGGAAGAGCTTGTCCCTGATCTCCGCGGGAATGCCCCCGCCATTGTCCCGCACCCGCACCTCGACTGCCCCGCCGTCATTGCGCGTCGTGATCGTCAAAATCGGCGTGAACTCTGCGCCCTTTGTCTCGCGCTGACGCTTGTTCGTGGCGTAAAAGGCATTGCCGAAGAGATTGAGGAACACACGGGTAATGTCTTGTGGCGCGACCGCGATCGGAGCGATGTTCTCACCGAAATTCCGCTCCATGGTGATATTGAAATTCTGATCCTGAGCGCGGGCGCCGTGATAGGCGAGATTGAGCAACTCATCGACAAGCGCATTAAGGTCCACGTTTTCATGGTCGCCGCCGCCACTCCCGCTACGTGAGTGCGCGAGCATGCTCTTGACTATGTTGTCGGCGCGTTTGCCGTGTTCGACAATCCGCTGGAGATTGCCGGTCAGCATATCGCTAACCTCGTCCAGTTCCGACTGCTCTCGCGCGTCGAGCGTCGCCAGCGCCGGCGCAGCCGCCTCTTTCAATTCGTCAAGGAGACCGATCGAAAGGCCTGCAAAGTTATTGACAAAATTGAGTGGATTTTTGATCTCGTGCGCGATGCCGGCCGTCAACTGGCCAAGGGACGCCATCTTCTCCGCCTGTATAAGGTTGGCCTGAGCCGCCTTCAGATCGTGCAACGCCGCCTCGGCCGTGTCGCGCGCAGCCCGGATCTCCAATTCAGCGCGCTGCCGTTCCCGCTCGAGGCGGTCTCGCTCGATCAGACTGTCGCGCAACATACCGAGCGTTCTTGTCATCGCCCCGATCTCATTCACACCTGCGGGAGGCATCGCGACGTCAAGTTCGCCACGGGTGATCGAAGACATGTTCCGTTCCAGCTGCTTCAGTGGGATCGTAATCGAGCGCACGGTAAGCGCCGTAAACCCCAACGCGACCAGCATCGCGCCAATTCCGCCGGCTATCCCAAGCTTTACCGCAAGTTCGGCTCGACGCGTCGAGGCGTCGCGCCGAGCGACGGACTGTTGCTCCACGCGGTCCACGATCTTGTCGATCGCGCCGTCGATTTCCACAACGTGGCCTTTCGCCTGCTCCAGAAGCGCATTGCCAGCGGCGCTGTCATCGCTTGAGTAGGCGACCCCAGCCCGGCGCGCCAGATCTGTCATTGTATCGGTCTCGCGTCCGATGGTGGCGACGAGCATCGGATCGATCGGGGAAATTGCCTTCAGGTCGGCGTCGAGGCCTGCCTTGGCGGTTTCCGCTGCTTCCTTGGAGCGAGCAAGTTGGGTGACCGCCGAATCGATGACCCAATATTTGAGGTCGCCAAAATGCTTGCTGGCCGAAGTGGCGTTCTTGACGACGGACACGAGCGCGGCTTCCTCAACGAGGCTTTGCAAGTCACGGGCCAGTTCCCGGATCAAAAGAGCTGAAGAGATTGCGAGGATCGCGAGCAGCAAGACGGAAAGGAAAATCAGCCGTGCCCGGATCGACACATTCGGCATTGGTCTAACCTACCCAGATCTTCGTTTTCCGAGCTCGGACCGGCCGTTCGCACTGCGCCATTCCCGAGTAGCTCTCGCAACCTCATGCCCGAGCGGGGCATAACCGCATTGGCTTCTTAGGAAGCGTGAGCATAATCACATATCTGTCGAGCTGCTAAAAGAGGGTCTGCGGCGTTAGAATCGCACGACGAAACTGACGTCGAGCGTGTAAGATGTCTCCGTGCAATGCGCCCGATGGAGGAAACAATGAAAGCCACGAATTCTCTGCGAGCCCTCACGCCCGTTGCGATCCTGCTGGGCCTGCTCGGCGCCGAGGCCGCGGCGGCGGACCCCGTTTCCTTCGCGGTTCCCCTCGCCGGCGCGCAATGTGTTCCGCCAGTGGACACGAGCGGCTCGGGAACGGCGAACCTGACTTACAACTCCGCGACCCGCGTGGTGACCTGGAACATCAGCTATACGGGATTGTCCAGTCCAACCACGATGGCCCATTTCCACGGCCCCGCCAAAAAGGGGCAAAACGCGCCTCCTGTGATCTGGCTCAGCGTACAGGGCAGCCCGCCCGCCAACCCGATGAAAGGTTCGGCCACGCTCACTCCCGATCAGGCCAAGCAGTTCGCCGCGGGCGAGTGGTATGTCAATGTGCACACCAAATCCCATCCCGCGGGGGAAATCCGCGGACAGGTCATTCCTCCGAAGAACTGACCAGACTCAGATGACGTTGACCAGAACGGCCGCCGCGGCGGCGCTGCCGGCCAGGATCGCCGCCGCGCGCGTCAAGCTCGCAATCCGCGGCGGAGCGACGTTTGTCGGTAAGGTTTTGACGCCGGTGATCATTGGGCGCAACAGGTTCTGCCCCTTGACCGCCGCATAGCCCGCGATCGCCAAGACATGGAGCACGATCGCAGCCAGCAAGACAGTCCAGAGGATCGCGTGAGACGCCTCGATCGCGTTCGCCACCGGAGCCGGGACGGATTCGGTCAATGGCCCCACGTCGGCGATGTCGTTGGCGACGTAGAGACCCGTTAGCGTCTCGGCCAGAAGCAGAACGAGCAGCAAAAGCACCATCCAACCGCCCGCCGGATTGTGCCCCACCTGACGGTCGGGCTCTCGCAAGCACGCATATTTCAGATGTTGAATAGCCGTCATCGGAGAGGCGAGAAACTTGGAAAATCGGGCGGTTTCGCTGCCAAAGAAACCCCACAGCAACCTGAAAAACAGCACGACAAGCAAAGCGTCGCCGACCCAGCCGTGCCAATCCATCCAGTTTAGCCTCCACGTCACGTAGGCAGCAGCGACAAGCGCAACAATCAGCCAGTGGACGATGCGAATGGGAACGTCCCACACTTGAGCGACGTGCAGCCCGTTGCGCATTTGTTTACCGGTCGGGCACGTTCATTCGAGGCCCAGACCACGCTAGCGCGCGGCGGGTCCGACGATTTTGGTTGGGGCCAAAGAAGTTTCCCATTTCACAATCTAGCTGCGAGCCCAACATGGGGGCAGTCTATGGGAAGTCGCTCCCCTTGTGGACTTCTATTGTTTTTGGAGCGCCGGCGAACGCGAAATTTGCGGACGCGCCAGGCGCGGACAGGTTCGATAGTTCGGTCAGATTGCTCGCGACGCCCTAGTAAAAGCCGCCGAGCGGACTCCTTTAGGCGGCCGCACGGGCGGGCCCGAGATGGCCAGCCAGCTGCATCAGCGCCAGATGGTACGCGCGAGCGGTGCGGTGGGAGCGGTTGTAGCGCGCGATCACCACATCGAGAAGTTCAACCATGATCTCCGCGTCCACCTCGGCAAGGTTATCGAGCGTGAGACTGCAATGTTTCAGCGCGTCGACCAATGTCTTACGAAGCAGCGCGAAGCCGGGAAGATCGCCTCCAATCAGAGCCCGCCAGACCCGCGCATGCAGGCGTGTCAGCCCTCGCGCCAGATCGTCGTCCCTCACGAGCCTCCTGTAGGCGCCGAACAGCCGGTCGAAAATCAACGGTTCGGACCACTGCTGAAGGTCCGAGAAAGCTTCCCTGGGATCGGTCTTCGTCATTGTCGATCCTCGACTCGAATCGTTGCGGTTCGCACGCGATTGCGAATGTCATCCAAACTCGACCGGTATGGTTAACCCGAAGTTAACAATTTCATCCAGTTTTCCACAGAAAAGCGCTTATTTCATGAGTTTTTACTTGACGTTACGGAATCTATTCTTCCGCAACGGAAGATGATCGGGAACTGCTTTGGGCAAACTCCCCGGACCGAGTCTCCCGCGCCAACGCGTCCAGAACGGCGTTGACCATGCCGACCTCTTCCGAGCCGAAAAAGGCGCCCGCGACATCGACATATTCCGTCACCGCAACCCGGGCCGGAACATCCGGACGGCTTCGCAGCTCGTAAAATGCGGCCCGCAGGATCGCGCGCAAAAGCGCCTCCACCCGGCGCAGCGGCCAGCTCTTCTCCAGGGCCGCATCGATCCCAAGGTCGATCGGGATCTGGTCGCGCAGCACGCCCGAGACAATGTCGCGAAAGAAGGCGACCTCCGCCGGCTTGAAGGTTTGCCCGTCGACCTCCTGCCCGAGCCAGTGCGACCTCGAACTCGGCCAGGATTTCGTCGAGCCCCTTCTCGGCGACCTCCATCTGATAGAGCGCCTGGGCGGCGGCGAGCCGCGCGGCCGACCGCTTCTCCGTCCTCTTGGCCTTGTTGCGGCTCTCGGGCTTCATGCGCGCGCCAAGCTTGCGTTTGAGGAGCGCAAGTCCGATCGCCGCGCGGGCGGCGTCGCCCCCCTTGTCGCCGCGTTCCGGATCGGCCCGCTCCTCGGCCTGGGCGAGCGTCTCGGTCGTGAGGATGCCGTTGCCAAGCGCAAGCTTGCGCGCAACCGACATATCCATAAGCGCGCGGGCCAATTCCCCGGCCACGATCTCGAAATGGAAGGTTTCGCCCCGGATCACGCAGCCGAGCGCAATCGCGCCGTCGTAAGGCCGGCCGGCCTCGGCGGCGGCGTCGAGCGCGATCGCGATCGCCGCCGGAATTTCGAGCGCGCCCGCGACCCGCACGGCGTCATGCGCGGCGCCAGCCCCTTCGAGAGCGCGCGCGGCGCCGGCGAAGAGGTCCGCGCCGATCTCTTCGTAATAGCGCGCCTCGACGATGAGGAAGCGCGCCCCCTCGATGCGGGGCGCCGGGACGACGGCGCGTTGCGGCTCGGCCATGGAAGGAGGAAACTTTCGTCGGAGCTTTGGATGTGAGCCGTCGTTTAAAGGCCGTGGCGCCCGCAGGCAAGGCGGCGCTTTCCGTGAGCGGTGGCCTTGGCCTCGATCCGATGCTAAAGCGGCGACCTTGCCGCCCGCGCGCGGAGGGCGCGGATAAGCCGCCTTCCGCAAAGCTAGAGCCCTTCAGGGGATGCGATGGAGACGAAAATTCCGCGCTATTGGATGTGGTCGGAAGCCTTCGACGCCCTGGCGCAAGCCGAGCGCATGCATCGGCAGTTCTTCCGCCCGGTCTCCCCGGCCAATTGGGAGCCTCCAATCGACGTCCTGGAGACGGAGCGCGCGACTCTTGTGGTGGTCGCCTTGCCGGGCGTCGACGCCGCCAAGGCCGAGGCGGCGATCGAGGGGGACGAGCTTGTCGTCTCCGGGATCCGGACCTATCCGGCGGAAATGCGGACCGCGGCCATCCATCGGCTCGAGCTTCCGCAAGGGCGCTTCTACCGGCGCATCCGGCTTCCCGCCGGGCGCTATTCGGGCATTGAGAGAACGGCGGAAAACGGCTGCCTCATGATCACACTCACGAAGGCGGCGCGCCATGGCTGACGGAAACCTCGAGACGCCCAGGGAAACGCCGGACACCCCGCCCCTGCCGGCGGATTCCCTGCTGATCGTCCCGGTGCGGAACATGGTGCTGTTTCCGGGCATGGCGCTCCCCATTGCGCTCGGGCGCCCGCGCTCCATTCTCGCCGCGCAGAGAGCCGTGCGCGAGCAGCGGCAGGTCGGCGTCATCATGCAGCGCTCCGCCGAGACGGCCGATCCGCAGGCGGTTGACCTGCACCAGATGGGTACAGTCGCCAATATCGTCCGCTACCTCACTGCACCGGACGGCACGCATCACCTCATCTGTCAGGGCGAGCAACGGTTCCGCGTAGTCGATTATCTCAACGGCTGGCCGTTCCTGCTCGCCGAGACGCTGCGGCTGCCCGAAGCGGCGATGACCTCGAACGAGATCGAGGCGCGCTTCGTTCTCCTCAAGGGCCAGGCGATCGAGGCCTTGCAGCTTCTGCCCCAGGCGCCGGCGGAACTCGTCGCCGCGATCCAGAGTGTCGAGCAGCCGGGCGCGCTCGCCGACATGGTCGCGACCTTCATGGACGCGACCCCGGACGAGAAGCAGGAGATCCTGGAGACCATCGACGTCGGCGCCCGCATGGAGCGCGTGTCGCGGCTTCTGTCGCATCGGATCGAAGTGCTGCGCCTCTCGCAGGAGATCGGGCAGCAGACCAAGGCTTCGCTCGACGCCCGTAACCGGGAGGCGCTCCTGCGCGAGCAGATGGCGACCATCCAGAGGCAGCTCGGCGAGGGGGACGAGGGCAAGAACGCCGAGATGGCGGAGCTTGAAAAGGCCATAGCCGACGCCGGCATGCCGAAGGAGGTTGAGGATCAGGCCCGCAAGGAGCTTCGCCGCCTGCAGCGGATGCCCGAAGCGGCCGGCGAATACGGCATGATCCGCGCCTATATCGACTGGCTGGTCGAACTGCCCTGGGCGCTCCCCGCCGAGCAGCCGATCGACATCCAGGCCGCGCGCAAGATCCTCGACGACGACCATTTCGGCCTTGAAAAGATCAAGCGCCGCATCGTCGAATATCTGGCGGTGCGCAAGCTCGCGCCGAACGGCAAGGCGCCGATTCTCTGCTTCGTCGGGCCTCCTGGCGTCGGTAAGACCTCGCTCGGCCAGTCGATCGCCAGGGCCATGGGCCGGAAATTCATCCGTGTAAGTCTCGGCGGCGTTCATGACGAAGCTGAGATTCGCGGCCACCGCCGCACCTATATCGGCGCCCTTCCCGGCAATATCATTCAGAGCATCCGCAAGGCGGGCTCGCGGGATTGCGTAATGATGCTGGACGAGATCGACAAGCTCGGACAGGGCGTCCACGGCGATCCGGCCTCGGCCATGCTCGAAGTGCTCGATCCGGAGCAGAACAGCGCGTTCCGCGACAATTACCTCGCCGTGCCCTTCGATCTGAGCCGCGTCGTCTTCATCGCGACCGCCAATATGCTGGACACGATCCCTGGCCCCTTGCGCGACCGCATGGAGATCATCGGCCTCACGGGCTACACGGCCAGCGAAAAATTCCAGATCGCGCGCCGCTATCTCGTCCGGCGCCAGTTGGAGGCCAACGGCCTCAAGGCGGAGCAGGTCGTCCTCTCGGACGAGACGCTGCGCGAGATCATCGAGCATTACACGCGCGAAGCGGGCGTGCGCAGCCTGGAGCGCGAGATCGGACGCGTCCTGCGGCAGGCCGCGGTCCGGATCGCGGAAGGCGAGGCCGGGCCGATCCCGATCGAGCCCGCGAACCTCCGCCCGCTCCTCGGGCCGCCGCCCTTCGAGGATGAGGTCGCCATGCGCACGAGCGTTCCAGGCGTCGCGACCGGGCTTGCCTGGACGCCGGTCGGCGGCGACATCCTGTTCATCGAGGCGACCGCGACGCCGGGCGGCGGCCGGCTCATTCTCACCGGCCAACTTGGCGATGTGATGAAGGAAAGCGCACAGGCCGCGCTCTCGATCGTCAAAAACCGAGCCGTCTCCCTCGGCATCGAGCCCAGCCGGTTCGAGAAGACGGACATCCACATCCATGTGCCGGCCGGCGCGACGCCCAAGGACGGTCCGAGCGCCGGGGTCGCGATGTTCATGGCGCTGACGTCGCTCATGACGAACCGCACGATCCGCAGCGACACGGCGATGACCGGGGAGATATCGCTCCGCGGCCTCGTCCTGCCGGTCGGCGGCATCAAGGAGAAGGTGACCGCCGCGCATCGGGCCGGGATCAGGCGGGTCATGTTGCCGGCGCGCAACCGCAAGGATTTTGAGGAGATCCCTGAGGAAGTGCGCAACCAGATGGACTTTGTGTGGCTCGAACGGGTCGAGCAGGCCGCGAAAGAGGCGCTCGAGGAAAAGGAACTCGCCGCGGCGGAAGCCTGACGTCTCAAAGATGGGCGTCATGAGATTCGCGCCGCGAGGAGAACCTTATCGGGGGGACGCATTTGGAGAAGCCGCTTATCGTCATCGATCCGCAGCCGCGGGGACTCGACGAGATTTTCGACGCCGACCTGTGGACCGAGTTGCGCGACCTCGGCGAGCTTGTGATCCATGAGGGCGCGGGGCGGATGCCGGCGGAGCGATTGGAGCCGCTCTTGCCCCGCATGGAGCTTCTGATCGGGCAGACCGACATGCCGAAGGCCCGGCTCGATCGCGCGCCAAGCCTCCGCGCCATTGTCAACGTCGAGACCAACTTCCTCCAGAACGTCGATTACGAGACCTGCTTTGCGCGCGGGATTCATGTGCTCGCGCCCGGCGGAGCCTTCGCGAAGCCGGTCGCGGAAATGGCGCTCGGCATGGCGATCGACCTGTGCCGGGGGATCACGGCCGCCGACCGCGCGATGCGAGCGGGCCGGGAAAAATGGCTGCTCGACGGGGCCGAGGGTTGCTTCTCGCTCTATGGCCAGCCCGTCGGCTTGATCGGTTTCGGCGATCTTGCCCGGGCTTTCGCGCCGCTGCTGACCCCCTTTGGCTGTCCGATCAAGGCTTACGATCCTTGGGTGTCCGATCATTTCATCGCCGGCTTCGGCGTTGCGGCCGCGTCCCTCGACGAAGTTCTGCGAACGAGCCGGGTCATCGTGATTTTCGCGGCGGTGACCAGCGAAAACCAGCACTTTTTGGGGAAACGTGAATTTGAAATGATTGCGCCCGGCTCCGTCGTCCTGCTTATGAGCCGCGCAGGCGTGGTCGATTTCCCTGAATTTCTTCAGCAGGTGGAGGCCGGGCGCTTTCGGGCCGCGACCGACGTCTTTCCGGCAGAGCCCGCGCCTGCCGACGACCCGGCGCGCAAGGCCGAAGGCCTGCTCATTTCCCCTCATCGGGCGGGCGCGCTCACCGATTCACTGATCGAGATCGGTCGCCAGACAGTGGCTGACGCAGGTCTCATCCTGAAAGGTCTGCCGCCCCTCTCCTGCCGACGCGCCCAGCGCGAGACAGTCGGCCGCTCGCGTTCGAAGCCGATAGAGCGGGGCTAGCGGAGCCCGCGCAGCGTTTCGGACGTGCGCATGGGGCGGGTTGGAGCAAACTTTACCGCCCAGCTTATCATTATGTTTTCCCTAAGGTATTTCTCAGCGAAACCTTCCGTAGCGGTAGGCCGTTCTGGATTCATATCCGGACAACCAAACCCGCCCTAGCGTCTGCTGCGATCAACGCCCTCTCGGGCGCGAACAGAAGGAGAGACGCCATGACAGCCTTTCGCAGAGCGTCGGGTCTCGGGATCGTTGGTTCGGCGGTTCTGCTTGCGGCGCTGGCGAGCCTCGCGGGCACCCGAGCCGCCCGAGCCGCCGACGACTTGGAATTGCCGGTGGCCATCGCCATGCAGGGATTTTCGGCCGAGAACCCCTGTGACGACGCTTTCTGCGGCGGCGCCGACGTCCTGGCGATGGGCGCGCTGCCCTCGGCGCTCCCGCCGGAAGACTTTTCCGCCCTCGCGCGCATCCCCTCGCGGGGTCCATCGGTCTCGTCAGCGGCCGCGATGGCCGCCCTCGGAGTGGCGATGCTGACCGCCCGGGTCCGCCGCAAGGGGCTTTGGGCGGCGCGCGCGGCCTGGCGCACCTCCACGGGGCAGACCGTCTGAACTCATGACAAAAGCGCGCCGCCGAGGCGCGCGCTCCTGTCGTCCAATTCCACATTCGGCAAGAGAGTTGAAAAAGGCGCGCATGCATGCGCAACCTCCGCCGGCCTCCGACGCCTCACCGCATCGGAGGCGCGGGATCTGGAGCAAATCGCCACATGCAGCCCATGAAATTCGGCGTCGGTCAGTCGGTCAAGCGCGTCGAAGACGTGCGCCTCGTCACAGGCCAGGGCGCTTACGCGACGGACTACGCGCCTGAAGGCGCCCTCGGCGCATTTTTCCTCCGAAGCCCCCACGCCCACGCGAAGTTCGTCATCGCCGACACGGCTCAGGCGCGGGCGATGCCGGGCGTACTGGGGGTCTTTACGGCAAGCGACCTCAAGGCCCTCGGTAAACTGCCCTGCCTCGCTCCAGTCGGGAATTCCGACGGGAGCGAATCGCCGTGGAAACCCTATCCCGTCATCGCGGCGGATGAGGTCTTTCATGTTGGCGACATCGTCGCGATGGTCGTCGCAGAAACAGCGCTTCAGGCGCGCGACGCGGCGGAGGCCATTGCAGTCGAGTGGGATCCGATGCCTGCGGTCGCCGACGCCGAGGCCGCGATCGCTCCCGACGCGCCAATCGTCTTTTCGGGAGCGGCCGACAACATCGGCTACGACGCGCACATCGGCGACAAAGCCGCCGCCGACGCAGCTTTCGCCAAAGCCGCCAAGATTGCTCGCGTCAAAGTGATCAACCAGCGCGTCGTCGCTAACTATATGGAGCCTCGCGCCGCGGTCGCCGAACACGACGCGGCGACGGGCCGACTAAGCCTGCACGTCGGCAGCCAGGGCGTCCACGCCCAACGCGACATCGTGGCCGGAGTCCTCGGCATTCCACATGAAAAGCTGCGCGTCACCACCAATGACGTAGGCGGCGGCTTCGGCACCAAAGGATTTGTCTATCGCGAATATCCGCTCATTCTCGAAGCGGCGCGTCGGCTGCAGCGCGCCGTCGTCTGGCGATCGGATCGCTCGGAGCATTTCGTCGGCGACGCACAGGGTCGCGACAACATCACCACAGCGGAAATGGCGATGGACGAAAATGGCCGCTTCCTTGCGATGCGGGTCGACATCCTCGGAAATCTCGGCGGCTATCTCTCTCAGTTTGCGCCTTACATTCCATGGCTTGGCGCTTCAATGGCGACGGGCCCTTACGACATTCCTGCGCTGCACGCCCGGGTGCGTGGAATTTATACCCACACAGTGCCCGTCGACGCCTATCGCGGCGCCGGCCGACCGGAGGCGGCGTATGTGCTGGAGCGGCTGGTTGATCGTTGTGCGCGCGTTGCCGGGCTGGCCCCGGCCGACATCCGGGCGCTCAATCTCGTAAAGCCGGCTCAGATGCCCTACCACACGCTGACCGACCGCACCTACGATGTCGGGGAGTTCGCGGAAGCGCTGAAAGGCTGCCTCGCCAAGGCCGATTCCGCCGGCTTCGAGGCGCGAGCGAAGGAAGCGCGGACTCGTGGCTGCATCCGGGGGCTAGGCATCGCGAGCTATATTGAATGCACGGCTTGGGGCGAAGGTGAGACCGGCTCGGTTATCCTGGAAAAATCGGGCGACTTCACAGTGCTCATCGGCACCCAGTCGAACGGACAGGGTCATGAGACGGCGTATGCGCAGGTCGTCTCGCAATATCTCGACGTGCCGCTTTCGCGCATCAAGGTCGTGCAGGGCGACACGGATCGGGTGGCGACAGGAGCCGGGACCGGCGGGTCGCGCTCGATCCCGGTCGGCGCCGTAATGGTGGATCGCGCCTCAAAAACGCTCGTAGCCTCGCTGAAGGATCTTGCCGCCGATACGCTCGAGGCCTCGGCGCAGGATCTTGAAATCGCCGATGGCGTAATCCGCATTGCAGGCACCGACCGCTCGATCTCCTACGCCGATCTTGCCGCGCTTCCCGCCGCGACGGTCGAGCGCCGCACCGCCGTCGAGTTGTTCACGCCTCCTCATGCAACCTATCCGAACGGGACGCATATTTGCGAGGTCGAGATTGATCCCGACACCGGAGTCACCGAGATCGTACGCTACACCGTCGTTGACGACTTCGGCTTCACGCTCAATCCGCTGTTGCTCGAAGGTCAAGTGCATGGCGGCATCGCGCAGGGCGCGGGCCAAGCGCTGATGGAAAACACAGTCTACGACGAGGACGGCCAGCTTTTGACCGCGAGCCTCATGGACTATTGCCTGCCGCGCGCCGACAGCCTGCCAAGCTTCTCATTTGAGACCCGCAACGTGCCCTCGACCACAAATCCGCTCGGACTTAAGGGAGCGGGCGAGGCGGGATCGATCGGCTCGACGCCGGCGGTGATGAACGCGGTCGGCGATGCGCTGTGGCGTGCCTATGGGATCGAACATATCGATATGCCAGCCACTCCGGCGGCGGTGTTCGCGGCGATCCGCAAGGCGAAGGGGGTCAAGGCCGCCGCCTAAAGCGCGGCCTCCTCTCCTTCGGCGTCCTCGAAACTCGCGGGCGACTTCAGCCCGGTCCCGGTGAGGATCACGACCGTCGTTTCCTTCGGCCCGATCGTTCCGGCGCCCGCAAGCTTCTCGAAGCCCGCCATGGCGACGGCGCTTGTCGGTTCGACAAACATGCCTGCATGCGCCAGGCGCTTCAGCGCGCGGAGGATCTCGGCCTCCGTCACGGCGACGGTCCGGCCGCTCGAATTCGCGTAACGGCGCGAAGAACCTCGCGCAGCCGGCGTGGCTGGCGGATCGCGGCGCCTTCGGCGATGGTCTTGTGAAACTTCGCGCGGCGCCGCCGTCTCGATCCCGGCGGTGAAGCTCGCGTCGATCGGCGAGCAGTTCTGCGGCTGCACGGCGAACAGGCGCGGCATTTTGGCGATCTGACCTGCCGCAAGCAGCTCGCGGAAGCCGAGGTAGCAGCCGAGAAGGCTGCTACCCGCTCCTACGGGTGTGAAAACGTTGTCGGGCGCCCGAAAGCCAAGGTCTTCCCAGAGTTCGTAGGCCAGCGACTTGGTTCCTTCGAGGAAGAAGGGATGCCAGTTGTGGCTCGCGTAGAAGGTCTGCGCCGACTGGCGAATAGCTTCCGCCTCCGACGCCTCGCGCGGCCCTTCGACCAGTTGCACTTCCGCGCCATAAGCGCGCGCCTGAACGATCTTGGCGGGCGACGTATAGGCGGGCGCCAGAATCTTCACCCGCATTCCGCCGGCCGCGCCAAAACCTGCGATCGACGAACCGCCATTGCCTGAACTGTCCTCCAGCACCGCTTTGACGCCGAACTGACGCAAAAAAGAGAGCATCACGGCGCTGCCGCGATCCTTGAAGCTGCCGGTCGGGCTGAACCATTCCTGCTTGAAAAAAGGCCGATGATCGCCCCACGCGCGCTGCACGAGCGGCGTGCAGCCTTCGCCCATCGTGATCGGATCGACGATTGTCACGGGCAGCGACGCCCTGTAGCGCCAGAGCGAACGGACGCCGCGCTCGATCTCATCGCGCGAGAGGCCGCGCTGCGCCGTCACCAGCAGCGGCTTTCCATCCTCCGAACGCCAGCGCGGGACATCGAGCGGATAAAGCGCCCCGCTCACCGGTTCGACGAAGCTGGCGTTGGTCAATGCGTCCCTCTGTCCGGCGGCGAGGCGTCCCGCGAAGCGGCCTCACGGCGGAATGAAGACTGGGGCAGCCCGGGCGCGAGGGTCAAGGATGGCCCGGGACTGGAACGAGGCGGCGCGCACCCTATTTGAGGTTAAGCCCTCCTCTTTCCGCGTCAACGCGCCGGGCACACCTTGCAAGAGGGCGCGAATTGCGGATCATGCCGCTTCGGGACTAAAGGGATCGTCGATGCGCATCGTCTCCAAGCCGCCGAGCGACCGCGACCCGCGGCGCATGCAGGCGCTTTCCGTTCTGCCGGTGTTCTTTTCGCTGGCGGGCAAAAGGGCGCTCGTCTGCGGCGGCACCGACGCCGCCGCGTGGAAGGCCGAACTTCTGGAAGCCGCTGGGGCTTCCGTCTGCGTCGTCGCGCCCGCAAGCGCCCTCGCCGAGGCGATGAGGCGACTCCTTGCTCGCGAAGATGGGCGCTTCGCGCATATCGACGGCGAACCTCAGGACGCGCATTTCGAGGGCGTAGCCATCGCGGTCGCCGACGCCGAGGAAGACCGCGCGAAGGCCGAGACCATTCGCGCCGCCGCAAAGCGCATGGGCGTGCCGGTGAATGTGATCGATATGCCGGATTTCTGCGATTTCCAGTTCGGCTCGATCGTCAACCGCTCGCCGCTCGTCATCGGCGTCTCGACCGACGGGGCCGCACCGATCCTGGCGCAGGCGATCCGCCGCAAGATCGAAACGCTGCTGCCAACGACGCTCGCCGCCTGGGCGCGGCTCGCGCAGAAAATCCGCCCCGAGGCGAGCGCCCGCCTTGCGCCCGGCGCTCCGCGCCGCGGCTTCTGGGAGCGGTTCGTCGACCGAGCTTTCGGTCCGGCCCCGCAGGCGGAAGATGAAGCGGACCTTCAGCGCGACATTGGCGCGCTGGCCGCCGAACCCGCGCCTTCGCGGGGCGCGGTGACGCTGGTCGGCGCGGGGCCCGGCGATGCGGAACTGCTCACGCTGAAGGCTGTGCGGGCGCTTCAGGCGGCGGATGTCATCCTGTTCGACGATCTCGTGTCGGACGATGTGCTCGACCTCGCCCGCCGGGAGGCCAAGCGCATTCTCGTCGGCAAGAGAGGCGGGCGCCCGAGCTGCAAGCAGCACGAGATCAATGACATGATGGTGAAGCTGGCGAAAGGAGGCCGCCGCGTCGTGCGCCTCAAGTCCGGCGATCCCATGATCTTCGGCCGCGCGGGAGAGGAGATCGAGCGGCTGCGAGCGGAGGGCATTCCGGTCGACATCGTGCCCGGCGTGACGGCGGGCGTCGCCATGGCCGCGGCGCTCGGCGTGTCGCTGACGCATCGCGACTGCGCCAAGTCGGTGCGCTTCGTCACCGGGCATTCGAAGCACGGCGGTCTGCCGGACGATGTGGATTGGGCGGCGCTTGCCGACGCTTCGACCACGACGCTTTTCTACATGGGCGGGCGGACGGCGGCGCAGATCGCCGCGCGGCTGATGGCGCATGGCCTCGGCGCGGAAACGGCCGTCGCCGTCGCAACCGCGGTCAGCCGGCCGGAGCAGCGCGTCGTCCGCACAACACTCAGCCGCCTCGGCGAGACGATCGCCGGGATCGACGCCGCGCAGCCAGTGGTGATCGGGGTCGGGAAGGTGTTCGGCCTCGCGGCCGGAGCGTGCGGGGAGACGGTCGCGGCGTAAACTCCCCTCGCCCGCGTAGCGGGAAGGGGCCGGGTTAGGGTGGTCACGCAGGCGTCAGCACCACCAGCTTGTAGTCCGGCCGCTCCGAGAGATTGAACGTGTGCTGCTCGAAAGCGAGCGGCCCGTCTTGCGGATGATCGAAGGTCCTCAAGCCGCCTGACCGCTCCTGCACGTTCTGGTCGTCCCAGGCGCTCGCAAACAGCGGGCTTTCCGCCTTCAGCGCGGCCAGGAAGGCCGCGACGCCAGCGTCGCGAAATGTGTGCCCAAAGTCGGCGCGAAACTCGGCAAGCAGTCGCAACGCCCGCTCCCGCCAGTCGGGAATGAGCGCCCGGGCGTTTTCCTCCAAAAAGACGAACCGAAGCAGATTGCGCTGATGCGCGCCGTCCAGCCAACCCACGAAAAGCCGGCCGGCGGCGCCGTTCCAGGCGCAGGCGTTCCAAAGGCGGTCGAGGCCATAGGCAGGACAAGCGATCGCGTCCACGGCGGCCGAGAGCGACGCCGGCGCGTGGTTCTCGAGCGCGGCCGGGCCGTCCGGGTCGAGCCTTCCTGCAAGTTCGAAAAGATAGGCGCGCTCAGGCCGCGTCAGGGACAAAGCTCGCGCGAGGCGCGCGAGCGCTTCGGGCGAGGCCTGCACCGGCCGCCCCTGCTCGATCCAGGCGCACCAGGTGGCGCTGATGCCAGCCTCTGCGGCAAGTTCCTCCCGGCGCAGGCCGGGCGTGCGTCGCCGTCCCGAGGAAGCGGGCGGGCGGGCGCGCTCGCGATGGGCGCGGATGAATTCGCCAAGCAGGCGTCTCTGGTCGTCGGTCAGCATCGGCAATCTTATAATAGGATAACGTTCAAGATTGTAACAGGCTGGATTTGGCGTAGCTTGCCTGCATCGTCGCAGCTCAAATGGTCGGAGGAGGAACATGTCCAAGGCGCATGAGAAGGTGGTGGAGGCGCAGTTCGGCCCGCGCGCGAAAGCCTATGTCGAAAGCGCGGTCCATTCGCAGGGCGAAGATCTGCAGGCGCTGGAGGCCATCATCCGCGAGATCCGCCCCGCGCACGCGCTGGACCTCGGCTGCGGGGGCGGCCACGTCTCCTATCTGATGGCGCGGCATGCGCGGAAGGTCACGGCCTCTGACCTTTCGTCCGACATGCTGGCGGCCGTCGCCGCAGCGGCGCGCGAGCGTGGTCTTCCCAATATCGAGACGGCGGCAGCGCCCGCTGAACATCTGCCCTTCGCTGACGAAAGCTTCGACTTCGTCGCCTGCCGCTATTCCGCACATCACTGGCGCGACTTCGAGGGAGGGCTGAGGGAGGCGCGGCGGGTGGTGAAGCCGGGCTCTCGCGCGGCTTTCATCGACGCTTTCGCTCCCGGAACGGCACTGTTCGACACCCATCTGCAAGCGCTCGAACTGCTGCGCGACACCTCGCACTGCCGCGACTATTCCCCGGCCGAATGGATGGCGGCGCTGGGGCGCGCGGGTTTCGCGGTCACGGGGAGCCGCACATGGCGCGTCCGGATGGATTTTCCCACCTGGATCGCGCGGATGCGCACGCCGGAAGAGCTTGTTCGCGCTATCCGCGCCTTGCAGGTCGCGGCGTCGGCGGAAACGAAGGCCCATTTCGCCATCGAGGAGGATGGGTCGTTCATGCTCGATGTCGGCATGTTCGAGGCCATCGCGGAATAGACGCTGCGCGCCGACGACGCCACGAGATTTCGGACCAAGGCCGCCGCCCTGTGCGAAATCGCCTCGCTTAGGCGGCGCGCTTTGGCTTAAGGTCAGGCTGGCTGGAGCCAAAGGTCTGCTCTCGCAAAGGGGTCGAACGACCCTCGCTATCGCGCCCGACAAACTTAAGAAGTCTCGATGAGCCGTCTCTTCGAACCCCTGTCTCTGGGTGACCTTCGCCTCGACAACCGTATCGTGATCGCGCCGATGTGCCAGTATTCCGCGCAGGACGGCTGCGCCGGCGACTGGCACATGATCCACCTTGGGCAGCTGTCGCTTTCCGGCGCGGGGTTGATGATTCTGGAAGCCACGGCGGTCAGCCCCGAGGGGCGCATCAGTCCCTTCGACCTTGGGCTCTATTCCGACGCCAACGAACAGGCGCTCGCGCGCATTATCGAGGCGATCCGCAAGGTCTCGCCGATCCGCATCGGCGTCCAGCTCGCTCACGCCGGCCGCAAGGCGTCCAGCCAGGCCCCGTGGGAGGGCGGCGCCCAGATTCGCCCCAACGAGCCGCTCGGCTGGCAAACAGTCGCCCCTTCGCCTGTCCCCCACGCCGAGGGCGAGACGCCGCCCCACGCTCTCGACCGGGCGGGGCTCGACAGGGTGCGCGACGATTTCGTCGCGGCTGCGCGCCGGGCCGACCGGATTGGCCTCGACGCGATCGAGATCCACGGAGCGCATGGCTACCTGCTGCATCAGTTCCTGTCGCCGATCGCCAACAAGCGCACGGACGCCTATGGCGGCTCGCTCGAAAATCGCATGCGGTTTCCGATCGAGACGTTCGAGGCCGTGCGCGCCGCCTTTCCCGCGCATAAGCCTGTGTGGATGCGAATCTCGGCTACCGACTGGGTTCCCGACGGCTGGGATATCGAGGGCACGGTCGCGCTTTCGAAAGAGCTCGAGAAGCGCGGCTGCGCGGCGGTGCACGTGACCACCGGCGGCGTCTCGCCCAAACAGGCGATCAAGCTCGGCCCCGGCTATCAGGTGCCCTATGCGCAGCGGGTCAAGTCCGAGGTCCGTATCCCGGTCCTTGCGGTCGGGCTCATCACCGAGCCCGAACAGGCGGAGAAAATCATCGCCAACGCTGAGGCTGACGCGGTGTCGCTCGCCCGAGCCATGCTTTACGATCCGCGATGGCCCTGGCATGCGGCGGCAAAACTTGGCGCCCAGGTCTTCGCGCCAAAGCAATATTGGCGCTCCCAGCCCCGAGAATTCAAGGATCTCTTTAAAGGATTAGCCCACGGCCAGCGGTGAAGGTTAGGGAGTTCCCCGAGCGGTTACAGAACCTCGAAAAGGCTGTAGACGGGCCCGTCCGCAAGGCGGTGGCCAACACCGGTCGCCAGAATGCCGTTGATCCACGAGTAGGCGGGCGTCGCCGTCTCGAACTGGGCGGCGATGCGAAAGTAGTAGCTCGCGGGATCGACGCTTTCGCCGCGGCCCATCCTCTCCATGATGTCCGCGGGTCCATGACGAAGCCCGCGATAGGTCATGCCGATCAGCGCGCCGTCGCCGGTCTTGAGAATGAGACGCACGTCGAGCGTGGTCGAACCATCGCGGCGAACGTCCTGCCAGTCGGCGCCGCCATCCAGAACCTCGCCTGACAGGCGCTCTCCTGCGAAACTTCCGCCGAACACCAGGCCGATGCGGCGGTTTGCGCCGGGCGTGGCGCCGACGACGACAAGCGGGCGGACCGCAAGCTGCATCACGAACAGCGGCTTGGTCCGCACGGATTTCAGGGGCTCCGGCAAGGCGTCGAAAGCGGGCACGGACATCGTGGTTTTTCCTTTGGCGGATGCGCCCGGAGCGCGGCGCCGGCGAGCCTAACGCGTCTGACGCGGCCAAGGCCAGATGCGACGAATTATCCGCGAAGCTTGGCGATCTCGGCCCTCGCCGCCCCGACAAGCTCCTCATTCGTATGGGCATGGCCCCAGAGCCCCCAGCCGCCGGGCGCGGCCTCCGTGAGCAGAACCCAGGTGCGCTCGCGCAAGGTTGGATCGTTCGAGGCGGCGGCGACGAGATCGGTGAGGCGCTGCACGACGGCGATCTGCTTGTCGCGATCAAGCGCGCCGGCATTGGTGAGGACCTGCACCCGCACATGAGTTTCCTCGCCATCGACATTGGCGGCGCGCCGGGGGGAAGCTCGTGAACGAAGGCCGCCGTGTTCTTGCGGAACATCGGAATATCGGGAACCTGCTCCACCGCCTTGACGGCGGCCGCCGCGTCGGTCGCGAGTTTCCGACTGTCGGGGAAAGTTCCTGCCGCAGCGTAGATATCGATCATGGGCATGGGGAGAGTTCCTATGATGGTTGTCATAGTCGGATAACTATGATGATCGTCATAGTCAAGCGCGCGGGCAGGATCGGCGCGCGAGACCGGAAAGCCATGGCGAGCGACAGCAAGCAAAGAATGATCGAGCGCGCGGCGGTTCTGCTGGCGATGAAGGGACTGCAAGGCGCTTCGTTCAGCGAGGTGTTGCAAGCCTCCGGCGCGCCGCGCGGCTCGCTCTACCATTATTTTCCGGGGGGAAAGAATGCGCTGCGTGCTCGACGCGCTCGACGCCGCCGGCGCCCGCGCAATGGCCGCGCTGGACGCGTTCGAGGGCCGGCCCGCGGGCGAGATCGCGGAGGGTTTCCTTGCGCTCTGGCGCGCCATTCTCGAACGATCGGAATTCCGGGCTGGCTGCGCCGTCGTCGCCGTCACGGTCGCTGCGGAAGAACCGGCTCTGCTCCAGAAGGCGGCGTCGGTTTTCCGCGGCTGGCGCAATCGCCTCGCGGACCTTCTGGCCCGCGGAGGCGTCCCGGAGGCGCGAGCGAAAAGTCTTGCCGCGACGCTTGTCTCAGCTGCGGAAGGGGCGGTGGTGCTGGCGCGCGCCGAAGGCTCGTTCGAGCCGTTCGATCTGGTCGCCGCCGAGCAGATTGCTGCGGTTCGCGCGGCGCGGAAGCCTTGAGTCAAAGCCGCGCGAGCACGAGCCCCAGCCCCGCCATGGCGACGCCGACGAGCTGGCGCACGTTCGGGGGCCTGGCTTGCGTCCCCATCAGGCCAAAGGAGTCGATGAGGACGGACGTCACTGCGATCGCGAAGAAATAGAGGATGAAGGTTTGCGTCGGCCCGAGCTTCGGCGCGACGAAAGCGAGGCCGGCGACAATGATCGCACCCATGATTCCACCAAACAGTGGCTTCCATCCCTGCGCAATAAAGAGCGCGCCGTCTGGCGGCGCCAGGCGGTATACGATGAGAGCCATCACAAGCAGGCTCGCCATCGAGACCGTCGCCGACATCGCGCCGGTCCAGATCGCCCCGAAACCGGCGCGCGCCGCCGACCCGTTCGCCATCGCCTGAAGCGCTTGCGCCAAACCGCACGCGACCGCCATCAGCCAGAACTGCATCCTCGCGTTTTCCTCAAAATTCGCCGGTTTCTTTGTGCCCTAGCACGAAAGCCGCGCCCGAGGGTCACGCCCGATCGAGCGCTTTCTCGTAGATGCGGAACGTTCGCGTATGGCGCGCGGGCAGGCTTTTGACGTTGTTGATGGCGACGGCGTTCGTCTCCAGCATCCAACTGTATTCGATCTCCTCGACGCCGGCCTTGCGCGCGTCCTGTATCGAGCGCGCGACGAGACCGCTGACCGCATAGGACGCGACCCGCGTGTTGCGCCATTTCTTCGCAACGCCGGTCATGGGAGCGCGCGAGCGCTTCACGCCCGCACCGTGGATGCGCCAGAGAAGACGCGGCAAGCCGAAGGGCCAGAGCTTGCCGTTAAGGCCCTGAAGCGCCTCGTTAGCGTCGGGAATATGCGCCGCGACCGCGACATCCTCGCCCTCATAGGTCGCGATGCGAATCCAGCCGGGATGAGAGACCGGCAGCGTGAGCCAGCTGATGAGCTTGGCCTCCTCGTCGCCGACCGGCGTCGCCCAGGCGTTGTCCGACCACGCGTCGTTGTAGAGCGCAAGCACGCGCTTGAAATCCCGGCCCCACGTCCTGAGCGACAAGGCATGAAAGTCCAGCCGAGGCGCGCCGCGCGCGCTCTCCGCACGGGCGACGCGCTCAGGCAGTTTCGACTCCGCGACCCGGCAAACATAGGCCACGAGGTCCATCGCCTTCTTGTAGCCGAGCGCCTCGACATGGCGCGCATAGAAAGGCGGCGCATGGTTGGTGCGCACGAAATGCGGCTCGTCGAAGCCCGCAACGAGCAGGCCGCTCTCGTGATTGATCGTCAGGCTGAAGGGACCGCGAACAACCTTCATGCCGCGCGCCTGCAAGAACTGCTCGGCTGCGCCGAAGAGGCCGGCAAAGACGTCGGGATCGTCTATTCCCTCCAGAAAGCCGAAGAAGCCGCAGGCGTCATCGAACTTGGCGACGTGGCGGCTCTCGATCGTCGCGACGATCCGGCCGACTGGCTCGCCGTCGCGGAAGGCGACGAAAGGTTGGATTATATTCTCACGCATGAAGGGCGTCCGCCGCGGATCGAACATCATGCGGATCTCGTCGTGCACCGGCTCGACCCAGCGCGGATTTTCTGATTCGCCCCGACGGGCGGCAGCGATGAAAGCTTCGAATTCCGCGTCTTTCCGTGACCGGGCGAATCTCGACGCCGCTCATGCGACGGCGGCGGGCGCTGAGGCCTTCGGCAGTTCTTCCGCGACGACGCGCACCGCGTCGTCGATCTGGTCCTCCGCATGTTCGGAGCTGACGAAGAAACGAAGCCGGGCGAGCCGCTCGGGGATCGCAGGGTGAATGATAGGCTGCACGTTGATCCCGCGCTCGAACAGGCGTTCGCTGAGGACAACGGCGCGCAGAGAACTTCCGGTCATCACCGGGACAATGGCGTGGCCAGCGCTCGCGCCAAGATCGAGCCGGGCGGCGTGGGCGGCGTCGGAGAAACGTCGCGCATTCGCCTGCAGGCGCGCGCACACGCGAGGGCTCAGCGTGGAGCGTTTCCAGCGCGGCGAGCGCCGCGGCGGCGATCGCCGGCGGCATCGCTACGCTGTAGACGAAGCCGCCGGCGGAGTTGCGAAGATAATCGATCAGCGCTTCGGCGCCGACGATATAGCCGCCGCAGGCCGCGAGCGTCTTCGACAGGGTGCCCATCCAAATGTCGACCCGGTTCGTGTCGACTCCGAAATGCTCGAATACCCCTGCCCCGCTTGCTCCCAGCACGCCAAGGCCATGCGCATCGTCAATCATGAGCCACGCGCGATGGCGTTCCTTGATGGCGACCAGGGCCGGGAGATCGCAGAGGTCGCCGTCCATCGAATAGAGGCCCTCGGCCACGATCAGCGTCCGCTCGTAGCGTCCCCGCAGGGAGGCAAGCAGCGCGTCGAGCGCGGCCATGTCATTATGCGGAAAGGCCCGGCGCTCGCAGCGCGCCATAACCGCGCCCATGACGATGCTGTTGTGCGCCAGCGAATCATGGACGACGAGGTCGCGCGGGCCGAGCAGGGCGCCGATCGTCGCAACGTTGGCGGCGTGCCCGCTGACATAGGTGAGGCAAGATTCTCGCTGGTAATGGCGAGCAAGAGCGCTTTCGAGCGCGCCGATGTACGGGCCGCTCTCCCGCAACGAGCCGGCTAGCGGAGGCCGAAACGCCGTAGCGATCGATGGCCGCATGGGCCGCGTTCCGCACCACCTCGCTCCGGTTCAGCCCAAGATAGTCGTAGGACGAGAAATTGGAGAGCAATTTACCGCCGACGATCGTGGTCGCGCCGCCCTCCGCCTCATGCTCCAAGAAATAGGGATTGCGCAGGCCCATGGCCCCGGCGGCGGCGCGCAGGAGACGCTGTTCCGCGTACCCCGGCAGGGACTCGAAATCGAGCGCCAAGTCCGCGCCCGGCGCGACGCCATCCTGCTTGCCATGAGCATTCGGTGGGGCGGCAGTTCTGCGGACGGCGCGCGCGAGCAACTCCCGATCGGCTTCCGTCAGAACTCGGCACTTCGTGTCTGTCCCCCGCTTGGTTGGCGTCGGTGCGTCGCGATCAACCAAAATGCACTCGATCGCGCGTCGCTTCCAGTTTGGGAAGGCATAGGGAGAAGCCGAGAAGCGCGACGATCAGCGGATAGGCGGGGTTGTAGTGAGTCTGGACCGCCTCGCCGAAAAATCCGTCCCGAATCATTTCATAGCAGTGGACGGTCGGGACCCACCAGGCGAGCTTCTGAACATTTTCCGGCAGCCAGTCCACCATGAAAAAAAACCCGCAGATCGGCAGCATCAGATACTGGAACGGCTGCAGGAAACGCTCGAACCACTCATAATTTTCGCTGAGGACGATGATGGCCGCGCCAGCACCCATCCCGAGCGCCGCCATGAGGCACCACCCGCCGGCAAACACGCCGACGTCCTTGATAGGATCCAGCGCGCCCATGAAAAGCAGCGCCGTGTAGTTGACGACGAAGGCGAGGGTGCAGCCGATGAACTCCTGAGCCATCGTGGCCAGATAGAGGTCGAGGACGGTGATGCGGCGATGAAAGAGCAGCCCCCCGTTCCGCCGGATCAGATATGTATTGCCGTTGGTGAGATGGCGCCAAAGCGTCAGCGGCATGTAGCCGGACAGCAGAAAAGGCACGAGGGCGATACCGTGGTCCTCATGCCCCTGGATGAACCAGCGCAAGCTGATGACGCCCGCGCACAGGATCATCGGCTCAAGGATCAGCCAGAGGAACCCGATATTGTCGCGGCCGTAGTGAACCATCAGGTTGCGGATGATGAGCGCATGCAGAATGCGGATCTGCATCGCCATCCCACGCAAGAGCGCTTGGGGACGGGAAACCCTGACAGCCGACGGGAACGTCGTCATGAACGGCTCACGAATCTCATTGATGAAGGTCCGATCATAGGGTCGCGTAAATCTGCGCTGCGAGATCGATGTCTTCGAACACCCGACCTCTCCCGTCTTTGAGAATGAGCACCTTTTTACAGTATTCGCGCACAAACTCGACGCTGTGGATCGCGACGATCATCGCGCAATTCTTGCGGTTGATAAAAAGCTCATCATGGCATTTCTGTTGAAATCGCCGATCGCCGACCATGATGACCTCGTCGATCAGCAGGCATTCGAACCGGATCGCCAGCGTCAAGGCGAAGGCAAGCCGCATCCTCATGCCGCTCGAATAATATTTCACCTGCAGATTAAGCTGCGACCCCAGTTCGCTGAAGTCGGCGACATATTCGAACGTGTCCCTCATCGGGGCGTCGTAGAGGCGCGAGATGAAGCGAATATTGTCCGCGCCCGTCAGCTCGCCCTCAAATCCGCCCGCGAAGCCCAATGGCCAGGAAAGGCTGAGCCCCCGCCGAACGTTGCCGCTCGTCGGCCGCTGCACCCCTGCGAGAACCTGAATCAGCGTCGTCTTGCCGGCGCCGTTGCGGCCGAGAATCGCGATCCGCTCGCCCATGCCCACGCTGAAGGAAACGCCGTCGAGCACACGGCGCGTGTGACCCTCAGTGTCGAACTCCTTGACAATATCGATCGCATCGACGGAGCGCTGAGGAATGAGCGTCGCGCCTGCCGCCGTCGAAGCGTCCGCTTGGTGGTCCCGGTCCGAGAGGTCAAGGATCGACATCGGCTAGTTCCGGCCGTGGAAGATCGTATCCGCCAGCACCGTTCGCACGACGCGCCAGATCATCAGCGAGACTGCGAAGCAGCCGAGCGTCCAAAGCAGCCGGTGTGGATGGGCAGGATAGTCCGGTAGGCTTGCGCTGGTGACCGGCTCGACGAACACTCTCTGTCGAACCGCATCGACCTTCGCGGTTTCAAGCGCCGCGAGCGCCGACAGAAACGCCTGCTCGGCGAAGGTCTGATCGAGGATTAGGCGTTCGTATTCCTCCACCTGTGGGGCGAGCGAGCCGCTGCTGCCCGCAAGTTTCTTTTGCTCGACAGTGATCTGATCCTGCAGCGCGGCGATCCGGCGCTTAAGCGCATCGACGTGGGGGCCGCCCGGAGTCTCCCTTTCCACATCGGTCAGCGTCGCATTGGCCTCAGCCGTTTGGAGGGAGAGCGCCGAGATGGTGTTGAAAGCGGCGAGCGCCACTTGCGACGGGTCAATGATTCGGACGCGGTTTCGGAATTCAGTGATGCCGTCCAAAGCCTTTTGCGCGCGGGTTTCGGCGCTCTGAACCTCTGCCGCGGCGGACGCGATGGCGTCTGCGCTGGAACGCTCCCCGAGGCCGTTGATCAGCGCTTCGGACCTCCTGACCAGCGCGTCGGCGAGTCTTTGCGCGTCCGCTGGCCGGAAAGCCTGCACGGTCAGGGTCGCGACGCCCGTGCTGTGGTCGTAGTCGACATCCACGAATCGCTGATAATGATCGTAGAGTCGCTCATGGCTTGGTTTTCGGAAAGGCGGAGGCCAGCGCCAAAAGAGGTCGGCCTCGGGGCGCTGAAACGCCTCCATAAGTCCCGCATTTTCGATCAGATAGTCCATCGCATCGCGGGACAGCATGTAGGTTTGAACGATATAGGCGTCGTCCGAGGAACGGACGATCGAGGATCCCTGGACAGCGCTGCTGATTTGATTGGACAGACTTGTCGCCGGGCTGCGGACGACAAAGCTGATCTCCGAATCATACCGTGGCGCGGCCAAAAGATAGAGATAGGCCGCGCAGAGGGCCGTAGGCAGAACGACCAGCGCCGAAAACAGGACGATCCGCGGCCAATTCCGCGCCAGCCTTTCCATCCGGCTGCGGGGCGCGCCGGCAACCGTCCCGTCATCGCCGAGGCGGACAAGGTCGACCCGCTGCGCCGTAATGATGCGCTGATCCTGTCCCAGCTCCGAATACTCCAGCCTGATCCGGTCGGACTTAGTACCAGATGCTATTCCCTTACGGAAGATGGACGGATTCCCCTGCGAAATCCAACCCGACGCCGCCTATGGCGAAGCCGCCCGCGGAATGATAGACAGCCACCATGCTCAATACTGAGGACAAACCCGCTCTGCGGATTGAAGACCTTCAGTTGCCGAAGCAGCGGGGCTTCCTCGCGATTTTCCGGCGCCGAGCCCTCGCGCCAACAACTGCCCCCGCCCACGACGAGCTTAGGCTGCAGAAGAAGTCGCAGCTTGGCGCATGGGTCTTTCTGTTCATCGGCTTCCTGCCGACCGTTCTCACGGGGGTTTATCTCGTCGCCTTCTCCACGGACCGTTACGTGTCGATCGCAAGCTTCGTGGTGCGGACGGCTAGCAAACCCGCGGGCGGCGGCGGCTTCGGCGCGCTCTTGGAGATGGTCGGCTTCTCGCGCTCCGACGACGACGTATTCTCAGTACAGGACTTTCTGACCTCCCGCGATGCGGTCGCGCAACTCAGTCAAAGGTTGCCGCTGCGCGAGTATTTTTCGCATTCGGGTCGTGACTACATCATGTCCTATCCTACCCTGCTCTACGGCAACACGTCGGAGCAATTCTACAGTTACATGCAGAATTTCATCGACGTTAATTACAACACGACGACGGGCATAACGACGCTCACTGTTCAAGCCTTCAGACCGGGCGACGCGGACAAGATCGCATCGACCCTTCTCACTTTGGCGGAAGAGAAGGTGAACCAGCTCAACCAGCGAATCCGGCGAGACGCCATTCGGGTGGCGGATGACGAGGTCGAGCGCTCCGAGGCGCGGCTCTCCGATGCGATGGTCAAGGTGACCGCGTTCCGCAACCGCGAGCTCATGCTCGACCCTGAAAAGAATTCCGTTCTTCTGGCCGATCTCATCGGTCAGCTCGGCCAGAGTCTGGCCGAAACCCAATCCCTCGCGACGGAAAAAGAAGGCAATTCGCCGAACGACCCTGGTTTGCCCGCTTTGCGGCAACATGCGGCGGCGCTACAAGGTCAAATCCAGAGCGAGCGCGACAAGATCCGGAGCAACTCGACTGGCCTCGCGGACAAGCTTGCCGACTATGAACGGCTGAAGACAGAAAGCGATTTCGCCAAGACCGCGCTGTCCCACGCGCTCGACGCTCTCGATGCGGCGCGGACCGAGGCGCGCCGGCAACAATTGTTTCTGGAGCGCATCGTCAATCCGCGGCCGGCAGACTACCCCACGATGCCAGCCAGCCTTTGGACGCTGTTCACCGTATTCTGTGTGAACGCCGTAGCTTTGATGATTTTCTGGCTGCTTCGCACCGGGCTCAAGGAACACGCGCAGACAAGCGAGCAGTAGGACTCGGCGCCGAGTTCCATGCGGACGGGGGGCCGATGAGCGCAAGCGTCCTGATCGACGGCCATAACCTGACGCTGACCGGCGCGACCGGCATCGGCACCTATGCTCGTAACCTGGCCGCCGCTGCAAGGACGCTCGGCTTCGAGCCCGAACTCCTGCTGGGCGGCAATTCCTCCGTCGACAAGAAGGATCCGCAACTCAGCGAGATCTTCCTGTTCGATGCGCTGACGCAAAAGAAGCCGTCGCTGAAAATCCAGGCGCAGCGAATTCTTGCGAGCCTAACAGGAAAACCTTTGGGCATCCGGGCTGAAGAACTGACCCGCGTTGGGGCGGTCGAGGACTTCTCCGCCATGTCGCTGCGCGGTTTCGGCAGGCTGCATGTTGCAACCAGCCTCTTCGAATTCGGCCTCTCCCACTTCAAACGCTATGGCGCGCGCGCCGAGGTGAAGCTGGCCAAGCCGCCGGACCTCTTCCACCTCACCTTTCCGACGCCCTTGAGGACGCGGGGCTGCCCCAATATCTATACGATCCACGACATCGTGCCGCTGCGGTTGCCGCAGACGACGCTCGATGACAAGAAGGTCTTCTTGCGGATCGTCCGCGACCTCTGCCGCCACGCCGACCATATCGTGACGGTGTCAGAGTTCTCGAAGCAGGACATTGTCCGCTTCTTCGGACTGCCGGAATCGCGGATCACCAACACCTATCAAAGCGTCGAGCTGCCGTCTTCCATCACAGACAAGAGCGACGACCAGGCGGCAGATGAAATCGCGAAATCATTCGGACTGGATTTTCGCGGCTATTACATGTTTTACGGCGCAATCGAGCCGAAGAAAAATGTGGCGCGACTGATCGACGCTTATGCGGCTTCGGGGAGCCGCTTTCCGCTGATCGTCGTGGGCGGGCTCGGCTGGCAATACGAAGCCGAAATCGAGAAGCTGAAGGACGAACGGTTCATCTACTACCGCCAGGAAGCCGACCGCATCGTCCCGAGACGCCGGGTGCAGCGCATTCCCTATCTGCCGTTCACGCAGCTCATGACATTGGTGAAGGGAGCGCGCGGCGTTCTTTTTCCCTCGCTGTATGAGGGATTCGGCCTGCCGGTCCTCGAGGCGATGACCCTCGGTACGCCGGTCATCACGGCTAACGCGGCCGCGCTTCCTGAGATCGCAGGGGACGCTGCGATGCTGGTCGATCCGACGGACGTCGACACCATCTCAAAGGCGATCCAGGCTTTCGATCATGACGATGGGCTCCGGCAGGATCTGACGCTGCGCGGGGTCAAGCGCGCAGCCTACTTCTCGCCCGAGGCTTACCAGCGCCGCCTCGCTGACCTCTATAGCGGTTTGGGCCTGCGGCCGCCGCGCGCGCATTGATGGACCCGCCCTTCGTGCCGAAGAGGCCGATTCTTTTCGACCTGACGCACCTCGTTTCCCGTCTGCCCAGGCGGCCGTCATCGGGCATCGACCGCATCGATCTCGCCTATGCCCGCCATTTCGTGGGCGGTTCGAGCGCAGCGGCGATCCACTACGGTTTGAGGCGCCCGCATCTGCTTCCCGATGAGGAGGCGAAGAGCCTCGTCACGCTCTCCGCTTCCTTGTGGACCGGCGAGCGAAGCCAGGTCTTTGGTGCTTTGCGCGAAGCGCTCGCGGTCCCGCCGCGAGATCGCATGGCGATTCCGCGAAGCGACCGCAAACCCGCAAGCCGATTGCATCTGAATTGGCGCCAGCTTCGCGGCCGGCTCCTTCATGACCGTTCGCTTCGGGCGCCCGACGGCGGGATCTATCTCAACGTCGCGCAGCATCTCTTCGAACATGCGTTCTTTTTCGATTGGCTCGACAGGCGCGACGACATCGCGACCGTTTTCATGCTCCACGATCTGCTGCCGATTGACTTCCCGGAATATTTCGCCGCCGCGAACCTCGTCATCTTCCGCCGCCGCCTCGCGACGGCGATCAGACACGCTGATGTGTTTCTCGTCTCGAGCCAAGCCGTTAAGGCGCGACTCGAGCGGGAGCTTCGCGAATTGGGCGAGCGCCCCCGCTCGATTCAAGTCCAGCCGTTTCCGTCTCCGCTCGAAGGGGAGACCCCGGCAGTTCGTTCCCAGGGCCATCCCTATTTCGTAACCCTTGGCACAATCGAGCCGCGCAAAAACCATCTGCTCCTCTTGCACATCTGGCGTCGTCTCGTCGCGCAGAACCCGAAAGCGCCACGTCTGGTGGTCGTCGGCGCACGCGGCTGGGAGAACGAGCAGGTCGCCGACATCCTCGATCGCGGATTGTCGCTCAAGGCGCATGTCGTCGAACTCAACCGCCTGCCCTCAGCGGATCTCGCCGAGCTTCTGGCGGGCGCCCGCGCCCTGCTCGCGCCCTCGTTTGGCGAGGGCTACGGTTTGCCCGTCGTCGAGGCGCTGACCCTGGGGACGCCTGTTGTAGCGTCCGACATCCCCGTCTTTCGCGAAATCACACAAGGGTGCGCGACCTTCTTCAGCCCGATCGCGGGACTCGCATGGATGAACGAGATCGGCAGGCTGGCGGAGGACGACGCCTATCACCGCGAGCGGCGGGCCGAGACCCAGCGCTTCGCAGCGCCGACATGGGGCGATTATTTCGCCCATATCTCCGATTTCCTCGCCTCACTTTGAGCGATCGCTCAGCGTTTGAAACGAACGGTCAGCGCGTCGGTCAAGACCTTGTAGCCATGCGGGCTCAAATGGATGGCGTCGTCCTGATAGCAGGCGAAGACTCCCTCCTGCTTTATTCGCAGCCTCCCGTCGACCTCGACGAATTCGAGTGGGCGGCGATCGCGGATCAGCGCGTTCGCGCGGCGTCGTTCGCGATCGCGGAATTCAAGCGCTTCTCCGCAAGGCGGAACGGCGACGACATGGAGTGCGGCGTCGGGCGCGACTCGCACGATCTCGGACAGGATTTCAACGACTCCAGCCGCGATGCCGGCCGGCGTGTCGTCGGCGCCAAGATTGTTCACCCCGACCATCAGAACCGCCTCTCGGGCCCTGACGCTCCCATCCTGCAAAGCCATCAACCGCCACAGCACATGCTGGGTTTTATCGGCGGCGACGCCGAAGTTGTAGAGCGTCCGGCCCTCCCAAAGCGCCTCGGGCCAATACTGAACGTGGGAATCGCCGACGAGCAGGAGATCGACTGGAGAATTTGGCGCGTCCCGTGTGAGATCGACGTGCCGCAGCCAGGAATGGACGAAAGGCGGGGGCGAGGGCGTCGTTGTCGTGAGAACGTCAACGGGCGTCGCCCCTCTTGGATCGATCGCCCGCGCTCCCTCGCGAACCCGGCGAATCAGGGCGTTCAAAGGCCCACCCACTCCCTTGCGCGCGACATCGGCGACACTCGAAACCACCGTCGCGATCCGATACCGCGTCGTGAGATACGCCACCCTCTGCTCATATACGCCAGCGTCGGCATGGGCCTGCGCCAACCGACGCGCGACGTCGAGCGCCGCTTTGAGATCTCCCTGCCACTCGTACATCTCGCTCAGGTTCGAGAGGAGAACCGGATTGTCAGGATGATCCCGAAGAATTTCGAGGAACAGGGGCTCGGCCGCATCGAACTCCTCGTTTCGAGCCAGCGCTCGCGCATAACGGACCTTGTAGCCCATATCGCTGGGCGCGAGCGCCAACGCGCGGCTTGCATGTTTGACCCGGGCGACGGGATCGTCTGATCGCTCGGCCAAAACGCCCCAATATTGCGGCGTCCTCTCGCGCATGGCGTTCGCCCGCGCAAGAAGGGAGGTGACGTCCAGCGTTTCGCGCACGATCCCGAGCACGAACTCGCCAAGCAGACCCGCCTCCGCAAGGAAGCCGGTGACAGGATGACCCGCGCCGGGAATCGGCGCTTCGATCAACGAAGTCTTCCGTCGAAAAAGCTCGACGTGGCGACTGTCGAGATCATTGGGATCATAGGCGACAAATGCGCGCTTGACGAAGGGAATGAGCTGCTTGCGCTCGATCGAAAAATCGATCCTTCGCCCATCGGTCTCCCAACGATGCTCGAAGGCGGCGCTCTTCTTGTCGATCGAAAACTGAGGCGAGAGCGCAATCGCGCTCTCAGCGCCTGCGAAACCGCCAAAACGAATTGCAGCGTAGCCGCCCATGCTCGAACCATAGGCATAGACGCGCGCATAGGTCGCGGTCGCCGCCGCAATGGTTTCGCAGATCTTCAGGATCTCTTCGTGTTGATACCAGTCGTTGGCGCGAGCAATGACATGGATGGCGTCGATACGCCGCTCACGGAAGAAAGCCTCGCCAAAGCCGGGGCGATCCAATGTGCGTCGGTCCGAATAGGAATCGAAGGTGACGACGCAGACGGTCGCGTCGAAGCCGGTCACTGTCCGAACGACGAAGTCCTCGCTGCGAAAGAGATCGAACGTCCTCGCGCCCGGCGGTTCGATGAGCGTCGATTGCCTAGTGTGCGTCGCGTCAGGGTTAAGGCCGCGCCCGATTGTCTCCGAAGCCTCTGTCATGAAGCGTCGGTCACCCTGCCGCCGCGCGCGACACGCCGACTGCCGCCTGGTCGCGCGTGAACTCGACCCGACCCAGAGCGACTCGGCCCTCGATCGCGCCGCGATCGGTGCGCAGCCGCACCTCGATCGGACGGTCGACGACCTCGTGCGCGAAGCTGAAGGTCGCGTGATAGACGCCTTTGTTCTCCGCGACCATTGTTGCAACCGCGAGCAGTTGTTCGCCAGAGTAGACTTCGGTCGAAAACGGCATACTCCGCGCTCCGGCCGAAAAACCCACCATCATCCGCACCTTCCAGACGCCCGCGGGAAGATAGAAGTATGGGCCGTAATATAAAATTCGTGCGCCTCCCGTCAAATCAGTGACCAGTGAGGCCGGCATGTTCGGCCGATCACCGGAGAAGAAGGTTTCGATCGGCCAGACAACTGGTCCCGGAGAATCCCGAATGATCATCTGAATGAGCGGCGAGAGCACGTCGGCGACCATCGCCGCCTGCCTCGGCTCGAAGGCTGTCTGCGGCTCGCTGAGCGGTGCATAATGCTGCCCGGAAAAGGCGAGCGCGGCTTCGAGGCTGGCGTCTGCGCCCCCAGGACCGATCCGGCGCGAATAAATCACCTCGCGCTGCCGAGGCGTCGGCTCGAGCCCAAGATGGTCGAGAATCGTGTCGATGATCGCAGTCGCCGGCGCGTCGGTGAAGCGATGGAGGATCAGGACGCCAGGATGGTCGCGCAGTTCGACGAAACTCGCCGCCGCCGCGGTCTCCACGCGGAGCGCGTCAATCACAGACGGCTGGCCGCCTTCCTTGACGAAGCGCACAGAGTTGACCGGATCGTCGAGGCAAAGAAGGATCGGCGCCTTGGCTTTCACCCATTCGGCGCGAAACGACGCTCCAGGAAAATGGGAAAGATAGATGACCGAGGGCCCTCGGCTAGGGTCGTCGCTCGCCCGGTCTTCCCGGTCCATGATTCGGACGGTCGCGCGCTCCGGCGCAAGCTCGCAGAAATCCCGCACGACATGAAACGCCCAGGCGCAAAACACGCTTGGGAGGCCGAGAGCGATTGCGTCATGGGCGCCAGCGGACATCGAACCTGTCGAGGGTCTAAAATCCTGCGCCAGAATGTCCTTGTAAGCGCCCTCGCGCAACCGTCGCGCGTCGCCTTCAGGTCTGAGGCTGCGGCTCGAAGCCGCCGGCGTCCGGGCCGATCGGCCGCGCCTTGCCTGTCGAAGGCACCGCGGCGCGCGGCGCCGGCGGAGGCTCGCGGTCGGAAGGCGATTCGCGAACAGGCCGCACGCCCTGCAACAGGCCGACGATCTCGTCGCCGCTCAGCGTCTCGAACTCCATGAGCCCCTTGGCGAGGGTCTCGAGATCCTCGCGGCGCTCGGTGAGGATGCGGGTCGCGCTGTCGTGCGCTTCCTGCACGAGCCGGCGCACTTCCTGGTCGATCGTCTCGGCGGTCGCCTCCGAGATATTCTGCTGACGACCGAGGGAATAGCCGAGGAACACCTCGTCCTGGTTCTCGCCGTACATGACCGTGCCGAGTTTGTCGGAAAAGCCAAGCCGGGTCACCATGGCGCGCGCGATCTTCGTCACCTGCTGGATGTCGCCAGCGGCGCCGGAGGTCACTTTCTCCTTGCCGAAGACGAGTTCTTCCGCGACGCGTCCACCCATCGCCATCGCGAGCATCGAGATCAGTTGCTCGTAGCTCTGCGAGATCTGGTCGCGTTCGGGCAAAGACTGCACCATGCCGAGCGCGCGCCCGCGCGGGATGATCGTCGCCTTGTGGATCGGCGTCGAGGCCGGCATCGTGATCGAGACCAGCGCATGGCCCGCCTCGTGATAGGCGGTCAGGCGCTTCTCATCTTCCGTCATGATCAGGGTGCGTCGTTCCGCGCCCATCATGATCTTGTCGCGCGAATCCTCGAACTCGTGCCGCGATACGACGCGCTTGCCGCGGCGCGCGGCAAGCAGAGCGGCCTCGTTGACGAGGTTCATGAGGTCGGCGCCGGAGAAGCCTGGTGTGCCGCGGGCGACGACTTTCAAGTCGACGTCAGGCGCCAGCGGCACCTTGCGAACATGCACCCGCAAGATCTTCTCGCGGCCGATGAAGTCGGGGTTCGAGATGACGATCTGACGGTCGAAACGGCCGGGACGCAGAAGGGCCGGATCAAGAACGTCGGGGCGGTTCGTCGCCGCGATGATGATGATGCCTTCGTTCTGCTCGAAACCGTCCATCTCGACGAGCAACTGATTTAACGTCTGCTCGCGCTCGTCGTTGCCGCCGCCGAGGCCCGCGCCGCGATGGCGGCCGACCGCATCGATTTCGTCGATGAAGATGATGCAGGGCGCGTTCTTCTTCGCCTGCTCGAACATGTCGCGCACGCGGCTCGCGCCGACGCCGACGAACATCTCGACGAAGTCGGAGCCCGAGATGGTGAAGAACGGCACATTGGCTTCGCCGGCGACGGCGCGGGCGGTGAGAGTCTTGCCGGTGCCCGGGGGGCCGACCAGCAGGACGCCGCGCGGAATCCGGCCGCCGAGTTTTTGGAATTTCTGGGGGTCGCGCAGGAATTCGACGATCTCCTGCAAATC
Organism: uncultured Alphaproteobacteria bacterium; assembly: GCA_963824465.1. Classification (GTDB taxonomy): domain Bacteria; phylum Pseudomonadota; class Alphaproteobacteria; order Rhizobiales; family Beijerinckiaceae; genus Roseiarcus. Next base: position 106,158 of record CAWGPL010000013.1, read on the forward strand.
CTCCTTGGCCTCGTCGACGCCGGCGACGTCCTCGAAGGTGACGCGGCCCTGCGCTTCGGTCAAAAGCTTGGCCTTCGACTTCCCGAAGCCCATGGCCTTGCCGGCCCCGCCCTGCATCTGGCGGGTCATGTAGATCCACAGGCCGAGGAACAGAAGAACGGGCAGGACGGAGGAAACGATCGTCAAGAGCCAGTTGTTTCCGTCTGACGGCGGCTTGGCCGTGATCGTCACGTCCTTCTTGTAGAGCGTCTGGACCAGGGACGGATCGTTTGGCGCGTAGGTCTGGAACTGCCGCCCGTCCTTCATATGGCCGTTGATTTCCTGACCGGCGATCGTGACGTCACGGATGTTTCCGGCGTCAGCGTCCGTCAGAAGCTGGCTGAACGTGATCTCGCTGGACGGGCTTTTCTGGCCCGGGCTCTGGAAAAGCGTCACCAGCGCCAGAACGAGCAGGAAGATGATCACCCAAAGGGCAAAGTTTCTGTAATTTGCGTTCATCGTCTTTCCGTGACCGAACGCCGCCGGAGAATTCTCCAGCCTTTGCCGGTCCTGCCTCGCATGACCATTTAAGCGCGCCCGGCGCAATTGCCAAGAGAACCAAACTTGAGTGAAAAAGGTTCTCTCAAATCAAAGTGAAACTTTCAATTGCAGCCTTTTGCGGGCCGAGAGGAGCGCTCCCATCCCCGAACGGCCCGTTTGCGCCTTTCGCGCCGACGATCTTCACAAGAAAAAGCCTCTACCTGCCAGAGGGTTATCGCCGCGACGCCCCGGGGCTGGCAGACGGCCGCCGCGCTTCTTTGTCGCTCCGTCACAGCCGAAGTAGTCTGCGCTGACAGAACGCGCCGCAGGGGAGGGCGAATTCATGGCCGAATCCGATTTTTCAGTCGCCCAGCCGCTCGCCGCCGCCGACCTTCCCGCGGACGGCAAGCCCGCCTCCGTGATTGCGGTTGAAAAAACCGTCTGGCGGCTGACTTTCATCGAATTTCCCTGGGACATCAACAAGGCGCTGGAATTCGCCCTTCTGCGAACCTACGCCGTCCCCTCAATTTCGGGTCTGCTCGCCCGCACCGGCGAATTCGAGCATCGTACGGAAAAGCGCTACGACGATACGGCTTTGCTCATCCGCGAAGTTTTGCGCAACGGGCTCGACAGCGATCGGGCGCGCCGGTCGTTTGCGCGCATCAATGCGATGCACGGCCGGTTCCGGATTTCGGCCGAAGACTATCTCTACGTGCTTTCCACCTTCGTCTTCTCGCCGATCGACTGGCTGGAAAGGTTCGGCCGCCGCCCGATGACCGAGGCAGAGCGTCAGGACTGGTTCCTCTACTGGAACGAGTTCGGCCGGCGCATGGGTCTTACCGGCCTTTTCGAAACCCTCGATCAGTTCCGTGTTTTTGCGCGCGACTTTGAACGCGCCCGTTTCGTCGCCGCGCCCTCGAACCGGCTCATTGCCGAACGGACGATTGATCTCGTTTTGGCCATGTATCACGTCCCGCGCGTCTTGCAGCCTTCCGGGCGACAGGCGGCGCTCGCGATCTGCGACGCGCCGCTCGTGGCTGCGCTGGGCTTTCCCGAGCCGCCGCGAGCCTTAAGAGCAGTCGTCCGCGCAGCGCTCGGCCTGCGCAAGCGCGCCCTCGGCTTCCTGCCGCCCAATCGCGAGCCTAACTGGCTCTCGCTCGGGCGCAGAACCTACCCGAACGGCTACGCCATCGAGGACCTAGGGACCTTTCCCCCCGCTGGGGAAGTTTAACCGAGCCGAAGTCTCAGGCCGTCCTTTCCTCCTTGAGCGCGAGTTCGTCCATCATCGTCTTGCGCATCAGGAATTTTTGCGCCTTTCCCGTCACCGTCATCGGGAAAGAGTTCGACGAACCGCACGTAGCGCGGGGTTTTATAATGGGCGATGTTGGCGCGGCAGTGGGCGATCACCTCCTGCTCGTTCAGCGGCGCACCCTCGCGCCTTCGGATCCATACGCAAAGTTCCTCGCCATAGCGCGGGTCGGGGACGCCGAACGCCTGGACGTCCGCAATCGCCGGATGGGAATAGAGAAATTCCTCGATCTCGCGCGGATAGATGTTCTCGCCGCCCCGGATGACCATGTCCTTGAGGCGTCCCACAATGTTGCAATAGCCCTCCGCGTCGAGGGTCGCGAGGTCGCCGGTGTGCATGAAGCGGGCCTCGTCGATAGCTTTCGCGGTCCCAACGGGATCGTCCCAATAGCCGCGCATGACGCTGTAGCCTCGCGTCAGCAGTTCGCCCGCAACGCCGGGCGGGACAATCCGGCCTTCCTGATCGACGATCTTGACTTCGACATGCGGCATGATGCGGCCGACAGTCGAAACGCGTCTCTCCAGCGGATCGTCAGCCGCGCTTTGGAAGCTCACTGGGCTTGTTTCCGTCATGCCATAGGCGATCGTCACCTCACTCATGTGCATCTTATCCACCACCCGCCGCATGACCTCGATCGGGCACGGCGAACCGGCCATGATGCCCGTGCGAAGCGAAGTGAAGTCGAACTTTGAGAAGTCCGGGTGATCGAGCATGGCGATGAACATAGTCGGGACGCCATGGAGCGCGGTGCAGCGCTCCTCCGACACCGCTTGCAGGGTCGCCAGCGGATCGAATCCCTCTGACGGGCTCACCATGCAGGAACCATGGCTGACGCAGGCGAGATTGCCGAGCACCATGCCGAAGCAATGGTAATAGGGCACCGGGATGCAGAGCCGGTCTTCCGGTGTGAGCCGCATCGCCTGAGCGATGAAGAAACCGTTGTTGACGATGTTGTGGTGACTGAGCGTCGCTCCCTTCGGCATGCCGGTCGTGCCGGAGGTAAACTGGATGTTGATCGCGTCGTCGAATTGAAGTTTCGCGTCGAATTCGGCAAGCGCCTTTCGGTCGGCGTCGCTCGCCGGGACCGCAATGTCGTCGAAATTCAACATGCCGGGCGTCTTCTCGACGCCGAGCCGGACGACGATCTCAAGCTTGGGAAGACTTTTCGAAATAAGCTTTCCGGACTCGGACCCGTCGATCTCGGGCGCGCTGGCGCGGAGCGAGGCGAAATAGTCGTTGTTCTTGTGGCCGGGGCTCAGGATCAGCGCGCGACAGCCGGACTTCTTGATCGCGTAGTCGAATTCGTGGCTCCGATAGGCGGGGTTGATATTGACGAGAATGAGCCCGGCCATTGCGGTGCCGAATTGCGCGAGCACCCACTCGCTGCAATTTGCCGCCCAGATGCCGATCCGGTCGCCCTTCGCGAGGCCAAGTTTTTGCAGGCCGACCGCCAGGTCTTCCGAGCGACGCAACAGATCCGCAAAGGACCAGCGCACATTCTGGTGACGCGTCACGAGGGCCGGCCGATCAGGTCCCGCTGCCGTCGTCCTGCGCAAGAGCGAACCGACCGTTTCGCCCAAAAGAGGCGTGGCGCTCGCGCCGTGGACATAGGATTGGGTGAGCGGCGCCATTGTTTTCGTCCTCCCTGTCTTCGCGCATCCGCGCCCGGACCGCGACACGGAGCCTATCATAATTCGCGAGAAAAAGGCGTCGGCGCGCAAGCGCCTGCCCTCGTCGACCGGCTACTGGCCCCGGCCGCAAACGCGGGGCAGGCCACGCAGAAGCGGATCGAACAAAGTCCGCCTACCGGCAGACCTTCCTGCCATTGTGGAACCAACACTCGTTGGCGCCGTGTGGCCCGCGGGGCGCGGTCTGGCGGATGCATCCGCCGTGAGGTCCGCGTTTGAAGCCCGTTCCGCAGCCCTCGCGAACCTGCTGGATCAGGCTATCGCCGTGATCCACGGTCGCGAGCGGAAAGGCCTGCGCCTCAAGAGCGGGAAGGACGAGCGCGAACGCGAAAACTCCAGCGAAAACTGCTTTCATGGATGGCTCCCTAGACTGACGATCTCGCGCTGGTCTTCCGAAAGCACAGGATCGATGTTGAGAACCTAGCGGAAGTATGGGCAAGCCCCAACAGGATGTTTTCGCTATTCTGCGCGCCGCAAGGGGATTTGCTCGCAGCGGTAAAGCCTGACTTGCGTCACAATTCTCGCAAGAACGCCGCCGGCTTTTGTCCGAGCACCCTCCAGGCGCCGACCATCCCGAGCCCGATCGTCACCGCAAGCCCCCCGCCCGCCGCGGCCAGCGTGGTCGTCCAGTCGAACGAGAAATCCGCCTGCAGGATGGTCTTCACCGTGAGCCACGCCGCGAGCGTTCCGGCGCCGATGCCGAAAGCAGCGGTGACGGCGCCGAGGATCGCATATTCGGTGAGGAACATGGCGCTGAGCTTTCCGCGCGTCGCGCCAAGGATCTTGAGGATCGTTGCGTCCTGGAGGCGGGCGCGGCGATTGGCGGCGAGCGCGCTCGCCAGCACCAAAACCGAGGTCGTCAGCGCCACCCCCGTCGCGGCGCGAATGGCGAGCGCGAGCTTCGCCACCAGCGCCTCGATCGTGTCGAGGGCTTCGCGGACGCGCACGCTCGCGACATCCGGCCAGGCTTTCGCCACCTCGCGCAGGAGGGCCACTTCCTTTTCCGCGGCGCCGCTTCCCGGCAATGCGGCCGTCACAAGCTCGCTGAAGGGCGCACCGCGAAACGTGTTCGGCGAATAGACAAGGACGAAATTGATGCGGTAGCTCCGCCAATTCACCTTGCGGAGATTAGCGATCTTCGCCGTGACGTTCCGCCCGAGCACGTTGACGACCACCTCGTCGCCAAGCTTGAGTCCGAGGCCATCCGCGACCTGCTTCTCGATAGAGACGAGCGGCGGACCCGAATAATCGGGCGGCCACCATTTTCCCTCGACCAACTCGGACCCTTTCGGGATCTCGGCGGCGAAGGTGACGCCCCGGTCGCCCTCCAGCGCCCAGGCCACATCGTCCCGCGCCTTGACCTTCGAGACGGGCACGCCCGCGAGGGTCACGAAGCGGCCGCGCATCATCGGCGCCTCGCTGATCTTGGCTTCCGGCGCCGCCTTTTTCACGAAATCGACGAAGGCGCCCGCGTCCTTGCCGCGCACATCCAGAAAAAAGAAGCTCGGCGTCTTTCCGGGGTCGAAGCTGTGCAATTGGGAGCGCATGTTGAAGTCGATGAGGCTCAGCGCGACAAGCGCGGCAAGCCCCAGTCCAAGCGAAAGAACGACGGAAGGCGTGAGGGCGCCCGGCCTATGCAGCGCCGCGACCGCCATGCGCAGGACGACCGAACGGAAGCGCGGGGCGCGCCGCGCGGCAAAGGCGATGGCGAGCGCCACAAGCCTCAGCACCGCGAAGGAGGCCAGTGTCGCCGCCACGACGGCGGCGGCGATCTTCGGCTGCGGGCTGGTCGCAATGGCGAGCCCGGCCAGCGCCACGGCGGCGAGCGCCGCAAGCGCGACATAGCGGGCGCGGGGAAAACCGCGCCGCTCCTCGGCAAGATCGCGGATGAGGGTCGCGACCGGCAGATCGTGCGCGCGGCCAAGCGGAATCATCGAGAAGACGAGCGCCGTGAGCAGCCCATAGACGAGCCCAAGCAGCAGGATTTTCGGGCTGACGACCGGCGCAAGCGGGACGGGAATGAGGTCGGCGAAACCCCAAGCCACGAGGAACGGGATGGCCGCGCCGAGCGCGGCGCCGACCAGCGCGCCACGAAGGCCACGGCCAGAAACTCGATCAAAGCCAGGGCGACGACCCGCGAGCCCGAGGCGCCGATCGCCTTCAGGATCGCCAGCGAGGCGCGCTTGCGCTCTACGAAACCCTGCGCCGCATTGGCGACTCCGACGCCGCCGACCACCAGCGAGAGTAATCCCGCCAGCGTCAGAAATTCCGCAAAGCGGTCGAGGTCGCGCGAAAAATCGGGCGAGACGGCGAGGCGCGAGCGCACTTCCCATCCGGCCTCGGGAAAGGCTTTCTTCGCCTCGGCGATGAACGCCTGCACCGCCGCGTCGTCCGGCGCCCCGCCCATCACGACGCGGGTCGTCCAGCGGACAAGGGAGCCCGGCTGAATAAGTCGTGTCGCATCCAGCGCGGCCTGCGAAATCAGGACGCGCGGGCCGAGGCCGACGCCCACCGCGAGCCGGTCGGGCTCGCTTTTCAGGACCGCCCGCACGGCGAAAGTCGCCTGCCCCATCTGGAAGCGGTCGCCAATTTTCAGGCCGAGGCGGGCAAGCAGCCCCTCTTCCACGGCGGCGCCGAATGCGCCGTCCTTTTCCGCGAGCGCCGCCCCGGCGCTCATCGACGGATCGAAGGCCGCGCTGCCAAGAGTCGGCCACGAGGAGTCGACCGCCTTGACCTCGACCAGCGCCGCGTCGCCGGCCGTGCGCGCCATTGCCCGCATCGTGGCGAGGGTAGAAAGCGCCCCATGAGCCTCGAGGAAACTGCGCTCTTCAGGCGAAAGCTGGCGATGGATCAGCGAAAAAGAGGCGTCGCCGCCGAGAATCGTGCGCCCCTCTCGCCCCAGCCCGTCATTCAGCGCGAGCGCGAGGCTCTCGACCCCGACGATTGCGGCGACGCCGAGCGCGATGCAGACGAGCACGATGCGCAAGCCCGCAATCCCGCCCCGCAGATCGCGCCAGACGAAGCGCGCCATCGGCGGGCGCCGCCGGCGGGCTCCGGGGACGATCGGCGCGGCGACATTCATGCCGAAGCGGACACCGGAACCGAAGATCCCTCGATGCGGCCCGAGCGCATTCGGATCACCCGATCGCAACGGGCGGCGAGGGCCGGGTCATGCGTCACAACCACGAGGGTCGCCCCGCGCTTTCGGGGGAGTTCGAACATCAGCTCCATGATCGCCTTGCCGGTTGCCTCGTCGAGATTTCCGGTCGGCTCGTCGGCGATCAGCAGCGAGGGACGGGCGATCAGCGCGCGGGCCAGCGCGACCCGCTGCTGCTCGCCGCCCGAAAGCTGCACCGGATAGTGGGCGACGCGCTCGGAAAGGCCCACCTGCGCAAGTTCCGCCTCCGCCCGGGGAAGAGCGTCCGCGACGCCCGCCAGTTCCAGCGGCGCGGCGACGTTCTCGAGCGCCGTCATGGTCGGGATCAAGTGGAAGGACTGGAAGACGATGCCGATCCGGGCGCCCGGAATTTTGCCAGCTCATCCTCGCCGAGAGCCCCCAGAGAGACGCCATTGATCTCGATTTCGCCCCGATCCGGGCGCTCAAGTCCGGCCATGATCATGACCAGCGTCGACTTGCCCGACCCGGAGGCGCCCACGATCCCGACCGCCTCCCCCGTCGCGATTGTCAGGTCCACGCTGCGTAGGATCTCCACCCGCGCGGCGCCGCGGCCAAGGCTGAGATCGACGCCGCGCAAGGCGACCGCGGGACGGTTCATCGTGACAGGCTTCCTCGTTGGCCGGCGGTCTTCATATGGGGCGGCGCGCCGCCCCGTCCAGTTCGGCGCGATCCTCGGCGTCCTTTTCGCGCTCGCCTTCGGCGCGCAGGCCCAGGCGCGGACTCTCCACGTCGTCGCGCTCGGCGACAGCCTGACGGCGGGGTTGGGGTTGCCCGCGAACAAGGCGTTCCCCGCCATGCTGCAGTCGGCCTTGCGCGCCAAGGGCTACGATGTCGAGGTTGCTAACGCCGGGGTTTCCGGAGATACGGCGGCCGACGGGCTTACCCGCTACGACTGGGCCGTTCCGCCGGATACGAACGCGCTGATCGTCGAGCTTGGCGCCAACGACATGCTGCGCGGCCTGAAACCTGAGGCAACGAAAAAGACGCTGGCGCAAATTCTCGACCGCGCCGAGGCGGCGCATATTCCCGTCCTGCTTGCGGGCATGCGCGCCGCGCCCAACCTCGGGGCGGAGTACGTGCGCGCCTTCGACGCGATCTATCCCGATCTGGCGCAAAGCCACGGCGCCATCCTTTATCCCTTTTTCCTCGACGGGGTCGCGGGGGACCCAAAGCTTAACCAGCCGGACGGCCTGCATCCCACAGCAACGGGCGCCGCCATCATCGCGCAGAAGATCTTGCCCTCCGCGGAGCAACTGCTCGCGAAGGCGAAGCCATAGAGGGCTTGGGCCCCTCGCCCGCTTACGGGCGAAGGCTGGGCCAAGGGCCCTGGCGTTACGGCTTCACCGCTCCGCGTAGCTGCTCGACAAAGCGTCTGAGGTCCACGTCGTCGGGCGCGATCGCCTGAAGCTTTTCGGCATAGAAAAGCGCGGCCTTGAGGTCATGCGCCTTCTGGCTCATCTGCACGAGTCCTGCGAGAACCTCGCGATTGTCCGGATGTCTCGCGAGCGCCTCCGACAGCGTCCGCATCGCCGCGTCCGTCTGGCCGGCCGAATCGAGCGCTACCGCATAGACATAGGCATTGTGAGGGTTTTCAGGCGCGAGCGCTGTAGCCTCCCGCAATTCGGACAAGGCGTCGGGAAGCTGCTTCTGGCGCACGTAAGCGAGGCCGAGCGCATAGTGGAGGCCAGCGTCCTTCGGCGAAAGCTGGAGCGCGTCTTTCAGCGTCTGAACGCCCTCCGCCTCGCGACCGGTCTCGCGGTAGAGATCGGCGAGATTGACGGCGGCGGGCGCGAACTGAGGCGAAAGCTTTAGCGCCGCCTTATATTCCGCTTCCGCTTCCGTCGCCCTGCCCTGCCGGGCGTAAAAGCTGCCGAGCGTCAGGCGCGCTTCCGGCCGGTCCGCATTGAGCTTCTGCGCCGCCACGAACTCGTCCGCGGCGCGCGTAAAGGCCGCGCGGTCCGCCTCGGGTTGCCGATCGACGGGAACCGCGGCGAGCAGGTCGGCGGCGCGCACACGCACTCCGAGGACCGAATCGCGGAGCGCCGGCGCCGCGATCGGCCACACGGCTTCAGCTGGCGCGGGCTCGAGCATGTCGAGCGCCCCTATCCGCACCATCGGGTCCGGATCGGTCAGGCTTTGCGCGGCGAGCTCCGCATTCGCGTTGGACAAGAAGGGCGCCAGTTCCGGCAGCGCGCCGGCGCGCGCAAAGCCGGGCGTCTCCTTGTCCGAGACTGCGGCCGCCAGCAATGTCTCGGCGTCCGCTTCGCCCGTCCAGGCCGCGTGAAAAGCCGGACCATAGTGCTGAAAACCCTTGCGGTCTGGCCCATGCCATTCGGCGATCCGGTCGGCGGCCCATTGCGGACTTTTGTCGCCGTGGCAGGCGCTGCAGGCGTTCGGTGTCCCGAGCGCGACGGACTGGTCGGGCCGGGGAATGCGGAAGGAATGGTCGTGCCGCACGTCGACGACCATGTAGATCGCGCGTCGGCATGTGGCAGGCGGGGCAGCCGACCGGCGGATCGACGCCCTCGTGACGGCGATGCGCGACCGTCTCGTATTTTTCCGCCGCGTGGCATTGGAGGCAGACGCCGTCGCCCGGCAGCTTCAGTTTCGCCGTATGCGGATCGTGGCAGTCGGAGCAGGTGACGCCCTTCGAGAACATCTTGCTCTGCTTGAACGAACCGTAATTGTAGACCTCATCCTCCATCTGCCCATCGGCGAAATAGAGCCCATGCGCCAGCGGCGAGACGACATGGGTGTCGGAAAGCCAATCGCCGGGAACCCAGTCCTCCGAAATCTGGCTGCGGCGCGCGTGGCAGAGGCCGCAGGTCTCGACCTCCTTGCGAAGCGCCGGGGGCGGATTGTTGCGCGTCACGTTTCCTGTCGCAGGATCCGGCGTCCAGCCGACGTTCGCGCGCTCGTCGAAATTGACCAGGAGCCCCTTCGTGTCGCTTTTGCCCGAACCGGCCCGCGTCGAGCCTTGATGCGCATGCGCCCAAGCAACGTGCTGGGACCCCTGCCCGTGGCAAGTCTCGCAGCCGACGCTGATCTCCTTCCACGACGTCGCGAAGGTGTTGTTGGCCGCGTCGTAATTCTTGCGCACGCCGGTCGAGTGACACTCGGCGCACATGAAATTCCAGTTCTGGTTGAGCTTCGTCCAATGCAGAACGTCGGCGTGGCCGATCGGCTCGCTCGGATAGAGATGGAACCAGCGCTGACCGCCCTTCTCCTTCGGCCGGCTGTCCCACGCGATGGAGAGCGCCTGAATCCGCCCGTCAGGAAACGGGATCAGATATTGCTGCAAAGGATAGAGGCCGAAGGTGTATTTGATCTCGTATTCCGTAAGCTTGCCGTCCGGGCCGTCCGTCTCGACATAGAATTTTCCGTCCCGCTTATAGAATCGGGACTTGACGCCGAAATGCTCGAAGCTCGCATCGTTGAAGTCGCCTAGCACCGTCTTGTCGGTCGCATGCGCCATCGCGAGCTGATGGTGGGAGCCCATCCACGCCTTGTAGGCGTCCTGATGGCAGGCGCCGCAGGCCGCGCTGCCGACATAGGTCGGCGCCGGAGAAGCGGTCACGGCGTCCGCGGCCCTCGCTCTCTCTCCAACGCCCCAATGCGCGGCCCATGCGGCAAGACCCGCCGCAAGCGCGGCGAGAACGAGGACGAAAGCGGGCCTTGGCCTGCGCCGGGTCAAAAGCCGGTCCTTCCCGGAATAAAGAGGCGCGGTTATGGGCAGCGCTCTCCACAGGGTCAAGGCGGCTCGCCGCTTGTCCGACGCGCTGGCTGCGGGCAAAATCCTCCCGCTTGCAGGAATAGGGGAAGCGGCAAATTTTCGGACTTATCCGGCTCTGGTTTCGTCGCCTCGCTGGTCGGCCTGATCGGCGCGGTCGCCGTCTGGCTGATCGTCGACGTCGTCTACCGCATCACCGACAAGCGCCTTCCGTGGATGTTCGCGCTCGGATTCACCTATGCGGTCGCGGCCTATGTCGTTCTGCCGCGCACGGTGCGCATGAGTCTCAAGGTGCTGCAGCGCAAAAGCGTTCCAGCCTTCACCGTCACCAGCGACGGCCTGCCGGGCGACCCGGTAAATCTTGTGCTGCTCGGCGATTTCGAGCGGTTGCGGGCCGCTTTCGCCAAAGCCGGCTGGATGGAGGCCGACCCGCTTGGGCTGACAAGCTCGTGGAAGATGATTCTGGCTTTCGCCTTCGCCCGCTCCTATCCGAAGGCGCCCTTCAGCACGCTCTATCTTTTCGGCCGCAAGCAGGACATCGGCTTCCAGAAGGCGATCGACGGAAGTCCGCGCAAGCGTCATCACGTCCGCTTCTGGGCGCTCACGCCGGAGCGTGACGACGAGCCCATGAGCGACCCGGATTTCTGGCTGAATACGGACCGGCCCGCGCTCAACGAGGTCGCACTCTGGGTCGGCGCCGGCACGCGCGACACCGGCCTCGGCCTCACGAAATTCACCCTCCAGGTCACGCACGCGACGGACAACGACACCAACGCCGAGCGTGACTTCATCGTCAGCGAACTGAAGCGGGCGGGAGCGATCGGCGAGATCGTCTGGCGGCAGGAAGGCGACCAGCTCCGGACAGGCAAGGTGAACCACTACATCGCGGACGGCGAGGTGGCGGCGGCGAGGTTGAATTGACGCTCAATAAGTCCCGATCAACACTGTTGATAGCGAAACCGGCATTTTCTTGCCAAAGGGAAGCGCAGCCCGCATTCTTGGGGAACGGACAGACCAAGAGAGGGCTCGCCTCCGGTTTCGACGGCCCATGACCGCGTCGCCGATGGAAAGCTCCGAGGCAAAATGCTGGAGAGTTGCGAAGTTGTGAAAGTTGCAGTTTTTGGCGCCCAAGCCTTTGAAAACATTGGGGCGCCAACAAATCCGCCTCTGCGTCGCAGACAACAGGACCGCCGACGGCTGCGCAAGCGGCTCCTGGCCGAACCGCCACTGGACCTGAGCGCTTTTGGGCGCATCCAATTATCGCCTGCACGGCGCCGGCCGTCCGGCTCCCTCGAAGCAAAACGCCCACATGAGCGCGGACAGCAGACTATGACAGCGACGCGAATGCTGGTTGTCGGCGCGGGAGCGACGGGCGGCTATTTCGGCGGCAGGTTGGCCGAGGCGGGGCGCGACGTCACTTTCCTCGTCCGCCCTGCGCGACGCGACACGCTCGTGAAGGACGGGCTACAGATCGCCGCTCCCGGCGGCGTCTCGACGGTGCGCCCGAAGCTGATCCTCAAGAACGAGATCGACGGCGCCTATGATATGGTTCTGCTGACGGTGAAGGCTTTTGCGCTGGAACCTGCAATCGCCGATATGCGGCCCGCGGTCGGGCCCGAGACGGCGATTTTGCCGACCCTCAACGGCATGCGCCATCTCGATACGCTCGACGCCGCATTCTCCCCCCACAATGTCATGGGATGCCTGGCCAAAATCATGGGCTCCATCGACGAAAGGGGCCGCATCGTTCAAGGCACGGCCATGAACGACCTTGTCTACGGCGAGCGCGACGGCGCCCGCTCAAAACGGGCTGAAGACATTGACGCGTTCATGCAAGGCGCGGGATTCGACGCGCGCCTTTCGACAGCGATTATCCCCGAGATGTGGGCGAAATGGGTAATGCTCGCCTCGCTCGGGGCCATCACCTGCCTGATGCGCGGCGATATCGGCCAGGTTTCATCGGCCAAAGACGGCCTCGCCACGGCCTCCCGTATCATCGACGAGATTGCCGCGATCGTCGCGAAGGTCGGCGCGACTCTTCCGCTGGAGGCGCTCGCCCAGATCCGCGGCATGATGACGGACCCGAAGTCGCGGTTCACGTCCTCCATGTACCGCGACCTCGTGTCCGGTCAGCCAGTCGAGGTCGAACAGATTCTTGGCGACCTCATTCGCCGCGGCGACGAAGCGGGGATCGATTCTCCCCTCGTCCACGCGGCGACGGTCAGTCTGCGCATCTACGAGGCCGCGCGTCAGGCCAAAGCCGCGCGATGAATCCGTTGAGGCGGATGCCCCTACGATGAGCTTCAACGCCTCAGGTCGCTGCTTCCCAACGCATGCGGATCGTGGGCAGACCGGACGCGGCGCTCGTGCCCCGCGTCATGAAGCGAAAGCCCTGGCGCTCATAGAAACGGAGCGCCCGCACGTTGGCCTCGTTGACGTCGAGTTCGACCAACCCCGGCGAGAGCCGCATCGCCTCACGGATGAGCGCATGGCCTACGCCCTTGCGGAAGGCGGTGGGCGCGACGCAAAGCTGGTCGAGGTAGCCGCTCTCCGGATCTATGGAGACGAAACCGGCGAGCCCCCCGCTTGGGCCGCAGGCGACGACGACCCGAACGCCGGCGTTGCGAAGATTGCACAGGTGCTTCGTCAGCCAGCCGCGCCTCGCCTCGAAGTCAATCGGGAAGCCGGTGGTCTTCCAGGCTGCTACCCACAGATCGGCCAAAGCGGGCAGATCGGTTTCGGCGAAGTCCCGCAATTTCGGCGCAGAAGGGCTCACCGCTCCGTCAGTTTCAATTCGATTCGGCGATTTCGCGCCTTCGCCTCTTCGTCGGTCCCCTGGTCGATGGGCTGGAACTCACCGAAGCCGGCCGCGGCGAGCCGGTCCGGCTCGACGCCTTTCGAAATCAGGTATTGCACGACCGAGACGGCGCGCGCAGCCGATAGCTCCCAGTTCGACTTGAACTGGCCGCCGCCCGTGACGGGCGTGCTGTCCGTATGGCCATCGACGCGGAGGATCCATGGAATGTCGGGCGGGATCTCCCGTTCGAGATCGATTATGGCGGAGGCCGACGAGTCCAGCGACTGCTTGCCCTCAGCGCTAATATCTGCCTTGCCGACGTCAAACAGAACCGAGGATTGGAAGACAAAGCGATCGCCCACCACACGGATATCCGGGCGCGAGCCAAGAATTTGGCGCAGCCGGCCGAAGAAGTCCGAGCGGTAGCGGTTCAGTTCCTGCACCTTTTGGGCGAGCGCCACATTGAGGCGCTGCCCGAGGTCGGCGATCTTGGACTGGGACTCCTTGTTGGCGGCCTCGGAGGCGGAAAGCGCGTCCTCGATCGCGGCCAATTGTCTGCGCAGGGCGGCGATCTGCTGGTTCAGCACGTCCACCTGGGCAAGAGCGCGCGCGGTTATCTGCTTTTGATCGTCGAGAGCCCCCTGAGCGGCCTGCGCCTTTCCGGCGGCGTCGGCCGCCGCGGCGCTGTCGGCGACAGCGCCCTGAAGCCGCTTCTGCTCCTTTTCGGCGCTTTGCAGGGTCGCCGTGAGCGTTGCGATCCTGATCTCGTCGGCGCCCTTTTGGCTGCGTTCGAGGGCGAGTAGGTTGGTCAATTCCTCGATCTGCCGGTTGAGCCGGACGAGCGCGGCGTCCTTGCCCGTCACCTCGCGCGACAGAAAGAACTGCGCCAGCATGAAGACGGACAGCAAGAAGATGATGACGAGCAGCATCGTTGACAAAGCGTCGACGAAGCCCGGCCAATAGTTCACCGGTTCGAAACGCCGGCCTCGCGAGAGCGCCATCTACGCCTCCTTCTCCTCAGCGCGCCCCGAGTTCGTCGAGAAGCCGCCGCAGAAGCTTGCTGATGTCTTCCTGCTGCTGGGCCTGCGCATCAACCCAGCCCCGGATCTGCTGTTGCTCCGTGCGCATGTGGCCGACCAGCGCTTGGATCCCTTCGGCGAGCGAGGCGATCGCCGCCGCGTTGCGCTGGTGCTCGATCTGGGCAGCGGCCGACTGCGCGGCGGGAGGGGACACGGCGACCGGCTCCGACGAGACCATCATTGGCGGCGGGCTCGTCTCGACATGGCCGGCGAGAAACTCTTCCAACTCCGTATAGAAACGATTCTGCGCCTGTCCGGCCTGCAGGTCGAGAAAGCCAAGGATCAGCGAGCTTGCAAGTCCGAACAGGGACGAGGTGAAAGAGACGCTCATGCCGGCGATCGGGGCGGAAAGGCCGGTCTTCAGATCGTTGAACATCGCCGTGTTGTCGGAGCCGGTCGTCATGCTGTCGATCACGCCGGCAATCGAGTGCACCGTTTCGAGGAGGCCCCAGAAGGTGCCAAGCAGGCCCAGGAAGACGAGAAGGCCTACAAGATAGCGGTTGAGTTCACGGCCCTCGTCGAGCCGGGTCGCGATGGAATCCAGGATGGCGCGGGTCGTCCCGGTCGAAAGGCCCCGCGCGCCCGCGCCCGCGTTCAGCATCGCGGCCATCGGCGCTAGCAGAAGCGGAGAGGTCGGCGTGCGGCCGACATCGGCGCCAGTCAGGGAATTAACCCAGCGGATCTCGCGGAAGAGCCGGATGACCTGGCGGAAGGCGAAAAGCGCCCCGATGATCAAGACGCCGAGAATGAGCCCGTTCAGCCCGGGATTGGCGTGGAAGGCAAACTGGATCTGCTGCCACAGAATGAGGGCGACGAAGCCGACAAGCGCCAGAAACGCAGCCATGCCCACGAGGAAGATGCGGGGGGACGTAAGCAGACGAATATCCGGGTCGGTCGCCATAGCTCGCCAGACGGTTAGATCTCAAACGGCGATAGGCGGAAGGCGGCCTCAAGGCAAGCGGCGTGCTCACGCCCGCCGCCGTTGAGGGCATGAAGCGAGGGTCCCGCCCGCACACACCCTCACCCGAATGCGCCTGGCGGGTCCCACCTGCTCCTGCGACCGAGATTTATGCTGCCTTCATCTTAGGCTTGAGCCAGCCGCGATTGGCCAGCACTTCCGCGATCTGCACGGCGTTGAGCGCCGCGCCCTTGCGGAGATTGTCCGACACGCACCAGAGGTTGAGACCGTTCTCGATCGTCGGGTCCTCGCGAATGCGGCTGATATAGGTCGCATCCTCGCCTGTCGCCTCGTGGGGCGTGATGTAGCCGCCAGGCTCGCGCCGGTCGATCACAAGGCAACCGGGAGCGCGCGAAAGTATGTCGCGCGCCTCGTCGGCGCTGATCGGGTTCTCGAACTCGATGTTCACGGCCTCGGAATGGCTGATGAAGACGGGGACGCGCACGCAAGTCGCCGTCAGCTTGATCTTGGGGTCGAGGATCTTCTTGGTCTCGACCATCATCTTCCACTCTTCCTTGGTGCCGCCGTCATCCATGAAGACGTCGATCTGCGGGATGAGATTGAATGCGATTCGCTTCGGAAACTTCTTCGGCTCGATCGGGTTCGTCATGAAGACGGCGCGCGTCTGGGAGAAGAGTTCGTCCATGGCGTCTTTGCCGGCGCCGGAGACCGATTGGTAGGTCGAGACGACGACCCGCTTGATCGGTCGCCGCGTCGTGCAGAGGCTTCAAAGCCACAACGAGTTGGGCGGTCGAACAGTTTGGGTTGGCGACGATGTACTTCTTCACGAAACCCCTGGCGGCCTCGGCGTTCACCTCCGGCACGATCAGCGGCACGTCCGGGTCCATGCGCCACGCGGACGAGTTGTCGATGACGACGCAGCCCCGCGCGCCAATCTTCGGCGACCATTCCTTCGAGACGGCCCCGCCCGCCGACATGAGGCAGATGTCCGTATCGGAGAAGTCGTAGTGCTCCAGCGCCTTGCACTTGAGCGTGCGGTCTCCGAACGACACCTCTCTTTCCTATCGAGGCGGGCGAGGCGAGGGCGACCACCTCCGATACCGGGAAGCGCCGCTCGGAGAGAATCGCGAGCATCTCGCGGCCGACATTGCCGGTCGCCCCGGCGATCGCGACCTTGAAGCCTGACATTTTGAGATTCCTTTCCTCATCCCCCCGCGTCGCGCCCGCGTTCCGAAGAAGCAGGCTTCGAGAAGCCCGGCGTCCGCCGGGAGGATCTTTAGCGGATACGCGCGCGCCTAATTTATCGTCCCGCCTGTTTTGGCGGGCCCGGTTTTCATCGTCGTCGCTTTCGCGAAGAGAGACATGGGGCGTGACGGTTTCCGTAAGGTCGCACTTAAGAATGGGTACGCGACCGGCGTTCCGCAAATCATGACCCGCCGTCCTTGTCAATCGGGCCCTACCGGTTCAGCGTCCCGCGGTCGCGAGTGGCGCCCTCGCGCGAAAGCCGGTATGAAGCCGTCCCGTGGAGGCGCGCGCCACGCTTGCGCCGCGATTTGAAGGTCTAAGCGCCCGCGAGGATAGCGGACATTGCCCCCGGCGTTCGGCATGGCCCGGAGCGTTGGCGCGAAAGAGGCGGCATGAAGTTCAACATACGTAACCGCCTGGCGATCGGCGCTTTTCTTGCAGTTGCGGCCTTCGCGGGCGCAAATCTCTTAAGTCATGAGGCCTTCGCGCAAAATGCCGAATGCGCGCGGCTTCAGCAGGCTATTCAGTCCGCGCCGCGCGGCGGCGGCCCGGGCGCGGCGCAGCTCCAGCGCGCCCGCGCCCAGCTCGCCCAAGTCTCCGGTTACGCACATTCGATTGGCTGCGACAACCAGAAATTCCTCTTTTTCGGCTCCGACCCACCGCCTCAGTGCGGGTCGATGAGGGGGCAGATCGCGCAATTGCGGGCGACCGTGGCGGATCTCGAGGCGCGGACAGGCGGGGGCGGCGGTCGCGCCGATCTCATCGCGCGGTTCAACTCCGAATGCGCCAACGCGCCTCGGCAGCCGGGCAACATCTTCGAGGCGCTGTTCGGCGGCGGACGACCGCAGCAGACCTACGAGCCGATCGACCCAACCTCGATTCCAGCGGATCAGCAGCAGCAGATGATCCAGGATTCGATCAACAAGCAGAAGGGCGAGGGCGTGAACGCCCATGCCGGCTCCTATGCGGTCTGTGTGAAGACCTGCGACGGCAGCTTCTTCCCTGTTTCCTATTCGGGCGCCGGAAGCCGCTCCGACAGCCTGGAAGATGTCTGCCGCTCGCTGTGCCCGAACACTGACGTCGCGCTCTACTCCTTCCCCTTCGGCGGCACGATCAACGAAGCGGTTTCGTCCGGCGGCGAGCCCTACGTCAATCTGCCGAACGCGCTGAAATTTCAGCAGACCTACGACGCAAGCTGCTCTTGCCGGCGCAAGGGCGAGAGCTGGGCGGAGGCGCTGGCGGGCGCGGAAGCCAAATACGGCCACGAAGCGCACGACATTCTGGTGACGCCTGAAAAGTCCGCGGAAATGGCGCGGCCGATCGTCGCAAAGGCCGACACGAAGAAAAGCAAGACCAGCAAGCCCTTAGTCCCAGCGCCGGACGCCCAGACGGAATCTGTGGACGCGCAAGGCAACATTGCCTCGGGCCAATCCCTCGATGCGAATGGGACGGACACCGCGCTCAGCGCCGCTGCGGCGACGGTAAGCCGCGAGACGTCGGGCATCGGCGGCGCGGACGCCCAGGGCAACGCGACTTATGGCCTCAAACAGGGCGACACTGTCACGGAACAGAGTCCGAACGGACAGCCCCGGAAGGTGCGGATAGTCGGGCCGACGCTCTAGACCAACCGATCAGCGGAAGCAGGGCCGCCATCTCCGGCCCGGCTTCCCTCCCAGTCAGCGCAAGCCGAAGAGGGTGAAAAAGGTCGCGGCCCTTTCGGCCGCTTGCCTCTCGGAGCGCCTTCGTCCACGCTCCCCAAGTCGCATGATCCCACGGGCCACTGGGTAGGAGCGACAGCGCGAGAGCCAGGAAATCAGCGTCCTCCACGACAGGCACAACGTCGCCTTCTGTCACGTCGCGCCAAACGCGTATGTCGGCGAGCCGCGCGAGATTGCCTCTCGCGGCGTTCCACAATGCTTCGGCGCGTGGTCCCGCGATCCCGATCGCCGCCAGCCGGTCCGCGACGGCCGCGTAAGACAGGCCGTGCAGGGTGCGCGCCGAAAGCCCATCAAGCTCGGCCTCGTCGAAGCGCGCCGATCCATGGGAAAGATGCTTGAGGTCGATCAGGCCGGCGAGTTCGTCGAGCGATTCGACCGGGCGCACAGCCTGCGACGAACCCACAAGAACCGCGAGCGCGGCGACCGCCAGCGGCTCGACGCCGCGTTCACGCAGCGATCGGATAGAGAGCGATCCCGTCCGCTTCGACAAGCCTTCGCCGCCCGCATCGATCAGCAGATTGTGGTGGCCGAAGGCAGGCGGCGAGGCGTCGAGCGCCTCGAAAATCTGGATCTGCACGGCGGTATTGGTGATGTGATCCTCGCCGCGGATAATGTGCGTGATCCCCATGTCGATGTCGTCCACCACCGAGGGCAGCGTGTAGAGATAGGCGCCGTCCTCGCGGCGCAGAACCGGGTCGGAGATGGAGGCGCAGTCGATGTGGGACGCGCCGCGCGCCATATCGTCCCATCGCACCACCCGTTCCTCGAGCCGGAACCGCCAGTGCGGCCTTCGCCCAGCGGCCTCAAAGGCGGCTCGGTCGGCGTCGGTCAGCTTGAGCGCCGCGCGATCATAGATTGGCGGGCGTCCAAGCGCCTGCTGGCGCTTGCGGCGTCGATCGAGCTCCTCCGCCGTCTCATAGGCCGGATAAAGCCGGCCAGCTCGCCTTCAGGCGTTCCAGGGCGGCGTCATAGAGCGCGACCCGCTCGGACTGACGGCGAACGAGATCGGGGCGGAGTCCGAGCCAGGCAAGGTCCTCCTCGATCGAGCGGGCGTATTCCTCGCTCGACCGTTCGCGATCGGTGTCGTCGAATCGCAAAATGAAGGTCCCGCCATGGCGTCGGGCGTAAAGCCAGTTTAGAAGCGCCGGGCGCGCATTGCCGATATGAATGCGGCCCGTGGGCGAGGGCGCAAACCGGACAACCGGAGAAGAAGGCATCCGTCTTCATAGAAGCGTCGCGTGAAATCAGCAATATCGGTGGCGCCAATTCGGGAAACGGGTAGAATGCGACAATGACGATTTCCGCTTTCGCCGCCGGCATTTGCTTAGCTAGCGGGGGCATGCACGCGTTCAGCGTGGCGCTCGCGAGCCGCCGTTGCGCGCGGCGAGCGCAGCCGACGCCGGTCCCCGCCGACGCGCCGCCCGTTTCGATCGTCCAGCCTCTGCGCGGCGTCGAGGCCTATTCGCGCGAAACGCTGCGGCGGATTTTTGCGCTCGACTATCCCGATTACGAGATCGTCTTTTGCCTCGCGGACGCCGCGGATCCGATCGCCCCGCTCGTCCGCGCGGCGATCGCGGCCCATCCCGAGCGGCCCGCGCGACTCCTGTTCGGCGACGACATAATCAGCGCCAATCCCAAGCTCAACAATGTGGTGAAGGGCTGGAATGCGGCTCGGCATGATTGGATCATCATGGCCGATTCCAATGTGCTGATGCCGCCGGACTACATTCAGCGGCTTCTGGCGAGTTGGGCGCCGGGCACCGGCGTCGTCTGTTCCCCCCGATCGGCTCGCGGGCCAACTCGTTCGGCGCCGAGGTCGAGGCGGGCTTTCTCAATACCTACGAGGCGCGCTGGCAATATGCCGCCGAGGCGCTTGGGTTCGGCTTCGCACAAGGCAAGACGATGCTGATGCGGCGCGATATCATCGCCAAGGGCGGAGGCATCGAGGCGCTGGGGGCGGAGATTGCCGAGGACGCCGCGACGACCAAGCTTATCAATCGACAGGGGCTGCACGCCCATCTCGCCAACGGGCCGTTCGAGCAGCCTCTTGGGACGCGCACGCTCAAGGACGTCTGGGCGCGGCAGACGCGCTGGGCCCGGCTGAGGCGCGCCACCTTCCCCATCGCACTTCGCGCCGGAGATCCTGACGACAAGCCTTCTCACCATAGTCGCAGCGGCGGTGGCCGGCAGCGATTACGGATTCGGCCCGTGGATCAACCTCGTGCTGGCCGCGGTCTTCTGGTACGCGCTGGAGGCATTCCTCGCGCTCATCTCCGGCTGGCCGATCAACTGGCGCAGCCCACTTGCCTGGATGGTCAGGGACGCCATGCTGCCGTTCGTCTGGATTCGTGGCTGGTCACGCGAGAATTTCGTCTGGCGAGGCAACGCCATGAGCGTCGACGAGCCGGTCCTGCGCGAAGCCGGATCGGGGCCTGGGCAGGATATCTAAAGCCGTTCACCCGCGCTCCCGCAGGCGCGCGCGCCAGCGGCGCTCCCTCTTCCGAAAGCAAAGAAGCGCCGGGCGGCTCGATCACACCAGAAATTCGCGTATCGCGATCGCGATCTCGCTGGCGTGTGTTTCCAGCGCGAAATGCCCTGTATCGAAGAATTGCACGCTCGCGTCCGGGATGTCGCGCCGGAAGGCTTCCGCTCCCGCCGGCAGGAAGAACGGGTCATTCTTCCCCCAGACCGCCAGAAAGCGCGGCTTGTGTGCCCGGAAATAACTCTGGAAGGCCGGGTAAAGGGCGACATTGCTCTGATAGTCGCGAAAAAGGTCCAGTTGCATATCGGCGGCTCCCGGCCGCGCGAGATAGAAATTGTCGAGCGAGTACCCGTCCGGCGAAACCGCCTGCTCATCCGGGACGCCGTGTGTGTATTGCCATACCGTTGTCTCGGGCTTCAGAAAGGTGCGTAGCGCGTCGCGATTGGCCGGCGAAGGGTCCCGCCAATAGGCGCGGATGGGGCTCCAGCCGTCGCTCAGGCCCTCTTCATAGGCGTTGCCGTTCTGCGAGATGATCGCGGTTATGCGGTCGGGATGCTTCACCGCCAGCCGGAAGCCGGTCGGAGCGCCGTAGTCGAAGACGTAGACCGCATACCGCTCGAAGCCGATCTCTTCGGTGAAGCGATCGATTCGCTCAGCGATGCGCTCGAAGGTGAGCACGCCTCCGGGGGCCTCGGATCGGCCGAAGCCCGGCAGGTCCGGAGCGACGATGTGGAAGCGATCGGCGAGCAACGGGATGAGATCGCGGAACATGTGGCTCGCGCTCGGAAAGCCGTGCAGCAGCAGGAGCTTCGGCGCGCCAGCCGGACCTGCCTCGCGATAGAAGATTTTGGAGCCGCCGGCATCGGCGAAACGATAGCGAATGGCCGTCATGAGAACATGCTCCTTGTGCGTAACCTTAAGGGAGATAAATAGAGGGTTATTTCATTTGCGGAGAGCCCGCGCCTTCACGACTTGGCGGCTTCAATCGCCTCACGGATGACGCTCACGACAACGGCAGGCGCGGTGACGTTCGGCGTATGATCGATCGGATGAGAGCAAACATGCGCTCCCATCCGCTCGGCCATGAAATGCTGGGTCGCCGGAGCGATCATGCGATCCTCCTCCGCGATCAGGAACCACGCGGGCCTGTCCTTCCAAAGCGGGCGTTCGACGGCGACGGTGATGCAGGCGGCCGAGATCGGCCTCTGGACCGCCGCCATAACCGTCTGCTCCTCCGACGAGGCGTTCGGCGCAACGGCCGCCGCGAAGGCCACCTCAGGCATGTATAAAAGCCCGTGGGAGTCAGGTCCGAGCTTGGGCGCATCTGGGTGGGGCTGCGCGCGATAGAAGAGATCGGCGACGGTCTCGCCCTCGTCCGGGGCGAGCGCCGCGACATAGACGAGGGCGCGCGCCTTCTCGTCGCGCGTGGCTGCGATGACAGCGCCGGCATAAGCGTGGCCCACCACAACCGCCGGTCCAGCTACGCGCTCCAGCGTCCGGTTCAGGGCGGCGACATCGTCGGCGAACGAGGTCAGCGGAAGAGGCGCCGTCACCGCCTGAACGCCCTCGGAGGCGAGGAGGCGGATCACTTTCGTCCAGATCGATCCGTCGGCCCAGGCGCCGTGAACCAGCACGACCGAGATGGCGTTTGCAGACATGTCCTCTGCTCCATGGCGCGTTTTAGTAACCTGTAAATGACATCTACTACGGTTACGTCCATCGAAGGTAACTTGTCAAGCGGACCGCCAACGGTTATTTCCTGCGAGCAGCGTTCAGCCAAAAAGGGCGGACCCTCACCCAGACAAGGCGCGAAGATGCATCGACACGGGTCAGCGATTTTCATCGGAGATGCGCCCGGGCTCGACTTCCTGAATTCGATTGCGACGCCTGTGGACGCGCCGATCGACTGGATCGAAGACGGCGAGGGCCTGCTGGACTGGCTCGCGCAGGCTCGCCTCGCGCCCCGGAGGCGCTCGAGACGGTTCGCGCCCGGGCTCTTCCGGGCGAGTTGGACGCCGTCGCCGAGCAGGCGCGAAATTTGCGGGAATGGTTCAGAGGCTTTGTCCGCCGCCGCCGGGCCGGCCGCTCGACGCGGAGAGCCTTGACGACCTTGCGCCGCTCAACCGCCTGCTCGCGCGCGACGAGACGTTCCGCCGGATCGTATGGACTTCAGATTCCGAGAGCGCGCATTTCGCGCTTCCCTCCGAACGCCGCTGGCGTTCGCCCGAAGCGCTTCTCCTGCCGATCGGGGAAGCGCTGGCGCGTCTCGTCTGCACGGAGGACTTCACCAACGTGAAGGCCTGCGAGGGCGCGGCCTGCACCCTTTTCTTCGCCGACCATACGCACAGGCACGCGCGCCGGTGGTGCAGCATGGCGCTCTGCGGCAATCGGGCGAAACAGGCCGCGCACCGCCGACGGAGCGCCAGTCGGAGCCGCGAGGCCAAATAAGGGCGCAGGCCGGACGGCTTTGGGAGATTGCTAGCCGAGCATCCGGAACAGCGCCGCGACTGCGCGGGCAAGCGCCGCATAGTTTATGGAGCTGGCGTTAAACGGTCTTGAGCATGCCTCCGTCCACGAAATAGGTCGAGCCCACCGAGTAGCTCGCCCGCTCCGAACAGAGGAAGACGAAGAAATTCGCGAGTTCCGCCGGGCTTGCGAAGCGGTTGATCGGCGCCAATTCCTTGGCGACCCCATCGAGGTAGCCCTGCCAGTCGCCGCCCTTGTCCGCGGTCAGTTGCTTGGCGGTCTTGATCCAGTCGGGCGTCAGGACGAGGCCGGGGTTGACGCAATTCACGCGAATGTTGTCGCCGACGAGTTCGGTGGCGAGACACTTCGAGAACATCATCAGCGCCGCTTTGGTCACGTTATAGATCGGCTCGTACCAAAGCGGCTGCGCGGCGCAGATGGAGGCGTTGTGCAGGATGACGCCGCCGCCGCGCGCCTTCATGAGCGGGGCGAGGCCACGCGCAAGGCGCACGGCCGCCATCACATGCAGTTCCCAGTAAGCCCCCCACTTCTCGTCCGGCGCTTCCATCACCGTTTCGTTGCTGCCCGTGCCAGCATTGTTGATGAGGATGTCCGCGCCGCCGAACTTTTCCCTGGCGGCCGCAATCAGCGCGTCGGCGCCCGCGGGGGTCGCGACGTCGCAGGCGACGCCTTCGGCGCTGATCCCGTGCGCCTTCGCGATGCGCGCGGCCTCCTCGGAAACCCGCTCGGCGCCGCGCGCCGCAAGCACGACGTTGACGCCCTCAGCCGCCAGCCCTTCGGCGATCGCCAGCCCTATGCCGACGCTGCCGCCGGTGATGACGGCGACCTTGCCCCTCAGTCCGAGATCCACGCGCTCATTCCTTCTAAAATCACCAGCAGGTATAGCCGCCGTCCGCGACGACGATCGAGCCCGTCATCAAGCTCCCGGCGTCGGAGGCGAGAAATAGGACGACGGAGGCGATCTCGTCTGGCTCGCCCATGCGCGCCATCGGCGTCATCTCGATCCAGGTGTCGTACATCGCCTTGTTCGTCTTTGCGAGGGCGGTGAGCGGGGTGTTGATGTAGGTCGGCGCGACAGAATTCACCCGCACGCCGCGCGGCGCCCATTCCGCTGCAAGCGACTTCGTTAGGTGATGAACGCCGGCCTTCGAGGCGTTGTAGTAGCTTTGCGCCTGTGGCTTGTTGACGATGAAGCCCGACATCGAGCCGATGGTCACGATTGAGCCGCGCCCCGCCGCAAGCATGTGGCGTCCAAAGGCGCGGCAGCACCAGAAGACGCCATTGAGATTGACGTCGAGCACGTTTAGCCAGCGCTCGTCGGTGACGTCCTCGGCCGCGACTTCCGACCGCGCGATGCCCGCGTTGCAGACGAGCACGTCCACCCTGCCCTTCTCGCTCATGATCGTTCTCGGCGCAGGCGTCGACGTCGGCCGATTTCGTAACGTCCATTTCGATGACGTCGGTTGCAAACCCCTTGGCCTTCATCGTCTCATGCGCATGAGCCGCGACCTTCCCGTCCCTGTCGGCGATATAGACATGGGCGCCGGCTTCCGCGAGCGCCTCGACGCAGGCAAGCCCGATGCCCTGCGCGCCGCCAGTCACGACCGCGACCCGGCCCTTGAGATTGAAACGCTCGAGATACATGGCTCTCCGGAGTCCTGAGCTGCCTTGCGCCTCACCGGTTCGCGGAGTTCCCTCTCAGCTCGCGCCACCGAGATAATCGGCAAGGGTTGTGCGAACGCCCTTCGCCCAGAGCGACGCGAGCGCGGCGGAGAAGGTCTCGATATAAATGGAATTCGTCGCGAGATCGCCGAAGATATCGCCAAGCGCAAGCCAAGCCCTGGGATCGTAGCGCGCGGCCTTCGCAGCGGCCTGCAGGCGGTCCCAGCTTGGATCGTTCGGCGGAATAGGTCTTCCACTCTCCGTCTCGCCGTAGCAGTAGCGGCACCACATCGCGGAGACGAGCGCGAGCCCTTTCACGCTTCCGCCCGTCTTCAGGCGATCCCGCACAGTCGGCAGAACGAACTTGGGTTGGCGATTTGAACCATCAAGGCAGAGACGCGTGATCGTGTCGCCAATCTTCGGGTTAGCGAAGCGCTCCGCGACCTTCTTGCGATACGCTTCGAGATCGACCTTCGGCGGCGGCGGCACGACCGGAATGATCTCGCGCTTCGTCAACGTTTCGAGAAATTCCGCGACTTGGGCATCCTCCATCCCCTCATGCACGAAATGGATATCGAGGAGGCCGGACGGATAGGCAATGGCTGCATGTCCGCCGTTGAGGATGCGGATCTTCATCAGCTCATAGGGCGCAACGTCCGAGGTGAATGTGACTCCGACTTCATCAAGCGCTGGGCGGCCCGCCGGGAAATGGTCCTCAACCACCCACTGTTTGAATTCCTCGCAAAACACCGGCCAATTATCCTCGACTCCCCATTGATCCTTGAGGATGGATCGCTCGCGCTCGGTCGTCGCCGGCGTGATGCGATCGACCATGGCGTTGGGAAACGCGACATTGGCGCGTATCCATTCCGCAAGTTTTGGATCGGAAAGCTCGGCAAGGCCGGCGACGGCGTTCTCCGTCACATGTCCGTTGCCCGGAAGGTTGTCGCATGACATGACGGTATAGGGTTGAAGGCCGGCGGCGCGCCGCCTCTTAAGGCCCGCGACGATGAGGCCGAAGGCCGTTTTCGGCGCGTCCGAACTTCTTGCGTCGGCGACGATGTCGGGATGAGTTGGGTCGAAGTTCTGCGTCGCGGGCGAGATGTAGTAGCCACCTTCGGTGACCGTCAGCGAGACGATGCGGATCTCGGGGCGCATCAACACCGCCAGATTCGCGGCGACATCGAAGGGTTTGATGAAATCGATCATCGCGCCGGTGACATGCGCGGCGCTGGCGTGCGCCTCCTGCTCGACGACGGTCGTGAGCCAATCCTGCGCGGCGAGCTGCTCGCGCATTGCGATGTCGGTCTGCCGCACGCCCGCGCCGATCAACGCCCAGTCGTGATCCCGCCCCTTGTTTAAAAGGTCGTCGAGATAGACTGCCTGATGGGCGCGATGGAAGTTGCCGACTCCGATATGAAAGATCCCGGCCTTAAGATCGGAGCGCTCATACTTTGGCGCGGCAACGCTCTTCGGCAAGGTCTTGAGATTGGCGAGAGAGAGTTTCACGCTCATAGCCGGCTCCCGTGATCTGCGATGGATCCTGCGCGCCCGAAAACGACGAGCGCGACCCTTCAGTTGATCCGCCGGCCATCCTTGTCGAAGCGGTGAATATTTCCCTCGCGCGGCGTGACAAAGATCCGCTGGCCAGCCTTCAGCGGCGCCTCGCCCTCAAGGCGAAGCGTCATGTGTCCGATGCCATCAGCGGTCGCGTGGACGAAAGTATCGGAGCCGAGATGTTCGGCGAGATGGACTTCGGCCGGCCATTCCCCTGCGGTCGTGGAAACCTCGACATGCTCTGGGCGAATGCCGATCGTCTCGGCGCCCCGCTTCGCGGCGGGCGCGCCCTTGATCAGATTCATCGTCGGTGAGCCGATGAAACCCGCGACGAAGAGGCCGTTCGGTCTGTTATAGAGTTCGAGCGGCGAGCCGACCTGCGCGACTGAGCCCCTGTCGAGCACGACGATCTTGTCGGCCATGGTCATCGCCTCGACCTGATCGTGCGTGACGTAGATCATCGTCGTCTTCAAAACGTTGTGGAGCTCGCCAATCTCGATTCGCATCTGCACGCGAAGCGCCGCGTCGAGGTTGGACAGCGGTTCGTCGAAAAGGAACGCCTTCGGTTCGCGCACGATGGCGCGACCGATGGCGACACGCTGGCGCTGGCCGCCCGAGAGCTGGCGCGGCTTGCGCTCCAGGTAGTCTGTCAGATTCAGGGTCGTGGCCGCTTTGTTCACCTTCTGCGTGATCACGTCGGCGCTCTGCCCGGCCATCTTGAGCGCGAAGGCGATGTTGTTGCGCACGCTCATGTGCGGATAGAGCGCGTAGGACTGGAAGACCATCGCCAGGCCGCGCTTCGAGGGACCAACCTGCGTCGCGTCCTTGCCGTCGATGACGACCTCTCCGGAGGTCACGTCCTCGAGCCCCGCGATCAGGCGCAGGAGCGTGGACTTGCCGCAGCCCGACGGGCCGACGAAGACGGCAAACTCGCCATCCTTGATGTCGAGGTCGACGCCGTTGATGACATTGACGGCGCCGAAGGCCTTCCTGACCTGCTTCAGCTGAATGCTGCCCATGGGTCGTTGTCTCCCTTTGGCCTATTTCACGGCGCCGAACGTCAGGCCGCGGACGAGTTGCTTCTGCGAGAACCAGCCGAGAATGAGGATCGGAGCGATCGCGAGCGTGGACGCCGCCGACAGCTTCGCCCAGAAGAAGCCTTCCGGCGCCGAGAAGGAGGCGATGAAGGCGGTGAGCGGGGCCGCGTTCGAGGTCGTGAGGTTGAGCGTCCAGAACGCTTCGTTCCACGACAGGATGATCGCGAGCAGCATCGTCGATGCAATGCCCGGCACGGCCATCGGCGTCAAGCACATAGACGATCTCGTTGAGGAGCGAGGCGCCGTCCATGCGCGCGGCTTCCAGAATGTCGACCGGGATCTCCTTGAAGTAGGTATAGAGCATCCAGATCAGGATCGGCATGTTCAACATCATCAGGACGAAGCCGACGCCCAGCAGGCTGTCGAGCAGACCGAGGTCCTTGAAGATGAGGTAGATCGGCACGAGCACGCCGACCGCCGGCATCATCTTGGTGGACAGCATCCACATCAGAAGATCCTTGGTTCGCTTGCCGGGTGCAAAAGCCATCGCCCAGGCGGCAGGAACCGAGATGATCAGGCCGACGATATTGGCGCCGACCGAGAGCACCACCGAGTTCCATGCGAAGTGCAGGTAGTTCGAGCGCTGCTGAACCTCGGCGTAGTTCTCCAGCGTCCAATGGAAGAACAGGAATTTCGGCGGCATCGCGATTGCGTCGAGTTCGCTCTTGAAGCTCGTGATGATCGTCCACAGGATCGGGAAAAAGATCAGGAAGGCCACGACCCACGCCAGGACGGTCACGCCGATCCGGCTGCCGACAGTTCTCTGTATCGCCATGGACTCAGCCCTCCAGATTCTTGCCGACCATGCGCATCAGGAAGATGGCGACGATGTTGGCGAGGATGACGGCGACGATGCCGCCCGCCGAAGCCCCGCCTACGTCGAAATTCAGAAGCGCCTGCTTGTAGACGAGGTAGGGAATGTTCGTCGTCGCCACGCCCGGGCCCCCGGAGGTGGTCACGTAGATCTCGGCGAAGATCGAAAGCAGGAAAATCGTCTCGATCAGAACGACGACGGTGATCGCGCGCGCGATATGCGGCAGCACGATATAGAAGAAGTAGGAGAAGGCGCCCGCGCCGTCGAGGGAGGCGGCTTCCTTCTGCTCCTCGTCGAGGGACTGCAGCGCGGTCAGGAGAATGAGCGCGGCGAAGGGCAGCCACTCCCATGACACGATCAGGATGATCGACAGCATCGGCCAGTTGGTGAACCAGACGACCGGCTGGAGCCCGAACGCCTTCGCGATCCACGCGAAGAGGCCCGAAATCCGGGTTCATCAACAGGTTCTTCCAGACGAGCGCGCTCACCGTCGGCATCACGAAGAACGGCGCGATCACCATGAGCCGGATGATGCTCAGTCCATAGACCGGCTGGTCCATCAGGAGCGCGACCAGAATGCCGCCGCCCACGCTGATGACGAGAACCGCAACGACCAGAACAAGCGTGTTCCAGAGCGCGGTGAGGAAATTCGGGTCGGTGAGGAAGTAGGTGTAGTTCTGGAATCCAACGAAACCCGTGCTGTCCGGGTCGAGCAGGCTGTAGCGCAGAGTCGAGAAATAGAGCGTCATGACCAGCGGCACGATCATCCATGCGAAGAGCAGGATGACCGAAGGCGCTACGAGAATGCGGCCCGCGGCGGCTGTTTCCTGTGTCGCCATGCCTCTAGCTCCTCCCTGAGTCGCGCTTCCCCCTCAAAGGAAGCGGGAGACGCCGATCGTGAGTCGGCCCGGCCTCAGTTCGTTTCGCGCGCAAAACCAACCGAGGCGCACGAGCCATCCGTCTTTAATAGCTCCCCGGAACCCCTCCCCGCGAGAATCACGGGAGGGGCGGGACGGGGAGGAACGTCCCTCTCGGACGGCCCGCGGCGGACGGACGCGAGACGACCGAGCCAAGCCTTATTTGATGTAACCGGCGCGCTTCATCGCTTCCTCGGTAGAGGCTTGAGCCTTCGCAAGGGCGGCGTCGACGGTCATTTGCCCGGCGAGCGCAGCGGAGAAATCCTGCCCGACATCGGTGCCGATGCCCTGGAATTGCGGGATGGCGACGAACTGGACGCCGGTATAGGGCACCTGCTGCACGCTTGGATGGTCCGGGTCGGCCGAATTGATCGACTCGAGCGTCATCTGAGCCCAGGGCGCCGCCTTAAGATATTCCGGGTTCTTGTAGAGCGAGGTGCGGGTGCCGGGCGGGACGCGCGCCCATCCATCCTTCGAGGCGACGAGCTCAGTGTAGTGCTTGCTGGTCGCCCAGGAGACAAACTTTTCAGCCGCCTCAATCTTCTTCGAACCCGAGGGAACGCCCAGGGCCCAAGACCAGAGCCAGTTGGCGTTCTTACCGAGGCCATTGTTCGGCGCCAGCGCAAATCCGACTTTGTCGGCAACCTTAGACTGCTTGGGGTCGGTCACGAAGCCGGCGGCGACTGTCGCGTCGATCCACATCGCGCATTTGCCGTCATTGAAGAGCGCCAGGTTCTCATTGAAGCCATTCGATGAAGCGCCGGGAGGGCCGTCCGCCTTCATCAGCGAAACATAGAAATCGAGCGTCTTTTTCCACTCGGGCGTATTGAACTGCGGCTGCCACTTCATGTCGAACCAGCGGGCGCCGAAGGAGTTGGACATAGCCGTGAGGAAAGCCATGTTCTCGCCCCAGCCCGGCTTGCCCCGCAGGCAGATTCCGTACACTCCCCCGGACTTGTCGGTAAGCTTGTCAGCGGCTTGCCGCACGAAATCCCAGGTGGGCTTCTCAGGCATCTTGAGACCGGCCTTCTCGAAGAGATCCGTCCGGTACATGACGAAAGAACTCTCACCGTAGAAAGGCGCGGCGTAAAGCTTCCCGTCAGAGGAAAGGCCCGCACGGATCGGCGGCAGAAGGTCATCGACGTCGTAGTCGGCGCCAAGCTTGTCGAGATCGACGAGCCACTTTTTCTTCGCCCAAATCGGCACTTCGTAGGTGCCGATGGTCAGCACGTCGAATTGCCCGCCCTTGGTGGCGATGTCTGTCGTCACCTTCTGACGCAGAACATTCTCTTCGAGCGTGACCCAGTTGAGCTTGATGTCAGGGTTGGCTTTGGTGAAATCTTCCGTCAGCCCTTGCATCCTGATCATGTCGCCGTTGTTCACGGTTGCGATCGTCAAGGTGGTGTCGGCAAAGGCTGGAAGCGAGAAACCCGCGAGCGCGACGGCCCCTAGCAGGCCCTTCACGAGAACCTTCATAAGCGTATCCTCCGCTGAGCAAGAGCCGCTGCGGGCAATTGCTATCATAACGGGCGATTATTCGCCTGATCTCGCCGCCCCTGTCAATAAGGATTCGTTGCTGCAGCGCACCATCACTAGCGCTGCAGCAAGTGCTCCGCGGTCGCCTCATCCGTCACCAGGCCCGAAAGCAGGCCGCCGATGAGCGCGGCCCGAATGGCGGCGCGCCGCGCTTGACCCATCGCCACCCCGACGACGAGCCGGTTTCCCGCTTTGCGCAGCGGAGCGCCCGCGACCCGCTGGTTGACGCCTTCGGCCAGCACCCTGCCATTGGCGTCGAAAGCCCAGCCGGTGATCTCGCCAACGGCGCCAAGGTGACGCAAGGCCTCCGCCTCCTGCCGAGTGATGATGCCGTCCTGGACCAGCGGCCCGGAATCGCCAACCGTGCCAACCCCAACAAAGCAGACATCCGTGCGCTCGACGAGATCGAACAGACTGCGCACCGAGGCGAGGCTGGTGAGCAGTTCGCGCTCCTCGACCGAGCGCGCGACCACAGGAAGCGGCATTGGATAGTGGGGAGCCCGCACTGTGTCGGACACGCGGATGATGACGTCATAGAAAGACGACGATCCATCGGTCTTTGTCGTGCCGACAAGCGCCACCAGTTTGTGCTGAGGACACTCCATCTGCGGAAGCTGGTCGGCGACCGCACGCATCGTTCGACCGGTGCCGATGCCAATGATCGCAGCTTCCGGGCGACGCAGCCAGCGCTCGAACTCGGCCGCCGCCGTCTGGGCGATGCCGAGCGTCGAGGACGAAGAGTCCGGGTCGCGTCGGCGCAATGTCGCAGAAACGCAAATCATAGCGCATCTTGAGCGCGGCCGCGAGTTCCATGCAACGGGCGATCGGATGATCGAGCCTGACTTTGATGAGCCTCTCGCTGATCGCCAGCGAGACAAGGCGCTGCGCCGCCTGGCGTGAAATGCCGAGCTTGCGCGCGATCTCGTCCTGCGTATTGCCGGCGACATAGTAGAGCCAGCCAGCCCGCGCCGCCTCGTCGATCCTCAACCCGTCGTGGTCCGCCTTGCGCGCCATTCCTTCCCCACAAAAGCCGGCCCGACCCCCTCGGCCACAATCGCCGGCAGCTTTGTCATGTCGTCAAAAATGCGGTCGACGCCGGCCGCCGTCAATTGCGCCTTCTGCTCTGGGCCCGAGAAATGGCTTCCGCCCACAAATCCATAGACGGTCATGCCAGCGGCCCGCGCGGCGGCGACGCCCGCGAGGCTGTCTTCGATCACAAGGCAGTCGCTGGGATCGACCCCCATTGCGCGCGCGGCGAAGAGAAACAGATCCGGACTCGGCTTCCCAAATGCGACCTGGGACGCGGAAAACACGTTTTGGCCAAACAGGCCGTCATACCCCGCCACCTTTAGGGTGAAGCGCAGCCGTTGCGGCGCGCTCGACGAAGCGACGCAAACGCGCGCCGAAATTCCAGCCACAGCCTCGCGCACACCCTTCACGCCCTTGAGCTCCCGGCCGAATGTCGCGAGAAGTTCGCGTGCAAGAGCGGCCGAAAAGTCTCTCGGCAGGCGGACGCCCCGCTCGGCGGCCAACCGTTCGAGCACCGTGTCTTGCGAACGCCCGAGAAATTCCTCACGCGTCTCCTCGTCGGTCAACACGATTCCCGCCGCGGCAAGCACGCGGCGTGTGACCGCGAGCGCGATCGGCTCGCTGTCGACGAGCACGCCGTCGCAATCGAAGATCACAAGGTCCGGCCAGCGGCGCCGCATCGCCTTGCGGCTTTCCCGCTCAGCCTCCTGAAGCGCGGCGTAGACCCAACGCTTTCGTGCATGGAAGGCCGCCGCGGCGGCGCGGACAGGCCGAGCCCGTTCCGACAGAGATCCCATTGACGTCATCAGCGACGGCAAGTCGCCCCAACCAGCCGCCGCCGCGCCAATCATCGCCGAGCCCAGCAACACCGGGGCCTCGGTCGCTGGCGTTGCGACCTCGATCCCGCAGACGTCGCCGACGATCTGCCTGACAAGCGCACTGCGAGATGCGCCGCCGCTGACCACGATCGTCTCGAAATCGTACCCCGCCGACTTTAGCGCCGCGACGATCTCCGCGATCCCGTAAGCGAGGCCGCAGAGGCAAGCGACATAGAGCGCCTCGAGGCTTGCGCGATCCAAGGCAAGATCGAGTCCGACGATCGCGCCGCGCGACTCCGGATCGGCGACTGGCCCTCTCGTCCCAATGAAACTCGGCAAGACATGGATCGACTCGGCGATCAGCGCCGCCTGCGAGAGGCCGCCGACCCGCGCAACAATGTCGGCTTCGAGCCGCGCCATGCCCTCGGAGCTCGCGTCCTGAAAAGCCGGATGCAGGCGCAACACTTGATCGATGGCCGCGCCGAAGGCGGACTGGCCTCCGTCGATGAGCCAGAGGCCGGGAAGAAGCACCGACACATGCGGGCCCCAGACGCCTTCAATGAAACGCGGCTCGCGCGAAAGCGCCATGCAACTCGAAGACGTCCCAAGGATCAGCGCGAGCCGCCCCAACGGGTCGCTGGCCGAGTCTCCATCGCGGGCGCCGAGTGTGCCGAGCGCTCCGGCGTGGGCGTCGATCAGCCCGGCCGCGACCGGCGTTCCGGGATTGAGACCCATTGCTGCGGCCGCTTCGGCCTGCAGGCCGGCCCCGAGTGGAGCGCCGGGCGGGGCAATGTCGGTCCCCAGACGCTTGAAACTGTCGAGAGCGAGTGTGGCAAGCCCGATCCTCTCGTAAAACTCCACCGGCCAGCGCCCTTCATGCGCGAGATAGCCGAACTTGCAGGCTGTGGAGCAGAGCGAGCGTGTGAGCGATCCCGTAGCGCGAAATGTCAGCCAGTCGGTAAGGCCGAGAAAATGCGCGGCGACTTCGAAAACCTCGGGCCGCATCCTTTGCGCCCAGGCGAGCTTCGGCGGCTGCATCTCGGGCGACATCGATCCGCCGAAATATCGCAGGACCGCATCCCCGCTTGCCGTGATCCGCGCGGCATCCTCGGCCGCGCGATGGTCCATCCAGGCGATGACGTCGCGCTCGCGCGCGCCGCTGGGACTGAACGACACCGGCTCAAGATCGCGGCCGAGGGCGACTAGCGAGCAGGTGGCGGCAAAGCCGATGCCCACGACAGACTCGGACGGCAGACCGGAGGCCTCAACGGCCTCGCGGACAGCCTCGAGTGACGGCCCACCAGATGTCGGCGCTGGCGTGTTCGACAACGCCGCCCGGGTCTCGCCAGAGGGCGATATCGCGCTTTGCGCTCGCAATCAGCCTCCCGTCGCGAGCGAAAAGGCCCGCGCGGGCGCTCCCCGTCCCAACGTCGACTCCGAGAGCGACTTTATCCATCGTGAGCGATCAGGCGTGTTCGAGCGCCGTGTACGCCTCGGCGGCGGTTAGACGCCTGGCGCTCGGGAAGCGGAGACGGATCGAGAGCATAGGCGTCTGTTCCCTGCCGCCTTCGGTCGCGCGGCGACATACGGCGGCTCTTGTACACCCGCGGCTTTCCCCCCGCCATGCGACGCGGAGGCGCGGAACGCTTTCGCCATCCTCCTCGAGCCCCTATATCCAGGTCGCTCAAGAGGACTGCAGTTCATGGCCGACGAAACCGCCCGGGAAAATCCGCTTCTCGCGCCATGGGCCGGCCCGTTCGAGGCCCCGCCTTTCCGCGAGATCGAGTCGAGCCATTTCCGGCCTGCCTTCGACGCGGCCATCGCGGAAGCCAAGGCAGAGATCGGGGCGATAGCCAGCGATCCCGAGGCGCCGACCTTCGCCAACACAATCGAAGCGCTGGAGCGGAGCGGCCGGTCCCTGGACAAGGTCGCGAGCGTTTTCTTCAACCTCGCGGGCTCGCACACCAACGACGCCTTGCAGACAATCGAGCGCGAGATCGCACCGGTCCTTTCGCGCCACCGCAGCGAAATCTACCTCAACGACGCGCTGTTCCAGCGCATCAACGCGCTCAAGGCCAAGGAGGCGACGCTTGGTCTTTCCGCCGAGCAGGCGCGCGTACTCCGGCGCTATTACCTCGATTTCACCCGCTCGGGCGCCGGACTTCCCGCGGCCGCGAAGGCGCGGCTTGCGGCAATCGCGGACCGTCTGGCGACGCTCGGCGCCCAATTCGGCCAGAACGTGCTCGCGGACGAAAGAGACTGGCGGATGCTGATCGGCGAAAAAGATCTCGAAGGCCTGCCGGATTTCTACGTCGCAAGCGCCGCGCGGCTCGCCGAGGACCTAGGCCATCCCGGCCGCTACGCGGTGACGCTCTCCCGCTCCAGCGTCGAGCCGTTTCTCCAGTTTTCGGCTCGGCGGGATCTGCGCGAGGGCGCCTTCCGGGCATGGAGCGCGCGCGGCGAGAACGGCGGCGCCGCCGATAATCGCGCCATCGCCGCCGAAATGGTGAAGCTCAGGGCGGAACGCGCTCACTTGCTGGGCTATGAATCCTTTGCCCATTACCGTCTGGCCGATACGATGGCGAAGACGCCCGCAAATGCCCTCGGCTTGCTCGAATCTGTGTGGACGCCGGGGGCGGCGAGCGCGCGCAAGGAACAGGAGGCGTTGCAGGCCGTCGCTGCAAGTGAAGGCGGCAATTTTGCGGTCGCGCCCTGGGATTGGCGCTATCTGGCGGAAAAGCGGCGCAAGTCAGAGTTCGACTTCGACGAAGGCGCCATCAAGCCCTACATGCAGTTGGACCGCATGATCGATGCGGCCTTCTACGCAGCGAACCGACTCTTCGGCCTGAACTTCAACGAGCGGTTCGACGTGCCGCTTTATCATACGGACGCGCGGGCCTGGGAGGTGACGGATCGTGACGGCCGGCCGCTTGCGCTTTTCATCGGCGACTACTTCGCAAGACCCTCAAAACGCAGCGGGGCCTGGATGAGCGGCTTTCGCGGGCAGCGGAAGCTCGACGGCGTGCAGCATCCGATCATCGTCAACGTGATGAATTTCGCGAAGGGCGGCGCGGGCGAACCGAGCCTTCTCAGCTTCGACGACGCCCGCACCCTCTTCCACGAATTCGGCCACGCGCTCCACGGCATGCTTTCGGACGTCACATATCCGATCCTGGCCGGCACCCATGTCGCAGGTGATTTCGTGGAGTTCCCCTCGCAGCTTTATGAGCACTGGCTGGAGCAGCCAGAAATGCTTCGCCGCTTTGCAGTCCATTACAAAACAGGCGAGGCGATCCCCGAGGCGCTTCTGGACAAACTCATCAACGCTCGCCGCTTCAACCAGGGATTTGCGACGGTGGAATACACGGCGTCAGCGCTTGTCGATCTCAGGCTCCATCTCGACCCGGCGCCGGGCGAAGTGGACGTCGTCGCCTTCGAGAAAAACGAGCTTCGGCGGATTGGGATGCCTGAAGGGATCGCGATGCGCCATCGCACGCCGCATTTCCAGCACATCTTCTCGGGCGGCTACTCGGCCGCCTATTACAGTTACCTCTGGTCCGAGGTGTTGGACGCCGACGGTTTTGAGGCCTTCAAGGAACGCGGCGACATTTTTGATCCGGAGACGGCGCAGCGCCTGCGCGACTTCGTCTACGCCGCCGGCGGCAGCCGCGACTACGATGAGGCTTATCGCAGCTTCCGCGGCCGCGATCCCTCGCCGGGCGCGCTATTCCGGAAGCGGGGACTGCGAGAAGAGGAAGCTGCTTAGAGCGGCGTCCCATTCTCCTTCAGAAAATGGGGGCCGGCCTCAAAGGTTCGCGACCACTGCGAGGCGCTTGATTTCGCCGCTCTCGAAGGCGCGTAGGAACGCTTCATAGTCCCTGAACGAAACACAGCCGTTCGAGTCGCCGTTCGGTCCGAGCATGTAGGGATGGGCGAGCAGTCCGGCGCGGCCGTAGACGCCGCCATCGCCGACCGGAGTGAGGCGAATCGCCTGAACGCCATGAAACAGCGACTCCCGCAGCTTCAGGTCGTAGGTATGCGGCGGCGTCGCGCCCTTCCCCCGCTCGGCCACGTAGCGCGGATCGTCGATCATTCTGCCCAGCCCGGAATGAGCCTCAAGCCGGGTGCCGTCCGGCATATACACGGTGCGCGCAGAAATATCGTAGACAGCGGTGTAGCGGTCATAGCCGGCTGGCGCCGCAGAATGACCAAAGACCTTCTGGAAGAAGAAACCGAGCGGAGACGGTTCGTTGTTCCGTCCGCTTCCCGAGTGGGTGTCGGCCGGGGCGGACGCAATGGCCGGAGCGGGAGGCGCAACCGGAGCCGTTGGAACGACCGCGCGCGTCGCAGGGGTTGCTGGAGCGACAGGCCTCGGAACGATTGCCCCCGGCTTCGGAGGCTCACTCAAATCGCCCCAAAGCCTTTGAAAAACGTTGCCGCCATTACGCGACGGCAGCGCCACTCCGGGAGGCGGGGCTTGGCGTTCCGGGGCGGCGGTTACGGGCGCGTTCAGTTCCGGAGGCCTCGCCGGAGGCATCGGAACCGCCTCCTCCCCAACCACGGGCACGTCGCGGGTGGGCGGCATCGGAATGACGTCCGGTAGGCGTGCGGCCGAATTGGGAGGAACAGATTCTTCGGAGGGCGCGTTTAGGCTTGGAATGGGTTCGAGCCTCGCCACGATTCCCGGCTCGGGTTGCGTCGGGGCCTTGGGTTGGATCCAGCCCGGCTCGACAATCATGGGGCCGAAATCGGCTGCCGCTATCTGCGGAGGCGACGGGGGTGCTTTAACGGCAGGCGCGGCCACAATTGGCGGCAAGGGCGGAGGCGCTGCGAGCCACGCTCGAAGGGCGAAGGCGGAGGCGCAACCGACGGCGGCGACCGCCGCGGCGATAAGGACGAACTGGGAAAGGTTGCGCGGCGAGCCGGGCTCGCTTTCGAACGCGACCTCGTCGAATGTTGCTTCAATGCCCTGCATACTCAGCCTGAACGTTACGCCTCACTAATGGTGAATCAATTTATGACGGGTGGGTTGAGGTTTGATTAACGCAGATTTACCCGGATGGCCAGCCTCCGGGAAGAGGGATCCACGGCGTTCGAATTATTCTGTATTTCGGAATCAATAACGGAAAGCTGCTGAAAATACAGCCGCCTTCTTTTGGCAACAGCGCCATTCCCATGACGCAATTGCTTGTATCCGCGGCCACTCCGCCCTAGGTATTAGAAACTGTTTACGAGCTCTCTCTTTTGCGAAAATCCGTTTCCATGAGGCGTCCGGCGAGCGACCCGGCGGAGCAGCCGGCACGCGGCCGCTCAACCCTGCCCTCGCGCGAGGAAGTGCTTGCCTTTGTTAGCGGCGCAGCAGCGCCGAACGGCGAGAAGCCGCCCCCGCGCGTCACCCGCCGCGACATTGCCCGCGCCTTCGGCGTCAGGGGCGATCAGAAGGCGGAACTCAAGCTCCTCCTTAAGGACCTGCAAACCGAAGGCGCGCTCGCGAGAGGCCGCAAGGCCCTTCACCTGCAGGGACGGCTCCCTTCCCTCGTGGTCGCCGAGATCGCAGATCGCGACCGCGACGGCGAACTCATCGCCAAGCCCGTCGAATGGGAAGAGGACGGTCCCGCCCCCCGAATCCATGTCCGCCGGCCGCGCGACAAACGCAGCCGCTCGCCCGCCCCCGGCCTCGGCGCGCGGGTGCTGATGCGGGTCGACTTCAATACCGAGGCGTCCGGCAAGGCGCCCTCCTATTCCGGTCGGGTGGTCAAGGTCCTCGACAAGTTGAAGGCTCGCCTTTATGCGGTCCTCCACGCGGAGAAGGACGGCTCCGCGCGTGCTTCCCCGGTCGAAAAGCGCGCTTCGGGACGCGACTATTTCATTCCCGCCAATATGGTCGGCGATGCGGAGGACGGCGATCTCGTCGCCTTGGAGCCGCTGCGGGACAGCCGTCTCGGCGTTTTGTCGGCTCGGGTCGCTGAGTTGCTGGGGTCCGTGAAGTCCGAAAAGGCGGTGAGCCTGATCGCGCTCGCCACGCACCATATTCCGCATGTCTTTTCCGAGGCCGCCGAGAAGGAAGCAAACGCCGCCAAGCCGCTGAAGCTGGCGCCGCCGCGGGAGGACTGGCGAAAACTCCCACTGGTGACCATCGACCCTCCAGACGCCAAGGATCACGACGACGCGGTCCACGCCGCGTCCGACGACGACCCTGGAAACGCGGGCGGATTCGTGATCACCGTCGCGATCGCCGATGTCGGAGCCTATGTGCGTCCCGGCTCGGCGCTCGACCGGGAGGCGCTGGAGCGCGGCAACTCCGTCTACTTCCCCGACAGGGTCGTTCCGATGCTGCCGGAGCGAATCTCAAACGACCTCTGCTCGCTCAAGGCTTACGAAGACCGGCCCGCGCTCGCCGTGCGGATGATTCTCGACGCCAACGGCCGCAAGCGCTCCCACACTTTCCACCGGATCATGATGCGCTCGGCCGCCAAGCTCGCCTACGAGCAGGCGCAGGCCGCCATCGACGGCAACGCGGACGAGATGACGGCGCCCCTGCTTGAGTTTGCGCTGAAGCCGCTCTGGGCGGCTCATGCGGCTCTGAAGGTGGAGCGAGAACGGCGTGATCCGCTCGACCTCGACCTGCCGGAGCGCAAGCTCACTCTCGACCGCGAAGGGCGGCTCAAAGCGGTGCGCTGGCCCGAGCGATTGCAAGCTCATCAGCTCATCGAAGAATTCATGATACTCGCCAATGTCGCGGCGGCCGAGACTTTGGAGGAGCGTCATTCACCCCTGATCTATCGCGCCCATGACGCGCCGAGCGCCGAGAAGCTCGAGGATCTCGTCTCCTTCCTCGGCACCATCGGCGTGAAGCTCGCCAAAGGCGATCGCATCCGCCCGGCCCATTTCAACGGAGCGTTGGCCCGAGTGAAAGGCGAGGCTGTCGAGGCGCTGGTCAACGAAGTCGTGCTGCGTGCGCAAGCGCAGGCGGAATACAGCCACGAGAATTACGGGCATTTCGGCCTGAACCTCCGCCGTTACGCCCATTTCACCTCGCCGATCCGGCGCTACGCGGACCTCATCGTACATCGCGCCCTCATTCGCGCGCTGAATTTCGGCGACGACGGCCTTCCCGACTTGCGCGGCGGCGAACTGGCGCAGGTCGCAGAACACATTTCCGCCGCCGAGCGGCGCGCCATGGCGGCCGAGCGGGAGACGGTGGACCGGCTGGTCGCCGCCTATATGGCGGACAAGGTCGGCGCAACATTCGCCGCTCGCATCAGCGGCGTGACCAAAGTGGGGCTCTTCGTGAAGCTCGCCGAGACCGGAGCGGACGGCTTTGTGCCTGCAGCGACGCTCGGCGACGATTATTTTCGCTTTGAGGAGGCGACGCGCTCCCTCGTCGGAACCCGGACCCGAGAAGCGTTCCGGCTCGGCGACGCCGTCGAAGCGCGGCTCGTCGAAGCCGCGCCATTCGCGGGCGCCCTGCGTTTCGAGATCGTTCGCGGCGAAGAGTCCGAGGGAGCCAGGAGGCGTTCGCGCGCGCCGCGGCAAGAGACCCGCGCGAGAAAGGGGATGCGTCGATGAACGACATGTCCGGCTTCAACAGGTTTCGCGCCCCTCGACCGCCGCGCCCGGACCGGCCGGTCGTCGAGGCGATCAGGCGGGGCCTGCTGGGGCGCTGCCCGGCCTGCGGGCGGGGCTCCCTTTTTCGCGCCTATCTGAAGCTCGAGGGCGCGTGCAAGATTTGCGGCGAAGATCTGAGCCACGCGCGGGCCGACGATGCGCCCGCCTATCTGACGATGCTGGTCGTCTGCCATGTCATGGCGGCGGGCGTCCTGTTCACCGACGAGCAATGGCCGGAATCGTCGCTTCTCGTCTCGGCAGTCTTCTGGCTGACGGCTACGATCATCGTCAGTCTGATTCTGCTTCCACGCATGAAGGGCGCCGTCGTCGGCCATCAGTGGGCGCTCTATATGCATGGCTTCGGCCGGAAAGAGGCGTAAGACCCGCCGAGCCGATCCGGCGATTTTGCGCCGGGCGGCGCGTTCGCCCTATGAGCTGATCGCGCCCCGCATTTTCATGCGCCGGACCTGCAATGTTAATGCGACGCCGCCATTGGCTGGCTGGGGGGCGCAAGATCGAGCGGCAAGGCGGCGGCGCTCGATCTCGAAGAGGAGAAACGCTATGGCCAACACGCCCCGGATCGCAGAACGAGAAAGCGTTTCCTCGGGCGAGGTTCGTTCCGATGCGCTTGGTCCGCCCCGGGAGAACGCCGCTGCGATCTACCGATGGTTCGGTTGGTGGTTTGCCTCTATCGTCTTGGCGATACTTGCCTTGTTCGCGGCGCGAGGGACGACTTTTCAGCAACCGGTGATCGGAATTCTGGCGACCGCGATCAGTCTTTTTGTCCTGCTCACCGTGTTTGAAGCCCTCTGGTTGCTTCTCGCTCCGCGGCCAGGTCCTGGAAAAACATCCTCGCCATAAACCGTCTTGGCGAAACGCCATCACATGTTGACGGAGACCTCCTGGCCAGAGGCTCGAAACAAGCGGGGAGTGGGGCGGACGAATGTCCGCCGCCCGTTCCTCCAGCCCGCGGCGGCCGGGGCGACCTCAGCCACCGCCTCAGCGGGCCGCTCGGCCTCGAAGATCACGAAGTCGGCGGGGCCGCCCACTTCGAGCCCGTAGGGCGCGCCGAGAATTTTTGCCGCATCGCCGGTGATCATACCGAAGACCCGCTCCAGCTCAGCCGGCGCGCCAATTTGGGCGACATTGGCGTAGAGATTGGCCATCCGCATGAGCGATGCGTCGCCGAAGGGCGTAAACGGGTTCATGACATTATTCGTCGCGATCGACGTGACGACGCCCTCCGCGGCGAGCCGGTGGACACACGC
Source organism: uncultured Alphaproteobacteria bacterium (assembly GCA_963824465.1). GTDB lineage: Bacteria > Pseudomonadota > Alphaproteobacteria > Rhizobiales > Beijerinckiaceae > Roseiarcus. The sequence continues at coordinate 147,615 of CAWGPL010000013.1, forward strand.
AACGCCGCGCGGGACGAGCCGATCGTAGGCGCGGCCGTTGAGAAACAGATCAGTCGCGGGCAACGTCGTCACCGCGACCCCAGCCTCCGCAAGCTCACCGGCGATTCTATCCAACGCGTCAGGCGACAGCGCGGAAAGCTTCGTCATATGGCCCACCGAAACACGCCCGCCATAACGCCGCGCTTTCGTCTGAGCGATCACGAACGGCAGATTCGAGCTCGTCGCATCCAGGTCGAAATCCAGGTGAAAATCGACCGGCGCGGCAAAGCGCTCCGCGAGGTCGAAGATGCGGCGGATATGCTCTGGAGGATCGGGGTCGGTGTAGGGGCAGCCGCCGACGCTGTCGGCGCCCGAGCGAAGCGCCTCGGCGATCATCGCTTCCGTTTCCGGCTCCTGGGTCAGGCCCTCCTGCACGAAGGCGCAAATGTCGAGAGCGACGAGGTCGGCGTAGTCGGCCTTGAGCCTCAGGATCGCCTGGAACGAACGGTAGCCCGCGCGCGGATCTATTTCGACGAAGGTCCGCATCCGGTTCGTCCCGTGGAGAATCGCTTTCTCCAGCACCGCTGAAGCGCGGGCGTAGACGTCCTCCTCGGTGAAAGCCGCCTTGGCTTTCGCAGTTTGACTCACGGCCTCGGCGAGCGTGCCCGCGCAGATCACACAACGGCCCATGATGCCGGCCTTGTCGAGATGGATGTGCGTCTCGACGAGACCCGCACAGACGAGTCTTCCGCCCGCATCCTGCTCCGGCGCGTCACACACGAAGTTCGGCGCGATCGCCGCAATCTTTCCGCCCGTGAGCGCGATGTCCGCAAGTTGGCTTGCGCCGGGAAGGCGTGCGTTGCGAACGACGAAGTCGATCACGCGCGGCAGCCGTTTCCGCTGTCAGCGTCGATTCGGTCTGCGTCGCCCCGCATCACGCGATGAGCCCGAGGCGCCTTGCCGCCGCGACGCGATAAAGCGGGTCGCCCCAGACTTCCTCTTCCTGCAAGCAGGAGAAAGTCATGCTCACGTCGTGCTCATCATCGGAGGCGACTGCGGCCGCCTCGATCTCCCGCCACGCAGGCGCGGCGCGGCGGCGCATCGCCTCGACCTCCTCCGGCGAGGGCAGAGCCGGAAATCCGATATGGGGCACAAGCGCGGCGATCGTCTGCCAGAACGCGCGGTAGAGCGGCTCGCTGTCGTCGAGATGGGGTGAGACGAGTCGGGCCCAATGCAAGCCGGTCACCGCGTGGAGAGCCGCGAAATCCATCGTGCCGACAAAGAGCGCCAGCCCGGTCGCCGCCATACGGCGACGCGTATCCGGACCGAAGGCGAGCCGGTCGACGACCGGCCGAAAGCCAGGCAGAGCAGCCACCGCTCGGATATTGTGCCAGAGCAGATCGGATTCCGGCTGATAGTCGTGCGTTCCCTCGATCCCGGCGACGCCCGCAAGCACCGCGGCCGGATCGTCGGTATCGGGCGGGGCGCCGCTCGGCGCAGGCAGCGGCAGCCAGGTCGCCGCCCAATAGCCGAGCGCGACGCCAACCTCGTCGCGATCCCCCTTCAAGACGCCATAGGCAAGCCGCATCAGCGGATGCGTTGCGCTGCCGGCGACACCCTGAATAAGCGAGGGCAGATAGAATCGGATGGCGCCGTCGATTCCGAGCCGGCGAACCTCGGCTGCGAAGAAGCTGCGATAGTCCGCTTCGCGCCGCCTGTCGCCAAGCGCGTTGCGCCATGTTTCACGGCCGATCTCGGCGACGGGAGGCCCGAGCGGAACGAGCCCGTTCTTCGCCCGATAGATCTCGTACCACGCCTCAAGTCTCTCAGGCGACGCGCCGAGCCGATCGAGCGCGATCAACACCATCGGCGCATGATTGGCGAGCAGATGGGGAAACTCGGCGCTTTCCGCCCGCGCGCGAGCCAGAATGGCGTCGAGGCCGGAGCGGTTGACGACTGCGACGTGGGTCATGGGCCAACCCCTTACGGAATCAATCCGGCCGTTTCAATCGGTTCGCCAAGGCGCGGATTGAAATGCGGCTCGCAATAGGCGGCGAGCGCCGAAAGATAGCGCGGCGCCTCCTCCCGGAACAGCGCCTTCAAGAGCGCGTCCGCGATGCGCGGCACGCCGTATTTCAGGCCTGTCACGCCGTTGCTAACCGGGCCAAGACTGACGAGCGCCGCATTGTTGAAGAGATGCACGCGCGAGATCCAGTCGTCGGCGCCGCTGCGTTTGGGAATGAGCTCGAAGCCCGAGCCAAGATAGGGATGACCGGACATGAAAGCGTCCTCTTCAGCCGATGGCGGCGCGAAGCGGTCCTTCCAATGCGCGACCGCTCCCGCGAAGGCGGCAAGCTCCGGACGCATCGCGAGATCGACCGCATAGCCGGTGCCGAGCAGCAGGCGATCCGCCGCGATCGCGCCACCCGGAAGAGCAAGCCGCAGCCTGTCGCCTTCGACAGAGAAACCCAACACCGGGCATGCAAGTCGCATCGCGAAATTCGGGAAGGCCCTCGCCCGGTCATACTGGTCCTGAGTTGGCGGCATTTTGAGGCGGAAGTAGGCTCGGGCAAACCGCCAGCGGTCTGAATCCGGCATTTCGGCGAAAGAGCCGAGCAGGCCCGGAAAGTTGGTCCAGGTCAAAACTTCCGTGCGCGGAAGATCCGGCGCCCGAACGGGCATCGTGACCGAGGCCGCCCCGGCCCTGAGCGCCTCGACCGCCCAGTCGAAGCCGGAGGCGGCTGCGCCGAGCACGGCGACGTCCTTGTCGCGAAGCGAATCCATACTGATCGTTTCGCTGCTGTGCGCCCACAGTCGCTTCGGCAGCGCCCGGACCGGATCGGGCACGTAGGCCCCGCCAGCGCCCTCGATGCCGGTCGCAAGCACGAGACGCCGGCAAAAAATTCTGCGCCTCTCGCCGCCCGCTGATTCCAGGACGAGCGCGAGGCGACGATCGTCGGGTTCGATCGAGAGAAGCCGCGTGCGATTCTCGACTTCGACCGCCGCAGCCTTGCGAAACCAGCGCAGATATTGAATCCACTCCGTCCGCTCGATGCGCCCGAGCGCATCCCACGCCGCCGCTCCGTGCACGGCCTCGTACCACGCGCGCGGCGTAAGACTCGGCACCCCGATGTCCGGACCTGACAAGAACTTCGGCGAGCGCAGCGTCGCCATCCGCGCCGTGCTCCAGGGGCCCTCATCCCCCTTCTCACGCTCGTCGATGACAAGCGCCGGCACGCCGCGCCGCTTCAGCGCGAAAGCAATCGACAGGCCGGAAAGCCCGGCGCCGCAAACAACGACCGGATAAACTTCCTCACGTGCGCCGATCCAGTGGGAGGGAAGCGCCTCGACGCGCGCCATTTCTTGAGCGGCCTGCTGTTCCAGTGAGCGAAGCCGTTCGGCCCGGGCATTGGTCATCTTGTGCTCGCGTGCGAATTCTCGCCACTTGTCGCAAAGAGCGCGCCATCCGAAGCCGCTGCACAAAGCATAGGCAGAAATGAGCGATCATGTTCTATTTTGTGGCTTCTTGCACGAAACGAATTCGTGACGTGCGCTTGAGTGCGAATCTGTTTGTTGTATAGTCGAGAGCGTTCAGTCAATGGGGAGCGGCGCGATGCAGTCGAGGCGGGTTTTTGCGAAGGGCGCCGTGGTCGCGGCTCTCGTTTCGGCCGCGTTCACCTCCGCCTTTGCTGCGGACAAGCCCTTCGAGGGGGTCACGCTTACGATCGCCTCGCAGAACGACCAATTCGCTCCCGTCCTTGCGGCGCTCGCGCCAAAATTCACCGACAAAACCGGCGCGACGGTCAAGGTCGACATTCTCGACTACGGTTCGTTGCTCACCAAGACCACTGCCGATTTCGTCGGGCACACCGCGGGCTACGATCTCGTGACAATGGACATCGTTTGGGCCGGCCAGTACGCGGACAACAAATACACTGTCGATCTCAACGATTGGATGAAGCGCGACGCCGCTGAACTCAAGCTCGACGACATCTATCCGACGCTGTTGAAGGGCCTTGGCCAATACGATGGCAAGCAGGTCGCCTTTCCCTTCGCGGGCTACGCCAACGTCCTGGCCTACCGGACCGACCTCTTCAAGGCCGCGAATCTCGAGCCGCCAAAAACCATGGAAGAGATGGTCGCCGACGCCTACAAACTGACCGACCCCGCCAAGCACATCTATGGCTTTGTGGCGAACGGGCAGAAGGGGCCGGCGGTTGCGCAGGACTGGATGCAATACAACGCCGAGATGGGCGGCTCCATCCTCGGGCCGGACGGCAAGCCAGCGCTGAATTCGCCCGCCAACATCAAGAGCCTTACCGTCTATCGCGACCTTTTTCAGAAGGCTGCGCCGCCCGGCGCCGTCAACTACGACTGGGGCGGGCGCGAGGAGAGCTTCCGGCAGGGCGTGGCGGCGCAAATGCAGACCTGGTCTGTCGGCGCGCCAGGCTACTATGATCCGAAGATCTCGAAGATCGTCGACGAAGTCGGCATTGCGCCCTCGCCACGCGGCGCTGGACTACCTGAACTCTATGGCGTCGGGGGGTGGGGCCTGGCCATCAACGCGGACGTCAAAGACAAACAGAAGGAGGCCGCTTGGGCCTTCATCAAGTGGATCACGAGCCCGGAGATCCACAAGGAGTTCAACCTGATGGGCGCGGGCAGTTTCATCCGCAAGAGCGAGATGACCGACCCGGACCTTAAGGCCAAGTTCCCGTTCCTGCCCGTGCTTGCCACGACTTTCGAGCATGGCGACTACAACTACCGTCCGCGCATTCCGCAATATCCCGAGATCCAGGATATTCTTGGCACCGCGGTGAACTCGGTCCTCGTCGGCAACGCCGACCCAAAAGCTGCGCTCGATCAGGCGCAGGCGGCGGCCGCAAAGCTGTTCTGAGCGGGTTCCCGCCAAAGGATAATGGTCGAGGGCAAACACTTTCCGATCCCGTGGCAGGTTGAGAAGGCTCGGAACCGTATGCGTCAGCGCCGAGCCGAGAGCGGCGCCACAGGACCGTCGATGCGCGATGAAAGGAATCGAAAGTTTCAAAGTTGCGGATTTTGGCGCCTGAACAACTGAAATCGCTGAGTCGGCATCAGAAATTGTCACTCCAATACAGGTATCGGGAGCGGCTCCGCCACGGCCTCGGCGGCGACGTTCGGGCGACGCGAGCAGGAAATGACGAGCAGCGCGCCCGCCCATCCGGATCAGGACGTCGCCAATCCTGCCGCCGCCTTCGCTCGGCTGTCCTACGCTCGGCGGCGGAAGATTTTTCTTGCATTGATGGCGGTCCCCGCGGTCGCCTACGTGATCGCGATCGGCGTCTGGCCGCTCGCGCGCGGCATCGGGTTCAGTCTCTACGACTTCAACCTCCTGAAGCCCGCTCGGACACATTTCATCGGGCTCGGCAATTATGCCGACATTCTTGCCGATCCCACGACCCGGCAAGCCTTCCTGAATACGGTCATCTTCACCGTCGCGGCTGTGGCGTTCGAGCTCGTGCTCGGCTTCGCCATCGCGCTGGCCCTATGGCGGGACGACCGCTTCAACCGCATTTGCCTTGCGCTGATCCTCGTGCCTGTGACGATCACTCCGCTGGTCGTCGGCCTTATCTTCCGAGCGCTGCTGATGCCGGAGTACGGGATTGTCGGCTATTATCTCGTGCAACTCGGCCTCTCGGATCCGCACGGCCTCTTCGCGAAGGGCCCAACCGCGCTGGCGACGCTTGTCTTCATCGATGTCTGGGAATGGACGCCGCTCGTCGCGCTGATCCTGCTCGCCGGTCTCAAGGCGCTGCCGGGCGACATTCTCGAAGCCGCGCGCGTGGACGGCGCGACCGGCCTTCAAAGCCTTAGGATGGTCGTCCTTCCGCTCATGGCGCCGACCGTCATCCTCGCCCTCATGCTACGGACGATCGACGCCTTCCGCATCTTCGACATTGTGTATGTGACGACTGGCGGCGGGCCGGGTGATGCGACCAACACGCTTATGCTGCATGCGGTGAAACAGGGCCTCGAATTCTTCAACATCGGCCGCGCCTCGGCGATCTCCAACCTGACGCTCCTCAGCATCGCTCTGATTGCTGCGGGCTTCATCGTATTGTTCCGCCGGGCCGACCGAAGGGCGCACGGGGCATGATCGCGCGCCCATTCACCCGTCTCGGCGAACGGGCCTTCGTCCTGGCGATGGTCGCCTTCTTTCTTTTGCCTTTCCTGTGGCTGGCGGCGGCCGCCTATAAGCCCTCACGCGATATCTTCGCGATCCCGCCGACCCTATTCTTCCACCCAACGCTGGAACAGTTCGCGACAGTCTTCCGGCTCTTTGACGTGCGCAGCCTTCTTGAATCGAGCCTCCTGATCGCGGCGGGATCGGTCGGACTCTCGCTCCTGCTGGGCGTTCCGGCGGGTTACGCGCTCGCCCGCTCCAGGAGCCGTCTCGCCTCCGGAGTCGCCTATTTCTTCATGGGCGTGCGGATGATTCCGGCGGTCGCGGCGCTCATACCCTTCTATCTGATGATGCGGGACATCGGACTTTTGGGCAGTTGGGTCTGCGTCGTTCTCATCAATACGATGCTGAACGCGGCGTTCGTGAGCTGGATGATGTTCCTCTATTTCCGCAGCTTGCCAAAGGAGCTTGAGGAGGCGGCGCTCACCGATGGGTGCACCTTGTTCGGCGCCTTCTGGCGCGCCGCCCTTCCGGCCGTGCGCTCCGGCGTCGTCGCCTCCGCCCTCTTCTGCCTCATCTTCTCGTGGAACGACTTCCTCTACCCGATGTTTTTGACCCGGCTCGAACTCGAAGCCGTTGTCGGTTGCACTGCTCTCGGCCTTCGGAACGAAGGACATCACGTGGGGCGCGCTTGGCGCGCTCGCGCATTTCTCGACGATCCCCATTGTCCTGATCGTGCTGGTCTTGAACCGCTACTTCGTTCAGGGCCTGACGAAGGGTGTGCACTGACCTGCAGGCTTCTTGCGCTCAGTTGGTGAGCGCTCGCTCGGTCTTGGCGTCAAACACATGAACGCGCGCGGGATCGGGAGTAAGCGCTAGCCGCTCCCCCGCGCGCAGCCCACGATCGCCGTCGAGCACCACCCGCAGCCTGTGCGAGAACGCCGCGGGCTCGTCGGCGTCCGCGGCCAACGGCTTCAAATGATTTGCCGCGCCGATATCGATGTGAGCGAGAAGGGTCGCGCCAAGGTCCTCGACAAAGGCGACCGTGCCGACGATCGCGCCTGCGCGGGACGAGTCAGGCGCCTCGGCGCGAAAGGCTTCCGGCCGAATCCCGAGCACAATCGATCGGCCGACATTCGCCCGGATCGCGGGGCTTGCGGCGTCGGCGGGAAAGACCAGCGTGGTCCGCCCGCACCGCGCCTCTATGTCGTGACCCGACGCGGCGAGGTCGGCGGCGAGAAAGTTCATGGCGGGCGCGCCGATGAACCCGGCGACGAACAGATTGGCGGGCGCGTCATACAATGTGCGCGGCGCGCCGAGCTGTTGAAGGACGCCCCCGCTCATGACCGCGATCCGATCGCCCATCGTCATCGCCTCGACTTGGTCGTGCGTGACATAGACCGTCGTGATCCCGCTGGCCTTCTGCATCGCGGCGATCTCCGCGCGCATCTGGCCTCGCAGGCGCGCGTCGAGATTCGAGAGCGGCTCGTCCATCAGAAAAGCCCGCGGCTCGCGGGCAAGCGCTCGTCCCATTGCGACCCGCTGCCGCTGGCCGCCAGACAATTGGCCCGGCTTGCGGGCCAAATAGGGTTCGAGCTCGAGGAGTCTTGCCGTCTCCTCCACGCGCCGCGCTATCTCAGCCTTCGGCAGGCCGCGAACGCGCAGGCCGAAACCGATGTTGTCTGCGACCGTGAGGTGCGGATAGAGCGCATAAGACTGGAAGACCAGCGCCACGTCGCGATCTCGGGGCGCGAGGTCGTTGACGACGCGGCCGTCGATCGTCAGACGGCCATGCGTGATCTCCTCAAGGCCGGCAATCATTCGCAAGACTGTCGACTTGCCGCAGCCACTCGGCCCCACCAGCACGAGGAACTCGCCGTCACTGATCGCCAGGTCCAGGTCGCGGACGGCAGCCGGTCCGTCCGCATACCGCTTGCTCACATTATTGAAAACAATCTCGGCCATCCCAGCGATCTCAAACCTTCATTTCCGTGATCATCGGCATGGCTACTCAGGTCATGTAGACGCCGCCGGTCACATTGATTCCCTGCCCAGTCATGAAGCGCGCCGAGTTCAGAGCAGAGAAAAACGACGACGTCCGCGACATCCTCCGGCTCTTCAAGTCGACCGAGCGGCGTCTGGGCGATGTAGTCCTGCACGACGCGCTCGGGGGTAATTCCTCTCAGCGACGCCTCCCAGACGACCTCACGTTCCTGCATGCTCGTGCGCACAAATCCCGGGCACACCGCGTTGACTCGGATCCCCAGTGGGGCAAGCTCGCGCGCAAGCGCCTGCGTCCAGCCGAGCACCGCGAACTTGCTGGCGGAATAATGCGCGAGCAGCGGCGCGCCGACCTTTGCGGCAAGCGAGGCGGTATTGACGATAACGCCGCGACCCCGGGCCTTAAAGCGCCGCGCAGCGGTCTGGTTCGACGAGAAAAATGCCGCGGGCGTTGACGTCGAAATTGTGATCCCAGTCCTCGTCGGTCAGATCGAGTGCGGCCCGCATGGTGGAGACCCCCGCATTGGCGATGAGGATATCGCATCCGCCCAGCGTCGTTTCCGCCTCGGCGAACGCCGCCTCGACCGATCGACGCTTGCGCACGTCGATGGCGATCGCGACTGCGTCTCCGCCAATCGCATCCGCCGCCGCTCTTGCTGCCTGCATAGTCGATATCGCAAACCGCGACACCGACTGATTGGCGGGCGAGCGCCGCGGCGATCGCCCGCCCGATGCCGGTTGCGGCGCCGGTGACGACAGCCTTCCGGCCGGCCAGTTCGGGATAGATCGGCAAACTGTTCGCTCCTTTAGCGGCCCGCGCCTGGCCGAGATCCTATATCAACAAAAACATACATTGCAGAGAAAGTTCATGTTTGAATTTGTGCGATCGCTTCGGTAGACAGAGAGGGTAACGCGGACAGTGCGGCCTGAATGGCCTGCGCCGGCGAAGGAGGCCATACGGCGAGATGGAAGCGCAAGCTCAACTCGCGCCAGGCGGACAAAGGCCGAAGCTGTTGGCACATATCCGCCGCGAACGTGTTCTGGACGCGTTGGCCAGGACAGGAGCAGTCTCCGTCGGCGACGTCGCCTCCCAGCTCGGCGTGTCGGAAATGACGGTCCGGCGCGATCTCGTCGAACTCGAGAAGGAAGGCAAACTCGTCCGCACCCATGGGGGCGCCGTTCCCCTGGTCAAGCCGCGCTGAGGACGCTCTGGCCGTCGATCGCGACGAGCCGGTTTTCGAGGCGCGCCTCTCGCGGAATCTTGGCGGCAAAGCAGGCGATCGCCGCGGCTGCCGCTCAACTCGCCGCGAGCGCGCGGGCGCTGGCGCTCGATGTTGGCACGACGACCTGGCTGCTTGCCGGCCTGCTTGCCGACAGGCCTTACGCGAAAGTCTTCACCAACAGCGTGCGCAACGCGATGCAGCTCTCCACGGCTCTCGGCGAGGTCTACCTTCCCGGCGGGCGCATGCGCGGACAGGAGATGGCAATCGGCGGAGCGCTCGCCGTCGCTCAGTTCGAAAGCCTCTGGTTCGATGTCGCGTTCCTCGGCGTGTCGGGTCTGACCGCGCAGGGCGCCTACGACTATTCGTTCGAGGATACGGAGATGAAGCGGGTCTTCCTCCGCCGGTCGACCCGAAAGGTCGTCTTGTGCGATTCATCGAAATTCGACCGGATGTCGCTGGTCCATATCGGCGCGCTTGACCTGTTCGATGTTCTGATCACCGACGCGGCCCCGCCCGCGCATCTCGCGGGGGCGCTCGCTTCCGCGGGCGTCGACGTCCTGGTCGCGCCCACCGCCGACGCCGCCGCCGCAGCGGGCTTCGGCTGAATCCCCTGCCCTCTGTTTGTCCTTCAGCGACCGCCTCGCGAGCCCCTTGCAATGATTTTTGACTTCTTCGGCGACAAGACAAAGGCGATCATCGCCATGGCGCATATGGGCGCTCTGCCCGGATCGCCCGGCTACGATGCGGACGGCGGCCTCGACAAGCTGGTCGAGGATGTCCTCAGAGACATCGAGGCGCTGCAGGCGGGCGGCGTCGACGCCATCATGTTCGGCAATGAGAATGACCGGCCTTATGTGCTGAAGGCTCCGCCCGAGGGTCTCGCCGCTTTCACTGCGATCGTCGAAAGGGTCAAGCCGCACCTCACGGTCCCATTTGGGGTCAATTACCTCTGGGATCCGGAAGCAAGCATTGCAATCGGCGTCGCGACCGGCGCTCGGTTCGTGCGCGAGATATTCACCGGCGTCTTTGCCTCCGACATGGGCGTGTGGGCGCCCGATTGCGCGAAGGCTGCCCGACTTCGCCACACGCTCGGCGGGAGCGACATGAAGATGCTCTTCAACATCAATGCCGAATTCGCCTATTCGCTCGACCAGCGGCCGATCGAGCAACGCGCGGAGAGTGTGGTGTTCTCGTCCAAGCCGGACGCGATCCTCGTTTCCGGTCCCATTACCGGTCAGGCTGCGAATCATTCGGACCTCCGCAAGGTCTGCGACAAGGTTCGGAGCGTTCCGGTCTTCGCCAATACGGGCGTCAATGCAGAGAACGTGGGGGAAGTCCTCTCGGTGGCGAGCGGCGCGATCATCGGCACCCATTTCAAGGTCGACGGCGACACCTGGAATCCGGTGGATGGCCAGCGGGTGAAACGCTTCATGGAAATCGTCGACCGGCTGCGGCGCTAAGAACCTCGCCTGCCATGGCTTTCGTTCTTGGTCTCGACATAGGCACCACCTCCACAGCCGGCGTTCTGATCGACCTCCACGGGCAAATGATCGGCCCGGTTTCACGTCCCGTTGCGCTGCGGTCGCCACGCCTTGGCTGGGCGGAGGAAGATCCGGAGGAGTGGTGGGCCAATGTCCGGGTGATCGCTGCCGAACTGATCACGCGAGCTCGCGGCGACAGCGGGGCGATCGCTGCGATCGGCGTGACGGGAATGCTTCCCGCCGTCGTGCTGCTGGATAGCGACGGCCGCCTCCTGAGACCAAGCATACAGCAGAGCGACGGCCGGTGCGGCCGCGAGGTCGAGGAGCTTCGGCAGGAATGGACCGAGTCGGACTTCCTCTCGCGCGCGGGCAACGGGATCAACCAGCAACTCGTGACAGCGAAGCTGCGCTGGCTCGCGCGCCATGAGCCGGACGTTTTCGGCAACATCGCGACGGTCTTCGGCTCCTACGACTTCATCAACTGGAAGCTGACGGGCAAACGCGCCATCGAGCGCAACTGGGCGTTGGAGGCCGGTTTCGTCGACGTGCGCAAGGACGCGCTCGACGAGGATCTGATCGCCTTGACGCGGCTGCCACGCAAAGCAATCCCGCCAAAGGCGATGTCCCACGAAATCCTCGGCGAGGTGACCCCAGAGGCCGAAGCCGCGACGGGCCTTAAAGAAGGAACGCCGGTGATCGGAGGGGCGGCGGATATGATTGCCTCGGCCCTCGGCGCCGGCGTCAACAGGCCGGGCGACGTTCTCCTCAAGTTTGGCGGGGCGGTCGACATCCTGACCGCCACCGACCTTGTCCGACCGGATCCGCGGCTTTTTCTCGATTACCACCTTATCCCCGGCCTCTATATGCCGAACGGCTGCATGGCGACTGGAGGGTCAGGGCTCAACTGGTTCGTCTCGACCTTTGCGAATGGCGAGCGAGCGGCGGCCGAAGCCGAGGGACTTTCGGTCCATCAGCGGCTCGACCGCCTCGCCGCGGCGCGACCCGCTGGCGCAGACGGGCTAACCATTCTCCCTTATTTCCTCGGCGAGAAGACCCCGATCCATGACGCCAATGCACGAGGCGTGATCGATGGCCTCACCTTGTCTCACGACCTCGGGCACCTATGGCGAGCGATGCTGGAATCCTATGCCTATGCGATCCGCCACCACATTGAGGTCTTCAACGACATTGGCCATCGTACCGAGCGTTTCATCGTCTCGGACGGGGGCGCGCAAAGCCGGGTCTGGATGCAGATCGTCGCGAACGTCCTGCAGAAGCCGCTCGAAACGCTGACCGGCCACCCGGGTTCCTGCCTCGGGGCGGCATGGGCTGCGGCCATCGGCGCCGGCCTTACGACGGACTGGAACGGCGTGACGGCTTTTGTCCGCCACGGCGACAGGATTGAGCCAGATCCGGGAGCGGCCGCTGTTTATAGCGAAGGCTATCGGACCTACCGATCGCTCTATCGACCGACGAGGGGCGCCGCGAACATTTAGGCCCCGCTGCCTTGGGCGCAACGCCGCCTTCGGCGCCGAGCGCGTGGCGAAACAAATCATTCCTGAAAATCGGAATTTGTGCTATGGTCGTTTCTTCAAGGGGAAAGAAGATGGCGACGCCAGCCAACGCCAAGCAACCTAGTATTCACCGTAGCGGCCTGCCGCCTGCGGATCGCTCCTCGCTTCGTCGCAGCGCGCTTGACGACGAGGCGCGCGAATCCACGAAAGTTGCACTTTTTCGCACTTAAGCCTCTGAAAACGTTTGGTCCATCACAAACCGGACATTCTCAGGGCGATCGGGTGAAAGCCGCGATGATCGCGTCAGCGCGACGAGATAAACCGGGGTACGGGATATTGGGCCGGAATATCTACCGAGGGTCAAATGCATTCCGCCGGCCCGGAGCGAGCCGCGCGACAGGGGCCAAAATCGGGGACCATTTTGGGCATGCGAAATAAAGCGGTTTTCAAGTCATTGATAACGTTGAATCCGGCGAAACACGAACTGCGGTTTGCGAGGCTTCCCCCGATTGCGCTGGTGCACAACACCCTGAAATCCCCTCGGCGCCCCGTCTGCTTTCAAACGGCCGAACGTTCATGCCTGGCCGGCGTCAGAGCCGTGTCGCGCCTGCCGGGCGCGGATCGCCAGGATCCCGACGAGCGCCAGCGCGATGACCCCGAAGGAGACCCCGGTTGTCGCCGTGCCGAGCGCGTAAATCTCCGGAGTCGTGACGGTCGTTGTCAGGGCCTGTAGCTCCATCGGCAAGGTATTGTGTTCTCCCATTGCCTGGCTTGAGCGCGCGATCTCGTCCCATGACAGCGTGAACCCAAACAGGCCAACGCCGATAACGGAAGGCAGGATGATCGGCAGGACCACCGAGCGAAGGGTCTGCCACGGCGTCGCGCCCAGATCCCGCGCCGCTTCCTCGAAGCGATTATCGAAGCGGTTGAAGATCGCGAACATGACAAGAAGCCCGAACGGCAGCGTCCAGGTCAGATGGGCCCCAAGACCCGAGGTGAAGAGCCCCATCGACGTCCGGTAACCGTCGGCGATCCAGGCAGGTCCATGAGTTCTTGAGGAAATCGTCGAGCAAGCGAAATTCGAGCGCAATCCCAAGCGAGGTGACGATGGACGGAACGATAAGGCTCGCGACCGCAACGAAAAACAAAAGCTTCGCGCCGGGAAACCGCTTGCGGAAAGCGAGGCCCGCCGAAAGCGACAGCAGCACGGTCAGGACCATGACGACGAGCCCGAGCTCCAGCGAGCGCACGAAGGCGTCGTGAATGTCGACGATGCCGCCTCCCTCCCAGAGCTTTTCGAACCAGTGGAACGAAAGCCCATTCAGCGGAAAGGTGAGACCACCCATCGGCCCCTGGAAGGAAAGGATGAAGATGACGATCATCGGGCCGTAGAGGAACAGCACGAAGAGCGCAAAGAAGGCGGCGAGCCAATAGAACGCCGGAGAACGGGTCTCGCCCAACTCAGAGCTCCTTTTGGACGTCGACGATCCGGTTGAGCGCGACGATGATCAGCAGCGTGACGGCAAGCAGAATGACCGCGTTGGCCGCTGCCGGAGGAAACTGCAAGGCGTTGAGGCGCGTCTCCACAACCTTGCCCGCCGAGGCGATTTGTTCGCCTCCCATCACGTCGAACGTGATGAAGTCGCCCATCACGATGGTGACCACGAAGATCGAGCCAATAACAATGCCGGGTTTGGAAAGCGGCACGATAAGGTTCCACAGGGTCTGCCAACCCGAGGCTCCGAAATCGTAAGCCGCCTCGACGAGCCGCTTGTCGATGCGCATCATCGAGTTGAAGATCGGCACCACCATGAAGAACGTGAACAGGTGCGTAAAAGCGAGCGTCACCGAGAAGGGCGAATAGAGCAACCATTCGACCGGCTTGTCGACGATGTGTGCGTGGACAAGCGCATCGTTCACAAGGCCATTGCGGCCGAGCAGCGGAATCCAGGAGATCATGCGAATGACGTTCGAGGTCCAGAATGGAATCGTGCAGACCAGGAACAGCACCATCTGCGTGGTCGCCGAGCGGACGTGGAAGGCGAGGAAATAGGCGACAGTGAAACCTATGACCAGCGTCGTCAGCCAAACCATGAAGCAGAACTTGGCCGTCGACACGTAGGTTCTCAGGATCGTGCACAGATCGGGAAATTGCGTGAGGCAGCCCTCGAACGTCTCGGTATAGCTGCAAGTCGTGAAATGCGGCAGCATCGCATAGTCGTTGTAGTCCCAGAAGCTGACGACGACGACGAGTATCAGGGGGATGATGAAGAAGAACAGGAAGACGAGAGCGAAAGGCAGCGCCTGAAGCCAGCCGGGAACGCCAACACGGTCTATGGCTTTCCTGGATGCCGCCGCTCGGTCCGCGGGCGCGGCGCTCTCAACCGTCGCTGCTGTCATGGCTTCCCGATAGAGATTGAGCGCTCAGCCACCGCGAGCGTACGCGAAGCGAACCGTGGGGACGGAACGCGCCCTATGGGTTCTGGATTGCTTCACACACGCTCGCAATGACGAACTACCGATGCAGACGAAGTCCCAAACTCAGGACGCGATGAACTCATTCCATTTGCGGACCATGTAGTCGTTCTCGTCCATTACCGAGTTCCAGCAGGCGACCGAGCCCATGCGCTCATCGTAAGAACCGCCATCGCGAATTGCGCCGGCCTTTTCGATCAGCGAGCCGTCGGGCGCATGGATATCCTTCGCCGCAGGTTTGCCCTCCATCCAGTAGGCCCACTCGTAAGGCTCCATATTCGCCTTGGCGGTCGAGAGCACAGCGGAGTAGTAGCCCTGCCGGTTAAGATAGGCGCCTGCCCAGCCAGACAGGTACCAGTTGACGAATTCGTAGATCATGTCGGCCTGTTTCTGCGTGACGCCCTTCGACATGCAGAAGCCCGACGCCCAGGCGCGATAGCCTTCCTTCAGCGGCTGGAAGACACAGGGGAATGCCCTTGGCGCGAACCGCCGTCACGGCGGGCGACCACATCGATTGGATCACCGTTTCGCCGGAGGCCATGAGATTGACGCTCTCGTTGAAGTCCTTCCAGAAGGCGCGGAACTGGCCCGCTTGCTTGGCCTTTTTCAGGACCTCCATCGTGAGGTCGATTTCTGCTTGCGTGTCATATTTCCCTTGTCGGGATATTTGTATTGGCCGGTCGCCTCGACGACCATCGCGGCGTCCATGATGCCGATCGAGGGAATGTTGAGAATCGCCGCCTTGCCCTTGAATTCCGGGTTGATGAGTTCCGCCCAGGAGTTGATTGGGCGCTTGATGAGGTCGGGCCGGATGCCGAGCGTATCCGCGTTGTAAACGGTCGGGATCAGCGTCACCCACTCGGTCGAAGTCTTCGAGAAGGCGCTGGAATGGGGCCCGTCCACAAACATCACTTTTTTGGGCGCGGTGCCCTGATCGCCGATGACCTTGCCATTCGGGAGCTGGCCCTTGGTGAAGACGGGGGTGATGTTGTCGAATTCCTTGATCTTCTTGGCGTCCATCGGAAGGATGTTGCCCGACGGCACGAGCTTCTTGAGGCTGAAGAATTCCGTGTCGAGCACGTCGAACGAATTCGGCTGCGTAATGACGCGCTTCGTCACATCGTCGGTCGTCGCCACGATGTTCTGGATGGTGATGCCAGTGTCTTCCTTGACCTTCTTGGTCATTTCGTCGGACTGATTGACCGCGGTGCCGAGATAGCGGAGCACTTTGTCGTCAGCAGCCCAGACGGCCGGAAAGCCGGTAATCGCGCCAGATCCTGCCGCGGCGCCGGCGAGGCCTGCGGCGCCTTTGAGCAGGGCGCGCCGGGAGAGGCCCCGGCCGGTCTTGTCTTGTTTCTTTCCCATTGATTTCTCCTCCTCAAACCCGAAGCGCCTCAGGGCGCTGGAGCAAGCGCGTGGACGTCCTTGTCCGCCCACAAAACCGAGACTTCGTCACCGACAGTCAACGGCTCAGCTGCGAATTGTTCGTCGCTGACGAGAGCCGTGAGATCGGTATAACCAGGATGATCCAGCGAGACCTGATATTGGGCGCCCTGATATTCGATGGCGCGCACCGGCGCGACCAGCCGTGCGTCATTGACGCCCGCGCCCGAGCCGTTGGCTCGGCGAAGCAAGATGCGGTCTGCTCGCACGGCCACGGGACCGCCCGGCGTCTCGATTACGTTGTGGCCGCCGAGAAACCTCGCGATAAACTCGGTCGCGGGCTTTTCGAATAGTTCGAGCGGAGGCGCGGTCTGTTCGATCTTGCCCTTGTTCATTACGACAACGAGATCAGCAAGCGCCAGCGCCTCGTCCTGTCCATGCGTAACGTGGATGAAGGGAATGCCAAGCTGCTTCTGGAAGCGGCGCAATTCCGCGCGCATGCGGATGCGCAGGAACGGATCGAGCGCCGACAAAGGCTCGTCCAGAAGCAGGATCTGCGGATCGGTTACGAGGGCGCGCGCCAGAGCCACGCGCTGCTGCTGGCCTCCTGACAATTGCGCAGGAACGCGCTGAGCGTAAGGTCCCATCGCGACGAGTTCGAGAAACTCCATCGCTCTCTTGTGGCGCGCCTCCTTGTCGACGCCCTTCATCTTCAGCGAGAAGGCGACATTGTCGAGACAGGAGAGATGCGGAAAGAGCGCATAGCTCTGGAACATCATCGCGGTGCCGCGTTTGGCGGGCGGCAGATCGGTGACATTGACCGCGCCGATCAGAACATCGCCCTCTGTCGCGCTCTCATGACCGGCGATCATGCGCAAGGTCGATGTCTTGCCGCAGCCTGAAGGCCCCAGCAGGCAACAATAGGACCCGGCCGGCACTTTCAGATCGATGGAATCGACCGCCGTTGTGACGCCGTATCGCTTCGTGAGATGAACAAGCTCGAGGTCGGCCGTCACCATCACCTCTCAACTGGGTTTGCCGTCCGACAAGCCATTGCAACGCGCGTGCCAGAGAGGGCTTCGTGGCCGAAGCGCCTGTACGAAGGGGCTATCGCTGTCATCCGCGCCGAAGCCCAGCTTTGAGACCCGCCGCCAGATTGGGCGCCGCTGTACACAATTGCGGCGGAATCGTACACAAAATGACGTGGCGCTGTGCTCACCGTCGTGCAAACTTCGTGCAACTCGACAACAAGGGGCGAGAGCACGAGCAATAATCCTTTCGGCGCCGCCCACGTCGCGGCCTCCGTCGCTGTGAGCCGCAACGCGGGCGTCCGGGGAGCGCGCGCCGGGTCCATCTATCAGAGCATCCTCGACGCCGTGGTCGAACACCGACTGCCGCCTGGGGCTAAGCTCACCGAGGAGCAACTCGGCGCGATCTTCGGCGCCAGCCGGACGACCGTGCGAAGCGCGCTCCAGGCGCTCGCCCATGATCACATCGTGACCCTCACGCCGCATCGCAGCGCCTTCGTCGCAGCGCCGGACGTCGAAACGGCGCGCGACATTTTCGACTCACGAAAACTGGTCGAGCGCGAAATCGCCCGCGAGGTCGCTCTCTGCGCTGAGCCGGAGCGGATTGCCGCGTTGCGGGCCTTGCTCACAGAGGAGGAAGCGGCGCTGGCGCACGGCGATCGCGGCGCCGCGATCCGGCTGTCAGGCGCGTTTCACATCGCCATCGCGGCGACGAGAGGCGAAGGCGCGCTCACTGCGTTCCTGAAGAGCCTGATCTCCCAATCGTCGCTGGCGATCGCTTTGTACGGACGGCGGCAGTCGCGCCCGTGCCGCCATCACGAGCATGTCGCACTTCTAGACGCGCTCGCGGATCACGACGCCGAGCGGGCCGCCGCGTTGATGGGCGAACATCTCGACCATATTCTCGGCGACCTGGACCTCGTTGCGCCGGACGCGGGAGCCGTCGACCTCGCCTTCGCGCTACAGTCTGGCCGCTAGCCCAAGCTGAGCCTGAGGCGTCGGGATGATTATTCGACGCCTTAAGCGCGGGCCGACTATATATAACCTAATTGATAAGTTTATTATGATGTTTAAAACATTATAATCAAGATATGAAGATTTACAAATGTCTCTAGAAATTGTAGCTACAATGTGTAGACCGCCTCTCATCTGGGAACCATGATCACCTCGGCCCAATTGCGCGCTGCCCGGGCTTTGCTCGGCCTCGACCAGCGTGAACTCGCTGTATTGTCCGGGCTTTCAGTGCCTACAATTCAGCGGATGGAGGCGAGCGAGGGAGTGATCCGCGGCACGGTCAACTCGCTCATGAAGCTCATCGGCGCGCTCGACGGCGCGGGCGTGGCGCTGATCGGCAACGACGCGACGAGCGAGAGGGGTGGCCGGGGGGTGCGCCTTAAGGAAGCGAAAGCCGGCGACGCGAGCGCGCAGGCCAATAGGACCGGGCGGGGCTGACAGAGCCATGGACGTCGCCGCCAATCTGATCTGCGTCGCTGCGTTTCTGATGACCGCACTGCTCGCGGTCGCGGTACGAAACTGGCGCGGCGCCGGCGCGACGGTCTACGTCACATGTGCGGTAATTGCGTTCGCTACGCTGGTCCTGGCCCTCGCCTTCCTGCTTCGCGCGGAGGCTCCGGTGGAAATCATATTGCCGCTCGGGTTGCCGAATGTCGGCGCACATTTCCGTATCGACGCGCTCGCGGCCTTCTTTCTCGCGCTCGTCAACCTCGCCGGGCTTGCAGCCAGCCTCTATGCGATCGGCTATGGGCGGCACGAACCCGAGCCGCGGCGGGTGCTCTTCTTCTACGCGGCGTTTCTCGGAGCCATGAATCTCGTCCTCCTCGCCGGGGACGCCTTTACCTTCCTCGTCGCCTGGGAGGCGATGTCGCTTGCCTCGTGGGCGCTCGTGCTCGCACGCTCTCGCGAGCCGGAGAACGTGTCAGCAGCGTACGTCTATATCCTGATGGCGAGCTTCTCAGCCTTCATGCTGCTGCTCGCCTTCGGCATGATGTCTGGACCGGACGGCGCTTATGCCTTCTCGACCATGCGTGGTCGTGCGCTTCCCGAGTTGCTCGCAGGTCTGACGCTCGTCCTGGCGCTGATCGGCGCCGGCTCGAAGGCGGGGCTTGCGCCGTTGCATGTGTGGCTGCCGCTCGCCCACCCGGCAGCGCCGAGCCATGTCTCGGCGCTGATGAGCGGGGCGATGACGAAAGTGGCCGTCTACGCCTTCGTCCGCATTGCGTTTGACCTTCTGCCCGCGCCAAGCTGGTGGTGGGGAACGCCCGCTCTCATGGTCGGCGGGCTCACCGCGGCGCTGGGCGCCCTCTATGCCGTAACGCAGCGTGACCTCAAGCACGCGCTTGCATATTCGACGATCGAAAACATCGGGATCGTTTTCGCCGCTCTTGGCCTGGCGCTCGCCTTCAAGGCCAACGGGATGGAGGCCGGAGCTGCGCTGGCGCTGACCGCCGCTCTCTTTCACGCGCTCAATCATACGATCTTCAAGAGCGCGCTCTTCTTCGGCGCCGGCGCGGTGCTGACTGCGACAGGTACGCGAGACATGGAGCGCCTGGGGGGCCTCATTCACAGGATGCCGGCGACGAGCGTTGTCGTTCTCGTCGCCTGCGCAGCTATATCTGCGCTGCCGCCGCTCAACGGCTTCGTCTCGGAATGGCTCGTCCTGCAGGCGATCCTGTTGAGCCCCGGCCTGCCGCAATGGAGCCTGAAGCTCCTCGCACCCGCCATCGGCGCGCTCATCGCCGTCGCGGCGGCGCTTGGGGCTGCGGCCTTCACCCGGTTCTATGGCATCGTCTTCCTGGGCCGTCCCCGCAGCCCCGAGGCTGCAACTGCTCATGAAGTCGAAAGCTGGTCTCTCGGCGCTATGGCGGGACTCGCTGCGCTCTGCGTTCTTGCAGGCGTTCTGCCCGGCCTCGTCATAGACGGACTTGCGCCGGTGGCGCAGGCGCTCGTCCATGCTCGGATGCCGGCGCAGACCAGCATCGCCTGGCTTTCGATCGTACCCGTCGCGGAAAGTCGGAGTTCTTACAACGGTCTCCTCGTCCTCCTGTTCATTGCAATGTCCGCGTCGCTCGCCGCTTACGTCATTCATCGGCTGGCCTCGCGGACGATACGTCGCGCCCCAGCGTGGGACTGCGGCTTTCCCGAGACGAGCCCCGCCGCGCAATATACGGCGGCGAGCTTCGCCCAGCCAATCAACCGCGTGTTCGGGACTTATGTCTTCCTGGCGAACGAGAAGGTCGAGATGCCGGCGCCTGGGGACCCAAGGGCAGCCCTCTATCGCCTGGACACTCGCGATCTCGTATGGAGCGGCCTTTATTCGCCTCTCGTCGGCGCCCTGAATGCGGTCGCCGACAGGCTCAATCCGCTGCAGTTCCGCACGATCCGGCAGTATCTAAGCCTCGTCTTCGCCGCGCTCGTTCTTCTCTTGCTCGTCGTCGCGCTATGGGCCTGATCGCCGATCTCGCCGTCCAGGGCGTGCAAATGCTTCTGGTGCTTCTGCTGGCGCCCCTGCTCACGGGCTTCGTGCGCAAGGTCAAGGCGCGGCTCCTCCGTCGGCGCGGCCCCCCGCTGTTGCAGGTCTATCGCGACCTACTCCGACTTATGCGCAAGGAGGCAGTGCTGGCGGAGAACGCTTCGTGGCTATTTCGCGTCGCGCCTTACGTCATCTTCGCCACGACCTGGGTAGCTGCGGCGTTGGCGCCGACTTTCGCCACGGGACTCATCTTCAGCTGGGCGGCCGATCTCATCGTACTCGCGGCGCTACTTGGCAGCGCACGCTTCTTTCTGACGCTTGCGGGGATGGACGTCGGCACGAGTTTTGGCGGCATCGGTTCCAGCCGCGAGGCGATGATCGCCACCCTTGCAGAGCCGGCGATGATCATGATCGTCTTCTCCCTCGCCCTGCTCGCCGGCTCGACTCGGCTTTCCGTTCTCGCCGAGTTCATGCTGTCTCCGGCCGCGGGCCTACGCGTGTCGCTCGGTCTCGCACTCATCGCGCTCGTCATGGTGGCGATCGCTGAGAACGGCCGCATTCCGATCGACAATCCAGCGACCCATCTTGAGCTCACTATGGTTCACGAGGCGATGATCCTCGAATATTCCGGCCGCCATCTTGCGCTGATCGAGCTTTCCGCGTCGCTGAAGCTTCTGCTCTATATTTCGCTCATCGCTTGCGTTTTTGCACCCTGGGGGCTCGTCCCGTCACAGTCGCATATCCTCGCGCAGGTCGGCGGCGGAATCACGTATCTGGGCAAGCTCGCTGTGGGCGGCGCCCTCCTTGCGCTGTTCGAGACCACAATCGCTAAAATGCGCGTCTTCCGCGCTCCCGATTTTCTCGGCGCGGCGCTGATGCTGAGCCTACTCGCCGCCCTTCTCCTATTCGTGTCACGGAGCCTTTGACATGCAGGGGCTTCCGATCACTGCCAGCTTCGCCTTCGATGTCGCGCATATGCTGGCGGGAGCGCTCGTCGTTCTGAGCTTCGTTATGCTCTATCAGGACCGGCTCTACGCGCTTCTGAATGTATTCGCTCTGCAGGCGGTCGCGCTGGGGCTCTCCGTGGGCTGGCAGGCCTTCATACAGGACGCGCCGCACCTCTACATTACTGCCGCGATCGCACTGGTCTTCAAGGCCATCGTCATCCCCGTGGCTCTTCGGCGCATAGTGGCGGAGCTCGGTATTCATCGTCAGGTTGAGCAGGTGGTCGGGGTCGGCCCGACGATGCTGCTCGGCATCGGACTCGTCGCGCTCTCGATGGTGGTGATGTTACGGGTCACCACGACCGCCGATCCGCTTGCGCGCGAAGACATCGCCTTCGCGCTCTCCGTCATCCTCCTAGGCCTTCTCATGATGGTCACGCGCAGCAACGCGGTGAGCCAGGTCGTCGGCTTCATGTCGATCGAGAATGGTCTTATTCTCGCGGCCGCCGGCGCGAAAGGCATGCCGCTCGTCGTCGAGATCAGCGTGGCCTTCTCCGTGCTTGTAGCGCTGATTGTGATCGGTGTCTTTCTCTTTCGCATCCGCGAGCGCTTCGACACCGTCGAGGTGCAGGCGCTCGACCGCTTTCAGGGCGAACGGCAATGACAGCGCTGCCCGCAAGCCTTGGCGAAACGCTCCTGCTGGCCATTCCCGCTGCAACCGCGGCGCTCTTGGTGTTCCTAAGGGACTATCGCCTATCGGCGCGCCTCAATGTGCTCTCCGCTTTCGCGACGTTCCTGGCCGCGCTGTCGCTTTTCATGCGAAAGCCCGAGCCGAACGCCTATCTAAACGTGGACGACCTCAACATTGTCTTCATCGTGCTCAACACATTCGTCGGCTTTACGACGAGCGCCTTCAGCTCAAGCTATATTGGGCACGAGGTCGAGATCGGCCGTCTTTCGCGCGTCCACTTACGCTTCTACCACGCCATGTATCAGGCGCTGTTGTTCTCGATGAACCTTGCGCTCATCGCCAACAATATCGGGCTCATGTGGGTTGCCATCGAGATGGCGACATTGACGACGGTGCTGATGGTTGGGCTCTATCGCACTAGCGCCGCCGTCGAGGCGGCGTGGAAATATTTCATCCTCGGCAGTGTCGGCATCGCCTTCGCCCTGTTTGGCACGATCCTCGTCTACATGGCCGCACGCCCGGTTGTCGGGGAGGGGTTCGACGGGATGGTCTGGACGGTGCTGATCCAGAAGGTTTCCGCCTTCGACCCGGCTCTCCTCAACGTTGCCTTCGTCTTTCTTCTGCTTGGCTACGGCACAAAGGTCGGCCTCGCGCCTTTGCACGCCTGGCTGCCTGACGCCCATGCTGAAGGTCCGACGCCGATCTCGGCGGTCCTCTCCGGCCTGCTCCTCAATGTTGCGCTCTACGCCGTGCTGCGGTTCAAGCTCTTGCTCGCGGCGAACGCGGGGGCGCTTGCGCCTGGGCCGCTGATGGCGACCATGGGCCTCGGCTCGCTCATCTTTGCGGGGCTCATGCTTTACCGCCGAAAGGACGTGAAGCGGCTCTTCGGCTATTCGTCGATCGAGCACATGGGGATTATTGCGTTCGCTTTCGGCATGGGCGGCGGCCTCGCCAATTTCGCCGGTCTTTTGCACATGACGATGCACAGCTTGACGAAGTCGGCGATCTTTTTCGCTGTCGGCCATGCGACGCAGGTCAAGGGCTCGCAGCGCATCGCGGACATTCGCGGACTGACGACGACCCATCCAGCGCTGGGTTGGGGCCTCGTCGTCGGCGTCATCGCAATCGCCGGCATGCCGCCGCTTGGCGTTTTCACGAGCGAGTTCCTCGTTGTCAGCTCGACTTTCGCGCGCGAACCGGTTCTCGCCCTTCTGCTTGTCGCCGGACTCATCATCGCGCTCGGCGCGCTGATGCTGCGGTTGCAGGGCATGGCGTTTGGCGAGCCGACGCCGGACGTCGCCCCCTCGCACGCGTCCTATGTTCCAATGTTCGCGCATCTCGCGCTGGTGCTGACCGCGGGAATATGGCTGCCGCCGCCCCTGGTCGCCTGGTTCGAACATGTCGCCCAGCTCCTGGGATAGGGGCTTTCCATGCCGACGCTCGCGCAAGCCACCGCTCACGCTGCCAAGATCGCCGGCCATCGGCCCTGGCCGCGTGTCATCGCCGATGACGCGCTCTGGCAAGCGCTGGCCTCACGACTGGCCGACGAGCGTTGCGCTTTACTCGGGCTCTGGGGCGACGCGGGCGCCGTCCACATGGCGCTCATGGATGCGAGTCCCTCCATCGTCGTCGCGACGCATCTTTGCGCGAATGGGCGCTTTCCGTCCGTCTCGCGCTTTCATCCGCCCGCATTGCGTCTGGAGCGGACGATCCGCGATCTCTTCGGGCTCGCTCCCGTTGGCCTGCCCGATCCACGGCCGTGGCTCGACCATAGCCGGTGGGGCGTCGCAGCGCCCCTTGGCTCCGCGACATCCACCCCTGACATGGGCGCGGCCTATTCTTTCCTGCCTGCTCAGGGCGAAGGTCTGCACCAAATTCCGGTCGGTCCGGTACATGCCGGAATCATCGAACCGGGCCATTTCCGCTTTCATGCAGCGGGCGAGACAGTCGTGCGACTCGAAGAACGCCTTGGCTACACGCACAAGGGCGTAGAGAAGCTGATGCAGGGCAAGCCGGTCGCCGACGCGGCGCGCATTGTCGGGCGTATCTCCGGGGACAGCACAGTCGCCTACGCCTACGCATTCGCGCGCGCTGCAGAGGCTGCGACCGGCCTCGCGCCACCGCCGCGCGCGCTATGGCTGCGCGCGCTGATGGCGGAGATGGAGCGGCTGGCCAATCATCTCGGCGACATCGGCGCTGTCTGCAACGACGCCGCGTTCGCGCTCATGCTCGCCCATTGCGGGGCGCTGCGCGAACGCGCACTGCGTGCGGCTGCGACCGCGTTCGGTCATCGTCTGATGATGGATTGCATAGTTCCGGGCGGCGTCGCCGTCGACCTTTCGCCACAAGGCGAGGATTCTATCCATGCCTTCGTCACTGTCGTGAAAGCGACGTTTCCGCGCCTCGTGAACCTTTATGACAACACCGCCTCTCTCCAGGACCGCACTGTCGGAACAGGGCGCGTCAGCGCCGATCTTATCCGGCAATACGCTTGCGGCGGCTATGTCGGTCGCGCTTCGGGCCGCAATTTTGACGCACGTCGGGACTTCCCTTACGCACCCTACCCGCACTTGACCTTCAAAGTCCCAACCCTCGCGGACGGCGATGTCAACGCGCGCGTCTGGATCCGCATCCATGAAGTGAACGAGAGCCTCAGCCTGATCGAGCAGCTTCTCGCCCGCCTTCCCAACGGCGCAATCCGAAGCGAGGAATTAGGCGCGCACGGGGAGGGGATGGCGATGACCGAAGGGTTTCGCGGCGATGTTCTGGCGTGGGTTCGCGTGGACGCGGCAGGGCGCGTCGCGCGCTGCCACATGCGCGATCCTTCGTGGTTCCAATGGCCGCTGCTCGAAGCCGCGATCGAGGGGAATATCGTGGCTGACTTCCCCCTCTGCAACAAATCCTTCAACTGCTCGTATTCGGGCGTCGATCTCTAGGGGTTTCCCCCATGCGCAGGATTCTCCTCGAGAGCCTTCTCAAGCGTCCGCTGACCGAGCCTGGCCCATCTGCGCAGGACCCGGAGGTCGCAGCGCTGGCCGCGACGCTCGACAGCGCCGCGCGCGCGCGGCTTGGCCGGTCTCTGTCCATCCGCGAGGTGGACGCCGGTTCGTGCAACGGTTGCGAACTTGAGATCAGCGCCCTCTCAAATGTTTTCTACGACCTCGAACGCTTCGGCCTGCGCTTCGTGGCTTCGCCCCGTCATGCCGACGTGCTGCTGGTGACTGGGCCGGTGACAAAAAACATGAGCGAGGCGCTACGCCGAACCTATGACGCCACGCCCGCGCCAAAGTGGGTTGTCGCCGCCGGCGATTGCGCGCTGAACGGCGGTCTGTTCGCGGGCGGCTACGCTTGCGCGGGCGGCGTCTCGGCGGTCGTGCGCGTCGATCTCCACATTCCGGGATGCCCACCGACCCCGAAAGCGCTATTGACGGGGCTCATCAGCCTGATGTCAGCGGAGCCTGGCCGAAGGCGTTGACCGGGGCTCCCAAGGAGGAGACAGTCGATGACGATGGTGCTTTCGGAGAGGCGCGGCGCGATCGTCCTCCTCACGCTGAACAATCCCGAAAAATACAATGCGCTTGCGGGGACCCTGCTCACGGATCTCGACGCCGCTTTCAGTGCGGCGGAAGCGGACCCGCAAGTGCGTGCGGTGCTCATTACCGGCGCCGGGAGGGGCTTTTGCGGGGGCGCTCAACTCGGGACGGCGACATTCGACGCAGGCGGCAAGGTCGGCGACTGGATGCGCGCCTCGATCAATCCGCTGATCGAAAAAGTGCGCGCTTCGCGTTTGCCGGTTGTCGTCGCAGTCAACGGACCGGCGGCGGGCGCGGGCGTGGGGCTCGCACTCATGGGCGATGTCGTCATTGCTGCCCGTTCGGCAAAATTCGTGCTCAGCTTCATCAAGCTTGGAGCCGCGCTCGACGGGGGCTCGACCGCTTTTCTTCAAAGAGCGATTGGCGCGCCCCGGACGCGGGCGCTCGCGCTGCTCGGCGAGCCGCTCTCCGCGGAAGCCGCCGTTGACTGGGGCCTGATCTGGAAGGCGGTCGACGATGCTGAGTTGATGGGTCACGCCTTCGCGCTGGCCGAACGTCTAGCAGAGGGGCCGCCGGTCGCGATCGGCCTCATCAAAGCGCAGCTCGAAGCATCCTGGAGCGCGAAATCTCGACGCGGCGCTGGACGCCGAAGCCGATGCGCAGTCCAAGGCCTTCGCAACGCAGGACCTGCGCGAAGGCGCAGCGGCCTTCGTCGAGAAACGCCCCCCGAAATTCGCGGGGCGCTGAGACGCGCTTCTGTGACCGAAAGGTTCTGTTAAGCATCCGCGTAAAAGACCCCGAAACCTTAATGGTCTTAGCGCGTTTGCTGACAATAGAATTCAGTCGTGGAAGGCCGTTACAGCCCGCCACTAACTTTGCTTCGCAGTTCAGGATTCTGTCGAACATCCTGATTTTGTTTGTCACCGAGCCAAGGGACCGGCCTCGAAGCGCGAGATCACAGACCGCCCGGTTTTGACGCCGAGCGCGGTCTGATCCATGAATGGTCGGACGGGGTCCCCGCAAGACCCTGTTCGATTTGGGGAAAAGGCTTTCGAGTTGATGCCGGGACATTCCCGATACCTTCTCGATCGTCTGAGCGTTCAACTAATTGTCGCATTGGCGGCGAGCGTAGTCGCGTTCGGCGGCCAGGACACCGCTCAGGCTTTCGATTTCTTTGGGCTCTGGGGCTCCGACGACACCCCGCCGCCGGTCTCCCGGACAGCGATCTCCTATTCCCTGACTATCGACGTCGAGGGGGGAAACGGCGGCGTCAAGAGCGCCGTTCAGGACGGCTCATCTTTGTACAAGCTCCGCAGGGACGCCCCGCCGGACGGTCAGGCGCTCGCCCGCCGCGCCGCGAGCGATTTCGGCCCCCTCATCGACGCGCTGTGGGGCATGGGGTACTACAATGCCACCGTCACGGTTTCTCTCGGAGCCGCGACCTTGAGCATCACGTCCAGCGACGTCGGCGCATTCGCCCGCACTGCCGAAAGTTACCGCGGCCGCGCAGTCGCCCCGATCCGGATCGCGGTCAATCCCGGGCCGATGTTCACACTCCGCTCTATCCGCGTCGTCAACGGCTCCGGCGCTGAATTCTCCGAGAGCGAACTGCCGCCCCGCGTTGTTGGGCTGAAAGCCGGCAATTCGGCCGCCGCCGCCGACCTGCGCGCCGCGCAGGCGCGGATCGTCGATTTCTTCCGCAAACAGGGGCGCCCTTTGGCCAAGGTCGCCTCGATCGCGCCGGTCGTGGATCATGCGCACGACTGGATGGACGTGGTCATCACGGTCGACCCAGGTCCAATCGCGCCCTTTGGCGAAGCGACGCTCAACGGTCCCAAGGACTTCAGCCCCTCGATCGTTCGGTCGTTCCTCTATATTCAGCCGGGCGACCCCTATTCGCCTCGCGCGCTTGACGACGCACGAAACAGTATCCGCCAAATTCCCGCGGTCGGCGGAGTGAGAATCGCAGAAGCGACGAAGCTGAACGAATATGGGCAATTGCCCTATCAGATCGACGTCGAGGACCGTCTGCCCTACGCGATCGGAGCGTCGGCAAGCTATTCGACGACGAACGGGCCGGCCGGCCAGGTCTACTGGGAGGATCGCAATGTCTTCGGTCAGGCGGAGCGCCTCCGCCTGCAGGCGGACATCTTCTCGGCCCCGCCCTGGTACGAGGCCTCGCAAAGCATCGGCGACTATTCGCTCAAGGATCTTGGCGGCCGGATATCCGCGAGCTTTCTGAAGCCGGCCTTGTGGGGCACGCGCAACGATCTTCTAATCGACGCCCTCGCCGAGCGCGTGAGCACCGCGGGCGCGGGCTTCATCGGCTACGAGGTGGAGGACGAGGACGCAACGATCCAGATCCGCCACCGCTTCAACCAGAATTTTTGGGTTCAGGCAGGCGCCCAAGGCCAGACAGGACGAGCGACCGATTCGCTTGGACAAGTGGATTACACCCTTGTCGGCGTCCCCGTTTCCGCAAACTACGACACCACGGACAGCAAACTCGACCCGACGACCGGCGTACGCCTCAACGCCTCAGCCGGATTCTACCCGACATTCTTCGGTTCGACCCTCGATCTGACCCAGGCCAAGGTGCGCGCCTCGACCTATTACGCGATCGACGCCGATCAACGCTTCGTTCTCGCGGGGCGGGTGGGGCTCGGCGCGATGGGGGCCCCGGCTCTGGATGAAATCCCGGCGAACTGGCGGTTTTACGCGGGCGGCGGGGGTTCTGTACGCGGCTATGCCTATAATAGCCTCGGGCCCACCGGACCCTGGGGCGCGGTGCTGGGCGGCCGCAGCCTGTTCGAGGCGTC
Source organism: uncultured Alphaproteobacteria bacterium (assembly GCA_963824465.1). Classification (GTDB taxonomy): domain Bacteria; phylum Pseudomonadota; class Alphaproteobacteria; order Rhizobiales; family Beijerinckiaceae; genus Roseiarcus. Next base: position 176,339 of record CAWGPL010000013.1, read on the forward strand.
CGCAGAACTGCGTGTAAAGATAACCGATACAATCGGCGTCGTTCCCTTCTTCGACACAGGCAACGCATTCGCCTCGAGCTTCCCGAACTTCAGCGCGCCGCTTTATAGCGCGGTCGGGATCGGGCTTCGCTATTATACGGCGATCGGCCCGATCCGCGCCGACATCGCCTTTCCTCTCGAGCGCCGGCCGGGCAATGGTCCTGTCGCGCTCTATGTCAGCATCGGGCAGGCCTTCTGATGAAGATGCGCTTCCCCATCCCTGTGGGACTCGCGGCGCTCGCGGCGCTGATTCTTGGTGTGGTCGCCCTGTCCCTGTCTCCGCGCGCGGCGGAGGAGGACAAGGGCATGCTCGCCAATCTGATTTCTCAGGCCCTCTCGTCGAAGACGACGAATGTCTCCATCGGCGCGGTGGCGGGGGTGCTTTCCTCGGACGCGACGATCAGCGACATCGTGCTATCGGATCGCACTGGACCTTGGCTCAAGATCGACAAGGTCAGGCTGATCTGGAGCCGTCTGGCGCTACTGCGGCGACGATTGGAAGTGGACGAACTCACCGTCGGCCATCTGCAGTTTCTGCGCCGTCCGCTTCCCTCAGAAACGCCAACCGCAGCCAATGGAGCGGCGCAGCAGATCCTGCCGGAATTGCCGCTCAAAGTGATCGTCAAGAAGTTCGGCGTGGCGGATCTTTCGCTCGGCGAACCTGTCATCGGCGTCGCCGCCCGCCTCCAAATCGCCGGCAAGGCGACCCTTGGACCACCCTCCGAGGGCCTCGACCTGAGCCTGACGGCCAAGCGCCTCGATGCCGCAGGGGAGTTCAAGGCGGACATGACGTACGTGCCGGCGACCGACAAGCTGACGGTCGCCGTCAATTCGGATGAACCGGCGGGTGGGCTGTTCGTCCATCTCATCAATCTTCCGGGTCTGCCGCCAGCGAAGCTCTCCTTCAATGGCTCGGGACCGCTCGACAAGTTTGACGCTAAGCTCGACTTCTCGGCCGGTCCCGACGTCTGGGCAAAAGGCGACGTGACCGTTGCTCGCCAGGACGCCGGACGGCGGCTGACGCTAAATCTCAATTCGCGGGTCGAAGGGATGACGCCGCCGATCATCCGGCCGGTCGTCGCCGGAGACACGACCCTCAAGGGCGACGTCTTTTTCAACGACGATGGAACAATCGCGACGCCGGGCTTGCATCTCGTCTCAACCAACGCCCGTCTCGACATCGAGGGGGCGAGATCGGCGGACGATACGATCGGCCTTAAGATTCACGCCGGCGCCATTCCCGGCGCCACACAGATCGGCAAGCTGGACCTCAACGCCTCGATCGTTGGACCTATTCTCAGCCCGACCATCGACGGGGCTTTCGACGCCGGACAGATCCATGTCGCGGAAGGTTCGGTCGATCGCGTCATCGCGGACTTTCACGCTGCGCCCGACGGCGCCCTGACCGAGAAGGCGACCCGGATTGCCTTCCAGGGCCAGGCGAAGGTGAGCGGCCTCAGCCTCGCAGATCCGGGTCTCCGGCAGGCGATCGGCGGCGACATCGCGCTGAACCTACACGGTTCGGCTACTCCCGAGGGCGATATCTCTTTTGATACGCTTTCGCTCGCCGCCTCGGATCTCGACGCCCATTATTCCGGACTTCTGGCGCCCAAGGAGGTGCATGGCCGCCTCGAAATGACTGCCAATGACCTCAGCCGTTTCGCAAAGCTTGCCGGCGTGAGCGTGAAGGGTCAAGCGCGCATTGGAGCGGACCTCGAAGGCGCGCCCCGCTACGGCCAGCTAACCGCTCAACTCGACGCTCATGCGACGAAACTCGCCACCGGCTACCCAATCCTCGACAAAGTGATCGGCGGCGAACTCGGGGTGACCGGCGCCGCGCGGATGCTGGCTGGCGGCGGCTTTGCGTTCGCGGACCTTATGGCGACGGGCCAGCATGGATCTGCGCGCCTCAATGGCGAATATGGGCCCAACAAGGTCGCTCTCGATGCGCGTATCGATTTGCCCCAGGCACAGATCCTTGATCCCCGCGTGAGCGGCATGGCGCAGATCGCGGCAACGTTGACCGGCAAGCCTGACGACCTGAGCGCCGCGCTCAAGGCCAGTCTCGGCGCGGGGCGACTCCTGGACCGAAAAACCTCGGGCGTGACGCTGGAGGCCAATGCCAACCATCTTACCGGTCTTCTCGACGCATCCGCTTCGCTTTCCGGCGACATCGACCGCCATCCCCTACGAGGCTCCGTTCATGTTGCGAAAACCGACAAGGGCGGATGGAACGCCAACCAGATCCAGTTCACTCTTGCCTCCGCCCGCCTCGACGGCGCCGTGTCGGTCGACGCGGACCGCATCGCCAACGGCGATCTGACGTTCAGCGCCAGCAATCTCGACGATCTTTCACCGCTCGTGCTGACGAAGCTGAGCGGCGCGATTGAGGCGAAGCTCAGCGCCGCCGGCGCCAATGGGCGCCAGTCTCTCCAGATCGTCGCCAACAGCGATCGAATGGCGATCGGAGCCAACCGGCTGGAAGGGCTGAAGGTCGATCTGACGAGCGGCGACCTCTGGGCGGCGCGGGACATTTCGGGGTTGGCCCAACTCGTCAGGGCCGAGATCGGCGGCGAGGCTTTCTCCAATCTGAGGCTGAACGCGACAGCGAGCGGAGACGCAAGCGACATCGACGTAAGCGGAACGGCGCGAGGGCTCGCGCTGAAAGCGCATGGCCGCGTGACCAGCGGTCCGCCGATTGGGTTAGACCTGTCGAGCTTCACAGCGCAGGGCGCGGGCCGGACCATTGCTCTCGCCGGCCCCGCAACGCTGACTTATGGAAGCGATGGCGTCGACATTCGGAATTTTGCGCTGCGCATCGACACAGGCCGCCTGTCGCTCTCGGGGCATGCGGGATCGACGCTCGACCTCAGGGTGAACGCGACCGCGCTACCGCTCGCCGCCGCTGACCTTATCTCGCCCGGTCTCGGCCTCAGCGGCGTTGCGGAAGGCGATGCGATCATACGCGGCACGCCGGCTGACCCCTCGGGCGAATGGCGCGTGCGGCTGACCGGGGTCAGCGCGCCGCAGATGCGCAGCACCGCCATGCCGGCCGTGGACGTGTCGGGCTCCGGCAAGCTTGGCGGCGGCCGCACGACTCTCGATATCGCCGTCAAGGCAGGCGCCGCTAATACGCTTCGCGTGACAGGGTCGGCGCCGCTTTCGACCGATGGCGCGCTCGACGTAAGGATCGACGGGAGGCTTGACGCCAGGCTCGCCAACAATCTGCTTTCCGCCTCTGGCCGAAGCGTCTCGGGGGCGGTGGCGATAGCGCTGCAAGTGCGCGGTCCGATCGCCAAGCCGCAGGCGCAAGGGTCGATCCGGCTGACGGGCGGCGAATTCCGGGACGATCAGACCGGATTCAAGCTCTCCTCGATCAGCGCAACTCTCGTTGCGAATGGCGATGCGATCCGGATCGATCGGTTCGCCGGAACGACGCCGAATAGCGGCTCCATCACAGCAACCGGCCAGGTCCAGCTCGATCCGGGGGCAGGCTTCCCTGGATCGATCCGGCTTACCGCCCGACATGCGCAGATCGTTTCGAACGATATCGTCGCGGCGACCGCGGACATGGCCCTGACCCTTACGGGCAGGCTTGGTCAAAAGCCGAATGTCGCGGGCCGGATCACGGTTCTTTCGATGGACATCACCGTGCCGGGGAGTTTCAACAGCGTCGCTTCGCCGATCCCCGGCACGAAGCATATTAATCCGACCCCGACCGCTCGCGCGCGTCTCGCGCAACTGGCGAAAGCCGAGGCGGGTTCGCAGGGTCCGCTGTTCGATGCGACGCTCGCGCTAACCGTCTCCGCCGCCAACCGCATCTTCATCCACGGCCGCGGGATCGACGCGGAATTGCAAGGGAACCTGCACATCAACGGCTCGGCGCGCGATCCGCAGGTGACGGGGGGATTCGACCTCCTACGCGGCTCGCTCTCACTCCTTGGCAAGCGCCTCGTATTCACCCGCGGGCGGGTGAGATTCCATGGCGACACGATGCCGGACCTCGATCTCGTAGCGGAGACTAACGCGACCGACATCACCGCCCGGATCGCCGTCACGGGTCCGGCGGCCCACCCTACGTTCTCGATCACGTCCTCGCCGAGCTTGCCGGAAGACGAGATACTTTCTCGGGTCCTGTTTCAGAAGCCGTCCGGGGGCCTCTCCGCCTTCCAGGCGCTGGAACTCGCCAACGCGGTCGCGACCCTCTCCGGGCGAGCCGACGCGCTGGAACAAATCCGCAAATCGCTCGGATTCACCAGCCTGAACATCGGCGCGAGTTCAACGGGGAGCCCATTGGTCGGCGTCAGTCGGGCGATCAACAATCGGATCAGCGTCGGCGTGACGACGGGGGCGCGTCCACAGGACAATGAGGTCAACGTGGATCTGGACGTGACCCGCCATATCCGCCTGCAGGCGGGCGTCGATGCGAGTGGGGGATCGAGCGTCGGGGTCGGCGCCGAATGGGAGTACAAATAGCAAGCGTCAGGCGGTTGCCTTCGACGTCCGGAGCAAGGCGGTCAGCAGACCCTTCAATTCGTCGATCAGCGATTCCTGATAGCGATAAAACATCTCGCTGCCCATCGGCGTGACGATGGAGGTCAACTGCTCCTGACAGCGCCGCCGCAGGATGTCGAGATCCCTCAACAGACTTTCCGCCTCCACCCGATCCTGCGGGGTCTTCAGGACCTCGCCCGACGGGAGCGCCTTGATCTGGTCGCGCGTGAGACCCGGGTGGCCGATCAGCCTCTTGAGCCGCTGCTCCAGAAGCTCGCGATTGGCGTCGATGCGCCACAGCCGGAAGCGGCTGTAAGCGCTCATCGCGTTGAAGAGCACAGTGACCGCCATCGCCAGATAGATCCAATAGGCCGGAGACATAAGGTTCACGAGCCATGGGAAATACCTGTCCGCCATTTCCGGCTCGCCGTTTGCGAAGAACTGGCGCGCCTCATCCGCGATGGGCGCCGCGTCCTCCGACTTCGACGACGGCGGCGGATTGCTGCGAACGAAACTGGGGAACTCCTCATTGAGCAGCATCAGGAAGGCGAGCCGCTCCGCCCGATGCACACAGGCGTTGGTCATGATCAGCGTATCGACCTGGGCGACCAGCTTGTCGCTCGCAGGCAAAGGCCGGCTGATGTCGTAGAAGCCCATGGGAATGCGGCCGAGATGCAGCCATTTGTCTCGCGCCACGAGCCCCTCGATATCGGCGGGCGAAACGATCTCGAGATCGTCCTTGTTGATCAGTGTCCGGATTAGGGGCGCGTTGTCGTTCATCACATAAGCGGCAAGGTCGAGCGCGCCGTCGCGGACAAGCTCCGCCTGGGCGATGGAGTCGTGGTTGGACGCCTTGAGGCCGAGATCCTTGAGGTCCGAATTCAGCAAAAGTTGCCGCATCAGGTAGGCCGTGCCGGACTGCTCCGGCCCAACGCCGATCGTCGCGCCTTTAAGGTCGTTGAATGTCGCAACTGGCCGGCCGCGCCTGGCAAAGATGAGCAGCGACTCGGGCTGCGGCAGCCGCCCGAGCGTCTGCAAACCGGCGTCCGGGGGAATCGGCATGCCGTCCTGTACGAAAGCAAAAGCGGGCTTGCACTTGCCGTTTTGCCCCACCAGACGCGCGATGTTCTCGATGGACCCCGCCGTGGCGACGACCTTCAGATGGCCGTTCTTCTTGAGCGCCCGCGCCGCGAGCCGCTCGCCGACCGCATAATATGCGCCGGTCGGGCCGCCGGTGTAGATCGACGCCCTCAGGAACGCGTAGTCACCCGAGACGGTGAAATAAAGGACCGTGGCCGCAAGCGCCAAGACAGCCGCCGCCGCGAGCCCGGCCCTCATCCAAGCCCTGCGATCGCGCCCTGGTCCAAACGCCAGTTGATCGAGAAAACTCATGAACGCGCTTCCAGCCTCCATCCGCCGATTCGCGAAGCGGTCGCCGCAGATTTCGCGCATAGCACATTGTCGGCGCCGAAGGGCGGCGCTGGCATTTCCTCGGGACGCGCCGACCTGCTAGGACACGGGAAGATCGCCGACTTCGAGAGGAATTCACCCCGCCGATGCGAAGTAGAATAGCAAAAGCCCTCGCCTTTGGCGCCATTTCGGCGATGCTGAGCCTTTCTTCCGCGCATGCGCTCGACTGCGGCAAAGGCGCCGAGGGATTCGATCAATGGCTTACCGAGTTCCGCCGGGTCGCCTCGCTGAATGGCGTCTCGCAAGGGGCGATCAATGCGGCGCTCTCCGGCTTGACCTACGACGCTTCGGTCAAGGCGCATGACCATGGGGTAGCGTCCTTCGGGCACAATTTCGAATCGTTCGCGGCGAGTCACATCACACCCGGCATGCTTTCGCGCGGCCGGGCGATGCTCTCCCGATACGCCGGGCCGTTGAAGACCATCGAAGACAGGTTCGGCGTGGCGCCCCCGGTGCTGGTTGCGATCTGGGGTCTCGAAACGAGCTATGGCGGCGATAATGGGTCCTACCCTACGTTTCGCGCGCTTGCGACCCTAGCCTGGGACTGCCGGCGCCCCGAGCGGTTCCGTGCCGAGCTTATCGACGCGCTCGTCCTTGTGGACCGGGGCGTGTTTGCCAATCCAGGGTCGCTTCGGGGCGCCTGGGCGGGGGAGATCGGGCAGACGCAACTCATGCCTTCCGCCGTCATGATGTTCGCGACGACCCCTGAGGGCGGCGGCACGCCGGACCTCATCCACAATTCCGCGGACGCTCTCGCCTCGACCGCGAACTTCCTCAAGAATCATGGCTGGCAGGCTGGCCAGGGCTGGAACGAGGGGGAGCCGAATTTTTCGGCGATCCTCGAATGGAATTCCGCGCCGATCTACGCGAGAACGGTCGCGCTCTTCGCGGATAAGCTGGCCGGGAGATAAGAGCCCGGCGGATATCCATTCCGGCCGCGCGGGCGTCAATGCGACGCGCCAGTCCATAGGAGCTTTGCTTCGCCTTCCGCGATTCCGCAACCGATCGTCGCCCGGCTGACGCGCGCCGCGATCTTTCTGGTGGTGACCGTGAACGCCGGAGCGCGAGACCGAGGCGGCGGTGCGGGCGCTGTGCGCCGATCTTGCCGGCGCTTCTGCGCGCGGTCGGCTTTCGCGATCTCGACGGCGAGCTGTCCTGCGTCCTGGGCTTCGGCTCCGACGCCTGGGACCGCCTGTTCGGCGCGCCCAGGCCGAAGGAACTGCATCCGTTTCGCGAGATTCGCGGCCGGCATCATGCGGCCGCCGACGCCGGGCGACCTGCTCTTCCACATCCGCGCGACGCGCATGGATCTCTGCTTCGAACTGGCGACGCAGATCATGGCGCGGCTCGGCGGCGCCGGTCGACGATCGTCGACGAGGTGCACGGCTTCCGCTACTTCGACCAGCGCGACCTGCTCGGCTTCGTCGACGGCACGGAGAACCCGACGGGCGCAGGACGCGATCGACGCCGCGATCGATCGGCGACGAGGACGCCGCGTTCGCCGGCGGCAGCTACGTGATCGTCCAGAAGTATCTGCACGATCTGACAGGCTGGAACGCGCTGCCGGTCGAGCAGCAGGAGAAGATCATCGGCCGCGACGAAGCTCTCGGACATCGAACTCGACGACGCCGTCAAGCCGACCTTCGCGCACAACGCCCTGACCACGATCATCGACGAGAACGGCGAGCGAACTCGAAATCCTGCGCGACAACATGCCGTTCGGCGAGCCGGGCAAGGGCGAGTTCGGCACCTATTTCATCGGCTACGCGCGCTCGCCAGCACGGATCGAGCGGATGCTCGAGAACATGTTCGTCGGCCAGCCGCCCGGCAACTACGACCGGCTGCTCGACTTCAGCCGCGCCGTGACCGGCGCGCTGTTCTTCGTGCCCTCGGCGACGTTTCTGGAGACGTCACGCCAGACGGATCGGCCTCGCCGCCGAGCCGCAAGCCGGCGCGCCCCGACGCCAAGGCCGTCATCCGACGGTTCGCTCGGCATCGGCTCGCTGAAAGAGAGGCAGACCCATGAACAATCTCCATCGCGAGCTCGCGCCGATCTCCGACGCCGCCTGGGCGCAAATCGAGCAGGAGGCGACGCGCACGCTCAAGCGTCATCTGGCGGCGCGCCGGGTCGTGGACGTCGCAGGGCCCGAAGGGCTCGCGACTTCTCCGCCGTCGGCACCGGCCACATCCAGCCGATCGAGGCGCCGAGCGAGGGCGTGCAGGCGCGCGCAGCGCGAGTCGAAGCGCTGGTGGAACTGCGCGTGCCGTTCGAGCTCGTCGCGATCCGGCGATCGACGACGTCGAGCGCGGCGCCGAAGATTCGGACTGGGACGCCGCTTGAAGGAGGCGGCGCAAAAAGATTGCCTTCGCCGAGGACCGCGCGGTCTTCGACGGCTACGCCGCCGGCCGGAATTCAGGGCATCCGACCGGGCGCCAGCAACCCGGCGGTGACGCTTCCGGTCGACGTGCGCGAGCTATCCGGACGACCGTCGCCGCAGGCGGTCAGCGAACTGCGCCTCGCCGGCGTCGAGGGCCCCTACACGCTCGTGCTCGGCGCGGACCCCTACACCGCCGTCTGCGGCGGCAGCGAGGACGGCTACCCGGTCTCGCAGCACCTCCAGCGACTGGTGGACGGCGACATCGTCTGGGCGCCCGGCCATCGAAGGCGGGCTCGTGCTGACGACGCGCGGCGGCGACTTCGAGCTGCACCTCGGGCAGGACTTCTCCATCGGCTATCTGAGCCACACCGACGACGACCGTCCGCCTGTACCTGCAGGAGAGCTTCACCTTCCGGCTGCTGACGACCGAGGCGGCGGTCGCCCTGGTGACCGCTACCCATACCAGACGGGATCAAGTCGCAGGCGGCAGATAGCCGACGACCGTCTTCAACTCGAGATAGTCGTCAATACCGAAACGTCCATATTCCCGGCCGTTTCCGGACTGTTTGAAGCCGCCGAAGGGTGCGCGGACATCCCAAGCGGGATAGTTCAGGTTCACCGTTCCGGCGCGCAGGCGGGCCGCGATTTTTCGCGCGTGATCGAGGTCGCCCGACGAGACATAGGCGGCGAGGCCGTAGGGAGTGTCGTTGGCGATGCGCACGGCTTCGTCTTCGCTGGAATAGCTCAGGATCGCGAGCACCGGGCCAAAGATTTCCTCGCGCTCGACGGTCATGCCCGGCGTCACGCCGCCAAAGACGGTCGGGCGCACGTAATAGCCGCGATTGAGCCCAGGCGGGCGGCCGGGACCGCCTGCGGCGAGTCGCGCGCCGTCTGCGATACCGGCCTCAATCAGCCTCTGGATCTTATCGAACTGGATCTGGCTCACGACGGGCCCGAGGTCGATCCCGTCTGCGCGCGGATCGCCAACTTTCATGCGCTCGGCGACGCCTGTCGCGATGGCGACCGCCTCGTCGTGCCGATCAGCGGGTACGAGCATCCGGGTCGGCGCGTCGCAGGACTGGCCGCTGTTCGAAAAGCACGCCTCTGTCCCGCCGCGCACCGCCGCTTCGAGGTCCGCGTCTGCCAAAATGATGTTCGGCGATTTGCCGCCAAGTTCCTGAGCCACCCGCTTCACCGTGTCGGCGGCGGTCTTCGCGACGATGATCCCCGCACGGGTCGATCCGGTGAAGGACACCATATCGACGGCCGGATGACCCGCCATCACCTGACCGACATCCAGGCCGGTTCCGTTGACGAGGTTGAAGACGCCGGGCGGCGCGCCGGCAGCCTCGACGATCTCCGCGAAAAGTACGCCGCTCACTGGCGCGATTTCACTGGGCTTGAGCACGCATGTGCAGCCCGCAGCGAGAGCGGGGGCGACCTTGCAGACGATCTGATTGAGTGGCCAATTCCAGGGCGTGATGAGCGCGGCGACCCCGATGGGCTCCCTGACAATCAGGCTCGTGCCCTGGACGTGAGCGAATTCGTATTCCTCCAGGGCCTCGATGGTCGCTTCGAGATGGACGCGGCCCGACCAGACCTGCGCGTCGCGGCAGAAGACGAGCGGGGAGCCCATCTCCTCCGACACGGCCTTGGCAAGGTCTTCAGCCCGCGCGTTGTAGGCGTCAAGAATGCGGCGAAGGAGGGCGAGGCGGTCTTCTCGCGAAGTCAGCGCATAAGTCGCGAACGCCGTTTTCGCTGCGGCGACCGCCCTATCCACGTCGGCCCTCCCCCCGGCCGCGATTTTCGTGAATGGCTGCTCCGTCGAGGGGTCAATGACATCGATGAAGGCAGGCTCCGCAGGGTCGACCCACCGGCCGTCGATAAAAAACTGCCTGTGATGGCTCATCGAAGCCGAACCTCCGAAAGGCGCTCATTTATCCTCGGAGCCCGGCGGCCGGCAATGGGCGGGTCACCCCGGATTCGGAACCGTCGGCTTGTCCGACACTATCGCTTAGCGGCTCGCACCCGGTCGCAGCGGGATCGGTGCACGAAACCGGCTTCTAAGCTTGGCCAGCAAAACTGAGCCCTGTCCGCGAAGGCTCCCGTTCCTTGCGGCTGGGCCGCTTAAAACTCATTCTCGAATGAGGAATACCGACATTTTCTTGCCAGTCCGACCGGAAGTCCCGATAATGGGTCTAGGCAGGAGTTCGGCTTCTCGCCGGACTGAGCCCCGAGAATACGCAGAATGGAGACGCCGCGAGTTTCGATGAAAACGTCGAAAGTTGCACTTTTTGACACCTAAGATATTGAAATAATTCGATCGATCACGAAATTGGACAGTCTCGGAAGCAGTGGGCCCGCAGCCTCTTTCAAAGGCTGGTTCGCTTGCTCCGGGGCGGCGCCTGTGGTATCGGCGGCGCCTTCACGCAAAACGTGGAAGAACGCCCGGTCGCCAGCCGGGGTAAATGCGTTCGGACCACGACCTGCAAACCTGGCGCAGTTCTTCGAGCGAAAGCCGGAGGGCCGCGCCGTACTATAGGAGCAGCCAATGGCAAAGAAGATTGCCGGCTATATCAAACTGCAAGTGCCAGCCGGCGCGGCAAATCCGTCGCCACCGATCGGTCCCGCGCTCGGCCAGCGCGGCCTCAACATCATGGAGTTCTGCAAGGCTTTCAACGCGCGCACCGCGCAGATGGAGAAGGGCTCGCCCATCCCCGTCGTCATCACGGCCTATCAGGACCGCTCGTTCACTTTCGAGATGCGTCAGCCGCCGGTAACGTTCTGGCTCAAGAAGGCCGCGAACCTGAAGCTGGGCAAGAAGCCCGCTTCCGGCTCCAAGACGCCGGGCCGCGGCTTCGTCGGTAAGGTGACGAAGGATCAGGTGCGCGAGATCGCGGAGAAGAAGATCGTCGATCTCAACTGCGACACGATCGAATCCGCAATGAAGATGATCGAAGGCTCCGCCCGCTCGATGGGCCTGCAGGTTGTGGAGTAAGGCGATGGCTCACGGCAAGAGAATCCGCAAGGCTCGCGAAGCGGTCGAGCGCACGAAGCTTTATCCGCTCGACCAGGCGGTGAAGCTGATCAAGACCAACGCCTCGGCCAAGTTCGACGAGACTGTCGAGCTTGCGCTCAACCTTGGCGTCGATCCGAAGCACGCGGACCAGATGGTGCGCGGCGTTGTGAACCTGCCGAACGGCACCGGCCGCACGCTTCGGGTCGCGGTCTTCGCGCGCGGCGCGAAGGCTGACGAGGCGCGGGAAGCCGGCGCGGACGTCGTCGGCGCAGAAGACCTCGTCACCGCCGTTCAGGGCGGCGAGATCAACTTCGACCGCTGTATCGCGACGCCCGACCTGATGCCGCTCGTCGGCCGCCTCGGCAAGGTTTTGGGCCCTCGCGGCCTGATGCCGAACCCGAAGGTCGGCACGGTGACGATGGACGTGAAAGCTGCAGTGCAAGCCTCGAAGGGCGGCGCCGTCGAGTTCCGCGCCGAGAAAGCTGGCATCGTGCAGGGCACCGTCGGCAAGGCCTCGTTCGGCGAGGACAAGCTCGCGGAGAACATCCGCGCCTTCGTCGAGGCAGTGAACCGCGCCAAGCCCACGGGCGCCAAGGGCTCGTATCTACTCCGCGCCGCCGTCTCTTCGACCATGGGTCCAGGGGTCAAGGTCGACCTCTCGACGCTGCAGACGGCGCAGTCGGTCGGGACGTAGGCGTCCTCAGGGAAGACAGAATGCGAACGGCGGGCCTCGGCCCGCCGTTCTGCTTTCGACCGGAGCGTCGGTCTCCGCTCAGTCCTTCGACTGAATCGAGAAAAGGAACGCCTCGACCGCATTGAGCTGCTGGTCGTTGAAAACGTCCTTCCAGGTCGCGGCATTTGGCGAGCAATGGGGAACCGCCGGGGAATGTAAACGAGGCCCGTCTCCGGGTTGTAGGACGTTGGCTGCCAGTTCTTGCCGCCGATCAGGTTCGGGCAGATGCTTTGGCCGGATGGTGAAGTGTCGCAGTTTTGCGACAGTTGATCGCGCCGAGACCGCACAACAATTCACCGGGTGCGAGACTCGGAACTTTCGCTATATATTTCGTGACAGTACGGACACAGTCTCCTGCAAAGGAGGCCGGGGCTCTGACTTGATCGGGTTAAGCTGTAAAGCGCCGCATCTGAGAAGTTGACAGCTTGTCCATGACGGCCCGACTTGCCAAGGAGGAGTGTGAAGCCGAACTTGCCCCTTCCCATCGACGCTGCCCTTCCGGGACTCAAGGCTGCGCTCGCTGCGCATCCGCGCGCCGTGCTTGTCGCGCCGCCTGGCGCGGGAAAGACGACGCGCGTTCCACTCGCGCTCGTGGACGAACCCTGGACCCGTAGCGCGCGTATCCTCGTTCTGGAGCCGCGCCGCCTGGCGGCGCGCGCTGCAGCTCTCCGCATGGCGCAGAGCCTCGGCGAAAGGGTCGGGGACACCGTGGGCCTGCGCGTGCGTTTGCAAAGCCTTGTGTCTTCACGCACGCGTATCGAAGTTGTCACCGAGGGCGTCTTCGCTCGCATGATCCTCGAGGATCCTTCGCTTGACGGCGTTGCGGCGGTGCTGTTCGACGAGTTCCATGAGCGCTCGCTTGATGCGGACCTTGGCCTCGCCTTGGCTCTCGACTCCCAGGGCGCGCTTCGCGACGATCTTCGCATCCTCGTCATGTCCGCGACGCTGGACGGCGCGCGGGTGCGTACACTGCTTTCCGATGCGCCGCTTATCGAGAGCGAGGGACGGATGTTCCCGATCGCCACCCGGTATCTCGGGCGAAATCCGCGCGATCGGATCGAGAACGAAGTCATGCGCGCAACGCTTCGCGCACTGGACGAGGAGCACGGCTCGATTCTCATCTTCTTGCCGGGGCAGGCCGAGATCCGCCGTGTCGCGGACATGCTGGAAGCGAACGTCAAGCAACCAAACATAGATATAACGCCGCTCTACGGCGCGATGGACCCAGGCGCGCAAGACCGCGCCATCGGACCCGCGGGGGCCGGGCGGCGGAAGATCGTGCTCGCCACCTCAATTGCTGAGACTTCGCTGACAATTGAGGGCATCCGCGTCATCATCGATTTGGGACTCATGCGCGTCCCGGTCTACGAGCCGGATATCGGCTTAACTCGCCTCGAGACGGTCCGCGTCTCCCGCGCCAACGCCGATCAGCGGCGCGGCCGCGGCGGGCGCATTGAGCCCGGCGTCTGCTATCGCCTGTGGGAAGAGGCGGCGACTGGCGGTCTCAAACCCTATGCGGCGCCCGAAATTCTCTCGGCCGATCTGTCCGGTTTCCTGCTCAACTGCGCGGCTTGGGGAGTGACCGACCCGGCGAGGCTGGCCTTTCTCGACCCCCCGCCGCGCGGCGCGCTCGCAGAGGCCCGCTCGCTGCTGACCGCCATCGGCGCGCTCGACTCCGAAGGCCGGATCACCGACGAAGGCGGCGCGATCGGAAGGCTCGCGCTCCCGCCGCGGCTCGCCCGCATGGTGGTTGATGCCGCACGGCAGGGCCAGGCGCGCAGCGCCGCGGAGATCGCCGTCATCCTGACCGAGCGCGGACTCGGCGGAGACGCCGCTGATCTCGCAACTCGGCTGCAAACCTTCCGTCGAGACCGCTCGCAACGCGCGGAGGATGCGCGACGGCTTTCACTGGGGCTGGCGCGTAGGGCGGCAGAGGCTGCGGCCCCTTCGACTCCTGCAGATGGGACCGCCCGGTCCCTCACCCCCAAGCCATCGCCCGCAGCGGGAGAGGGAGATGAAGGCCGCCTCCTCGCCTTGGCCTATCCTGAGCGCATCGCGATGGCCCGCGGAAGGCGGGGCGAGTTCCTCATGGCCAACGGGCGCGCCGCAGCCCTTGAGGCGCATGACGCGTTGGCGGGAGAGCCCTATCTTGCGATCGGTGAGATTGCCGGGCGGGCGGGCTCTGCGCGTATCCTACTCGCAGCCTCGCTGTCGATGGAAGACATCGAAGCCATAGCCGGCGATTTAATCGTGAACGCAGACGAACTCAGCTTCGATACGGCCACCGGAGCCTTGCGCGCGCGAAGGCGGCGGCGGCTCGGCGCGCTCGTACTCGCCGAGCAGCCTTTGCCCGTTCCGGCCGACGAGGCTTCCGCACTCGAACTCGCGCGCGGCGTGCTGGCGCTGGGAGGCTCTCGCCTGCCTTGGACGAAAGCGCTGAAACAATGGCGTGACCGGGTGATGTTCCTGCGGCGCGCGGAAGGCGATGAGTGGGCCGACCTTTCCGACGCAGCGCTCGCCGCCGATCCAGAATGGCTCGCGCCCTACCTCGTGGGCAAAAGCCGGCTCGACCAAATCGAGGCGAGCGATCTTTCCACCGCGCTCCAAGCCCGCTTGCCCTGGGCGATGGCGCGGCGGCTGGATGAAGAGGCGCCAACGCATTTCGAGGCCCCGACCGGCACGCAAGCGGCGATCGACTACGAGGCCGAGGGCGGCCCGGCGATCTCGTTGCGGGTGCAGGAGTTTTTCGGCCTCGGCGTCCATCCCTCGGTCGCCCGCGGCAAGATCCCGCTGACTTTGAACCTGCTGTCGCCCGCCCACCGGCCGATCCAAATCACGCGCGACCTGCCAGGATTCTGGCGCGGCTCGTGGGCCTCCGTGCGCGCTGACCTGCGGGGCCGCTATCCGCGGCATTCCTGGCCTGAGGATCCGGCGTCGGCCTTGCCTACGACACGGGCGAAGCCGAGGGGGACCTAAACGATCTACGACCGCAGCCGGGCGATTTTGTCGCGCGGCTTCTCGGCGGGTTCAGACGACGCGTCCTTCGCCGGCGCGGCGGGAGCGGGCGTTGCGGCGGCGGCCTCCGCTTCTCCCCGGCGCGCCCCGCGTTCCTGCCGCGCTGTCTGAAGAGCGCCCTCCGCGAAAGCTCGGCCGGCGGATTCGGCTTCGAGTTGCTCGGTCAGCCGCGCCACACGCTCTTCAGCGGCCACGCGCTCCCCCAGCACGGTCTTGTTAAGCTCCGCCACCTTGGCCTCGAGTTGTTCGATCCGCTGTTCCGCCCGCTGGAGCGCGACCTCACGATCCTCGAGGGTCTTGGCGAGTTGCGTCGCGTGTTCGACCGCAGCAGATCGCGCGGAATCCACCTCCGAATGGGTGGTCCGCACCGCCAGCAAGTCCTTTTCGAGATCCGCGAGCATCGCATCTTTGGACTTCGCGGCGAGGGAGTGCTCGAGCGCCTTGCGCTCGAAACCCCGGATCGCGGCCTCCCGATCGCGCAGCGTCAGCCGCGCCTCGGCGAGAAGCTTTTCGGCCGCATCCGACCGCGAGGTCGTCGCCGACAAATCCTCCTTCAGCTTCGCCGTATTGAGCCGGTGCTGCTGCTCGGCGTCGAGTTGGGCGGACTTCAGTTTCGCGTGAGCGGCGGTCTCATGGGAAAGCGCGTCCTCAAGCTCGGTGATGCGACGGCCTGCATCCTCGCGCCGGCCCTCGAGCTCGAGGAGTTGCCGGTTGAGTTTCGAGACATCCGCGACAAGTTCATCGACGCGGCCTCGTAAGGAGCGGTTCTCCTGAGCCGCGAGTTCCGCCTGATCGTGCAGGCTTGCTCGCTGCTGATCGACCTCCTGCAGCCGCTTTTCCTTGGCGACGAATTCGGCCCGAAGCGCCGGCAGCTGCTCGGTGACCGCCTGCAGGCGACGACGATTATCCTCAAGCTCGCGTTCGATGCGCTCCAGCTTGGCCGTCCGCTCAGCGAGAAGCGCCCGCGCCTCTCCAGAAGCGGTCTCGGCGGCTTTCACTCCGCGCTCAAGGTCTCCGACGCGGCCCGCCAGCTCTTCTGCTTTGAGAACGAGGGCGTTGCGTTCGAGGGTCAGCCCGGCATGGTCGCTCTTCAGCCTGTCGTGGGTCAGCGAGAGCGCCTCGGCTTTCCGCTCGGCTTCGGAATGGGCGACTTTCGTCTTTTCGATCTCGGCAAGGGTCTGGTCGATAGGGATCAGCGTTTCGTGGAACTGAGAGCGTATGGCTTCGATATTTCGGAAGGACATCTCAACCGCGTCGAGATGAGCGCGCAACGCCTCGTTCCGCCGGCCGATCGAGTCGAAGGTGCGGCTGACCTGCTGCGACCGCGGCGCGGGATCGGAACGCCGCTCGGCGGACGGCGCCGCTTTCTCCGCTGTCTCGTGATCGCCCTCGGTCCCGTCAGGCCGAAGCGGCCCGCGGTCGTTCGCCGGCGGCTGAC
The DNA here is from genome assembly GCA_963824465.1 of uncultured Alphaproteobacteria bacterium. Lineage (GTDB taxonomy): Bacteria > Pseudomonadota > Alphaproteobacteria > Rhizobiales > Beijerinckiaceae > Roseiarcus. Next base: position 192,925 of record CAWGPL010000013.1, read on the forward strand.
CTCCAAACAACTTGTCCCAGACAGCACTCATCGCTTCGCCCGATCCGTCCGACAATCCCAAGGTTGTGGACCGGACCACGCTATTATCTCGCCATCATGACGTAAAGGAAATTTGCGCCCTCCTCTTGGGTGCGGCTGATTTGGGCCGATCCGATCAGCCCTGCTTATCTATGTACTTCCGCCAATCGTGCGCTTCCCTGAAACCCAGCACCTCCCGGATCTTGCGGTTCGAGAGCGGCGCTTCGAATTCGCCCATCTCGCGCGTCACCGGCGTGTTCGGACAGAGTTTCGCCAACGCCTCCTTGGTCGGGGTGTTCAATGTGATCGTGTCGTTGGTCGCGTTGAACGCCTGGAAACCAAGACCGTCCTTCTCGATGCAGAGCCGCACGATCTCGCCGAGGTCGCGCGCATCGATATAGCTCCAGGCGTTGCGCTTACGGCTCGGCGGATCGGCGAGAAACTTCTTGAACATGCCGTATTCGTGCGGCTCGATGACGTTGCCGATGCGCAGGGCGTAGATGTCGGCCTTGTAGCGCATCGCAAAGGCGCGCGCCGTCTTCTCATTGCAGACCTTGGAGAGACCATAAGAATCCTGCGGGTCGATGTCGTAGTCCTCTTCGAGCGGAAAGGCGTGGAAATCCTTGTCGCCTTCGGCGAAGCAGACGCCATAGGTCGTCTCGCTCGAGGCGATGATGACTTTCCGCACGCCGAGTTTCATCGCCGCTTCGATGACATTGTAGGTGCTGACGACATTCGTCTGAAACGTAACGTTGTCCGGCTCGATGAGCACGCGCGGGATCGCCGCGAAATGCACGACCGCGTCAGGCGGGCTCGGTGGCTTGCCTTCGGTGAAACCGGCAAAAGTCGGATGCGTGGTCAGCGCGTTGAAGCATTGGCCGCTGTCGGTGAGGTCGGCGATCAACGTCGGCACGCCGAGAACATCAAGTGGCTTCAGGTCGACGTTGAGAACGGAATAGCCGTGGGCGACGAGGTGGGGAACCGCGTGGCGCCCGGCTTTGCCTGAGCCGCCGGTGAAAACGATACGCTTGCCGGACATGAGTTCTCCTCCCGAGGGTCGGCGCTGTGTTTAGCGGCGCGCCCGCAGCGCGTCGATAGCGCGCCGAAAGGGAGCCTTCACAAGTCCGTTCCCGACGAAGTCAGCGTTTGCGGGCCTTTCCGCGCGACTTCCGCCGTTTCGTCGCGCGGGATTCCATCTTTTCAATGGGTTGCGAGCTGCTCTACCGCCGGACCGATTTTTTGCCCCTTGCTCGGTCTTCTCGATCCCGATATTTCCGTAAATCACAATCAATATTCCAATAAGCCTATTTTCCAGAATACAGGAGGCGGCGCCAACTGGCAAGAAATTGTCGAATCCTTCGTCACGCCCGCGGATGGGCGCTGCGATAGGCCGCCAGCAGCCGCGCCCCGTCGACGCCCGTATAGACCTGCGTCGTCGAGAGCGAGGCGTGGCCGAGGAGGTCTTGAATCGTGCGCAAGTCTCCGCCGCGCGCGAGCAAATGCGTGGCGAAGGAATGGCGCAGCGCGTGGGGCGTCGCCGTGTCCGGCAGGCCAAGGGCGCCGCGCATTCGCTCCATCGCCATCTGCACGATGCGCGGCGACAAAGGCCCGCCCTTGGCGCCGACGAAAAGCGGGCCGTCCGGCTTCATCGCGTAGGGACAGAGGGCGAGGTAGTCCTCGACCGCCTTGCGCACCGGCGCGATGATCGGCGCGGAACGGGCTTTTTGCCCTTTGCCGACAATTGTGATCGCCTCGATGTTTCCGACCGGCGCGTCCGCGCGTCGAATTGCCAGCGCCTCCGAGATGCGCAGGCCCGCGCCATAGCAGAGCGCAAGCACCGCAGCATCGCGCGCGAGAATCCATTGTTCGCGCGCCTCGCCTTCTCGGGGCGCGGTCGTGGCGACGGCGCGCGCGTCTTCAGGAGCCAGCGGGCGGGGCAGGCGGCGCGGCGCCTTGGGCGCGCGCACAGCGCCGAGCGCGGAGGCTTCGCCCCCGCCTTCGCGCGCGATATGCTTCGCGAGCGACCTGAGCGCCGAAAGCGCACGCTGCAACGAGCGGCCGCCGATCTCTTCCGCGCGGCGGCGCGCCAGAAAGGCGCGCAGATCCGCAGGCGCGCAATCGACGAAATCCGTAATTGACGGAGCCGCGCCGAACCGCTCGGAGAGGAACGCGAGGTATTGCCGCGCGTCGCGGCCATAGGCCTCGACCGTAAGCAACGACAGCTTACGCTCGTGCGCGAGGCGCCGAAGCCAGGCCGCAACCACAGCCGCGAGATCGGGCGCGGCGGGCAGGACGAGCGCTTGCGGGTCGGGGCGGCGGGCCATGCCGCAACGATAGAAGGCGGAGATTAAGGCCGCGTTGCGTTCTCTTGACAGCGCCGCGAAAAGGCCGCCTCGGAAGGCGGCCTTTCTTGGGAACCGGAACGGGACTGGCTTTAAGCCGCCGCGGCGGCTTTCCGCGGGCGTAAGCCCGGCAAGGCCGAGACCGGCGAAGCCGAGCGCCATCATCGCCCAGGTCGAAGTTTCAGGCACGGAAGGCGCGAAGGACACGCCGCCGATCTGCTCGCCGGGCGCCCCGGCATAGAGCAGATTGAAGCTCTCGCCGGCGCCCGATGTCGCGGCGAGCGAGTCGGTGATCTCATAAAGATAATCGGGCGAGAGGTCATTGAGGCCGTAAGTCGTGACGAAGAGCTCGACGTCGCCGCCGACCACCTGGGCCGTCAGGCCGAAAAGACCGGTGACGCCGGGGACGTCCGTGCCGTTGCCGCCCGTGGCGTTGTCGACCAGATCGAGCCCCTGGTAGAGCGTGTATTCGAGCGTCCAGACGCCGCTTTCCAGAACCCATTTCTGCAGCCCGCCCTCGCCGAGGCCGGCCGCGTCCGCATTGCCGTTCTTGGGGAAACCGCTGTCCGTCACGTACATGACATCGTCGCTGGCGAGGAAATATTGCTCGGGGCTCAGATAGACGAACTTGCCGATTCGGCTGTTGTTGACCCCGTTGGCCGTGGAGGCGGTCAGATCGATCGACGCCGTGTTGCCGCCCGTCACCGAAGCCGCTCCCGGGATCACGCGGGTCGTGACGAGGCCGGCCGAACTGGTCGGCAGGCCGCTCGGTCCCACGAGGGTGCTGATGTTGGTGGAATTGTTCGCCCCGCTCGACGGCTTACGGTCGCGCGAGACATAGAGCGTGCCGTTGATAATCTCGACGACGCGGGTGTCGGTCGAATTGTCGATCCCCGTCGCGGTCGTCGCGCCATCCGTCGTATAGAATACGCCCTGGGTCGCGGTGTCGCTCTTCGAAGCGCCCTGGCCGGAGACATAGAAGGACGAGCCGTCCACAGTCGCGACGCTGCGGATATTGTTGGTGTTGAAGACGCCGGTCAGCGCGGTCGACGTGTCAACCTGGGCGTCGGCGCCAATCGCCGCGACGACGCGCGGGACGGTGATATAGGGCTGGTTGAGGAGGCTCGTGGTCTGGGCGAGCGCGGCGCTGCCGAAAAGAGTCGTATTCGCATTGAAATAAGCCGCGTTGACCCCATAGCCGCCGATAGTCAGGAGCTTGCCGTTGCTCGAGAGCTGGAGGAAGCCCTCGGAGGATGAGCCCAATTCGCCCGAGATCGCCGAATTGGCGTCGCTCGCCGTCTGGGGCAACGTCAGCGAGCCGACATAGCTCGCGGACATCCCGCCGGCGCCGAGGCTGAACTCCTTGAGAGTCATCGGCGAGGCGGCGTTGTCCACGGAGCCCGTGGTGGTCTCGATGACGATGTCGCCCGCGGTGAAATGCGTGAGGTCCGCCGCCGACGCCGCGCCCGCGCCGAACGTCAGCGCCGTCGCCGCCAACAGCGCCGCGCGCAGCCCATATCCCTTGTGCGTCATTTCGCCCCGTCCGATCTGGAGAAACCGGCCAAACCGCCGCGGCGGGCCGGATATGGGGCCAATGGCAAACTCATGCGACAGTTACGTGACGGACGGCGAACCGCGATCACCGGCAGCGATCACCGTTGCTTTACCCCGGCTCGCGGCGGTCGCGCGCCGCTTTGGCCTCCCGCCGTTCCCGGATGACAAGGCCCCAGGCAATCACGAGGGCAAGCAGGATCCCGATCGTCGCGATGAGCTTGGTGAACGTCTCGGCGTCGAACGGCCTCAGCCACAATTGGACGAGACCGACGGCTGCGGCGGCGACGAAGAGGCCGAAAGCGGCCGGGACCGTCCACCTCACGCGCGCGCCTCCTCCACCCAGACCCCCGAACCATAGCAGATGACCTCGGTGACGCCGTTGAAAATCTCGTTGGCGTCGTATCGCGTCATCAGGATCGCGTTGGCGCCCGCCGCTTCCGCGTGGCGGCACATCATCTCGTAGGCTTCCGTACGGGTCCGCTCGCAGAGGTTGGTATAGACGGTGATGTTGCCGCCGAACAGCGTCTGCAAGCCGCCGGCGATGTTGCCGACGAGCGAGCGGGAGCGAACGACAATGCCGCGAACGACGCCAATGTTGCGAACGACGCGATAGCCGGGCAGTTCGAGCGCGGTCGTGACCATTTCAGGCTGCATGTCTTGCCTCCGTTGCCCCGACGCACGGGGCCTTCATGAGCGCTAGCGCGAAGCTGTTGCGCAACAATTGACATGGCTGCGCAAAGCTGAGACACGCAATCCCGTACGGTCCCTCGGGGTTTCCCGAGGGTGAAAAGGGAACGCGGAAGGCGATATCGCCGATCCGCGGCCGCCCCCGCGACTGTGAGCGGCGTGCCGGCGCATCTCGCCACTGGGAAGCAAAGCCCGGGAAGGCGGCGCAGGCGATACGCCGTGAGCCAGGAGACCTGCCGTACGCAGTTCAACCCGCTATCGGCCGCCGGAGGGGCGGCCGGGAGTAAGCGCCATGCGCCTTTTCCGCCCCCCGCTTTCCCGCCGCTGCTTTCGCGCGCGCGGCGCCGCATGACCGGCGCCCGGCCCGCTACGCTCCTTGTCTGCGTGACTTGCAAGGCCGAAGGACGCGTTCTCGGCAACTCGCTCTATGAGGCGCTTGTCGAGCGTATGGCTGGCAGGACGGAGTGGCGGTGAGGCCCGTTGAATGCCTCTCCGTCTGCAAGCGCCCCTGCACCGTCGCGCTGACGGCTCCCGGCAAGTGGACCTATGTCGTGGGCGACCTCGACCGGGAAGCCAACCTCGAAGACATCGTGACCGCCTCGCGGCGGTATGCCGAGGCGGCGGACGGCCTCGTTCCCTGGCGCGAGCGGCCCCTGCCGTTCCGCAAGGGCGTCATCTCCCGGACGCCCCCGCTGTCTCTTTTCGCGGAGCCTTGACCCCATGCTCGCCAAGACCCCCGTCACTATCGTCACCGGCTTCCTCGGCGCGGGCAAGACGACGCTGATCCGCCATATCCTCGCCAATGCGGGCGGCCGGCGTCTCGCGCTGATCATCAACGAATTCGGGGACGTCGGCGTGGACGGCGAGGTTTTGCGCGGTTGCGGCGACGAGGCGTGTCCCGAGGACCGGATCATCGAACTCGCCAACGGCTGCATCTGCTGCACGGTGGCGGACGATTTCGCGCCTGCGGTCTTTGAGCTTTTGAAGCGGGAGCCGAAGCCTGATCATATCGTGATCGAGACCTCCGGGCTCGCGCTGCCGAAGCCGCTGGTCAAGGCCTTCGACTGGCCGGAGTTGCGCACGAAGCTCACGGTCGACGGCGTGGTCGCGGTCGTCGACGCGGCGGCGGTGGCGGAGGGGCGCTTCGCCGACGATCCCGCCCGCGTCGCCGCACAGCGCGCGGCGGACCCCTCGCTCGATCACGACAATCCGCTCGAGGAGGTCTACGAGGACCAGTTGCTCTGCGCCGACCTCGTCGTCCTCAACAAGGCCGACCTCGTGCCAGAGGAAAGGCTCGAGTCGCTGCGCTCGGAAATCGCCGGCGCAGTTCCGCGCGCGGTGAAGATCGCGCTGACCCGTGACGGCGCGATCGATCCGGATGTTCTGCTCGGCGTCAGGGCGGCGGCCGAGGACGACCTCGCCGCGCGCCCCTCGCATCATGACGCGGACGGCGAGCATGATCATGACGATTTCGACACGTTCGTGGTGACGATCCCGCCCGCGCCCGACGCCGAAGGCCTGGTGGCGCGGCTCGGCGCGGCGGCCGAGGCGCATGACATCCTGCGCATCAAGGGCTTCGTCGAGGTCTCGGGCAAGCCGATGCGGATGCTGGTGCAGGGCGTCGGCCGGCGCTTCCGCCGCGATTTCGACCGCCCCTGGGCGCCCGGCGAGGACCGTGCGAGCCGCCTCGTCGTCATCGCCCAGAAGGGCGTGGACCGCGCGGCGGTCACGGCGGCGCTGGGGGGATGACGGCGATGATTGGCGGACCCGCGCGCCCGGCCCCTCCCCCGCGAAGCGAGCGGGAGGCGTAAGCTTTGCACGTCCCCCGCATCGAGGTTCGCACGCTCGACGAGACGGTCGAGGCGGCAGACCTCGGCCAGACGCCGGCGGACATCGTCTTCCTGTCCTTCTCGGACAGCGACCTCAACGCGCTCGCGCGCGCCTACGACGCCGCGCCCAAGTCAAAACCCAGCCTGCGCATGGCGAGCCTCGCGGCGCTGCGCCATCCCTATTCGATCGACCTCTATCTGGAGCGCGTCTGCGCCCATGCGAAGCTCGTCGTCGCCCGCATCCTGGGCGGCGCGGACTATTGGCGTTATGGAGTTGATGAACTCGCGGCGCTGGCGAGACGGCGCGGGATCGCGCTTGCGCTTTTGCCGGGAGACCGTCGCGCGGACGCGCGTCTCGACGCGGCCTCGACCCTGCCGTCCGATACGCTGAGCCTCCTTTGGGGCTATTTCGACGAAGGCGGCCCCCGCAACATGGCCGCCGGCCTCGAAGCTTTCGCCCATACCATCGGCGCAGGCGCGACGGCCGCCCCGCCGGAGCCGGTTCCGGCCTGCGGCCGGCATGAGCGCGCCTGTCACGCGGCGGCGGAACGCGAGGCGCCGCATGCGCTGATCGTGTTCTATCGCTCTATTTTTCTCGCCGCCGATCTTGAGCCGATCGATGCGCTGGCGGTTGCGCTCGCCGAGCGCGGCTTCGCGACGACCGCTCTCTACGTGACGAGCCTCAAGGACGAAGCGGCGCTCACGGCGTTGCGTCCGTTGCTCGTCCGGGAAAGCGTCGACATCGTTCTGAACGCGACCGCCTTCTCGGCCCGGCTGGACGATGCGGACGGAAGCGTCCTCGACCGGCTCGACGCGCCGGTCCTGCAGGTCGTGCTGGCCGGCGTCGGGATCGAGGCGTGGCGAGCTTCGCAGCGGGGCCTGGGCCCGGCCGATCTCGCCATGCATGTTGCGCTGCCCGAGATCGACGGGCGCATCCTGACCCGCGCCGTCTCCTTCAAGACGGCCGGAGCGCGGGACAGCGCGACGGAATTCGCTGCTGTCTCGCACCGGAGCCTGCCTGACCGCGTCGCCTTCGTCGCGGATCTGGCCGCGGCCTGGACCACGCTGCGGCGGAAGCCGAACCGGGAAAAGCGCCTCGCGTGCATATTGCCCGATTATCCGGCCCGTGGCGGCCGCACGGGTTACGCGGTCGGTCTCGATACGCCCGCGAGCGCCATCGTCATCGTCGAGAAGTCTCGCGGCCGCCGGCTATGACGTCGAAGCCGGACGCTCGGCGCCGGAGCTGATCGCTACGCTCGCCGAGGGTCCCGCCGAAGCGACGATCTCGCTGCCGGACTATGCGGCCGAGCTTGCGAAAACTCCGCTTGCATTTCAGCGCGCGCTCGCCGACGCATGGGGCCCGCCCGAAGCCGACCCGGACGCCTCCGAAGGCGCGTTTTGCTTCCGCTTTGCGCGCTTCGAAAAACTCCTCGTCGCCGTGCAGCCCGACCGCGGCGCGCTCGCCACGCGCAAGTCCGAGTATCACGATCTGACGGCGCCGCCGCGCCACGCCTACGTGGCTTTCCATTTCTGGCTGACGCGTCGCGAAAAGATCGACGCGCTGATCCAGCTTGGCGCGCATGGGACCCTGGAATGGCTGCCCGGCAAGGCCGTCGCGCTGAGCGAAACCTGCGCGCCGGAAATTTTGCTCGGACCGACGCCGGTCGTCTATCCCTTCATCGTCAACAATCCCGGCGAGGCGGCGCAGGCCAAGCGGCGCATCGGCGCGGTCGCGCTCGGTCACCTGACGCCGCCGTTGATCGCCGCCGGAACGCATGGCGCGGCGCTGGAACTGGAGGCCCTTTATGACGAGTTCGCGGAGGCGCAGGCATTGGACCCGCGCCGGGCGCGCGCCATCGCTTCGCTGATCCTGGAGCGCGGCGAGGCGACAGGGCTCCTCAAGGAATGCGCCGCCGAGGGCAGGCCCCCGGAGGAGGCGCTCGTCGCGCTGGACGCGTGGCTCTGCGACCTCAAGGACATGCGGATCGGTGACGGACTGCATATCTTTGGCCGCTCGCCTGAGGATGCGCAGGGCTACGCTCCGCCTTCCAATGGCGACGCGACGCTCGACTTTGACGCGGTTCAGGAGCACGTCGCGGCCTGCGGCGCTGCGGAGACGCTGGGCCTCCTGAACGCGCTCGCGGGCTGCTTCGTGCGTCCTGGTCCTGCGGGCGCGCCGGCGCGCGGCCGCCTGGATGTCCTGCCCACCGGACGCAACCTCTATGCGATCGATCCGCGCGCCGTGCCGACCCGCAACGCCTGGGAGATCGGGCGGCGTGCGGCCGAGGAGGTGCTGGCGCGCTACGCGCAGGATCACGGCGAGTGGCCGCGAAGTATCGTCATCGACCTCTGGGGCTCGGCGACGATGCGAACGGGCGGCGACGATCTCGCACAGGCTTTCGCGCTGCTCGGCTGCCGTCCGCTCTGGGACGGGGCTTCGAACCGGGTGAGCGGCTTCGAAGTACTGCCGCTTGCAGCGCTTGGCCGCCCACGCGTCGATGCGACGCTGCGAATTTCCGGCCTTTTCCGGGACGTCTTTCCGACCCAGATCGCCCTTTTCGCCTCCGCCGTGCGCGCCGTCGCCGCACTCGACGAAAGCGCTGAAGACAATCCGCTGGCGGGCGCTCCCGACGCTTCGCTTGCGCGCATATTCGGGGCCGCGCCGGGCGCCTATGGCGTCGGGCTCGGGCGCCGGATCTCCGAGGGCGGATGGGCCGAACGGAACGAGCTTGGCCAAGCTTATCTCGACGCGACGAGCCATGCCTATGACGGCGAGGGCGAGGGTCGTGAGGCTGCCTCCGCCTTCCGCGACCGCGTGGCGGCCTCCGACGCCTTTGTGCATGCGCAAGATCTGCCGGGACAGGACGCGCTCGACGCCGACGCTGTCGCCGAACACGCCGGTGGCTTTGCGGCCGCCGCGAAAACGGTCGGCGCGCGCCCTGCCCTATACCATCTCAATTCGAGCGCGCCGGGCGTCACGAAAATCCGCAGCCTTGAACAGGAGATCGCCCGCTCGCTTCGCGGCCGCGCCGCCAATCCACGCTGGCTTGCCGGACAGATGCGCCACGGATGGCGCGGCGCGGCGGAGATCGCGCAATCCCTCGACAATCTTTACGCCTTCGCGGCGCTGACCGATGCGGTGCGGAGCGTGCAATTCGACCTTTTGTTCGACGCGACTTTGGGGGACGACAAGGTTCGCGCCTTTCTCGCTGCGACAAATGAGCCGGCGGCGCGCCACATGGCGAAAACATTCGACGAAGCGAAGCGTCGGGGCTACTGGATATCGAGACGCAATTCTTCCGCCCGGATCCTCGCGGAGTTGATGAGAGAAGCCGCATGACGGCACGCACGCCCGGAAGCGAAGCCCGGCGCGCCCAGGAGCCAGGGCGCGCAGCCGCACGCTTCCGCGCCCCTGATCGCCGCGGATGGTGTCCCGGCGCGCTGCGGCCCATGGAAACAGGCGATGGGTTGCTTTTGCGCGTGCGCGCTTCCGGCGGCCGGTTGACGCTCGATCAGGCCGATGCCATCGCGTCGGCGGCACAGGCGGACGGCAACGCCGCCATCAACCTCTCGGCGCGCGGAAATCTTCAGATCCGGGGCGTCACGGAATCGACGCTGGCCGACGCGCAGGCAAGGCTTGCCGACATCGGCCTCCTCGACGCGGACGCCAACGTCGAAGGCGTGAGGAACATCGTCGTCAGCCCGCTGAGCGATCTCGATCCGGAAGCCGCGTTCGATCTCTCCTCCGGCCTCGCCACGCTGGAACGACGTCTCGCGACGGATGAAAAGCTCCACGAACTTCCCGCCAAATTTGCTTTCGCCCTCGACGCGGGCGGGAGATTCTCTATCGCCGACGTCGAAGCGGACATTCGGTTCGAATCGGTGCGCGAAGGCGCGGGGCCGACGTTCGCCGTCTATCTCTCCGGAGACGACACGCTGGCCGCGCTCTGCGCGCAAGCCGAGGTCGGAGAGGTGGCGGCGCGGCTGGCGTCGGCTTTCCTGAGCAGCCTGAGCTTGGCGCGCGGCGACATGCGGCGCATGCGCTCGCTCGTCGCGAGGATCGGCGCCGCGGCCATTTTCGCCGAGGCAGGCTTCCGTCCCGCGCACCGTCCGCGCATCGCCCAGCGCATGTCGATGAAAGACGCGCTTGGCCCGCACATTGTCGGCGCTAGCGCTTTGACGGGGCTTGGCGCGCCTTTCGGCGCAATCGAAGCCGCGAAGCTCGCGTCCCTCGTGGCGGAAGCTCGCGAAGCCGGCGCGCAAGACTTGCGGCTTGCGCCGTGGCGTATGCTTTTTGTCGCCGGACTTCCCCGCGATCGCGTCACGACATTCGCGGCGGGCTGCGCCAAGCTTGGCTATATCCTCGACGCCTCCGATCCTCGTCTTCGCGTCGTCGCTTGTCCCGGTTCGCCGGCTTGCGCGCACGCGCGAGCGGCGCTGCGCGACGACGCCGAACGTTGGGCGAAGCGCTTGCCGCCGGGAGAAGGCGTGATCCTTCACTTGAGCGGTTGCGCCAAGGGATGCGCACGGGCTGAGGCGACGTGCGTCACGCTTGTCGCGGCCGAGCATGGCTACGATATGATCAGGAACGGCCGGGCCGGCGATGCGCCTATGCGCGTAGGGTTGTCGCGCGACGAGGTGGAGAAGCTGCTGGCTTCCCGTCGCTATTTTCGGAAGAGATCCGCCGCGTGACGGTTCGCTACGATTATGAGAAGGACGGCGCGAAAATTTACGGACGCTCCTTCGCCATTATTCGCGGCGAAGCCGAGCTTGCGCGGTTTTCGCCGATCGAGGAACGCGTGGCGGTGCGCGTCATTCACGCGAGCGGCATGGTCGAGGTCGCGCGCGATCTTGTCTTTTCGGATGGCGCCGCCGAGGCCGCCGAAGCGGCGCTTCGCGCCGGGGCTCCGATCTTCTGCGACGCGCGAATGGTCGCCGAAGGCGTGACGCGCTCGCGATTGCCTGCCAGCAACGACGTCGTCTGCACGCTTGCCGATCCGCAGACGCCCGCGCTCGCTCATAAGCTCGGCACGACGCGCACCGCAGCGGCCATCGACTTGTGGCTGCCGCGCCTTGCTGGGGCCGATCGTCGCGATCGGCAATGCGCCGACGGCGCTCTTCCGCCTCATCGAACTGATTTCGGCCGGCGCGCCGCGCCCCGCCGCGATCATCGGCATGCCGGTCGGCTTCGTCGGCGCCGCGGAATCGAAGGACGCGCTGATCGAGAGCGGCCTGCCCGCGATCGTCGTGCGCGGCCGCAAAGGCGGCAGCGCCATGGCCGCGGCGGCGGTCAATGCGCTCGCGAGCGAGACCGAATGACCGGGCGCCTGTATGGCGTCGGCATCGGCCCCGGCGATCCGGAACTCCTGACCGTGAAGGCCGTGCGCGTGATCGCCGAATTGCCCGTGGTCGCTTTCTTCGCCAAGGCCGGACGGCGCGGGAACGCGCGCGGCATCGTCGATCGTTGGCTCAAGGACACACATGTCGAGATGCCGCTCTACTATCCGATGACCACCGAGTCGCGCTTTGACGCGCCGCCGTACAAAGAGGCGCTGTCGGACTTCTACAAGAAGAGCGCCAATGCGATCGCGATCCATCTCGAGGCGGGCCGCGATGTCGCGCTGCTCAGCGAAGGCGACCCGCTGTTCTATGGCTCGTTCATGCACCTCTTCGTGCGGCTGCGCGAAAAATTTCCGGTGACGATCGTGCCTGGGGTCAGCAGCATCTGCGGCGCCTGGGGCGCGGCGGCAACCGCGATGACCTGGGGCGACGACGCGCTGGCGGTGCTGCCGGCGACGCTTCCGCTCGAAGAGCTTACGCGCCGGCTGGCGCTGGCCGACGCGGTCGTCGTCATCAAGCTCGGCCGCAATCTCGCGCGCGCCAAGGAGGCGTTGCGCGCGGCGGGCATGGCGGAGCGCGCGATCTATGTCGAGCGCGCGACGATGGACGGCGAGCGCGTGATGCCGCTGATGGAAGCGGACGACGATGACGCGCCCTATTTCTCTCTGATCCTTGTTCCGGGAGAGGGACGGCGGCCGTGAGCGGGAAGGCGATCGTCGTCGGCCTCGGTCCTGGCCCGGCATGTTGGATGACGCCTGAGGCCAGCCTCGCGATCGCGGAAGCCAGCGACCTCGTCGGCTACGCGCCCTATGTCGCGCGGCTCGTCGTTGAGGAACGGTCAGCGCGCGCATGCGAGCGACAATCGCGAGGAGCTTTCGCGTGCGCGCTTCGCGCTTTCGCTCGCGGCGGAGGGCCGAACGGTCGCGATCGTGTCGGGCGGAGACCCCGGCGTTTTCGCGATGGCGGCGGCCATGTTCGAAGCGGCGGAGGAGCGGCCGGAATGGCGGGCGCTTTCCGTCACCGTCTCGCCGGGCATAACCGCGATGCAGGCGGCGGCGGCGCGGCTTGGCGCGCCGCTCGGCCACGATTTTTGCGCCATCTCGCTCTCCGACAATCTCAAGCCATGGGCGATTGTCGAGCGTCGCCTCAAGGCGGCGGCGGACGGCGATTTCGTCATCGCGCTCTACAATCCCGCCTCAAAGGCGCGGCCGGCGCGGATCGCGGACGCCTTTGCGTTGTTGCGTGCTCACAAGCGCGCGGACACGCCGGCGGCCTTTGCCCGCGCGGTCGGCCGGCCGGATGAAAAACTGACGCTGACGACGCTTGCCGACGCCGATCTCAGCCTCGTCGATATGGCGACGCTGGTCGTGATCGGCTCCAGCGAGACACGCTATGTCGCGCGCGAAAACGGCCCGGCTTGGATGCTCACGCCACGCTCCTATGGCCCGTCACGATGAGCGCGTATCCAAGCGAGCGCATCGTCGAGTTTGTAAACGGTCTCGGCCTCCGGCGCCGTCGGCCTGCGGACGATCACGACTTCGACGCCGAGCGTTCTTGCCGCCTCGATCTTGGGATAGGTCGCGGCGCCGCCGCTGTTCTTGGTGACGAGCGCCGCAATCCATTCGTCGCGCATCAGCGCGATCTCGTCGCCGAGCGAAAACGGGCCGCGCGCGAGGATGAGTTTGCTGCGTGGGAGCGCGTCGATGTCCGCCGGCCGATCGATCGCGCGCACGATGTAGCGGTGCTGCGGCTGCGCGGCGAAGACAGCGAGCTGCAGCCGGCCCTGCGTGAGGAAAACGTTGCGGCCAGGGCCGGCGAGCGCGGCCGCGGCGGCGTCCATCGTATCGACTTCGAGCCAGCGGTCGCCCTCCTGCCTCGTCCATTCCGGACGGGTATAGACCAGCAACGGCGTCCTTGTACGCTCGGCCGCCGATATCGCATTGGCCGACATGCGAGCGGCGAAAGGATGGGTCGCATCGACGATCGCATGGACGCCGCTTGGCGCGCACGAAAGCCGCAAGCCCCTCCGGCCCGCCGAATCCGCCGACGCGCTGGGGAATGGGCGCGGGCGCCGGACTTTCCGTGGCGCCGGCGAGGGACAGCAGAGGCGCAACGCCGCGCTCATGCGCGAAGGGCGCGCGCAAGGCGGCTCGCTTCCGTCGTTCCGCCAAGAATGAGAAGGCTGAAGCTCAGGCGAAGCTCCCGATAGGGGCGACCGATGGCCGATGAACGCTGGCTCGCCGTCGTCGGCGTCGGCGAGGATGGGCTCGAGGGACTTTCTCCTGCCGCGCGGACGTTGCTCGCGCAAGCCTCGTTCGTGGTCGGAGGGCGGCGGCATCTCGCGCTCGCGGGTCCGCTGAAGGCCGAGACTTTCACTTGGCCGTCGCCCATCGAGACCGCGCTGGACGTGATCGAGGCGCGGCGCGGTTCGCCTGTTTGCGTGCTCGCGAGCGGCGATCCTTTCTTCTTCGGCGTCGGGGCCATGCTCGCGCGCCGCTTCCGCCCGCACGAGATGAGGATCGCGCCCGCGCCTTCGGCGTTCTCGCTTGCTGCGGCGCGGCTCGGCTGGAGCCAGCAGGACTGCGCGCTCCTGTCGCTGCACGGCCGGCCGCTTGAAGCCATCATCCCACATCTCCAGCCGCGCGCAAAAATCCTTGCGCTGTCGTGGGACGAGGCAACGCCCGCGAAGCTCGCCGGTCTGCTCGCGGCGCGCGGCATGGGCGCGTCGCGGCTCACGGTCTGCGAAGCGATGGGCGGCCCGCGCGAGCGCCTTCGCTCGGCGGCGGCGCAGAATTTCGCGCTCGACAATATCGCGGCGCTCAACACGATTGCGCTCGAAGTTGTCTGCGAACCGCACGCTCGCATCCTGCCGCGCAGCGGTGGCCTGCCGGACCATTGGTTCGAGAACGACGGCCAGCTCACCAAGCGCGAGATCCGCGCGATGACCCTTGCGGCGCTTGCTCCGCGGCGCGGCGAGACGCTGTGGGACATCGGCGCGGGATCGGGCTCGATCTCAATCGAGTGGATGCTCGCGGACCCGGCCAATCGCGCGATTGCCGTGGAGATGAACGCCGATCGCGCCGCGAGGATCGCCCGCAATGGTCTTGATTTTGGGGTCCCCCATCTCGCGGTCGTGACCGGCGAAGCGCCGCAGGTCATGAGAGAACTTCCGCCGCCCGACGCCGTATTCATCGGCGGCGGCGCGACGCGCCCGACAATGATCGAGCGCGCCGTCGACGCGCTGCCCTCTGGCGGCCGGCTCGTCGTGAATTCGGTGACGCTCGAAACGCAGGCGGCATGCGTCGAGCATCGCGCCCGCTACGGCGGGGAACTCGTGCAGGTCGCAGTCGCGCAAGCCGCGCCCATTGGAGGCTTCACCGGCTGGGAACCCTCGCGGCCCGTCGTCCAGTGGCGGCTCATGAAGCCATGACCGGCTTCATCGCCATCGGCGTCGGCTGCCGGACAGGCGTTAGCGGCGAGGCTTTGGCCGCGCTCGTGCGAAGGGCTCTGGAGAGCGTCTCCCCTTGCCCGCAGGCGGGTGAGGGGTGGTGGGCGCACATCCCTCCTCCGGCGCTTCGCGCCCCCTTCTCCCGCCGGCGGGAGAAGGGAGGATGCTGCGCCTCTTCACCCTGGCCGAAAAAGCTTCCGAGCCGGGGCTCATCGAGGCCGCTCGGCTCCTCGGCGCGCCGCTGGTCGGCCTGTCCGCGCGAGGCTCTGACGAACGAAGCCCCGCGCATTCTCACCCGCTCGGCGGCGGCGGAGGCGCGTTACGGGGTCCCGAATGTGGCCGAGGCGGCGGCGCTCGCAGGCGCCGGGCCGGGCGGAAAATTGCTCGGACCGCGCCTCGCCTCGGACGGAGCGACCTGCGCCGTGGCGCTGCCGGAAGAGGCGACATGACAGTCCATTTCATCGGCGCCGGTCCGGGCGCGCCGGACCTGATTACGGTTCGGGGCCGCGATCTCATCGCGCGCTGCCCTGTCTGCCTCTATGCCGGCTCGCTCGTGCCGGCCGCGCTGCTCGACCATTGCCCGCCGGGCGCGCGCATCGTCGACACCGCGCCTCTCGACCTCGAGGCAATTGTCGAGCTTTGCGTCGAGGCGACGGAAGCCGGACAGGACGTCGCGCGGCTCCATTCGGGCGACCTTTCCATCTGGAGCGCGATGGGCGAGCAGATGCGGCGGCTCGACCGAGTGGGCGTGCCTTACACCATGACGCCGGGCGTTCCGGCCTTCGCGGCCGCGGCGGCGGCTTTGAAGCGCGAACTCACCCTGCCGGGCCTCGCCCAATCGCTCGTGCTGACCCGCACCTCCGGCCGCGCGTCGCCGATGCCCGAACGAGAGACGCTTGCGGCCTTCGCAACGACCGGCGCGACACTTGCCATCCATCTCTCGATTCATGCGCTCGACAAGGTGGTGGCCGAGCTTCTGCCGCACTATGGGCCGGAGTGCCCGGCGGCGGTCGTCGCCCGCGCTTCCTGGCCCGACGAGCGGATCGTAACGGCGCCGCTTGGCGTTCTCATCGAAGCCATGCGGCAAACGCCGATCGAGCGGACAGCGCTCATCCTGGTCGGTCCGGCGCTCGGCGCTGAGGATTTTCGCGAGAGCGAGCTTTACAACGCCGATTATGTGCGGCGGTTTCGGGTGGACCGCAGCTAACCGCTGAGAGAGGCGTTCGGCGCGAGATTGGGAGGCCACGCGATGCAGACACGGAAATTTGGCCATACCGGTCGCGATGTCGCGATCATCGGCCAGGGCGCATGGAACATCGAGCGCGGAGATCGCCGCATCGCCATTTCCGCGCTCCGGCGCGGGCTCGATCTCGGCATGACGCACATCGACACGGCCGAGATGTACGGGTCCGGGGTCTCCGAGGCGATGGTTGGCGAAGCGATCGCCGGCCGCCGCGATCGAGGTTTTTCTTGTTTCCAAGGTGCTCCCCCAGAACGCCTCGCGACAGGGCGTCCAGATCGCCTGCGAGCAGTCGTTGCGGCGGCTCGGGACGGATCGCCTCGACTGCTATCTCCTGCACTGGCGGGGACCCCATCCGCTGGCCGAAACGATCGCCGCGTTCGAGTCGCTGAGGGGGGAGGGAAAAATCCTCTCCTGGGGCGTCAGCAATTTCGACGCCGACGATCTCGACGAGGCGGCGGCGATCTCCGGCGCCGACAAGATCGCGTGCAATCAGGTGCTCTATCATCTCGAAGAGCGGGCGATCGAATACCGGGTCCTTCCCTGGTGCGAGAAGCATGGCGTCGCACTGACCGCTTACAGTCCGTTCGGGCAGAGCCGTTTTCCGGGCGCACACACGCCGCGGGGAGGCGCGCTTGCGAAAATCGCCGAGACCCGTGGCGCCACGGCGAGGCAGGTCGCGCTCGCCTTCCTCACCCGCAACCCCTCCGTCTTCGCGATCCCCAAGGCGTCGAACGTCGCGCATGTGGAGGACAATGCGGGCGCGGGCGATCTCAGGCTCTCCACCGCCGAGATCATTCGCATCGAGGAAGCTTTCCCCTTGCGCGCCGAGCCCCGCTCCCTGCCAATGTTGTAGGCGGGGCGCCTCACACGCTTCGGAAGCCGGTGCTCGCGAGCACATGTCCGTCCCGGCCAACGACGAGGATCTCGAGTTCCGTCGGCGACCCCTTGAGCGCGCGCGCCGCTGTCTCCCAGGCGCGTCCCGCGACGAGGCCGGCGAGGTCGAAGCGGGCGGCGTCCGCAAGCTCGAACGCGTGCAATCCGCTGTTGGCGCCGGCGATGGCGCTCGCGAGCGGCGCTCCTCCGTCCGCTTCGGCGACCCAGCCGGCAAGGGCCGCGAGATCGACCGCGCCGCGTTTCGAATGAAGGTCGAGGCGCCCCTCCGCGAGCTTCGCCATTTTGGCGGGTCCGCCCGCAATTGTGACGCGGGCGACGGGATGGGCCCGCAGATATTTGAGAAGGCCGCCGACGAAGTCGCCCATGTCGATGAGCGCATGGTCCGGCAGACCATAGCGGGCGCGCACCGCGTTTTCGGACGTGTCGCCGGTCGCGGCCCCGATGTGGACGAGCCCGCTCGCCCGGGCGACGTCGACGCCGCGATGGATCGAATCGATCCACGCGGCGCACGAGTAGGGCACGACCACGCCGGTCGTGCCGAGGATCGACAAGCCGCCGACGACCCCAAGCCGCCCGTTGAGGGTTCGCTCCGCGATCTTTTCGCCGCCGGGAATGGAGATTTCCACCAAAGCGTCCGCGCCGACCCCAAGCCGGGCCGCGACTTCCTCGATATTGGCGCGGATCATCGCGCGGGGGGCGGGATTGATGGCGGGCTCGCCGGGAGGCAGGGGCAGGCCGGGACGCGTCACCGTGCCCACGCCCTCGCCGGCCTTGAAGCGGACGCCCGTTCCCGACGGCGCGCGCTCGACCGTGGCCACGATGAGCGCGCCGTGGGTTACGTCCGGGTCGTCGCCGGCGTCCTTGACGATGCCGGCCAGGGCGAAGCCTTTTTCGAGGTCATAGCGGGCGAGCGCGAATTCCGGCCTGAGGCCCTTCGGGAGCGCGACCGGCACTGGGTCGGGGAAGCGTCCCGTCATGAGCGCCTCGAAGGCGGCGCGGGCCGCGCCTGTCGCGCAGGCCCCGGTGGTCCATCCGCGCCGGAGCGGCGCGCCGGTCTCGGACTGGCTCATGGGCATCCGACTTAGGCTGCGTCTGGCGAGACGGCTAGGCGAAACGAGCCGTCTCGCCGAGATTTCGTCACGAGCGCCTTCGATCTGTCGCTAAATGCATAGGCTGAGGCTCTCCGCGCCTCTGGATGTTCTGGACGGCGCGGCGATGGCGGTGCGGTCGTTTGCTCCGGGAGGACGCGGCCCCTAGATCTCCCGGGGATCGAATACATGCTCGCGAAGTTTGGGGCTTCCACGATGTTGAAACGCTTTTCGATCGGCATTGTTCTGGCGATCGCTCTTTTCGGAGGTCCCGCGATGGCCGTTGAAGAACCCGCCTACAAGACCGTTCTGAGCGACGGCGCCTTTGAAGTCAGGGACTATCCCGCCCTCATCGTCGCCGAGGTCACGGTGACTGGCCAGCAAAGGGAAGCGGCGAGCAAAGGGTTTCGCCTGCTCGCCGGCTACATCTTTGGCGGCAACAAGCGCCGTCAGAGCATCGCCATGACCGCGCCGGTGGCGCAGGAGCCGGTCAGCGAAAAAATCGCCATGACAGCCCCGGTCACACAAATCCAGAACGCCGGGACCTGGATCGTCCGTTTCACGATGCCGAGCGCCTACACGTTGGAGGCGCTGCCCGAACCGAATGATCCGAAGGTGAAATTACATCGTCTGCCGGCAACGCGGTTTGCCGTCCTTCGATTTTCCGGGTGGGCCAGCGAGAGCGACGTTGACGCGAAAAGCGCCGAGCTCCTGGCGGCGGCCAAAGCTCATCATGTGCGTGTGAGCGGTCCGGTGACCCTCGCCCAGTATAACCCGCCTTGGACGCTCTGGTTCTTGCGACGGAATGAAGTGATGATCGCGGTCGAACCTTTCGCCGAACGGTCCCCGACTAATGGCAGAGCGGTCCCGTGAAGTCGAGGGCTGATGATCGCCGCGCCCCGGTCTGGAAGCGGCAAGACCACGGTGACGCTTGGCCTCTTGCGCGCTTTCCGACGGCGTGGCGTTTCGGTCGTCGGCCTCAAATCCGGTCCGGACTACATCGATCCGGCATTCCACGCGGCGGCTTCCGGCGTCGATGGGGTCAATCTCGATTCCTGGGCCATGCCGCCCGAGCTTCTGCGCCGCCTTGCCGGTGAGGCGGTCAAAACTTCGGCGCTTGCGCTCTGCGAGGCTTCGATGGGGCTCTTCGACGGGGTTCCCGCGCCGGAAGGCCGCAGCGGCGCCTCGGCGGATGTCGCGGCGGCGCTCGGCCTTCCGATTCTCGCTGTCATCGACGTTTCCGGTCAAGCGCAGTCGGCCGCCGCCGTGGTCAAGGGCCTCATGACCTACGATCCGCGGCTGACGATCGCCGGGGTGATCATCAACCGCGTCGGCAGCGAACGGCACAGGCGGCTCGCCGCGGACGCGATCGAGGCGCTTGGCGCGCCGGTTGTCGGCGCGCTCCCGCGGGAGGAGACGATCGTCCTGCCGGAGCGCCATCTCGGCCTCGTTCAGGCGCACGAGACGGAGGCTCTCGAGACGAAACTGGAGGCGCTGGCGGATTTCGTCGAGCGCCATATCGATTGCGCGCGGGTGCTGGATCTCGCCGGGGGTCTATCGCTGGACGTTAGGGTCGATCCCTTGCGGCGTTTGCGCCCGCCGGGCCAGCGCATCGCGCTCGCGCGCGACGCGGCTTTTTCCTTCATCTACCCGCATGTGCTCGACGGCTGGCGTGCCGCCGGCGCTGAAGTCGTCGCCTTCTCGCCGCTTGCCGACGAGCCGCCGCCCGACGATTGCGACGCCTGCTGGCTGCCGGGCGGCTATCCCGAATTGCACGCAGGAAAGCTCGCCGCTGCGCGCCGCTATCTCGGCGGCCTCAGCCGATTTCGCCGAGACCCGGCCCGTGCATGGCGAATGCGGGGGCTACATGGCGCTCGGCGCCACGCTTGCCGACGCTTCAGGCGAGACGCACGCCATGGCTGGACTGCTTTCGGTTCGCACCAGTTTCGCAAAGCGCCGCATGACGCTCGGCTATCGAAAGGCGACACTCGCCGCGCCCTCGCCGCTCGGGCCGGAGGGCGGGCTCGTGCGGGGTCACGAATTTCACTATGCGACAATTGTGGATCAAGGGAGCGATGCGCCTTTCGCCCTTGTGACGGACGCCTATGGCGCGGCTCCGACGCCGGCCGGCTCGCGCCGCGGTCTCGTCACCGGATCGTTCTTTCACGCCATAGCGAGGGGTTGAGGCGGGCCGCGGCGCCGGACGTTCATTCCGTCGCGGGCGCCTTGTCCTTCGGCGGCGAGCGCTGCAACGCCTCATCCATGTCGAGCGTGCCCTTGACGCCGATGGCGTCGAAGTTTTGATCGAGCCACGCTCGCGCATCGGAGCGGCCGAGTTCGTGCAATTGGCGTAGGAAGGGCCACGAGACGTCGAATTTGCTGGCGGCGCCGAATTTGGCGAGGCGCCCCGCGCCCCCGATGCGGTGGAGGCGTTCGAGACGGTACTCATCGCTCTTGAGCACGCCCGAGCGAATGAGCCGGGCCACGAAATCGGCGGCCCGCAGTTCGCCGAGGAGGCTGGCGTTGAAGGTCACTTCATTGAGGCGGTCGGAGATTTCCTCCGAAGTGCGTGGGATTTCGGGGCGCTCGATCGGGTTGATCTGCACGATCACCGCATCGTGGCACCCCGTCTCGTAGAAGAGCGGCCACAAGGGCGGATTGCCGGCGTAGCCGCCGTCCCAATAGGCCTCGCCGTCGATCTCGACCGCCTGAAAGAGCTGCGGCAGGCAGGCGGAAGCCATGACGTGATCGACGGTCAGCTTCGGCTGGCGGAAGATTTCGCCCCGGCCGGTTCTGACATTGGTGGCGGCAATGAACAGTTTCAGTCCGCCGTCGGCGTTGAGCCGGTCGAAATCGACCGTGTCGATAAGCCGTTGGCGCAACGGGTTGAAATTGAGCGGGTTGAAAGCGTAGGGGCTCACGAACTCCGCGCAGGCCCGCGCCCAGGAGCCTATCCATTGTGTGGCTGGATTGGCCATACAGCCGGTCGCGTCGATCCATGCGTCGACAAACTTGCGTTGCGCGGGCGCGAGCGAACCCTCGCCCGACACCGAGAGCCAGAACTTTTCCAGCGCCGTCTTCGCCTGCGAACGGCCCCCTTCACCGAGCCCGCAGGCGAAGACGACTGCGTTCATCGCCCCCGCGCTCGCCCCGCTGATCGCCTCGATGTGAATGCGTGGATCGTCGTTGAAGGCGTCGAGCACGCCCCAGGCGTAAGCGCCGTGGGAGCCTCCTCCCTGAAGCGCGAGATTGACGCGCTTGACCTCGACGACCTCGAGTCGCCACGGCCTTGCCGGTCACGCCGCCGTCCAGCCGCCGTCGATGGACATGTTCGCGCCGGTGATCTGGGCCGCGGCGTCCGAACAGAGATAGACGACAAGCGAGGCGACCTGCTCGACCGTCACGAACTGCTTCGTCGGCTGGGCGAGCAGCATCACGTCGTTGATGACCTGCTCGCGGGTCATGTTGCGCGCCTTCATCGTGTCGGGGACCTGGTTCGCGACCAGCGGGGTCCAGACGTAGCCGGGCGAGACGCAGTTCGCCGTGATCTCCGAATGTGGCGAGTTCGAGCGCGGCGGTCTTGGTCAGGCCGGCGAGACCATGCTTCGCGGCGACATAGGCCGACTTGAAGGGCGAGGCGACGAGCGAATGGGCGGAGGCGGTGTTGACGATCCGCCCCCATTTCCGTTCCTTCATGCCGGGAATCGCGGCCTTCATCGTGTGGAAGGCCGAGGACAGGTTGAGGGCGATGATCAGGTCCCACTTTTCGGGCGGGAAATCTTCGATCGGCGAGACGAACTGCATCCCGGCGTTGTTCACGAGAATGTCAACGCCGCCCATTTTGGCGATAGCGTCCTGGACGAGCCCCTCGGCGTCCGGCCCTTTCGTAAGGTCGGCGCCGTTATAGAAGGCTCTTGACGCCAAACTCTTTTTCGATGCCCAACCGCTCCTTCTCGATCGCATCGGGAGTCCCAAAGCCGTTCAGCATGACGTCCGCCCCTTGCTCGGCGAGGGCGCGGGCAATGGCGAGGCCGATTCCGCTGGTTGAGCCCGTGACGACGGCGTGGCGGTTGGCGAGCGACATGGATACGGCTCCGGGAGATTACGTCTGAGGGAGGGTTGGAGGGCGTCATAGCGCCTTCGGGAAGAGGTGGCGAGCCGGTTGTTCGGGGAGCGGCCGAGCGGCGGTCGGGGGCACAATTTCAATTTTGGCGC
The DNA here is from genome assembly GCA_963824465.1 of uncultured Alphaproteobacteria bacterium. GTDB lineage: Bacteria > Pseudomonadota > Alphaproteobacteria > Rhizobiales > Beijerinckiaceae > Roseiarcus. The sequence goes on from CAWGPL010000013.1 coordinate 215,583, forward strand.
TGGCGTTCCGTTCACGAAACGACCATGTGAAGGTCCGGCGGGTCCGCTTGCCTTGACGCCGACGCGATCGGCTGGTTCAAGCCGAATATGCGCTGTCGCTCGTGAGATCGATCAGACGTTTCGAGACTATGCAGTGGAACGCGAACAGATTGATCCTTCTGCCGTTTGATCTGGATTGAAGCCATGAACCTCCAGTCTGTCCCCGTCACCGAACCGGCATTCGGCCCGGCTCCGCGCCGCGTTACCGTGCCGGTGCGCGTCGGCGCAGGCGCCGCCGCGGTTACGGTCGGAGGAGGCGCGCCGATCGTCGTCCAGTCGATGACGAACACCGACACGGCCGACATCGAAGGCACGGCGAAACAGGTCGCCGCGCTCGCCCGTGCGGGCTCGGAGATGGTGCGGATCACCGTCGACCGCGACGAGGCCGCCGCCGCCGTGCCCCATATCCGCGATCGGCTGCGCGCGAAGGGCGTCGAGGTCCCGCTGATCGGCGACTTCCACTACATCGGCCACAAACTGCTGTCCGACCATCCCGCTTGCGCCGAGGCGCTCGACAAGTACCGGATCAATCCAGGCAACGTCGGCTTCAAGGAGAAGCGGGACCTGCAATTCGGCAGGATCGTCGAGATCGCGATCGCCAAAGACAAGCCGGTGCGAATCGGAGCCAACTGGGGCTCGCTCGACCAGGAACTGCTGACCCATCTCATGGACGAGAACGCAAGGAGCGCGCGCCCCGCGACATGCGCGCCGTAACCCGCGAAGCGATGGTCCAGTCCGCGCTCCTCTCCGCCGGGCGGGCGGAGGAAATCGGGCTTCCGCGCGACAAGATCATCCTGTCGGCGAAAGTCTCGTCAGTGCAGGATCTCATTACTGTCTACCGGATGCTCGGCGAACGCTCGGATTATGCGCTGCATCTCGGCCTCACCGAAGCCGGCATGGGCTCGAAGGGCATTGTCGCGTCCTCCGCTGCGCTCGCTATCCTGATGCAGGAGGGGCTCGGCGACACGATCCGCATCTCTCTCACTCCCGAACCGGGCGGCGACCGTCGGCAGGAGGTGCGGGTCGCGCAGGAGCTGCTGCAGACGATGGGCTTCCGCATCTTTGCGCCGCAAGTCGCTGCCTGCCCCGGCTGCGGACGCACGACCTCGACCGTGTTTCAGGAGCTTGCGCGCGACATCGAAAGGCATCTCTCGGAATCGATGCCGGTATGGCGCAATCTCTATCCGGGCGTCGAGCGGCTGAACGTTGCGGTGATGGGCTGTATCGTCAACGGTCCAGGCGAAAGCAAACATGCGGACATCGGGATTTCCCTGCCGGGGACGGGCGAGGCGCCGGCTGCTCCGGTGTTCATCGACGGCGTGAAGGCCGTGACTCTGCGCGGGCCGCGCATCGCCGATGACTTCAAGGACTTGGTCGCGGACTATATCGCGCGCCGCTTCGGGCAAGCTCCTGGCCGCGCGGCGGAATGAGGCCGTGTACGAACCGCCCCTCCACCGCGAGGACGACCTCGCGAAAATGCACGCCCTCATTCGGGCGCAGCCGCTTGGATTGCTGATCAGCGCAGGCGCTGAGGGAATCGTCGCCAACGCAATTCCCTTCCTTATCGATGACGGTGCCTCGAAGTTCGGGACTCTGCGCGCCCATATGGCGCGCGCAAATGGCCAGTGGCGGGACCTCACGCAGGCGTCCGACGCCCTCGTCGTGTTTCAGGGCCCGGATCATTACATCTCACCCGCCTGGTACGAGACCAAGCGGGAGACCGGGAAAGTCGTGCCGACCTGGAACTACGTGATGGTTCAGGCGCGCGGCGTCGCAAAGATTATCGAGGACGACGCGTGGCTCGCCGGACAGATCGCGGATCTGACGCAAACCCATGAGGGCCTGCGCCCGGCGCCCTGGGCGGTCGACGACGCGCCGGCCGATTTCATCGCTGCGCAGCGCCGCGCGATCGTCGGGGTCGAGATCGAGATCGTCGACCTCAAAGGAAAATGGAAGGCGAGCCAGAACCGCAACGCAGCCGACCGTGCGGGCGTCGTCGCGGGCCTTACGGTCGAGGCTGCGGCGGGAGACGAGGCGGCCGCGGCCATGGCGGATGTTGTGGCGGCGGCGCGCCGGGACTGACGGTCGCCTTGCCTTAGCTCAAGGCGCATGGTCAGATTTGCGCCTCTCTCGCGCCGTGGGCGCATCTCAGCAGGAGCAATACCGATGGTCGACGCGATCAATCCGCTTTTCACCGCTCATGGAACGGCGACGGGCGGACGCAATGGTCATACCCAGGCGGACGACGGGCTCGTAAGCGTTGACCTATCGGTTCCGAAGGCGATGGGCGGACCCGGCAAGCCGAACACGTCGACTCCCGAGCATCTCTTTGCTGCGGGCTACGCAGCTTGTTTTGGGGGCGCGCTCGACTTCATCGCCAAGCAACACAAGAAGGACGCGTCGAAAGCGACGGTCAAATGCTCGGTGTCGATAGGTCCGCGAGACCTTGGCGGCTTCGGCCTCGCGGTCGTGCTCGACATCACCGACACGAGTTTGCCGACCGCCGAGCTTCAGGCCCTGGCGCAAGAAGCGCACGAAAAGATCTGCCCCTATAGCCATGCGACCCGCGGCAATGTCGATGTAAAGGTCGTCGCCCAAGGCGCTTGACGAATCCAGCGCGTGAATGCGGGGCGGCGCAAAGATTCAGCCGTCCCGCCGCGATGCGGGAAAAAAGAAGCGTGGCGCGCGACATCCGCCAGCCCGAGACGATCCCGCGACGCCAGAGGCCAAGCGTCGCCTGAAGGCCAAGCTTGTCGGACCGCCAGCTTTCCGACCGCCAATCCTTTTCCACGGCGGCGCTCCGCAGAAACAGTCTCAGGACTCGATCGCCCATTCCATCCTCGTTTCTCGACCCAACACAAGTATTGACCTATTGTTGCAGGTATACACCTGTCCATATTGTCGACAGTGGAAGATGTAACGATTTCACGATCTACCGCAGGAAACGAGTTAAAATACAACTGCTGTGGCGTGACGAGTTGTTAAACTCTAGGTGAATCGTCTCACATCGACGCATCGAGAAGGATTCGGTAAGCCATATCTATTACAGTGCTTGCATTTTCTCGTCTCAAAATGGATAGTGTGTATGACTATGGAACAATGCAAAGAACACCCGGTCGCTAGCGTTGGCGACACGCGGTGAGGCTGGGTTGAATTAAGTCTGAATGGTCGTCAGCTCTTCTCCCTCTCAAGACACCACGCTGCTTGATCCGGGCCTCAGGGCGCTTTGCGGGATAGCCGCTTACTACCACATCGGGGCGGATCCGGCGCGACTGGCTCGGGAATTGGGCCTCGCGGACCGGGAAGCGGACGAGTTCGATCTGATCCGCGCGGCGCAGCAGATCGGCATGAAAGCGCGGCTTATCAGCGGCGCCAACGCTGCGAGACTTGCGCAAGCGCCGGCGCCTAGCGATCGTCCGACTGAAGAGCGGCGCGCTCATGATATTTGGAGGTCGGTCCGCCTCAGGGCTTTGCAGACTGGTCGATCCGATCAGTCACGCCGCCACCGAAATCTCGGTGGAAGAACTGGTCGCCGAAACGGGCGGACAGGCTCTGTTGATCGCGCGCAGAGTCGGCGGCGCCGGCCTTAGCCCGAAACAGTTCGGGCTGCGTTGGTTCCTGCCGACGCTATGGCGTTACAGACATCCTTTATTTCATGTCCTCGCGGCGTCGCTGCTCGTGCAACTGTTCGCCCTGACCACGCCGCTCTTCTTTCAGGTCATCGTCGACAAGGTGCTGGCGCATCGCGGCTACCAAACTCTGTTCGTCCTGGTCATCGGCCTCGTGATCATCGGATTGTTCGACGTCATTCTGCAGTATTTGCGCACGTATGTGCTTTCTCACACGACGAACCGTATCGACGTGGAGCTGGGCCAGAGGCTCTTTGCGCATCTGCTCCGGCTGCCGATGAGCTATTTCGAAACGCGTCCGGCAGGACAGACGGTCGCACGGATGCGGGAGCTCGAAACGATCCGCGCGTTCCTCACGGGACAGGGACTCTTCTCCGCGATCGATCTTCTTTTCACCGTGGTGTTTTTCGCGGTGATGTTCGCCTATTCGTGGCGTTTGACCCTTATTGTTCTCGCAGCGATCCCTGTATTCGCAGCCATCGGGGCGATAACCCGTCCAGCGCTGCGCGAACTTGTAAACGAAAAGTTCAACCGCGGCGCGGTCAGCCAGCAATTCCTCGTCGAGACGGTGGTCGGCGCCGGCACGATCAAGTCCGCCGCGGCGGAACCGCTCATGCGCGTGCAGTGGGAAGAAAAGCTCGCCGCCTATGTCCGGACCGGGTTTAGGACGACGATGGTCGGAACGGGGGGACAACTCGCCATCCAATATGTCAGCAAGATTGCGACTGCCGCCTTGCTGCTCTTCGGGGCGATGGAGGTGATGAACGGACGCCTGACGGTAGGCGGTCTCGTCGCCTTCAACATGATCGCCACCCAGGCCGTGCAGCCGATCTTGCGCCTCTCGCAGATCTGGCAGGATTTCCAGCAGGTCCAGATCTCGATCGAGCGGCTCGGCGACATCCTGAATGCCGCTCCTGAGCCGGCGCCAAACTCGCGTCCGGTACTGCCCGCGCCCCGCGGCGCGATCGAATTTCGTAATGTGTCGTTCCGATACCGCCCCTCCGCTCCGGAGGCGCTCAAGGACCTATCGTTGTCCATCCGACCCGGCGAGACGATTGGCGTGGTCGGACCCTCCGGGTCTGGAAAATCCACGCTGACCAAGCTGGTCCAGAGGCTCTACTTGCCGACCGAGGGGCAGGTTCTGCTCGACGGCGCCGATCTCGCGCATGTCGACCCCGCCTGGCTGCGCAGCCACATCGGCGTGGTGCTTCAGGAAAGTCTCCTTTTCAACCGCACGATTCACGAGAATATCGCCTTCACCTATCCGGCGATGCCGCGCGCCAAGGTGATGGAGATTGCGGCGCTCGCGGGCGCGGACGAGTTCATCGAAAGACTGCCGGAAGGCTACGACACGATCGTCGAGGAGCGTGGGTCCAATCTCTCCGGGGGCCAGCGTCAACGCCTTGCGATCGCCCGGGCGCTGGCCCCCAATCCGCGCATTCTCATCCTCGATGAGGCCACCTCGGCGCTCGACTATGAGAGCGAGCGGATCATCCAGCGCAACATGCGCCGGATCGTGAAAGGCCGCACTGTGATCATCATCGCCCACCGCCTATCGGCCGTGCGCGCCTGCCACCGGATCGTCGGGATGCAGGAGGGACGCGTCGTTGAGGTCGGTCCGCACGAGGAACTTATCCGGCGGCCCGGCGGACTCTACGCCTATCTCTGGGGCCTGCAGAGCCAGCCCGCGGAGCTTGCCTCGTGAGCCAGAGCCGATCGCTCGTCCGCATCGAGCCCGCGCCGAGGCCCTTCCCTTCGAGAACGCTCGCGACCCTGCTTGGCCCGGACCGTCACCTTTCCGACCGCGAGTTTCTGGCGCCTGCCCTGGAAATCCTGGAGACGCCGGCCTCTCCGGCCCGGGTGGCCTTCATCTGGATCATATGCGCGCTCGTCATCGTCGCGCTGGCCTGGTCTTATTTCGGCCGGATCGACATCATCGCCTCCGCACAGGGCAAGTTCGAGCCGACCGGCCGGGTCAAGGTGATCGAGCCGCTGGAGACCGGAAAGGTCGCGGCGATCTACGTGGCCAACGACACTGCGGTGAAGGCCGGCGACAAGCTGCTGCAACTCGACACCTCTCAGGCGGAGGCGGAGGCGAAGACGGCGGCCGCGGACTATGCCTCCGCTCGAGCGGAGGCGCTTCGCCGGCAGGCCGAACTGACGGCGGCGCAGCGCGGCGCTCCCTTTGTCGCGCCGCAAGTCGCCTGGCCGCAGGATATCCCAGCCAATCTCCGGGATCGCGAGGAGAAGGTGCTCTCTGCTGATCTCGGTCAGTTGCAGGCCGAGGCGGCGTCCTACAACGCCGAGAGCCGGCAGAAGACAACCGAGCGCGACAAGCTCGGCCTGACCATCGAAACCCAGAAGAACCTCGTCGCGACGCTGCAGGAGCGCGTGGACATGCGCCAGACGCTGGTCGAGTTCGAAGGCGGGCACCCGGGCCTCCCTGATCGACGCGACGGAGACGCTTCAATACCAGCAGACCCAGCTTGCGATGCAGCAGCAGCAGCTCGCCTCGATCTCCGCCGGACTCGACGTCATCGCGCGGGAGGCCGACAAGGCGAGGCAGACATTCCTTTCGGACGACGCCCAGAAGCTCGGCGACGCGGAGGCGAAGGCCGAAGACGCCAGACAGCGGGTCGCCAGGACCAAGGCCGCACTCGACCATCTGACGCTCCGGGCGCCGATCGCGGGACGGGTCCAATCCTCGATCATCGCCAATGTCGGCCAGGTGGTGACGGGCGGCCAGGAGGTCATGCGGATCGTGCCGACCAACTCGCGGCTCGAAATCGAGGCCTACGTCCAGAACCGCGACATCGGTTTCGTCAAGGTCGGGCAGGAGGCCATCGTCAAGATCGAGTTCTTCCCCTTCACCCGCTACGGGATCATCAAGGCGCACGTAACCCGGATCGCCAAGGACGCGATTCCCGCGCCTGACGCCACCGCCACCGAGGGCGACCCGGCTCATGCCGGCAGCGCGGTGGGCTTCGCCGGCGGCGAGCGCATGCAAAACCTGGTCTTCGCCGTCGGGCTCGAGCCAGAAGCTTCGGCCATCAACGTCGACGGCGTCGACCAGCCGCTGACCTCGGGCATGGCCGCGACGGTCGAACTGAAGACGGGAACGCGGCGCGTGCTGGAATATCTATTCTCGCCGCTCGTCGGGGTTGCCTCCAGCGCCATGCGCGAGCGCTAGGCGGGCTGCATTTCGCTTCCCTTCAGTTCCGCTTTCAGCCGCCCGGAGCCCCCGCGCAGGTTTGTGATCGACTGAATGTTTTCAACGACTTGAGTGTCAAAAACTGCAACTTTGGTAACTGCCAAGGTGGCCTCTCATCTCCCCGGTCCCTTGCCGGGAGGGTGGGGCGACGGATCGGGCGCAAGAGCGCATTCGGCGTCGGCCCGCCATCCGGCGCTTCGCGCATGGGCAGTCGGGACTCGGCCGTGGCCGCGACGCAAACCAACCATCCTGACAATTACGCAATTTTCATCGCCGATTATTCTCCCAGAAGAATTCGACCATATCATTAATTCCGGTTATCACAAAGCACTTACCGCCCCGATGCCGTCTCGTGACCCGCAAGCCGGCGCCTGCTGCCGCAAAAATCCGTGCGCCAAACCTCATCCGGCGCGAAGAAGCTTCGCCTCGATCGTCGGCGCCCGCCGCAGCGTTTGCAAGACGACGCAGTAGCGCTCGGTGAGCTTCAGCAGCGTATCCAGTTGCTCCTGCGGCGCATCGGTGTCGAGTTCGAAGGTGAGGCGGATATCGGCGAAGCCGACCGGCGCATCCTTGGCGACCCCGAGCGTGCCGCGAAAGTCGAGGTCGCCCTCGGCGAGCACCCGCCCCGACCGGAGCGCGACGCCCATCGAGGTGGCGACCGCCTTGAGGGTGACGCCGGCGCAGGCGACGAGCGCTTCGAGCAGCATATCGCCGGAGCAAAGCTCCATGCCGCTGCCGCCGGTCGCGGGATGAAGGCCGGCGGCCACGATGGCGCGACCCGTTTCGACCTTGCAGGCGATCGCCGCCGAGTCGAGCGTCCCGCTCGCCTTCAGGGTGATGCGCGCGGCGTCGGGCTCGGCGCGGTATTGATCCTTGAGGGGGGCCTGAAGCGCCCTCAGCGCGGCGGCGTCCATGCGGCGTCCTTTCGAATTGGGTTGGCGCGACATGGGCTTGGCCGGTGCCGACCTTGTCGCGGCGTCGCCGCCAAGCTAACGCTTTCCGGGCATGACGCGAACCGCCTTCTTTTCCGGCTCCTTCGATCCGATGACCAATGGGCATCTGGACGTCATCGAACATGCGACTGCGCTCGCCGACCGGATCGTCGTCGGGGTGGGCACCAACGCCAACAAGGTCGGCCTCTTCACCGTCGAGGAGCGGCTCGCGCTCATCCGCGAGGCGGCGGGCCCGATCGCCAAGAAGGCCGGCGCCACCCTGGAGGTGGTGAGTTTCACAGGCCTCGCGATCCACGCGGCCCACGCCGCCGGGGCGACGCTGATCGTGCGGGGCCTGCGCGATTCGACCGACTTCAACTACGAAATGCAGATGGCCGGCATGAACGGGGCGATGGCGCCGGGAATTCGCACCGTCTTCCTACCCGCCTCTTCGCCCGTAAGGCCGATCACCGCAACCCTCGTTCGCCAGATCGCCTCAATGGGCGGCGACGCCTCGCCCTTCGCGCCCCCAAACGTCGCCGCGGCGCTCAAGGCGAAGTTCGACGCGGCTTGACCGGCGCGAGGAGGCGCTGGGGCCGCGAGTGCGGAATGTAGGGGGCGGACGCGATCCACCACAGTGTGATCGCTCGGATCCAAGCGACGCGCCGATCCACGACGACCTCTCTGGATCGCCGCGCCCCTTCGGGGCTCGCGATGACGGGGAAGCTTTCAGGCCAATCTCGTTAGTCGCCAAGGCGGTCGTAATTTTTTGGAAGGGTCAACACTTAACCCGTTGCCTTACTATTGTGCCTATGATACTAAAGCACATGCTTAACCAATCGCCCCTCGATCTGGCCTTCCAGGCCCTCGCCGATCCGACGCGGCGGGCGATTGTCGAGCGGCTGACGCGGGAGCCGACGTCGGTGAGCGAACTGGCGCGGCCGATGAAAATGTCGTTGCCCGCGGTCATGCAGCACATCGCGGTTCTGGAAGCGTCGGGTCTGGTGAGGTCCGCCAAGACGGGGCGGGTGCGAACCTGCAGCGTCAACCCGGAGGCGCTGAGCCTCGCCGAACAATGGATCAACGCCCGCCGAATGGAGTGGGAACGTCGCCTCGACCGGCTGGGAAACTTTCTCGAAACCCTCGCAAAGGAAGGAAACGCCGATGGCTGAAACGATTGCGAAAGTCCGCGCCCTGCCCCCCGTTCACATCTCCCGCACGCTGCACGCGTCGCGAGAGCTTGTGTTCAAGGCCTGGAGTTCGGCCGACCATGTCAAACGCTGGTTCGCGCCGACCGGTTACACCGTGCCCCAGGCGGAGGTCAGAATGGAGGCCGGCGGCCCCTTCGCGATCCTGATGCGCTCTCCGCAGGGCGAAGAACATTGGGCGCGCGGCAAGGTCGTCGAGGCGCGAAAGTTCGACCGCATCGTCATCGACCTGAACGTCGCGGATTCCCGCGGCCACGCCCTGTTCGGCGCCTATACGGAGGTGGATCTCTCCGAGGTGCTTGGCGGAACGCGGATCGACGTGACCCAAACCTATACCGTGCTCGATCCGGAGGCCGCCTGGATGGCGGAGGGCGCCCCGCAGGGCTGGGCGCAGACGCTCGACAAGCTTTCCGCCGAACTTCTCCGCATGCGGGCGCCGGAGGGGGCGGCGCGCTCGGTCGTCCATGCGAGCTTCACGCTCGAGCGGACCTATGACGCTCCCGCTGCGCGGGTCTGGCGGGCGCTCTCCGATCCGGCGGCGAAAGCGAAATGGTTTGGCGGCGACCCCGGCGAATGGACCAAACTCGAACGGAGCATGGACTTCCGGGTCGGCGGCCGCGAGCGCGCAAAAGGACAATGGAAAAGCGGGCCGGTCTCAACCTTCGACGCGATCTATCACGACATCATCCCGAACGAGCGCATCCTCTATACTTACGAGATGCATCTCGATGACCGGAAAATCTCGGTCTCCCTCGCGACGATGGAATTGAAGGCGGCGGGCGAACGCACGACGCTCAAGATCACCGAGCAGGGCGCTTTTCTCGACGGCTACGACGACGCCGGCAGCCGCGAGCATGGCACAGGTTTCCTGATGGACAAGCTCGGCGCCTCATTGGCCGAATAGCGCGGAGGGGAGGCTCGCCCGAGGACAGACGAGCCTCCGATCTCAGCGTCCGGTGGTCGCCATGAGCTGGGGAGGATAGCGGTCGCGCTTGCCTGAAGACGCAGATTTCGCAACAGCTGCCTGTTGGCTCCGAGCGCGCCGGAAGACCGCCTCGCCGTCCGACGACGGGGAATGGGGCGGCCAACCGGCGGCCGTCCTCACATCGCCATCGAATCCTTCACGCACTTCTTGACGAACGACGTCTCCGCCGCGCCATGCAGCTTCTTGTCCTTGGCCTGCGCCATGCAGGAGTCCTTTTCGCATTTCTTCATGAAGCTCATCTTGGCGGCCCCGGCGAGCTTCTTGTCCATCGCGTTCGTCATGCAGGCGTCGTCGGCGAGGGCGAGGGTCGGCGCCACGGCGAAAGTCAGCGCGAGCGCCAACGCAAAAGTCCTGGTCATGGGAGATCTCCGAATCAGGTCGCGTCCGCGACCGGAAATGACCATATCACGCAAGAGGTTCCCGACCAGTCGTCCAGACTTCGCGTCGGGATTTCTCCACAGTTTTGCGGAATCAGGGCGCTTTGGCTAACATCGCTGCAGTGCGGAACGCTGCGACGCGATCCGAGGGGCCGGACGACGAGCAGCAATGAAACGCGTGATTGACTGGATTCTGTTGGTGTTGGCGCTTGCCTCGCTCGCTGCGGGCGTGGCGGCGAAGGCGGGCGTCCTTCATACGCCCGTGCAGCCGATCGCCTTCGGCGCGGCGGCGGCCGTCTTTGCGTTTCTGCTGCTCATTCGCGCCCTGCCGCTCAGAGCCCGCCGCGTCGCCATTTTCCTGACAGTGCTTGTGCTGCTCGCCGGAATCACGGGCGGCCTTGCCTATTTCCAGTTCGTCATCAAGCCGCAGATGATCAAAGGCTTCATCAGCGCCGCCTTCGCCCCCAAACCGACCGCGGTCTGGGCGGTGGAAGCCAGAAACGAGAAATGGCCGCCGCAGTTGTCCGCCATCGGCAGCCTGCGCGCCAACGAAGGCATCTTCCTCGCCTCGCAGGTGGCCGGGGTCATTACCGCGATCCACTTCGAATCCGGGCAGGACGTCAAGAAGGGCGATCTCCTGATCAATCTCGACGATTCGGTCGAACAGGCGGATCTCGCCTCCGGGCTGGCGCAACTGGGCAACGCAGAAGCCACCCTGAAGCGACAGCGGACGCTCGTCCTGGGCGGGAATACGCCGCAGGCGACGCTCGACCAGGCGCTCGCCACGCGGGATCAGGCGGCGGCGCAAGTGCAACGGACGCGCGCAATCATCGCGCAAAAGGCGCTGGCCGCGCCGTTCGATGGCCGAATCGGCCTGCGTAACGCCGACATCGGCCAGTTCGCCGCCGTCGGAACCGCGCTCGCCAGCCTGCAAAACCTCGACCCGATCTATGCGGACTTTCCCGTGACCGAGGAGGCGCTCGCCACGATCCGCGTCGGGCAGGACGTCTCCATGACGGTCGGCGCCATTCCCGGACGAGTCTTCCACGGAAAGGTCAAGGCGATCGACGCGCGGGTCGCCCAGGAGTCGCGAAACATCACCATCCGCGCCGAGTTCGAGAACCCGGATCGCAACCTGCTGCCCGGCATGTTCGCCAATGTGACCGTCACGACGGGCGCGCCCGCCGAAGTGCTCGCCGTGCCGCGCACCGCCATCGTCTACAGCCTCTATGGCGACAATGTTTTCGTCGTCGCTTCCGCGCCAAAGCCCGAGCCCGGCAAGGAGAAGGAAGCCGCGAAGGGCCCGACGTCTCCGAGCGGCCTCATCGTGGAGCGGCGCTTCGTGCGGCTTGGACAGACGCATGGCGAGGACATCGCCATCGTCGAGGGGCTGAAGCCCGGCGACAAGGTGGTGGCGGCAGGGCAGATCAAGCTGCAGGCGAATACGCCGGTGACGCTCGTCGAACAGCCGGCGTTGCCCACGCCCGCCGTCACCCCGCTGCAATGATCGCGCGCCGATGAACGCCTTCACCGACCTCTTCATTCGCCGTCCGGTGCTCGCCAGCGTGGTGAGCCTGCTCATCCTGCTCGTCGGCCTGATGGCCGGCCTCAAGCTGCAGATCCGCCAATTCCCGGAGACCCCGAACACCACGATCACCATCACCACGACCTATCCGGGCGCGGCCGCGGACGTCATCAAGGGCTTCATCACGACGCCCATCGAGCAGGCGGTGGCGAGCACCGAAGGTATCGACACCCTGGTCTCGACCTCGCAGCAGAACGTCTCCACGATCACTTTGAATCTGCGCCTCGACGCCAATCCCGACCGGGCGGTGGCGGATACGCTCTCCAAGGTCAATCAGGTAAAGAGCGTCCTGCCCCGCGAGGCGAACGATCCCGTCGTCGTCAAGCAGACGGGCCAGGGTTTCGCGCTGATGTATCTGAACTTCAGCTCGGGCGTCATGACGCCTTCGCAGATCACGGATTATCTCACGCGCGTCGTGCAGCCGCAGTTGCAAACGGTGAACGGCGTCGCCAATGCGCAAATTCTCGGCGGCCAAATCTTCTCCATGCGCATCTGGCTCGATCCGACGCGGATGGCGGCGCTCGGGGTCACGCCCAATGACGTGCGTCTCGCGCTCAACGCCAACAACTTCACCTCCGCGGCGGGCGAGATCAAGAGCGACTTCACCCAGGTCAGCGTCAACGCGCTGACCTCGCTGGACGATCCGAAAGCCTTCTCCAACCTCGTCATCGCAACGCATGGAGACGCGCTCGTCAAGCTTGGCGACGTCTCGAAGAAGATCGAGCTTGGGCCGCAATCGACTGATTCGTCTTCGGTCTTCGACGGCCTCAAGGCGGTGTTCATCGGCATCTACGGGACGCCGGAAGCCAACCCCCTCACCGTCATCGACGGGATCAATGCCGTCATGCCGAGGATCGTGCAGCAGCTGCCGCCTGGGATGAATGGGACGATCGCCTACGATTCGACGAAATTCATCCGCGCATCGATTTACGAGGTCGCCAAGACCCTGATCGAGGCGGGCGTGATCGTCATCATCGTCATCTTCCTGTTCCTCGGCAACCTGCGCTCGACCTTCATCCCGATCGTCACCATTCCCTTGTCGCTGATCGGCGTGATGATCGCGCTGCTGGCGCTCGGCTATTCGATCAACCTCCTGACCCTGCTCGCGCTGGTGCTGGGCATCGGCCTCGTGGTCGACGACGCCATCGTCGTGGTCGAGAACATCCACCGTCATATCGAGGACGGCATGACGCCGTTCGACGCGGCGATCCGCGGCGCGCACGAGATCGCGCTTCCGGTCATCGCCATGACGATCACGCTTGCCGCCGTCTATGCGCCGATCGGCTTCGTCTCCGGCGTGACCGGGGCGCTCTTTCGCGAATTCGCCTTCACGCTCGCCGGCGCCGTCATCGTCTCGGGCTTCATCGCGCTGACTCTTTCGCCGATGATGTGCTCGAGGCTCCTGCGGCACGACCAGGGGCAGGGCTGGTTCGCCCGCTTCCTCGACCGCAATTTTGACCGGCTGAGACGCGCCTATAAGCGGCGGCTGCATTCATCGCTGAACTTCCGCGCGCTGACCGCCCTCCTTCTGGTCGGCGTCCTCGCGCTCACCGCGGTCATGTACTTGACGACGCCGCGGGAACTCGCGCCCGAGGAGGATCAGGGTTTTATCCTGAGCCTCGTCAAAACCCCCCAGATCGCCAACCTCGACTACACGGAACAGGCGACGCACGTTCTCGTCGATCAGATGAAGGGCATTCCCGAGATCGCCCATTCCTTCGTCATCAACGGGTCAGCAGGCATCCGTCAGGCTTTCGCCGGCGTCATTCTGAAGCCGTGGGACGAGCGGAAGCGCACCGCGAAACAAATTCTGGCCGAACTCAGCCCGAGATTTCTGAAAGTGCCGCAGGCCCAGGTGCAGGCCTTCTCGCCGCCGGCGCTGCCCGGCTCGACCGGCGGCTATCCGATCCAGTTCGTCATCCGCACGACCGGAGATTATCAGACGCTCGCCGATGTCGCGCAGAAGATGCAGCAGGCGGCGAAGGAGAGCGGACTCTTCCTGTTCACCGACGTCGACCTCAAGTTCGACACGCCGCAATATGTCTTCAAGATCGACGCCGACAAGGCCAATAGCATGGGCATCAACATGTCCGACATCGGCACGGCGCTCGCGACGATGCTGGGCGGCAACTACGTGAACCTGTTCAGCCTCTATGGCCGCAGCTATCAGGTGATCCCGCAGGCGCCGCGCGTCTTTCGGTTCGAGCCGTCATGGTTGACCCGATATCAGTTGCGTACCCGCAACGGCGAGCTTGCGCCGCTGTCGGCTGTCGCAAGCGTCTCCAACGAGGTGCAGCCGAACGCGCTCACAAGCTTCCAGCAGCTCAACTCCGCCACCCTCGCGGGCGTCGCCTTCCCCGGCCACACGATCGGCGAGGCGCTCGACTTTTTGGTCGCGAAGTCAAAAGACGTCTTCCCGCCTGGCTACTCCTACGATTTCGGCGGCGACGCGCGGCAATACGAGCAGGAAGGCAACGCGCTCGTCTACGTCTTCTTCTTTGCGCTCATCGTGATCTATCTCGTGCTCGCCGCCCAATATGAGAGTTTTCGGGACCCGCTGATCATCCTGCTCGCCTTGCCGACAGCGCTGTTCGGCGCGCTGTTGCCTCTGAATGTCGGCGGGGTGTTCGGGTTCGCCAGCATCAACATTTACTCGCAGATCGGACTTGTGACGCTCATCGGCCTCATCTCCAAGCACGGCATCCTGATGGTGGATTTCGCCAATCATTTGCAGGTGCGCGATGGCTATTCACGCCGCGCGGCGATCGAGGAGGCGGCTGCGGTGCGCCTGCGCCCGATCCTGATGACGACGGCGGCGATGGTGGTGGGCATGATCCCCCTCATCCTCGCCACGGGCGCCGGCGCGAGCTCGCGCTTCGACATCGGGCTCACGATTTTCGCCGGCATGGCGATCGGCACGCTTTTCACGCTGTTCGTGACGCCGATGGTCTACACGTTCTTGGCCCGCGATCACGCCGCCCAGATGGCGCGCGAGCGCGACGAGGGCCATGCGCCCACAAGCGAACATCCGGAAAGCTACGTCGACAATTTCGCTTCGCGAGGATAGGCGACGCCGTTCCGCGCCGCAGAAAGGGCTTGCCATGGGGCGCGCCCCGGCGTTTCGTGATGACGGCGTTAGAGGCTCGTCGCGCGCTGTGAGCGCACTGGCGCGAGAAGGAGCGGCGGCCCGGGAGGCCAGCAATGCGGATGCGCTTTGCAATTGCCGCGTCGTTCATCCTGTTTGCGCAGGCGGCCGTTGCGTGGCCGATCCGGGGATTGAGGAGCGAGGGCGAAGGCTCGTCCGGAATCTTGCTCGCACACGACTCTCACCGAATGGGCGGCCATAATCCGTCGCACGGCGGAATGGGCGGCGGGAAAGCCTGCAAGGGAAAGAGCTGCCAGGGAAGCGGAGGACCTGCCGGGGGTATGGGCGGCTCAGGGGGCATGGGAAACAGCGGCGGCGGCATGGGAAACGCTGGCGGGGGCATGGGAAACGGCGGGGGAATGAACAGCGGCGGGGGAATGGGCGGCCTCGGCGGAGGAATGGGCGGCGGGTCCAATTCCCCGGGCGGAGGCTACTATCCAAATGGCGGCGGCGCTTCCCCGTGGGGGGCGCCGACAAAGCCTCCCCGCGACCCGAGTTGCCCGCCGAAAACGACCCAGAGGTCGAGGATCCACACGAACCCACTCTGGCCGCCCGGTCCTTGCGACTAGCGGCTGGGCAAGCGCGACGAGGACGAGGAGGATTGGGCGGGATCTTCATCAGTTACAGGCGCGGAGACACCGAGGGGCAGGCGCGCGCGCTTTCCATCGAACTTGCTGACTATGTCGGGGAAGAGTTGGTGTTCATGGACGTCGACAGCATCGCGCTCGGCCGCGACTTCCGACTGAGCTTGCAGGACAAGCTCAAGTCCTGCGACGCCGTTCTTGCCCTGATCGGGCCAAACTGGCTCGAAAGCCGCGACGCGGACGGAAAGCGGCGGCTTGAGGACCCTAACGACTTCGTCCGGCTGGAAATCGCAACGGCGCTCAACCGGAACATCCCCGTAACGCCTATCTTGCTTCAGGGCGCCTCCATGCCGCCCGCCGAACGCCTGCCCAACGACCTCAAGGATTTGGTCTTTCGCAATGGTTTCGAGCTTAGCCATCTCCGCTGGCGCTCGGACGTGCGGGAAATGGCCAAACGTCTCGGTCTCGGCGAGCCCGAAGTTTCGCCGGGCTCAGGCGTCGGGCAACCGCAGCAAGGCCGGAGCGCGCCCGAACCCGAAAGCAAGGCCGCACCGATAGAAGCCAAAATCTCAGAGTCGCCGGCCTGGCTCACGCGCCGTCGTGCGCTCGGCGCGGGAGCGGTGGTCGCCGTCGCCGCTGCGACCGCGCTCGCCGTGCCGACCATTCGCAGGATGACGAGGCAGGCCAGAGCGCCTTCTTTGAGGTCGATCGCGTTCGACTATGCGACCGTGAATGAAAAGGGCGTTCGCCTGCCGTCCGACCGGGCGGCCGCGTCCGTCTTCACGGAGCCCGTCGGGGCCAACTCCGGCCTCGAAATGGTGTCAATTCCTGGCGGCGTGTTCATCATGGGCTCGCCGAAATACGAGCCCGAACGGCGCCCTGACGAAGGTCCACAGACGACGGTCTCCGTCCGGCCGTTCTTCATGAGCGCCGGACCGGTGACCCAGGCTCAATGGGCGGCCGTTGTCGCCGCGCGTCCCGCCGCGCACGGGAGCGAACTTGATCCTTTCCCCTCCTTCTTCAAGGGAGATGACCTTCCGGTCGAGACCATTGCCTGGACGCAGGCTGTCGAGTTCTGCCGCCGGCTCGCGGACCTGACCGGGCGGGACTACCGCCTGCCAAGCGAGGCGGAGTGGGAATACGCGTGCCGCGCGGGATCGACCGGACCGTTCCATGTTGGGCCCACGATTACGACGGATCTCGCGAACTACTGCGGCGCGGGCGGCGCGGTCTGCGGCGACAGCGGGGGGCGCAGCGTCGCGTCCAATGTCTATGACGGATTCACCTACACGTCCGGCGCCTATGATCAGGGACCGGTGGGCGTTTTCCGCGGGACGACGACGCCCGCCGGGACCTTTCCGCGAAACCGATTCGGGCTCTACGACATGCACGGCTGCGTGTGGGAATATTGCCTCGATTCCGCGAGCCCCAGCTATCTTGACGGCCCGACGGACGGAAGCGCCAGAAATTCCGGACCGCCCGGCGGTGAGAAGATTTTGCGCGGGGGCTCATGGTCTCACAATCCCGCCATTTGCCGTTCGGCCTATCGGGACGCCATCGCTCCTGACGATCCCGGCTGGCAGGGGCGCATCGGACTGCGGGTCGTCTTTTCCGCGTGATCCGCGCGCCCGGGCTTGGCGGCCAGGGCGCACGTCATTTACAAACTCCAGCGCCCTTCGGCGACGGTCGGCCCCTTCCAATGGCCAATTCAAACCTAGGATGGCCGGCAGGTCCCCGGCTATAGTTTGCGCGAAAGTCAATCGAGGGTTTGCCGGAACCGCATGACGGACACTGATGAAGCCCAATCCACAGGCGCTCACGAGCGGCGCGAGCGCCCCTCGGGGAGCGCGGTCTCGGCGGCGCTGATCGTCACGCTGATTCTGGCTGGGATCGTCGGACTCTCGATCTGGTATCTCGCCCGGCCGCAGCCCTTGATCATCCAGGGCGAGGCGGATGCGACGCGCATCGACATCGCCGCGCGGATCGACGGACGGGTCGGCGCGCGGCCAGTCGAGCGAGGCGACAATGTCAAGGCCGGGCAGCTTCTGTTCAAAATCGACAATCCCGAGCTGGTCGCCAAACTCCAGCAGGCCGAGGCCGGAGTCGCCGTGGCCAAGGCGCAACTCGCCAATATCGAAGTCGGCACGCGCGCCGAGGTGATCGCCCAGCGCAAGGCTCAGGTCGCGAGCGCCGACGCCAATTTTGCGCTCGCCCAGCAGACTTTCGACCGGATCAAGGAACTGGCCACGGCGGGCAACGCGCCGCTCCAGAAACTCGACGAAAGCACGAATTCGCTTGCCGTCGCCAAGAGCGACCAGGACCGCGCGAAGCTCGCCTACGAGGAGGCGGTCAATGGCGCAACGAAGGAAGAACGCGCGATCGCCCATACCAATGTCATGAAGGCCCAGGCGAGCGTCGATACGATCCGCGCACAGGTGGACGAACTCACCGTCCGGGCGCCGATCGCCGCACAAGTCTATCAGATCGGCGCCGAAATCGGCGAGTATGTCTCGCCCGGCGTGCCGCTGCTCTCGCTCGTCGATCTCGGCGACGTCTGGCTGCGTTTCAACCTGCGCGAGGACCTCGCCAAGGGCCTGAAGGTCGGCGACCGGTTTCAGATGCGCGTTCCCGCGCTCGGGAACAGGGAGATCACGGCGGAAATCAAGCTGATCGCGACGCGCGGCGAATATGCGGGATGGCGCGCTACGCGCGCGACCGGCGACTTCGATCTCAGGACGTTCGAAGTGCGTGCGTATCCCGTCACGCCGTTGCCGGATCTGAGGCCGGGTATGAGCGTCTACGCGGAATGGCCGAAAGCTTCGCCCGGCGAGGCCAGATGAAGGCTCCCGCCCAGCCGGGGCTGCTGACAGTCGCCACGCGCGAATTGCGCTGGATGCGTCGCGACCCGATCGCGCTCGTCCTGATGGTGGTGGTTCCGGTGATCGCCTTCGCGATCCTGACGCTGACCTTCAGCAATGCGGTCATCCGCAATCTCCATATCACCATCGTCGACGCCGACCGTTCGCCGACGTCGCTCATCTACGTGCAGGCGATCGCCTCCGCGCCCGGCGTCCTTGTCGCTGAGCGCTCGGACGACATGACGAGCGCGATGCGCGCCATCCGCTCCGGCGACGCTATTGCCGCGGTCTATATTCCGGAAAATTTCGAACGCGACATTCTGGCCGGACGGCGCCCGCAAATCGTCACGCTGTACAACCGGCAATATTTCACGCCCGGGAACAGCGCGGCCTCGGCGATATCGAGCGCCGTCTCGGCGGCGACCGCGACGCTGCCTCAGGAGAAGCCGGACACCCGATACAGGCCGGGCGCACTTGTCGCCGAACAATATGTGCTTTCGAACCCGGCGCTGAACTATGCCCAGTTTCTCCTGAGGGCGGTGCTGCCGACCGTTCTGCATGTCGTAGTGGCGCTGAGCGCCGGCTACGCGGTCGGGTCAGAGTTCTCGCGCCGCAGCAAGCGCGCGTGGCTGAGGGCGGCGGGAGGTCGCCCGCTCGTCGCGCTTATCGGCAAGCTCGCGCCGCTGTTCGGCGTGTTCATCGTCATGATAGCCATCGTCGCGCTGATCCTCCATGGGCTTTACGACGCGCCATTCCGGGGCGCGCCGACAATGGTCGCGGCCGGCGCGTGCCTCTATATCGTTGCTTATCTCTCTCTCGGCGCGTTCCTGGTCCTGCTGACGCAGAACCTCGCCTCGGGGATGAGCCTCATCGCCATCTTCTGCAACCCGGCCTTCGGGTTTGCAGGCGTCGGATTTCCGATCGCCGCCATGAACGGCTTCGCCAAGGTCTGGGGCTCGTTTCTGCCATTACGCTGGTATCTTCAAATCCTGTTCGATCAGGCGGCGCGCGGCGTGCCAGCCTCGGACACGGTCGGGGCGTTTGGCGTTCTGTCGGGCCTTGCCTGTCTTTTTTTCGCGCTGGCCTGGGTCCGTCTCCGCTCTGTCGCCTTCGCCCCGAAGCGGGCCGAGGCCGCCGCCCCGCCGCGCATCCAGCGCGGCCGCGGAATCGCCATCGCCATGGGCAACGAAGCGCGGCGCATTCTCGCCGACCGGTCCGTCTTCGGCCTCATCGTGCTCGCGCCGCTCATTTACGGGGCGCTCTATCCTCAGCCTTATCTCGGACAGGTTCTGCGCAACATCCCGCTCGCGGTGGTCGATCACGACCACACGGAACTCAGCCGCGATCTCGTGCAGGCCCTGAACGCGGACGAAGTCGATCAAGGTCGCGGTCGCGGCCGACACGCTGGCGGACGCTCAGGCGGCTCTCGACCGGCGGCAGGTTTTCGGGATCGTCGACATTCCGAAGGACACCGAACGTCAGGTCCTGCGGGGCGAGAAGGCGCGGATCGCAGCCTATGTCGATGCGGCTTATTTTCTCGTCTACAGTCGCACGCTTCAGGGCATTTCGGAGGCCGCGGCGACGACTTCGACCGACATCGCGCTGCGCGGCGCGCGGACGAACGGCAGCCTCGCGCACGCCGCCGTCGCCGAGGCTTCTCCGGTCGACTACCTCTCGCAGCCGCTCTTCAACCCGACCGGCGGCTACGCCAGCTATGTCGTTCCCGCGGCTTTCATCCTGATCGTGCAACAGACGCTGCTTCTGGGCTGCGCTTCGCTCGGCGGCGCGGCCTTTGAGCGGGACGGCCGCACGAGCCGGGACCTGCGCGGAGGACCTCGCGCGGTATTCGGGCAGGCGCTCGCGCATCTTTGCTTCGCCCTACCCGGCCTCGTGCTCTTTCTCGTCCTTCTGCCGCACGTCTACGGCTTTTCGACGCTCGGAAGTCTGACGTCGCTTGCGCTCATGGCCGTGCCTTTCGTGCTTTCGGTGAGCTTCATGGCGCAGTTCGTCGGCGCCTTCTTCCGACGGCGCGAGACGGCGATATTGCTCTTCATCGCCGTCAGCCTGCCGCTCTTTTTCATGGTCGGCGTCTCGTGGCCGATCGAAGCGATTCCGGACGCGATCCGGGTGGCGAGCCGGATTTTCCCAAGCACTTCCGCTATCGACGAACTCATCCGCATCAACCAGATGGGCGCAAGCCTCCTCGACGTCCGACGCGACTGGACGGTGCTTTGGGCGCTCGCGATCGTCTATGGCCTGATGGCGGCGGCGACGACTACCCTCACGGCCCGCGGCGAGGCGCGTCATGCAGGGTAGAGGCAGGATCATCGCGATCCTCGCGGTCGTGCTTCTGATCGGGGCAGGGACAGCCGCCGCCTACTGGTTCATCGGCGAACTCAAGCCGGAGGCCCCGCTGATCGGGGTCGTGCATGAGACCGAGATCCATATCGCCCCGGAAATCTCCGCCCGCTTGGAGACGGTCGCCGTCAAGTCCGGACAGGCGATCCGCAAGGGCGAGACGCTCGCGGTGCTGTCGAGCCCGGAGATTGCGGCATCTTTGGACGAAGCAAAGGCGAACGCCCGATCGGCCGAAGCCAATCTGGCCAATGTCCTTGCGGGCGTGCGCAAGGAGGAGATCGACGCCGCCACCCAGAATCTCGCGATCGCAAAGTCCAATCTGGAGCTGGCCAAGCAGCAGTTTCAACGCGTCTCGATCCTCGCCTCCAAATCCTTCGCGAGCCGCCAACGCTATGACGAAGTCTCCGCCTCGCTGGCCGAGGCTCAGGCGCGGGTCGACGGGGTGGCGGCCGCCCTCGCCGAGGATAAGGCCGGGCCGACCAAGGAGCAGCGGGCCGTCTCGGAGAGCGAGGTGGCGCTGGCGCTCGCCACCGTCGCCGATGTCGAGGCGAAGCTTGCGAAGACGACCCTGACCGCTCCGGCAGACGGTGTCGCGCGCCTCCTTGTCGCCGAACCGGGCGAAGCGATCACCCCTGGCGAGCCTGTTCTGACGCTCGGCGTCGCGGGCGAGCGCTGGTTCACCTTCACGATCCGCGAAGACCGCCTGAACGGCCTGACGGTCGGCTCGAAAATCACGCTTCTCACGGCTGCCGGGAACCGCTTCGAGGCGAAGGTCACCGAATTGAGGCCGCTCGGAGAATTCGCAGTCTGGCGCGCCGCCCGCGCGGTCGGCGATCACGATCTCAACAGTTTTCTTCTGCGCGCCGATCCGATAGGCCGGACGCCGGATCTCGAGCCGGGCATGACCGTATGGATCGACGAAGGCGCGAGATCGGCCCCGCAGGAGAAATCTTGATGTGACGTCGATCCTTGGATCATCAACCGATTCGAATGACGACAGACGCCGCGCCGTCCTTCGGCGGACGAAAGCTTTCGCAACCGCAGTCCTCGTGGCCTGCCTCGCCCTGCTTGCGGTCGCGCGCAGCCTCGAAGGCCGTCATCCTGTATTCGGCTTTATCGCCGCCTTCGCTGAAGCCGCGGCGATCGGAGGACTGGCGGATTGGTACGCCGTGGTGGCGCTTTTCCGCCGGCCGCTCGGGTTGCCCATCCCTCACACCGCGATCATTCCAAGAAATCAGAACCGGATCGCGGAGAAGCTCGGCGAATTTGTCGAGAAGAATTTCCTCGCGGAAGCCGCCGTCGAGAAGCGGTTGGCGCGGACCGATTTCTCGGATCTGGTAAGCCGCTGGCTCGCCGACCCGGAGCGCAGCCATCAGGCGGCTCGCGCCATCCTCCGAATGCTTCCGGAAGCGCTGGCCGCGGCGGAATCGTCTGGCCTCAAGGGATTTTTCGCCCGCCGCGCGCAGGCGCAACTTCGCGCCATCAACTTCACGCCGCTCGCCGCAGGCGCGGTCCGGGCGTTCATGAGCGACGGGGGGCACCAGAAGCTGCTCGACGACCTCATGGAAGCTGTCCACGAGGCCCTGAACAAGCCCGCGACCATGGCGGCGATCCGGGAAAAAATCCGCGACGAACTGCCGACGCTGCTCAAGTTCTATCGCGCGGACGCCTATCTCCTGAAGAAGGTGGCGGCCTCGGCAGCCTCGTTCTTCGAGGATGTCCGGACCAATCCGGAGCACCCATTGCGCGCGGAAGTGAACCGATTTGCGCTCTCGCTCGGC
Source organism: uncultured Alphaproteobacteria bacterium (assembly GCA_963824465.1). Lineage (GTDB taxonomy): Bacteria > Pseudomonadota > Alphaproteobacteria > Rhizobiales > Beijerinckiaceae > Roseiarcus. The sequence goes on from CAWGPL010000013.1 coordinate 238,275, forward strand.
GAACGGCTGGAGACCGATCCGGCCTGGGGCGCGAAGCTCGCGGCCATCGAGCGAGACCTCATATCACGTCCGGAGTTCGCGTCCCTCGCCGAGCAACTTTGGCAGAGCGTAAGGGCCTATGTCGAGAAAAGCGCGGCGGGCGACAGCCGCTCGCTGGAAAACCGTTTTGCGCAACTTCTGCGCGACGTTGGCGCGCAGTTGGCCGCCGACCCGCAGATGCGGGCCGAAATCAATCGTGCCGGGGCGAGAGCCGCAAACCGCTTCCTCGCCGAACACAGGGGGGAAGCCGCAACCTTCATCTCGGATCAGGTCAAATCCTGGGACATGACTCAACTCGTCGATCTGATCGAACTCAATGTCGGGCAGGACCTTCAATACATCCGCTTCAACGGCGCGCTGATCGGCGGCCTCGCCGGGCTCGCGCTGCACGCCGCCGAGCTTCTCATCCGTGCGGGATAGGTCGGCGCATCTTGCGCGACGACGGGCGAAAGACGCTCGGCGAACGGCCGGTCCACCGGCGGAAAGCGTGGCGGAAGTTCGCCGCATCGCTGAATCCGAGCGAAAGGGCGATGTCGTCGTTGGTCATCGCCGTCTCCCGCAAGTATCGGATGGCCACTTGCGCGCGGAGTTCATCAACGAGTTCCCGATAGGATGTCCCTTCCAGCGAAAGCTGGCGTCGAAGCGTTCGTTCGCTCGCGCCGAGGCGCTTCGCAGTCGCCGCCAAAGTCGGGCGACGAGCGATGTCGGGGAGGAGACTTTCACGAATGCGTCCGGCGAAACCGCTGCGCGCCGAAAGCTCGCTGACGAGGTCGTCGCAGAGGGATACGACAAGCGCATAGGTTGTCGTATTGCCGAATGTCGCGTTTCTGTCGAGCCATTCCCCGTCGAAGATGAAGCGGTTCGCAGGCTGAGCGAATCGCGCGGCGCAACCGGCCAGCGCTTCGAAGCGTTCGGAGTTTGCGTCTCGCGAATAGACAAGCTCGACAGAGCGCGGGGAAAACTCTGCGCCCATCACGTCGCGGCTCAATCCGAGCGTCGCGCCGATCTGCATCTCGACGAGAAAGCGATAGATGGGATCGTCCGGATGGGCGGCGACGACAGGGTCGATCGTCCAGACTGCAGCGCCACTGCCTTCGGCGAAGGCCATGTCCACCAGCGGCGTCGCCAGGACATGATATTTTTCGCAGAAGGCCATCGTCCGCCGGAAGTCCGGCCCGCACAGGATCGCATAACCATACATGCCGAAGGTCGAGACATGCATCGACTGGCCGATCCGGAAGGCGATGGCGGGATCGCTCGTCAGCCGGATCGCGTTCCTGCATGCAGTCAGCACCTGCTGGATGGAGACCAGCGTCTCGGGCTTATGCAGTTCGTCGCTTGAGACGCCGACGTCGCGCAGCGCCTCGTCCGGCGCCGCGCCTTCCGCAATCAGCAAATCGACGATCGCCGCCAGCTTGGTGGGATGGTAGATCCTGTCGAGGCTGCTCGGCTTCTGGGGCCCGTTCGCGATGACCTCGCTCCTCCCTGACGACAACGTTCCGGCGACGATCGCGTTGCCTAGAACGGATTGGCGCCGCTCTTCAAGATTTCGACCTTGGCGCCCGACCCTTGCAGAGGGGGCTCGATCCGGCTAGGCGCGGGGACGCGCCCCTCACGTCCCGGCGAGCCGCCGTGGGCGAACGGAGAGATAGATTGAGCGAACATATCAGGATCCACCGCGATCGGGCGGTACTGCAGATTACCTTCGCGCGCCCCGAGAAGAAGAATGCGCTGTCGAATGCGATGTACCGCGCGGCGACGGAGGCTTTGGCGGAAGCGGAGGCGAGCCCCGACGTGCGTGTCGTCCTGTTCACCGCGGAGGGCGATGCTTTCACGTCGGGCAACGACCTTGCCGACTTCGCGAGCGTGGCCGCGGGAAAGGGCGACGGGCTCGCGGCGCATGGGTTCATCGAGGCCCTTGGGCGCGCCGAGAAGCCGATCGTGGCCGCCGCCCCTGGTCTTTGTGTCGGCGTCGGAACGACGATGCTGCTGCATTGCGACCTCGTCTATCTCGCGGAGGATGCGAAGCTCTCGACGCCCTTCGTCAATCTGGCGCTCGTGCCGGAAGCCGCTTCCAGCCTGCTGTTGCCTGCGCGCATCGGCTACGTGCGCGCCTTCGCCATGTTCGCCCTCGGCGAGAGTCTTTCGGGCTTGGAGGCGGTCGCCCTCGGCCTCGCCAACAAGGCGCTCCCGAGGGACGCGGTTCTCCCCGCCGCGCGAGAGGCCGCGCACGCGCTGGCGGCCCGTCCGCTCGGGGCGATCATGGCGACGAAGAGGCTCATGCGCGACAAGGAGGCGCTCTTGCGCCGCATGGGTGAGGAGGGCGCGGTCTTCGGCGATCGTCTGAAGTCCGCCGAGGCGCGAGAGGCCTTCCAGGCCTTCGCTGAGCGCCGGCCGCCCGACTTCGAAAAGCTTACGCGCTGACGACCCGCCGGCACAGTTAGGGTCTCGTCGTCGCGAAGCCGGCGTGATTTGGGATTCCAAGTCTTCTGGACGAAGACAATTGAAGGGTTACAATCTGCCCCGTCGGGCTTCGCCTGATCTGAACCATAAGGCTGAAAACCGGAGGAGACCCTCATGAGCACCGAGAAGGGCGCGCAATCCTATATGGACATGCTTCGTGGCTTCGGCGCGAACCTTGGCCTGCCGCAGGTCGACGTCGAGAAGCTGATCGACGCCAACCGCAAGAACCTGGAAGCCTTGAACCAATCGGTGGCCGCGGCCGCCGGGGGTGCTCAGGCGGTCGCGCTCAAGCAGCGCGAGGTCCTCGCCGCCGGCCTCAAAGAGGCGACGGCGCTGGTGCATGAGTTTCACCCGCTTGGGGATCCGCGGGAAAATCTTGCAAAACAGGCGGAGTTTGCGAAGAAATTCGTCGAGCTCTCCCTTCAGGGGGCGAAGGACTCGGCTGAGGCGACACGCGAGTCGACGACCGAGGCGGCGAAAATCCTGCAGGAGCGCATGAAGGCGGCGTTCGAGGAGATGCGCGCGGGTTTCACTCCGCCAAAAGCGTGACTGCCGCAAGGACACTGTTCATTTAGGCGCTTTTGAGCGCATCACCTCGAAGCGCGAGCTGTTCCGCCCGCCGAATTCCCGCGTGATCGCTTCGCCGGCCGCCGCCACAAGCTCCGCAAGACGGGGAAGGCGATGGTCGGTGAGGCGTATCGTCGGGCCGGCAATGGAGATGGCGGCGTGCGCGAGGCCGTTCTCGTCGAGGATCGAGGTCGCGATGCACCTCAAGCCAGGGGCGACTTCCTCGTTGTCGAGCGCATAGCGGTGGGACCTGACGCGCTTGAGTTCGGTATGGAGTTTTCTGAGCGCAGCCGGGTTTTGCTTTTCCCCGCGCTCCGCGTATTTCGCAAGCGTCTCCTCCACCTCGCCCTTCGACATCATCGCCAGCATGGCTTTGCCGGCGGCTGAGCGGTGAAGCGGTAAGCCGCCTCCCGGCCTGGAGAGGGCGCTAATCGCCTGCCGGCTCTGGATCTGGGCTATGCACACTGCTTGGCCGTTGTTTGGGACGAAAAGGTTCACAGTTTCGCCCGTCTTCTCGATCAACTGCCGCATGAAGGGCATCGCAATCGGCGAAACTTCGCGGGATCGCGCGAAGGCCGCGCCCACGACGAAGGTCTGGACCCCGACTCGCCAGGTCATGCTCGCGCGCTCGAACCGGACAAAGCGGGCGCGCTGCAAGGTGGTGAGAATGCGATGAGCGCTGGACGGCGGCAGACCCACGTCCTTGGCAAGCGTTGTGAGCGGGAGACCGTCGTCGTTCTCCGCAAGCGCATCCAGGAGCGCGAGTGCGCGGGTCACCGATTGCACGCCGCCCGGACGCTCCATGGGCGCGATTGACTTGCTCTGACGGGCGCTTTCGCGGGCCGGTCGTGGCGGCATTTCGAGCCCCTCCTTTGCATTCCACATCGTGAAAATCATTTCAGGTCCATTGCGTCAATGCCTGACGCGCAGCATCATCCGATGCTCACGCGGAGGCGCCCTTGCGGGTTGGCGTTCACAAGCTGCCGATGAACAGTCCGAGCGACGTCTCCGCGCTCGAACGCCTCATCGACGCTGGCGAGGTGAAGCCCGAGGAGATCGTCGCCCTTATCGGCAAGACCGAGGGCAATGGCGGCGCCAACGATTTTACGCGCGGCTTTGCCACGCTGTCCTTCGCGCTGGCGCTGGCGAAGCGGCTTGGCGCTTCGCCAGAGGAGGTGACGAAGCGCGTCGCTTTCGTATGGTCGGGCGGCACGGAGGGAGTGCTGAGCCCACACGCGACTCTCTTCACCCGCTCCCCCGCCGAGCCTGCAGGGGACAAGCGCCTCGCCTTCGGGGTCGCCGTGACCCGCGATTTTGCGCCGGAGGAAGTAGGAACAATGGCGGAGGTCCGTGAGGTCGCCGCCGCCGTGAAGCGCGCGCAAGACGAGGCAGGCGTTTCGGATCCGCGCGATGTCCATTACGTGCAGGTCAAGGGTCCGCTGCTGACGCCCGCCGCTGTGGCCGACGCCGACCGGCGCGGCGCGAAGCTCGTCACGCGCGATCCCAACGGTTCCAAGCCTTTCGCGAGGGGCGCGACCGCGCTCGGCGTGGCGCTGGCGCTCGGCGAAGTGACGGAATCCGACTTGAGCGACGCGGCGATCGCCACGCGAATGGATCTCTATTCATCGGTCGCGAACACTTCGGCCGGCGGCGAACTGAAGAATTGCGAGGTTTTGCTGTTCGGCAATTCGGCCAAGGCGGGCGGGGACTTGCGGATCGGGCACGCCATTCTCTCCGACGTCGTCGACGCCGAAGCGGTGCGCGCCGCGGCTCGCGATGCGATCGGCGACGCGGCCGCCGCGGTCGGTCCCGACCGGATCGTCGCGATCTTCGCCAAGGCGGAGGCGCCTCCGAGCGGGATGCTGCGCGGACGGCGCACGACCATGCTGTCGGACGCGGACATCAACTACGAACGTCACGCCCGCGCGGCGCTCGGCGCCGTCATCACGTCGGTGACCGGCGATGCGGCGATCTTCGTGTCGGGCGGTACGGAACATCAGTGCAAGCCGGGGGAAGCGCCGATTGCGGCGATCGTGCGCGCCTGAAGGGGCCGCACGCCAACGCTGCCGTCAATGGGAGGGCGTCGTGACGACGCCGCGGTCTTCGCCAAGGCGAGGGCCTGAAAGACCGCACTGAAGAGAGGTTCGTTCCATGAAGAAAAGATCCCCTATGCGTGTTCTCTCCTCCTTCCTTACCGCCGCGGCGCTCGCCGGCTGCTCTTCTTGGCGCGCTGGCGCCGCGCAGGCGGAGGAAAAGGCCGCAATTCTGTTGCCGGGCAGCGCCAACGATCAGAGCTGGAACGCGCTTGGCTATGCGATCCTGAAGAGCCTGGAGCCGCATGGCTTCAAGACCGCCTATTCCGAGAATGTCTCGGACGCCGACGAGGCCGAGGCTCTGCGTGACTATGCGAGCCAGGGGTATCAGATCGTCATGGGCCATTCAGGCCGCTTCGTCTCGGCGATGGAGCAGGTGGCGCCGGACTTCCCCAAGACGCAGTTCATCGCGGTCAGCGGTAACGAGGGCAAACCGCCGAACGTCATGTCGATCGACTGGAACAACGCGCAGTTCGGTTGCCAGCTTGGACATCTCGCGGCGCGCATGAGCAAGACAGGCAAGGTCGGCGGCGTTTACGGACTGCAGGGCGTTCCGAACATCACCGCTCAGGCCGGCGGATTCCGGATCTGCGCCGAGAAGGCCGGCGCCAAGGTCACGATCCTCTATATCAAGGACATGGAGGACGCGGCCGAGGCGAAGGAAGCCGCGCTTTCGCTGATCGCCGGGGGCGCGGACTTCATCACCGGCAAGCTCAACGCGGCGGAAGCGGGCCTCGTGGAGGCCGCCAAGGAGAAAGGCGCGTTACGTCACCGGGCGCGGCCCCGACCAGACCAAGATCGCGCCCAAGCTCGTGCTCACCAACATCGTCGAGGACTGGCCCGCGATGTTCGGCAGCACCGCCGATCAGGTGAAGGCGGGCAAGCTCTTCGGGACATTCGTCCAATACGGCTACGACACCGCGCCGGTGACGGGCGCCGTTCTGGAATATGAGCCGGGCAAAGCTTTCAACCCGGTCGTTCCCGCTTCTGTCGTGAAGGAGCTCGACGACATGGCTGCTCAGTTCAAGAGCGGCGCCCTTAAAGATCACGCCGACCGAGAACGACGCGCGCAGCGGCGGCTGACGTCGCGCTCCGCGGGGGCTTCGCCGGCGCGAACTCGCCCTTGCGCCGGCGAAGGTTCCCATCCTCCATCTGGCCAACTCGCAGGAGAGAATGGCTGCGCTTCTGGAAATGCGCGGAATTGTTCGCACCTTCGGCGCGGTGCGGGCGAATGACGGGGTCGATCTCGATGTCGAGGCCGGCGAGATTCTCGGGCTGCTCGGCGAAAACGGGTCGGGCAAGAGCACGCTGATGAAGGTGCTGTTCGGGATGGTCGCTCCCGAGTCGGGCGCTATCGTTTTCCGTGGCGAGGCGCTCGCGCGCCATCGGCCCGCCGACGCCATGGCGCGTGGCATCGCCATGATCCACCAGCATTTCATGCTGGTCGAGGCCATGACCGTCCTGGAGAACGTCATGCTCGGCTGGTCAGAAGCCGGACGGATTCTCCGCCGCGCCGAAATGGCGGAACGCATCCGAACAGAGAGCCGGCGCTACGGGCTCGATCTCGACCCGGACGCGCTCGTTGCGGACCTCTCGCTTGGCCGGCGTCAGCGGATCGAAATCCTCAAAGCCGTCTTGCGCGACGCGCAACTCCTGATTCTCGACGAGCCCACCTCGAATCTTGCGCCGAGCGAGGTCGCCGATCTGCTGTGAAGTCCTGCGCCGCTTGCGCGCCGAGGGAAAGGGCGTCGTCTTCATCACCCACAAATTGCCGGAAGTGCTGGACGTCTGCGACCGCGTCGTCGTCCTGCGCGCGGGCCGCGTGACTGGCGCGGCGCGGGTTGGCGATGTGACGCGGGCCGAACTCGCGACGCTAATGGTCGGACGCGACGTGACCGCGCCCCATGCGCCGCGCGGCAAGCCGCAGGGTGTCGTCCGCCTGTCCGTCGAGGGCCTCGCAGGCCGTGGACTTGGGCCCTTGTCCTTCGAAGTGCGCTCTGGAGAAGTGCTGGGCGTCGCCGGCGTCGATGGCAACGGTCAGCTTGAACTGGTCGAGACGCTGGCCGGCCTGAGAGCCGCGAGCGCCGGCTCCATCTGGCTTGACGGGTTGCGACCTTTCCCGCGTCTCGCGTCGCGGGACGGGTTGCGGCTGGGCTTGGCCTATATGCCGGCGGATCGCGGCTCGACCGCGCTCGTCAAGGGGATGTCGGTCGGCGAGAATCTGATGCTGCGCGATAGTGCGCGCGCGCCTTACGCGACCGGCGCCTTCCTGTCCTCGGCAGGGCGGCGGCGCAAGGCGGCGGAACTGATGCGCGACTACGACATTCGCGCGCCGGCGCCGGAAACGCTCGCGGCCACGCTTTCGGGCGGCAACCAACAGAAGATCGTCGTTGCGCGCGAACTCGACCGCAAGCCCGGCGCGCTGATCGCGCATCAGGCCGCATGGGGCCTCGACCCAGGCGCGACCCGATTTGTGATCGAACAGGTTCTCGCCTTGCGGGAAGCGGGAGCGGCGATTCTCTATCTGTCCTCCGAACTCGAAGAGGTGCTGGACGTTTCGGACCGCGTGGCCGTGATCGCCGACGGGCGGCTCGCGGGCGTCGTGGACCGCAAGGGCGCCGATCTCGGACAAATCGGGCTCTGGATGTCGGGCCGGGCAGCATGATGGAGGCAGCCCCGCCGGCCACGCGGCCCTGGCCAGGGCGCGTCGCTTTCCTTCGGCTGCGAAGCGGCGAGGGGCTTGCTCTGCGCATCCTGGTCGCCGTGCTCCTCTCGCTGGCCTGCGCGGCGGTGCTCGTTGCGCTCTCCGGTCGCAATCCGCTCGCGGCGTTCGCAGCGATCGCAATGGGCGCCGCCGGGTCTCCGCATCACATCGGCGTCGCGCTCAACCGCGCGACGCCCTATTTGCTCGCGGGCAGCGGAGTGGCGTTCTGCTTCCGCGCGGGCGTCATCAATATCGGCGCGGAAGGGCAAATTGCGCTCGGCGGTCTCGGCGCCGCGGCGGTCGCGCTTCACTGGCCAGAGGCCGCAGCAAGCTTCAGCGCGCCGGCCGCGCTCATCGGCGCGGCCGCTTTCGGAGCCGCTTGGAGCGGGGTCGCGGCGGCGATCCACCTCGGGCGGCGCGTCCACGAAGTGCTGGTCACGCTGCTCCTGAATTTCGTGGCGTTGCTGCTTGTGCAGCAGATGTTGGCCGGCCCGCTCGGTCAGGCCGGCGCGGGCTTTCTGCAGTCGCCGATCATGCCGTCCCAAGCCTGGCTCTGGAGATTGCCGGGGCTCGACGCTCATATCGGCTTCGCGATCGCGCTCGCGGCCGCAGCGGCGCTCTCCGTGATTCTCTGGCGCACGCCCTTCGGCTTCGCGATTCGCGTCGCGGGCCGCTCGCGCCGGGCCGCAGCCTATGCCGGCTTCTCGATGGCCGGTCTCACCTGGGCCGCGATGCTGATCTCCGGCGCGCTGGCGGGACTTGCGGGCGGCGTCGAGATTCTCGGCGTGCAGCACCGGTTGATCGAGGGGTTCTCCCTCGGCTTCGGCTTCAAGGCTGTGACCGTCGCGCTGCTTGGCGCGATCGAACCGCTCGCCGTCGCGCCTGCCGCGCTCTTCGTCGGCCTGCTGGAGGCGGGTTCGCTCTCCATGCAGCGGCAGATCGGCGTGCCCTCGGCCCTTGTCGTCGTCATCGAGGGCCTGACGATGCTCTTCATCCTCGCAGCGACCGTGAGGCGCGCGTGATCGACTTCCTTGAAGCCGCGATCCGCATCGGAACGCCGCTGACGCTGGCGGCGCTCGGGGGCATCCTTTCGGAGCGCGCGGGCGTCTTCGCGGTGGGCCTCGAAGGCATGATGCTGATGGGCGCCTTCGGCGGCGTGGTCGGCGCCTGGGCGACCGGCAGCGCGCTCATGGGGCTTGCGCTGGCGGTTCTCTGCGGCGCGGCGATCGGCCTCGTCATCGCCATCGTGACGGTGCGCTATCGCGCCGACAACATGGTGACGGGGCTTACCGCCAACATTCTCGCAGCGGGCCTCACCAGCTATCTCATGCGCGTTCTGTCGGGCGGCGGCCGGCCTATCGCGATTCACCTGACGCCGCTCGCGCCCTGGCCCGTACCGGGCCTGGCCAAGATTCCGCTCGTCGGGCCGCTGTTCTTTTCGCTGCCGCCGCTGACCTATCTGGCGATCCTCGGCTGCGTCGGGCTTCAACTCTTCCTGATCCGCACGCAAGCGGGCCTGACCTTGAGGGCGACTGGGGAAAGTCCGGACGCTGTTTTCGCGTCGGGCGTCGAGCCTTTCCGGGTCCGCATGCTCGCGGTCATCGCCTGCGGCGCGATCGCCGGCATCGGCGGCGCCGTCCTCTCCTTGCAGCAGGTTGGCACCTTTACCGACGGCATGACCGGCGGGCGTGGCTATCTCGCCTTGGCGTCCTTGATCGTGGCGCGCTGGAATCCCCTCGGGGCGGGGATTGCCTGCCTCGCTTTTGGGGCGGCGGAGGCGTTCGAACTACGCCTGCAGGGTTTCGGCGTTCCGGTCAGCTCCTACGTCGTGCAGATGGCGCCCTACCTGATCGCGCTGGCTGTCCTTGCGGGGATGGGGCGCTCGTCGCGGATGCCGGCCGCCATCGGCCAGCCGCTTCCGTGGGAACAATGAGGTGAGATGTGGCGGAAACGCTTGAGGACCTTGCGGCCGAGCTCGCGGCCGGACGCACGACGTCGCGCGCACTTGTCGAACGATCGCTTGCGCGGATCGACACGCTCGATCCTCGCCTCAACAGTTTCGTTTTCGTAGACCGAGCGGGCGCGCTCGCCGCGGCTGAGGAAAGCGATGCGCGCCGCGCGCGGGGCGAGCCGCGTTCGTCCATCGATGGCGTTCCGATCTCCATCAAGGACAACATCCACGTCGCGGGCATGCCTTCGACCTGGGGCAGCCGGGCGCTGGCGGATTTCCGCCCGCCGCTGGACGAGCTTCCGGTCGCGCGCCTGCGCAAGGCGGGCGCGATCCTGCTCGGCAAGACGAACGTCCCGGAATTCACGCTTGAAGGGTACACGCGCAACGACCTGTTCGGCGTCACCCGCAACCCCTGGAACGTCGAGCTAACGCCGGGCGGCTCGAGCGGGGGAGCGGCGGCGGGAGTCGCCGCGGGTCTCGTTCCGGCGGCCATCGGCACGGATGGCGGCGGGTCGATCCGCAGGCCCGCCTGTCACACCGGCCTCGTCGGCTTCAAGCCATCCATCGGACGCTGGCCGCGCATCGACGGATTCCCCGCAATCCTCACCGACTTCGAAACCGCCGGGGCGCTCACCCGGACGGTCGCCGACGCGCGCCTTCTCGACGGCGTCCTGAGAGGCCCTGATCCGCGCGATCCGCGTTCGTTTTGCACCGCCGCGGCGCCGTGGCCGGAGCGGCGGCTTCGCATTCTCTATATTCCGCGTTTCGGCTCGGCGCCGGTCGACGCGGAAGTCGCCAAAAGCGTCGCCGACTTCGCCCAAAGCCTGTCCGCGATGGGTCATGCGGTGACGGAGGGAAAAGTCTTCTTCGATCTCGACCGGGCGGCGCAGGTCTGGCACGTCGTTTCGCGCGCCGGCGTCGCATGGCTCTTCCGCGAAAATCCGGCCTATGAAGACAAGGCTGGCGCGTCCGCGCGCGCGATGGCGGCGGATGGGTTGAAGGTCACCGGCGCCGACTATATCGGCGCGCTTGAGGATGTTGCAGCGATGCGCAGACTCTGCGCCGAACTCTTTGCGCGCTTCGATCTCGTGCTGACGCCGACGGCGGCGGCTTTGCCGTGGCCGGCCGAATCCCCCTATCCGGACCGGATCAATGGCCAACCTGCCGGCCCGCGCGACCACGCAATCTTCACCGGCTGGGCCAACATCGCAGGCGTGCCGGCAATAAGCTTGCCGGTCGGCGTGGCGGCGTCGCGATTGCCGATAGGCGCGCAGCTTGCCGCGTCATTCGGCGCGGACGATGCGCTCCTCGCCCTCGCGCAGACCGTCTCCCACATCGTGTCGCCGCCCCTGCTGCCGCAAATGGAGGAAACGCTATGAACACGCGCGCGCCAGGCCGTCATTTCCTGCAGATCCCCGGCCCGACAGACGTCCCGGGACGGATCCTACGCGCCATCGCCGAGCCCACGACCGACCATCGCGGGCCGGAATTCGCTGAGCTTGGCCGCTCGGTGCTCACCGGCCTCAAGCGCGTCTTCAAGACCAGCGGGCCGGTGATGATCTTTCCCGCCTCCGGCACAGGCGCCTGGGAGGCGGCGCTCGCCAACACGCTGTCGCCCGGCGACGCCGTCTTGATGGTCCGCACCGGCTGGTTCGCGACGCTTTGGAGCGAGATGGCGAAGCGGCTCGGGCTTGAGCCGCTTCTGATCGAAACGGACTGGCGGCGGCGGCGCCGATCCCTCCGCCATCGAATCCGCATTGCACAACGACAAGGGGGGTCGCATCAAGGCGGTCTGCGTTGTCCACAACGAGACGTCCACCGGTTGCGTGAGCCCGATCCCGGCGATCCGCGACGCGATCAACTCCGCAGGCCACTCGGCGCTCCTGCTTGTCGATACGATCTCGTCGCTCGCCTCGATCGACTACCGGCACGAGGAATGGGGCGTGGACGTCACCGTGGCGGGAAGCCAGAAGGGCCTGATGTTGCCGCCGGGGCTTTCCTTCAACGCGGTCAGCCCGCGCGCCCTCGAAGCGGCGAAGTCGGCCAAGTTGGCGCGCAGCTATTGGGACTGGCGGCCGATGCTCGACGCCAACGCGGGTTTTTATTTTCCCTACACGCCCGCGACCAATCTCCTGCGCGGATTGCAGGAGGGGCTCGCCATGCTCGACGAGGAGGGACTGCCCAATGTCTTCGCCCGGCACGACCGGCTCGCCGCCGCGACCCGCGCCGCAGTCGCCGCCTGGGGAGAGGCGGGCGCGATCGAGCTGCAATGCCGGTCGCCCGCCGATTATTCCTCCTCGCTGACCGCGGTCCGGCTCGCCGAAGGCCATAGCGCCGACGCGCTGCGTTCGCTGATCCTGAAGCGGTTCAACATGAGCCTCGGCAACGGGCTCGGCATTTTGAAGGATCGCGTATTCCGCATCGGCCATCTCGGCGACATCAACGACCTGACCCTGATCGGCGCGCTTTCTGGCGTCGAAATGGGGCTTGGGCTCGCGGGCGTACCGATGGGCCGGGGCGGCGTGGACGCGGCAATGGCGGTTTTGGCCGGCGACGAAAGGCCAGCCAAAACGGCGACCGCTTGAACGCTTACCCCCGCCTCGGAATCTCAAGTCCGCGTTGCACCGCCGGCCGGGCAAGGCCGCGTTCGAGCCAGGCGCCGACGTTCTTGTAATCGCTGAAGCCGACCAGTTCGCCAGCTTCATAAAAGCCGATCAGGTTGCGCACCCAGCCGAGCATCGAGACATCGGCGATGGTGAATTCGTCGCCCATCACCCAGGTCCGGCCCTCAAGCCGCGCGTCGAGCGTCGCGAGCACGCGCTTGGCTTCGTCGCGGTAACGATGGAGCGGCCGCTTGTCTTCATATTCGCGGCCCGCGAATTTGTGGAAGAAGCCGACCTGCCCGAACATCGGACCCATGCCGCCAACCTGCCAGAAGAGCCATTCCAGCGTCTCGTAGCGGGCGGCCGGATCGGCGGGGGCGAGCTTTCCGGTCTTGTCCGCGAGATAGACGAGAATCGCGCCCGATTCGAAAAGGGCGAGCGGCTTTCCGCCCGGTCCGTTCGGGTCGAGAATCGCCGGGATTTTTCCGTACGGATTCAGCGACAGAAATTCGGGCGTCTTCTGGTCGTTCTTGCCGAAGTCGATGAGATGCGCCTCGTAGGGCAGCCCGATCTCCTCGAGCATGATCGAGACCTTCACTCCATTCGGCGTGGGCAGCGAATAGAGTTGCAGGCGATCCGGGTGTTCAGCGGCCCAACGCTTGGTGATCGGCAAATGCGGAGAGGTCAGTCATGCGGAGCGCTCCTAAGGAGAAGAAACCGGTGAGTGATTACGGGACGCAGCCGCGTCAACGGCGAGCGCGTCACGAAAATGTGATCTGGAGCCGGCGGGCGGGGTTATACGGCAAGCGGCTCACGCTCGCCGATCGACTCGCTATCGAGCGCGAGCCCACGGGCGCGCGCGGCGACCTTCCATTTCCCGCCTTCGCGGTCGATCCGCACGAGGTGATAGGCCGCGCGGCGGCGCGGATCGTGAACAGCGGCTGACGCGGACGGCGCGCCGAGCACGGGAACCGAGCCGGAGACGGTCCGGGACGCCCGCGATGGCAGCGAGCGAACGGTTTGCGTATGCGAATGGCCGTGCAGCACCGCTTCGGCTCCATGCTTTGCGATCACCCGCTCGAAACCGGCTGCGTCGGTCAGACCCCTGAACGGCGGCGCTCCTTTCGACAGCGGCGGATGATGGATCAGCACGACACGGCCGAGGTCGCGCGCCGCTGTCCAGTCGAGCACTTTCGCGAAGGCGGCGAGTTGTTCTGACCCCAGCCGGCCGGTCGCCATCAGCGGCCCTGTGGGCACGGCGGAGGAGAGACCGATGATCGCAATCCCGCTTCGGATGCGCAGATAGGGAAATCCGACCTCTCCGGCATCGCTCGTTGTCCAAGGTGCGAAGACCGAGGCAAGCAGCGGCATGGCGGTGCGCACATAAGCGTCGTGGTTGCCGGGGACGAAGCTCACATTGCCCGGATCGCCCAGCGTCTTCATCCATTCGGCGGCGCGGCGGAATTCCGCGGGCATCCCGATGTTGACCAAGTCTCCCGTGGCGGCGATGTGGTCCGGCTTCTGCGCCCTCATGTCCTCGACGAGTCGGGTCAGCATCGTCATGTCGTTCGCGCCCTCGCGGCCGCGCTTCCAGTTCACGTAGCCCATGAATTGTTTGAGCCGGAACTCGTGCGCGGCCGGAAAAGGAGCCGGAGAAAGATGCGGGTCCGTGATATGCGCGATGGTGAAGCTCAAGCGCCGTCCCCGAAGGGGCTCGCGAGCCCGGATTGACGGGCGCGCAATAAGGACGCTTCAAGAGAAAGACAACCCCATCGGGATCAGGCCTTCGTGAGCCCTTTCTGGAGGCGGCTTCGGTCGCGCGCAGTCCATGCGAGTTTTCTGGCGACGCGCGCCATGACGCTCGGCGTCAGGGGCGCGGTCATCGCGCCGGACGATTCGGTCATGCTCGTCCGGCACGGATACGTGTCGGGCTGGCACTTTCCCGGCGGCGGCGTGGAAATTGGCGAGACCTTCGAGGATGCGCTCAAACGGGAGCTTGAAGAGGAAGCGCGAATCGTCGTTAACGGCGCGCCGACGCTGCACGGCCTTTTTTTCAACCCAAAGCCGTCGCGCCGCGACCATATCGGGGTTTACGTAATCCGGGATTTTGCGGTCCTGGGCGTCCGGGCTCCGGACTGGGAAATCCAGGAAGCGCGCTTCTTTCCGCGGGACGCGTTGCCCGAGGGGACGACGGGCGGCACGCGCGCAAGGCTTTTGGAAATCTTTGAGAACGCGCCGCTGACCGGCCATTGGTGAAAGGCGGCCACAACGAAAGGTGGCGAGCGCCGCCGCATTTTCACCCCAAAACTCTGGTGGGAGGGCTTAGGCCTTTGCAAACCTTCATGCGTCGGTAAGGTTTCGGAGAGCTTATGGCCAAGCGTGGACAACATGCGCCGGCTCGGCTACCTTCTGACGGAACGCGGGGTGACGAATGAACTTGAAGCTCTGGCGCCTGGCGGCCTTGAGCCTGTTCGGCGTTGCGGGCGCCATGCTCGCGGGTTGCGACGACACCTATCTGCCCCAAGGTTCGGGTCGTTCCGAGCAGCCGATTTCGAGCGCCGCACTCGAACAGATGACCAAGATTGACACGACTCCTTCTTCTCCGGTCCTCATCCGGACCTACAAGAAGGAAGCGGAGCTTGAAATCTGGAAGATGAACTCCCAAGGGCAGTATGCCCTGCTCAAGACCTATCCGATGTGCCGCTGGTCCGGGCAGCTGGGGCCCAAGAAGCGCGAAGGGGACCTGCAGGTTCCCGAGGGCTTTTATACGATCACGCCAGGCCAGCTGAACCCGAACTCTCACTATTACCTCGCCTTCAACGTCGGTTATCCGAACGCCTACGACAAGGCGTATGGGCGTGACGGCGGCAATGTCATGGTGCACGGCGTCTGTTCGTCGGCGGGCTGCTTCTCAATGACCGACGAACAGGTCGCGGACATTTACGCCATCGCCCGCGACGCTTTCCGCGGCGGTCAGCGCGAGATTCAGTTGCAGTCCTACCCATTCCGGATGACGCCCGAGAACTTGGCGAAATACCGGCTTGATCCGAACATCGCCTTCTGGAAGGAGATCAAGAAGGGCTCGGATTATTTCGAGGTCACCAAGACCGAACCGAACGTGCTGGTCTGCGACAAACACTATGTCTTTGGCGCCGTTGCGCAAGGACCGGTCTCCAATGTTGGCGCGTGTCCGAAGCTCGAACGCGACGAAGAGGTCGCCTCCGAAATCGCCGAGAAGGACTCCAAGGACGAGATCAAAGCGGAGCAACTCGCATCCTCAGGCGTGAAGGCGATCCGCACCGTTTACGCGGATGGCGGCCAAAACCCGGTTTTCAAGGGCTATAAGGATACGAGCGACCCCGAGGCCCTCGAATATCCGCCGCAGGAAATTGTCCTGCAAGACAGGGCGCCCCTTGCGGCCCGTATGGCCGCAGCGGAAATGGACGCCAAGCGGCAGCACGCGGCGATCATGGCGAGAATCAATGGCGAGGACGCCCCTCCGCCGACGTCAGTCGCGGAGGCGGCGTCAAAGAGCGCGCGCATTGTTCAGAAGCGGACCTCCGCCGATGCGCGGACGGCTGCCGCGAAGGACGCCGCGCCGCTTGAAACTGCCTCGATTCCGGCGACGGCTCCAGCACAGAACAGCGTCGCGGAGGCCAGCGTGCAGCCTGTCGCGATGGTGACGCCCGCGCAGACTTCCGGGGCGGAAGGCGGGGTCTGGGGCGCGAGCACCAGCAGCGTCAAGAAATGGCTAAACTGGGGCGATAAGGCGAGCGCGCAGCCGTCGGCGACCGCAATGGCCCCGCGGCAAGACCTGACCGCGCCCCTACCGCCCGACCGGACCAGCCCGCAAGCGCAAGGCGCCGCGAATCACAAAGAGAAGGAGCGACTCGCGCTTCGCAAGACGGTCCAGAAAGACAAGGACACGACCGACGCGAAGCCGAAAGAGCCAGCGGCGCAGTGACGCCGCGGCCTAAGGGCTCGCGGCGATTTTGCGTTTCGCCTCGGCGAGGAACCGTTGCGTCTCCGCATCTGGCAGGGCCCTTGTGGGCACCGCTACCGGAGCGCCCGTTTTTGGCCATAGATAGATGACGCCTCCTGCGTCTTCCGCCTCCTCGATTTCTCGAAAGGATAGCCGCCTCGGCTCAACTCCGTCGACGGTTACGCCACGATCATCCAGCGTCACGGAAACGGGCCCGCGACTGGATGCGAGCGCCGCCCTGCCCCGTTTCTGAGCGTTTCGCAGTCGCCAATGCGTCACAAGCCGCTGGATCATGAAAAGCGCTGCTGCGACGAGAATAGCGATTTCGGCCGCGCGCCGGCTGATGAGATCGGTGAAGCCCAGGATCGACGCGAAGAGCAGGGTCAGGACAAAGGCCGCAAGCGGCGCGTGGTGACGCGCCGTGAGTCCGCGCCCGAGCGCGAGTCGAAGGCCGTAGCGGGCGGCGGCGGCGTCCGCCTCCGCGGGCTCCAGCGTGAAGGCGTATGGACCAAAAGGGGACGCGCCGGTTTGAGCCTCGTTCACTCGCCGGGCGCCTTGGCGTCGAGCGCAAGCGCGTGCAGTCCATCGGCAAATTCGGCCGGCAGGAGGCTATAGACCAGCCTATGCCGCGCGACTCGGCTCAGGCCGGTGAATTTCTGCGATATGATTCGCACGCGGTAATGCGTGCCCCCTTCGGTCGCCGCATGGCCGTGGCGAATTCCGGCGTGCCCCGCGTGGCGATCCGATTCGTCGAGAATGTCGAGCTTCTCGGGCGCGAGGGCGTCCGTGAGACGGGCGACAATTCTTTCCTGCATGGTCATGGGTCACCCCTCCAAAGGCTCGCGGAACGCCCTAGATAACAGGACTTGAGCCGGTTTCACCGCGATTGCATTTCCCTTGCGTAGACGCTGGGGGCGCGCAAGGCTTGCCGGACCGGCGCGACACTCCTAATACTCGGCACATGGACCTCAATTCGCCTCTCTTCGACCGCATCCGGGTGAAGCCGTCTGCGAAGTCAGCGCCGAAGCCTGCGGAGGCCAGGACGCCCTGCAGCCACCCGGGCTGCACGCAGGCGGGACTTTATCGCGCGCCCAAAGGACGCGAGCGCGAAGGCGAATTTTTCACCTTCTGCAAAGATCATATCCGCGAATACAACGCGTCGTACGACTACTTCAAAGGCATGGACGACGAGTTCATGGCGAAATTCCGCCAAGCGGACCAGATCGGTCACCGGCCGACCTGGAAGTTCGGCGCGCGAACCGCGGCGAGCCATGTCGACGAGACCGTCTTTGCGGAGGCGCGCTCCGCCCGACGCCGAGGCGTCAAGGGCAAGCCGCAGCCCGACGCCGCGCCCCGCTACAACGCGCTCGCGCTCAAGGCGCTCATCACGCTGGAACTCGATGGGAACGCAACCCCGACGAAGATCAAGGCCCGCTACAAAGATCTGGTGAAACGCCATCATCCCGACGCGAATGGCGGCGATCGCTCCTCGGAAGACAAATTGCGCGAAATCATCCAGGCCTATAACTACCTGCGCGCCAACAAGCTGGTCTGATCGCGCAACATTTCGCCCGCCGCGGGGTTTCAGGAGGCCGAGACCTCTTCCTGCGGCGATGATTCGAACAAGAACACAATTTCGCGTAAAGGAAAGGCCGCTCTTCGCCCAGATGGGATTCGAGAGCGCGGAGGACTGATGAATTCTAGACATTCCGCCGCCGTCGCGGCCGAGCCCGCTTCCGGATTGCCTGACACGCGCGTCTCCGTGCGCAAGGCGTTCGGCATCGATTCCGACATGGAGGCGCCCGCCTTTTCGGCGCCGGACCAGCATGTGCCGGACTTCGACCCCGACTACCTCTTTGACCGGGAAACCACGCTCGCGATCCTAGCGGGCTTCGCCTACAACCGCCGCGTCATGGTGACCGGCTATCACGGCACCGGAAAGTCAACGCATATCGAGCAGGTGGCGGCGCGCCTCAACTGGCCTTGCGTGCGGATCAATCTCGACAGCCACGTCTCCCGCATCGACCTCGTCGGCAAAGACGCGATCGTGCTGAAGGACGGCATGCAGATCACAGAATTTCGCGACGGCATGCTGCCCTGGGCGCTGCAGAACAACATCGCCCTCTGCTTCGATGAGTATGACGCGGGCCGCCCGGACGTGATGTTCGTGATCCAGCGCGTGCTGGAAGTCTCCGGCAAGCTGACGTTGCTCGACCAGGCGCGCGTCATTCGGCCGCATCCCGCCTTCCGCCTGTTCGCGACCGCCAACACCGTCGGCCTCGGCGACACGTCCGGCCTGTATCACGGCACGCAACAGATCAATCAGGGCCAAATGGACCGCTGGTCGATCGTTGCGACCTTGAACTACCTGCCGCACGACAAGGAAGTCGACATCGTGCTCGCCAAGTCCCACCCATACAAGGCGCGCAAAGACGGGCGCGACACGATAAACAAGATGGTCCGGGTGGCCGACCTGACGCGCAACGCGTTCGTCAACGGCGACCTCTCGACCGTGATGAGCCCGCGCACCGTGATCACCTGGGCGGAGAATGCGGAGATCTTCAAGGACATCGGTTTTGCTTTCCGCCTGACCTTTCTCAACAAGTGCGACGAGCTCGAGCGCACGCTGGTCGCGGAATTTTACCAGCGCTGCTTCGGGCATGAACTGCCGGAAAGCGCAGTCAACGTCGCCCTGACCTGACGCCCGGCCGGGCGGGCGGGCCGCGGGTGACAGAGCGGGCGCCGCTCCGACTGCTCGCCATCTCGGGCAGCCTGCGCAAAGCCTCGACCAATTTGGCGGCCCTTGAGGCCCTCGCGCGCCTCGCGCCCGCGGACATGCGAGTGAACGTCTATCGCGGGCTCGCGGACCTGCCGCCGTTCAATCCGGACCAGGACGCCGAGGACGTCGCGAAGCCTGAGGCCGTTGAACTCTTGCGGCGGTGGGTCGCTCAGGCCGACGCTCTGGTCATCGCCTCGCCAGAATATGCGCATGGGATAGCGGGCGCGCTCAAGAATGCGCTCGATTGGCTGGTGGCCAGCGAGGCTTTTCCAGGCAAGCCGGTCGTGCTCCTCAACGCCGCGCCGCGCGCGTTTCACGCCCAAGCGGCTTTGCGCGAAGTGCTGGCGACAATGTCGGCAAGGCTCTTGCCGGAAGCCTTCGTGACCCTGCCCCTAACCGGACGCGCCATTGCCGTGGACGACATTCTTGCCGACCCGTCCCTTGTCCGCGTCCTTCGCGAGTCCCTAATCGTGCTGGCCGCTGTGCTGCGCTCAAATCGGTAAAGGCGCCCGCCATTCGGGAGTCGGCGCGCGATCGGGCGCTTTTGCCGTGTGCTCGGAACGTCAACCATCCTGTAGGGTTCGCTCATCCGGAGAAGCCCGCCTCGCACGCGTCAGCGGCGCACGTACTCAACGAAACTAAAACGTGCTTCATCCGCCGGCCCAGGCGCGCACGCTTCGCGCTTGTCCTCGCGCCACAGCGCCGGGTCGATAGCGGGGAAAGTAATCTCGCCTCGCGGAGCCAGATCCACCTCGGTGATTGCGAGCCGGTCGGCGCGCCCGATCGCTTGCGAGTAGATGTCTCCGCCGCCAGCGACAATGACCTCCGAAGCGCCCAGCGCCTTTGCCCGATCGAGCGCCACCGCCAGCGCCTCGTCAATCCCGTGCGCGGCGAACACGCCAGGAAACGCAAATGTCGGGTCGCGGGTCACGACAATGGTTTCCCGGCCTGGAAGCGGCTTCCCCAGGGATTCGAACGTTTTCCGGCCCATGATCAGAGGCTTGCCCAGTGTCCGCGCCTTGAAATGCCTGAGGTCGGTCGAGAGGCGCCAGAGAAGCTTGTTCCCAGATCCAATGACGCCGTTCCGCGCGACGGCGGCCACGAGAACGAGCGCGGGCCTCGCGCTCACACGGCCACCGGCGCTTTGATCGCGGGCCAGGGGTTATACCCTTCGAAATGGATGGCGTCGGCGTTGAGATCGGTGATCGGTCCGACGTCGCCGAGCACGAGGCGCGGCAATGCCCGCGGCTCGCGGGCGAGCTGGGCGCGGGCCTGGTCCACATGGTTGAGGTAGAGGTGGGCGTCTCCGAAGGTGTGAACGAAGTCTCCCGCTTCAAGCGCGCATTCCCTGGCGATCAGGTGCGTCAACAACGCATAGCTTGCGATATTGAACGGCACGCCAAGGAAAATATCGGCCGAGCGCTGATAGAGCTGACAGGACAGCTTGCCCTCCGAGACGTAGAATTGGAATAGGCAGTGGCAAGGCGCCAGCTTCATCCGCTCGACTTCGGCGACGTTCCAGGCGGAGACGATCAGCCGGCGAGAGCTTGGATTGCGGCGGATTTCCTTGAGCAGCCAGTCGATTTGATCATAGGTCCGCCCGTCCGAACCCTCCCAGGCGCGCCATTGCTTGCCGTAAACCGGACCCAAGTCGCCATCCTCGTCTGCCCATTCGTCCCAGATCGAGACGCCATGGGCCTTGAGGTACGCGATATTGGTGTCCCCCCGGAGGAACCAGATGAGTTCCCGAACGATCGATTTGAGGTGCAGCTTCTTTGTGGTGACGAGCGGAAAACCCGCCCTCAGGTCAAACCGAAGCTGCCGGCCAAAGAGCGACCGAGTGCCGGTGCCGGTTCGATCCGCTTTGATCGCCCCATTCTCCAGCGCGTCGCGCAAAAGATCGAGATAAGCGTGCATCGGTCAGGCTCCCCGGGGGTGTCAACGGATGGTGTAGTCCATCTCGTTGAGGCCCGGAATCCCGTTCGCTGGCTCGCCAACAGCGGAAATGAAGATAAGGGGCTTCCTCCCGGGGAAGAAGCCCCATTGTCCTCTAGGCCGGAACGGAACTACTTAGCCGCGCCGCTCTTTCCGTGCGCGGCTTCGCTGGATTCATGCGCTGTCTTGGAATGGGTGCGGGCCTGAGTGGCGTGCTCGCGCCCCTTTTCATGCTCGCCCTTGCCATGATGTTCGGCCGCCATCCGATGGCTCTTGGCCGCGCTCTCATGGTGTTCGGCGGCTTTGGTATGCGCTTCCTTGGGCATCTGCGTTTCTCCTTGCTTTTGAGCTTGGAAAAACGCGGCTTTGATGCGTTCGTTCCCCGTGAAGGCCCTGAATTATCTGCCTAAATTTGGTTCTCCGGATGGAACGAATTCCCCTCTCCCGGGGACGACTCCGACTGGGTCGGCGTGTGGCTCGTGCTGGACGTCAATGCAGACTGACGGTCTCCAACTCGTGCTCCCAAGCGTTCGCCAACGCGGCGTCCTTGGAATCGGTAAGCAGAATCGGCGAGCCGTCCGCGCCGAGCAGCGCGAAAAGCTTTACGCCCGCGCGGATCGGAGGCGCCTGCGGAAAGAGGCGCGAAACGTCCTCCGAGTTGATCGTCTTCACATAGGCAAGCGCGCCATCGCCCAGATGGGCGAATTCCTGCGGTGTCAGCGCCTCAAGGGCCTTATCGGTTGCAGTCATCGCTACCCTCCATTTTCCGAGCGGCCCTCAATTCTAGCCCGCTCGCTGAGCATGACCGTGATACTAGTCACGCGCCGTTATTTTGATCGTCCTCACAACCCGTTCCGGCTGCGGCCGGACCAGATCAACTGAAAGCAAGCCCTGCGCCAGATCCGCTCCGACCACCTGCATCCCCTCAGCCAGTAGAAAGCTCCGCTGGAATTGACGGGCTGCGATGCCGCGATGCAGATATTCGCGCGTCTTGTCCTCCTGCTGGCGTCCACGGATCGTGAGCTGGTTCTCCTCGACAGTGACTTCAATCTGGTCCTGAGAAAACCCGGCCACTGCGAGAGTGATCCGAAGTTTTTCAGGGTCCGCGCCCGACGAGGGAATCCGCTCGATATTATAAGGAGGGTATCCATCCGCCGCCGACTTCGACACCTTGTCGAGCGCCCGCTCGATGTCATCGAAGCCAAGCAAAAACGGAGAGTTCAACGCCGTCACACGCACCATCAGAAGCCCCTTTAAGGCGCTTCACGCATTCAAGGCCTTTCGGTAAAGCGCCTTGAGCGCGTCGCTTTAAGTCTTCGTCAGGTCGCCGGTAGAACCCCGGACGACCGGACGGGTTCCCATATAAGCGCGGGCGAACGACCTTCAAGCCTCGGGGCGGGAGCGGCCAGATCCCGCCAAAATGCGTTCGGATTCCTCAAACTTGAGAAAAGGCTGCGCGCCAATCGTGAACGAAACGTTAACCGGATCAGAGAATCGCGGCCGGGGCCGGCCTGGTCGCGGGAAAGCGGCGAGTTCGCGGCTCGGGACCAAGCGGCAGTGCTTTGCTTGCGGGGCTAAGTTCTACGATCTCAATCGCAAGCCGCCGGTCTGCTCCCGCTGCGGCGCCGCGGCCGAGCCAAAGACGGCGAAGGCAGAGCGCGCCGCGCCGGCGCCGCCTCAGGCGGAGCGCCCGGCGCCAAAACCGCGCTTGGGCTCCCGCGAGTGGACCCGCGAGCAGGCGGGCGCCATCGACAAGGTCGGGCGCTGGCTGAGAAAGGGCGAGCCGCAGATTTTCCGGCTTTTCGGCTATGCCGGCGTGGGCAAGACGACCCTCGCCCGGCACGTGGCGGAGGGAGCGGACGGGGATACGGCTTTCGCCGCCTTCACCGGCAAGGCCGCAATGGTCATGCGGGCGGCGGGTTGCCAAGGCGCGACGACAATCCACGGCCTCATTTACCGGGCGACCGAGGGAACTGACGGGACGCCGAACTTCACCCTCAACGAGGAAGGACCGGCGGCCAAGGCCGGGCTTATCGTTATCGACGAATGCTCGATGGTGGACGAAGATCTCGCCCGCGATCTCCTTTCCTTCGGCAAGCCGGTTCTGGTGCTTGGCGATCCGTTCCAACTTCCCCCGGTGAAGGGCGGCGGCTATTTCACCGAAGCCGACCCCGACGTGATGTTGACGGAGATCCACCGTCAGGCGGCAGATAATCCGATCATCCGGCTCTCCGAGATCGTGCGTTCGGGCGCAGATCTGACCGAGGGCGAACACGGAGCGGCGCGGATCATCCGGCGCTCCGAGGTCGAGCAGGCGGAAGTTCTGGCGGCGGATCAGGTCCTGGTTGGGACGAATCGCACGCGTCGCGCCTATAACAGCCGCATCCGGGCCTTGAGCGGCCGTGAGGAGCCGTTGCCGGTCGCCGGCGACCGGCTGGTCTGCCTGCGCAACGATCGCGCCAAGGGACTCATCAATGGAGGCTTATGGCGAGTCGAGGCGCTTGCGGGCATGCGCAAGGATTTCGTCCGCATGACGCTCCAGCCTGAGGACGAGGGCGGACGCGGAAGCGTCAAGGTCGCCGTACTGAAGCAGTTCTTCGAAGGGACGGAGGGCGAGCTCGCCTATCCGCTGCGGCGGGAATCCGACGAGTTCGACTATGGCTATGCGCTGACCGTCCACAAGGCGCAGGGGTCGCAATGGGACCATGTGGTGTTGTTCGACGAGAGCTACGCCTTCCGCGAGCATCGGGCGCGGTGGCTTTATACCGGCCTGACGCGAGCCGCGAAACGGCTCACCGTCGTGCGATGACATACATATCGTAAATGTACCAAAAACTTAGTTATAGATCGATCTAGTATAATATGCTAGACACTTGCCAACCGCGGCGTCCCGACGTCGCCAACCGAGTTTCTCATGCCTGACGTCATCGCCGCGAGTTCGACTCACGGATGGGCTTGTCGTCTTCCAGACGAAAGCCGGGAGCTGGACCGAAGACTTCAACTGCGCTTCCGTGCTGCGCGACGCCGCTGAAACCGCCGACGCGCTGAAACAAGCGCAAGCCGCCGAGGTGGCGAATGTCGTCGTCGAGCCCTATCTGGTTCCGGTCGAAGAGCGCAACGGCCACATTGCGCCGAAAGCGCTGCGCGAGGCGATCCGCGCCGCAGGACCGACCGTCCGCCGCGATCTCGGCAAGCAAGCTCATGGTCAGGCGCCGCATGGCGGACCGACCGCGGTCGTGGAGGCCGAACATGTATCGCTATGACGATTTCGACGCCGCATTCGTGGCGGGCCGCGTGGAACAGTTCCGCGACCAGGTGAACCGTCGCCTGTCCGGCGAACTGACGGAGGAGCAATTCCGGCCTCACCGGTTGATGAATGGGCTCTATCTCCAGCTTCATTCCTACATGCTGCGGGTCGCCGTGCCCTATGGCACCTTGAACTCGCGCCAGATGCGCAAGCTCGCCGAGATCGCGCGCACTTACGACCGCGGCTACGGGCATTTCACGACGCGCCAGAACATCCAGTACAACTGGCCGGCGCTGAAGGACACGCCGGACATTCTCGCCGAGCTTTCGAGCGTCGAGATGCACGCGATCCAGACGTCGGGCAATTGCGTGCGCAACGTGACGGCGGATCATTTCGCCGGCGTCGCGCATGACGAGATCGCCGATCCGCGTCCATACGCGGAAATCTTGCGGCAGTGGTCGTCGCTCCATCCCGAGTTCACCTTCCTGCCGCGCAAGTTCAAGATCGCGGTCAACGGCGCGACCCACGACCGCGCGGCGATCCAGGCGCACGACATCGGCCTGCAGGTTGTGCGGAACGACGCGGGCGAGCTCGGTTTTGTCGTCTATGTCGGCGGCGGTCTCGGGCGTACCCCCTTCATCGGCCGCAAGGTTCGCGAGTTTTTGCCCGAGCGCGACTTGCTCCGCTACGTCGAAGCAATTCTGCGCGTCTACAACATGGAAGGTCGACGCGACAACAAGTTCAAGGCGCGCATCAAAATCCTCGTTCATGAGAAGACGCTCGAGACGCTGCGGGGCGAGATCGAAGCGGAATTCGAGGCCAATGCGGCGACCGGCGTTGAACTGACGCCTGACGAGATCGCGCGGATGAAAGCCTATTTCGCGCCTCCGGAACTCGATTCAAAGAAGTCGGTCAGCGACCGCGTCGAGCGGCGGAAGGGCAAGGACCGGCGGTTTGCGAGCTTCTTCGCCGCCAATGTCACGCCCCATCGCGAATCCGGCTATTGCGTCGTCACGGTGTCGCTGAAAGCGATCGGCGCGCCGCCTGGCGACGCCACCGCCGACCAGATGGACGCCGTCGCCGATCTGGCGGAAGACTATTCGCACGACGAAATCCGGGTGAGCCACGAGCAGAATCTTATCCTGCCGCATGTCGCCCTCGACGATCTGCCAGCCGTCTACGATCGGCTTGCCTCGGTTGAGCTTGCGACGCCGAATGCGGGCGGCGTCAGCGATATCATCGCCTGCCCCGGGCTCGACTATTGCGCGCTAGCGACCGCCCGCTCGATTCCCGTCGCCCAACGAATCGCCACAGAATTTGGCGACGGGGCTCGCGCAAAGGCGATTGGGCCATTGAAGATAAAAATCTCGGGTTGCATCAACGCCTGCGGACATCATCACGTCGGTCATATCGGCATCCTCGGCCTCGAGCGTGCAGGCGAGGAGACCTATCAGATCACGCTCGGCGGCTCGGCCGACGAGACGGCTGCGATCGGTCAAATCGTCGGCCCCGGCTTCAGCTCCGAAAACGTCGTCGGGGCGGTCGGCACGATCGTCGACACCTATATGGATCTTCGGCGCGACGATTCGGAAACGTTTCTCGAAGCGTTCCGCCGCGTTGGTCTCAGCCCCTTTAAGGAAGCGCTCTACGAACGTAGCGCCGGATCGGACATCTGATGAGCGCCCATGACGTAAAGCTTTTTGGCGATCAGGTCGCCGCTTCGCGGCTCGAAACCCGCTTCGCAAGCGTGAAGGCGTCCTCGCTTTTGCGCCTTGTGATCGAGGATCTTTATCCCGGCCGTGTTGCGCTGGTGTCGAGCTTCGGCGCCGACGCGGCCGCACTTCTGCATATGGTCTCGCGCGTCGACGCGAGGACGCCGGTGATCTTCGTCGATACAGGCCAGCATTTCCCAGAGACGCTCGCTTATCGCGACGAACTTGTGGAGCGGCTGGGACTGACGAATGTGATCGTCGCAGAACCCCATGCGGACACTGTCGCGCAGGAAGATCCGGAAAAATTCCTCTTCGCAAGCGATCCGGACCGCTGCTGCGAAATTCGCAAGGTGCGACCGCTCGCCGAGGCGATGGAAGGCTATGACGCCTGGATCACCGGCCGGAAGGGATTCCAGAGCGAGACGCGCGCCACGCTGCCGCTGTTCGAAGCGGAAGGAGAGCGCGTGAAGATCAACCCGCTCGTCGGCTGGAGCGCGAGCGACGTGCTTGCCTATATCAAGGAAGCGGGCCTGCCCCGCCATCCCCTCGTGGCGAAGGGCTTTCCGTCCATCGGTTGCCTACCCTGCACGAGCGCGGTAAGGCCCGGCGAGGACGAGCGCGCAGGCCGCTGGCGCGGTCGCGCCAAGACGGAGTGCGGTATCCACCTTGCGCCGCTGAACAGCGCCGGAGCAGATATCTGATGCCACTTTGGCGTAAGGAGGGATTTGTCGAGGACGGCTGGAGTTTCGTGGCGGACGGCGAGCCCCTGTCCGATCAGGGCGCTGTCGTCATCTCTCTGAAGCGGTGGCTCATGGAGCGCGACGCGCTTCAGCGTCGCAACGCGCCGGTCGGCGTCGCAGTCGAGGCGGGCGACGAAGCGCAAAGCCATTTATCTGATCTTGCCGAACGACCTATGGTCGCGCTCTCATTCGCCAAGTTCGGCGACGGTCGCGCGTTTTCTTACGCGCGGTTATTGCGGGACCGCCACAGCTTTAAAGGCGAGTTACGGGCCACCGGCGAAGTGCTGATCGACGAAATCCCGCTCATGCTGCGGTGTGGCTTTGACAGCTTCTCCGTGACCAACGAGCCGACGTTGCAGGCGTTGGAGGCTGGTCATCTGCCTGGGCTTCCGATCCACTATCAGCCGGGCAGCGCGGGCGACGAGAGGCCAGCCGGAGGGTGGCGCGGCTGGCGGACGATAACGGAAGCGGCTTCGCGGTAGATTTCCTCAAAGATTAGTTGTTGTCCGCCAAAACCATCTCGTATGCCTTCAGAGGAGCTGCGCCGGAGCGGATCGCTTCCGCGAGCCCGCTCGCTGCGGGCAGCAGTTTCTCGGCGTAAAAGCGAGCAAGGCCCACGCGTCCCAGTTCGCTGCCGTTGCCCTCCTTGGCGAGCGCCTCGGCCGCTAGTCCCGCTTTCGCGAGGCAGGCGCCGCCGAGCGCGAGGCCAAACAACCGAAGATATTGTGACGCCCCCGCGAGCGCGGCGTCGGGATCGCTCCTGAGCCAATCGGTCATCGTGCGCGTCGCAGCTTCAAGCGCGCCGGCGGCCTGGTTCAGCTCTTTGCCTGTGGCGCCAAATCTCTCTCCGCCCTCCTTCTCAACTCGCAGAGCCACAGCGCGGATCCCCGCGATTTCGGACGCTGCCGTCTCGCCGCCTGAAAGCGGCAGCTTGCGAGTGACGAGATCGATGCCGTGGATGCCGTTCGTGCCTTCGTAAATTGCCGCGATGCGCGCATCGCGCATATGCTGCGCGGCGCCAGTCTCCTCGATGAAGCCCATGCCGCCATGCACCTGCACGCCAAGCGTGGCCGCCTCGTCCCCGATGTCGGTCGAGAAAGCCTTCGCGATCGGTGTGAGCAGGGCCGCTCGTTCGCCGGCTTTCGCGCGCGTCTCCGCGGTGCGGCCATGCGCGGCGACGTCCAGCGAGGCGGCGGTAAGATGGCAGACGCCGCGCGCTGCGTGGACATAAGCCTTCATCGTCATGAGCATGCGCTGAACATCCGGATGATCAATAATGGGGGCCATGTCAGCGCCCTTCGGGCCGCGGCCCTGCCGTCGCTCGCGGGCGAATTCGAGCGCCTGCTGGTAGGCGCGCTCGCCGATTGCGACGCCTTGCGCGCCAACCGCGAGGCGGGCCGCGTTCATCATCACAAACATCGCGGCGAGACCGCGGTTCTCCTCGCCGATCAACCAGGCCTTGGCGCCCTCGCCCTCGCCATAGATCATGACGCAGGTCGGCGAGCCATGGATCCCGAGCTTGTGCTCGATGCTGGCGCAGCGCAGGTCGTTGCGCGGTCCGAGCGACCCGTCGTCATTGACCAACAGTTTTGGCGCGAGAAAGAGCGAAAGGCCGCGCGTGCCGGGCGGCGCGTCTGGCAGGCGCGCAAGCACAAGGTGGACGATGTTCTCGGCCATGTCGTGTTCGCCATAGGTAATGAAGATTTTTTGACCGAACAGGCGATAGGTTCCATCCGAATTTCGCTCGGCTCGGGTCTTGACCGCGTTAAGGTCGGAGCCCGCCTGCGGCTCGGTCAAATTCATCGTCCCCGTCCATCGTCCGGCGATCATCTGGCCGAGATAGCGGTCGAGAAGGTCTTTCGATCCGTAAGATTTCAGGGCGCCAATCGCTCCTTCGGTCAGAAGCGGACAGAGCGCGAAAGCCATGGAGGCGCCGTTCCAAATCTCCGTGCAGGCGACGTTGACGAGATGGGGCAGCCCCATGCCGCCGAATTCCGCTGGGGCGGAAACGCCGCCCCAGCCCGCCTCGGCCCATCGGCGATAGACGTCGGCATAGCCAGGCGGTGTTGTGACGACACTATCTTTCCATTGAGCGCCCGCGATATCGCCGGGCCGGTTGAGCGGAGCAATCTCTTCCGATGCGAATCGGCCCGCCTCGCCGACGACCGAGGCGATCGTCTCCCAATCGTGATCGCCTTCGAACTCGGTCGCCAGAAGATTCGGCATTTCGGCGACCGCATCGAGAGAGAAGAGGATATCGGAGGAGGGTGAACGGTAGGGCATGGTTTCCTCGGCGTCCGTGGCGGCGGCGGAAAGACTGAGAGACCGTCCTATGGGGCGGACTGCCGCAGAGTCTATGATCAGAAGGTCGATGCCGCAAAGCGGCTTTGGAGGAAAGATGGAGGGTCTGAAACGGCGCACGCGTGTCGTCCCCGCCGATCCGCGGACGGTTGCAGAGGCGGCCTCGATCCTCAAGCGGGGCGGACTGGTTGGCATGCCGACCGAGACTGTTTATGGCCTCGCCGCCGACGCGACATCCGACGAGGCGGTGGCGCGGATTTTTGCGGCCAAGGGCCGTCCGTCTTTCAATCCGTTGATCGCGCATGTTGTCGATGTTGCGGCAGCGCGGAAGCAGGGCCTCCTAAGCCCGGACGCTGAACTCTTGGCGCAAACGTTTTGGCCCGGTCCCCTGACCCTGGTTGTCCCCGTCGCTCCTGGCTGCACGGTGAGCCTGCTCGCCCGCGCGGGGCTGGAGACCCTCGCCCTGCGGGTTCCCGCCCAGGTGACCGCGCGCGCGCTCATCGCTGCCGCCGGCCGCCCATTGGCCGCCCCATCCGCTAATCGCTCGGGCCGGATCAGCCCGACGACGGCCGCCCATGTTCTCGAGGATCTCGACGGTCAGGTGGATCTGATCCTCGACGCTGGACAGTCGCCCCACGGGCTGGAATCGACGATCGTCGCCTGTGTCGGACCCCGCGCCGTGCTGCTGCGTCCGGGCGCGGTCTCGCGCGAGGCGATCGAAGCGGCGCTGGGCTGTCCGCTCGCTACGGAAACCGGGGCCGCAACAGCGCCGACCGCTCCTGGACAGCTCGCGTCGCACTATGCGCCGAACGCCGAGATTCGGCTTGAGGCCGTGGCGGTCCAGGCGGGCGAAGCGGTCCTCGACTTCGCGGGCGCTCTGTCGGACGCGGCCGGCACGGCGAGGCTCGATCTATCGCCGGCCGGCGACCTCTCGGAAGCCGCGGCCAATTTGTTCGCATTTCTCCGCCGTCTCGACGCCTCGGGCGCCGGCCGGATCGCGGTGGCTCCGATCCCGTCTCACGGTCTCGGAGCGGCGATCAACGACCGGTTGAGGCGCGCCGCTGCGCCACGGCCAGCTTGATTTCCAGTGAAATAAGCTGTTAAATTGCCATTTCCCTGCGACGCTATGCTCTTTCTCTTTATTTGGTTCGCGCTCGCCTGGACGTGGGCGCTGCAAGGTAAAAGAATGATGGATGCTGAACTCAGTTGGGATGAATTCCGCCTTGTGAAAGCGATTGCGGATACGCGATCGCTTTCGGGGGCTGCCGAACGGCTTGGTCTCAATCATTCGACCATCTTTCGCCGGCTCTCGGCGCTGGAGAAATTGGTCGGAGTGAAGCTCTTCGAACGCTCGCGGGGGGGCTACGAGACGACCGCCGCCGGGCGCGAAATGGCCGTGCTCGCCGGCGCCATGTCTGACTCGATCGTCGATTTCGAGCGAAGGGTCGCAGGACGCGACGCGAACCCGACGGGGCTGCTCCGCGTCACGACCGGTGAGTTGATCGGGCGGCGGTTTGTTCCCGCGCTCATCGACTCTTTATCACGACAGATATCCTTCGGTGACGCTGGAACTGACGGTGACCAATCGCGTGGTCAATCTCTCGCGCCGAGAGGCGGACGTCGCGTTGAGACTGACGAACGATCCGTTCGAGACGCTCGTGGGACGCCGAATCTGCTCTGTCCGGTGGGCGCCCTACTGTCGCATGGACCTCCTGGAGCGGAAAGGCAGCGCCGACATAGACGTCCCTTCCCTTCGTAGGCTTCGGCGACGGCTTCGGCACGATTGCGACGCGCAGGTGGGTGGAAACGAACATTCGCCCGACCAGAATCGCCGCGAGGGTCAACTCGGTGGAAAGCATGGTCGAGCTGGCGCAGCACGGTTTCGGAGCTGCGCTACTGCCGTGTTTTTTGGGCGGGGGCGACCCCAACCTGAGGCAAATTGGCCCGCCGCCGCCCGATCTGGAGGTGGGCTTGTGGATTTTCGACTCACGCCGATCTCAGGCGTTCAACCCGCGTTCGCACTTTCATGGATCTCGCCGGCGCGGAACTGGCAAAGCATCGCCGGTTTCTTGAGGGAGCGGCGCGGGAGAGGGCGGAAGCCGCAGACTGAGCAAGCGCGCCGCTTGTGCGCGGGGCGGCGGAGGCCTAAGAAAACCGCGGCATCGTCGACGAATCAGAGCGCGACGGGCCTTCCTTCTGGGGGAATCCAATGAAAGACATCACGCGCCGCGGCCTGATCGTTTCTGGAGCCGCCGTGGCGACGGGCGCGCTTGTGCCCGCGCCCGCCGAAGCTGCGACCGGCTCGATCGCGCTGCATATTGTAAGCGCTGGGTTCATTTTTGGCCTAACTGGCGGCAGCGGCACGCTCACCTTCAGAGGCGTCCAGTATCCGCTCTCGATCGGAGGCATCAGCGCTGGCGCCACAATCGGAGCCTCGGGCACGGACCTCGTCGGAACCGCCTCGCATATGCATAACGTCCAGGACATTCAGGGCATCTATTCGGCGGTCGGAGCAGGTCTTTCCGTGGCGGGCGGACGCAGCGCCGCCCAGCTTGTGAACGCCAACGGCGTCGTGCTCAGGCTTCGCGGCCGTCAGATCGGCTTCATGTTCTCGCTCGACCTGAGCGGCATGTCGCTGTCGCTTCGGTAAGTCGCGGAGTTCCTCTCCCATCCTTGGGGGAGTCGCCTTTCAGCGTTAAGGCGCGTGCTGCCCGTAATAGGCGGTCGCGCCGTGCTTGCGCTTGAAATGTTTGGCCAGTAGTTCAGGCTCGATCGGAGTTAGGCGCGGCGCCAGTTGGAGCGACATCAGCGCCATATGCGCAATGGCCTCCATGGCAACCGCCGCTTCGACCGCCTTGGCGACCGTTGGTCCCCAGGAAAATGGACCGTGGCGATTGACGAGCACGCCCGGAAATTCGACAGGGTCGAGGCCCTTGAATGTCTCGACGATCACCGCGGCGGTCTCCCATTCATAGGCGCCGCCGCCGATCTCTTCGGTCGTCATCTTGCGGGTGACAGGAATGTCGCCATTGAAATAATCCGCGTGCGTCGTGCCGAAGATCGGGATGGGCCGCCCTGCCTGCGCGAAGGCGACCGCGCAGGAAGAGTGCGTATGGACTACGCCGCCGATTTCCGGAAATTCGAGAAAGAGCCGGCGATGCGTCGGCGTGTCGGACGAGGGATTGAGCCCGTTTTCGAGCCTGCGTCCGTCAAGATCGACGAGAACCATCTCGTCCACGATCAGTTTCTCGTAATCGACGCCGCTCGGCTTGATTGCAAATACGCCCTTGGCGCGATCGATCGCGCTGGCGTTACCGAAAGTCAGGTTGATGAGCCCGTGTTTCGGTAGCGCAACATTGGCCTCATAGGCCTCGCGCTTGAGTTCGGTGTAGGCCGCCATCAGATCCTCAGGCGCGGAAGCCGCGCGACAGATAGTAATAGACGTCGTTGGCGCGAAGATCCTGCTTGATCCCGGAGATCGTCGCGCCTTCGCCGATCCGTACGCATTCGATGCCCGCCATCGTTGCGAAGTCCTCGAGCATTTCCGCGGTCACGACGTAGCTGTAAGCCCGTATGGTGCGCGCCGCCCGCGAGGATCCAGGCGCCGCAGGCGGTCTTGAAGTCGGGCTTGCATTCCCACACCGCCCGCGCGACCGGCAGCTTGGGCAGCGGCGGATGCTCGACGGCCGTCACCTCGTTGACGATGAGGCGGAAGCGCGATGCCGAGATCGACGAGGCTCGCATTGAGCGCCGGGCCCGGCGGCGCGTCGAACACGAGCCGCACCGGGTCTTCCTTGCCGCCGATCCAGAGCGGATGAACTTCGAGCGAAGGCTTGCCCGCCGCGATCGATGGGGCAGACTTCCAGCATGTGCGAGCCGAGGACGAGGTGGTTCTCGGGCTCGAGGTGGTAGGTGTAGTCCTCCATGAAGGAGGTGCAGCCGTGCCTTCCGGCCATCACCTTCATCGCGCGCACAAGCGCGGCGGTTTTCCAGTCGCCTTCGCCGGCGAAGCCGTGGCCGTCGGCCATCAGGCGCTGCGCCGCCGAGGCCGGGCAAGTTGCCGAAGCCCGTGCAGGTCCTCGAACGTGTCGGTGAAGCCCTTGAAGCCGCCATCGCCAAGAAAGCTGCGCAGGCCAAGTTCGAGCCGGGCGCCGTCGAGCAGCGAATCGCGCCGCGCGCCGCCCTTGCGCATCTCCGGGCGCGACCGTGTAGCGATCGTCATATTCGTGCGCGACCTTCTCGATTTCGGCGTCCGCGACGCTGTTCACGACGGCCGACGAGGTCGCCGACGCCGTAGGTGTTGATGGAGAAGCCGAAGGCCATTTCCGCGCCGACCTTGTCGCCTTCGGTCACCGCGACCTGGCGCATGTTGTCGCCGAAGCGGCAGAACTTCGCGCCCTGCCAGTCGTGCCAGGCGCGCGCGCGCGCGCATCCAGGCGGCGATCCGGTCCTGCACCTCCGGGTCGCGACCAGTGGCCGACAACGACCTTGCGGTTGAGGCGCATGCGCGAATGGATGAACCCCGCCTCGCGGTCGCCATGCGCCGCCTGGTTGAGATTCATGAAGTCCATGTCGATCGTCGCCCACGGCAAGTCGCGATTGAACTGCGTGTGCAGATGCAGGAACGGCTTTCGCAGCGCGTTGAGGCCGCGGATCCACATCTTGGACGGCGAGAAGGTGTGCATCCAGAGGATGAGGCCGGCGCAGCTCGCGGTCCGAGTTGGCCTCGAGGCAGACGTTTAGCGATCTCGTCGGGGGTCGTGACGAGCGCCTTCATTATCGTCTTGAGCGGCAGCGTCTTCGACGGCGGCGAGCGCCTTGGCGACCTCCTCCGCGTTGGCGGCGACTTCTTTCAGCGGTCCCGGCCCGTAGAGATGCTGCGAGCCGCAGACGAACCAGATTTCCGGATTGGCGAGAGCGATCATGTTTGCCTTCATCGGCTTGGGATTGGGTGACGCGTAAGCGCGTCAGGCGCGCTGGGCGTATTTGATGTCGATCAGGCTCCTTCATGACCCGCGAAAGGTTCGCGGATTTCTTCAGGCCGCCGAAGCTGTCGTGCAGCTCGCGGTAGAGCGCGTAGAGCTGGTCGTAGACGCGCTGTGTTTCGGTCGATGGGCGTGAAATGCTCGATCTTGAGCGACGTCATCGCCGCTTCGCGCTGTCGGCGAAGTCGGGGTGCGCGCCGGCCAGCACCGCGGCCGAGATGGCCGACC
The DNA here is from genome assembly GCA_963824465.1 of uncultured Alphaproteobacteria bacterium. Lineage (GTDB taxonomy): Bacteria > Pseudomonadota > Alphaproteobacteria > Rhizobiales > Beijerinckiaceae > Roseiarcus. Next base: position 272,604 of record CAWGPL010000013.1, read on the forward strand.
CGAGCGCGCAGGCCTGGCTGGAGCCGGCGACATGCATCGTGCAGCCGGTGACGTCGGCGTAGATCTGCATGAGCAGCGGGTTCTTCTCCGCGATGCCGCCCGCGCAGACGACGCGGTCGATCGGCACGCCGTATTCCTCGATGCGCTCGATGATGGCGCGGGCGCCGAAAGCCGTCGCTTCGATCAGCGCGCGGTAGATCTCCGCGCGCGTGGTGTGCAGGGTCTGGCCGAGGATCAGGCCGGTGAGCAGCTGGTCGACGAGGATCGTGCGGTTGCCGTTGTTCCAGTCGAGGGCGAGCAGGCCGCTCTGGCCCGGCTTCTGCCGCGGCGGCCTCGCGGTCAGCTCGGCGTGCAGCGCGGCGTCGCCCGCGCAGACGCCCTCGACCCACCATTTGAAGATGTCGCCGACCGCCGACTGGCCGGCCTCGATGCCGAAATAGCCCGGCAGGATCGCGCCCTTGACGATGCCGCAGATGCCGGGAATGTCGGCGACGGTTTTGCTGCAGCGGCACCACGCGCGCAGTCGCAGGTCGAGGTGCCGATGACCTTGACCAGCGTGCCCTCGCGCAACGCCGCAGCCGATCGCGCCGTAGTGGACGTCGAACTCGCCGATGGCGATCGGGAATGCCCGCGCTGCAGGCCGAGCTTCTCGGCCCATTCCGGCGCAGAGCGCGCCGGCCGGCTCGGTCGCGTCATAGGCCTTGTCGTAAAGCCGGTCGCGCAGGTCGGCGAGCTTCGGGGATCGAGCGCGGCGAGGAATTCCTTGTCGGGCAAGCCGCCCCATTCGTCGGCATAGAGCGCCTTGTGCCCCGCGGCGCAGATGCCCCGCTTGACCTTGGCGCGGGTCCGTGACGCCCGGCGAGCACGGCGGGGATCCAATCGGCGAACTCGACCCAGCGAGTACGCGGCGTCGAAAGCCTCCGGCGCGACGTTCAGGCAATGCCAGATCTTCGACCAGAACCATTCCGAGGAATAGATGTTGCCGCATTTGGCGATATATTGCGGGCGGATCTTCGCGGCGGTCTCGGTGATCTGCGCCGCCTCGCGCCAGCTCGTGTGGTCCTTCCACAGCCAGCACTGCGCGGAGAGTTCCGCCTCCCACCTGGGGTCGAGCGCAAGCGGGCTGTTGTCGCGCGTCGACCGGCAGCGGGCTGGAGCCGGTCGTGTCGACGCCGATCGCCGATGACCTTGGCCGAATCGAAATCAGGGCTCTGCGAGGCTTCGGCAAGCGCGCCTCTCACGCTTTCTTCGAGCCCGTAAAGGTAGTCGCCCGGATGCTGGCGCGCGAGCTGCCCGTCTTTCGGATCCAGCAGGATGCCCTGCGCGCCGGAGGGATAGTTGACGACTTTGCTGCCGAACTCCGCGCCGTCCGACGCCGCACAACAAGGGCGCGCACCGAATTGGTGCCGTAATCGACGCCGATCGTAAACATGCCCGCTCCGGTCATTTCCGCCGCTTTGGCGCGCACCATAGCGAGCGGAAATGAAAAAGGAAGCGGCCCGCGAGGGAGAAATCGCGGCCTGCCGATGCGGCCCGCGCTCTATCCGATCATTCCGCCTGGAGCTGTTTTTCCAACGCTCCGAGCACCCGATAGCAAGGGAGGACCTGCGCAACGGATGCGTTCGGCTCGCGGCCTTCGCGGATGGCGGCGAAGAACTCTCGATCCTGCAATTCGATGCCGTTCATCGAGACATCGACCTTGCTGACGTCGATCTTCTCATCCTTGCCGGTGTAGAGATCATCGTAGCGAGCGATGTAAGTCGCAGTGTCGCCGATATAGCGGAAGAAGGTGCCAAGGGGCCCTTCATTGTTGAAGGAAAGCGACAGCGTGCAGATGGCGCCGCTCTCGGCCTTGAGCTGGATGCTCATGTCCATCGCAATGCCGAGGGTCGGATGGATCGGGCCCTCCAGCGCATTGGCCTTCACGATCGGGGAGCCGCACTGATAGGCGAACAAGTCGACCGTATGCGCCGCATGGTGCCATAGCAGGTGATCGGTCCAGGAGCGCGGCTGGCCGAGCGCATTCATGTTGGTGCGGCGGAAAAAGTAGCGTCTGCACATCCATCTGCTGGATATGATACTCGCCAGCGAGAATGCGCTTGTGGACGAACTGATGGCTGGGATTGAAGCGGCGCGTATGACCCGCCATCGCAACGAGCCCGGTCTTTTTCTGCATCGCCACGATAGCTTCCGCGTCATCAAGACTGTCGGCCATCGGGATCTCGACCTGTACGTGCTTGCCAGCTTCCAGGCACTGAAGGGTCTGCGCGGCATGCATCTGCGTTGGGGTCGCGAGGATCACAGCGTCGAGTTCCTGGAACCTTCAAGGTCTCTGCGAGATCGGTCGTCGCGTGGGCGACGCCATATTTGGCGGCGGCTTCCTTCGTCTTGTCTAGCTCGCGACCGACGAGCGAAATGACCTCGACGCCGTCGATGTTCTTGATCGCATCGAGATGCTTGAGGCCGAAGGCGCCGGCGCCGGCGAGCGCCGCCTTGATGGGTTTGGTCATACGTTGATCCTTAGGCGCCGCGCTTCACGCAGCGTTTTCGAGAATGAGATGTCCCACCGCGGTGTTCGACGCGGGGACATGATAGAACCGATGCACGACCTTCGGCTTTGGCCCGCCGGCGACGTCCGCCATCGCGCCGCGCGCGATCAGCCACATCACGAGTTCGATGCCTTCCGAACCCGCTTCACGGACGTATTCGATATTGGGCATCTTCGCGAGATCCTGCGGATCGTCGATCAATTCGTCGAGAAACTTGTTGTCCCAGTCCCGATTGATCAGGCCCGCGCGCGGGCCCTGAAGCTGATGGCTCATGCCGCCCGTTCCCCAGATCTGGACTTTGAGATCCTCGGGATAGCTCTCGATCGCCTTGCGAATCGCCTTTCCGAGGGCGAAGCAGCGCGCTCCTGACGGCACAGGATGCTGCACGACATTGACCGCGAAAGGAATAATCTTGCATGGCCACGCATCGACCTGGCCGAAAACGCAGCTGAGCGGCACGGTGAGCCCGTGATCGACGTCGATCTCATTGACCATGGTGAGATCGAAATCCTGCTGGATCACCTCCGAGGCGATGTGCGAGGCAAGCTCGGGATGGCCGATGACTTTCGGCACCGGTCGCGCGCCGTAGCCTTCGTCCGCCGGGTTGAATTCCGGGCCCGTCATGATCGCGAAGGTGGGAATCATCTGAAGGCTGAACGCGGTCGCGTGATCGTTGTAGACGAGGAAAATGACGTCGGGCGTGTGGGTCTTTTCCCATGCCTTGGTGAAATCATATCCAGCGAACACCGGCTTCCAGTAGTCCTCCTTGGTCTTGCCAAGGTCGAATGCCGCGCCGACCGCGGGGATATGCGAGGTATAGAGGGAGGCCGTGACGTGAGCCATGTTTAAGGTCCTTTGTCGGGAGAAGTCGGAAGACCGTCAGTCTTTCCGCGGACGTTGGGCGTCTCCGTCCTCTCCGATTTTGCGGTTGCCGTCGATTTTGCGGCCGCCCTTGATCATCATGTCGCGATAATCCTGCTCGCTCATGCCGGTCATCGACCCTGCCATCTGCTGGAAGCTCTTGCCGTCGGTCGCGCCGATCTTCGACAGGAAGTAGATGTTGCCGCCAAGCGCCATCATGCGATTGAGGTCGCGGTCGATCACCGCCTGCTTCTGCTCCTCGGACATCTTCCATTCATCAAGATAGGCGCGCTCGTTCGCCTTGAACTTCGCGCGGTTCTCGGCCTTCATCAACGACATGCAGAACTGGTTGAGCCAGTAGCCTTTGCGCGATTGCTCGGCGTCGAAGACGATCGTGCCAGGGATTTCCTTGAACTCTTTGTCCAGAGCCATCGTTCAGACTCCTTTTTCTTCGGGCCAGTAGAGCCGCATTGGATTGTCGACGAGGAGCTTTTTCTGAAGCGCCGCCGTCGTCGCGATATGCGGGATGAAATCGACCAGCAGGCCGTCGTCGGGCATGTGGTCCTTGAGATTGGGGTGCGGCCAGTCCGTTCCCCAAAGCACGCGGTCCGGGAATTCCTCGACGACGCGCCGCGCGAAGGGCACGACATCGCGGTAAGCGTCTTGTTCGTCCAGCACCGCGGACGGCCCGGAATGCGAAAGGCGTTCCGGACACGAAACCTTGCTCCAGACGTTGGAATGCTCGCGCATGAACTTCAGGAAGAGCGAGAATTCCGGCCCGTCGATCGGCTTGCCCACGTCGGGTCGGCCCATGTGATCGACCACCACCGTCGTCGGCAGCGCAGTGAAGAAATCCCATAATTCAGGCAGGTCCACCGCCTCGAAATAAATCACAACATGCCAGCCGAGCGGCTTGATGCGCGCGGCGATCTCCATGAGCTCGTCCTTCGGCGTGAAATCGACGAGCCGCTTGACGAAATTGAAGCGCACGCCGCGCACGCCAGAGTCATGAAGGTTTTGCAGCTCCGCGTCTGTCACGCTGCGGCGCACCGTGGCCACCCCTCGGGCGCGGCCATTGGCGGAGCGGCAGGCGTCGACCATCGCGCGATTGTCCGCGCCGTGACAGGTCGCCTGCACGATCACGTTGCGCGAGAAGCCTAGCCAATCACGCAAGGCAAACAGCTGCGCCTTGCTGGCGTCGCAGGGCGTGTATTTGCGCTCCGGCGCGTAAGGGAACTCGGCCCCAGGGCCGAAGACGTGGCAATGCGCATCCACCGCCCCGGCCGGAAGCTTGAAGCGCGGCTTGCTCGGACCGTCGTACCAGTCGAGCCAGCCTTTCGTCTTTTCGAACGGGCCGCTCACCGGCCGCCCTGTCACAGTTGCAGCGGTCATCGTGGGTCCTTAGTCGATATATTTGAGCCCTGCTTTTTCGAGCGGCTCCCGCATCTTGTACATATCGAGCCCGAGCACGCCGGAGCCGAGCTTCTGACGCTTGTCGCCTTCGTTGGCTTCGCGCGCCGTCGCCTTTTTGAGCGTATCCTCGGCCCATGCTGCGGGAACGACCACCACCCCGTCGTCATCCGCAACGATCGCGTCACCGGGATTGACGAGCGCGCCCGCGCAGACGACCGGAATGTTCACCGAGCCAATCGTCGCCTTGATCGTGCCCTTGGCGCTCACGCATTTGCTCCAAACGGGGAAGCCCATCTCGGTCAGCACTTTCACGTCGCGCACGCCAGCGTCGATGATGAGCGCGCGCGCGCCGCGGGCCATAAACGATGTCGCGAGCAGGTCGCCGAAATAGCCATCCGTACATTCAGCCGTAATGGCCGCCACAACGATGTCGCCCGGCTGGATCTGCTCCGCGACGACATGCATCATCCAGTTGTCGCCGGGGTGCAGGAGCACGGTCACGGCCGTGCCGGAGACCTGCGCGCCGGCGTAGATCGGCCGCATGTAGGGCTTCATGAGGCCCACCCGTCCCATCGCCTCGTGGACGGTCGCGGCGCCAAAAGGCGCGAGCGCGTCCGTCGCGGCGCGGTCGGCGCGTTTGATGTTGCGGTAGACGACGCCAAGCTCGGTCATGAGAAACTCCTTCAGCGACCTTGCGCCGTCAACGCCTGGTCGAGACGGGGATAGACGCGGCGCGCGTTGCCCTCAAAGATCTTGCGGCGCTCGTCGTCGGTTAGTTTGGCGGCCTCGATGTAGCGCTTCGTGTCGTCGTAATTATGCCCGGTCTCCGGATCGACGCCGCGCACGGCCCCGATCATCTCGCTGGCAAAGAGCACATTCTCGACCGGGATCACCTTGGTCAGGAGATCGACGCCCGGCTGGTGATAGACACAGGTGTCGAAGAACACGTTCTTCAGCAAATGGTCGCGCAGCAGCGGCTTCTTGAGTTCTTGCGCAAGTCCACGATAGCGGCCCCAGTGGTATGGCGCAGCGCCCCGCCATGCGGGATGACGAAGCGCAGCGTCGGAAAATCCTTGAACAGATCGCCCTGGATGAGTTGCATCACCGCGGTCGTGTCGGCGTTGATATAATGGGCGCCGGTCGTGTGGAAGCACGGATTGCAGCTCGTCGAGACGTGCACCATCGCGGGGATGTCGAACTCGACCATCTTTTCGTAGATCGGATACCAGTGCTTGTCGGTCAGCGGGGGGCTGGTCCACCAGCCGCCGGACGGGTCGGGGTTTAGATTGATGCCGACGAAGCCGTACTCCTTCACGCATTTCTCAAGCTCGGGAATGCAGGTTTTCGGATCGACGCCCGGGCTCTGCGGAAGCATGGCCGCGCCAATGAAATTCTCCGGAAAGAGCTTCGAGACACGGTAACAGAGTTCATTGCAGATCGCCGCCCAGGTCGAGCTGATGGCGAAGTCGCCGATGTGGTGCGCCATGAAGCTTGCGCGCGGCGAGAAGATCGTGAGATCCGCGCCGCGCTCTTTCATTAACCGCAGCTGGTTGGCCTCGATCGTTTCGCGCAACTCGTCGTCGGTGATCTTGAGATCGGCGACTTTCGGCATTGCCGAGGGATCCTTGATCCCGGCGATCTGCTGGTTGCGCCAATTTTCCAGCGCTTTCGGCGCCGTCGTGTAATGGCCGTGACAGTCGATGATCAAGAGAGCGCCTCCCATGGCGTTGACAGAGCATCGGAGCACGCAGGAAGTCCGAACGTCTCGACACTCGGCCAGTCTGTCGGCAGCTCGATGCGGTGAAGATTCATCATGTCTATGCTAGGCTCTTCATCCATAGCTTCCCCGCGAGCGCTCAGGCCTGATCCATGCCGTGGCGGCGTTTCGTCTCGGCCGTCTCCGGGGACGCGAGATAGGCGACGAAGGCTGCGGCCTTCTCCGGCTGCTTCGATTTCGTGGAAACGCCGGCCGAAAAGACGGTCACCGACTGGATCGCCGCAGGAAGCGATCCGACGACATCGACCCCTTGCTGACCCGTCAGCTCGCTGATTTGCTGGAAGCCGAGATCGGCCTCGCCCTTCGCGAGGAGGCTCACGACGGGCACGCCGGGAGGCGCGACAAGCGCGCGCTTGAGTACGGTGTCCGCAAGGCCCCATTTCTCGCAGAGCGCCTTCAGGTGATCGCCGCTCGGTCCGGTCGAATAGCAGATGCGCTTCGCCTCGATCATCGCCTGCTTCACCGCTCCTTCGCTTCGAATATCGGGCCGCTGCGCGCCGGCCGGAACGGCGAGGCCAACTTCAGAACGCGTGAAATCCTTCACGGAGCCGGCGGCAAGCCAGCCCTCGCCTTCCAGCGCCTTCATGACTTTCTGGGCGAGGATAACGACATCCGTCGGCTCGCCGGCGCGAACAAGTTTCGCAGCCTCGACGCCGCCCATCGCGCGGATGTCGGCTTTCGGACCGCCCCTTTTTTCATAGGCGTGCGCCAGTTCCGCCAGCAGATGGCGGGTCGCCATCGAGGAGAGGCCGGCAATGGGACTGCTCATATGCGCGCCGTAAGGGAGCCGGGCGCCGCGGCGCGCGGACAGGAACATGGGAACGGCATCGGAGATTGCGCATGCATGGGGTCCGTTCCTCCCATGCCGAGGGCGACTACGCGCCCTTTGGCTGCGGAACTATCGGTCAGGGGGGCGAGACGCGCAAGGGCTCCGGTACGGCTCGCGAAAGAGCCAAACCGGCCCGAGCGCTGGCTATCGAGCCGTCTTTCGGGGAAATCGCCGTTCCAGGAAACCATCGTCTCGCTCCCCGATCGCTCTGTTGGCCGAGCCTGATAGAGCGCCAATTGCAAAAGATAAATGCATCGATCATCATATTTCTCATGAGCCATTTCGATTGGACGGACCTCGATCCCAAGCTGCTTGGCGTTCTGGTCGCCGTCGTCGAGACCGGCTCCATCACCAGCGCCGCCGTCCGCCTCGGCGTGACACAGTCGGCGGTGAGCCATCTCGTGGCCAAATTGCGGGCCGTCGTTGGAGACGATCTCTTCGTCAAGGCGGGACGCGGAATCGTCGCCACAGCCCGCGCCCATCGGCTCGCGGCTCGCGCTCGCGAACTCCTGCGCGAGCTCGAGCATTTTGCCGCCTCGGAGGGATTCGACCCGATGCGCTGGCGCGCGCTCTTCGTGGTCGCTGCGAATGATCTCCAGCGAGAGGCGCTGATGCCGCCGCTTGTCGCGCGCTTGCGTAAGCGTGCGCCGGGCGTCGACCTGCGGATCATTCCGTCAAATGCCCCCACCCCTGAGCTTCTGCGCGAGGAGCATTGTCATCTGATCGTCAGCCCGCGGCCGCCTCAGGGGGCCGACATGATCCAGAAGCGGCTGTTCGAGGACGAGCATCGCGTCTTTTACGACCCCGCTCACCGCAAGCCGCCGAAGACCCGCGCGGACTATCTCGCGGCCGAGCATGTCACGGTCGTTTATCTGCCGAGGCGGTCGATCGATATCGACGAGCATCTGGCCGCCGACGGGATCGTTCGGCGGTTCCGCGTCACCGTCCCGGGCTATTCCGCGATTCCCGGCTTTCTACGCGGCGGCGACTTGATCGCCACGGCGCCGTCGCTTCTTCGCTTCGGACCGATGCACGGTCTGGCGTCTGCGCCCTCTCCGGTCCCGCTGCCGAAGCTGCCGATGTTCATGATCTGGAGCCGTCGCGATCATGACGACCCGGCCCACAAGTGGATGCGAGGGGAGATCGAGGCCGTCGCGCGTCCCGTGGCGACGCGTTCGCGATAGGGTGGTCAGCCGCCGCCGAATCGGGAGGCGATATCGGACGCGACATGTTCGGTTTCGAGGAGGAAGCGGGCGATAACCTGATTGGCGGCTGGCGTGCAGGTCCGGTAGGTCGCTGCGTAGCCGCGGTAGGCGCCGTTATAGGCGCCTGCTGCGAGGTCGCGGGTTTCCTCGCCGATTCCTTCCGCCCGGATCAGCGTGTCCAGCTTGGCGCGGAAAGCCGCTCCATCGCCCGCGCCGCAGAGGTCCCGCAAATAGGCGAGCGCGCCGACCATTTCCGCAAGCCGTAGAAGCTGCGCCTCGTAAGCGGGCGGCTTTCTCGGCGGAGGCGGCGTCTTGTCGGGTTCCGAGGCGGCGGCCGGCGCGGCTTTGCGGCCGGGCGCCACTTTGGCGGCGGGAGCTTGACTCGTCTGGGCCGCTCCGACCGCCTGGGCGGTGAGCGCGCAGGCGAGCATCATGGCGCCCACAACGAGAGGACGCCGCCTCACGGAAGACCCCGTTCGATACGCGCCGCGCTCGCGACGATCTCTTGCAGACCGGGCGTGGCCGGCAGCGCGGCGCATTCCTCGGGCCGGGCCCAGCGGACGGCGCTGACTTCTTCGCTCGTTCGGGGCTCGCCGCTCCGCCAGCGGGCGACAAAGGAGGCGATAACGAAATGGGCCTTGATTCGCGCGGCGTCCCTCAGGATCGGTTCGACGTGCCGGTTGAACGCGACGACTTCCGCCTCGACTCCGACCTCCTCTTCGAGTTCGCGGGCGAGCGCTTCCGCAAGCGTCTCGCCCACCTCGACCACGCCCCCAGGCAGGGACCAGCATCCAATCATCGGCGCCTTGGCTCGCCGCGCCAGGAGCACGGTTCCGCTACGGAAGACAGCAGCCGAGACGGCGAGAATCGGCCGCGGCGGATAGAGACGGTCGGCTGGCCCGTCAGCCATGCCCCTCCCGGTGGAGGTTGGGGCGTCGGAGAGTCGGGTTCACGGGAAAAGCCGCTGTTTCGCCCATGGCGCGCCGGTCGTTGGCCGCGTGAAGCGAATCCGGTCATGCAGCCGCGCCTCGCCGTCTCGCCAGAACTCGATTTCGACCGGCGCCAGGCGATATCCGCGCCAGTACGGCGGGCGGGGGATGTCGCCCGAGGCGAAACGCTCCTCGTAGTGGCGAACTGCGGCCTCCAGCGCCGCGCGCGAACTCGAGCGGGCGCGACTGCTGGCTCGCCCAGGCGCCGATGCGGCTAAGCCTCGGGCGCGAGGCGAAATAAGCGTCGCTTTCCTCGGGCGTGATTTCCGATACGGCGCCGCGGAACCGAGCCTGCCGGCGGAGGGATTTCCAATGGAAAAGGGCGGCGGCCTTCGGATGGGCGGCAAGTTCGCGGCCCTTGGCGCTCTCGGCGTTTGTATAAAAGGTGAGACCCCGCGCATCCGCTCCCTTGCAAAGCACCATGCGGGCGTCGGGAAGGTTATCCGCGTCGAGCGTCGCAAGCGTCATCGCTTCCGGGTCGTTGATTTCCGACCGGGAAGCCTCTTCGAACCAGGTCTGGAAGAGGGCGAGCGGGTCGCTGGCGTCGGTGAAATGGCTCAAGGGGAGACGGCTCGTCCTAATGAGTTGGACCTCGGTCGGCTATCGGCCGGGTCCGCAGCGCCCGTCATAGCGGCGGCTCAGAGGGGCGACAACCGCAATCCGCTTCCCTCGACGGACTTGCACGGGCCGGCTCCAAGGCCCAAATAGCTCCAGGGACACCGGCGTCCGGGCTTTATTTACGGACGGCGCCGTAGCTTGGGCTCACGATGAGAAATCCGTACGAAGTTTTGGGCGTCGCCAAGACGGCGACCGCGGCTGAGATCAAGTCCGCGTTTCGCAAGCTCGCGAAGAAGTATCACCCCGATCAGAGCAAGGAGCCTCGGGCCAAGGAACGGTTCGCCGAGATCGGGACGGCCTATGAGATTCTTGGCGATGAAAAGAAGCGCAAGGCGTTCGACCACGGCGAGATCGACGCCGAGGGCAAGCCCCGCGCACCGCAATTTGAAGGTTTTGGCTTCGGCGGCCAACCCGGAGCGGGCGCCGGAGGCGGCGATTTCCGTGGGTTCGGTTTCGACTTCGGCCGGAGTGGCGGCTTCGCCTCCGGAGGCGTGGACCCCGACATCCTCTCCGAGCTGTTTGGCGGCGCAAGGTCTCGTGGCGCGCAAGCGCGCGCGGCCAAGGGCGAGGATATTCCCGTCACGGTTTCCGTGCCCCTTGAGACGATCGCAAACGGCGGGTCGGTTCGGGTCGCCCTGCCGACGGGCCGAATGCTGGACGCCACCGTTCCGGCTGGAATCGAAGAGGGCAAGTCCATCCGCCTGCGGGGCCAGGGCCATCCAGGCCCTGGGCGCGGAGCGCCTGCGGGCGACGTCATCGTGACGATCCGTTATGCGCCGCACCCGCAGTTTCGGGTCGATGGGCGCGATTTGCGGCTCGACCTCCCCGTCACGCTGTATGAAGCGGTGCTCGGCGGCAAGGTGCGCGTACCCACTCTCCGCGGCGCGGTCGAAATGTCGCTCTCTCCAGCCACGAGCGCCGGGCGGGCGCTGCGGCTTCGCGGCAAAGGTCTTCCCGGCCCTAACGGGGCGGCGGCCGGCGATCTTTTGGCCTCGATCCGCGTCGTCCTGCCACCCGCGCCGGACCCGGAGCTCGACGCGCTCATGCAGAGATGGCGCGAGCAAAAGCCCTACGATCCGCGGCAGTGAGCGCGACGGGCGCCATGGGCCGTTTGTGTCCAAACCCTCATATTTTGTGACGGGAGGCGGCGCGCCTCCGCCTTCCCATCGAAGCGCGGCGGAGCTATGGGGAAAACAACCTGAATTGGGCCTGATTCCCGCATCTTCGCGAGGCGAACCCCAAGGAGCGAATGGATTTGGCGAATAGCGATTCTGGCGTCCTTCGCGGGACGCGTGGGGTGATTCTCGGCGTCGCCAACAATCGCTCGATCGCTTACGGGATCGCCAAGGCCGCGCGCGCCGCGGGCGCTGATATTGCGCTGACCTTTCAAGGGGATGCTTTGGAAAAGCGGGTGCGTCCGCTCGCCCAGGAACTCGGCGCGCAGGTGATCGGCCATTGCGATGTGACGGACGGCGCGACGATCGATGCTGTCTTCGCGCAGGCTGAGGAGCTTTGGGGCGGAATCGATTTCGTCGTCCACTGCATCGCTTTCTCCGACAAGGATCAATTGACCGGCCGATACATCGACACGACTGAGGACAATTTTACCAAGTCGCTTGCCATCTCCTGCTACTCGTTCACCGCCATTGCGCAACGGGCTGAGAAGCTGATGAAAAACGGCGGCTCGATGCTAACGCTAACTTATTACGGCGCTGAAAAATGGATGCCGCATTATAATGTGATGGGTGTGGCCAAGGCTGCCCTGGAAGCGAGCGTGCGCTATCTCGCAGCTGACCTCGGCGAGAAGGGCATCCGGGTCAACGCCATATCCGCAGGGCCGATCAAGACGCTGGCCGCCTCGGGCATCGGCGACTTCCGCTACATCCTGCGCTGGAACGAGTACAACGCGCCGCTCCGCCGGACTGTGACCATCGAGGAGGTGGGCGAGAGCGCCGTCTACCTTCTGTCGTCGATGGGCCGGGGCGTGACCGGCGAAATCTTGCACGTCGACGCGGGCTATCATGTGGTTGGCATGAAAAACCCAACCGCGCCGGATATTTCGGTCGGCAAGGAGTAGCTCCTCAACCTACCCGGCTCACGCCCCCACCCGCCGGGCTGCGACCGGATAGCGGGCGACGCCCCAAAGCGCGCAGGCGGCGATCGCGACGTGCACGATCGCGTTCTGCACGAACAGCGCCTGCGGGCCGAAATCCCGCATCATCACGGAGGCGATCGCAGGCGAGGCGATGGCGGCGACGCAATAGATAAACAGGAGCCCGACCGATATGTGGATCAGGTCTTGGGGCGCCGCGCCGTCGTTCGCGAGCGAAACCGTCAGCGTGTAGAGCGAGTAGGTCGCCAGCCCCACGAAAAAGCCAAGCCCGATGGTCCATAGGCTCGGGCTCGCGTAACGGGCAAGCGCGATCTCCAGGACCGCGCCACAAGCCATCGCGACGGCCATCACGAGCCTTCGGTCCACGCGGTCAGAGATTGCCCCGATGGGGAAGATGCCGAGCGCCGAGCCCAGAACGATTGCCGAGGTGAAGAGCGGCACGTTTTCGGGCGCCATTCCGATGGCGGCGGCGAAAATCGGGCTTAGCGAGATCGATGCGCCATTGGCCGCGCCCGCCGCGAAGGATGCGAGACAAGCGAGCGGGGCCACGCGCGCAAGCCAGAAGAGCCTCGGCCTGACTGTCCGCGGCGGGGCGGGCGGATCGACCCGCGTCAACGCCATCGGTACGATGGCAAGCGCCATCAGGGCGCCGGCTGCGGCAAACGGCTGAAATCCCTCGGGTCCAAGCGGGCGCAGCGTTAGCTGTCCGCCAGCGGTCGCGCCAAAGTTTGCGATCTGGTAGAGCGCATAGAGCCTGGCGCGGTTGGCGTTGGTCGCCCGGGCGTTGATCCAGGCCTCGATCACCGCATAAAGCCCAGCGAAAACGAAACCCGTCAGCGCCCGGAAAAGGAGCCACGCCACAGGCGTGGGGAAGACGGGCATCAGTACGACCGAAGTGACCGCAAGCGCCACGAAGGCCGCGAAGGCGCGAATATGTCCAGCGCGGGCGATAAGCGGCGGCGCGCCGAGCGTTCCGCCCAGCATTCCGGCGAAATATCCCGATCCCAGAAGCCCGACGGCGAGGTCTGAAAAGCCCTCAAGCCGCCCCTGCAGCGGCGCCGCGACGGCAATGAGCGCATTGCCGCCGATCAGGAGTACGACCGAGACCAGCAGCGCGGCGATCGACGAGAGAATGCTCAAGAGGAGAGAATCGGCGAGGATGGGATGGCGTATCTCGCACACAAGCCGCGGGCGCCGCAGCATCAATTTTCGCCGCCCTCACCCCGGTGGAAGAGCCGCAACTTCGCGAAACCCGGGGAAGCCAATGCTGTCGATAGAAAAATGTTTCCGATAATCAAAATTTATGGTACGGTTCTTTCGTTAGGAAAGAAATCGTGACCTGGACAGCTTCCAGATTCTTTTGGGGGTGTCGGCAGGCGATTGGGGCGCCAGGCGCGCTGCATAGCCGGAGACGGAAAAGCGTTGAAAGTTGCAGATTTTGACACTCAAGTCTTTGAAAATATTGGATCGATCACAAACCTGCGCTTCGGCGGGACGGTCACTCCGGAGGCGGCGGAGCCCGCGGAATGGGCATGCGGCTCCCCAGGTTGGGAAGCCGGCTCGAAATGCAGGGTTTTCCGGCTTCCGGCGGGATTGCGCGGCCACGGCCGGGCGGCGCTCACGGCTCCGCGCCGCCTGACTTGCGCCAGACGAGCATTGCCGCCGCCAGATCCTCGATCGACGCGCCGACGGACTTGAAGAGGGTGATCTCTTCGGCGCTGCGCCGTCCCTCCGCGCCTCTGCAGAGACCGCCAAGGTCGCTCGCGATGTTGGAACGGGTGATTGTCCCGTTCGCGAGGCTCAGGGCGACGTCCCCGCCCTCGACACAGGCGGCCTCGGTGTCGATGAAGATGCGGCATCGCTTGAGCGCCGCGTCGTCGGCCTCACGCATCCGCATGTTGAAGGCGCCGACGAGGTCGAGATGCTGGCCGGGCCGCAGCCAGGCGCCGGCGACCAGCGGGACAGAGGAGAGGGTCGCGCAGGAGATCACATCGGCCTCCGCGACAGCCTCGCGCAAATCCTTGCATGCTCGCGCCGGCAGCCCGTCCGCGCGCAGAGCCTCGACGGCCCGCTCGGCGCCTTCAGGGCGGCGGTTCCACACTGCGACGGATTGAAAGTCCCGTACGCTGGCGTGGGCGCGGGCAAGAAAAGGCGCCATCGCTCCCGCCCCCACAATCAGCAATCCTTTCGCGTCTTTAGGGGCCAGGAATCGGGCGGCAAGCGCCGAGGCGGCGGCGGTCCGCCATTGCGTCAGGCGCGTCCCGTCGAGCGCCGCGAGGGTTTCGCCGGTTCGGCCCGACTGAAGGACATAGAGGCCAAACACGGCCGGCAGGCCGCGCGCCGAATTGCCGGGGAAGACATTGACGAGCTTGGCGCCCAGGTAAAGTCCGGCCGGAGACGCGCTCTCGGTCCAGGCCGGCATCAAAAGCTGGGTCGCGGGCGGCTCTCCCGCCCGCTCGATTTCATGGTGATGGCGCTGGGGGGCGATAAAACCGCCCCGCATCGCCTCGCTCAGAGCGTCGATCAGGGACGGGAAGTCGAGAGCGCGGTCGATATCCCCACTGGAGAATGTACGCATCGGAGTTCAGGGACGCGGTAGCGCCTTCGCCTTCAGGGCCTCGGCGTGAGAACGCCACTTCGCCGCCTCGGCGCGGTTGTGGCGGGAAGCGCGGCGATAACGTCCCTGGGAGAGCCAGGTCGCAAAAGCGCCGGCCACGACGCCGATCATCGTGAACACCGTCAGGATGGCAAACATCGGCGCTTCCAGTGCGAAAGCCCGGTCGGCTCCCACTCCGAACGGATCGAACGAGATGGTCGCGAATTGCCGGTTGGCATAGGCGAACATCAGGAGAATGAGGGCGACGAGGAACAACACCAGATATTTGAAGAAGCGAATCATTTTGCGTTCCGGATCCGACGCTTAGCCGTGCTCGGCCGCGCTGCGGTTCAATCGTTCGCGCATCTCTTTTCCGGTTTTGAAGAAGGGCGCCAGCTTCTCGGTAACCGGGACTTTGTCGCCAGTCCGAGGGTTGCGTCCAGTGCGCGCCTGACGCTGCTTCGTCGAGAACGCGCCGAACCCCCGCAACTCCACCCGTTCGCCCCGCGCAAGAGCATCCGTGATCTCTCCCAGGATTGCGTCGATGATATTCTCAATGTCGCGTTGGTAAAGATGCGGATTGCGCGCCGCCATGCGCTGCACAAGTTCAGACTTGATCACCGATTGTCCCCAACTCGAGAGGAGCCGCAACGCTTTTCGCGGGTCGTCCCGCCCCAAAATACCACGCCTAGCAATTCCGATTCAGACATTGCGGACCCTCCCAGCGTCTCAGGCGGACCGCTGGGCCTCATATTGGCCCGTCCGCCGGAACCGCACAAGATACGACTCGATGATCGCATCCGGCGCCTGCGGTTCGATCCCCAGACCATGCAATATGCGGGCCTCCGCCATCGCCTTCTCCGATACGACATTGTCCTGCGCCAGCAGATCAACCTGATCACGGC
The DNA here is from genome assembly GCA_963824465.1 of uncultured Alphaproteobacteria bacterium. Lineage (GTDB taxonomy): Bacteria > Pseudomonadota > Alphaproteobacteria > Rhizobiales > Beijerinckiaceae > Roseiarcus. The sequence goes on from CAWGPL010000013.1 coordinate 288,459, forward strand.
TTGTCGTGAGAAGGCTCGGGAAGAGACCCATGGTCGCTCGGCTTGCGAAGCCGGTCAGGGAGGCGAGAACGCGGGAGGGGCCAAGCGGCAGGCCGACAAGGAGCGACTTCCGCTCGACGGTCGTCAGGGCGAGTTGCGCGCACTCCCGCAGCGTCAACACCTGCGGGCCTCCGAGTTCATAAATGACGCCGGCCCTCGCGTTTCCGGCAAGAGCCGCTGCGGCGGCGCGCGCGACATCGCCAACGTAGACCGGCTGAAGCCGTGTTTTCCCGCCGCCGAACAACGGAATGATGGGCATGATACGGGAAAGGGCGCCGAAGCGGTTAAAGAAGTCGTCCTCCGGGCCGAAGACGACTGAAGGACGCAGGATCGTCGCGTCGGGAAAGGCTTCCAGGGTTACATCTTCGCTGAGCCCCTTGCTGGCGATGTAGGCCGAGGTCGATTTCGGGTCGGCGCCAATTCCGGAAATGTGAACGAACGTCTCGACTCCCGCCGCGCGGGCCGCGCTTGCAACGGCGCGCGAACCCTCGACGTGCACCGCATGATAAGTCTGGGCGCCGTGCTCTGCACTTAGCCCGGACGCGTTGACCGCCATCTCGGCCCCGTCGAGCGCCGCCGCAACAGAATCGGGAAAGCGAAGATTGGCCTGGACCGCCTCCACTTGGCCAACAGCTCCGGCGGTCCTCATGAAAGCCGCGAGGTCTGGCCGTCTCACGGCTATGCGAACCCGCCAACCCTTTCGGGCGAGCGCGCGCACGATGTGCCGTCCCAGAAAGCCCGATCCGCCGAACACCGTCGCCAAACGGCTTCGTTCGAAGGTGGCGTCGGCCATCAGGACACATCTCCGGGGCAGGTGAAATTATCCTCCCTTTATGCGATGGCCGCGCGCCTGTATAGTTCGCGGATTGGCCAGAATTCAGGCGGTCGCGCGCTGCTTGGTCGCGATCACCTGCTCGGCCGGTCTTCCGGTCAACTCAGCGAGATGATCGAACTTCGTTTCAAAGGCGCCGACTCCGGAGGTCGCCGAGCGCAATTCGACGATCAGATCGCCAATCTCGGCCTCGGGAATGAGAGCGCGGAGCGCCTCCCATCCCTTCCAGCCCTCCCGCGGCTCGAAGCCGAGGATCTGGCCACGGCGGGCGCTAACGAGCGCGCTCGCGCGCGCCAGCGCGTCCGAGGGTACGTATATCGTCATCGAAAGGATCGGCTCGAGAAGCACGGGCCTCGCCTTCGCGAGCGCCTCATCGACAGCGATCCGGGCGGCGGCCCTGAACGCCATGTCTGACGAATCGACGGTATGATAGGAGCCGTCGACCAGCGTGACGGAAACATCGACCACCGGGAAACCGAGCGGCCCCCTCGCCAAGGCGTCCTTGGCGCCGGCCTCGACAGACGAGAAGTACTGCTTTGGCACCGACCCGCCATGCACGCGTTCCGAGAATACGAAACCCTCGCCTCTGTCGAGCGGCGCCACCTCGACGACAACGTCTCCGAACTGGCCATGTCCGCCGGACTGCTTTTTGTGCCGGCCGCGCACGCTGACCGCGTCCCGAATGGTCTCCCTATAGGCGACTGCCGGCCTTTGCGTTTGGATCGTGACGCCGAAATCGATCAGCGAGGCGTTCGGAAGTCACTCGCAGGTGCATCTCCCCCTGGCCATAGAGCTTGAGCTCTGACATTTCGGCGTCTTGCACGAACGATAGCGCACGGTCCTCCTCACAGAGCTTGGCGAGCGCGCTGGCAAGCCGCACTTCGTCCTTTCGGTCCTTGACATGGATTGCGAAGGCCTGCGTGGGCGGCGGCGGCGAGGGCAGCTCGGATGGCTCAGGGGCGACTTTGCCCTCGCAGAAGCGGTCACCGGTCTCAAGCTCGTCGAGCCGAGCAAAGGCGATGGTGTCGCCTTCCTCGGCGCGAGGGACTTTGGAAGACGTTGCGCCCATGAGCCGCGCCAGTCCGCCGATACGTTCCTCACCGCCGCGACTGTTGGTCGCCGTGGCGCCATCCGTGAAGGTTCCGCGCAGAACCCTCGCCAGCGACAGCTTGCCGCCATGCGCCGTGTGAATGGTGCGGATGACCTGGGCAAGCGGCGGACCTTTCTCATCGAGTCCCAGGCGGGCGCGCGTGGCCGCGACGGCGGCAGCTTCGTGCCGAACCGCCTTGAGAAGTCGCGTCACGCCGTGACCGCCGGTTGCGGAGCCCATCAGGACCGGCACCACATGGCCCTCGCGCAGTTCCCGGGTCAGGTCGTCGAAAACCCGATCCTTTGGCGGCTCAATGTCGCTGATCAGCTGCTCCATGAGTTCGTCGTCGTAGTCGGCGAGCTTTTCCAGCATGGAATAGCGGGCCTGTTTCTCCTCCGGGATGGCCCCTGCGGGGATTTCAACCACGGTCGAAGGAGCCGCCTCGCGGTAGACAAAAGCACGCTCCAGCGCGAGATCGATGAACCCGGTCGCGACGCCGTTCTCCCAGACAGGGATCTGGCGCAGGAGCAGAGGCGCTCTAGAAGCCGGCTGGAGCATTTCAAGCGTTTCGCGCAGGCCGATTCCGGCCTGGTCGATCTTGTTCAGGAACAGGATGCGGGGGACGCCAAGCTCCTCGATCTCGCGCAAAATAACCTGGAGAGCCGGAACCTTTCGCGGATCCGCCTCACAAACCACGATCGCGGCGTCGCAGACCGGCAGGGCGTATTGCATGTCATGGACGAACTCGACCGAGCCCGGGCAGTCGAAGAACGTCATCCGGTCGCCCATGTAGTCAACGCTGGCGACATTCGGCTCGACGCTCATGGCGTGCCCACGCGCCTCGGGGCTCGTATCCCCGACTGTCGTTCCTTCACGCACGGAGCCCTGCCGCGCCAAGGCGCCCCCTCGGGCCAGTATTCCCTCAAGGAGACTGGTCTTTCCGCTCTGGAACGGTCCGACGATCGTCACGAGCCGCGGACCCGCGACGCGATGTTCGTGGTTAGAGACGCTCACTTTCGGCCTCCCTCTGTCACGCGACGCCGGAAGCGTGCGTCTCGCAACTCTCGCGCCCCAGCGCACGACGGCTTTTACGACCGGGCGGCGCGCGTGTCGTCTTTTCGTCATGCTGGCAAGAACCGCAGCGCTGTGCAAGCGCGCAGCGCGGGTATTTCGTACATCCTCGCCCAATGTCGCATTCGATCGCCATTTCCTGTAAAGCGCGCCCGATAGCTTAACCTGCGGGGTTTTGGGGAATCATGGGTGAGGTTGGACCGGTCGACGTCAGGCGCCTGGCCGCGGCTCTGGGCGACCGATCTGTCGTGTTGGTCGGTATGATGGGCGCGGGCAAGACGTCCGTCGGAAAACGGCTGGCGGCCAAGCTCGGGCTTCCGTTTGCCGACGCGGATACGGAGATTGAGGCGGGCGCGCAGTTGACGGTGCCCGAGATCTTCGAGCGTTTTGGCGAGGCCTACTTTCGCGAGGGCGAGCGCAGAGTTATTGCACGGCTCTTAAATTCCGGACCGATGGTTCTCGCCACCGGCGGCGGCGCGTTTATGAACCCGACGACCCGCGAGAATATCGCGGCTCGAGGCGTGTCGATCTGGCTGAAGCCGGATGTGGAGGTTCTGCTCGCCCGGGTTCGAAAGAAGTCCAACCGGCCGCTGCTGAAAACGCCAGACCCCGAAGGCACTTTGCGACGTCTGCTCGACGAGCGTTCTCCAACCTACGCCCTGGCGAACGTCACAATCGAATCGAGGGACGGTCCACACGACTCCGTCGTCGGTCAAGTGCTGGCGGGGCTGGCCGATATGCTCTGCAAGACAGAAGAAGCTCCAGGGGTGCGGCGGGTCGACGTTCCACTAGGCAAGCGCGCCTATTCGATCCTTATCGGCCCAGATCTCATCGACCGGGCCGGCGCTGAGATCGCAAAGATTGCGGCCGGGTCCAAATGCGCAATTGTCACCGACAGCCATGTCGGCTCGATCTACCTCGAACGGCTGAAGAAGAGTCTCGAAGCGGCTGGCTTGTCCTCCTCCTCCGTTGTTTGTCCCCCGGGCGAGGGAACTAAGTCCTACGGTGAATTCGCCCGGGTTTCGGACGCTCTGATCGAAGCCAGGATCGAGCGGAGGGATCTCGTCATCGCCCTGGGTGGGGGGGTCATCGGAGACCTCGCCGGGTTTTGTGCGGCCTCGCTCCGCCGAGGCGTCCGCTTCATACAAATCCCGACCTCGCTTCTGGCCCAGGTCGATTCCAGCGTCGGGGGCAAGACCGGGATCAACTCGCCGCACGGCAAGAATCTGGTTGGCGCCTTCCATCAGCCGTCGCTGGTTCTGGCGGACACGTCCGCGCTCGACACGCTCAGCGAACGCGAGTTCCGCGCCGGCTACGCCGAGGTGGTTAAATACGGGCTCATCAGCGACCGATCCTTTTTTGAATTCCTGGAATCCCGCTGGCGGGACGTCTTTGCCGGAGGCCCTGCCCGAGCCGAAGCGATCGCGGCCAGTTGCGCGGCCAAGGCGCGGGTCGTCGTGGCCGACGAAACCGAGCAGGGCGAGCGCGCTCTTCTCAACCTTGGCCATACGTTCGGTCACGCGCTCGAGCGCCTCGCCAAATACGATTCCGCGATACTGGTCCACGGCGAAGCGGTCGCGATCGGTCTTGCCACCGCCTTCCGGTTCTCACGTTGGCTCGGTCTGACGTCGGGCCAGGAGACGACTCGGGTCGAAGCGCATCTGAGGGCTGTCCGCCTCCCCACGAGAGTGAGCGACCTTCCGGGGCTCAATCCCCGGATCGAGGAGATCATGGAAGCGATGCGGCAGGACAAGAAAGTCGAGCGCGGCAAGCTCACCTTCATCCTCGCAAGAGGCATCGGCGAGAGCTTTATCGCCCGTGGCGTCGAGGCGGCAAAGGCCGCGGCCTTTCTTGAAGAGGACCTCGCGCTGGCGCCAGAGTAAGGCTTAGCCCTTGAGCGACTTTTTCCGCGCCGGTCTTTTCTGATGCCGTTGACCATCGACATCCTCGTCGTCCTTGTCAGTGTTGTCATGGCGGCCTTTTTCGCGGGCGCCGAGACGGCCTTGACCGCGGCTTCCCGGGCTCGGATGCACGCGCTCGAAATTGCCGGCGACAAGCGCGCGACGCTGGTCATCCGCCTCATCAGCATGCGCTCTCGCCTCATCAGCTCGATGCTGCTCGGGGGCCAGATCGTCACCATCGGCTCGTCGGCGATCGCGACTAGCGTTCTGCTCGAGCTCTACGGCGAACACGAAGTCTGGGCGGCAACGGCAGTGATGACCGCCCTGATCGTTATCTTTGGCGAAGTGATGCCCAAGACCATCGCCATCGTCTATCCGGACCGCGTCTCGCTTCTGATTGCGCCGGTCGTCCTGTTCTTCGTGACCGTCTTCACCCCCATCGTCGTTGCGGTTGAAGTCTTTGTGCGGGCGATCCTACGGCTCTTCCGATTCTCGCTGACTCGTGGTGAATCAGGGGTATCCGGGCATGAGGAATTGCTCGGCGCCGTCGATATCCTGCATCGGGAGGGCGAGGTCGAGCGGGAGGAGCGCGACATGTTCGGCGGCCTGCTCGAGCTCGGCCAGGTGCCGGTTTCGGACGTCATGGTTCACCGCACGAACATGGTGAAGGTCAATGCGGATCTCCCTCCGCGGGAACTGGTGCGCGAGATCATCGCCTCGCCCTATACGCGTATGCCGCTCTGGCGCGGCGAGCCCGATAACATCGTTGGCATTCTCCACACAAAGGACCTTCTGCGGGCGCTTGCGGCCGCTGAAGGCGACGCAAGCAAGATCCAGGTCGGTGAGCTGATGCTGAAACCCTGGTTCATCCCGGAATCGACCACTCTTCAGGATCAGCTGCAGGCGTTCCTTCGGCGCGGGACGCATTCGGCGCTGGTCGTCGACGAATATGGGGTGGTGCAGGGACTCGTCACGCTCGAAGACATTATCGAGGAAATCGTCGGCGACATCCGCGACGAGCACGATGTGGCCGTGCAAGGCATGCGCAAGCAGCGCGACGGATCAGTCATCATCGACGGCTCTGTCACCATCCGCGATCTAAACCGGGCGATGGACTGGAACCTCCCCGACGACGAGGCGGCGACCGTGGCGGGGCTCGTCATTCATGAGGCGCGCACCATTCCAGAACCGCGGCAGACGTTTTCGTTCCATGGCTTCCGCTTCGAGGTTCTGCGCAGACAGGGCAACCGCATCGCGACCCTCAGGGTGGCGTCGCTCGCGCCACGCCCAAGCGGGGCGAACGCTGAGACGCAGGAGGGCGAGGCGGCGGCCCGAGACTGAAGGCGGTCGCTTCCCGGCTTCTCGCTGAATTTCGCGCGATCAAGTCATTCCAAGAGGTTGGAGCCCGGTTTATTTCGCGTCGTGTTCTCCATATCGTCTGTACGCCGCCTTGAGCCGCTGTCGCGCCGCACGCCCATCGGTCGGGTGACGCATCGCGGGAATTCGTGCTTATAGCACAACATTCCGATTTTCCGAAATCATTTCTGTCGGGTCCCGTCCGCAATTGCGGCTTTCCGTCTCCGCCTCGTTGCCGCCTTGTTGCCCCTGCCTATATAAGCCGTCACGCGGGCGTCCGCGGCTTGAGGGCATAGATGTCGTGGAACAATCAGGGGGGCGGACCTTGGCGCTCCCCCGGACGGGGGCCCTGGGGGCAGGGCCCGTCGGGTCCACAGCCGACCGCGGATCTTGAAGAAATCATCCGGCGCGTCCAGGAGGCTCTGGGGAGACTAGCTCCGGGAGGGTCGGGCTCCGGCGGATCGGGCGGGCGCGGAATTGGAGTCCGCACCATCGCCTTTGTCGTGCTTGCCGCCGTCCTCGTCTGGTTCGCGCTTGGAAGCTTTTACACCGTGCAGCCGAACGAGGTCGGCATCAATCTCGTTTTCGGCCGCTACACCGGCAAGACGGCCGCAGGTCTCAACACCAACTGGCCGTGGCCGATCGGCTCGGTGATCAAGGTTCCCGTCTGGGACCAGCAGATCACCGAGGTGGGCTATCGCAGCTCGGCCGGAGGGGGAGACGTCCCCGAAGAAAGCCAGATGCTGACGGGCGACAAGAACATCGTCGACGTCCATTTCCGCGTCGCGTGGCAGATCGATCCGGCGCATCCGGAAGATTACGTCTTCAACATTCTCGCGCCGCGCGAGACCGTGAAGGCGGTCGCCGAGAGCATCATGCGTGAAGTCGTTGGCCTGAAGACCATCGATGGCATCCTGACCACCGATCGCGCTTCCGTCGAAGCCGACGTGCAGACACGGATGCAGGAGGTGCTGAACAGCTATCATGCGGGTGTGCTGATCAAACAGGTGCAGTTGCAGTCGGTTGATGCGCCGGCGCAGGTCCTCTCGGCCTATCGCGACGTGACCGCAGCGCAGCAGGACCAGCAGCGCATGGTCAACGAAGCGGAGACCTACGCCAACAAGGTCGTGCCGGAGGCGCAAGGCGGCGCGGCGCGCATCGTTGCCGAGGCCAAGGCCTATAAGGAACAGACGATCCTCGACGCCAGGGGACAGACCGCGCGCTACAACCTTATTCACGACCAATACAAGAAGGCGCCGGAAGTGACCCGGGAGCGCATGTATCTGGAAACGATGGAAAAGGTGCTGGGTCCCATGGACAAGACGCTCGTCGATCAGAATTCGGCGAGCCCTCCCGTGCCGTATATCGCGCTCGAGCCGCTCCAGCAGCCGAGGACCCAGAAATGAACCGGTCGTTCGGCGGCTTAGGGCTCGCCATCGTTGCGATCGTCGTTGTCGTGCTGGCGGCGATGTCGGTGTTCGTCGTCAATCCGACGGAGCAGGCGCTTATTCTCCGCTTTGGTCAGCCGGTGCGCGATCTCATCGGCGCGCCTGGTCTTTACTTTAAGTGGCCGTTCATCGATCAGGTCGTTTTCATCGACAAGCGCATCCTCGCGCTCGACAACGAGCGGCAAGAGGTGCTGGTCTCCGACAATCAGCGGCTGGAGGTCGACGCCTTCGTTCGTTACCGCATCGACGATCCCCTCCTCTTTTATCAGTCCGTCACCAACACGCGCGGCGCCAACGCCCAACTCGGCGGCATGCTGAACTCCGCACTGCGCCGCACCCTGTCTGAAGCCTCGATCACCGACATCGTGCGCGACAAGCGCGACCAGCTCATGGCGGAGATTCGAGACCAGATGATCGCGGGGGCGAAGCGGTTCGGCCTTCAGGTGGTCGACGTGCGGATCATGCGCGCCGACCTGCCCGCGGAAAACTCGGAGGCGGTCTTCCGGCGCATGCAGACGGAGCGGCAGCAGCGCGCCGCCGCCTATCGCGCCCAAGGCTCGCAACAGTCGCAGCAGATCAAAGCCGAGGCCGACCGCAAGGTCACGGTCATCACGGCGGAGGCGCAGCGCCAGTCCGACCAGATCCGTGGCGAGGGCGACGGCGAACGGAACCGGATTTTCGCGGACGCCTACAGCAACGACCCGGAGTTTTTCGCGTTCTATCGTTCGATGCAGGCCTATCAGAACGCCTTCACCAACGGTCAGACGCGCGCGCTCATCAGCCCGAAGTCGGACTTTTTCCGCTATTTCTCGACGCCGCATCCGACGCGTGAGGCGCCGCCTGCCGCGGCCGCGCCGGGGCCGTCGGCCAAGGCGGATTGACGCCGTAGGCCGGATGGCTTTGGCTTCGCGATCGTCCATGCAGGGCGCCCCGCCCTCTCGCCGAGCCTGAAGAGAGGGAGTATGTCCGTGGGCGCGATTTTCCAGGAGACCGCAATGAGGAAGCCCAATTCGATCGGCCCGCGGCGCTCGGCCCTTGGCGTCGCCCTCGTTGCGGCGCTCCTCGGAGCGCCAATGATGTTCGTCCCCGAAACCCCCGCGCTCGCGCAAGGCCATCCGACCAATCTGGCAGACCTTGTGGATCAGGTGGCCGGCGCCGTGGTCAACATCTCGGCCACTCAAACCATCGACAGCAAGGACGACGATTCGGCCGCGCCCGACCTTCCCAAGGGCACGCCCTTCGATCAGATGTTTGAGGACTTCTTCAAACACCACGGCGGCGCGCCGCGGCCTCGTTCCCGTCAGGCGCAGTCGCTGGGCTCGGGATTCGTGGTCGATCCGAGCGGCATCGTCATCACCAACAATCACGTCATCGGCGACGCCAACGATATCGTCGTCATCTTCAACGACGGCCGAAAGCTCAAAGCCAAAGTGATCGGCAAGGACGCAAAAGTCGACGTGGCGGTTCTCAAAGTCGAGAGCGACAAGCCGCTCAAGACGGTGAAGTTCGGCGATTCCGACAAGGCGCGGGTCGGCGACGGCGTGATGGCGGTCGGCAATCCCTTCGGCCTCGGCGAAACCGTGACCTCGGGTATCGTCTCGGCGCGCAACCGCAACATCGACAGCGGGCCTTACGACGACTTCCTGCAGACGGACGCTTCGATCAACAAGGGCAATTCCGGCGGACCGCTCTTCAACATGGCGGGCGAAGTGATCGGCATCAACACCGCGATCCTCTCGCCCTCCGGCGGTTCGATCGGCATCGGCTTTGCCACGCCGTCGGCCACTGTCATGCCGATCATCGCGCAGCTCGAGCAGTTTCACGAGGTCCGGCGCGGCTGGCTCGGCGTTCGCATCCAGCCGGTCGACGACACGATCGCTGAAAGCCTCGGCCTGCCCTCAGCCAAGGGCGCGTTGGTCGCAGGCGTGGACGACAAGGGCCCATCCAAGCCCGCAGGTCTTCAGGCCGGCGATGTGATCGTGAAATTCGACGGCAAGGACGTCAAGGAATTGCGCGACCTTCCCCGTCTCGTCGCATCCATGCCTGTGGGGCAGACCGTCGAGGTCGTCGTCCTCCGCGACGGCAAGGAGGTGACGAAGTCGGTCACGCTCGGCCGTCTTCCCGACGACGGCACGAAGGTTGCGGCCCTCGACAAGGATAAGGACCAGGGTGTCGATCGCGACGCCCTCACAGCCAAGACGATGGGCATGCAGCTCTCCGCGCTGGACGACGATGCGCGGAAAATGTTCAACATCAAGGAAGGCACGAAGGGCGTCGTCGTCTCGGCTGTCGATCCGGGTTCGGCGGCGGCCGAGCGGGGCTTGCGACCGGGCGATATCATCCAGGAGGTGAACCACCAGGCGGTCGAGAAGCCGGGGCAGGTGGCCAAGGCGATCGACGATGCGAAGAAGGAGGGGGCGAAGAAGCCCGCTCTGTTCCTGGTGGCGAACGCTCAGGGCATGGCGCGCTTCGTCGCCATCCCGCTGAACTGATACGGGACAATGTAGGATGGACAACGCGCTGACCGTCGCCCGCGAAGTGCTGACTCGCGCGCCTCTCTTCGACGGCCACAACGATCTGCCCTGGGTGATCCGTATCGACAAGGCCGCGCGCGGCGACGTGCTGGCCTACGAGTTGAACCGGGTCCACGAGAAGGCTGACACAGACATTCCGCGTCTGCGAGAGGGTATGGTCGGGGCGCAGTTCTGGGCGGCGTTTCAGCCGACGAGCGCGCCACATCCGGCGCGCACCGCGCTCGAGCAGATCGACCTCATCCGCCGCATCGAGGAAGCGCATCCGGACGTGTTCCTTCCGGCGCGCAAGGCTTCGGACTATGCGAGGGCGAGGGCTGCGGGCAAGATCGCCTCGTTTGTCGCGGTTGAGGGCGGGGTAGGACTCGAAAATGCGTTGAGCCCGTTGCGCATCTGGCACGCGGCCGGAATGCGACTCATGACTCTCTGCCACAACGAGACGCTCGATTGGGTCGATTCGGCGACCGACGCGCCGCGCAACGGCGGCCTCAACGCTTTCGGCCGCGCGGTGGTCGGAGAACTCAATCGGCTCGGCGTCGTCATCGATCTTGCGCATACGTCGCATGAGGCGATGCGTAAGGCGCTCGACGTGACGGAGGCGCCGGTCGCGCTCTCTCACTGCAACAGCTTTTCGCTCTGCGATCATCCGCGCAACGCGCCTGACGACGTCGTGAAGCGGCTGAAAGCGAACGGCGGCATCGTCATGGCGACCTTCGTGCCGGGCTTCATCTCACAGCCCTTGCGCGACTGGCTTCGACGCGGACGGGACGCCTATGGCAAGGCGCCGCTCGCCGCCGACCCGAAGGCGCAGATGGCCGAGATGGAGGCGAAGAACGGCGTCGCCCCCAAATCCACGCTGCCCGAGGTCGCGGACCACATCGTGAAGCTGGTCGAGCTTGCGGGCGTCGATCATGTCGGAATCGGCTCCGACTATTTCGGCGGCGCCGTCCCCGAGGGGCTCGAAAACGTCAGCCGCTTCCCGCATCTTTTCGCGGAACTTGTCCGGCGGGGCTTTTCAGAGCGCGACCTCGAAAAAATGTCGGCGCTGAACCTTTTGCGCGTCCTGCGGAAGGTCGAGCAGGTCGGCGCGACTCTGCGCAAGATCCGGCCGCCGGCTGTGGGGCGGATCGAGGATTATCCGGGCGCATAACGCTCGTCGCTCGCCGTAGAAGAGGAATCACCCCCGCTTTCCGCTTCCTCTGAGCCCGCTCGCGCAGGCGCCGGCGAAGGCGAGGCCGGCGGCGGTCCAGATCGCGATCTCGGTCGCGTGCTGTGGCCAGCGGCCGAAGGCGATGGCCATGAACGCCGTGCCAAGCGATTGACCGATGAGCCGACCTGAGGATTGCAGCCCGGCCGCGCCGCCGCTGCGATGGGGCGGTGCGCTGCCGATGATGAGCCGGTTGTTGGGCGACTGGAAAAAGCCGAACCCGAGCCCGCAGATCGCAAGCCGCCAGGCGTATGAGACCGCATCGCCATGGCCGAGATTGAGGGCGACGAGCACAAGGCCGGAGCCGAGCGTCAGCAGCCCGACGCTTCCCAGAAGCCCAGGAATGAATCGGTCCGCCAGCCGCCCGGCGACCGGAGCGATCAGCGCGGTGCCGAGCGGCCACGGGGTCATCAGAAGACCGATCTGAGACGCCGAAAGGTTCAGTGAGCCGGAGAAGAAGAAGGGCAGCGCGACAAGCCCAAGCGCTGCGGCGGCGAAAGAGCTAATCGACGTCGCGAGCGAGAGCGCGAAGACCGGCGTCTTCAAGAGGTCGACCGGCAGCAGCGGCGCGCTCTGTCCAAGCTGGCGGCGCACGAAGATCACGCCAAAGAACGCCGCGCCTGCGAGTATGGCGATTGAGGCCGGGAGTTCCCCCTTCATGCTGATCCCGTCCACGCCGATAACCAGCAAGCCGAAAGTCAGCGCGTTGAGGATCACGCTCAACGGATCGAGGCTTCGCTTCGCGCGCGGCGTCATCGGAAGCGTGCGTGCCGCCAGGATGAGGGCCACGATCCCGATCGGGACGTTGACGAGAAAGAGCCAGCGCCACGAGGCGATCGAAAGAATCGCCGCCGCGACCGTCGGGCTGCCCGCTGAACATACAGCGACCACCACCGCCATATTGCCGACGCCCTGCCCGAGCCGAGAATGCGGATAGATGAAGCGGATCAGAGCGATATTCACGCTCATGATTCCCGCCGCGCCAAACCCCTGCGCGATCCGGGCGGCGACCAGCGCGTCATAGCCGGGCGCCATCGCACAGGCGAGGGAGGCCGCGGTGAAGAGCGCGAGCCCCGGCCAGTAGACGCGCCGATAGCCGATGGTGTCGCCGAGCGCCGAGAGCGGCAGCAGCGACACGGTGACGGCTAGCTGGAAGGCGTTGACGATCCAGACGGCGTTGGCGGGCGTGATGACGAGTTCGCGCGCGATGGTCGGCAGCGCGACGTTGACGATGGCGCCGTCGAGCACCGCCATGGCGATCGCGAACGCCAGCGTCGTGAAGGCGAGAATGCGTTGGGGATTCGGGAGTCCGTCATGCGGACGCGCGTCAGCGGCGATCGGGGTCATCGGGTCGGAGAAGAGACTGGAACGTCAGCGCATAGCGGATTTATCCCCGGCTGCCCAATGGCGGAGCCCGCTTCGGCGTCCCGAACGCTTCACGTTTGCGCGATCCGCGCGCTAGCCGCCGCCGAATTGGACGAACGGCTTTGCCCGCTCGCGTGGGATTTTCGCGCCCCGCGCGCGCCTGTCCATGAGCGTGACATGAATCATCGCGGTCATCAGCGCATCCGCCGCTGCGTCGTGCTGATCGAGGACAGGCAGACCAAGATCCTTCATGAGGCTCGCGAATTTGAGATCGACCTGCGTGCCCGGCGGCGCGCCGCGATATTTGAGATCGTAATAGACGCCCGAAACCTCGAGTTGCGCGTTCGGCAAGTCGATTCCGATGAGCCGCCGGACGTGTTTGTTGAGCATGGCGACGTCGAACTCAAGGTAGAAGCCGACCAACGGCCGGGAGCCGATGAAACGCAGCAGGCCGGGCAGGACCTCGGCCATGGGTCGGCTGGACGCCACATCCTGCTCGCGCAGCCTATGAACCTTGATGGCGTCGGGCTTCAGCGCCGTCTCGGGTTTCACCCTCGCCTCAAAAGTTTCGCTTGCCAGGATGCGATGGCCGCGGATTTTGATTGCGGCGACCGAGACGATATCGTCTTTGCGCGGATCGAGCCCCGTCGTCTCGCAATCGATCGACACGGCCTCGTCACTCGGCGGCGGCTCGAACAGGAAGGCGTATCCCGGATCGCGCAGGCGCCGGCGGCGAATCGCGCGTTTGAGAGCGTCAAGCATCAGGCTTGGCAGGAGGGGAAGGACGCGAGGCGCAAGAGCGCTCCCATCAAAACATCGCGAGATTGAAATGCCGCCGCACCATCTCGCGCAGGCGCTTTACGACGAGGAAAGCGTCGCGCAGAAGGTCGCGATCCATGGTCGAAAGCTCACCCGGCCTCACGAGATTGCTCGCAGCCGCTTCCGCGATCTGCGCGTCGAGCCGGAGCGTCATGAGATAGTTGAAGGCCTGGATAAGTTCGCGCGCGAATTGCGCGTCGAAGAGACCCGCCTCCGACAGGCGCGCGATCCGCGCGGTGGTTTTGGTCTCATGCAGGCCCGCTTCGAGCGCGAGCGCGCGCACGCCATGCATGAGAGGAAAGACTCCGCCTTTCTTCAAATCGAGCGCGTCGCCGTCGGCCTTTGAGGTCACGAGATTGTTGAAAAAGCCGATCGGAGTGGGAAAGGCGTCAATCGCGCGGGCGAACCGCGCAAGGCGAACGCGCTCGCCTCGCATGAGGTCGATGAGATCCTGCTTGGCTTCGGAAAGTAGCGCATCGTCGCCGGCGGTCGCGTCCGCGTCGTAGAAGATTGCGACGTTCATGACGCCCGTTTCGTCGCCATGCGCGAGCGCGCGCGCAAAATCTTCGCGATAAGCGTCGAGCGACTTGGACCAGACGGGGTTCCGCACCATCACCTCGCCGGGACAGGGCGGGAAGCCGCACTCGGCGAGCGCGTCGAACATGTCGCGCCGGAATTCGTCGAGGTCGGGTTGCGGAACGTCGCTTCGCAGGATGAGACCATTGTCCTGATCGGTGCGAAACGTCTGCTCGCCACGCCCTTCGCTGCCCATGACGATCAGGCAACCGGCCTCCTTGATCGAATCCGGCGCAATCAGGGAAAAGAGGCGCGCGTGCAGGCGGCGGTTGAGATCGGAGACGATCTCGCAGATCACGTCGATCTTGACACCCTGCCGTCGAAGCGTCCGGATCTGTGGGTCGATGCGCTTGGCCGCGCGCGCCAGATCCGCGACCGTGGCGGCGCGATCGACGCGGGCGGCGATGAGCTGCGAATTGCCGGCAAGGAAGCTCAGAAGGTCGATATCTTCGAGCACGCCGACGATCTCGCCATCGCGCTCGACCGCGAGGCGCCGTTTGTTACCCTTCGTCATTTTGAGCAGAGCGGTCGAGATGAGGTCGTCGGGCGCGATCTTCAGGACCGGGCGGGCGGCGAGCGGGCCGATCGGCGAATTGAGCGGGCGGCGGTCAAGGATCGCGGCGTTCATGAGATCGGTGCGGCAGACAACGCCTACGCCCTTCTCCTCGTCGCGGGCGAAGAGCGCATAGGCTTTTGCCGAGTTCATTCGGGCGACGGCGTCGGCGATCGTCGTCTCGCCCGGCACGACGATGGCGTCATGTGTGTGGACATCGGACACACGCGCCCCGAGCAGCGGCGCAAAACGAGCGCCCTCCTCCTCTCGCGCCGCGGCGTCGAGTTTCGTTGCGACGTCGAGATAGAAGAACGCAGCGAAGCGGGGATTCTCGGCGATGAGCCGCATGACGACGCCGCGCGGCGCGAGGTGGCAAAGCGTTTCTTCGCGCGCGACGAAAGCATGCGCGCCGCCGCCCTGCACGAGCGCTCGGCTGTCGAAGGCGTCGCCCGGCCCGCGCAGCGCCACGAGGTCGTCGCCGTCGCGCTCCTCGACCGCGCCCTTCATGACGATGAACAGGCTTTCGGGCGCCGCGCCGGGACGGATGATCGTCTCGCCGGGCCGGAAATAGCCAATGTCGAGTTTGGACTGGATGAACTCCAGTTCCTCAGGCGTCAGTCGATCGAAGGGTGCGTTTCTGGCGTCAAAATGCTGCGCCATATGGCGTTCCTTCCCCTGTAGAGGGGAGCATGGGACGGGCAAGGCGATCTTGGCAAGGCGACGAAGGTCGAGGCGCCGCGCTTTGTCGCGCCTTGGAGCCTGTCCATTCCGGCTGATAGAGTGACGCCGACAAAAGGGATTCGGCGAGATTGCGGAGAGATAATGGCCACCATCGATGATGTTCTTTCCGCGATCGACGCGGAACAGACCCCGGCGCTCGACCGGCTCTTCGAGCTTTTGAAGATCCCCTCGATTTCGGCCGTTCCCGCCCATTTCCCTGACTGCGACAGGGCGGCGGACTGGCTTGTCGCTGAACTCGCCGCCATCGGCTTCGACGTCTCGAAGCAACCGACCGCCGGTCGCCCCGCCGTGGTCGCCCACATGAAAGCGGGGCGGCCGCGACGCCCCGCACGTGCTCTTCTATGGCCATTACGACGTGCAGCCGCCGGACCCGCTGAATCTTTGGCGCAGCCCGCCCTTCGAGCCGACGCTCGAAGACGGGCCGAACGGCTCGCGGATCGTCGGCGCGAGGCTCGTCCGACGACAAAGGTCAGCTGATGACCTTCGTCGAGGCCTGCCGCGCCTTCGCCAAGCTCGGCGGGCCGCCCTGCGAGATCACGATCCTGTTCGAGGGCGAGGAGGAGGTCGGCTCGCCGTCGCTGCCGGCGTTTCTCGCGAAGAACGCGGATACGCTCGAAAGCCGATGTCGCGCTCGTCTGCGACACCGGCATGTGGGCTTACGGCGTGCCCGCCATCACCACCGCGCTGCGCGGCCTCGTCGGCGAGGAGGTCGTGCTCACGGGCGCGAGCCGCGACCTGCATTCCGGGCATTTACGGCGGCGATCGCGATCAATCCGATCCACGTGCTCGCGCGCATCATCGCGGACTTGCGCGACGAGAAGGGCGCGATCACGCTGCCGGGCTTCTACGATGGCGTCGAGGAATTGCCGGAGGAATTGGCCGAGCAGTGGCGCGACCTCGAATTTCGATGCCGACGGCTTTCTCAAGGCGACGTCGGCCTCACGACGCCCGCCGGCGAGAAGGACCGCATCGCCGCTCGAGCAGCTCTGGTCGCGGCCGACCTGCGACGTCAACGGAATCATCGGCGGCTATACCGGCGAGGGCGGCAAGACGGTCATTCCCGCGAAGGCGAGCGCCAAATTCTCGTTCCGCCTCGTCGGCAAGCAGAATCCCGAGCGCATCCTGCAATCCTTCCACAAGTTCGTCACCTCACGCCTGCCGCCGGATGTGAAGGCCGAGTTTTTGGGGCAACAGGGCACGGGCGCGATCACTCTGCCCGTGAACAACGAAATTGTGCGGCGCTCCGCCCGCGCGCTCGAAGAGGAATGGGGCAAGCCGACCGGCGCTCATGGGCTGCGGCGCCTCGATCCCGATCGTCGGCTCCTTCAAGAAGGAGCTTGGCATGGACACGCTGCTCGTCGGCTTTGCCTATGAGGACGACCAGATCCATTCGCCCAACGAGAAATACGAACTGACCTCTTTCTACAAAGGGGCGCGCTCCTGGGCTGCGGATTCTCACGGCGCTCGCCGCGTGAGCGAGCCGCGGGTCGGCTGCGGCGCGGCGATCGTTCGCGACGGGCGGCTCCTGCTGGTGAAACGGGTCAAGCCCCCCGAGGCGGGCGCGTGGAGCCTGCCGGGCGGCAAGGTGGATTTCATGGAACGAGTTGAGGACGCGATCCGCCGCGAGATTTTCGAGGAGACCGGGCTCTCGGTTCGTCTCGTCCGCCCGCTGCGGCTTGTCGAGATGATGGGCGAGGGACAGCACTGGGTCTCGCCCGTCTGGCTCGCCGAGGCGGAGGGCGAAGCGGAGAACCGCGAGCCGGAAAAAGCGGAAGCGCTCGGCTGGTTTTCCCTCGACGCGCCGCCAGCGCCGATCTCGCAAGCCGCCCGCGAGGCGATCGCGGAATTGTCGGGCGAATTGAACTAGGCGACGGTCTGCTTGAAGGGAGCCTTTATGCCCGGTTGGTCCCAGACTTTCACTTTTGTCGATGGTCAATGGCTCGATGGCAACACGCCCTTCATCGGCGCGCGCACCCATGCCTTCTGGTTAGGCTCCAGCGTTTTCGATGGCGCCCGCGCTTTCGAGGGCGTGACGCCGGATCTCGACCTGCATTGCGGACGCCTCAACCGCTCCGCCGCGACGATGGGGCTGAAGCCGCTCATGAGCGTCGAGGCGATGGTCGATCTGGTTCAGCGAGGGTCTGAAGAAATTTGCGCCGGGCGCCGCCGTTTACATCCGGCCCATGTACTGGGCCGAGCATGGCGCGTCCTGGTCGAGCGTAGCCTGGGACGAAGACGCGACCCGGTTCTGTCTCTCGCTCTACGAGGCGCCGATGCCCAGCGAAGCCGGCGCATCCGTCACCCGCTCAATCTTCGCCAAGCCCCTCGCCGTGACCATGCCCATCGAAGCCAAGGCCGGCTGCCTCTATCCCAACAACGCGCGCGCGTTGCGCGAGGCGCGCTCACGCGGCTTCGACAATTGCCTCATGCCCGACATGCTCGGGAATGTCGCGGAGCTTGCGACCGCCAATGTCTTTCTGGCCAAGGACGGAGTCGTGATGACTCCGATCGCCAACGGCTCCTTCCTCAACGGCGTCACGCGCCAGCGGGTGCTGAAACTCCTGCGCGACGATGGCGCCGACGCGCGCGAGGCGATCCTCACCTTTGCCGACTTCGAGAACGCCGACGAGATTTTCACTGTCGGCAATTACGGCAAGGTCACGCCCGTAAGGCGCATCGAGGGCCGGGACTTGCAGCCCGGCCCCTCCTACCGGCGGGCGCGAAAACTCTACTGGGAATACGCGCACGGATGAGCCGTGCGATGGTTCACGCCGCCGCGGCAGCGGCCTCAACGCCGGGTTTGGGGCGCAGCCCGATCAGATGGCAGATCGCGAAGACGAGGTCGGCGCGGTTCATCGTGTAGAAATGCAGTTCCTCGACGCCGTGGTCGATGAGGTCGAGAACCTGCTCGGCGCAGACAGCGGCCGCCACGAGGCGGCGCGTGGCGGGATCGTCCTCCAGGCCCTCGAACCGGTCGGCGAGCCATTGCGGGATGCTGGCTCCGGTCTTGCGGGCGAAATTCGCGGTCTGCTTGAAGTTCTGCACCGGGATGATGCCCGGCACGATCGGCACGGCGATCCCGGCCGCCGCGGCGACGTCCAGAAAGCGATAATAGGCGCTGTTGTCGAAGAAGAACTGGGTGATCGCCCGGTCGGCGCCGGCGCCGACCTTGCGCTTCAGAACCTCGATGTCGTGAAGCAGCGTCGGGCTCTGCGGGTGTTTTTCGGGATAGGTCCCGACCGACACCTCGAAATTGCCGATCTCCTTGGCGTCGGCGACGAGATCTGCGGTCGAGCGGTAGCCGTCGGCGTGCGACTCGTAAGGGCGCGTCGAGGCCGGTCGGCGGGTCGCCGCGCAGGGCCACGATATGGCGCACGCCCGCGCCATGATAGGCCGAAAGCGTTTCGCGGATCTCGTCGCGCGAGGCGCCGACGCAGGTGAGATGGGCGGCGGGCTTCAGCGCGGTTTCCGCGCACGAAGCGCGCGACCGTCGCATGGGTGCGCTCGCGCGTCGTGCCGCCCGCGCCGTAGGTCACCGAGACGAAGGTCGGCTGCAGCGGTTCGAGCCGCGCGGCGGCTTCCCACAAGGTCTGCCTCCATCTCGGGCGTCTTCGGAGGGAAGAACTCGAACGAGACGCGGACATTCGCGCCGGAACGGCTAAGCGGAAGCGGTTTTGCGGCCATCAGGCGAACTCCACGTCGCTCTTGGGAAGGGGGTCGGCGATCATGCGCGGGTCTTCCGCGAGCCAGATCGTGACGGTGAGCTTGCCGGCCTCATCGGCCGCCGGGGCGACGCGCTCGCAGCGCGCATGAGACGAGCCCGGCCTCCGGCAAAATAGCCCTCGATCTCGGAGGGCGCGAAGCCGAGCCGGCGGTGGGCGAAATCCGTCGCGCAAGAAGTCGTGACCATGCGGCGTCGAAATCGACCACGCCAGACGGCCGCCTGGGCTGAGGGCGAGCGCCGCCTGCTTCAGCGCCCGCGCCGGATCGTCGAGGAAGTGCAGCACCTGATGGATGACGACCAGGTCGTAGCCGTTGCGCTCGACCGGCGGCGCGTAGATGTCGCCCTGGCGCAGCGTCACGTTGCGAAGCCCGGCCTGATCGGCGCGGCTGCGGGCGAGCGCGAGCATCGCCGCGCTCTGGTCGACGCCGACGGCGCGCCCCGCCCTGGGCGCCAGCAATTCCAGCATGCGGCCCGTGCCGGCGCCGAGATCGAGCAGGTTGTAGAAAGGCTTGTCGCCGAGCATGGCGAGGAGCGCGGCTTCGACCCGCGCTTCGGAGACGTGCAAGGCGCGGATCCGGTCCCAGTTTTCCGCCTGCTCGGCGAAATAGGCTTCTGCCTGCTTGCGGCGGCGCCTCGCGCGCCATCGCGAGCCGGTCGCGGTCCGCGGCGAGGACGGGGTCGGACTGGATCGAGCCGGGCGACAAGATCACGCGCCAACGCCCCGCCCTCGTCGGCGAGGCGGAAAAAGGCCCAGGCGCCCTCGCGGCTGCGCGCCGCGAGTTCCGGCATCGACCAATAGCTTCAGGTGGCGCGAGACGCGCGGCTGCGACTGGCCGAGGATGGCGACAAGTTCGCTGACAGTCAGCTCCGCTTCCGCGAGCAGCGCGAGCATTCTGAGCCGCGTGGGCTCGCCCGGCGGCCTCGAGGGCAGCAAGGAGGGCGGGGAAGGGAATTGGCCTTGGGGCGATGAAACGAGACATAAAGATATGTTTATGTCTTTTAGGGACGAATTGGCAAGTGATGTCTCAGCGATTTTCGATTGACCGCGCCTCCGCGATCCTCCGTAGACCTCCCGCAATGCCCCGCTTCAAGCTCACTCTCGAATATGACGGCGCGCCCTTCGTCGGCTGGCAACGGCAGGAGAACGGTTTTCCGTGCAGGAGGCCCTGGAAGACGCGATTTTCGCGATGACAGGCGAGCGGGCCGTGGCCCATGGCGCGGGCCGCACCGATGCCGGCGTTCACGCCACGGGGCAGGTCGCGCATGTCGATCTTGCGCGCGACTGGGCGCCGCTTCCGCCTGTCGGAGGGCCTCAACGCCCATTTGTTCCCCACGCCGTCGCCATCCTGTCGGCCGAGGTCGTCGCCGATGACTTTGACGCCCGCCGGAGCGCGGCCGCCCGCGCACTATCTTTATCGCGTCCTGAACCGCCGCGCGCCGCTGACGTTCGACCGGGTCAGGCGTGGCATGTGAAGCAGCGGCTCGACGTCGAAGCGATGGCGGAAGCGGCGCGGTGCTTCTCGGCCGGCACGATTTCTCGACCTTCCGCGATTTGCAATGCCAGGCCGCCTCGCCCGTCCGCACGCTGGACAGGCTCGATGTCCGCCGCGACGGCGACCTGATCCTGCTTTGAAGTTTCGGGCGCGCTCGTTTCTGCATCGGCAGGTGCGCTCGATGGTCGGCTCGCTGATCGATGTCGGCGCCGGACGGTGGACCGCTGCGGACCTCAAGGCCGCGCTCGAAGCCGCCGACCGCGCGCGCTGCGGGCAGGTCGCGCCGGCGCATGGGCTCTATCTCGTCAGGGTGGCGTATTGAGCGGCCTACGGCCTGCCGCGAAATATCGATCGATCACCCGCTCGTAAATCCGCGACAGCGCCTCGATGTCTTCGACCGTCGCGCGTTCGTCGACCGCGTGGATTGTCGCGTTCGGCAGGCCGAAATCGACCACCGGGCAATAATCCTTGATGAAGCGCGCGTCCGAGGTGCCGCCCGCCGTGTTGAGCGTCGGCTTCGGATTCCGGTGACGTCTTCGACCGCGTCGGAAACGAGATCGGTGAAAGGCCCGACCGAGCGTGACGAAAGCCAGCGCGGTGCAAGGGTCGAAGGTCAGCGTATGGCGCGCGCCCTTTAGCGCCGCCTCGACGCGGCGCGCGATTTCCTCGGAAGTTTATCGCGGCGTCCAGATCGTATTGAAGCGGATGTTGAACAGAAGCCGCACTTCGCCCGGAATCACGTTCGACGCCGGATTGCCGACATCGACGCTGACGACTTCGAGATTGGAGGGCGCGAAATCCGCGTCGCCCTGATCGAGCGGCGGCGAAAACAGCGCGTCGAGCGCGGCGCAGCCGCCGCACAGGATTGTCAGCGATATGCGGATAGGCCGCGTGTCCCTGTTTGCCGTAGAGCGTGAGACTCCCGTCAGGGAGCCGCGCCTCCCGTGCTTGATCGTGTCGCCGAGCTTCTCGAGCGAGGTCGGCTCGCCGACAATGCAATGGTCGAGACGCTCGCCCTTCGCCGCCGCCCAGGCGAGCAGCTTCGCCGTGCCATTGATCGAAGGGCCTTCTTCATCGCCGGTGACCAGGAAACTGACCGATCCGGCGAATCGCCTCTTGCGCGACGAATCGCAACGCCGCCGCCAGAGCCGCCGCAACACCGCCTTTCATGTCGCACGCGCCACGGCCGTAGAGGACACCGTCCATCACTTCGCGCCGCGAAAGGATCGAATCGCCAGCGCGAAACGTCGCCCGTCGGCACGACGTCCGTATGGCCGGCGAAGACAGATTGGGCGGCCGTCCAAAGCGAGCGTAGAGGTTGAGCACGTCCGGCGTATCGGGCGCGGAGAAAGTGACGAGTTCCGTCATAAAGCCCGCGTCGCAAAAGGCCGCGCAGATAGGGGAGCGCCCCGCAATCCTCCGGCGTGACCGAGGGAAAACGGATCAGCGCGCGGGCGATGTCGAGAGCGGAAAACAATGGACGTGGACCTCGATGGGGGCCGGTAGCGAGTAGCGAAGCGCGGCCGCCCGCGAATCGGCCCATGCGGCGGCGGGAACGTTGGACGATCAAGAGGGTTTGAAGTCACTCCGGTTGACTTCCCGCCCTGAAGTCGAAGGTTAGCTCTCATCCGGAGCATTTGCCCACTACAAGGTGTGTAGTGGCGCTCGGAAGTGGCCATTCCCAGGAGGAGACGAACGTGAGGCATCGCTCACCGCAAAAGCTCGCCCTTCATGCGAGTGCAATTCTGTCGCTCGCTCTGGCCGGCGGCGCCGCGCTCGCGGCTGATCCGTCCGCAGGTTCCCAACCCTCTTTGCGGTGCAGACCGAGGCGGCCGCCGTTCAGGGCAATGTCGCCCGCGGCGTCGAGAATTTCCTCAACATTCCGTATGCGGCGCCGCCGGTCGGGGAACTGCGGTGGAGCCCGCCCCGGCCTCCTGCGCATTGGAGCGGTGTGCGGCCGGCGAAGGAATACGGCAGCTATTGTCCGCAGCCAAAGACCCTCGATTCCGCCAAGATGGCGGTGGACGAGGACTGCCTGGACGTGAACATCCAGCGCCCGATCGGGAGCGAGACGACGCGAAGCTGGCCGTCTATGTGTATATTCACGGCGGCGGCTATGTCACCGGGAGCGGCAACAAGGACGGCCGGACAAGATCGTTCGCATGAACCCGGTGGTGGGCGTCACGTCAATTATCGGCTTGGCGCGCTCGGTTTTCTCGCATTGCCGTCGCTGGCCGGGGGCGGCGATTTCGGTTTCGAGGATCAGCAGGCGGCGCTCGCCTGGATCAAGCGCAATATCGGGGCGTTCGGCGGCGATCCCGAAAATATTACGATCGGCGGCGAATTGGCTGGAGGCTGGTCGATGTGCGGCGCATCTCGTCGCGCCGGCCTCACGCGGGCTCTTCAGCAGGGCGGTCATCCAGAGCGGCGCCTGCGTCCGCATCCCCTCGGAGCAGGCCGAGGCCGAGGGCGCGGCCTTCGCGCATAAGGCGGGCTGTACGGATCGGCGACCTCATCGTGTCCTGCCTGCGCGAAAAGCCGGTCGCGGAAATCTCGAGCGGCGCAAGCGCCCTACTATTTCTTGACCGACGGTACGCCCGCGTTCCCCACCCATCTCTGGTCCGCCGTGAACGGAGGAAATTATGCGCGCGTGCCCATCATCATCGGTTCGACGCGCGACGAGCTCCGTTCGTTCTTCCAGTCGTCTGTCGGCTGGACGCGAAGCGCAATACGAGGATTTTGTCCGCAAGAACTTCGGCGCCCAAGCGGATGCGGTCCTGAAGCAATATCCTTGGCCGGCGGACGCAACGGACCCGGCCGCCGTCGCCTATCAGGTCGCCGCAATCGGCACCGATAACGGCGACCTCGGCGCCGGCGCCATCGAACAGGGGATCGGCGGCTGCGCGACCGCCGCGCTCGCCGCGATCTTCGCGCGGAACGTTCCTGTCCATGTCTATGAATTCAGCCCTCGCAGTGGCCCCGCCTGGTATACGGTCGCTGGGTATCAATGGGGCGCTGGCCATGCCACGGAACTGACCTACCTCTATCCCCTGCATGACGGCGGTGAGGTCGCCTCGGGGTTTACTCCGGACGAAAGCAAGATCGCCGACGCAATGGCGCGCTATTGGGGGGCGTTCGCGATCCGTGGCGAACCGGAGGCGAAGGACCTGCCGGCGTGGCCGGCC